>CAVZKE010000029.1:0-210382 GCA_963775745.1 uncultured Actinomycetota bacterium
CGCTCGCAGTGATCGAGCTGATCCGCGAGGAAGCGGACGCCAAGCCGCGCCGCCGCCGGGCGCGCCGTGCTCAGCCCGCCGCCAGCCCGGCGGCCGGCGGCCCGCGCCGGGCCCGCCGCGGTGCTGCGGGCGGCGAGGCAGCCGCGACCGAGGCGGTCGCGACCGAGGCCGAGGTGGCGGACAACCAGGCCGCGGACGACCTGGCTGTAGACGACCAGATCGTGGACGACGAGGCCGCGGACGACCTGGCTGTAGACGACCAGATCGTGGACGACGAGGCCGCGGACGACCTGGCCGGGGACGACGATGCAGCCGACCACGAGCCCGCGGACGACCTGGCCGCGGACGACCAGGCTGCGGACGACCTGGCCGCGGACGACGAGACAGCCGACGACGAGGGGGCCCGCGGCGAGGCGGCCGTCGGCCCGGCTGGGAAGCCTGCTGACCCGGCGGCCGCCGACAGCGACCCGGAGGCCTGACGAGCGGGCTGAGCCAGGGCCAGCCGCAGCAGCAGCCCGACGCTGCGCAGGCCCGCCCTGATGGTGCTGAGCCCCGGCCAGGCGATGCCGGGCAGGCGAGGGCGAGCCGCAGCGGCCGCGCAGCGGCCCTGAGCAGGCTTCTCGCGCCCGATCCGGTCGCTGGAGGACTTCCGGTCATCCGGCTGCGCCTAGACCTGTCCTACGACGGCTCAGGCTTTCATGGCTGGAGCAGGCAGCCCGGTCAGCGGACCGTACAGCAGCTGACTGAAGAGGCGCTGGGCAGGATTCTCGGCCTGCCGCAGCCGCCCGCCCTGACCGTGGCAGGCCGCACCGACGCCGGCGTGCACGCCCGCGGTCAGGTCGCGCATGTCGACGTGACGGTGCGGTCCTGGGAGCGGGCCCGCGACGGCGCGCTCCGGCGGCTGGGCAGGCTGCTGCCGCCCGATGTCCGGGTCCACGCGGTGAGTGCGGCGCCGGACGGATTCGACGCGCGGTTCTCCGCGCTCTGGCGCCGTTATACCTACCGGGTCTGCGATGACCCGGTCCGGGCTGATCCGCTGCGGCGGCACGACACGCTGTGGCACCCCCGTGAGGTTGACATCGAGCTGATGAACGAGGCAGCCCGCCGCTGCCTGGGCGCTCACGACTTCGCCGCGTTCTGCCGGCGCCGGCAGGGCGCCACCACCGTACGCGAACTGCTGCGGCTGCGGTGGGCCCGGCCGGAGCCCGGCGTGGCGGTCGTAACCGTCGCGGCGGACGCGTTCTGCCACAACATGGTGCGGGCGCTGGTCGGCGGGATGCTGTCGGTGGGGGAGGGCGGCAGGCCACCGGGCTGGCTCGGCGAGGTCCTCGCGGCGCGGGTCCGCGATCCCGGCGTGCGGGTGGCCCCGCCGCACGGGCTCTGCCTGGAGGAAGTCCGCTACCCGCCGGACGCCGGGCTGCCGGCGTGGGCGCTGGTGACCCGGCGGGTCCGCGCGTGAGGCCCGGCTGATCAGGGTATCCGGGGCTTGCCCGCGATCATCCGGCTGGCTAGGCTCAGGTTGGCGGTGTTCTGGAAGAGACGGTTGCAGAACGCCTCGAGTTGCAGCCGTTGTCCCCTGGTCTTGGGCGCTCGCAGGTTCGCGAACTCGGACCAGGCCATGACCAGGTAATGCCCCTTGATCTCGGTCTCCTCCAGGCCGGTTCCCTTGGTTAGATGGCGGGTGGGGCCCTTGGCCGCGGGCAGCTGGCCGATGAAGTCGCCGCCCCCCGCGGCCTGGCCCGACTTCTCCGCGGCCGCCACGCTGATCAGGTTCAGCACCCCGATCGTGCCCATCATCTTGGCGTTGCCTGACAGGTAGCTGGCCCGCATGACCTGGCTGCACTTGCCGCGCTTGACGGCCGACTGCAGCGCGGAGCCGATCACCGCCTTCGCGCAATTGGTGCCCTGGCGCTCGACGGTCCTGACGTAGGCGCTGCCGCCGACGGAGAACCGGGCCGGGAAGAGCTCAGCGAGGCTGAGCGTCAGCGGGTCGGCGGCCCGGGTCTCGATATGCCCCCAGCGGCCCAGCGATGGCGACGGCGACGGCGACGGCGACGCGGTCTGCGTCGGCCGGGGGATGAGCGCAGACTGCCGTGGTGCGGCGGACCCCTGACCTGCATCCCGGTGCCCGCTGAGCCAGAAGTACGCGGCCGCGGCGGCCATCACGGCCAGCGCCAGCCCGCAGGCGAGCAGCACCCGGCCGCGCCGCCGGGCGCGACGGGCCCGCGCGTGCGCGCGCCTGCCAAGCGGCCGGTCGGCGGGCGCGCGGTCGGTGCTCAGCCGGTCGGTGCTCAGCCGGTCGGTGCTCAGCCGGTCGGTGCTCGGGCCGGGCGGCGGCACCGGCAGGCGGCTGGCATCGCGGGCCGGGCCAGCGGCACCGGGCCGGGGGGCCTGGGGCGCGTCGACGACCGCCCAGGATTGGGTGGCGGTGACATCCGCCGCTGGATCGCTGACCGCGAGTACCGCGTAGTCCGGCCCGCCGGATCTGGGCTCCCCGTATCCGGTGCCGTCACGCCGGGCGTCGTCCGGCCCGTAGCCGCCCGGCCCGTAGCCGTCGGGCCCGTAGCTGTCGGGCCCGTAGCCGTCCGGCCCGGGGCCGCTGCCGCCCGGATCTGGCGGCCATGGACCCGCGGAACCGGACCAGGGCTCGGAGCCCGCCGCGCTCCGGCCGTCGGCACCCCGGCGGCGGCCGGCGAAGCCGTCGGCGGCTGGCCGGGCGGCCCGGTTCCACGCGGAAAACTGCCCGGGGGGATATACCGGCGGCGGCTGCCCGGGACCGGGCGGGAATCCGCGTACCGGGCCCTTGGCCGCGGCGCCGGTCACCGCGCCGCGCCACCCGCCGGTGGCCAGGACGGCGGCCTGGCGGCCGGTGTCGCCGGTGGACGGCCGTTCGCCCAGATACCCGGGCACGAACAGCGATGACGCGGCCGGGGCGGGCCTGCCGCCGGCCCCGGCAGGCGGCCCGGATGCCGCGCTGCGGCCGCCCGGCCCCTTCCAGCGGCCAGCGATGCGATCGGCGGACTTCTCACCCGGGTTGCGCATGCGGCGAGCGTATCGCTGTGTGCCCCTGAGTTAGCCCTGTCAGCCGTTTTGTCGGCTCTTTGGTTTTCACTAGCATCGTGACCAGGAGAAGGGGCGCTGAACGGCGGCCGGCGCCCGGCCCGCCGGCCCGGAAACTAGCAGTAGCCGCCGCGCGGGCGGGCGCGCTGGCCGGCATTGCTTTGACCGTCGTCGGTCACGGCCGGTACGCTGCATGGGCGTCCATGTGCATTGGCATGCCCGCACGGCCTGGCTACCGGGCCGGGCAGCGGCGGCCGGTGCCGCGGAGTCCCGCGCCTGGAGGGATCACCCCGGGCGAGGGCCAGGATTCAGGACTCACACGCGAAGGCTTACGACTGTGCGCACTTTCAGCCCGAAGGCCGGTGACATCCAGCGGCAGTGGCGTGTCAT
The DNA here is from genome assembly GCA_963775745.1 of uncultured Actinomycetota bacterium. Classification (GTDB taxonomy): domain Bacteria; phylum Actinomycetota; class Actinomycetes; order Streptosporangiales; family Streptosporangiaceae; genus DATBGO01. The sequence goes on from CAVZKE010000029.1 coordinate 3,451, forward strand.
CGACGCCACTGACGTTGTTCTCGGCCGACTCGCGAGCCAGGCCGCCACGCTGCTGCGGGGCAAGCACAAGCCGATCTTCGCGCCGCACGTGGACACCGGCGACTTCGTCATCGTCATCAACGCGGCGAAGGTCGCCCTGAGCGGGAACAAACTGGCCGACAAGCACGCCTACCGGCATTCGGGGTATCCGGGCGGGCTGCGGTCGATAACCTACGGCGCGCTGATGGCCAGGAACCCCGAGCGGGTGGTAGAGAAGGCCGTCCGGGGCATGCTCCCGAAGAACACGCTGGGCAGGCAGATGCTGCGCAAGCTCAAGGTGTACGCCGGGCCTGAGCATCCGCACCAGGCGCAGCAGCCGGTCCCGTTCGAGATCACGCAGGTCTCCCAGCAGGCCGGTACCAGCCGCGCCGGCGCGAAGTAACCAGAGCCGATCGAAAGCACGAGGAAGACACCGTGGCTGAGTCCACTGACACGCAGGTTCCCGCAGCGGAGACCGGCGCCGATACCGACCTGAGCGCCGGGGAGCACGTGTCGGAGTACACCACCGAGACCGGTGACGCGGCGCCCGGCGCGGCCGCCAGGCCCGTGGCCCGTAAGCCGGTCGTGACCGGCACCGCCCTGGGCACCGGCAGGCGCAAGGAGGCCATCGCCCGGGTCCGTATCCTGCCCGGCACCGGGAAGTGGCAGATCAACGACCGGTCGCTGGATGAGTACTTCCCGAACAAGCTGCATCAGCAGCTCATCAGCGAGCCTTTCGTGACGCTGGGCGCCGACGACCAGTTCGATGTGGTCGCGCGGATCACCGGTGGCGGTGTCACCGGACAGGCCGGGGCGCTGCGGCTGGGCATCGCCAGGGCGCTGATCCTCGTCGACCCCGATAGCCGCCCGACCCTGAAGAGGGCCGGCTTCCTGACCAGGGACGCTAGGGTCAAGGAGCGGAAGAAGTACGGGCTGAAGAAGGCACGCAAGGCGCCACAGTACTCCAAGCGCTGACCACGCCTGCGCGGTCGACGCCAGCGCCGTAAAGACCGGATGACCAGGAGTGAGTCCATTGGGCCGGCTGTTCGGTACGGATGGTGTCCGAGGGGTTGCGGGCCGTGATCTAACGGCGCGTTTCGTCACCGACCTCGCGGCGGCCGCCGCGGTGGTCCTGGCAGATGCCCAAGACCAGGCCGGCCGCGCGGCGGCCACCGGGCGGCGCCGCCCGGTGGCACTGGTCGGACGGGATCCCCGGGCTTCGGGCCAGTTCCTGGAGGCCGCGGTGGTGGCCGGCCTGGCCGGCGCCGGGGTGGACGTGCTCAGGCTCGGCGTGCTGCCGACTCCGGCGGTCGCCTACCTGACCGGCGCGCTGGCGGCCGACTTCGGCGTGATGCTGTCCGCGAGCCACAACCCGGCGCCCGATAACGGGATCAAGTTCTTCGCCCGCGGCGGCCTGAAGCTGCCCGATGCGGTCGAGGATGAGATAGAACGCAGCCTGGCGGCCGGGTCGCGCCCGGGCAAGCTGGGGCGCCCGGCCCGAAATGGCCAGGCTGATGCCCCGCCCTCGGCTGGGTTCGGCCAGGTCACCGAGGCGGCCGACGAGGTCGAGCGCTACCTGGCGCACCTGCTGGCCACGCTCCCGGCGTCGGCCGGTGACACGCCGCTGAACGGCCTGCGGGTAGTGGCCGACTGCGCGCATGGTGCCGCCTACGACGTGGCGCCGCGGCTGTTGCGCCGGGCCGGGGCCGAGGTGATCGCGATCGGCGCCGAGCCGGACGGCGACAACATCAATGCCGGCTGCGGCTCGACGAGCCTGGGCACCCTGTCGGCTGCGGTGCGTGCGCATGGCGCCGACGCTGGGATCGCGTACGACGGAGATGCGGACCGGTGCCTGGCGGTGGACGCCGAGGGCCGGATCATCGATGGTGACCAGATCCTCGCCGTCCTGGCGTTCGCGCTACATGAGGAGGGGCGGCTGGCTGGCGACACTGTGGTCGCCACGGTCATGTCCAACCTCGGATTCCGGCTCGCCATGCGGGATGCGGGCATCAACGTGGTCGAGACGCCGGTCGGCGACAGGTACCTGCTGGCCGCGATGCTGGACGGTAGCTACGTGCTCGGCGGTGAGCAGTCCGGCCACATCATCCTGCTCGACCACGCCACTACCGGCGATGGCCTGCTCACCAGCCTGCAGTTGCTGGCCGTCGCGACCGGCCGCGGTCAGCCGCTTAGCCAGCTCGTCACGGTAATGACCAAGTACCCGCAGGTCCTCGTGAACATCCCCGGAGTGGACAAATCCCTGGTGGCGTGCTCGCCCGAGCTGACCGACGCGGTCCGCGACGCCGAGGCCGAGCTGGGTGAGTCCGGGCGAGTGCTGGTGCGGCCGAGCGGGACCGAGGACGCGGTCCGGATCATGGTCGAAGCGGTCGATGCCGGTCAGGCCCACCGGCTGGCGGATGCCCTCGGGGCCGTCGTGCAGGGGCTGGGATAAGCGTCACCAGCGCGTGAGCGATCACCTGGCCCGGGCCGGGAGGACGTCGGCCCGGTGGCGTTGCGCCCGGGGGGCGGCGTCGCGGCGCCCGGTCCTGGCCGCCGGGCTGCTTATACCGCTCATACCGCGGCCCGGACCGCCGGGATCACCTCCCGGGCGAGCCGGTGCGCCTGCTCCTGCGGTCCCGGCCCGGCGGGCGCGAAGCTCAGGGCGGTGAAGCCGAGCTTCACGAACTCGATGAGCTGTTCGGCGACGGCGGCTGCGGAGCCGGTCACCAGGCCAGGACGTGCGGCCGCCCGGTCGTCGACCTTGATCTCCAGGTGGTAGCCGCAGGTGATCTCCCCGGGCTCCCGGCCTGGCCTGACGTGCCGCGGCCAGTACCCGGTCGCGCATCAACCTGGCCTGCTCGGGCGGCGCGTGTCCGAGCGACGGTATCCAGCCGTCGGCCAGTTGGCCGGTAACCGCCAGGGCCCGGTCGCCGAACGTGCCGAGCCAGATCGGGATGTGGTGGCCGGGCTTGGGCTCGATCCTGGCCGCCTCGGTCTGGTAGCGGGTGCCAGCGAAGGTCAGGCTGGGCTGCGACCACAGCCCCCGGATGATGCTGACCGCTTCCGCAAGTCCCTGGACCTTCTCCCGCGGCGTGGGCACGTCCAGCCCGAACGCCCGGAACTCCGCATCTGAGTAGCCGCCGCCCAGTCCCAGAATCAGCCGGCCGCCGGACAGCCGGTCCAGCGTCTCAGCCATTTTGGCCACCATCGGCGGCGGCCGGTAAGGCACGCCCAGGACCCGGGTGGCCACCCGGATCCGCGAGGTGCGCGCGGCGATCCAGGTCAGCATGGTCGGCGTTTCGAAGGTCGGCTGATCACCGCAGGGGTGATCGGAGGCCGAGACGAAGTCGAACCCCAGGTCCTCGGCCGCCGTGGCCATGGCGACCGGGTCAGCCCCGGGCGCTGCCGAAGTGCTCAGGCCGAGCCCGAACATGAGTTCCGTCATGGCTGCCCTCCATCAGGTACGGACGATATAGATGGTTCAGGTACGGACGATATAGATGGTTCAGGTAACGGACGATATAGATGGTTTAGGTACGGACGAGCGAGATGGTTCCGGCGGCCAGGAACCAGGCACCGAAGCCGCCCAGCACGACCGCCAGCGCCCGGTGCACCCACTGCTGGGCATCGGCGCTGGCCCGGCGCACGCCGACGCCGCCGATCAGCACCACCGCCGTGTCCCCCGAACCGCAGCCGATCACCGTTACGAGCGCGACGACCAGCGCGCGGCCGGTGCCGCCCTGGTGCGCGGCCGCCGCGAACAGCGGTGCCGCCACGGCGCCGAGGAACAGCCAGCTGCCCGGGTTGAGCAGTACGGCCAGCACGCCCCGCGCGGCCGGCGGCAGGCCGGGCAGCCAGCCGGGCCCGGCTGGCTGCCCGGTCGCCGGCGCGGAGCGCAGTCCGTCCGCGGCCAGCCAGAGCAGCAGCGCGCCCCCGGCCGCCTGAAGCGCCGCCAGCACCAGGCCCGCTGGGGCGGCCAGCGAGAGGCCGAGCGCAAGGGCGGCTAGCAAGACGGCGAGGGTCAGGTTGGCCCCGGCTTGTGCGCGGAAGCCGCGGGCGATCCCGCCGCTGACCGACTCCGCCAGCAGGACCGCCTGCACCGGCCCGGGGGAACTGGCGAGCGCGATGCCCACGCTGAGCCCGGCTACGGCCAGGGCCGTGCTGCCGCCCATCGCGCGCTAGGTCGGCGGGGCGGTTGTCGATGATCTCATGCTGGCCATCATGGGGCGTCATCGTCATTAGGTCCAGTTAAAACTTTTTAGGAAGATGATAAGTTTTACTACATGGATCTGGATGTCCGCCGCCTGCGTATTCTGCGGGAGGTGGCGCTGCGCGGCACCATCACCGCCGCCGCCGGTGCCCTCGGGTTCACGCCGTCGGCCATCTCGCAGCAGCTGAGCGTTCTGGAACGGGAAAGCGGGACGGTCCTGCTCGAACGGGCCGGACGGCGGGTCCGGCTGACGTATGCCGGCCAGTCGCTCGTCGAGCAGGCGGGGACGGTGCTGGCCGCGGTGGAGGAGGCGCAGGCCGCGCTGGAGCTGGCGCGCGCCGCCGTCGGAGGCGAGCTGCGGGTAGCCGCCTCGGGGTCGGTGGCGCAAGCTCTCGTCATGCCGGTAACGGCGGAGCTGTCCGCCGAGTACCCGCTGCTGCACCTCACGGTGGCTGAGCACGATCCGGGCGATGGCCTGCGCGAGCTGCGGCTCGGCGGGCTCGATGTCGTGGTCGCGCACGAGTACGACCATGATCGGCGTAAGCCCGAGCCCGATCTGGCCCGCCTCGATCTGGTTACCGAACAGATGCTGGTCGCCGCGCCCGCGGGCCGGTTCGCCGCGCCGGTCGCGCTCGCCGATCTGGCCGCGGCCGTCTGGGCTGCCGAGCCGGCCGCGAGTACCTGCGGGCACGCCGTCCGGGCCGCCTGCCGGCGAGCTGGTTTCGAGCCGGACATCCGTTATGTCAGCGGGGAGACCGGTGTGGTCCTGGCCGCGGTCGCGGCCGCGGGCGCCGTGGCGCTGGTACCGCGGCTCGGGCTGGCCGCCCTGCCGTCCGGGATCGAGGTGCTGCCGGTGGCTGACGCCGCCATCCGGCGGCGGGTATTCGCCGCGCACCGCCCCAGCAGTGCCCGCCGCCCCGGCGTGGCACTATTCCTGGCCCGGCTGCGGGCCGCCGCGGCCGGGCTTCCGCCGGACGCCGCTGGGGATCGGGCGGGTGCCGCCGGGGATCGGGCGGGTGCCGCCGGGGATCCGCCGGACGCCGCCGGGGATCGGGCGAGCGCAGCTAGGGATCCGGCGAGCGTGGCTGCGGGCGGCGCGGCCAGGGCCTGAGCGGGTTCGTCAAGACCCGCCGCCGTGCCCATGCCGAGCCGCGTCGGACGGGATCTGCTGCTGGCGGAGCTGACGCAGGGCGTCCTTACGGTGCTGGCCGGTGAGCCGGTCCAGAAACAGAATGCCGCGCAGGTGGTCGGTCTCGTGCTGCAGGCACCGGGCCAGCTCGCCGGTGCCTGCGATGGTCACCGGGTCGCCCCGGCGGTCGGTGCCGGCTACGACGGCGCGCATCGCGCGTACCGTGCAGGCGGTGATGCCGGGTATGGACAGACAGCCCTCGGCCCCGTCGTAGCGGCCGGCCACTTCGATGATGACGGGATTGATGACGTAACCGTGCTGGCCTTCGACGTGGTAGGAGAAGGCGGCCAGGCTCACTCCGATCTGCGGCGCAGCGAGCCCCGCGCGCCCCGGGAGCAGGACGTTCTCCAGGAGATCGTCGGTGAGTCGGCCGATGGCGTCGTCGAAGCGGGTCACCGGGGCGCAGGCGGTGCGCAGGACCGGGTCGCCAAGCAACCGCAGCGGCTGGATGGTCAACGGCCCGGTCCTGGCCGGTCGCTGGCGGCGAGCTTGCCGATCCGGTCGAGCACCAGGTCGTGCCAGCGCAACTCGGTCTCGATCCGGGCGATCGCATGGTCGATGACCAGATCGTCGGCGGGAGTCTGATCCGGCCAGGCCCGGTCCCGCTCGTGCGCGAAGAACGCCGCCCGGCTGGCCAGGGCCTGGCGGCGGTCGGCGAAGAAGCCGCGCAGCGTGTCGTCATCGAGATCGGCGCTCATGGCCAGGGCCAGGTCGACCGGGTCCGGGTGCAGCGCCACCTCGCGGAGCGCCTCGGCCCGCAGCACCCGCAGTTCCCTGTGGCCCTCGGCCGTGATGGCGTACACGGTCCGGGCGGGCAGGTTTCCCTGCTGCTCGGTGCGGACGGGCTCGATCAGTCCTTCCGCTTGCATGCGGTGGATGGCCGCGTAGAGCGAGCCCGGCTTCACCTCGGACCACAGCGCGGTGCGGTCAATACCCGCGTCACGGCGGATCTGATGGCCGTACATCGGGCCACGCCGGGCGAGGGCCCCCAGCACGAACAGGCGGGTCGGGTTCACCCGGCTAGTAAATCACGAGCAGTCAAATTTGAGTACCTGTCGGGCGGGCAATCCCGCTGCGCGAGCCTGCGGGCCAGCCGTGGCAGGCTTGGCCTGTGATCGTAGGCATCGGCGTCGACATCGCGGACATCTCGCGCCTGCAGGCGGCACTCCGGCGTACCCCGTCGCTGTCGGTCCGGTTGTTCGCTGAGGGTGAACGCAACGGCAGGCCGGACTCGCTCGCCGGGTGCTTCGCGGCCAAGGAAGCGGTCGCGAAGGCGCTGGGCGGCCCGCCCGGCCTGCGCTGGGCCGATGTCCAGGTGGTCCATGACTCCGCAGGCGCGCCGCGGCTCCAGGTCCAGGGCACGGTGGCCGACGCGGCGGCCCGGCTCGGCGTCCGGGCCTGGCATCTGTCGCTGAGCCACGACGGCGGGATGAGCGTCGCGATGGTGGTGGCCGAGGGATGAGGAACGCTCACCTGGTGGCCGACATCCGCTCGGCCGAGCAGGCCGTCATGGCGCGGCTGCCCGACGGGGCGCTGATGCAGCGGGCCGTGGCCGGCCTGGCCTCGGTCTGCGCCGGGCTGCTCGGCCGGGTGTACGGGGCCCGGGTCGTGGTGCTGGCGGGCAGCGGCGACAACGGCGGCGACTCGCTGCACGCCGCCGCGGTGCTGGCGCGCCGCGGCGCCGCGGTCACCGCGATCACCGTGGCGTCGCGGGCGCACGAAGGCGGGACAGCGGCGCTGCGGGCGGCCGGGGGGCGGCTGATCGAGGCGGCCGATGCGGGTGCCAGCCGCGCCATCAGCGCAGCGGACCTGATCATCGACGGCATCCTGGGCATCGGCGGCCGCGGTGGCCTCCGCGAGCCTGCGGCGACCCTGGCCGCGCAGGCCGCGCGGTCCCGCGCCCTGGTTGTGGCGGCTGACCTGCCGAGCGGCATCGACGCCGACACCGGGGTGGTAGCCGGGGCCGCGGTCCGGGCCGATGTGACCGTGACCTTCGGGACCTGGAAGCCGGGCCTGCTGATCGATCCGGGCGCATCACACGCCGGTGTCGTCGAGCTCATCGACATCGGGCTCGGCCCGTACCTGGGCGCGGCGGCCGCCGTGGCCCCGCAGGCCGCCGATGTGGCCGCTGGCTGCCCCGCCCGTCGGCCGAATCCGACAAGTACCGCCGAGGCGTCCTCGGGCTGGTCGCGGGCAGCGACCAGTTCACCGGCGCCGCGACCCTCGCGGCCGGCGGCGCGATTCACGGCGGAGCCGGGATGGTCCGGCTGATCTCGGCCGCGCCGGCCGTCGCCGTGGCCCGCCAGCACTGGCCGGAGACCGTGATCACGGTCGTCGAACCCGGGCCGTCAGCCGGCCGGGCGGCGCAGACCGCGGGCCAGGTCCAGGCCTGGGCCGCCGGGCCCGGCCTGGGCACCGACGAGACCGCTGTCAGCCTGCTGACCACCGTGCTCGCGAGCGATCTGCCGGTGCTGGTCGACGCCGACGGCATCACCGTGCTGGCCGCGCACCGTGAGCTGCTGCCGCGGGCCGCGCCCACCCTGATCACCCCGCATGCCGGCGAGCTGGCCCGGCTGCTCGACGCGGACCGCGGCGAGATAGAGGCCCGCCGCCTGGACTTCGCCCAGCGCGCGGCGGCCGAACTGGGCCTCACCGTGCTGCTCAAGGGCTCCACGACGGTCATCGCCAGCCCCGCCGAAGGCGAGCCGGTCCTGGTCAACCCGACCGGTACGGCCTGGCTGGCCACGGCAGGCTCGGGCGACGTGCTCTCCGGCCTGGCCGGCGCCCTGCTCGCGCAGGGCCTGGGACCGGCGGCCGCGGCAGCCTCCGCGGCCTACCTGCATGGGATCGCCGCTCGGCTGGCCGCGACCGGCGCCGCGCGGGCCTTCCGCGCCGGACCGGCCGTCACCCCGGTCGCCGGAGCTGGCGCGCCGATCGGTGCCTCAGACCTGATCAAGGCGCTCCCGGAGGCCATCCGCACGGTAGCGGCCTGCCGGGCGGCCGGTGGGCCGGTGGTCACAGCGCCTGATCGTGCGGCGGCCGGGTCGGCCGGCGCTGGTTCGGGTACACCCTGGCCGGGGCGGCCTGGCGGGCGCGGTCGCGGCGGCACCTGATTCCGCCTGCCGCCGGATCAGGCCGGACCGGCCCGGATCAGGCCTGCCGAGTCAAGCCGGCCATCTGATGATCATCACGGTCGGCTCGCCGGGCCTGGCGATGGGGAGCAGAGCTGAGCCGGATCGGACCGGCGGCTGCCGCAGCGGTGGCCGTCGCGGTGACCGTCGCGGTGGCCGTCGCTGGCGCCGCGGGCTGCGGGCCTGCCCGGCCCTCGGCCCGGGCCGCCCCCGGTCCGGGCCAGGCAGCTGGAGCGGAGCGTCACGCGTGCTTATTCGTTCCTGAACCAGATGATGGACAGGTACGCCACCGGCTCGACCCCCCGCTTGGTGCAGAGCTTTACCGGGGGCGTCCTGGGCCGAAATCATTTCACCGCCGCCGAGACGTACGACAACGCGGTGCTCATCGACGCCTACCTGGCCGCGGAACCGCCGCTGCGCGGCTGATCCTCGGCGCCTGAGGGCGCGGCCCGGCCTAATCCTCGGCGCGGCCGCCCAGGTAGCGCGCCAGGAACCGCTCGGCCGCCGCGTAGAAGCGCAGGCGGTTCTCCGGCTTGGCGAAGCCGTGGCCCTCGTCAGGGAACAGCAGGTAGTCGTGCTCGATACCAGCCTCGCGCAGGGCCGCGACGATCTGCTCGGATTCATCTTGCTTCACCCGCGGGTCGTTCGCGCCCTGGGCGATGAGCAGCGGAATCCTGATGTCCCTGACCCGGGACAACGGCGAGCGTGACCACAGGAACTCGGCGTCGGTGGCGGGGTCACCGACCCTGCGGTGGAATTGCGCGACCAACGGGGCCCAGTACGGCGGAATCGTTTCAATCAAGGTCTTCAGGTTGGACGGGCCGACTATGTCGACCGCGCAGCAGAACACCTCGGGCGTGAACGCCGCGCCGACCAGCGCCGCGTAGCCGCCGTAGGACCCGCCGTAGATGGCCACCCGGGCCGGGTCGGTCCAGCCCTGGCCGACCGCGTAGGCCACCGCGTCGACCAGGTCGTCGTGCATCCGGCCGCCCCACTCGCGGTCACCGGCATTGACGAACGACTTCCCGTAGCCGGTCGATCCCCGGTAGTTGACCTGGATGCACAGGTAGCCGCGGTTGGCCAGCCACTGAGCCTCGGGGTTATAGCCCCACACGTCGCGGACCCAGGGGCCGCCATGCACGTTGACGACGGTCGGCAGCGAGGACCGGCCGGCGTCGGGCGGGAAGGTCGCGTAGCCGTGCACGGTCAGGCCGTCGCGGGCGGTGAAGCTGAACGGCTGCATGGCGGCCAGCTCGTAGCGGGACAGCTCGGGCCGGGCCTCGAAGAGGAACCGGCCGGTCCGGCTGGCCCGGTCGTAGCTGAAGTAGGACACCGGGCCCGAGTCGTTGGTGAATCCGATCAGCCAGGTCGTGTCGGCATCGTCGGTGTCCTCGAACGTGGGGTCGCCCGGGTGCAGGGCCCGGATCGCCGCCAGGTCGGCAGCCACGGCCGGATCCAGGACCAGGTACTCCGAGCGGTCCTTGAGCAGGGTCACGATCTGCGGTTCCCGGGTGTCCGGCTGCAGCCGGACCCCCCGGACGTCGGCCTCCGGGTCTTCGGCCAGCACCTCGGTCGCCCCGGTGGCGATATCGATCCGGACCAGCCTGCCGGTCTGCGCGCCCACCGAGCTGGTGGCCAGCAGCGACCGGCCGTCCTCGCTGAACGCGATCGGTGCGCTGGTCAGCGCGTCATCGGAGGCGACGGTCAGCAGCGGCCGCCAGTCGCTGTTCGGGTCGTCCCTGACCAGCAGCGTGTAGCCGCCATCCGGCTGCGGCGCGGCCGCCGCCCTGACCACCATCTGGGCGTCCGCTTCCCAGCCGATGACGCCGAAGTTCTCTATCTCCTTGACCAGCTCTCCGGTCACCAGGTCGACCCGGTAGACGTCATGCAGCTGGGCGTTGTCCCGGTTCAGCCCGATCAGCAGCTCGGTGGGGAACTTCCGCTCCATCGCGATCAGCTGCGTCTGGACCCCGTCGAACGGGGTCAGGTCGCGCCGCTGCATGGTCTGCAGGTCGACGTCGTGCAGCCGCCAGTTCTCGTCGCCGCCGGTGTCCTGCAGGTACAGCAGGTGCCTGCCGTCGTGAGCCCACCAGAACATCCGGATCCCGCGATCGGAGTCGTCGGTGACCACGCTGGCCGCCGGCCAGTCCACGCCGTGCTCGGCGCTGATCGGCGCCACCCATACGTTGAGGACGTCCTGGTGCGGCGCGATCCAGGCCAGCCTGGTCCCGTCGGGCGATATCCGGGGGCTGACCCGCTCCGGGTTGCCGAAGATCACTTGCCGCGGAATGAGTTCGACCATGCCCTCGTGCTTATCATGTCCCGCCCGTCATGTCCCGCCTGTCTGGGCCGAGCCTGCCGCCCCGCCAGCCGGCTTGACGGGCAGCTGGGGGCCGGCACTGGCAGACTGGATAGCCATGGACGGCCACCAGGAAGCGCTCATCGACGCGGGCGCGATCAAGGACAACGTGTCGGCTTTGGTGAAGCACGTCGGCGACGCGCAGCTGATGGCCGTGGTCAAGTCGGATGGCTACGGCCACGGCATGATCCCGGTGGCCGCGGCGGCGCTGGCCGGCGGCGCGGACTGGCTCGGGGTGGTGCACATAGCTGACGCCCTGGCGCTGCGTGACGCGGGCTTCACCGCTCCGGTGCTGTGCCTGCTCGCGGTGGCTGACGCGCCGCACGAGGAGGCGATCCGCCGGGACATCGACCTGTCGGCGGGCTCGGCCGCCGTGGTCGCGAGGATGGCGGCGGCAGCGCGGCGGGCGGGCCGTCCGGCCCGGCTGCACCTCAAGATCGATACCGGCATGGCCAGGGGCGGCGCGACCGAGGCCGAGTGGCCAGGCGTGGTCCGCGCGGCCCTGGATGCCGAAGCGGCCGGTGACGCCCGCATCATCGGCATCTGGTCGCATCTGGCCTGCGCGGACATTCCCGGACATCCGTCGATCGCGGCCCAGCTGGAGGCGTTCGGAAGCGCGGTGCGGCTGGCCGAGACGGCCGGCGCCCGGCCGCAGCTACGCCACCTGGCCAACACCCCGGCCACCCTGACCCTCCCGGACACCTGGTTCGACCTGGTCAGAACGGGCGGGGCGGTGGTCGGGCTGTCCACGCTCCCCGGCGGCGCGCCGGACTGGCTGCGCCCGGCCATGACCATCAGGACCGAGCTCATCGGGGTCAAGCGGGTCCCGGCCGGCACCGGGGTCTCCTACGGCCACCGGTACCTGACCAGCCGCGAGGCCACCATCGGCCTGATCCCGCTCGGCTACAACGAGGGCGTGCCCCGGCACGCCTCGGGCCGGGCCCAGGTGCAGGTGGCCGGCCAGCGGCGGACGATCTCCGGCACGGTCTGCATGAACCAGATCATGGTTGACCTCGGTGACCAGGATGTGTCACCAGGGGACGAGGTGGTCCTGTTCGGGCCCGGGGACCGCGGTGAGCCGACCGCGCAGGACTGGGCGGATGCGCTCGGCACGCTCTCCTATGAGATCGTGACCAGGTTCGCGGGCAACATGCCCAGAAGCTACCTTGGAGTAACAGAGACCCTGGACCCGGTGCTGTCCAGGGCTTTCCGCGCTGCGATGGCATCGGCCGGGCCTGAAGGACCCAGCGTCGCTGGGGGACGACAGGAGGGCTGATGGCCAGGTGGCGGCGGGTTACTGGCGCGGCGGGGCTGGCCGCCGGGGCAGCGGCAGCGGGGGCCGGGGCCATCCTGGCGGCCGAGCGGATCGCCGTTGGCCGGCTGCGGCTGCGTCCCGATCCGGCCGCGGATGAGCCGTTCGGCCAGCTCCGCGGACGGAGCCTGACGGTGCTCGCCGACGACGGCGTGCCGCTGCACACCGAGATCAACGGCCCGGATGACTCGCCGGTCACGATCATCTTCTGTCACGGCTACACGCTGAACCAGGACACCTGGCATTACCAGCGCAAATACCTGGGCGGCGTGAGCAGGCTGGTCTTCTGGGACCATCGCGGCCACGGCCGATCCGGCCAGTCGAGCCCGGCGCATGTCAGCATCGACCAGCTCGGCGCGGACCTGCACGCGGTGCTGACCGCCACCGCGCCGGGCGATGGCCCGGTGGTGCTGGTCGGTCACTCCATGGGCGGCATGACCATCATGGCGCTGGCCGACCAGCACCCGGAAATGTTCGGCACCAAGGTGATCGGCGCGGCGCTGATCTCGACCGCGGTGTCGGAGATTGACCCGACGGTCTGGCTGCCCACGCCGTTGCGGCCGGTCGCCAGGCACGCCGCCCCGTCCATACTCCGCGGCGCGGCCAGCGGACGGGGCGCCGCGTTCGTCGAGCGAGGCAGGCACGCGGCTGGCGAGCTGGCCTTCCTCAGCACCCGGCTGATCGCGTTCGGCGATCCCACGATCAGCCCGACGGTGGTGGATTTCCTCGAGCGGGTCATCAGGATCACCCCCATCGAGGTGGTGTCGGACTTCTACCACGCGCTGGTCAAGCACGACAAGCTCAAAGCGCTGCGGGCGGTTGGCCAGGTGCCGGTGGTGGTGGTCACGGGCGACCGGGACCGCGTGGTCCCGCTGCGGCAAAGCGAGATCCTGGCCACCGAGATCCCCGACGCCGAACTGCTCGTCGTGCCCGGGGCCGGGCACGTCATCATCCTGGAGCGTCCCGACATCATCAACGAAGTCATCATCGACCTGGTCACCCGGGCCACGGCCAGCGCCGCGCCGCGCGACCGGTCGGCCTAGCCGTGGCCGTGCAGGTCGCGGAGGTCGCCGAGATCCTGGTGCCCAGCGGCGTGAAGATGCGCGATCTCGGCCGGCGGCTGGCGGGCCTGCTGCGCCCGGGCGATCTGGTCGTGCTCACCGGCCCGCTCGGCGCGGGCAAGACCACTTTGGCCCAGGGGATCGGAGCGGGGCTGGGGGTGCGCGGCCCGGTGACCTCGCCCACTTTCGTCATCGCGCGGCTGCATCCATCGCTGCGCGGCGGCCCGGCCCTGGTGCACGCGGACGCCTACCGGCTCGGCAGCCGCGCGGAGGTCGACGATCTCGATCTGGACGCCGATCTTGACAGCTCGGTCACCGTGGTCGAGTGGGGCGAGGGCCTGGTCGAGGAGCTGTCGCCCAGTTACCTGGAGATCAAGATCGGATTCGCCGGCCGGGCGGAGCTTCCCGGCCAGCCCGATGCTGATGTTGTGAACGGTGCTGATGATTCGATGGACACCGAAGTGCCGGATGAGCCGCGCATCGTCAGGCTCACCGGGACCGGCGCGCGCTGGGCGGCGGCCGCCCGGTCGGCCCGCCGCGCCCTAACCGATTGAGCCCCGCTCCTGGACGCTGGATTCCATGATCGTGGCTATTTGGTGGTGCCGGGACCCCACCAAATAGCCACGATCATGGAACATCTGGCGAAAATATCGAATGCGTGTTCTAGTGGACGGATGAGCGAAGCGTGGCTGCCCGACTGGTGGACCTACCCGACCCGCTGCGCTCGCGGACATCCGTGGGGACCGGGCCGGGTCATCGTCTCCTGGCAGCCATGTCAGTGCAGGCCGGCCCGGGCCGTGATGCCCACCGGCAGCGGCCACCGGACCATCTCCTGCCGGGCCCCTGGTTGCGATGCGGTCCATTACGACCCGCCACACGATCCAGCCTCGGAGCCGGACAGGCCCGGCCGGGCCAGGCTGAGTTCCGCCAGAACCGGGCAGCCGTGGCTGTGGTGGCCTGAGTGCCGCGTTAACCGGGCGAACGGCGCGGCGGCAAGATCGCAGCCCCGGCTGGTGGTAACTTGCTGCCCTCCGAACAGCGCGTTCCATGGCATAGTTCCGATCTGTCCGCCGGTAGCACGTTCGCACCACTAAACTGCGTTGTTCACAAAGTCTGCTCGTCGTCGTAACTCACGGTCATATCCAGTTCCCGGAGGCGCGCCGTGGCTCAGCAGGGGTCTCCGCCCCGCCGATCCGCCAGGATGCCGGTCGGCCGCAGGCGGCGGCCGGAAGGTCCTGAGTATCCGGCCGGCGCAGATCGCCCTGACTGGGACCAGTCCGGTCGCTCGGCCCGCCCGGGCTGGGGTGAGCGGGCCGGTCCCGGCGGTGACCCGGGCTGGGGTGAGCGGGCCGGTCCCGGCGGTGACCCGGGCTGGGGTGAGCGGGCCGGTCCCGGCGGTGACCCGGGCTGGGATGACCGCGCCGCCCCGGACGACGGCCACGGCTATCGTTCCGCCGTCCAGAATCGCTCTCGCGCCGACAGCCGCCGGCCTAGCGGGCGGAGCCGTTCCAGTAGCAGCCGTCAGTCCCTGGACACCTTCGGTGACGACACCGACCAGGATCTGCCGCCCTGGGCCGGGCTGGCCATCTACCCGGCCGGGCCGGGCCGCAAGGAGCGCAGGCCCCCGGCCGCCGAGGCGGCCGGGCCGCCGCCGGGCCGTGGACGGCTGCGGGGCCGGGCCGCCGCCGGCCGGGCCAGGCGGTCCAGGCGCCGTCTGGTGTGGCTGGGCGCGCTGGCGGTCATCGTGATCCTGGTGGTGCTGGGCGTGACCGGGAACCTTCCGTTCATCGATTCATCCACGAGCCCCTCGGACAACGGCCTGGTGACCACCTTCCAGCCCGGCGACATCACCTCCGCGCCGAGCGCCTGCCAGGCGGTCAGCCCGGCCCTGCTCGGCCAGTACCTGCCGGGCCAGCGGACCAGGGCCGTCATCCAGAGCGGGCGCTCGCAGAGCCAGTGCACCTGGACGCTGGACGCCCGCCCGGTCTACCGGGTGCTCGAGGTGACCGCGCAGGCCTTCGCGCCGAACCTGCTGTCCACCGGCGATGGCAGCGCGACGTTCAGCGCCATCGACGCCTACGACGCGGCCCTGCTGGCCATGCAGAACCCGCCCAAGGCCGCGCGCCTGCCCAGGGCGCAGCTCGGTGCGCCCGGCGGGCTGGGCAACGCCGCGTTCATCGCGTTGCAGGTGTGGCATACCGGCGGCAACACCACCGATTTCGTCACCGTGGTGGCTCGCAAGCGCAATGCGCTCCTCACCGTCACGCTGCAGGGCCTGGATCACGCCGCGCACGGCGGCTACGGGCCGGTTTCGGTTACCGCGCTGCAGGCCGGTGCGCTCGCCATCGCGCATCAGGTGATGACCGAGTTCCGCTGACCGATCTGGAATCCGGGGCCCGGGACGCCGGGCGGCCCGATCTGCGCTGGGCATGATCTACGCTGTGCAACCGTGCTACTGCTCGCCTTCGACACCGCGACCCCGGCGGTGACGGTCGCCGTCCACGATGGCCGCGCCGTCCTCGCGCAGCGGACCACCGTGGACGCGCGCAGGCACGGCGAGCTGCTGGCCGCGCAGATCGAGGGCGCGCTGGCGGACTGCGGGGCGACCCGGGCCGACCTCACCGCGATCGGCGTCGGCACCGGCCCGGGCCCGTACACCGGCCTGCGGGTCGGCCTGGTGACCGCCCGGGTGCTGGCCAGCGCGCTGGACATCCCGCTGCACGGGGTGTGCACCCTGGACGTGATCGCCCGGGCGGCGGCCGCCGCGGCGGCGGGCCGCGAGTTCATCGTCGCCACCGACGCGCGGCGCAAGGAGGTCTACTGGGCGCGCTACTCGGCCGCCGGGGACCGGATCCGCGGACCGGCCGTGAGCGCTCCCGCCGAGCTCCCGGATGACTGCCCGGTAGCAGGCGAGGGCCCGGTCCGTTACCCCGACCTGACCGCTGAGCCGATACCGCCGAGCTACCCGGCCGCGGGGCAGCTCGCGGAAATAGCCGCGGAACGGATTGCGGCCGGTGCTCCCGCCCTCCCAGCCGAGCCGCTCTACCTGCGCAGACCCGACGCGCGCGTGCCGGGCCAGCCGAAGCGGGTGACGCCGTCGTGACGACCAGGATCCGCGGCATGACCGGCGCCGACCTGCAGGCGGTGCTCGGGCTGGAGCACGAGCTCTTCGGCGACGAGGCGTGGTCGGCGCAGATGCTGGAAGGCGAGCTGGCGCAGCAGCCCGCCAGCAGGCACTATCTGGTGGCCGACGACGACGGGGGGGTCATCGGCTACGCCGGGCTGCTGACCGCCGGCACCCAGGCGGACGTGGTGACCATCGCGGTCGCGCTGGCGCGGTGGGGCGAGGGCACCGGCACCGCGCTGCTCGACGCGCTGCTCGCCGAGGCGGCCCGGCGCGGCTGCACCGAGGTATTCCTCGAGGTACGCACCGACAACACCCGTGCGCAGCAGCTGTACCGCCGGTACGGATTCACCGAGATCGGCATCAGGAAGGGCTACTACCAGCCATCGGGCGCGGATGCCCTGGTGATGCGGCGCGCCGCCGGGCCGGACGGCGGCCCGCGATGAGCGCGCCGCTGGTGCTCGGTATCGAGACCTCCTGTGACGAGACCGGAGCGGGGCTGGTGCGCGGCCACGAGCTGCTGGCCGACGCCGTCGCCTCCAGCGTGGACGAGCACGCGCGGTTCGGCGGCGTGGTCCCCGAGGTGGCCAGCCGGGCGCACCTGGAGGCAATGGTGCCGGCCGTGGACCGGGCGCTGGCCACCGCGGGGGCGAAGCTGGCGGACGTGGACGCGATCGCGGTAACGGCCGGCCCGGGCTGGCTGGCGCTCTGCTGGTCGGGGTGTGCGCGGCCAAGGCCTACGCGCTGGCGCTCGGCAAGCCGCTCTACGGCGTCAACCACCTGGCCGCGCATGTCGCCGTGGACCAGCTGGAGCATGGTGCGCTGCCCGCGCCGGCGGTCGCGCTGCTGGTCTCCGGCGGGCATTCGTCGCTGCTGCTCGCCGCCGACCTGGCCACCGACCTGGTCCCGCTCGGGGCGACGATCGACGACGCGGCCGGGGAGGCCTACGACAAGGTGGCCAGGGTCCTGGGGCTGCCGTTCCCCGGCGGCCCGCCGATCGACGCGGCCGCCCGGTCCGGGGACCCGGCCGCTATCGCGTTCCCGCGCAGCAAGTACCGGGACCCGAGCTTCGACTTCTCGTTCTCCGGGCTGAAGACGGCGGTGGCGCGCTGGGTGGAGGCCCGGCAGCAGGCCGGCGCCGGTGCCGGTCGCCGACGTGGCCGCGTCGTTCCAGGAGGCCGTCGCGGACGTGCTGACCGCCAAGGCCGTAGCCGCGTGCCGCGCTCACGGCGTCGATCATCTGGTCATCGGGGGCGGGGTGGCGGCCAACTCCCGGCTGCGGGCGCTGGCCCAGCAGCGCTGCGATGCGGCCGGAATCCGGCTCCGGGTGCCGCGGCCCGGGCTGTGCACCGATAACGGCGCGATGGTCGCCGCGCTCGGCGCCGAGTTGCTGGACCGGCAGCTGCCACCGTCGGCCCTGGACTTCCCGGCCGACTCGGCACTGCCGGTCACCAGCATCGTGATGTCCTAGCCCGCCGGCCCGAGCGATGAGTTTGACGACGCCGTCTGAGCCGGATACTGTTCAGAACTGGCACTCACTAGTGTAGAGTGCTAATGCGACGAGGCTGGTCTGGCACCCGCGACGGCAGGCCGCCATGGTCGCCCTCTCTTGTAACTTTCAGCTAGCCCTTTCCGGAGGGGGAGGTCAGATCGTGACGACCGCCACCAAGATTGTTCTCAAGCCGCTCGAAGACCGGATCGTGGTACGCCCGCTCGAGGCTGAGCAGACGACCGCGTCCGGTCTGGTTATCCCGGACACAGCCAAGGAGAAGCCCCAGGAGGGCGAAGTCCTGGCCGTGGGCCCGGGCCGGTTCGATGACGCTGGCACCAAGCGCGTCCCGCTGGACGTGAACGTCGGCGATATCGTGCTGTACAGCAAGTACGGCGGCACCGAGGTGAAGTACAGCGGCGAGGAGTATCTCGTCCTGTCAGCTCGGGACGTGCTCGCCATCATCGAGAAGTAGCGAGTTCGTGCGGCGCGGGCAGCTGCCCGCGGCGGGCGCGCGTCAAGCGCCCGGCACCGCCCCGGATCGGTTCGTCGCCCCTAGGGAGCAACTCCGGGGGCGCCGAGCCGACCCGGGGCGGTGGCATGAAGCAGTGCATATTCGAGCAAGGCATATTCAAGCAGTGCAGGTTCGCGGAGTGCACTGTCAAGCAGGGGCATATTCATCCCGAAACGTAGTCTGAGGTACTCATGGCCAAGAGCGTAGTGTTCGACGAGGATGCGCGGCGCGCGCTGGAGCGCGGTGTGAACCGCCTCGCAGACGCCGTCAAGGTGACGCTGGGCCCCAAGGGCCGCAATGTGGTCATCGACAAGAAGTGGGGCGCACCCACCATCACCAACGACGGCGTGACCGTCGCCCGTGAGGTCGAGGTCGAAGACCCCCACGAGAACCTTGGCGCGCAGCTCGCCAAGGAGGTAGCCACCAAGACCAACGACGTGGCCGGGGACGGCACGACGACCGCGACCGTGCTGGCCCAGGCGATGGTGCATGACGGGCTGCGCTCGGTGGCCGCGGGCGCGAATCCGATGGCGCTCAAGCGCGGCATCGACGCAGCGGCGGCCGAGGTGGCCGACGCGCTGCTGAAGGCGGCCAGGGACGTCGACGAGCGCAGCGACATCGCGCACGTCGCGACGATCTCGGCCCAGGACGCCAAGATCGGCGACATCATCGCTGAGGCCTTCGACAAGGTCGGCAAGGACGGCGTCATCACCGTCGAGGAGTCGCCGACCATGGGCCTCGAGCTTGAGTTCACCGAGGGCATGCAGTTCGACAAGGGCTACGTCTCGGCGTACTTCATCACCGACCCGGAGCGGATGGAGGCCGTCCTGGAGGATGCCTACATCCTGCTGCACGCCAGCAAGATCTCTTCGATGCAGGACTTCCTGCCGCTGCTGGAGAAGATCGCGCAGACCAAGAAGCCGCTGCTGGTCGTTGCCGAGGACGTGGATGGCGAGGCGCTGTCCACACTGGTCGTCAACAAGATCCGCGGGCTGCTCTCGGTGGCCGCGGTGAAGGCGCCTGGTTTCGGCGACCGGCGCAAGGCGATGCTCGCCGACATGGCCGTGCTGACCGGTGGCGAGGTGATCAGCGAGGAGCTCGGCCTCAAGCTGGAGAACACCGGCCTGGAGGCGCTCGGCCACGCTCGGCGGGTCGTGGTAACCAAGGACACCACGACGATCGTCGACGGCGCCGGCGACCCGGACGCGATCGCCGACCGGGTCCGTCAGCTGCGGGCCGAGATCGAGGACACCGACTCCGACTGGGACCGCGAGAAGCTGCAGGAACGGGTGGCCAAGCTGTCCGGCGGCGTCTGCGTGCTGCGGGCGGGCGCGCCCACCGAGGTGGAGCTCAAGGAGAAGAAGCACCGGCTGGAGGACGCCATCTCGGCGACGCGCGCGGCGATCGAGGAAGGCATCATCTCCGGCGGCGGCAGCGTGCTCGTCCAGATCGGGATGAGTCTCGGTGACCTGGGCATGTCCGGCGACGAGGCGACCGGAGTCCAGGTCGTGCGCGGCGCGCTGAAGGCGCCGTGCCGCTGGATCGCGGAGAACGCGGGCGCGGAGGGCGGCGTCGTGGTTTCCGCCGTGGCCGACCTGCCCGCCGGTCATGGCTACAACGCGGCGACCGGCGAGTACGGCGACCTGATGGCGCAGGGCGTCATCGACCCGGTCAAGGTGACCCGCTCGGCGGTGCAGAACGCTGCCTCGATCGCGGGCATGCTGCTCACGACCGAGGTCCTGGTGGTCGAGAAGCCGGAGCCGGAGCCGGACCAGGCGGCTGGCGGGCACGGGCACGGGCACGGTCACTGACCTGCCGCCCGGACCCGCGGGCGATCAGCCGGTGCCCCGCACCTGCCGCAGGCCGGCAGGGGCGGGGTACCGGCGCGGGTCTCGGGGCGGCGCGGGGGCGTTCGGCCTGATCCGCGCGGCGGCGTTCCGGACGCGGCCGGGGATCGGCAATCCGGAAATGGACGGGTTCGGCGGCCGTCCCGATGGAATTTGCAGCTGCACGTGCACATTTACTCGTTGCCCCAGAGGTAAGAAGTGAATTGATTACGTAGAGTAGTTAATCGATTACGCAGCGTGGATAAAACCAGCCGGGGTATCTGCGCGACACATCAATGTGACCTTTCCGTTGCCTCTTTCTATGGTGACCGATCCGGCTTTCCTGGGCATCATAAGTTGGTGGGACCAGGGCGGCCCGGTCCGGCATCTGGCTGAGGGGGACAGGTGAAACTGCAGGTAGATGGGGGTAATCAGACCAGTCTTCGCGATCTGACGTCGCTGGCCGTGCGGGGTCAGCCCGCCGCGATCGAGTCGCTGCTCGAACAGATAAGGCCCATGGTGGTCAGGTACTGCCGGGCCCGTCTCAGCCGGATCACCGGCCATTATCAGGTGGCCGACGACGTGGCGCAGGAAGTCTGCATTGCCGTTCTTTCCGCGCTTCCGCGCTACCAGGACATGGGACGGCCGTTCGCCTCATTCGTATTCGGCATAGCCTCGCACAAAGTGGCGGACGCTATGCGAAACGCGGCCAGGCTGGCCATCCCGACCGAGGATCTGCCCGACGGCCCCGACGACCACCCGGGACCCGAGGAGACCGTCGTGGCCTACATCGAGGCCGAGCGGGCCCGGGCCCTGCTGGCCCGGCTCCCGTCGCACCAGCGGGAACTGCTCGTGCTGCGGGTGCTCGCCGGGATGTCCGCCGAGGAGACCGGGCACACGCTCGGCATGTCTCCCGGGGCGGTGCGGGTCGCACAGCACCGGGCGCTGGCCAGGCTGCGCGTGATCGCGCTGGAGGAGAACATCGCCTGACCGGCGCGGATCGGCCTGCCAGATCCGGGTGCCCCGCTGACCGCCGAGATCCTGGACCGGGCCGGCCCGCATCAGGCGGCCTCGCGCCCGGCGCGGTCACTAGGATGAAACATGCCTACACACCAGCCTGCGGAAGGTGACATGACCGACGCCGTCAAGTTCGCTCCGCCCGCCCTGACCTTTGACGACGTGCTGCTGCTGCCTGCGCACTCGGCGATCATGCCGAGCGACGCGGACACCACCGCCAGGCTGAGCCGCCGGATCAGCCTGCGCGTGCCGCTGATCTCCTCGGCCATGGACACGGTGACCGAGGCGCGGATGGCGGTCGCCATGGCGCGTCAGGGCGGTGTCGGGGTACTGCACCGCAATATGTCCGTCGAGGACCAGGCGCAGCAGGTCGACATGGTGAAGCGCTCCGAGGCGGGCATGATCACCAATCCGGTGACCTGCGGCCCGGAGGCCACGGTGGCTGACATCGAGCGGCTGTGCGCCCGCTACCGGATTTCCGGCGTCCCGGTCACCGACCCCGACGGCATCCTGCTCGGAATCGTGACCAACCGGGATATCAGGTTCGAGACCGACCACGGCCGCCGGGTCGCCGAGGTCATGACGCCGATGCCGCTGGTGACCGCGGGCGTCGGGGTGCCGCGCGACGAGGCGTTCGGCCTGCTGGGGCGCAGCAAGGTCGAGAAGCTCCCGCTGGTCGACGCGGCTGGCAGGCTGTGCGGGCTGATCACGGTCAAGGACTTCACCAAGAGCGAGAAGTTCCCGCACGCCACCAAGGATGCCGAGGGACGGCTGGTGGTGGGCGCGGCGGTGGGCGTCGGCGAGGACGCCAAGCGCCGCGCCCAGGCCCTGGCCGAGGCCGGGGCCGACTTTCTGGTCGTCGACACCGCGCACGGCCATGCCCAGGCGGTCCTGGACATGGTGGCGCAGGTGAAGGCGAACGTCCGGGTGGACGTCGTCGGCGGCAACGTGGCCACCCGGGCGGGCGCGCAGGCGCTGATCGACGCGGGCGCCGACGCGGTGAAGGTCGGGGTCGGGCCGGGCTCGATCTGCACCACCCGGGTGGTGGCCGGGGTCGGCGTGCCGCAGGTCACCGCGATCTACGAAGCGGCCCGGGCGGCCCGGGCGGCCAGCGTGCCGGTGATCGGGGACGGCGGCATGCAGTACTCCGGTGACATCGCCAAGGCGATCGCGGCGGGCGCCGACACGGTCATGCTCGGCAGCCTGCTGGCCGGCTGCGACGAGAGCCCGGGCGAGATGGTGTTCATCAACGGCAAGCAGTACAAGCTCTACCGGGGGATGGGGTCGCTGGGCGCGATGCGGAACCCCGAGCGTGGCGGGTCCTTCTCCAAGGACCGGTACTTCCAGGACGACGTGCTGCGCGAGGACAAGCTGGTGCCCGAGGGCGTCGAGGGCCAGGTGCCCTACCGCGGCCCGCTGAGCGCGGTCGCCGACCAGCTGACCGGGGGGCTGCGCGCCGCGATGGGCTACTGCGGCGCCCGCACCATCGCCGAGCTGCAAGAGGCGCAGTTCACCCAGATCACCGGCGCCGGGCTGGCCGAGAGTCACCCGCACGACGTCGAGATGGTCACCGAGGCGCCGAACTACGGGGGGCGGATGCGGCCATGACCCCGATGGAGATCGGCCGGGGCAAGAGCGGCCGCCGCGCCTACGGGCTGGACGAGATCGGCATCGTGCCGTCCCGCCGGACCAGGCATCCGGAGGAAGTGTCGATCGCCTGGCAGATCGACGCCTACCGGTTCGAGCTGCCGCTGGTGGTCGCCCCGATGGACAGCGTGGTCTCGCCGCGGACCGCCGTCGAGATGGGCAGGCTCGGCGGCCTGGCCGTGCTCGACCTCGAAGGGCTGTGGACCCGTTACGAAGATCCCGGAGCCGCTGCTGGCCGAGGCCGCGGAACTGGACGACGAGGCGGCCACCCGGCGGTTCCAGGAGATCTACGCCGAGCCGATCTCCGAGGAGCTGATCGGGCTGCGGATCGAGGAGATGAAGGCGGCCGGGGTGACCACCGCGGCCCGGCTGTCGCCCGCAGCGGACCGTGCGCTACCACAAGGCGGTCATCGACGCCGGGGCGGACATCTTCGTGATCCGCGGCACCACGGTGTCGGCCGAGCACGTGTCGGGCAAGGCCGAGCCGCTCAACCTCAAGCAGTTCATCTACGAGCTGGACGTGCCGGTGATCGTCGGCGGCTGCGCTACCTACACCGCGGCGCTGCACCTGATGCGGACCGGGGCGGCCGGGGTGCTGGCCGGGTTCGGCGGCGGCAGCGGCCACACGACGGCCGCGGTGCTCGGCGTGGCCGTCCCGATGGCCACCACGATCGCCGACGTCGCGGCGGCCCGGCGCGACTACCTGGACGAGTCAGGCGGCCGGTACGTGCACGTGATCGCCGACGGCGGGATGACCCGCAGCGGCGACATCGCCAAGGCGCTGGCGCTCGGCGCGGACGCGGTGATGGTGGGCTCGCCGTTCGCCCGGGCCGCGCAGGCGCCGGGCCGCGGCTACCACTGGGGCAGCGAGGCGCACCACCCGGAGCTGCCGCGCAGCGCCCGGCTGAAGGTCGGCACCATCGGCACCCTGGAGCAGATCCTGTACGGGCCGTCGACCGTCTCGGACGGCTCGATGAACCTGATGGGCGCGCTGCGCCGCACCATGGCCACGTCGGGCTACTCCGACCTGAAGGAGTTCCAGCGCGTCGAGGTCGTGGTGACCCGGTGAAGCGGCCTGGCCGGGCGGCCGCCGGCCGGCCGGGCGCCTGGCTGGCGTAGCGTTCTGCCTGTGATGGCCGGGGCGGGAGCGACAGCGAGGCTGGGGCCGGACGAGCGGGCGGCGGCGCTGGCCGAGCTGACCAGGACCGAGCACCAGGTGCTCGTCATCGGCGGCGGCGTGGTCGGGGCCGGGGTGGCGCTGGACGCCGCGACCCGGGGGCTGTCGGTCGGCCTGGTCGAGGCCAGGGATTTCGGCTCAGGCACCTCCTCGCGGTCCAGCAAGCTCATCCACGGCGGCCTCAGGTACCTGGAGCAGCTCAACGTCGGGCTGGTCAAGGAGGCGCTGGCCGAGCGCTCGCTGCTGCTCCAGCGGATCGCGCCGCACCTGGTGCGCCCGGTCTCATTCCTGTTCCCGTTCTCCCACCACGTCTGGGAACGTGCCTACGTCGGCACCGGCGTCACCGCCTACGACCTGCTCGGGTTCTCGATGGGCCAGCAGCCGCGGGCTGCCCACCCATCGCCAGCTGTCCAGGCGCGGCGCGCTGCGGCTGGCGCCCGCGCTCAAGCGGTCCGCGTTTACCGGGGCGCTGCTGTACTGGGACGCGCAGGTGGACGACGCCCGCTACGTGATGACGCTGGTCCGGACCGCGGCCGGGTACGGCGCTCAGGCGGCCACCCGGACCCAGGTGACCGGCTTCCTGCGGGAAGGCGAGCGGGTGACCGGGGTCCGCGCCGTGGACCTGGAGTCCGGGACCGAGCTGGAGATCCGGGCCCAGCAGGTGGTCAACGCCACCGGCGTGTGGACCGACGAGATCCAGGCCATGGTCGGCGGCCGCGGCGTCATCAACGTCCGCGCCTCCAAGGGCGTGCACCTGGTCGTGCCGCGCGACCGGATCCAGTCGGCCACCGGGATCATCTTGCGTACCCCGTTCAGTGTCTTGTTTGTCATCCCGTGGGGGCGGCACTGGATCATCGGGACGACCGACACCGACTGGTCCCTGGACCGGGCGCACCCGGCGGCCAGCCGGACCGACATCGACTACGTCCTCGGCCAGGCGAACCGGGTCCTGGCCGTCCCGCTGACCAGGGACGACGTGGAGGGCGTCTACGCGGGCCTGCGGCCGCTGCTGGCCGGCGAGTCGGACATCACCTCGAAGCTGTCCCGCGAGCACATCGTCGCGCATCCGGTGCCTGGCCTGGTCATGGTGGCGGGCGGCAAGTACACCACCTACCGGCTGATGGCCAGGGACGCGGTCGACGCGGTGGCGCACGGGCTGGACGGCAAGGTGGCGCCGTCCTGCACCGAGACGATCCCGCTGGTCGGCGCGGACGGGCACGTCGCGCTGTGGAACGCCAGGTACAGCCTGGCCCGGTCGTCTGGCCTGCACGTGGCCAGGATCGAGCACCTGCTGCACCGGTACGGCACGCTGGCCGGGGAGGTGCTCGACCTGATCGCCGCCGAGCCCGGGCTGGGCAAGCCGATCGCCGGCGCGGATGACTACCTGCGCGCCGAGGTGGTCTACGCCGCCTCGCATGAGGGCGCGCGGCACCTCGATGACGTGCTGGCCCGCCGCACGCACATCTCGATCGAGACCTGGGACCGCGGGCTGTCGGCGGCGCCGGAGGCGGCCGAGCTGATGGCCGGGCCGATGAAGTGGCGGTCCCGGCAGGTCGCCCGGGAGGTCGAGCACTACCGGGCGCGGGTCGCGGCCGAGCGGGCGTCGCAGGACGCGAGCACCGACTCCGACGCCGACGCGATCAGGCTCGGGGCGCCCGAGATCGTGCCGGTTGTTCGCAATGACACGGTTGGCACCTGACGCGAGGGCGGCTGGCCGCGGCTGACGCGCAACTAGAATTTCCGGCATGGCCCGTCCCCGTGTGCTCTCCGGCATCCAGCCCACCGCCGACTCGTTCCACATCGGCAACTATCTCGGCGCGCTGCGCCAGTGGGTGGCGCTCCAGGAGACCTATGACGCCTTCTACTGCGTGGTCGACCTGCATGCGATCACGGTGCAGCACGATCCCGCGGTGCTGCGGCGCCGGACCCGGGTGGCCGCCGCCCAGCTGTTCGCGAGCCGGGCTCGACCCGGAGCGGTGCACGGTCTTCGTGCAGAGCCACGTGCCCGAGCACGCCGAGCTGGCCTGGGTGCTGGGCTGCATCACCGGCTTCGGCGAGGCCAGCCGGATGGTGCAGTTCAAGGACAAGTCAGCGCGGGGCGGCGCGGATGCGGCCAGCGTCGGGCTGTTCACCTACCCGGTCCTGCAGGCGGCCGACATCCTGCTGTACCAGACCGATCAGGTGCCGGTCGGCGAGGACCAGCGCCAGCACCTGGAGCTCACCAGGGACCTGGCCCAGCGGTTCAACCGCAGGTTCGGCGAAACGTTCGTGGTGCCCGAGCCTTACATCCTGCCCGACGTGGCCAAGATCGCGGACCTGCAGGATCCGCTCATCAAGATGAGCAAGTCGTCCTCGTCGCCGCAGGGCATCATCGACGTGCTGGAGGAGCCCGGCTCGATCCGGCGGAAGATCGCCCGGTCGGTCACCGATCGCCGGCACCGAGGTACGGGCCGACGAGGAGGCCAAGCCGGGCGTGACCAACCTGCTGCGGATCTACGCGGCATTGTCCGGCCAGGGCGTGGCCAGCCTGGAGCAGCGCTACCGGGGAGCGGGTTACGGCACCTTCAAGAGGGAGCTAGCGGAGGTCGTCGTCGACGCGTTCGCCCCGATCAGGGAGCGGACCGAGCAGTTCCTGGCCGACGAGGCCGAGCTGGACCGGATGCTGGCCCATGGTGCGGCGCGGGCCCGCAAGGTGGCCAGCCAGACCATGGATGCGGTCCGGGACCGGGTCGGTTTCCTGCCCGCTGTCTAGGGCCGTCATGTGGGGCCGTCGTGCAGGACGTCGTGAGGACGTCGGGCAGGGCCGTCGGGCAGGGCCGTCGTCTGGACTCTCGGGGTTTCTAGCGAACGTCGCGAATCATTCCGTTGCCTGCTGGCGGTCCCATCGTCGCATGAGCTGGCGGGGGGTCTTGTCGTTGAGGCAGATGCGCGGCCGGTCGTTGAGTTCGGCGGCGACTGGGCGAGGTGTTGAGCGGTCCATATCGAGGTCGGTTTCCTTGGGGAAGTACTGGCGCAGAAGGCCGTTGGTGTTCTCGTTGCTGCCGCGCTGCCAGGGCGAGTGCGGGTCGGCGAAGTAGATCTTCAGGCCGGTGGCCTGCTCGATGCGCTCGTGCTGGAACATCTCGTTGCCCTGGTCCCAGGTCAGCGTCCGGCGCAGCTGCGGCGGACGGCAGCGAACGCGCCGATCAGGGCGTCGCCGACGGACTGGGCCGAGTGATCGCCGGGCAGCTTCACCAGCACGGTGTGCCTGGTCTTGCGTTCGACCAGCGTGGCGATCGCGGATCGCTGCGCGGCGCCGACGATGAGGTCGCCTTCCCAGTGCCCGGCCTGGCGCCGTGATCCGGCGGCCAGCGGCCGCTCGCGGATCGACCTCATGTTCGTGGACTGCCGGAGCGCTCCCTCGCGGGACCGGCCCCGACCGCGGTGGTGCCGGTAGGTGCGGCCGGTGCGCAGGCTCGCTGGCCCGGCGGGGATGATGAGGCCGCGGTAGATGCCTTCGTAGATGGTCTCGGCGCACACATGCCAGGCAGCCCGCCGCGGGTAGCGGCGCCGCAGCCAGCGGCTGATCTGGGTCGGTGACCAGCGCTTGCCCAGCTTGCCGGCCACGACCTCGCGCAGCTGCGCATCGCAGTCAAACCTGCGGTGCTTAGGCCGCTTGCGCCGCACGTAGGCCTGGCTGTGCGCATACCAGGGCTGATAGCGGCCTCTGGTTTGCGGTTCCTGGCGAGCTCCCGGTAGACGGACTGGTAACTCTTCCCGATCCGCGCAGCGATCACCTGACGGGCTCACCGCAGGCTAGCCCGTCAGCGATCTCGATCCGGTCGTCCTGGCTCAGATACCTCGGGCTGACAGGCGTCTCGATGAAGCTCACGCTGCCAGCGTCGATGAACCACAGCGACCCGCAGCTGAGCGATACGCCGACCCGCCCTGCGGCCTGAGACCCGACAATCCCGTTCTGATCAGCTCGAAGTAACGGCCCTTGACCCCGGCCGGCATCTTGTTCCACGCATACCTCGGCATGCGAACCCCTCACGCTCAGGATTCGCAACCACCGGTAGAAACCAAGCTCAGCTCCCGCTAAATCCGTTCTAACTGACAGGTGAAAGTTTGATGGATTCGGGAGATAGCTATGAGCTTCATCAGGAACCCGGCCCGCCGCAGCGTCCTTCGCGTCACCGGAGTTCTGGTCGCGGCGGTTCTTGCGGTGGCCGGGTCGTGGGCGTACGCGTTCGCCGCGCGGCCTGCGTCGCGGCCGGGGGCCAGTCCCGGGGCCGCGCCGGGCTTGCAGAAAGCGGCCGACCAGCTGGTCGCCGATGGCCAGCCCGGAGTGATCATCATGACCGGGCGCGGGACGCTCCGTCCGGCACGTGGTGGCCGGCCTGGCCGACCGGGCGACCGGCCAGCCCATGCGGCCGCAGGACCGGGTGCACATCGGCAGCATCACCAAGACCCTTCGTGGCCACGGTGGTCCTGCAGCTGGCCGCCGAAGGGCGGCTGTCCCTGCACGACAGCGTGCAGAAGTGGCTGCCGGGCGTCATCACCGGCCGGGGCTACCACCCGGCCCGGATCACCATCGGCCAGCTCCTGCAGCACACCAGCGGGCTGCGCGACTACATGGATGACCCCCGGGCCCAGACCCCGCAGAGCCTGGCGAAGACATGGCGGCCACGCCAGCTGGTCGCCGCGGCCCTGCATCTCGGGCCTCCGTTGTCGGGCTGGCACTACTCGAACACCAACTACATCCTGGCCGGGATGATCATCCAGAAGGTCACCAGGCACAGCCCGATCGAGAGATCCGCCGCCGGATCCTGGTTCCGCTGGGCCTGCGCGACACCTCGTTCCCGCTGACCAGCCGGCAGATCCCCGGACCACACGCGCACGGTTACTTCGGCAGCATCGACGTCACGAACATGGTCAATCCGTCGGGTGCGTGGACCGCCGGGGCCATGATCTCCACCGTCGATGACGTGGCCAGGTTCTACCGGGCGTTGGTCGCCGGCCGGCTGCTACCCCCCGCCCAGCAGCATGAACTGCTGTCGGCGAGGCCGGTCAACGACATGGGCGAGCTGTTCGCCGAGCAGTACGGGCTGGGCATCTATCGCGTGCACCTGCCCTGCGGCCCGGCGTGGGGGCACGACGGCGGTTACC
Organism: uncultured Actinomycetota bacterium; assembly: GCA_963775745.1. Classification (GTDB taxonomy): domain Bacteria; phylum Actinomycetota; class Actinomycetes; order Streptosporangiales; family Streptosporangiaceae; genus DATBGO01. Next base: position 32,673 of record CAVZKE010000029.1, read on the forward strand.
CCGGCGGGTTCAAGAGCTTCGCCTACACCAGCCCGGATGGCGCCCGGCAGGCCGTCATGGTCTACAACGATTTCAAGATGAGTGACGGCACCACTGCCCTTAATTATTCGGTGTTCTGTGCCCGTTTGCCGGGTGCTGGCGGTTAGGTCACGTGTTGATCACATTATGAATCTTGAGTGTGGTGATCCCGGGAAGCAACAAAGCCCCTGGTAGGACGTGGGTTGTCGAGACCAAACACGTCCTGAGCAGGAGCTTCGTTGTCGGTAGAGTCTGTCATGGCGGTGCCGGTTGCGTCCACCGGCGGGCACCGGTCGAAGGCCAGGTCGAAGTGCAGGTTGCAGGCCGTCGCCGGCATCGCCCCGCGGCTTGAGGCCACTGAACGGGAGGCGCTCGCCGAGGTGGTGCTTGCCGGCCCGGGATCGGCCCTGACGTGGGCCGATGAGGCCCGCCAAGCCGGATTGCTGAAGCAGCTGGCCGGTGGGGACGCGGTGGCCGGTGTGCTGGCCGAGACCGACCACGACTGCAAATACGACGGCATCGCGCTGAACGGGGCCGCGACAGTGCTGTGCGTGCTGGCCGGGTGCCTGTTCTCCAGCCTCGGCTATGACTCGCTGCTGAGCCTTATGCTGTCGCTGCCCGGTCTGATCCGCCGTGCGCCGGGCAAGAAGATACTGACCGGGTCGGCGTTGTCCCAGGCCAGGGCACGACTCGGGGAAGCGCCCCTGTGGCGCCTGTTCGAGTTCTTGGCGGCCCGCACGCAGGTGCTGGGACCCGGCTCGATGTGGAAGGGCATGGAGCTGACCGCCTACGACGGCTCCACGATCGGCTGTTTCAGCGATCCCGCCCTGGCGGCGGAGTTCGGGGTGCCAGCCGGCGGGAAACATCCGCTGATCCGGCTGGTCACGCTGATCTCGTGTGGAACCAGGCGGATCCTGGCCGCCGCCATCGGCGGCTACCACGACAGTGAACAGGTCCTGGTCGATGGGCTGATCAGTGCGTTGCGGCCCGGCATGTTGAACACCGCGGACCGCAACTTCTTCTCCATGGACCGGTGGATCCGGGCCAGTGCGACCGGTTCGGAGCTGGTGTGGCGGGTGAAGAACGGCGCCAAATCCGTCCCGTTCAAAATCATCAAGACCCTCCCCGATGGGTCCCAGATGGTGCGGATGCGTGAATCTGATGGGATGCGGGCCCGGCGGCGCGCCCAGATCGGTGACCCGGCGGCGCCCCGGCTACCCGGCACGATCGCCCGGCTGGTGGAGTTCGACCTCCTCACCACGACTGAGCGGGGCAAGACCAAACTCAGCCGGTTCCGGCTGCTCACCACCCTGCTCGGCCACCAGGCATACCCCGCCCACCAGGTCGCCCAGGTGTACGCGGAGCGGTGGGCCGTCGAAATTTCCTACCTTCACCTGAAAAACACCCTCCGCGGGTCGCGGCGGGTGCTGCGGGGCCGGTCGGTGCCGTTGGCGCGCCAGGAGATCTGGGCGTACTTGATCGTCTACAACATGCTGTGTGATCTAGCCGCCCAGGCCGCCGCGCTCGACGGCACCGACCCGGACCAGATCAGCATCATCGCGGCGCTGCACCTGCTCCGAGACCACGTCACCGCCGATGTGTGCTGCCCGCACTGCGGCAAACGCGCCGCCGGCGCAGCCCAGGCCACCGCCGCCTTGCAGGCCGCGGTCGCCGCCCATCCCAAGAACCGCACCGATCGGCAGCGCACCGGTCCCCGGACCACGGCGCAACGACGAACCGGCCACACCGAGAACGTCGAATACACCATCATGATCGCCCCGTCAAATCTACCCAGACTAGACCAAAGTCCCAATATTTAAGGGCAGTGGTGAGGGCCCTGACCACCCGGTCTTCCGGCACGACGTCCAGCACGCCACGGAAGTCGCGTTCTGCGGGTAGCCAGCAAGGAGCCCTCGGCTCAGGCACTCGCCTGGCCGCCGGCGCAGGACAACGGCGGCCCGCTCTGCGACCTCGTCGCGGAGCGGGCCAGCGCCGTGGCCCGGGAGGACAGGGCTGCCGCGCTAGCCCTGAGTCCGTCAGGCCGAGCAGCGGCTCATCGGGGGAGCGGATGTCGGCGGCGGGCAGCCCGCCCGGATACTGCTGCCTGACCTTCTCCGCGATCGCGATCCCGATCTCGACGTGCTGGCGGCGGGTGGCCGCATAGAAGCCCTGGGCGTCCGCGCTGTGCTTGGGGCGGCCATGCAGCGGCTTGTCGCTGACCGCGAGCAGGGTGGCGGTCGGTATCCGGTAGCGGAATCCGTTCGTGGCCACCGTCGCGGACTCCATGTCAACGGCCAGAGCCCGGGAAAGCCGCAGCCGCTCGGCGACCGATGAGAGCTGAAGCTCCCAGTTCCGGTTGGCCGTCGTGAAGACGACCCCCATCCGGCAGCGCAGGCTGCGTGCGGTCAGCTCATCGAGCAGGAGCGTATTCAGCGTGTGATTCGAGACCACAGGAACACTCAGCGGAAGCATGTCGTCGAGGACGCGGTCATCACGCAGGAAGGCAGTCGCCAGCACCAGGTCGCCGATCTCCTGATGATTCCGCAGGCCGCCGCAATGCCCGATCATCAGCACCAGGTCCGGGCGGAGCACGGCCAGGTGATCGGTAATCGTCTTGGCGTTGGACGGGCCGACGCCGATGTTGATCATTGTCAGGCCGGCCTGATCCGGCTGCATGTGGTGCCACGCGGGCATCTGGCGGGCGTCAGATTCCGGGCCGACGCTATCGGGAAACACGGCCCGGAACTCCTCCACGTACCAGCCGTAGTTGGTGAGCAGGACGTACCGCTGGAACATGTCGGCGGCGGTCCCTGTGTAGTGCTGGAGCCGGTCGATCGACAGGGCCATCCGCTCGGGCCCGAACAGGAACAGTTTCTTGCGCCGCAGGTCCCAGCGGGTCTCGTCAACGGCCGAGACAATGTCCGGGTCATGCAGGTCGAGTGCCTGTCGCCCCGGGCTTACCGAGATCCTGGCGCCGGCCGCCGCTAGCCGGCCGAGTTCTCTGCACAGGTACCAGCGAATCGCTCGAGGCGAGGCAAATTCGCCCTCCAGAACCGGATTGTGCACCGACCACGGCCGCTCGACGGTCAGCTGGGGGTAGTAACCCGCCGCGTCAGCCTCTTCCATGGCCTGCCAGAGTTGCTCGACGACGGCGGGCTGCTGGGCGACGGGAACACCTGAAAAGTCCGCGGTCATCGTCACGCCAGCCATGATGCCAGCATCCCGCCGCAGGCGGGCGGCCGGCCGGTCAGGCCCCGGCCGGTCAGGCCCGGCCGTGCCGGTCAGGCCCCGGCCGGTCAGGCCCGGCCGGTCAGGCCCCGGCCGGTCAGGGCGGGCCCGGTCCCGCTGACCGGCGCCTGGACCAGGCCAGCCTGGCCAGCCCCAGCCCGGCGGCGACCGCCGCGATCAGCGCGGCAGCGATGATGAGCAGCCGCGGCGGGGGCCCGGAGCCGCCCGGGACCCGATCGGCCCGGCTGGCCTGGCGGTGGCCGGCCTGGGCGTGCCCCGATGCGCCGCCCAGTCGCGCGGTGACGACGCTCGGCAGCGGTTTTACCAGCACGCCGACCGGCGTGACCTTGCCCGCCATGGCGAAGCCCCAGTTGAGCAGGCGCTCACCGGAGATGATCTCCCGCAGCGGAGTGCAGTGCAGCAGGGTCACGATGAGGGTCACGCCGCCCCGGCGGGCCAGGCCGACGTAGGTGGCCTCGGACTTGACCGTCCAGCCGATCTTGCCGCCGATGCCGCCCCGGTAACCGGTCAGCAGCGTGTTCTGGTTGACCAGGGTGACCCACTTGCGCTTCTTGACCTTGAACCGCGCCGCCAGGGTCGAGTCGTACTTCATGAACGCCGGGAGGGCCAGCGCCTGCCGGGCGATCAGCGCCTCGTCATACGCCGAGACGACCTGCCCGGCGGCGGGCAGCCCGTTCGGCTGCTTGGCCACCACGTCATAGGCCTGCAGCCGGTGCGCCTCGGCGTTGATCAGGGCCATGCCGCGGTCAAACGACCCGGTCGCCTGCACCAGGCTGACGGCGGCGTCGTTGGCCGAGATCAGCAGCAGCGCCCGGAACAGGTCCGCGACCCGGTAGCTGTGGCCCGCGATGAGCCCGACCACGTTGGGCTGGACCGAGGTGGCCCGGCGGGTGGCGACGACCATGGCATTCGGGTTCAGCAGCGGGATCAGGGTGATCGCGGTGAGTATCTTGAGCGTGCTGGCGGGCGGGAACAGGCCATGGGCGTCCTTGGCGGCCAGCACCTGCCCCGTGCTCGCATCGGCGATGACGTACGCCGCTGCCGGAACGCGCGGCAGCTTCCTGGCGCCGTGGGCCGGATACCGGACCACGGTGCCGGGACTGGCCAGCTGCTGGCCCCCGACGACCTGCCGGGCGGACTGCGGCTGGCCGCCTGACGATCGTCCCCGGCGCCGCGCTGGCGGCCGGGATGGCCGCGCTGGCCAGCGCGAGGAGCAAGGCCAGGCCGGCCAGGGCGACCGCTGGCCCGCGGAAACGTGAACTCACTTTGCTCCGTTCCGTACCGGTGGCGGGCCCGCCCCGTGTTAACCACCGCCATGTCAATCTGAGCAGCATATGTGCTCGTTGACGTACTGGTGTCACTGCGTGTGACCTTGCCCACCTAGGCCGCCAACCATGCACGCCATAATCTTGAGCCATGACGCGCATCTCTGAGTCCGGGTTGCCAATCGAGCCGGTTTACGGTCCTGAGTCGGTAAAGGACCTTGATGCGGCCCGGGATATAGCCGAGCCAGGCGAGTTCCCGTACACCCGCGGTATCCATCCGACCATGTACGTGCGCCGGCCGTGGACGATGCGCCAGTATGCGGGCTTCTCGACCGCCGCGGACTCCAATCGGCGGTACCACCAGCTGATCCAGGCGGGTACCACGGGCCTGTCGGTCGCGTTCGACCTGCCGACCCAGATGGGCTACGACTCCGACGCGCCCGCCGCCCGCGGCGAGGTGGGCCGGGTCGGCGTCGCGATCGACTCGATCGACGACATGCGGGTGCTGCTGAACGAGATACCGCTGGACTCGGTGTCGGTGTCGATGACGATCAACGCCCCGGCGGCCGTTCTGCTGTTGCTCTACCAGCTGGTGGCCGAGGAGCAGGGCACCCCGGCCAGCCAGCTCACCGGGACGATCCAGAACGACGTCCTGAAGGAGTACATCGCCCGGGGCACCTACATCTATCCGCCGCAGCCGTCGCTGCGGCTGGTCGCGGACACGTTCGCCTACTGCGAGAAGGAGATGCCGCACTGGAACACCATCTCGATCTCCGGCTATCACATGGCCGAGGCGGGAGCGACGCCGGTCCAGGAGATCGCCTTCACGCTGGCCAACGCGAAGGAATACGTGCGGGCGGCCATCTCGTCCGGGCTGGCCGTCGACGAGTTCGCGCCCCGGGTGTCGTTCTTCTTCGTCGCGCGGACCACGCTGCTGGAGGAGATCGGGAAGTTCCGCGCGGCCCGGCGGCTGTGGGCGCGGATCATGCGGGACGAGTTCGGGGCGGCCGACCCGAGGTCCCAGATGCTCAGGTTCCACACCCAGACGGCCGGCGTCCAGCTGACCGCCCAGCAGCCCGAGGTCAACATGGCCCGGGTGACCGTCCAGGCGCTGGCCGCCGTGCTCGGCGGCACCCAGTCGCTGCACACGAACTCCTATGACGAGGCCATCGCGCTGCCCAGCCAGAAGGCGGCCAGACTGGCGCTGCGAACCCAGCAGGTGCTGGCGTACGAGACCGACCTGACCGCCACCGCGGACCCGTTCGCCGGGTCATACGCGATCGAGTCGATCACCGATGACATCGACACGGCGGCGAGCGAGCTGATCGCCAAGATCGAGGACATCGGCGGCGCGGTGGCCGCCATCGAGCAGGGTTTCCAGAAAGCCGAGATCGAGCGGTCGGCCTATCGCGTCGCCTGCGAGATAGACGAGGGGAAGCGGATCATCGTGGGCGTGAACAACTTCGCGCTGGCCGAGGAGGAGCCATATCGAGCCGCTCCGCGTCAACCCGGCGATCGAGCAGGACCAGGCCCGGTCACTGGCGGCGCTGCGGTCGTCCCGGGACCCGGCCGAGTGCGCCAGCCGGATAGCCGACCTCAAGCGGGCCGCCGCTGGTACCGAGAACGTGCTCTATCCGCTCCGTGAGGCGCTCCGGGCCCGGGCGACAGTCGGTGAGGTCTGTGATGCGCTTCGTGACGTATGGGGCATCTACAAGCCGCCGGATGCCTACTGACCAGCGGCGCTGGGCGATACTGGGCTGACCGGCCGGATCGGCGTCGGCCGTCCGGGCGGGGTAGCAAGGCCGCGGCTGAGCAGGACGGGTTGGTCATATTGGCGGGCTGGACGCGGGTGGCCCAGCCCGGCGATGACCTCCGGCGGCACACGGGCTCGCGGCAGCGCTCCGGCAGCCCGGTCACGACGATGCTTGGAGACTGACGGTGGCCATCACATGGAATCCATCGCGCGGCGCGTCGCTGGGCGTCGAATGGGAGCTGCAGCTCATTGACTGCCGCACCAGGATGCTGCGCCAGGACGCTCGTGAGGTGCTCGCCGAGCTGCCCGGGCTCAGCGAGGCCGGAGAGGTTCCCAGGCTCCGCCATGAGCTCATGCAATCGACCATCGAGGTCGTTACCGGGATCTGCAGTACAGTCTCGGAGGCCAAGGACGATCTCGCCGCGACAATCTCGCAACTTGAGCGAATCACCGAAACACGCGGTACGATGCTTGCCTGTGCTGGAACGCATCCCGTCAGCGACTGGCGGGATGCAAAGATGGCACCCATTCAGCGCTATGCCGAACTCGTCGAGCAGTTGCAGTGGCTTGCCCGCAGGATTCAAACTTTCGGTGTTCATGTCCATGTGGGTATCCGCGACGGGAGCAAGGCGATCCCGATCGTCAATGCCCTTGCTGCCTATCTGCCGCATTTCCTGGCGCTGACCGCGTCGAGCCCGTTCTGGAGCGGGCATGACACGGGGCTCGCCTCGAGCCGGGCCGTCATCTTCGGTGGGCTGCCAACGTCCGGGCCGCCGCCACAGCTCGCGTGCTGGAGTGAGTTCGAGGAGTACATGGACACGCTGCTTCGCGCCGGGACCGTCCGGAGCATCAAAGAGGTGTGGTGGGACATCCGGCCGCACCCGGATTTCGGCACGGTCGAGATCCGGATGTTCGACGGCGTCCCGACCCTCCGCGAGATCGGCATGGTCGCCGCGCTATCGCAGTCGCTGGTCCAGCTGCTGGACACCCAGCTCGACCGCGGCTACAAGCTGCCCACCCCGGCGGCCTGGGTGGTCAAGGACAACAAGTGGCGGGCCACCAGGTACGGGCTGGACGCCATCGTGATCACCGACGACACCGGCTCCACCGCCCCGATCAGGGACGGGCTGTTCGAACTGGTGGCCGAGCTGGAGCCGGTGGCCGCCCGGCTGGGCTGCGCGGAGGAGCTCGACGTCATCTCCCAGGTGCTCGAGAGCGGATCCTCGTGCGACCGGCAGCGTGCCCTGGTTGCGGACGGTGGTGACCTGATGGACGTCATCGACGCCCTGGCCACCGAGTTCAGCCAGGACCGCTTCGTTCTCCCGGGGGAGGCGGCGCATGCCGGAACATGATCTAGAGGGGGAACTGGACGCGTTCCTGGCCGGGCATGAGGACGAGCTCATCGATTTCCGGCGGGACCTGCACGCCCATCCTGAGATCGGCTACCACGAGCACCGCACGACCCGGCGGGTCAAGCTGCGGCTCGAGGCGGCCGGGCTGCGTCCCGCGATCCTGCCCAAGGGCACCGGGCTGGTCGTGGACATCGGCTCGGGTACCGAGCCGGTGGTGGCGCTGCGCGCGGACCTGGACGCGCTGCCGATCGGCGACGAGAAGAACGTTCCGTACCGGTCCACGATCGCCAACGCGTGCCATGCCTGCGGCCATGACGTGCACACCAGCCATCCTGCTCGGCACCGGCCTGTTCCTGGCCCGCACGGCGGCGGCCGGGGCGCTGCCCGGCCGGGTCCGGCTGATCTTCCAGCCCGCCGAGGAGGTCCCCGGCGGAGCCCTTGACGTCCTCGCGGCCGGCGGCATCGCCTCGGTGGACCGCATCTTCGCGCTGCACTGCGATCCGCGGCTGGATGTCGGCAAGGTGGGCACCCGGACCGGCCCGATCACCGCGGCCTGCGACAAGATCACGGTCAGGGTCAGCGGGCCCGGCGGCCATACCGCCCGGCCGCACCTGACCGCGGACCTCGTCTACGCGCTCGGCAAGATCATTACGGAACTGCCCGCGGCCCTGTCCCGGCGCGTCGACCCCCGCTCCAGCCTGAGCCTGGTGTGGGGCCGGGTCAACGCGGGGTCGGCAGCGAACGCGATCCCGGACGACGGCGAGGTGGAGGGCACCGTGCGGTGCCTCGACGACAACGCCTGGCATGCGGCCCCTGACCTGCTGAAGGCCCTGATCGAGTCGGTCGCGAGCGCGTATGGCGTGGTGGCCGATCTCACCTATCAGCGCAACGTGCCGCCGACCGTGAACGAGACCGTCTCGACGGCCATGTTCGAGGCGGCCATCGACCGGGTCCTGGGCGCCGACGCGATCACCCCGGCGCCGCAGAGCCTGGGCGGCGAGGACTTCGCCTGGTACCTGGAGTCGGTCCCCGGTGCGCTGGCCAGGCTCGGCACCCGGACGCCGGGATCGGCCGACGACTTCGACATCCACCAGCCGTCCTTCGACGTGGATGAGCGGGCGATCGGGCTGGGCGTCCGCATCATGGCGGCCACCGCGCTCACGGCCATGTGCGGCGGCAGCAGCGCCGCGTCGGCGGCCGAGCCGATGCCCGGCGCGCTGGCCTGATCTGCGCCGGATCCGAGACGCGCTCGTTACGTAGCAGCCCGTACAGTGGAATCGCCCGAACGCCATCGAAGGGGGCGTTCGGCGGCTGAGCCCTGGAGCGCATCAGTAGTGTCTGCACAGCAGGATCCGGTGCCGCCGGACCAACACGGCACATCCAACGGCCGCGGTCCGCACGGCTGCATCACACAGCGATCGAGCATCCAAGGCCCGGTCCGCGGCTGGCCGCGGCGTCCGCGAGCGCGGCCGCGGCGCCGCGAGCCCGGCGGCTGCCGCGAGCCCGGCGGGCCGCGAGCCCGGCGGACGCCGCGAGCCCGGCGCGGCCTCGATCTCGCCACGGTTCGCGGAGCTGGTGCGGAACTCCGTGCCAGCGCGGGACCCGGGCCGGCCGGCGGCCGCCAGCGGGTGGCGGACCGCCTGGGCCCGGCTAAGTCCACGGAGCCGGCGCGCGGTCCTGCCGCTCGCAGAACCAGGCGGACATTCCGGCTGCCCGCCCCGGTGGTGATCTGGTGGATATGGGTGGCGTTCGTCGCGGCCAACCTGATCGACCTCGCCTTCACCGGCCGTGACTGGTACTCCGTGCTGGTCATCGCGGTCCTGGCCGTCATCACCGGGCTGATGTACGCGGTGGCGCTCCGGCCCCGGGTCATCACCGATGACCACGGCATCACCGTGCTGAACCCGCTGCGTGATCACCGGGTGCCGTGGGGCGCCGTCAGCTCCGTGGCCGTGGGCGAGTCCGTCCAGGTGCGCTGCGCGCGCGGGCCCGAATCGGGCCGCGAGAAGGTCGTGCACAGCTGGGCGCTCTACGCGCCGCGCCGGGCCCGGGTCAAGAAGGACTTTCCCGGCCGGCGCCAGTTCAAGTTCACGGCCACGGCGCCGCCTTCCTACGCGAAGCTGCCCAGGGACGCACAGGAGCTGCTGAAGCAGAGCCCGGCCGACCAGATCGCCGCGGAACTCGAGCTGCAGGCCCGGCTGGCCAGGGAGCGCGGTGCGCCGGCCGGCGAGCGGGTCGGCAGCTGGCCGTGGGATGCGTTCGCTGCCGTGCTGATCCCGGTGGCTGCGCTGGTCATCGTGCTGCTGGCGCACTAGCAGGCTCGTCCCCGAGCAGCCAGCGCGCACCAGCGCCCCGCCGGGAGGCGACGTCACCCGGGTTGTAGAGACGGCACCGGCGCAGCGACAGGCAGCCGCAGCCGATGCAGCCGTCCAGCGTCGCGGCCATCCGCTCGAGTTCGGCGATGCGCTGCTGAATCCGGGCCTGCCAGAGCCTGGCCACCTTGCTCCAGTCGGCCCTGGTCGGTGCCTTGTCCGCCGGCAGCCGGTCCAGCGCGGTCTTCAGTTCGTGCAACGACAAGCCAAGCTGGCGCCCGGCCTTGATGAACGCCACCCGCCGCAGCATGTGCCGGGCAAAGCGACGCTGGTTCCCGGCCGTCCGTTCCGCCGCGATGAGGCCGAGCTCCTCGTAGTAGCGCAGCGCCGAGGGCGCCGTTCCGCTGCGCTCGGCGAGCTCGGAGATGGTCAGCATGCGCGGGACCTGAGTCATGCCGCGATGCTAGCTTCAGGTCGATTTGACTTCAAGCGCGCTTTAAGTTGCATCCTCATGGCCATGACGATCACGGTGCCACGCAAGCCATACGGTTACGCAGATCTGCCCGGCCTGATGTCGGCGATGACCGGAGACACCAAGCATGACCTGGCCGCGCAGTCCACGCTTGACGTGCTCTGGGTCCTCTACGACCGGGTGCTGCGGGTCAGCCCGCAGACCATCGGCGACGACGCACGGGACAGGTTCCTGCTGTCCAAGGGGCACGGCCCGATGGCCTACTACGCGGTGCTGGCCGCGAAGGGCTTCCTCGATCCCGGGCTGCTGCCCAGCTTCGGCAAGTTTGAGCTCGCTGCTCGGCCAGCATCCCGACCGCGTGCTGGTGCCCGGCGCCGAGATCTCCAGCGGCTCACTCGGGCACGGCCTCCCGCTGGCCGTCGGCATGGCCCTCGGCCTGCGGGCCAGGGGGCTGGCCAGCTCCCGGGTGTTCGTGCTGATCGGTGACGGCGAGCTGGACGAGGGATCCAATCACGAGGCGATCGCGTTCGCCGGCGCGGTGGGGCTGGACGCGCTGAATGTGGTCGTGGTGGACAACGCCTCGGCCACCTACGGCTGGCCGGGCGGCATCGAGACCAGGTTCAGCCGGGAGGGCTGGTCGGCGGTCCGGGCGGACGGCCGCGACCACGACGAGCTTGAGGCGGCGTTCGGCACACCGCATCCCGGGCAGCCGCAGGTGGTCGTGGCCACGGTCGAGCCGAAGCACTGAGCGGAGGGAGCGGAGATGGAGACCATGCGTGAGCGGTTCGCCCGCGTGACGACCGCGCTGCTCGATGAGGACCCCCGGCTGGCGGTGGTGCTGGCCGAGATCACCGCCGACGCGTTCGGCGCGGCCCGGCGGCGCCACCCGGACCGGGTCATCAATCTGGGGATCCGGGAGCAGCTGCTGGTCAGCGTGGCCGGCGGGCTGGCGCTAGCCGGGATGCGCCCGATCGCGCATACCTTCGCCAGCTTCCTGGTCGAGCGCCCGTTCGAGCAGATCAAGCTGGACCTGAACCATCAGGACGTCGGTGCGGTCCTGGTCAGCGCGGGCGCGTCCTATGACATCTCGGCCGGCGGCCGCACCCACCAGGCCCCTGGCGACGTGGCCCTGCTGGACACGCTGCCCGGCTGGACGGTGCACGTTCCAGGCCACCCCGACGAGGCGGAGCGGGCGTTGCGCGCCGCGGCGTCGGCCGGCGGCCGGATCTACATCCGGTTGTCGGAGCTGGCCAACGACGGCGTGCTGGCTGACCGGCAGGACGGGTTCACGCCGCTGCGTGCCGGGGCGCGGCGGCACGGTGATCGCGGTGGGCCCGATGGCGGGCCCGGTGCTGGCGGCCACCCGGGGCCTGGACGTGACCGTGCTGTATGCGGCCACGGTGCGGCCGTTCGACAAGCGGACGCTGCGCGCCACGCTGAGCGTTCCTGACGTGGTGCTGGTCGAGCCGTACCTGGCGGGTACCTCGGTGCCGCAGGTGGCCGAGGGCCCTGGCCGACATCCCGCACCGGGTGCTCGGCCTCGGCGTCCGCCGCGAGGAATTGCGCCGGTATGGCACTCCCGCGGAGCATCAGGCCGCGCATGGCCTGGACCCGGTATCACTGCGCGGCAGCATCGTCGGGTTCCTCGGGCGCGGCGCTGCACCGCTGCCGCTGCCGCCTACCCGCCGATGGAGGTGCAGGGCCGGGTCCGCAGCCAGGTCACGTAGTCGGCGGGCGCCCCGGCCACCTCAGCGGCGTCGGACACGATGCCGAGATAGCGAGCGGACGGCAGGCCGCCCTCATAGGCGTCCAGCACGTACAGCCACGCGACCACGTCACCGTCGAGCGTGGCGACCCGCACCCTGATCTTGTCGTAGTAGCCGAGCGTCGCACCGTCCCAGCGATCCAGCGACTGCTCGTCGTGCTCGGAGATCTCGTACAGCACCACGAAAACGCGCTGCCCCGCCTCCTCCACCACGGTGGCCAGCGCGCCCTCCCAGCCGATGTCCTCGCCGCCGAAGGTCAGCCGCCAGCCCTCAAGCCAGCCGGTGCCGCGCTGCGGCGAGTGCGGGCAGCGTTCGGCCATCTGCGCCGGATCCATATTGCTGCCGTAGGCCGCATACATCGCCACGGATCCTTAGCGTACGAGCCCGGGGGTGCGCGCGCAGGCCGGTCGCCCGGGATAGCGGTTCCGGCGGGCCTGGCCGCCAGACCAGGTGTCCTGCGCGGGGCCGGATCGGCGGTACGACAGAATGGGGCATCGTGAGCCAGCCGCGCGCGAGAGTCGCCATCATCGGCGGCGGGCCGGGCGGATACGAGGCAGCCCTGGTCGCCGCTCAGCTAGGCGCTGAGGTCACGGTCGTGGAGCGGGACGGGCCCGGCGGCGCGTGCGTGCTGAGCGACTGCGTGCCGTCCAAGACCCTGATCGCGACGTCGGGCATGATGGCGGGCCTGGACAGGTCCGCGAGCCTGGGGATCCGCCTGGCCTGCCGGCCGTGGCGGCGGTCCCGGGCCCGGCTCACGGGGAGCCCGGCCACGGGGACCGGCCGAGCGGGGCCGGCGGGCGCGACTGCAGAGCGGGCGACGGGGCGCAGCCTGGCGGGCGCGCGGTCATGGCCAGCGTCGACGCCCCGCGGCTGTACTCGAGGGTCAAGGGGCTGGCCCGGGCGCAGTCCGCCGACGTGGCGGGCCGCCTGGCGGCCGAGGGGGTCGAGGTCATCTCCGGCGACGCCCGGCTGGCCGGCCCGCGCACCGTCGCGGTCGGGGATCGCGAGATCAGTGCCGACGTCGTGCTGATCGCGACCGGCGCCCAGCCGCGGGTGCTGCCCGGCGCGGTCCCGGACGGGGAGCGGCTGCTGACCTGCAGGCAGCTCTATGACCTGGACGAACTGCCCGCAGAGCTGGTCGTGGTGGGCTCGGGGGTCACCGGCGCGGAGTTCGCCAGCGCCTACCAGGCGCTTGGCTCGCAGGTCACCCTGGTCTCCTCCAGGGACCGGGTGCTGCCGCACGAGGACGCGGATGCGGCCGTGGTGGTCGAGGACGTGTTCCGGCGGCGCGGCATGACCGTGCTGGGCAGGTCCCGGGCGGCGGCGGCCAAGCGGACCGGGGATGGCGTGGCGGTGACCCTGGCCGACGGCCGGACCGTGCGCGGCTCGCACTGCCTGCTCACCGTGGGGATGGAACCCTGCACGAGCGGCATCGGCCTGGAGGACGCCGGGATCGCGCTGGACGACCGCGGGTTCGTGCCGGTCGACAAGGTGTCCCGGACGTCGGTGCCCGGGGTCTACGCGGCTGGCGACTGCACCGGCGTCTGGATGCTCGCCTCGGTGGCCGCCATGCAGGGCCGGATCGCGATGTGGCACGCACTCGGCGAGGCCGTCCATCCGATCAGGCTGAGCCACGTCGCGGCAACGATCTTCACGGAGCCGGAGATCGCCACCGTGGGACTCTCGGAGCAGGCGGTGACCGACGGGGAGCCGGGCGTGATGATCGTCAAGCTTCCGCTGGCCACGAACGCGCGGGCCAAGATGCAAGGCTTCCGCGACGGCTTCATCAAGCTGTTCGCCCGCGCCAGCAGCGGGATGGTGCTCGGCGGCGTGGTGGTGGCGCCGCGGGCCAGCGAGCTCATCTTCGGCGTATCACTGGCGGTCGAGCAGGCGCTGACCGTGGACCAGGTGGCGCAGACCTTCACGGTGTACCCGTCGCTGTCGGGCAGCCTGGCCGAGGCGGCTCGCCGGCTCATGCAGCCTGCCGCCGCCGCTGGCCGGGTTAGCGCCCGGCCCGGCTGCGTTGGGCCCGGCGCGCCGCCCGTTCCGGGCAGCGAACGGCGCGGGTCAGTGTGCGGGCCTGCCGAGGTCAGGGTCGTCGGGGACGTCGAGGCCATGCTGGCGCAGCCGGGCCGCGCGCATGTCGTCGGCGTAGGCGAGGACCGTGAACACGCTGCCGGACAGGATCAGCGCCAGCATCATCAAGATGAGCCAGCCGGGCGCGGGCAGCAGGATGTAGAGCAGCACGGCGAGCACGACGCAGATCGGAACGATGACCGCCAGGTGGCGCAGCGCCGTCCGGCCGCGCCAGCCGGCGTCGGTCAGCTCGTGCCTGACCCAGTCCCGGTTCTCCTCCGGCAGCCGGAACCCGACCGCGAAGAGCAGCCACCTCACTACGCCAGGGTCGCCAGCGAGCCGTTCATTGCCTCATCATCGCGAGCCGTCCCGCGCGCGGCGAACGGGGCCGCCCGTTAGGCCCGGCCCCTGCCGCTGGGCGATGGATGAATATAGCGGCAACGGCACTCTGCTGTGGCAAGAACAGCAGCTACGGGCCATCGCCGTTATTTCGAATGACAGCCATGCGCCATCACCGCCATTGAGGGGAGCCGGGTCGCGGCCCGGCGGCACCAGAGAACCGGATTAATCGGGCAATTGGCAGATTACGCCGCCCGACGATACGGTCTGGCCGACCTCGACCGCCAGGTCGGTCACCGTTCCGTCCTTGTGCGCGGTCAGCGGCTGCTCCATCTTCATGGCCTCGAGAACCACCACGGTGTCGCCCGCCTTCACCTGCTGGCCGTCCTCCGCCACGATCTTGATGATCGTGCCCTGCATCGGGCTGACCAGTGCGTCCCCGGCCGCGCGGTTCCCTCCGGAGCCAGAACGCCGCGCCCGTCCGGCCCCCGGACCTGCTCCAGGACCGGCGGCCGGGCTCCGGCCGCCGGGCACTCACCAGGCCGCCGCTCACCAGGCCGCCGCTCACCAGCCCGGCCGGGATCACGACTTCCAGCCGCTTGCCGCCGACCTCGACCACGATCCGCTCCCGGGCGGGCGGATCGCCCGCCGTCGCCCCCGGCTGGCCACTGGCGCCCGCCGCGCTGGTGGCACGCGCTGGCCGCCGGCGCCGCTGGCGCCCGGGCTGGCCAGCCCCGGGCTGGCCAGCCCCGGTGGTGGCCGCCGGCGAGTAGGGCGGGATATCACCATCGAACTCGGTCTCGATCCAGCGGGTGTGCACGCTGAACGGCTCACTGGTGAACGCCGGGTCGTTGACCACCGCCCGGT
The DNA here is from genome assembly GCA_963775745.1 of uncultured Actinomycetota bacterium. GTDB lineage: Bacteria > Actinomycetota > Actinomycetes > Streptosporangiales > Streptosporangiaceae > DATBGO01. Next base: position 48,142 of record CAVZKE010000029.1, read on the forward strand.
GGAACGGCAGCACCGTGGGCATCCCGTCGACCTCGAACTCGGCCAGCGCCCGCCGGGAGCGCTCCAGTGCCTGCTGGCGGCTGGCCCCGGTGACGATCAGCTTGGCGATCAGCGAATCGAACGACTGGGGCACGGTCATCCCCGCGGCATAACCGGCGTCGAGCCGGACTCCCGGCCCCGACGGCGGTTGCCAGCGCGTGATCGTCCCGGGGGCGGGCAGGAAGTTCCGGCCCGGGTCTTCGGCGTTGATGCGGAACTCGATGGAGTGCCCGCGAATCTGCGGATCGCGGTGCGAAAGCTCCTGGCCATCAGCGATGCGGAACATCTCCCGCACCAGGTCGATACCGCTGACCTCCTCGGTCACCGGGTGCTCCACCTGCAGCCTGGTGTTCACCTCCAGGAACGAGACCGAGCCGTCCAGGCCGATCAGGAACTCGCAGGTCCCGGCGCCGACATAGCCGGCCTCGCGCAGGATCGCCCGGGACGACTCCCGGATCAGCTCCTCCTGCTCCTGGGTCAGGAACGGGGCCGGCGCCTCCTCGACCAGCTTCTGGTGGCGGCGCTGCAGCGAGCAGTCCCTGGTGGAGACGACGACGATGTTCCCGTGCAGGTCGGCCAGGCATTGCGTCTCCACGTGCCTGGGCCGGTCCAGGTAGCGTTCCACGAAACATTCGCCGCGGCCGAACGAGGCGACCGCTTCGCGGACCGCGGACTCGAACTGGGGGGCGATCTCCTCGGTGGTGCGGGCGACCTTGAGGCCGCGGCCGCCGCCGCCGAAGGCGGCCTTGATCGCGATCGGCAGGCCGTGCTCGGCCGCGAACGCGGCGGCTTCTTCCTCGCCGGAGACCGGCCCGTCGGTCCCGGCGGAAAGCGGGGCGCCGACGATACGGGCGATGTGCCGGGCCCGCACCTTGTCACCGAGCGCATCGATTGCCTCGGGGGGCGGCCCGATCCAGGTCAGCCCGGCCGCGATGACCTCGCGCGCGAAGTCGGCGTGCTCGGCCAGGAATCCGTATCCCGGATGCACCGCGTCAGCCCCGGACGCGGCCGCCGCCTTGAGTATCTTGCCGATGTCGAGGTAGCTCTCCGCGGCGCTCTGGCCGCCCAGCGCGAATGCCTCGTCGGCCATCGTCACGTGCAGCGCGTCGAGGTCGGACTCGGAGTACACGGCGACGCTGTCCAGCGCCGCATCCCGGCAGGCCCGCACGATCCGGACCGCGATCTCGCCGCGGTTGGCGATAAGGACCTTGCGCACGAAACCGACTCCTCTCGACTGCGAAGGAGTCTAATCGCTGGCCAATCCCGGCCGAGCGGCGCGGAGCGAGCCGGCCGGGGCCCGCGGTACCGGAGCGAGCGGCGGGGGCCGGCGGCACCGGAGCCGCCCGCGCAGCGAACTGACCGGAGGCAGCCGCGGCGGAACTGCGCGGCGGTAAGGTGCCAGATGCCCCGTCGGCGGGTGCCTGCCCAGCCTGCCCGCCCGGCCCGATGCTGAGGAGCGCCGTGGTGACTGAACTGCTGCTGCTGTCGAACTCGACCAGCCCGGGTCTCGGTTTCCTTGAGCACGCCCTGGACACGATCGCCGAGCTGGTCCCGCCCGGTCGGCGGCTGCTCTTCGTGCCGTTCGCATCCGGCGATCCCGATGGGTACACCGACGTCATGACGGCCGCCCTGGCGCCGCTGTCCATCCAGGTCAGCGGCGCGCACCGGGAACCGGTCCCGGCTGCGGCGGTCGCGGCGGCCGACGCGGTCTTCGTCGGCGGCGGCAACTCGTTCCGGCTGCTCAGGGCGCTGCAGGCGACCGGCCTGGAGACGGCGATCGCCGCCCGGGTCCGGGACGGCCAGCCGTATCTGGGGTCCAGCGCGGGAACCAACATGGCGTGCCCCACGTTGCGCACGACCAACGACATGCCGATCGTGCAGCCAGAGTCCTTCGACGCGTTGGGCCTGATCCCGTTTCAGATCAATCCGCACTACCTGGACCCCGACCCGGCCAGCACCCATGGGGGCGAGACCAGGCCACGGCGCATCAAGGAATTCCTCGAGGAGAACGATGTGCCGGTGCTGGGCCTGCGCGAGGGGTCCTGGCTGCGGGTCCACGGCGGGTTGGCGACGGTCGGCGGCACCGCGGGGGCCCGGCTGTTCGCCCGCGGCGCCGCCCCCCGCGAACTGCCGCCAGGTAGCGACGTGTCGGACCTGCTCCAGGCGCGGCCTCGGTTCGATGTGGGGCCGGGGAGCGCTGGCTAGCGGGGGAGGGCGCTGGCGCGCCAGCCGACGGGGCCGCGGTGCAACGGGCCGCGCAGCAGCCGGGATTTCGACGACCATTCAGAACGGAGGGCGGGCGCCGCTCCCGGTGCGCCGGCCGGCGCGGTCCGGGCGGCCAGGACCGCGACCACGGCCGCGATCTCTTCGGCGGTCGGATGGCCCCGCACGATGCTCAGGCGGGGCGCCGGGGCGGGATCAGGGTGGTGAGCGGGCAGCGGCCCGGATTTTCCGTTTTGCTGGTCTTGTGAATTAATTTTACCTGAAATGACGGTCAGCTCCTCGACTTACCGACACCAATGCCGAATTGCCGGTGTACCCGCGCCCAGAACGCATCCCGCAGCCACTCCCTGGCTTCCTGATAGGCGCGCAGTGACAGGCCGAGTTCTTTCTCGGCGTCGACCAGTAGCTCTTTGTCGATGACCGGCGGCAGGATCGGCCCGGGCAGCAGATCGCGGATGTTGTCCTCGCCCCGGGTCAGGATCCACTTCTGCGCGACGTGCTCGCCCGCGATCTCGACCCGTTCCCGGTCCGGCCCGAGCCTGGCCGGCGGGGGCATGGTCGCGGGCCGGGCCGGCGGCCGCGGTCCGTGCCGCTCGCCGAATACCTGGGCCGGGTTGGGCTTGGCCGAGACCGCCTGGGTGATCCGGGCCAGCGGGCTGGCGTTCGCCGTGGCGGCCGGCTCGGCCACCGGCTGCCTGGCGAAATAGGGCTCGACAAAGGAGCGCTCGAGCACCTCGACGGTGTCGGACTCCCAGACCAGGCGTTCGGCCTGGTTAGTGCCGTAGGGCGGCTCGATGCCCCAGAGGTGCACCCGGACGCCGAAGGCCTGGGCCGCCTCCACGGCAGGCACCATGTCCTCATCCCCGGCCACCAGGATCGCGTCGGTGATCGCCCGGTGCCGGGCTAGTGCTTCCATGTCGGCCCGGATCTGGGCGTCCACGCCTTTTTGCTGGCCGCGCGCGTTGAGGTTGCCCAGGCGCAGCTTGACCAGCGGCATCTGGGCGATGACCCGCTGGTCGATGGTCGGCACCCGGTCCCGGGCCGCGTCATACCAGTAGATGCGGAGCAGCTCGCCGCGCACCAGTTCGTCGGCATGCCGGGTCAGCGCCTGGATCAGCTTGTCGGCGTCAACCCGGTACTCGCGCCGCGATGCCGCGCTGAACAGCAGTTCGCCCGCAGCCGCGTAGATATACCCGACGTCCACCATGATGGCGAAGCGGGAAAGGAGCGGAAGCGGCGAGCCGTTCTCGGTCATGACAGTCATAACTCTAGTGCTACCTGTGGCGCAGCGTCCCAGGCAAAGCGGTAGCGATGCGATACGTTCCTTTTCACAATGGTATATTTCCGTGCTTCTTTGGCGGAAGTGACTGACGCTTTGTGCGCAGCGTGCGGAGTGCGCGGATGATCTCGGGCCGGGTTTCGGCGGGGCGGATGATGGCATCCAGATAACCGCGTTCCGCTGCGACATAAGGATTCGCCAGGGTGTCCTCGTATTGGGCCACCAGCCTGGCTCGCACGTCGGCCTCCTCATCGGAGCCGACGGCGGCGATCTCGCGCCGGTACAGGATGTTCACCGCGCCCTGCGCGCCCATCACCGCGATCTGGGCCGTCGGCCAGGCCAGGTTGATGTCACCGCCGAGGTGCTTGGAGCCCATCACGTCGTAGGCGCCGCCGTAGGCCTTGCGGGTGATCACGGTGATCTTGGGCACGGTCGCCTCAGCGTAAGCGTAAATCAGTTTGGCGCCGCGGCGGATGATGCCGCCCCATTCTTGACCGGTACCGGGCAGAAAGCCGGGCACGTCCACGAAGGTGAGTACCGGGATGCTGAACGCGTCACAGGTCCTGACGAAGCGCGCCGCCTTCTCGGACGCGTCGATATCCAGGCAGCCGGCGAAGTGCATCGGCTGGTTGGCCACGACGCCGACGGACGAGCCTTCGATGCGGCCGAAGCCGACCACGATGTTTTGCGCGAAACCGGCATGGATCTCCAGGAACTCGCCGTCATCGAGGACCCGGGTGATCACCTGGTGCATGTCGTAGGGCTGGTTGGGCGAGTCGGGAATGAGGGCGTCGAGCTCGGCGTCGGTCTCGGTGAGCGCCAGGACCGCGGCGGGATCGCCGGCGGCGGCCCCGGCCGCGGGCCGCACCGGCGGGTCCTCCAGGTTGTTGGAGGGCAGGTAGGAGAGCAGCTCGCGGGCGAAGCTGAGGCAGTCCTGCTCATCGGCCGCCTGGTAGTGGGCCACACCGGACTTGACGTTATGCGCGTGCGCGCCGCCGAGTTCCTCGAAGCTCACCTCTTCGCCGGTCACCGTCTTGATCACGTCGGGACCGGTGATGAACATGTGGGAGGTGCCCTCGACCATCAGGGTGAAGTCGGTAATGGCCGGGGAGTAGACAGCGCCGCCCGCGCACGGCCCCATGATCAGCGAGATCTGCGGTATCACGCCCGAGGCGATCACGTTGCGGTAGAAGATCTCGGCGAACAGGCCGAGCGCGACCACGCCCTCCTGGATCCGCGCGCCGCCGCCATCGTTGATGCCGATCACCGGGCAGCCGGTCTTCAGCGCGTGCTCCATCACCTTGACGATCTTCTCGCCGTAGACCTCGCCGAGCGAGCCGCCGAAGACCGTGAAGTCCTGGCTGAACACGCAGACCGGCCGGCCATCGATGGTGCCGTAACCGGTCACGACCCCGTCGCCGTAGGGCCGGTTGGCGGCCATCCCGAAGTCGGTGGCGCGGTGCCTGGCCAGCTCGTCGAACTCGGTGAACGAGCCCTGATCGAGGAGCTGGGAGATCCGTTCCCGCGCGGTCATCTTGCCCTTGGCGTGCTGCCGTTCGACCGCGCGCTGTGAGCCCGCGTGGACCGCCTCCTGCCTGCGCCGGGCGAGATCGGCTAGCTTGCCCGCGGTGGTGTGCGGATCGGGCTGGCCGGCGTCGCCGGACGGAGGCTGGCCGGCGTCGCCGGCTGGCAGCTGCGCTTCGATGGCCATGCCCGACAGGTTAGGCCAGGGCCGGCCGTCGGCGGTTCGCGGGCCCGGGCCGGGGCTGGTCAGAACGCCGCCGGGCCGCGGGCCAGGGTTGGCTGGAACGTGGCCGCGGCGGCGGGGCTGGCTAGAACGCGGCCGGTGCGGTGGTGGACTGCGGCGGGTGGTGCGCGGCCCAGCACGGGTACCTGGCGGCGCGTCCCTGGCCCGCGACCAGGCTGGCCAGGGCGGCCCGGGTCGGCTCGTCCACCGGGGTGTGGACGACCATCCTGGTGCCGGGGGCGGCGAGTACGGCCATCGAGTTGCTCGTCATGACGAGGCGGTCATGGGCCGGGTGCCGGAAGATCTTGAGATAGCTGGCCGGGCTGGCCACCTCATGCTGCGCCCAGAACTGGCCGAACTCCGGGCTCGCGGCCTGCAGCCTGCGGACGAACCTGGTCCAGGCGGGCTCCCCGACGTGCCGCCCGTACGCGCCGCGCAGCTGGGCGACGAGCGTGCCGAGCTGGTCGGCCCGGTTCAGGTACGGGTGACAGCAGGCCGGATGCGTGAAGCACATCCAGAGCGCATTGCGGGTCGCGCACGGCTGGCTGACCAGGACGGGGAAGAGCGCGGCGTACGGCTCGTTCCAGGCGAGCAGGTCGAAGCGCTCGTTCATGACGCTGGCTGGCAGCGCGGTCAGCCCGTCGAGGATCTGCTGGATCTCGGGCTCCACCTGCCAGCCCGCCTCCGTGGCCGGCGCCAGGTCGGGCACGTCAGCTAGCCGGTACAGATGCTCTCGCTCCGGCTGGTCAAGCCTGAGGGTCCGGGCCACCGCATCGAGGACCTGGGTGCTGGCGTTGATCGGCCGGCCCTGCTCCAGCCAGGTGTACCAGGTGACCCCGACGCCGGATAGCTGGGCGACCTCTTCCCGGCGCAGCCCGCTGGTCCGGCGCCGGAACCCCGGCGGCAGCCCGACGTCCTCGGGGCTGATCCGCTCCCGGCGGCTGCGCAGGAACGCGCCCAGCTCCACCCTGCGGACCCGGCCGTCACCCGTGGTCAGGCTGCCCGTGGTCAGGCTGCCCGTGGTCAGGTTGTCCGTGGTCAGGCTGCCCGTGGTCAGGCTGCCCGTGGTCAGGCTGCCCGTGGAGACGCTGCGCGTGGTCATGGTGGTCATGTCCTCATCCTGCCCGGCCGCGGCCGAGTCTGCCAGGTACTGCTGGTACCAGGATAAGCAGGCTCTTGGTACTGGCACTGGGCAGCCGCGAAGCTCAATGTCATGACAGACATCATTGCTAGCGGTCCGGCCTCGGCAGTTCATTCCCGGCAGCGGCAGCGGCGCCGCTGGCCTGGGAATGGCCGCGCGGGGACCGGCCGCGCGGGCGTCGTGCTGGCCATCGTCCTGGCCGGCCAGTTCATGGCGGTCCTGGACGCATCGGTCGTGAACGTCGCCGCGCCCTCGATTCATAACGGATTGCACGCCTCCGGCGCCGGCCTGCAGCTGGTGATCGCGGGCTACACGATCACTTACGCGGTACTGCTGGTGACCGGCGCCCGGCTCGGTGACCTGCTCGGCCATCGCCGTATTTTCCTGGCCGGGCTGACGGTGTTCACGCTGGCCTCGCTGGGCTGTGGCCTGGCCGGCTCGACGGGGCTGCTGGTGGCGATGCGCTTCGTCCAGGGAGCGGGCGCCGCGGCCATGATCCCGCAGGTGCTGAGCCTGATCCAGCGCACGTTCACGGGCGCCGCCCGGGCCCGGGCGATGAGCGCGTACGCCGCGGTGCTGGCCGGCGGGGTCGTGGTCGGGCAGATCGTCGGCGGCGTGCTGATCAGCGCCAACCTGTTCGGTTCCAGCTGGCGGCCGGTGTTCGCGGTGAACGTACCGATCGGCGCGGTGCTGCTGCTGGCCGGCTGGCGGCGGCTGCCCGCCGGGCGGGGCGAGGCAGGCCGCGGGCTCGACCTGCCCGGTGTCCTCACCCTGTCACCAGCGGTACTCGCCCTCGTCGTCCCGCTGGTGCTCGGCCAGCCGGAACACTGGCCGGCCTGGGGCTGGGCCTGCCTGGCCGCCAGCGCGGTGCTGTTCGCCGGCTTCGTCCGCACCGAGGCACGGCTGGAGCGGCGCGGCGGGTCGCCGCTGATCCCGGGCCGGGTGCTCAGGCTGCCGGGGGTGGCCATGGGTATCGGGGCGCTGTTCGCCGCCATGACCGTGTTCGGCGGCCTGTTCTTCGCGCTGGCGCTGCACCTGCAGGGCGGGCTGGGCGACTCGCCGCTGCGGGCCGGCCTGACCTTCGCGCCGTCCGCCGCGGCGTTCGCGATCGTGAGCCTGAACTGGCAGCGGCTGCCCGCCCGGCTCCGTCCCTGGCTGGCCATCTGCGGCTTCGCCGGCACGGCGCTAGCCCTGCTGGTGCTCGCTGCCGTGCTGCGCGGCGGCAGCTCCGGTGGTGTCGCGCTGTACCTCGGGCTGGCCCTGCTCGGCACGGCCCTGGCCGCCGCGTTCAGCCCGCTGATGACTGCGGTGCTGATGCGGGTGCCGGTGGCGGATGCCTCCGATGCCACCGGCGTGATCGTGACCGTCAACCAGCTCGGGCTGGTGATCGGGGTGGCGGCGTTCGGGACGCTGTACCTGAACCTGGCCGGCAGCCTCCCCGCGCACCCGGGCGCGGCAGCCTTCCGGCTGGGGTCGGCGCACGCCGAGGCGGTCACCTGCGTGGTGCTCGCGGGCGCCGCGGTGGCGGGCGGGGTCCTGGCCGCGGCCCGGGCCTGGCTGGGCCGGGCCGCCCGGCCGGCTCCGGGTCAGGCTTCGGTTCCGGTCCCGGCTTCGGTTCCGGTCCCGGCTTCGGTTCCGGTCCCGGCTTCGGTTCCGGTCCCGGTTCCGGTCCCGGTTCCGGTCCCGGCTTCGGTTCCGGTACGGGCTTCGGTTCTGGCACGGGCTGGCGCTGGTCCCGCCCCGGCGGCTGCCCCGGCGCCGATCCCGATCCAGGTCCGGGCATCGGGCCGCGGCCAGTCCTGAGCGCTGCCGAGCGGATGACCCGGCCGGGCGCCTGAGAAGATCGCACCGCAGACGAGTGCCGCAGAATCGCCCGGGAGGAGAAGGCCGTGACCGACAGCCAGTACGTCGTGCAGCCAATTGGCCGGGTGGAATCCCCGCTGGTCGACCTGGACATGGCACCGCGGCAAGGTGACGAGGGCGCGCCCGGGGCGTGGCTCGTCTTCGATCAGGCGATCAGCGCGGGGCTGCGCGGCCTGCAGGCCGGGACCGATGTGCTGGTGCTGACCTGGCTTGATCGCGCGCGCCGCGATGTGCTCTCGGTGCACCCGCGCGGCGACGTCGGCAGGCCGGAGACGGGCGTCTTCAACACCCGGTCGCCCGACCGGCCGAACCCGATCGGACTGCACCGGGTAACCATCGAGGCGATCGAGGATGCCCGGGTGCTGGTGCGGAACCTGGAGGCGCTGAACGGCACGCCCATCGTCGACGTGAAGCCGGTGCTCGGACCGGCCGCCGAGCGATGACGGGGCAGGCCAGCCAGCGCGGCCGGCAGGTCTCTCACGACCGCTCAGTCCAGCCACTTATACCGGATTTGCTGACCGCAAAACCCATCATTCCGGACACAAACCTCCACCAATCCGGTATAAGTCAGGGCAGCCAGTAAAGCTAACCGGATGAAAGGCAATAAACCGGGCATGGTGGGCACCCTCCACGGAACGCTTCCTACGATTGGCTGCGGCGACGACTTCGCGAGCCTGACGGCTAGCCTGGATCAGTGCGGATAGGCGTTAACGTCCCGAATTTCGGGCCAGGAACCAATCCCGGCGTGCTGGGCGACTGGGCGCAGACGGTGGAAGGCCTCGGCTTTGACCTGCTCATGGTCTCTGATCACGTCGCGGTGACCCCCGATGTTGCGCAGCAGTACCCGGCGCCGTTCTACGAGCCGTTCACCACGCTCGCCTGGCTGGCCTGCCGCACCAGAACGGTCCGGCTCGGGACCACGGTGCTGATCGCGCCCTACCGGCACCCGCTGCTCATCGCGCGGATGGCCGCCAACCTGAACGACCTCAGCGGGGGCCGGCTCATCCTGGGCGTGGGCGTCGGCTGGGCCCGGCAGGAGTTCGACGCGCTCGGCGTCCCGTTCGGCCAGCGCGGGGCGCTCACCGACGATTGCCTGCGCGCGCTGCGCGCGGCCTGGTCCGATGAGCAGGACTACCGCGGCGGCCGGATACCGATCTGGATCGGCGGCCACAGCGACGCGGGCCTGCGCCGGGCGGTGCGCTTCGGCGACGCGTGGCATCCGCTGCGGTTCCGGCTCGGCTGGCTGCGCGAGGCCCTGGACCGGCTGCGGGATGCTGCCGACCAGCAGCAGCGGCCGGTCCCGGCCCTGGTGCCCCGCATCGTCCTGCGCATCACCGATGCGCCGGTCACCGGCAGCGAGCGGCGGGCGGGCGAGGGCACCATCGGCCAGGTTCTCGACGACCTCGAGCAGCTGCGCCTGCTCGGCGCGGGCACCGTGGTGCTTGACCCGTTCGACGGCGACCCGGCTCAGACGCATCACCCGCAGGCGGCCTGGCAGATGCTGGCCACCGTGTCCGCCTGCCTGGCTCGGCACACCCCCGCGAGCACGTGACTGGAGTGAACAATGACATTTAACGAGGAACTTCTCCGCCAGGCTATCGACCTGGCCGGCCAGGCCCGGGCGGCCGGAAACCCGCCGTTCGGATCGCTGCTGGCGGGCCCCGATGGCACCGTCCTGGCGCAGGACCGCAACACGTCGATCACTGACCGGGACATCACCGCCCACCCCGAGCTGAAGCTGGCCCGCTGGGCGGCCCGTGAGCTCGACCCAGGCACGGCCGCCGCGACCACCATGTACACCAGCTGCCAGCCCTGCCCGATGTGCACGGGCGCCATCGAGCGGTCCGGGCTGGGCCGGGTGGTCTTCGCGCTCTCCGGCGAACAGCTGGCCAGCATCAAGCGCGGCGGATTCGCGCCGGTGCCGCACGAAGGGCCGGCGCTGTTCGAGGAGGCGCGCAAGGTCGTGGACGGTTACTACAGCTGAGTTGACGGTTACTACAGCTGATCCGCCCGCCCGCTCCACTGCGGGCTGACCGATCGCCACGCAGCCTCCCAGCCCGCCAGCCGCCGCCAGTTCAGCAGCCGCCTGGTGAGCATGGCCAGGCCGGCCAGCAGGACCGCCAGCGCGCCGACCGCGATCGCCGCCGCCCCGACGACGTGCTGCCTGGCCTGCGCCGCCGTGGGCGGCGGGGCCTGAACGTGGCCCGCGCGGTCCAGCCAGACCGGCACGCTGCGGCCCGCCCTGGTCCCGGCGGCGGCCGGGACCTGCCCGAGCCACTGCCGCCCGCCGGTCGTCCATCGCGCCGGCGTCCAGACCAGCCAGGTGTTGGCGCCGCCGTCCGACATCAGGGGTCCTGGCGCAGCCTGCAGCAAGACCGCTTCCGTGCGGTGCCAGGACAGCCGGGCGCGATGCACGGCCGCATTGTCCGCGCGGGCCAGCAGGCCGGCGCTGGCCGCCACGAGCGGGCCGAGGACCATCAGCGCGATGATCACGGCGGGCAGCAGCCAGGCCTCGATCACGTCGGAGCGCCGGCGCAGCGGATTACGATCGCGCCCCGGCCGCCGGATCAGCCGCCGCCACGTCATTGTGGGCGTTGTCATAACTTCCACCCCATCGGCGAGCCGGTCGCACCGTTGCGAGCGTCTCGCCCTAGATTGTCTCCCTCCCCACCGTTGTGGCGCCATACCTGCGGCGCGAATGGCCGGGAGAACGCCGTCTAGCCGGCCGTCCCTCCGCTGAGGAGGGATAATTTCCCGAGATAGACCGGAGTGCCGGCGCCGGGAATCTTGTGCCATGCCGCCGGGCCGCCTGACGCCTTGGCCAGGACCTCGCGCAGCTGCTGGCCCGTCCATGGAGCAGCGCATCCCAGGTAATAAGCGACCGACGGTGACCACACGATGCAGGGCGGGCGAGCGCCGAGCGCGCGCAGGCGGTCGGCCGTCTCGATATAGCCGACCCTGATGGCATGCTGGGCGTTGCTCTCGGTGCGCCTGACGTAATGCTGTGTTACCAGCCCGGTCAGCAGGAATGCGCAGACGCCCAGGACGGCCACGGTCTGCAAGCGCGGCACTGTAGCCAGCCAACCGATCCCGTCCGCCGCCGGGATGGCCAGCAGGGCAAGAACGGGAATCAGGTAGCGCGGCGCAGCGAAGGGCTCGAACAGCACATAGCCCGCGAGTACCGAGAGCGCGGCCGCGACAGCTACCAATGATGAGGCCAGGGTCAGCCGCCTGGCGGCGAGGATTCCCAGGGTGATGAGCCCGAGCAGCGCCAGCCACCACAGGCTCAGCCAGGGATAGTCCATGCCGTGACAGGCACCAGGTCGGCAGTACCACGGCCCGTTGAGCACGCGGAGCTGGTACGGAAGCGAGAAGTATACGCCGAACTTCGGGGGTTCCTCCGCAGACAGGTGCAGCCGGCTCAGCGGACCGCCGTACCAGGCGTACGACTCGCCGATCCACTCCGCGGCGGCCACTACGAGGCCGACGCCGAAGGCGGCCAGCACCCTGCGGTTGCGCCAGGCGGGCACGATGATCCCGGCCGCGATCACGGGCGCCAGCACGAAGACGGCATTCTGGAAGCGCAGCATCAGCAGGAAGCAGGTCAGCACGGCGAGCAGCGGGAGGACCACGATGTCGCGCATGCTGCCGGTGACTGCCTGTATGAACAGCCCGGCCACGGCCAGCGCCCCGAGCGCCTGCCACCAGTCCGGATAGGTCTGGACTCCGCTGAACTGTGACACGGCCAGGCTGCCGATAATGATCCCGGCCACGGCCAGTATCCACATCGGCCGCAGCCCCCTCCAGGCCAGCAAGGCCAGGAACAGCCCAAGCGCGGATAGCGCCGCCAGCCACACCCGCAAGACCAGGACAGAGCTCGTCAGGAGCGTCACAGGTGCCGCCAGCAGCGAGGCACCCCGGCCGTGCACGGGCGGAAGCAGCACCTGAGAAGCATGAACACTCGTCTGCGCGATGTAGGTGATCTCGTCCGCGCCCAGCGGCATCCGCAGCAGGCCCGGGCTGAACTCGGCCAGCAGGAACAGCAGGGCCACCAGGACCAGCCACAGCGGGCTATCCCGGTGGAATCTGGCCCGCAGACTGCGGCCCCCGGTACCGGTATCTCCCGGGCCGGTATCTCCCGCCGGGCGCGAGAAGGGAGTCTGCACCCGGGCCGCCGAGCTCATGACCGTGCCTCATTGAGTTCGCGGAACGCCTCCGCCGTGCGGCCCAGCAACCGTAACCTCCCTGAGCGCCCGTCGGCCGGGACAACCTGCACAGACACGCCTTGACCGGATTCGTGGGCAGGCCAGCGGGAAAATCCGATTGATCCAGCCGCACCCGACGGTACCGCAAACTGGCTGGTTCCTGTCGATTCTCTCGATACCTTGTGACCAGTAAGCCCAGGTTCTCCGGCCGCCCGGAGCGCCGCGCCAGCAGCCACGGTCCGCGCCCAGCGAATGGAGGTGGCGGTGAGCCTCTTGGGGACGGCGGTCGCCTCGTCCCCGGAAGCTGAAGGCCCGGCGGTAACCCATCGGCTGGCCCGGTCGCCGGAGGTGCCATTCGTTCTCGATGCGCGCCACCAGGACCCATATGACAACGCACGCGAACGCCTCAGCCGTGTACTGCTTGAGGTCGTCCCGGAGAAGCATCGCTGGTGACAGCAGCACGGCAGCACCGGTCAGGATCCCGTGGTGAAGCGGGTCAGGCGAAGCTCGCGCCCGAAGAGGTACGCAGCGGCCGCGGCCAGGATGGTGAACGCGAGTGGCACGAGCCGCAGCCCCTGGGCGCCGCCGAAGGGCACCAGCCGCAGCAGGAACGTCCACCCCAGGGGCGTGCTGGACGCAATCGAGGGTGTCAGTCCGATGCTCGCCCGGACCGAGTCCGCCACCCACGCCTCGTCGACCCAGAAAGAATGACCGAGCATGTACGGCACGTCGTGAACGACGAGCGCCGACAGCCCGACAGCGGCGGCGAGGCAGCCGTCGATCACGACGGACCTCCCGAGCAAGCGCCGACGCGGCGGAGCGGCAGAAAGTTGTTCCTCCGCCCGAACGGCCACACTGCCTCCCGCGACCGAGGTGAGCCTGACTACCGTCTCACCAGCCGACCCGCTGCTTCTGCCGGCCACGTTCGACATAAGCAGCCTGAAGTGTAAAAACTAACCTAACGGAGATGAAGCGGCTGTGCTGTGACAGCGGGCATGTCATGGGACAGTGAATCCGGCCACTCCGGTTCCCAGGTCCTGCGATGAGATCTGGCCGGTAGGAGACCGCGGCAGGGTGTCCAAATCCCGCGCTCACCGGCTAGCTAGTAACCCGGGACATGTCACGTGTCCCCCCGGGACCGCACGATCAGGTCAGCAAGAAGGGCGAGCGAAGCGATGAGCAGCCCGGTCACGAAGATCAGGACGGTGTTGACCGCAAAGCTCAGCGGGTGCACGACCACGTCGTAGATGCCCTTAGCGATGCCCAGGCCGAGCAGGAACAGCGCTACGGGCATGAGCACCTTGAGCGGGTTGAAGTACATCACCATCCGTAGCACCTGCAGGACGTAGCGGTAGGCGTCCGTCACGAAACGGAACTTCGACGTGCCCGCCCGCTTCGCGTATGCGATCGGCACGTAGCGCACGTCGTGCTGGTTGGACAGGAAGGCGAGCGTGATCGTGGTGACGCAGGAGAACCCCGGCGGCAGAAGCCGCAGGTACGGCAGCGCGACCTGGCGCCGGAAGGCCCTGAGGCCGGAGTTCAGGTCCGGGATGTGGGTGTTGGTCAGCTGCTCGGCGAGCTTGCGGATGAACCACTTGGCCGGCACCCGCAGTATCTTGTGAGTGCCCTGCTCGCTGGTCCTGGCCCCGACGATCTGGTCCAGCGTTGGGTCCTTCTCGAGCATCTGGACGAATTCGGGAATGCGCTCGTTCGGGTAGGTCATGTCGGCGTCGGTCCACACGACGATCTCGCCCCGGGCCTTCTGGGTACCGATACGACGGACGGTACCGGAGCCGCCGTTACGGTGGAAATGCTCGATCCGCAGGTGCGGAAAAGCGGGCGCGGCCTCATAAAGGCGGGCGAGAGTCTCATCGGTCGAGGCGTCATCGAAGGCAAGGAGTTCGTATTCGTAGCCGCTCGTATCCATGGCCTCGCAGATCCGGGCCACCTCGGCCGTGACATGGTCCTGCTCGTTGTGGCAGGGAAGGATGATCGAGACATAAGGACTCTGTACGGACGGAACGCTCACAGGGGCTGAGACTAGTACGTCTTCTGATGTAACGGTGTTGGTACCGTCGGCAAGCGCGGTCATCGCGATGGCTCCGACATCCAGACGTTCAACCTGAGCGGCAACGTGTCCAGCGGCGGAGTCGTCAAGGCGCTCTCGTCCCGGGTAGTGCGCAGTTTCATGATCTCCCTCACTGGGCCGCCGTAGTACGCGAGCTGTGACTGGGTGGCCGCAATGATCACCGGTCGCCGTCTGGCCCGCACTATGCCTTGCACGATCTCGTCCACTCGGTCGCGCCGCGGGTTTCTGAGGTATGCCGCCGGGTCACCGCACATCCCGCGGATGACCTGGGTGAACCTCTTGGCAATGCGGTAATTGACGATTACGACCGATGAGCCCCTGGGGATCGCCGCGCACATGTCGTCGACCGCCCCGATCTCGCCCCGATAGGTGGTCTTGACGGCCAGGCCATCCGCGGCCAGCCTGATCCCGAGCGGTCCGCCGTGCTTGATTCCCAGACCGAACGTGGTTGCCGCAGTGGGCAACACCAAAGCCGCTGTGCAGCACGCCGCCAGGGCACCGCAGGTCAGTTGGCTAAAGCCACGCTGACGCAGTCGGCCGATGAGCCAGCCCGATGCCCAGACCGCAAGCAGGATCAGGCCGGGCAGCACGGCCGGAACGAGCCTGCGGCTTGCCCAGGGATGATCGGGAATGATCGCGGGCCGGTACAAGAACGTGACAGTGCACCATGCGAACGTCATGAGGGGCAGCGTCCAGGTCGGCGCGCGGCCCCACAGGCACCTGCGCAGGAGCAACCCGGCCGCCAGCGTGCCGAGCGCCACGGCGGGAATCCCGATATACCAGAACACCCAGTGGAGGCTGTTCTCGTAGTACAGACGCGTCGGGTCGATCGGCAGGTGATCGGCCCGCTGGTAAGCGGCGACGGCGGCCTCGTTCTGAGCCGATTTGCCCCGCACCGTCTGCAGGTATGGGCGGATGGCGAAACCGATCGTTACCAGGAAGGCCAGCAGCGCGACGGCGTTGGGCAGCCACTTTCCGCGCACCTTCGGCACGCGGCGCCACAGCACTGCCACCGCCGCCGCTGTCACAAGAATCACCAACCCGCCCACCAGCCCCAGCGGAATCAGCGAACTGCTGATTTGGCTCAGGTACGGCCTGGACAGCACGATTCCGTCGACACCGCCGTAGGCCGCGCCGACAACCAGGCCGCCCAGCAGCGGAACTGCCTGCCGACGGCGGGACAGGAGCAGCACGCCGCAGTACGGGATCGCCGGCAGGATGTCGCTGACTCCATCGATGCGCACCAACACGGTCAGGCCGAGGGCGAGACCGCCAAGCGCCGCGGTGACCCTGGAGCCGATCCCGTCCGCGTCGAACGAGTCGATAACAAGGCAGAGCCCGCCAAGGAAGAGGATCTCCGCCAGCGGCTCGCTGAAGGCCGATCGGCTGGTGTACTGCTCCGGCAGTGAAAGCGCCAGGACGAGGGCCGCCAGCGGTGCCCACCGCGGCCCGACGAGCCGGGCCGCCAGGCCGCCAAAGGTGAGCACCGCGCATGCGCCCAGCGCCGCGGGCATCGCCACCGCCGCTCCCGGGCCGCCGATCCAGAATGCGGGCGCCAGGATCATCGGCAGCCCGGCCATGAACTGCGGCACTATCGCCGTGCCACGCTGGAAGAAAGCGGGGCTGCCGAAGGTGAGCAAGTTGTGGGCTCCGCCGAACGCCGCGCGATACTCCGGGATCGGCAACGAGCCGTGGTGGGCGATCCAGTAGCCGAACTGGACATAGGACGCCGGATCACGCGTGACGATGATGAACTGCGAGTGATAGATCAGCTGATCGACGCCGAACCCGACCGCTACCGCAACGACACCAGCGAGCGCCCACCATGGCGTGCGTGCCTGCTCCGGCTTGCGCACCGGCAGGGCGCCCTGCCACCGATCGGGGATCCAGCGCAGGCCAGACACCACGAGCAAAATGGTCAGCGGTACCCAAATCACCAGCATGAGCGTCGGCGTGAACCGGCCCGCAAGCAGCAGTGGCAGCCCGGCCAGCAACCAGGCCGTCGCCACCAACGCCGGCAGCACGGATAGCCGCCCCATCAGCCGACCGGGCCTATCGCCCGGATCGGCCGTCCGGCCGACGCCGTCGGGGACGCCAGCCGCCACGGGCTCCGTTCTCGCGGCCCGGGCGCCCGTGCTCATCTCGTAGCCGCCGTCGAGCTCCCGGTGCTCACCCGCGGAGAACTCCAGGTGCGCGTCCGGGAGCCTGCGCACTCTACCGCTAACACCGTCAGCACCGGAGCGAAGGCGACCTCATGGAAATCGAACGCCGCCGCGCCGATCGGCCAGCTCAGTCCATACACCACGAAGACCAGGTAGGCACCCGCCGTCGCCTTGCCACCACCGAAGGCCCTGCGGATGAACATCCATCGCGGCGTGACCGCCAGCGCGGCCAGAACCGCCTGCACCACCAGAAGAGGCGCAGTCCGGTGCCTGCCCGCTTGCCCGTCGGCGCCCGGCACGGCAGCGGGCAGGGCGGTGTCTGTCGTCACGCGGATACCCATCGTTGCGGAGGCTATTGCGACGAAGCAGAGACTATCGCGCCGAAGCAGAGACTATCGCGCCGAAGCAGAGACTATTGCGCCAAACCCTCCCCGTCCGACTGTTCCGAACCTCGGAACTTGCAGTGCCGTTCGGTGCCCGGACGAAGCCAAGCCAGCCCAAGATGAAGCCGACGGCGAGTACGCCGTGGGCCTGCGCCGCTATCCGATGGCCTAGCCCGGCGAAATTCCGGCGCGCCGACCCTGCGGCGCGGAAAGGCCGAGCGCCCGGTAGGTCCAGCCGGCCGCACGCCACTGGGCTGGATCGAGCGCGTGGCGCCCGTCCACGATGACTCGCTGCGCAACGGCCTTCCCGATGAGTTCCGGGTCGGCCTCCCGGAACTCGGACCATTCGGTCAGCAGGAGCAGTATGTCCGCGTCCGCCGCCGCACCGAGCACGGAGCCTGCGTATCTCAGTTCCGGATGCACCTGCCAAGCCTTGGCCATGGCTACCGGGTCATAGGCGGTGACTTGGGCACCGAGTTCGTGCAGGGTCGTAGCCACGTCGAGCGCGGGCGAGTCCCTGATGTCGTCGGAATCTGGCTTGAACGCGAGGCCGAGCACGCCGACAGTGCGGTCTTGGAGCGACCCCCCGGCTAGCTCCCGCACTAGTTCAACCATGCGGGAGCGGCGCCGCATGTTGATTGCGTCCATCTGGCTGAGGAAAGAGACCGCCTCGCCGACGCCAAGCTCGGTCGCCCAGGACATGAAGGCCCGGATGTCCTTGGGCAGGCAGCCGCCGCCGAACCCGAGGCCGGGCTGCAGGCCCGCACCGCCAATTCGGTGATCGTAGGCGAGCGCCTCCGCCAGCTTGGTGACGTCCCCATCCGCTGCTTCGCAGACCTCGGCCATGGCGTTGACGAAGGAGATCTTGGTAGCGAGAAAGGCGTTCGCGGCGACCTTGACCAGTTCTGCAGTGGCCAAGTCCGTGACGACCAAAGGAACGCCTGCCGCCAGCGGCTCCGCGTACACCTCGCGCAAGATCGCCTCGGCGGTCGCGGAGCGCACTCCCGCCACGATCCGCTCTGGCCGCAACGTGTCGGTCACCGCATGTCCCTCGCGCAGGAACTCCGGGTTCCAGGCAAGCTCCGCTGCTGCTCCCACGGGCGCAAGCCGCGCCACGCGTTCGGCAAGGTTCCCGGCGGTGCCTACGGGCGTGGTGGACTTCCCGACGATCAGGCATGGCCGCTCTAGTAAGGGCGCCAGCGCGTCAACGCAGCCGAACAATTGCGACAGATCGGCTCCGCCTGAGTCCGTGCGCTGTGGCGTGCCCACACAGCAGAAGTGCACGTCCCCGAATTCCGCGGCCTCCTGAAACAACGTTGTGAAACGGAGCCGCCCTGAGCGCAGGCCACGCTCGAGCAACGGCTCAAGATCAGGTTCGTGGAAGGGTAGCTTGCCCGCCGCGAGCGCGCTGACCCGCGTCGCGTCGATATCCAGGCCCAGTACGTCAAAGCCGAGTTCGGCCATGCATGCGGCCTGTGCGGCGCCGAGATAGCCGGCCCCCAGCACGGTGACGCGACGGGCCATTGCGCTTCCCTCCATCGTGGGCGCTCCGCGGTAGGTCGCCCCGTCTTGTCCAGGGGCCGATTCATGTTAATGGACGGGGCAGGGTCTCGGTATGCCTGTCGTGAGAGTTGCAGCGCAACGCCATCCGTCGCCCGACCGCCGGATGGCCATCCCCTGCCTGCTGGCGGCGGCCCTGCGCACGGTGCTTGGCAGGGACGCCAGCCATTAAACGGTCACCGGCCACACCAATCCCGCCAGCTGTGCCACCTGCACGACGCCCTTGGCTGTGCCACCCGTCAGTCCCTGTGTCCGAGGGGCCGCCCCTACGGCGAGCCCGTCTGATGACGCCGCTGGCTGGCTGTGGTCGGTGATGACGGTTTGTCGTGACGCCTGCGTTCAGTCTGAAAGGTATCTGGCGCCACCAGTCGTCCCTGAACTGGTGCAGGTCGCGAACTGAGGACGGGCGTCAGGCGGCGATGTAGGCGATCGTGTCGTTGTCTGCCGCTTGCATGAGCGCTCCCGCAGCATCCTGTCCGGTGCCGCCCACAGTGAGTTACTGTGGGCGGCCTGGCAGCCGCGGATCTTGAGGCGGTGCGTCGCATGGAACCAGCCGCGGCCCGGCGCGCCGCCCTGGACGTGATCGCCGCCGACCTCGCCGCCGCGGCCGGGCCTGCCCTGCCCGGCACCCTCGCCGTGCGCCTACGCCTGCGGCAAGCGCCGCTGCCGCTGCCATCGCCACGTCCCAGACGCCGTCGACGACGAGCAGGCATTCCCGCCCCTGCAGAAGCCCCCGGAGCGCCCATACCGACGATCGCAACCGGCTTGCGGCGTAGACATGTCGCCGCGGAGCGTCCCCGCGTAGTAGGCAAGGCCAAAGAGGGGCATCGACTCGGGGATTCGCGGAGGCTACGCCGCGACCTCGAGGCCCGTCAGCTACAGAGAAGACACCCCAGTCCGTCCGTCTGATCGCGATGGCCGCCGATAGTTACCGAATTACACGGATGCCTCAGACAGGTCACGACATCCAGGCCGAAGTAGATCGTGCGTCTGCGGGCGGTGTAGACAGGGCGCAGGTCCCTGGCCAGTGGCACCCAGTACTTGCGGCATACCGCAGCGATGCGCGGATCAGGTGCACCACGCACAACTGCACGGTCGCCTGCGGCCAGACCACGCCGATCGCATCGGGCAGGCCGGTCAGCCCGTCGCAGCACACGATGCACACATCCGCCACGCCCCGGTTCCTGACCTCTGACAGCACCGGCGTCCAGAACTTCGCCGATTCCCCCGGTCGTGGAGCCGGCCCAACAGGCCCAGCACCTGCTTCTCGCCGTCACAGTCGATGCCGATCGCCAGCTAGACGGCCCGGTTGGTGATCACCCCGTCCCTGATCTTCACCATCAGCGCGTCGATGAAGACCACCGGGTAGACGCCGCGGTCCAGCGGCCGGGACTGCCAGTCGGCCAGCTCCTCCAGCCCCCGTCAGTGACCCGGCTGATCAGGTCCGGGCAGACGTCGACGTCATACATCTCGCGCAAGTGGGCGCGGATATCACGGGTGCTCATCCCGCGCGCATACAGCGCGATGATCCGGTCGTTGAACCCCTCCAGCCGGAGCTGGCCCTTGCGGACGATCTTCGGCTCGAAGCTGCCGTTGCGGTCCCGCGGCACGCCAGGTCCACCGCGCCGATGTCGGTCAGCACGGTCTTGGGCGTGCTGCCGTTGCGGCTGTTCCCGCTGCCCCGGCCGGCCGGGTCGTGCTTGTCATAACCCAGGTGGCCTGTCATCTCCTCGGCCAGCGCCCGTTCCAGCACGGCCCTGGTCACCTGGGACAGCAGGCCATCGGGGCCCAGCAGCTCCACCCCGCCGGCTTCGGCCCGGGCCAGCAGCTGCTCAGTCAGCTCCGGGCCGGCCACCGGCGGCGAGGCCGCCGGTGAATCGCCTCGAGTACTGGGCACCGTTGCAGTGTCTTTCATCGCGTGTCCTTCCGCGAGCCGCCTTTCCTGCGGCTCATCGTCAGGCCACGTCACTTGCACAGCCGGTAAGACACGTCCCGCCGTGGCAGCCAACGGCACGCCTTGATGACGCCCACACACCGGGGCCGACCTATGGGATTCCAGAACTCAACCACCGGTCTTCACCTGGGCTTCTACGCGGCCTGCTCGTCGGCACGCATAAGGTCATGGGTGCACGCCGACTGTGGAACCCGCCAGGTGGTCACCGCACGGCGGTGATCATCAGATGCCAGCCGATGACCTGGCCGAGCCGATGCCGGACGCCGAGGGGAAGTTTGGTGGTGAGCGGCCCGAAACCATAAGTGAAGGGGTAGTCCGAATGGACGCCGACATTCGCGAAATCGCGGAAGAGCTCACGAGCACCGCGCCGGCTGAAGGTGTAGACAACCGGGCAGTGGTCCTTCCGGTCGCTCGGGGACTCGTAGGGCAGCCGCAGCGCCCAGTGCACGAGATTGACCAGGGAGTCTCGGTGGTACAGCATTACGTACGCGGTCCCGCCGGGCCGCAAGACCCGGTGCACTTCGGCCACGGACCGTTTGATATCCGGGGTGTGGTGGAGCACGCCGAACGAGTAGACGGCGTCGAAGCTCTCGTCAGGAAAGTCGAGTCCCTCGGCGTTGCCCAGCTGGAAGTCGATCGTGACCCCGCGGTGCGCCGCGAACTGCTTGGCCACCGCGAGCGCGTTCTCCGTCAGATCGACCGCTGTCACCTGGAAGCCCCGCTTCGCCAACTGGATGCTGTCGACACCAATGCCGCAGCCAACCTCGAGCAGGTTCTTATCCGCACCGGCCATCGACTCGAAGAGCTCGGGCAGGTGATAGTGCGTGCCATATCTGCGCTCCTCGATCTCGTCGAAATACGAGTCCGAGGCTCGCTCGGCGGCGGTGTAGTACTCATTGTTGATGTGTGACTGCCAGAAGTCACGGACCGTGTCAACGGTGCTACCCCGGTGGGGTTTCATGACCTCATGCTCCTTCGACGGCGGCGCGACGAGCGGCACGGCCTGGCCCCGAGCGAACGTCTCAAGCCAGGTCTCGACGCCGATCATCTGCCAGAGCAGGAAATAGTGCCAGCGGAGGCGCTGGTGAGGCTCTGCTGTGAGCACAGCCCGGACGAACTCGGGATTGAAGATACCGGACCGTCGAAGCCGGTCAGGCGAAAGCATCTCTGCGACCATGGGCCCTAGGTCTTTCTGGTACTGCTCGACGGGATCAAAGGTGAATCCCCATTTCGGCTTGTGCAACACGCGGTCGGGAAGCACCCCGGCCAGCGAGTCCTTGAGCAGCCCCTTGGGGCCGCCGGCGAAGCGGACGCCGTCTGGGATGCGGGCGGCGAACCGGACCAGCTCAAGGTCGAGCAGCGGGACACGGGACTCCACGGAGTGAGCCATTGACATGGTGTCCTCGTTGTGGAGCAGGTCGCACACCATCTTGGTCGCGAACTCGGCCCGCAGGGCCTGGCTCTCCAGCGGCCGCTCGTCGTCGAAGTGGGCGCTGTAGTCCTCCCAACCGGGCACCGTCAGCCGGTCAAGGAAGTCGGGGGTGTACACGCGCTCGAGTAGCTTGGGGTTGAAGTCCCACGCGTTGCGGAGCAACAGATAGTTGCGGGCCCCGTCCCCGGAGGCGGCCAGCCACTCCAGCTTGCGGGCGGCCAGATCGAGTTCCGGCGGCTCAATCCCGCGGCCCGGCGCGCCGCCCAGTCCAGGGCTGGGGCGAGGACGCGAACCGTGGTGCCGAGCCCTCCGCTCCGGAGTCTCCGGGCGCGGAGCATATAGCCGTAGAAGTCGTAGCCGGCGAACAGCTCGTCACCGCCGAGCCCCGACAGCACCACCGACACGTGCTCGCCGATGAACCGGTGCAGCAGATACAGCTGCAGCGAGTTGACCTTGGGTTCCTCGGTGTGCCAGATGGCATCGGCCAGGTGGGCGAGGGCCGGCTCGCGCAGGACCACCTCCTGGTGCTCGGTCTCGAAGGTGCGCGCCACGAACCGGGCATCGGCGGTCTCATCGGTGGGCTCGTCGAAGCCGAGGCTGAACGTCTTGATGGGCCCGCTCGTGGTGCGCCGCAGCATGGCAACAATGGAACTCGAGTCGATGCCACCGGAGAGCGAGACACCGATCGGCACGTCCGAGATGAGCTGGCGCTTGACCGCCTGCTCGTAGTGAAACCGGATCCCCTCGATCCAGTCGCCGGAGTTCATGCTTCCGTCCGGCGTCCAGTCGACGACCGCGTACGGGAACAACCGGGACTGCCCTTCGGCGAACTCGAGCACGTGGCCCGGTGGCAGGCGCTTGATGCCCCGGAAGAACGTTCGATGTCCGGGGACATAGCGAACGTTCATCGACAGATGGAGGCTCGCCTCGTCGAGCTCCGCCGGGACGAGTCCGCTCGCGAGCACCGCCTTGGCTTCGGAGCCGAAGGCCAGCATGCCATCCCGGATCGAGTACACCAGCGGCTTCACCCCGAGCGGGTCGCGGACCAGGAAGAGCTTGCGGCGCGATCGGTCGAGCAGGGCGAACGCGAAGATCCCGTTGAGCCTGGCCGCGAACGTGATCCCCTCGTCCTCATAGAGGTGGGGCAGGATCTCGGTGTCGCAGTGGGTGGTCAGCCGGTGGCCGCGGGCCAGCACCCGCTCCCGGAGTTCTGGGTAGTTGTAGATCTCGCCGTTGTAGACCACGACGACCGAGCCGTCCTCGTTGGCCATCGGCTGAGAGCCGCCCGGCACGTCCTGGATGGCCAGCCGGCGGTTGCCGAGGTGGACCGACTCACCGCTGAAGAAGCCCTCGCCGTCGGGCCCCCGGTGGGCGATCGTGTCGGTCATGGCCCGGAGCAGCTCTTCGTCCCCGAAGCCGCAGGTTCCCGCGATCCCGCACACCGGAGTTACCGTTCCCCGGCGGGCGCCGCGAAGGAGGTCTCGAAGTAGTCGACCATCCAGCCCGTCACGTCGATGTTCTCCTCAAGGAGCCGCTGCCGCGCGTCCTGCCACACGGCGGCGGGAGTCGCGAGGATCTCCTCGATGGCGGACAGGGCCATGTCGTACTGGTCCTCGGTGAAGTGCCGCACCAGCCCGTACCGCCGTTCCTGGTCGTCGGTGTAGCCGCGCCCCGTGGTCGCGATGAACACCGCAGGCACCCCCAGCACAGCTGCCTCCGAGGACATCGTCGCCGATTCTCCTACCACGAGCCGGGCGTGGGCGATCAGGTGATGGATCTGTTCCACGGGCCCCGCCACGGCGAGTTCCGCCAGGTCAGGGGTGAGCGGTCCCTCCGAGGAGATGAGCACCCGCCCGCGCCGCGCCAGCACCTCGACCAGGTGCCGCTTCTGCTTGGCCGACAGGCCGCGCTCCTTGCGGTCATGGACGGCCTGCCAGGACACGAACCGCACGATCGAGTAAGGCTCGCCGGGGCTGACCCCGAAGTTGGCCAGCACCGCGGGATCCGGCTGGAAGCGGTTCGGGTGCAGGTAGGCGAGCTCGTGATACCCGGCGTAGGCCAGGTGGCGGCCGGGAACTGCGCCCTGGTAGGAGTCTGGCGTGCACACGCTGTAGGCGAGCGGGTACACGATCCGGTTGGTCTGCACGGCGAACTCGGTGTCGTAGAACACCACCGCGGGCACCCGGCGCAGGCGCAAGCGACCCGCTATCGCGATCGACGGGCCCATGATCCCGGCCATCACGTCCGGCCGGAACGAGCGCATGATGTTCATCAGGCGCGGCGTGCGCTGGGCCAGCTCGACCGTCAGGCCGGCGCCGCTCTTCTGCTGCGAGATCTGCCGGTGGGGGAGATCGAACGCCCGCAGCAGCTCCACGGACCTGTCCTTGTCGCGGGCGGTGATGCACACCTCGTGCCCGCGCGCCTCCATCTCGGCGTAGAAGTTACGGAAGAAGTGGACGTGCGCGGGGTGCAGGATGTCGATGAGGACGCGCATGATCAGGCGACCGTGCGGGAGGCGTCGGAGGGAACTTCGGCCGGACGGCGCGCCACGGCCAGGACGCCGGCCCCCCACCGCGGCCGGGAGAACTTCCCGAGGTAGGAGACCGCGAGCAGCAGCGGGAACACCGCGGCGTACTGGAGCTTGCGGTGCTGGTCGGCCCCGGTGATCAGGTAGGAGATGTTGTTGGTCAGCGTCTCGATGGCCCCGTAGGTGTACTGGTGGGAGGTGACCTGGAACCCGGCCTCCCGCAGCTTGCCAACCAATTGGTCGGCCTGGTAACCGGGCCGGACGTGCCCGGGAACGTCGAAGTTGACCCGGCGGCGCAGCAGGATCCACCGCCGCTCGTAGCCGGGGACGTGGGCCACGAGCCGCCCGCCCGGGCGCAGCGCGTGCAGCAGCGTGCGCATCGCCGCGACGTCGTCCTCGACGTGTTCGAAGTTGTCGACGCTCACGACCAGGTCGAACTCGCCAGAGAAGTCCAGCTTGGTGACGTCGCCCTGCTGGAAGCGGCAGTTGGTCAGGCCCGCGCGCCTCGCCATCTGGTTGGCCCGGTCGACCAGGTCAGGTTCGAGCTCGACACCGGTGACCCGGGCCTCCGGGTGCTGCTTGGCGAGTTCGAAGCTGAACACCCCGGAGCCGCAGCCGGCGTCCAGGATCTTCTGGTACGAGCCCTCGGTGACCGGCAGCACGCGCCGCAGCCGGATGCGCAGCCCGTTGGCCGGGGCGCCGAGCAGGTTCGCGTACATCCGCTCGAACCTGCTGCGGCCGGGGTCGAGCGACAGCTCGCGGCCGGGGAATCCCCTCACGCTTGGCCTCCGCAGTTCTCGAGGTAGCCGGCGAGCGCCCACGACATCCAGCCCTGGCACCAGCGCAGCTCCCGGATGCGCGTCCGGAAGTACCGGCGCCGCTGGTAGTAGAACCATCCGCTCGCCGGATCCCACATGTTCTCCAGCGTCCATTGCAGCACTCTGGTGGCGGTGGCGGAGCCGACACCGAAGTGGTGCTGCTGGAGCGAGAACGTGATGATCCCCTGGGCGCACCCGTGGATGTCGATCGGGTACTCCCGGTCGCTCATGAACCGCGCTGCGCCGTTCGCCTCGAACAGCCGTTGCTCGTAGAACTCGATGCCCCGGCGGTAGGCGGACTCGAACTCGTCACTGCCGGCCGACATCCCGTACTGCAGGATCGCGTCAAGAATGAACCCCGTGTGGTAGTTGTCGTGGGTGATGTGGCTGGCGGACGGCGGATCGGCGTAGAACCAGGCGCCATAGTCGGTCTGCTTCGAGACCACGTAGCGAACGAGCCGGCCGCCCTGGCGGACGAGCTCAACGTCGTCAAGAATTGCGCCCACCCGCGCCGCCAAGGCGCCGGCCAGGGCCGAGACGTCCATGACGATCCAGTTGATGTCGCGGTCAGGCACGTAGCTGAGGCACCGGCGCTCGTCGTCTTCGTACAGCGTCTTCGGGGCCTCGAGCAGGAACCGCACGGCGAGCCCGGCGGCATCGAGATAGCGAACGTCCTGGAGCGTCTCGTACCCGTCCAGCAAGGCCTGGCCGACAAACGAGGTCACCACCCGGTTGGGGAAGTGCCGCGGTGCGAAGAACCCGACATCCTGCCAGGGATAGGGATAGCCCCAGCACAGCCAATCGAATCCGGGAGCCGGATGGTCGATCAGCCAGTCGAGCAGGTCGCCCGCCTCACGGGCATCCTCCGCTGATCCCGTCATGCGGTGCCGGGCGAGCAGCACACGGGCGAAAAGGGAGAGCCCTTTCGGGTTCCTCGCCTTCCGGACACCGACCATGGACCGCACATCCACGGGGCTTCGAGTCACGACCTGGGTGGCACCGAGTCGGCGAAGCCTCGATTCTCCTGCCAGCCGCGCCAGGAAAGGCGAATTGAGGCCATCGTGCTTGGAGTACCCCTCGTACCGGTCCGACCGGGCGGTCTGCAGGACCCGGTCGAGCACCTCCATAGCGGAGGTCCCGGCCCCGCGGTGCGCCGTGGCCGTATATCGGTCTTTTGTCATCGCAAACGATAACCTCGGATCTAGCTCTCGGATACCCTGAAGCGCGAACGCGGGCCCGAGCTCGGCACAGATGTCCGAGCGGGGCCGGGGCGCTTCGGACTAACGGTACAGGTTTGCCGCAGGCGGTCGCCCGGTTCGGCCGGTTATCCGGGCCTCCCTCTGGGACCGCCCGAGCGTCACCCATGGGTGATTCTGGTACCGTGGCCCACCCACCAGCGAACCGCCGCGACCGTCGGCGCGCGGCCGGGATACGTCTGAGCGAAGGCAGGTTGAAGTCGGCATGAAGCAGGTATTCCGGAGGGTGATCGATCGGCGCGGGCGCGTCCTGGTCGCCGACCTCCCCATCCCGCACGTAGGACCGGATCAGGTCCTTGTCCAGAGCCATTATTCGCTCATCAGCTCGGGCACAGAGATGGGGACGGTCTCGAAGACGCCGACCGAGCTTGTGCGCCAGACCATCTCGGATCCCTGGATGCGGAACGTGGTCAAGCAGACCATCCTCGCCACTGGTCCCAGCCAGACGGCACGACGGGTCTGGCACGAGATGATCACGCCTCGTGAGATCGGCTACAGCGGCGCAGGGACGGTGCTGGCGCTCGGTGACCGCGTGGAAGGGCTCGAGATCGGCCAGACCGTGGCATACGCGGCGAGCGGCCACGCCGAGGTGGCCGCCCCCTCCATCAACCACGTGGTAGCCGTTCCCGATGGCGTGGATCTTCGTCATGCGGCGTTCGTCACGGTCGGCGGCATCGCTATGCAGTCGCTCCGGCGTGCCGACCTGAAATTCGGCGAAACGGTCGCGATCTACGGCCTTGGCCTGGTCGGCCAGTTGTGCGCCAGTATCGCTAAGGCAGCCGGATGCGTCGTCGTCGGGATCGACATCAACCCGAAGGCGAACGAGCTGGCCACCGCCGCCGGCGCCGCCTTGGTGGTCAACCCATCCGAGCCGGACTGGAAGCGGCGCATTACCGACCTCACCGGCAAGAACGGGGTCGACGCCACGGTGATCTGCGCCAGCTCGGACTCGCCGGAAATCATCAACGCGGCGATGGAGATCACCCGGCGGCAGGGCCGCGTGGTCATTGTCGGCTACGTCAAGCTCGACATCCACCCCAAGAACTTCCTGTACCGCGAGATCGACCTGCGGTATTCGCGCGCGTATGGGCCCGGAAGCTACGACAACAACTACGAGAAGGGCCGCGTGGACTACCCGTTCGGGTACGTCCGCTGGACGGAGAAGCGCAACCTCGAGGAGTTCATCCGGCTGGTCGCTGCTGGGGCCGTCAACCCCGAGCCGCTGATCGCGGGGGTCTACCCCGTGGACCGCGTCCAGGAACCGTTCGATGCGATCCGCGAGCGGACGCTGCCCGGGGTGGCCGCGTTGATCTCGTACGGAGCCAACCCAGAGCGCAGCCGGACGATGCAGATCGACCCGCGCCCGAAGCGTGACGGTAAGGTCGGGATCTCGCTCATCGGGTTCGGCAACCACGTCCTGGGCATGCACCTGCCCAACCTCCGGTCGATGCGTGAGGTCGAACTCCGCGGCATCGCGTCGGCGACGGCACGCAACGCCTCCATCGTCGCGAAGGGCCTCGGTGCCACGATGATCACGACCGACGTCGACGAGCTTCTCGCCGACCAGGGCACCGACGCGGTGATGATCTGCTCGAATCAGCCTGAGCACTACCTGCACATCCGGGCGGCGATCTCGGCCGGGAAGTCCGTGTTCATCGAGAAGCCGATGGTCACCCGCCTCGATGACTTCGGCGAACTGCTCCGGTTGATGCACACGCAGCCGGCCCCTCTGGTCACGCTCGGGCTTAACCGCCGGTACTCTCCCCTCGTCGACGCCCTCCGCGAGTCGCTGGACGCCCCTGTTGACTTCGTCGAGTATGTGATCGCCCAGCAATCCCTGCCGGCTGAGCACTGGAGCCTCGATCCGGTAGACGGTGGCGGGAGGCTGATCTCCGAGGGAGAGCACTTCATCGACCTGTGCAATCTCCTCGTCGGCAAGCGGCCGGTATCTGTGACCGCTCGCGCGCTGGGCAAGAAGCCCGACGACATCCGGACTCTCTGCAACTTCGTGGTGACCCTCCATTACGACGGTGCCGCCGCGACCATCGTCTTCGACGAGTGCGGTGCTCCTGGCTTCCCACGGGAGCGGCTATCGGTGTTCGCCCACGGCCAGGTGGCGATCCTGGATGACTTCGGGAAGCTCACCGAGTTCGGGAAGCGCAAGCGCAGCCGGGGGACCGGCTTGCACAAGTCCATGGGGCATGCCGAGGAGCTAGAGCAGTTCGTCCGCGCCGTGCAGGGCGAACCCAACCATCTGCTGTCCTGGGAGGACTCCTCGCTGGCCACGACCTGCATGTTCGCGGCGCAGGAGAGTGTCCGGCTGGGAGCCGAGATCGACCTCGACCAGTTCTACCGATCGCTTCTGGTCCCGGTGGCCGACGCGGAAGCGGGGGAAGACTCACCGCAGGAAGCGAATACGCTCGGCCAGATGGACAATGACCTGGCAGTTCAATCGCCTGGTGGCCAGCGGTGACGCCGTCGCACGCCCCGCGCCGCCTCCGACGCGTCCCGTTCAGCGCCCGTGTCGCCCTCGAGAGATTGTCAGGGAGATCAATCTTCGAAGCCAGCCACTACCGCGAGTCGCAGCTCGCCCGGCTGGTGAACCTGTTCGGCCAGGTCGACGTCGAGCGATGGCGAGGGATGCAGGTGCTGGAGGTCGGCGCAGGACACGGCCATTTCGGCGATGCCTTTGCCCACCTCGGGTTTGACGTCACCTCGACGGATGGCCGTGCGGAGCACGTCGAGGCGATGCGAGCCCGCGGTCGCGACTCGTTTGTCCTGGACCTGGACCGAACCGGCGTTCATGAGGCCGGTGCCTTCGATCTGATCCTCGCCTTCGGCGTGCTCTACCACCTGGCGCATCCTCAGGAATTCCTGCACAGCTGCGGGAAGGGGGCCAAGGTCCTGCTACTCGAGACCGCCGTCTGCGATCGCCTAGAACCGACCGTCGAGTGGGTCAGCGAGCCCGGTGGATGGCGGGGCACAGATCAGGCGGTGAGCGGCCGCGGTTGTCGCCCAAGCCCGTCGTGGGTGGAGCGTACCTGCCGGGAGGCCGGCTTCGGTATCGTCCGCGATATCTCCAGCCCGCTGGGAGACTGGTCCAGCGGGACGTTCGGCTGGGAGCCGCGTGACAACGGCGAATGGCGCCGGGACGGTGTCAACCTGAGGAAAATGTGGGTGTGCGAGCGGGACAGCTGAGCCCTGAGCGCAGATCTACCAGTTCTGCCGATTGTTGCTCGCGAGGCCGGGGCGGGACCTTCGGCCGTCAGCTTCCTGTCGTCGGAGGTTCGGCCAGCTCCCGGGCCGCCCGCAGCCGTCGCAGCCGTCGTCGGCCGACGAGGGCCGCTGCAGCGGCCACGGTGACGGCGTCAGCCACGACCGCCAGCGCTCTGGTCACGAGGGCCACCGTGAGGGCGATCGCCGTCGTCGTTCGCGTGCTCAGGATCGCGATCATCACCGCTTCCCGGACCCCCGCACCGGCCGGAGCAAAGACAGCCAGGAAGCCGACGGCCCACGAGAGCGCGTAACCACCGATCGACACGAGGAACGTGCCCGGCGGTTCGCCGGCGAGCTGTCGCATCAGTACGTAGGTCATGATCCCGTTGCACGACCAGCCGGCCGCCGCCCACATCATGGCTCGCGCGAGGCCCATGAAGCTCACGCCCTGCGGGAGCGGAGGCTGGCGCGACAGCCGCAGCACAAGACGCAGCAGCGGGTTCAAGACCGGCGGAGACAGGATCACGACGGCGACGGGTATGAGGAGGAGGACCCAGAAGGTGCGTGCGAACGTTGCGCCAGCCGCAAAGGGCAGCGTGACCGCCGCCACCACTACTCCCGAGCAGGTCATCACGGCGTAGCCCAGGAGCACGGACAAGGCGGTCCTGCTCCGGGGGATACCACGATCAGCCCCCAGCTCCGACTGGGCGAGCACTGGCCAGATGCTGCCGGGAAGGTATTTCGCCAGCTGGCCGATGAACATGATGCGCCAGGCCTCGGGAATCGACAGTCGCGAGCCGAGGTCGGCGAGCAACTCCCGCCAGACCATCAGGCTGCAGATGAGCCCGCAAAGACAGGCGACGAACGCGAGCAGCACGACGGGCACAGACAGTCTCTGGACCTCACGCCACAGCGTGCCCGCCTGGTCGACGAGGGCGACGACGAGGAGCGCCACCACGACGGCCAGGAAACCGAATCGGATCACCTTCGATCTCATGAGGCTCAAGAGCGCGGTGAGCCCCCGCGCGCACGGCGGGTTGGCACGACCCAGAGGCTCGGCCGGGGCCTGGCCCGGACTTATGGCATCCGAATCGACAGCGTCCGACGGCGCGACGGAGCCTCGCTGGCGCGGGTCATCTGACGGTTCCGGATCAGCCGTCACCAGCGGCCCCGCCCCGTCGTCCCGACGGGTTGACTTAACAGGTCCTGGTCGCGACATTCCTATCGGATCGGCTTCTCGAATGCATACCCGACGCGCCGCCCGAGGTATCCGAGCGTCCGGTGGACCCGGAACTCCAGTTTCGCACCCCATCTCACGACAGCCGGGTAACCCGGCAGCCACACGTCATCCAGCGGGGCGATGCTGGAGGCGAACGAGACGGGGCGCAGACCGGCACGCTGTGCCATCTTGCGAATCTCGATCGGCGAGAAGAGATGCGCGTAGCCGTAATGCAGCGTCTTCTCCCTCGTCATCTTCCAGATGCCCGCCGCGTAGGGCGGGTTCCACCAGTTGGGCACTGTGATGATCACGTGGCCCCCCCGCTTCGTGGTGCGAGCCATTTCGTCGACGGCCTTCTGTCGGCCTTCAGCGGAGGGGATGTGATCGATCGTTGACATGGAGACAGCTACGTCGAACGTCCCGTCCTCGAACGGCAAGTCGCATGCGTCTGCCACCTTGAATGAGAACTTCGCGGCTAGATCGGGATGCAGCTCCCGCCGCAGGAGCTCCTCCGCGCCTTTGATGGATTCGGGGCTCAGATCGATCGCCGTCCAGCTGCCGATCTTACGGGCGTAGTAGAGCTCGTCAATCGGAAACGAGCAGCCGACGTTGAGGACCGACTTGCCCTCCATCCCGACAAACTCCATCAGAGTGTAGTCGCTCCGCAGCTTCGAGTACATGTATGTGTACTGGTCGCGGGGATCGTGCTCCTCAAACCGCGACCCGAGCTTCTCGTAGGACGCCAGCGCAGCCTCAGAGCTGGACTTTGGCTTTGCGTATTCAACCATTTCTCGGGGGGGCCTCCTTCTGGGGACGACGCGGCGCGCTCGTCGGAGGCAGCCACCGTACCAGAAGAAACATCCCCTCTTATCCTACTTCCGTGCGCGTGACCAGGTCGCCGGGCGCACCCACCAGGCGGGCGTGAAGTCGCTGACGAAGATGGTGTTTCGGGCCGGGGCCCGCTGGTTCGAGCCGGATGCTCCATGCCTGACGACTTGGTGCGCGATAGCGGCATGACTGGCGTAACGAGGTGATCTTGGCGTGTCGGTCCCGGAATGACAGGGGGCCGCGCGGAACGATCAAGGTGTGCCGTCTGGATGGGCCCGCGCGGCCTTGTCGCATCGTATCTGCACCGGCCTGCCGCGCCGCCGCCGAAGGCGTCACCCTGCGGATCTACGGCACCGAGGTCCAGGTCCGCAGGCCCAGGGCGAACCGGCCCGGGCGGCGGGCCTTCATCTCGGGCAAGCGCCGGCAGAACACCAAGAAGGCCACCGTCATCACCGACGGCAACGGCGCCACCTTGTGGGCCGGGGCGTTCCGGCCCGGATGCCAGCATGACCAGACGCGCTGAAGGCAGCGGGCGTCGGTGACCTGCCGGAGTGGTTCCCGCAGGTGCATGCGCTCCTCGACGCTGGCCACCAGGGGCTGGCCCGGCAGTTCCCCGATCAGGTCACCGCGCCGCCGCTCAAGCCGGCCAAGGACGTCCCGCCCAAGGAGGCGGCCCGCTGGCAGACCAGCCGAAAGGCCCCAGACCAGCCGGGACTCGCGGCTCGGCCGGTACCTGACCGGACTGTTCGGGCGGCCTACCATACAGTCCGGCAGCGTTCTCGCCTGGCGCCTCTAGCCGGCTACGGCCACCCCCCGGCCGTGCGTGCGGCTAGTGTCGAGCAGGCCATCTACTGCAACGGAGGGCATGTCGGTGCTGTCACTGGTCTTGCCCAAGGGGTCGCTGGAACGCGCGACGCTTGACCTGTTCGATGCCGCTGACCTACCGTTTGCCGCGTCGTCCGACCGCGACTATCACGCGGCGATCGACGACCCGAGGATCGAGCGGGTCAGGTTCCTGCGGCCGCAGGAGATCCCCTCCTACGTCGAGAAGGGCCTGTTCGATCTGGGTATCACCGGCCGGGACTGGATCGCGGAGACCGGGGCGGACGTCGACGTCGCTCGGTGAGCTTAAGTACTCCAAGGCGACCAGCAATCCGATGCGCGTCGTGCTGGCGGTTCCGGTGGACTCGGGCTGGCGGTCGATCGCCGACCTGCCCGACGGGATCCGGATCTCGACCGAGTTTCCCTCGCTGACCAGGCGGTTCCTTGAGGAGAACGGGATCAAGGCCATGGTCACGCCTCCTACGGCGCGACCGAGGCGAAAGTGCCCGACATCGTCGACGCGATCGTCGACCTGACCGAGACCGGCTCCTCACTGCGCCGGAACGGGCTGCGGATTCTGGACACGTTGCTGACCAGCTACACCGAGCTGGTCGCCAACCCGGCGCCTACGCCGACGCCGCCAAGCGGGCCGCGATGGAGGACGTGGCCCTGCTGCTGCGCGGGGCGATCAGGGCCGCGGCAACGTCCTGGTCAAGCTGAACGTGCCGGCCGGCCAGCTGGCGGCGGTGACGGAGATCCTGCCCTCGATGTCCTCGCCGACGATCACCTCGCTGGCCCGCGGCGGGATGCAACGCCGTCGAGGCGGTCGTGCCCAAACGCGGCGTGAACACCCTGATCCCGGCGCTGAAAGCGGCCGGAGCACGGGACATCCTGGAGATCCCGATCTCCAAGATCATCGAGTAGCCGGCCAGGCTGGCGGAGCGCTCCCGATAGGCTGGCGGGTGCTATACAGGATCGACCTGCGAGGAAAACTGCGGCCCGGCTCACGGCGTAGCACCTGGCCGGCGTGCTGCCGCGGGCCGAGCTTGACGTGGAGGCGGCGGTGGCAGCGGTCCGGCCGGTCTGCGAGGACGTGCGCCATCGCGGGGCGGAGGCGGTCCGGGAGCATACGGCCAGATTCGACGGCGTGGACCTGATCGCCACGCTGGTGCCGCGCCGCGGCGCTGGAGGACGCGCTGGACCGGCTGGATCCCGCAGTGCGGGCGGCGCTGCACGAAGCCGCCCGCCGGGCCCGGCTGGTGCACGAGGCGCAGCTGCCCAGCGAGACCATGACCACGGTGGCGCCAGGAACCGAGGTCACCGAGCGGTATGTGCCGGTCGCCCGGGCCGGCGTGTACGTCCCTGGCGGCCTGGTGGCCTACCCGTCCTCGGTGGTGATGAACGTGATCCCGGCCCAGGTGGCCGGGGTCGGCGAGATCGCGGTGGCGTCGCCGCCTGGCACCGGCCGGGGCGGCCTGCCGCACCCGGCGGTGCTGGCCGCCTGCGCGCTGCTGGGCGTCACCGAGGTGCACGCCGTGGGCGGTGCGCAAGCGATCGCGATGTTCGGGTACGGTACCGCGGACTGCGCGGCGGTGGACATCGTCAGCGGCCCGGGCAACGTCTACGTCGCGGCGGCCAAGCGGCTGCTGCGCGGGCATCGTCGGGACCGATGCCGAGGCCGGCCCGACCGAGGTCGCGATCGTGGCCGACGGCAGCGCCCGGGCCGACTTCGTCGCCGCTGACCTGGTGGCGCAGGCCGAGCACGATCCGCTCGCGGCCTGCCTGCTGGTCACGACAGATGCGGCGCTCGCGGACCGGGTCGACGCCGAGCTGATCGGGCAGCTGGGCGCGGCCCGGCACGGGGGCCGGATCAAGTCGGCGCTGGCCGGGCAGTCGGCTTGCGTGCTCGTGGACGACCTCGAAGCGGGGCTGGCGGTGGCCGACGTCTGGGCGCCCGAGCATCTGGAGATCCAGGCGGCGGGAGCCGCACGACCTGGCGCGCGGGGTCCGCAACGCCGGGGCCGTCTTCGTCGGGCCCTGGGCGCCGGTCTCGCTCGGCGACTACCTGGCCGGCTCCAACCACGTGCTGCCGACCGGCGGGACGGCCAGGCACTCCGGCGGCTTGTCGGTGCTGTCCTTCCTGCGTGGCATGCACGTCGTCGACTGCAGCGCCGCCGGGCTCGCCGAAGCGGCGCCGCACATCGATGCGCTCGGCGGAGCCGAGGACCTGGCCGCTCACGTGAACGCCGGTGCGGGCCCGCGTCCCGGCGCGTGGCCGGGCTGCCCCGGTGACCCGCCTCGCGCCGCCGCTGCGGCCCGATCTGGCGGGCCGCGAGCCGTACGGAGCGCCGCAGCTCGATGTCCCGGTCCGGCTGAACACCAACGAGAACCCGTACCCGCCGTCGCTGGCGCTGGCCCGCCAGATCGCCAGCACGGCGGAGGCGATCGCGGCCGCCCTGAACAGGTACCCCGACCGGACGGCCAGCGGGCTGCGCGACGATCTCGCCGGCTACCTCGGGCATGGGCTGACCCGCGGCCAGGTATGGGCGGCCAACGGGTCCAACGAGGTCATCCAGCAGTTGCTGCAGGCGTTCGGCGGCCCTGGGCGCACCGCGCTCGGCTTCGAGCCGTCGTACTCCATGCACCCGATCATCGCGCGGACCACCAGCACCCGCTGGGTGGCGGCGGCCAGGGACGACGACTTCGGCCTCGATCCGGGCCGGGCGCTCGCGGTGATCGGCGAGGAATCCGCCCGGACCTGGTCTTCCTCACCTCGCCGAACAATCCGACCGGCACCGCGTGCCGCTGGCGGTGATCGAGGCCGGTGTGCGCGGCCGCCCCCGGCATGGTCGTGGTCGACGAGGCGTACGCCGAGTTCGCCAGGGACCGGGCCGCGACGGCGCTCGGGCTGCTGCCGCGATATCCGCGGCTGGTGGTCGTTCGCACGATGTCCAAGGCGTTCGCGCTGGCCGGGGCGCGGGTCGGCTATCTCGCGGCCGACCCGGCCGTGGTCGACGCGCTGCAGATCGTCCGGCTGCCTTATCACCTGTCGGCGCTGACCCAGGCCGCGGCGCGGGCGGCGCTGGAGCACGCCGGCGAGCTGCTGGCCAGCGTGGCCACGCTCGGGCCGTAGCGCGACCGGCTGGTGGACTGGCTGCGGCACCGGGGCCTGCAGGTCGCGGACTCCGACGCCAACTTCGTGCTGTTCGGCACCTTCGCCGACCGGCGGGCGGTCTGGCAGGGCCTGCTCGACCGGGGCGTGCTGGTCAGGGAGGTCGGGCCGCCCGGCTGGCTGCGGGTGACGATCGGCACCCCCGAGGAGATGGGGGCGTTCCGCGCCGCGCTCGAGGCGGTGCTGTCCGGCCGCGAGCGCCCGCTCCGACAGCCCGATGACCGGAGCAGGCGGCCGTCCCGGCCGTGCAGGATGACCGGTGACTGGACCGCGGCTGTCCTGACCGGCCGCCGACCGGGCGGGTCGAGCGGGTCACCAAGGAGACTCAGGTCGCGGTCGAGATGGACCTGGATGGCACCGGCAGCGCGGACGTGTCCACCGGCGTGCCGTTCTTCGATCACATGCTGAACCAGCTGGGCAAGCACGGCTGCATCGACCTGCGGGCGGCCGCGGCGACACCGAGATCGACGCCCACCACACGGTCGAGGACACCGCGATCGCGCTTGGCGAGGCGCTGCGCCAGGCGCTCGGCAGACAAGGCCGGCATCTGCAGGTTCGGCGACGCGCTCGTTCCGCTGGACGAGACGCTCGTCCGGGCCGCGGTCGACCTGGCCGGGCGGCCGTACGTCGTGCACAGCGAGCCGGACGGCATGCCGCCGCTGATCGGCAGCTATGACACCAGCCTGACCAGGCATTTCTTCGAGACCCTGGCGCGGCGGCCGCGATCTGCATGCACCTGACCGTGCTGGCCGGGCGCAACCCGCACCACATCGTGGAAGCCCAGTTCAAGGCGGCCGCGCGGGCGCTGCGGGCGGCTGCCGCGCCGGACCCGCGCTCGCGCGGGATTCCCAGCACCAAGGGCATGTTGTGAGCGCAGGCCGGCCCCGCGTCGTCGTTCTGGACTACGGTTCGGGAAACCTGCGCTCGGCTCAGCGGGCCCTGCAGCGGGCCGGCGCCGACGCCGAGGTGACCGCGGATTCGACGCGGCGCTGGACGCCGACGGCCTGGTCGTGCCGGGCGTGGGCGCGTTCGCCGCCTGCATGGCCGGGCTGCGGGCGATCCGCGGCGACGAGATGATCGGCCGGCGGCTGGCCGGGTCCCGTCCGGTGCTCGGCATCTGCGTGGGCATGCAGGTGCTGTTCGCCGAGGGCGTGGAGCACGGTGAGCGGACCGCAGGCTGCGGCGCGTGGCCGGGCGTGGTCGACCGGCTGGAGGCGCCCGTGCTGCCGCACATGGGCTGGAACACGGTCAGCGCCCGCCCGCCGGGACAGGCTGTTCGCCGGGATCGAGCCGGCCGAGCGGTTCTACTTCGTGCATTCCTACGCCGGCGAGGTCGCTGCCGCTGCCAGGCCGGCGGGCCGGATGAGGGCCCCGCTGCTGACCTGGGCCATGCACGGCGAGCCGTTCGTCGCCGCGGTGGAGAACGGTCCGCTGTGCGCGACCCAGTTCCACCCGGAGAAGTCCGGCGACGCCGGCGCAGCGCTGCTGTCGAACTGGCTGGAGCTGGTGCGATGACCGGCATCGGCGAACCCGGCGGCCGCGCCGAGGCGGCGCTCACCCTGCTTCCTGCGGTGGACGTGTCCGGGGGCCAGGCGGTCCGGCTGGTCCAGGGCGCGGCCGGCACGGAGACCGGCTACGGCGATCCGCTGGACGCCGCGCTGGCCTGGCAGCGGGCCGGCGCGGATGGATCCACCTGGTGGATCATCGACGCGGCGTTCGGCCGCGGCTCGAACGCCGCGCTGCTCGCCGAGGTGGTCCGGCGGCTGGACGTCGCCGTGGAGCTATCGGGCGGCATCCGCGACGACGCGTCGCTGGCCGCGGCGCTGGCGACCGGGTGCGCGCGGGTGGTCATCGGCACTGCCGCCCTGGAGAACCCGGACTGGGTGCGCGGCGTCATCGCCCAGCACGGCGAGCGCATCGCGGTCGGCCTGGATGTCCGCGGCACCAGGCTGGCCGCCCGTGGCTGGACCTCGGAGGGCGGCGAGCTGCTCGACGTGCTCGCCCGGCTGGAGGCCGACGGCTGCCGGCGGTACGTGGTCACCGACGTCGCCAAGGACGGCACCCTGGCCGGGCCCAACCTGGACCTGCTCCGCCAGGTCTGCGCGCTGACCCGTCGCCCGGTGATCGCCAGCGGCGGCGTATCCAGCCTGGCTGACCTGCGCGCCATCGCGGAGCTGCTGCCCGCCGGCGTCGAGGGCGCGATCATCGGCAAGGCGCTCTACGCCCGGGCCTTCACGCTCGAGGACGCACTGGCCGCGGTCGGGGACATGACCGGGCCGGTCCCCGCCGTGCTGGCCGTCCGGGTGATCGCCTGCCTGGATGTCGACGACGGCCGGGTCGTCAAGGGCGTCAACTTCGCCAGCCTGCGGGACGCGGGAGATCCGGTCGAGCTGGCCGCCGCCTACGACCGCGACGGCGCGGACGAGCTGGTGTTTCTCGACATCACCGCGTCCAGCGAGCGCCGGGAGACCATGCTCGAGGTCGTCGGCGCGGACGGCGGAGCAGGTCTTCATCCCGCTGACCGTCGGCGGCGGAGTGCGCAGCGCGGCGGACGTGGACCGGCTGCTGCGGGCCGGCGCGGACAAGGTGGCGCTGAACACCGCGGCGATCGCCCGGCCTGAGCTGCTGACCGAGGTAGCGGCCAGGTTCGGCTCGCAATGCGTCGTGGTGTCGGTCGACGCCCGGCGGGCGCGGCCGGCGGCGGCTTCGAGGTGACCACGCACGGCGGCCGCGCAGGGCACCGGCCTGGACGCGGTGACCTGGGCGCAGCGCGCGACCGAGCTCGGCGCCGGGGAGATCCTGCTGAACTCGATGGACGCGGATGGCACCGGAAACGGATTCGACCTGCCGCTGATCAGGGCCGTGCGGGCCGTCGTGCACGTGCCGGTGATCGCCAGCGGCGGGGCCGGCCGGCTCGAGGATTTCGCTCCCGCCGTCGAGGCCGGGGCCGATGCGGTGCTTGCGGCCAGCTTGTTTCACTTCGGTCGGCTCGGATCCCGAGGTGAAGGACGTCGCTGCGGGCGGCAGGCCATCCGGTCCGGTAGGGACCGGCATGGCCGCGATCCAGAGGCGGAGGTAGCGATGAGCACGGACATGAGCAGGCCAGCCCTGGATCCCGGCGATCGCCGCCCGGCTCAAGCGGGACGAGCGCGGGATTGTTCGCGGCGATCGCCCAGCAGTACGACACCGGCGAGGTGCTGATGCTGGGCTGGATGGACGACGAGGCGCTGCACCTGACGCTGACCACCGGCCGGTGCACCTACTGGTCACGCAGCCGCAGTGAGTACTGGGTCAAGGGCGAGACCTCCGGCCACGCCCAGCGGGTGAAGTCCGTCGCGCTGGACTGTGACGGCGACGCGGTGCTGGTGAAGGTCGACCAGGTGGGCGGCGCCTGCCATACCGGGGACCGCACCTGCTTCGACTCCGGCCGCCTCGGCGCGGTCAGCGTCGATCAGGCTGACCCGGGCACGGCAAGCTGACCCGGTCCGGCCGCTGACCCGGTCCCGCCGCTGGCGCGGTCGTGGCCGCCGGGGCCGGCTGCGGGCGCGCCCGGACGAAGGCCAGGCCGCCGCCACCAAGGCGAGCGGCAAGGCCGTCAGGTCGTACCGGTAGAAGGACTGCGTGAGCAGCGCGGGCAGCACGATGCTCAGCAGGGCGAGGACCCAGGGCAGGGCCGCCGGGCCGCCCCATTGCCGCCATTTCCTGGCCATTCCGACCAGCCCGGCCACCAGGACCGCGAAAAAGGCAACGCCAGGGAAGTAGACAGGAAGCTGATAGATGTACAGGAAGTAAGCGTACGGCTGGACGGGATGAGTATTGGATACGCTCCCGGTATACATTTGCGATGTCCCTGCCAAACACCGCGGGCAGCACCGGAACTCGCGGCGTGCGGGTGAATGCCATCGCATCGGTGTTCTGCGGGCGGTCATTCGTCAGCAGCAACTGTATGGCGTCCTTGGCGCTGGCCCGCAGGTAGGCGAGTGGCTGGGCCCTGATCGCGGCCAGCGCGAACTGCATGCCGAGCTTGTCGTTATAGGCATTGAACCCGGGCTGGGCATCGTGGCGCCACCAGGCGTCAGGTGCCCACAGGTAATTGGCCGGTGTCGGCCCTTTGACCAGGGCGGGCGTCGATGTCGGGTGCACCTTGACGGGCGGCAGCACCGCTTTGTCCGGGCAGAGCGGCACCAGGTTCGCGGGCGGCTTGATGATCGCGCAGTTCGCGAAGGTCGTGGTCCGGGACCAGAGGAACAGGCCATCGCTGCTGGTGATGTTGTACTGACCACAGGCCGCGTGGAAGGACAGGACGTACCAGAGCACCGGGATGGCAAAGGCCGTGATCCCGGCCGCGATCGCCCGCCAGCCGACCCGCCTGATCAGCAGGTAGGCGGCGGTGACCAGCGCGATGGGAAAGCCGTTCCCGCGCAAGACGGTCACGTAGGCCAGCAGCCGCTGGCGCTCATTCCGGTCATTGAGCCTGACATCAGGCACTGCTTCCAACTCTCCTTGGCACTACCCGCCCCTGATCATGTAGGGCGGTCATAGCAACGTTACTGAAAGTAATGCCTGGATCACGCACAGTCTATCGAGCATGTGGCAATGGCGTGCGTGATCGCCGCCGCCCGCCCGGCCCGCCGCCGCCTGGCCGCGGCGCTGCCTGGCCCGCCACCGTCTGGCCCGCTGCCGCCCGGGAGCCGGCCTGCGCTTCGCCGATAAGCGGCAATGGCGCGGCGGTGCCTGGCCCGCCACCCCCAGGCCCGCTGCCGCCCGGGAGCCGGCCGACGCTTCGCCGAATAGCGGCAATGGCGCGGCGCTGCTGTTGTTTGCGCGCCGATGTGCCGTTACTGCGGTTCGGGCTGGGGCCTGGCTGCTCCGTCCGACCCCCAAACATGTACCAGGGGCCGCTGGCATCTCTATAGTCACATTGACCACAGTGCTGCCGGGTGCGCGGGGAGTGGCTACCGAGTGGATTCGGGAATCGGTCAGGTTATTCAGAGTCGATTCCCGAATCGACTCGGCCGCAGCCAGGCTCCAGGTGGCCGTTGCTGGGCTCGTCAGCCCCGTCGGATGCCTTCCGCGCGGCCGTCGCGGCCGCGTCCGGTGACGCCCCGTCGGCCGCCGGGGCGAGGGTCGCAGTGTCGGGCCGCCGGGGAGCGGGAGCCGCGGTGTCCGGGAACGCGGTAGCTGGCTCGGCGTCCGGCTGCCGGGGGGCCGGCGCGGCGGAGGCAGGAAGAACGCTGTCGGGGCGGGCGGCGGCGGGGTCGGTGTCTGGGTGGGCGGTGGCCGCGGGGTCGGTGTCGGGGTGGGCGGTGGCCGCGGGGTCGGTGTCTGGGTGGGCGGTGGCCGCGGGGTCGGTGTCTGGGTGCGCGACCGCCGCCGTCGCTGCGGCCGTGGCGGGGACCGGCTGCTGGCGCTGGCGGACGAAGGCCAGGCCGGCGGCCAGGCAGGCGAGCGGAATGGCGACCATCGCGTACCGGTACAAGGACTCTTTCAGCAGCGCGGGCAGGATCAGGCTGACGGCGGCGAGCGCCCACGGGAGTGCCGCCGGGCCGCCCCATTGACGCCGTTTTTTCACCAGCCCGACGAATCCAGCGACGACGACCCCGAAGAAGACGACGCCGGGGAAGTACACCGGCTCCTGGTACAGGAACAGGAAGTACGCGTACGGCTCGACGGGATGCGTATTGCTGGTCGTGTGGGCGTACACGCTGAGGTCGTGGGCGTAGTAGGACGGCAGCGGCGTGGAGAGCCTGGGCTTGGTGGTAAAGCTCATGTGCTGGATGGAGAACGGCCGGTCGGTCCCCAGGAACACCAGCATCTCATCGCGGGCGCTGGTCAGGATGTAGTCGAGCGGTTGTGCCTTGATGGCGAGGATCGCGAACCGCATGGCCAGCTTGCTGTTGTAGGCGTTGATCCCCGGGTGCGCATCGTGCCGCCACCAGGCGTCACCTGCCCATAGGTATTTGGCTGGCGCTGGCGCGTCGAGCAAGGCGGACACCGACCAGGCGGGTGCCTTCGGTTTCGGGGTCGGGCAGAGCGGCCGCAGGTCCGCGGGCGGCTTGATGATGGCGCAGTTGGCGAAGCTCGTCGTCCCCGACCAGAGGAACATCCCGTCGCTGCTGGTGATGTTGTACTGACCGTATTCCGAGTGGAACACCATGACGTAGCCGAGCACCGGGATCACGAACGCCGCTGCCCCGGCCGCCAGGCGGCGCCAGCCGACCCGCCTGATCAGCAGGTAGATCGCGGTCACCACGGCCAGCGGGATCCCGTTGGCGCGCAGCACCGTCACGAAGGCCAGGAGCAAGCCGGCCAGCGTGCACTGCCATAGCCGCGGGGTGCGCTTGGTGAGCAGTAGCGCGACGGCCAGCATGAGGCACAGCGTGAACAGCGTGTCCGGCAGGATGTAGGACTCCAGCGCGATCTGGCGGGTGTCGAACAGCGTCGGCAGCGCGGCCAGGCAGGCCCCCCAGGCGGGCAGGCCCCAGTAGCGCAGCAAGCCGTACACGATGGCCGCGGTGGCGATGCCCATCAGGTGCTGCAGGGTGGTGACGGCCAGCAGGGGATGCGGGATGTAGTGCAGTGGGGTCAGGAAGAACGAGTAGCCGGATGGCCTGATCTGCCCCAGTATCCGCTTCGACGATTCCTGCATGTAGAGCAGGGAATCGGAGGTCATCAGCGCGGGCCGGAACGCGAGCGCCGCGAGCACCCGC
The DNA here is from genome assembly GCA_963775745.1 of uncultured Actinomycetota bacterium. GTDB lineage: Bacteria > Actinomycetota > Actinomycetes > Streptosporangiales > Streptosporangiaceae > DATBGO01. The sequence continues at coordinate 90,787 of CAVZKE010000029.1, forward strand.
GGCAGCACCGACACCAGCGCCAGGATGGTGAACAGACGGTGATCGCGCCACAGGGCGCGCGGTCCGGCGATCTCGACAGCCCGGCGGCCCGCGGCCCGGACAGCGGCATCCCAGGCTGGCTGGCTGGGGCGGCCGGGCGAGCCTGAGCTGCTCGCGCTGGCCCGCGCCGGGCGCTGGCGCTCGCCGTGCAGCAGCTCATCGAGCTTGAGATCAGGCACTACTCTCCTCAACTTTCCCTGGCGCGGCTTCGCCGACTCCGGAAGGCTGACGCGGTAGTCCCCGGCTGGCGTTGCACACTAGTGCCCAGCGAGGCACAGGGTATCCCGACATGTGAGGGTAGCGGGTGTGAAGCGTTACAGCAGTTCGCAGCGACGGCCGCTGAGCGCGGCCTGGCTGCAGGAGGCTCTGGTCAGGCCGGGCGGCCTCTGGCGCGCGGTACAGGTCGTGGCCCAGACCGGGTCCACTCACGACGATCTGCTCGCCGCGGTCAGGGACGGGGCGGCCGAGGGCACCGTCCTGGTGGCCGAGGCCCAGACCGCCGGCCGCGGCCGGATGGGCAGGCACTGGGTCAGCCCGCCCGGTGCCGGGCTGACCTTCTCCGTCCTGCTGCGCCCCGCCGCCGTGCCAGCGGCCCGGCGCGGCTGGGTACCGTTGCTGACCGGTGTCGCGATGGCCGCTGCCCTGCGCGCGGAGGCGGGCGTGGATGCCTGCCTGAAGTGGCCCAACGACGTGCTCGTGAACGACGCGAAGCTGGTCGGCGTGCTCGCGGAGCAGGCAGGCGATGCCGTCGTGGTGGGAGCTGGCCTCAATGTGTCGACCTCCAGGGCCGAGCTGCCCGCGGCTGAGACCACCCCGTCCGGGGGCCCGGCGACCTCCCTGGTGCTGGAGGGCGCGACGCTGACGGACCGGGGCCAGCTGCTGGCTTTGATCCTGGCCCAGCTGGAGCGCTGGTACCTGGCCTGGGGCGCGGCATCCGGCGACGCGGTGGTGTGCGGGCTGCTGCCCCAGTACCAGCAGCTGTGCGCGACGATCGGCCGCGAGGTCCGGGTGCAGCTGCCCGGCGGCACGGCGCTGACCGGGTCGGCCCGCGAGGTCGACCCGGCCGGACGGCTGCTAATCCAGACAGCTTCCGGGCTCCTGCCGGTCAGTGCCGGCGACATAGTCCATCTCCGGTGAGTTATCGCTACGCCTCTTACCGGTATACATGTCACGATGTGGCGTATGGCCAGCGAAGCGTCCCTGTCGGAGGGCGAGCGCCTTGTCCTGCGGCTGCACCCGCACTGGAAGACCCTGGTCCGGCCGGTCTTCATCCTGGTGGTCCTGGTCGCCGCCACCGTCGCCGCGCTGATCCTGCTGCCGCCGGGCAGCGTGGTGATCCGGCTAGTGATCGCCGCGATCGCCATACTCGCGGTGATCATTTGGACCGTGGTGCCAGTGCTGCGGTGGCGTACGACCAGCTACGAGCTGACCACCCGCAGGCTCCGGCTGCGCGAAGGGATCCTGGCCCGGTCAGGGCGCGATTTTCCGCTGATCAGGATCAGCGATGTGTCGTTCTCGCACGGCCTGACCGACCGGCTGCTCGGCTGCGGCAAGCTGATCGTGGAGTCGGCGGGTGAGCACGGTCAGCTGGTCCTGACCGAGATTCCCCAGGTCGAGCGCGTCCAGGCGACCCTCTTCCAGCTAGTCGAGGACGAGCAGGCCCGGCTGGCCCGCGAGGAGCGCTGAGCGGGCTCGGCCGGTCCGGTTAGCCTTGCGATTCATGGGCGAGACTCCTGGCGTGCGACTGCGCAGGCTCCCGGCCGCTGAGACCGGGCCCGCCGAGACCGGACCCGCCGAGACGGGGCAGGCCGAGATCGGGCGAGCCGAGACCGGCGGGGCGGTGATCGCGGAGATCATGCTGGACCGGCCCGGGGCCATGAACGCGCTGAGCACCGTGCTGGCCACCCGGCTGACCGAGGTCTGCACCGAGGTGGCCGCCGACCGCCGGGTTCGCAGCGTCGTGCTCTGCGCGGCAGGCACCCGGGCCTTCTGCGTCGGTGCCGACCTGAAGGAGCGGGCGGTCATGACCGATGCCGAACTGATGGCGCAGCGGCAGGTGTTCCGTGCGGCGTTCGGCTCGCTGCTCGCGATCGGCCAGCCGGTGATCGCAGCCGTGCAGGGGTTCGCCCTGGGGGGCGGCTGTGAACTCGCGTTGTCCTGCGACATGATCGTGGCCGACCAGACCGCGCAGTTCGGCCTGCCGGAAACCACCGTGGGGCTCGTGCCCGGTGGCGGCGGCACCCAGCTTGCGCTGCGGCGCCTGGGCCCGGGCCGGGCCGCCGACCTGATCTTCACCGGGCGCCGGGTCGGCGCGGCCGAGGCCGAGCGGCTCGGGCTGGCGGACCGGCTGGTGCCCGAGGGCACCGCGACCAGCCACGCGCTGGCCCTGGCCCGGAGCATCGCGGCCAACTCACCGATAGCCGTTAAGCATGCCAAGCGGGCCATCCGCCTCGGCGCCGGCCTAGAGCTGGCGGCCGGGCTGGAAATCGAGGATGCCGCGTGGCGGGCCGCCGCTTTCTCGGCCGACCGCAAAGAGGGCATCGCCGCCTTCGTGGCGAAGCGGCCGCCTCGGTGGCCGGGTGGATGAGATGCCGGGCGGATCAGATGCCGGGCCGGTGAAGGGCCGGGCCGGAGCGTGGCGGGGCGGGGCGACTGATGGTGCCAACAGGCGAAACGGAGGGTAGCCGGTGAGCGATCTGCCGGAACGGATATCGGTGCGCGAGGTCGGGCCGCGTGACGGGCTGCAGAACGAGGATCCGGTGCCGACCGAGGCCAAGATCGAGCTGATCGACCGGCTGTCCGCGACCGGCGTGCGGCGGATCGAAGCGGTTTCGTTCGTGCGCCCGGAGGCGATACCCCAGATGGCCGACGCCGACGAGGTCTGGCGCCGGATCGCCCGGGCGCCTTCGGTACGGTACTCGGCCCTGGTGCCGAACCTGCGCGGGGCCACCCGGGCCCTGGCCAGCGGGCTCACCGAGCTCGAGGCCGTGGTGTCGGCATCGGACACCCACAACCGCAAGAACGTAAACCGGGGCACCGAGGAGTCACTGGACGACATCGCGGTCATCATCGACCAGGCGCATCAGCGCGGGGCGACCTGCCAGGTGATCGTGTCGACCGCCTGGGGCTGCCCGTACGAGGGCGACGTCCCGGTGGAGCGGGTGGTCAGGGTGGCCGGACGGGCGGTAGCGGACGGAGCCGACACGATCTCGTTTGGCGACACCACCGGGATGGCCACCCCGCGGCGGGTCCGCGAACTGGTCGGCGAGTTCCGGTCCGGTTATCCGGACGTGCCGCTCAACCTGCATTTCCACAACACCCGGGGCACCGGGCTGGCCAACGTGCTGGCCGCGCTCGAACTCGGGGTGTCGGACTTCGACGCCTCGGTTGGCGGCCTGGGGGGCTGCCCGTACGCGCCGGGCGCGACCGGCAACATCGCGACCGAGGAACTCGTGTACATGGTCGAGGACATGGGCGTCGCGACCGGCATCGACCTGGACGCGATGATCGACGCTGCCGCCGACGCCGAGCGGATCATCGGCCGTCAGCTGCCCTCCCAGGTGCTCAGGGCCGGGCCGCGCTCTCGCACGATCGGGGCCTGAGCGGCCGGTCAGCGAGCGAGTACACCTCCGCCGCACAGCTCACCGGCCAGGAATGGCGGAGATTGCCGAGAATGTTTGAGATTGCCGGTCAAGGAAACTTGGCGGGGCGGTCCGTACTTCTCCGGCGGGGGGATTGGAGCGGCAACATGTTCCGGCGCCCGTTCAGGCTCGTCTGGCTGATTTACATCATCATCGGCATCGCCATCGCGTGGGACCGTGGCTACATCACCGTGGCCCTGCTGAAGCTGCTGGTGTCCGCGCTACTGGTCATCTTGCTGTGGTGGCTGGTATTGCTCGGCGTCAATTTGCACATCCATTAGCCGCCCCGGCGCATTGTTGAGCTGAGCGGCTCGGCCCGGTGCGGGCGGACCGCGGGACCGGGCGACTAGGTACGCTCGCGACCGTGGACGAAGAAGCGAACGCAGCAGGAACCCAGGCCGCTGGCGCCCCCGGCCATCCTGAACTCGGGCAGATCCGGGAGCGGATCGAGGCGGGCGGGGCAGCCAGGTATCACCAGGCCGCGGCGGCCCAGGGCAAGCTGTTCGCCAGGGAGCGGATCGCGCTGCTCATCGACGAGGGCAGCTTCACCGAGGACGGCGCCTTCGCCAATGTGCTCGCCGACGGCCTGCCGGCGGACGGCGTGATCACCGGGACCGCCACCATCGGCGGGCGGCCGGTGGCGCTGATGGCGAACGACTCCACGGTCAAGGCGGGTTCGTGGGGCGCGCGCACCGTGGAGAAGATCATCCGGATCATCGAGCGCGCCTACGGCTCCGGCATCCCCATGGTCTACCTGGTGGACTCGGCCGGGGCCCGGATCACCGACCAGGTCGACATGTTTCCCGGGCGACGCGGCGCCGGGAAGATCTTTCACACCCAGGTGCGCGCTTCCGGATCGATTCCCCAGGTGTGCGCCTTGTTCGGCCCGTCAGCGGCGGGCGGCGCCTACATTCCGGCGTTCTGCGACTTCGTCTCGATGGTGGACCAGAACGCCTCGATGTACCTGGGCAGCCCGCGGATGGTCGAGATGGTGGTCAAGGAGCAGACCACGCTGGAGGAGATGGGCGGCGCCCGGATGCACTGCACGGTGTCCGGCTGCGGCCACCACCTGGCCGGGACCGAGACCGAGGCGATCGAGGCGGTCCGCGGCTACCTGTCCTACCTGCCGGGCAACTGGCAGCGCCACCGCCGGCCGGGCTGGCCCGCGACCCCAAGCCCGCCGACCTGCGGGCCCTGGTGCCGGTCAGCGAGCGGCAGGCCTTCGATATGCGCCGCTACGTCCGCGGGCTGGTCGACGCCGATTCGCTGTTCGAGATCCACGCGTTGTGGGCCAGGGAGCTGGTCACCGGTTTCGCCCGGCTGGACGGCGAGGTCGTCGGCGTGGTCGCGAACAACCCGATGTTCAAGGGCGGGGTGCTGTTCGTCGACTCCGCGGACAAGGCGACCAGGTTCATCCAGCTCTGCGACGCCTTCAACGTGCCGCTGCTGTTCCTGGCCGACGTGCCCGGCTTCATGGTGGGCACCGCCGTCGAGCGCCAGGGCATCATCAGGCACGGCGCCAAGATGATCAGCGCGGTGGCAGAGGCCACGGTGCCGAAGATCTGCGTCGTGGTCCGCAAGGCCTACGGCGCTGGCCTGTACGCGATGGCCGGCCCGGGATTCGAGCCGGACGCCACCCTGGCGCTGCCCACCGCCAAGATCGCGGTCATGGGCGCCGAGGCCGCCGTCAACGCGGTGTACTACAACAAGCTGGCCCAGATCGCTGATCCGGCGGAGAAGGAGCAGGAAACCCAGCGGCTGCGGACGGCTTATGACGATGACATCGACGTGCTGCGGCTGGCCGGCGAACTCGTGGTCGACAACGTGGTCGAGCCGGAGGATCTGCGGGCTGAACTTGCCCGCCGGTTTGCCATAGCGCGTGGTAAGGACCGGTCGTTCGCGCGCCGCCGGCACGGTGTCACGCCCGTCTGAAATGGGCTACGCGTGACAGAATGCCCTGCTCAGCCGGGCAGAACGAGACCTCTACCGGGCAGTTCCTGCGCGTAGCGCACCGGAAAACTTGGCCGGTCCCCTTACGATCAGGTCATGACCAGCGTTTTGCTTGCCGAGGATGACCCCGCCATTTCAGAGCCGCTCGCCCGGGCCCTGCGGCGGGAAGGCTACGACATCCAGGTTTCGGCCGACGGCCCGGCCACCCTCGAAGCCGCGCGGGGCGGCGGAATCGACCTGATCGTGCTCGACATCGGGCTGCCCAGGCTCGACGGTCTGGAGGTGTGCCGCCGGATCCGGTCCAACGGACAGGCGATCCCGGTGCTGATCCTGACCGCCCGGGCTGACGAGGTGGACACCGTCATCGGCCTGGACGCCGGGGCCGATGACTATGTCACCAAGCCGTTCCGGCTGGCTGAGCTGCTGGCCAGGGTCCGGGCCCTGCTGCGGCGGGGCGCCTCGGAGACGCATGTTGTCCAGGGGGTGCGCATCGACGGCGACGCCCGCCGGGCCTGGCTGGACGACACCGAGATGGATCTGACCTCGAAGGAGTTCGACCTGCTGTCGCTGCTGGTGGCGGAGGCGGGCAAGGTGGTCACCCGCGAGCAGATCATGCGCCAGGTCTGGGACAGCAAGTGGTGGGGCTCGACGAAGACGCTCGACATGCACGTCTCGTGGCTGCGCCGCAAGCTTGGTGATGACGCGCATAGCCCGCGTTTCATCACGACGGTCCGCGGGGTCGGGTTCAGGTTCGAGCGCGGGGACTGAAACGGGATGCCGCGGGTGATGGCATGCTCCTGAGTTCAGGCGTAACCGCGGGCGGGCCCGGGGGCTGAGCCGTGCAGCGACGCCTGCTCGTTTCGACGCTCGCGGTCGCGGTGGTGGCCGTCCTGCTGCTCGGGCTGCCGCTGGCCTTCGTGCTCAGCCGCCTGCAAGCCGGCGAGGCATCGCAGGAATTGCGCCGGGACGCCACCACGCTGGCCACCGGCCTGCAGGAGCGGGTCAATTCCGGGCTGCCGGCCGACGCCGCCCAGATCGCCAAGTCGCTGCCCGATCGTTACGTCACCATCCGCCAGCGCGGCGCCCGGCTGATCTCGGTGGGCAGCAGGCCGCCGTCCCACGACACGATCACCGGGCGGGCTTCCAGCCGGGATTTCTCGGTCATGGTGGCGGCCGACGACTCGTTCGTGGCGGGCCGGATCGCGAGCGGCCTGGTGCTGATCGGATCGCTGTCGCTGCTGGCGGTGGCGGTCGCGGTGGTGCTGGCGCTGCTGCAGGCCAGGCGGCTCACCCGGCCGATGCTGGAACTGGCCCGGGCTGCTGACCTGCTCGGCTCCGGAGCAGCCCGGCCGCTTGGCCGCAGGTACGGGCTGCCGGAACTGGACCGGGTGGCGGAGGGCCTGGACGGCTCGGCGCAGCGCATCGCCGAGCTGCTGTCCGCCGAGCGTGCCTTCGCCGTGGACGCGTCCCATCAGCTGCGCACGCCGCTGACCGCGCTGTCGATGCGCCTGGAAGAGATGATCGCGGCCGCGAACTACCCGGATGTGGTGCGCGAGGAGGGCGCCGCGGCCCTGACCCAGACCGAACGGCTGGCCGAGGTCGTTGGCCAGCTCCTGGGCCGGGCCCGCCGGTCGGTGGCGGGCACGCCCGCCCTGGCCAGCGTCGACGATACCGTGGCCCAGCAGGTGGTCGAGTGGGACCCGGCCTTCCGCCGGGTGGGCCGTAAGCTTGAGATCAGCGGCGAGAAGGGCCTGTATGCCTACGTCACGCCAGGCAGCGCCGCCCAGGTGATCGCCACCCTGCTGGATAACGCCCTGGTGCACGGCGCGGGAACGGTCACGATCAGGACGTCGCAGACCCCGCGCTCGGTGGTGGTGGAGGTCAGGGACGAGGGCAAGGGCGTGCCGCCAGAACTGGTCCCGCGGATCTTCGAGCGCAGCGTGAGCGGGACGCCGGGCGGGACCGGGCTGGGGCTATCGCTGGCCCGGACGATGGCGGCCGCGGACGGCGGGCAGGTCGTGCTGGTGCGCCCGCGCCCGGCGGTATTCGCCGTGTTCTTCCCGCACGCGGCGCCCGCAGCAGGCGACGTGCCCGTGGTCAGCGGCCCGGCGTGACCACCGTAGGCTACCGGCGTGAGCGGCGCTGATCCGGTGGTCGGAATGATCGGAGCCGGGCAGCTGGCCCGGATGACCTGCCAGGCTGCGCCGAGCTTGGGGATCGTGATGCGGGTGCTGGCCGGCGCGGCCGACGAGAGCGCGGCTCAGGTCTGCGCGCAGACCCGGCTCGGCGACTACCAGTCGCTGGGCGACCTGCGTGACTTCGCGGCCGACTGTGACGTGGTGACGTTCGATCACGAGCATGTCCCCGCCGGCCACCTGCAGGCGCTGGAGCAGGCCGGTGTGGTGGTGCGTCCCGGATCGGCCGCGCAGCGCCACGCCCAGGATAAGCAGGCGCTGCGGGACCAGCTGGCGCGGCTGGGCGTAGCCTGCCCGCGGTTCACCCCGGTGGCCAGCCTGGGCGAGGTGACCGGCTTCGCGGCGGGGGGCTGGCCGGTGGTCCTCAAGGCTGTCACCGGCGGGTACGACGGGCGGGGCGTGTGGGTCTGCCCGACGCCCGCCGCGGCGGCCGCGGTCCTGGCGGCCGGGCCGAAGCTGATCGCCGAGGAGTATGTGGCCTTCGAGCGCGAGCTTGCCGTGCTGGTGGCCCGCTCCCCGAGCGGCCAGGCCGCCGCTTACCCGGTGGTGCAGACCGTGCAGCAGGACGGGATCTGCCGCGAGGTGCTGGCGCCCGCGCCGGGGCTGGCGGAGCCTCGCGCCCTGGAGGCGCAGCGGCTGGGCATCGCCATCGCGGCCGAGCTCGGGGTGACCGGCCTGCTCGCGGTGGAACTCTTCGAGACCAGCGGCGGCCTGCTGGTCAATGAGCTGGCCATGCGGCCGCACAACAGCGGGCACTGGACCATCGAGGGCGCCAGGACCTCGCAGTTCGAGCAGCACCTGCGGGCCGTCCTGGACCTGCCGCTCGGCGCGCCGACCCTGGCGGCACCCGGAGCGGTCATGGTGAACGTGCTCGGTGGCGCCGATCCTGACCTGCACGCCAGGCTCATCCACGTGCTGGCCGCGGATCCGGGCCTGAAGGTGCATCTGTACGGCAAGGCCGTGCGGCCGGGGCGGAAGGTGGGGCATGTCACGGCGCTCGGCGACGACCTGAAGGTGGTCGCCGACCGGGCCCGCCGGGCGGCCAGCTACCTGAGCACGGGCGCTGAGTAACGGGAGGTGCGGGGGATGGGTGCTCAGGCGGAGGCCGGGCCGCCGCTGGTCGGCGTGGTCATGGGCAGCGATTCGGACTGGCCGGTGATGGAGGCGGCGGTGATCGCGCTCGGCGAGTTCGGTGTGGCCTGCGAGGCCGACGTCGTCTCGGCGCACCGGATGCCGCGCGAGATGATCGCCTACGGCAGCGATGCCGCCCGCCGGGGCCTGCGGGTCATCATCGCCGGGCCGGCGGTGCCGCGCACCTGCCCGGCATGCTGGCCGCCGTCACCCCGCTGCCGGTGATCGGGGTCCCGGTTCCGCTGGCGCACCTGGACGGGCTTGACTCGCTGCTGTCGGTGGTCCAGATGCCCGCTGGCATCCCCGTCGCGACCGTGGCGGTCGGCGGCGCGCGCAACGCAGGCCTGCTCGCGGTCCGGATCCTCGCCGCCTCGGACGAGAGCTTGCGGGCCCGGATGGTCGCGTTCCAGGACGAGCTGCGGGCGGCGGCGCAGCGCAAGGGCGCGGCGCTGCGCGAGCGGCTGAGCGGCTCGGGCGCCTGATCGCGGCGTGGCCCAACTACGATCGGGCTATGAGCGTTGACTTTCCCGCGTTTGCCCTGACTCCGGAACTCCAGGCCCTCCGCGAGTCGGTGCGAGCCCTGGCTGATGAGAAAGTCGCCCCGTACGCGGCCAAGGCCGACGAGGCCGCGGCCTGGCCGCAGGAGGCGTATGACGCCCTGGTCCAGGCCGATCTGCAGGCCGTGCATATCCCGGAGGCCTACGGCGGCCAAGGTGCCGATGCCCTCGCCACCGTGATCGTCATCGAGGAGGTGGCGCGGGCCTGCGCATCGTCCGCGCTGATCCTCGCGGTCAACAAGCTCGGCACCGTACCGCTGCTGCTGGCCGGCTCGGAGGAACTCAGGCAGCGCTACCTGCGGCCGGTCGCCGACGGAGCGGCGGTGTTCGCCTACGCGCTGTCAGAACCCGAGGCAGGCTCCGATGCGGCCGCGATGAAGACGCGCGCCGTCCGGGACGGTGACAATTACGTTCTGAACGGGACCAAGCGCTGGATCAGCAACGCGGGCGTGGCCAGGTTCTACACAGTGATGGCCGTGACCGACCCGCAGGCCGGTCCCGCAGGGATCTCCGCGTTCGTGGTGGAAAAGGGTGATGACGGCTTCTCGTTCGGTGCGCCCGAGCACAAGCTGGGCATCAAGGGCTCGCCGACCAGGGAGCTGTACTTCGACAATTGCGTGATCCCGGCCGACCGCATGATCGGCCCGGAGGGCAGCGGCTTCCGTACCGCGCTGGCCACCCTGGACCACACCAGGATCACGATCGCGGCCCAGGCGCTGGGCATCGGCCAGGGGGCGCTGGACTACGCCATCGGCTACGTCAAGCAGCGGCAGCAGTTCGGCCGCGCGGTGGCGGAATTCCAGGGCGTGCAGTTCATGCTGGCCGACATGGCGATGAAGGTCGAGGCGGCCCGGCAGCTGACCTATGCGGCCGCCGCCCGCTCGGAGCGCGCGATGTCCGGCGAGCGCGTCCCCGACCTCACCTTCATGTCGTCGGCGTGCAAGTGCTTCGCCTCCGACGCGGCGATGGACGTGACCACCGATGCGGTCCAGTTGCTCGGCGGCTACGGGTACGTGAGCGATTACCCGGTGGAGCGGATGATGCGGGACGCCAAGATCACCCAGATCTATGAGGGAACGAACCAGATCCAGCGCGTTGTCATGGCCCGGCAGCTGCTGAAGTAGCGCGGCGGCCGGCGTTTCCGCTGGTCAGCGCCCTGGGCCTGGGGCCGCCCGCCCCGCCCAAGCGGGCGGGTCTGCAGGCGGTCATCGGGGCCGGGCGGCTCGGCGCTTTGCCCGTTGTTCCCGGTTGGTTCCCGTCGTTTCCCAACGCGGTGCTGGATCCGTGCTGACCCCCTGGGCGATCATGGCGTGCATATCTTGGCGCGGTGGCCGCGGCCATGGTTGTCGTTGCCGCAAGCTGTCCACGACGGCACTGAGTTCACCTGGGCGGCGGAACCGGATGTGGTGTCGCTAGATCCGCCGTGTGGAGACGCCCGAGGCGGACTGACACTCTTGATAATGAGCGGTCTGTAAACCGTCGGCTCAGCCTACGCAAGTTCGAACCGCCACCACCTGCGGAAACGGGCCGTGAGCTGGGATTTCCCGGCTATGCGGGCCGTTTCCTTTGTCCCGTGGCGTGTCACCTTGTAGCGCTGCGCGCCGGCGTGTTGCGGTGTCCACGGACATATAGCGGACGGGAATCGGGGCCAGGGAGCGGTGTGTCTAGCCGCTCGCTGGCGCGGATCTGCCCGCAGCGTGCCTGGGTCCGGGGTGTTCCGGCTCACGTTCGCTGCTGGCTCGCCCCGGCCGCGACGCCCGCTGATCCAGGCCGTGGCCGCGAGCTGCCCGAGCTGCTGCGCGGCCAGTGCCGCAGCCCGGCCTGGCTGGCCGGCAGGGCGGCAGACCGCTGATTTGACCTTGACCCTGGGGGAAGCCGCACAGTCTGGGGAGCCGGGTGTCGGCCCGGCACGAGGGAGCCGTCCGTGGACTTGATGAGCATCGGTGAGTTCGCCAGGCTGTCCCGCCTGTCGCCCAAGGCGCTGCGCCTGTATGACGAGCTGGGACTGCTGCCGCCCGCCCAGGTCGATCCGGCCTCTGGTTACCGCTGGTATGCCGCCGGTCAGCTGGACAGTGCCCGGCTGGTCGCGTCGCTGCGCCAGATCGGAGTGCCGCTGGCGCAGATCCAGCTGATCCTCAGCCTGGAGCCGGAGGCCGCTGCGGCGCAGGTCGGCGCTTACTGGTCAGGGGCTGAAGCCGATCATGCTGCCCGCCGGGACCTGGCCGGCTACCTCGTTGACCGCCTGACTGGAAAGAGGAACGTCATGCACGAGGTCAAGGTCCGCGATATCCCCGCCCGCAGCCTGCTCTGCCTGCTGCGGCATGCCAGCAATCAGCAGGAAGTCTGGGACATGGGCAAGGAGGTCATCGGCATGCTCAAGGCCCAGCCGGTGCCGGTGCCCCGCATCGAAGGAGTCGCCGGGGCCGCGTTCCTGATCTACTACGGGGAGGTGAACCAGGACAGCGACGGCCCGGTGGAGTTCTGCTGGCCGGTGCCGCAGGACCTGGCCGGCCAGCTCGCCGCCAGCTTCCCCGGGCTCACGCTGCGCACTGAGCCTGCGCACCAGGAGGCGTGCGTTCACCTGGACCAGGACGCGACGGAGGCGCAGTGGCAAGCCGCCGGGGACTCGGCCTTGGCCTGGGCGGCCGGGCAGCAGCGCCAGCCCAGTGACCTGGGCCTGCGCGTTACACTCCTGACGACCGCCGCGCCAGTGACCGATGCCAGCAGGCGCGGCGGCAGCGACTTCGCCCTCCCGCTGCGCGACCGGGCCGGCGCCGCATGAAGACCACAGGCGTGATCTATGACGCGGGGACTGATGGTCAGCGGCGGTACGTGCGCGCGGCCGGCGATCCGGACCCGGAGGGGTACTTCGATGCGAGTGGTTGACATCGTGCTCGGCGTGGGCTGGGTCATCTTCTGGGTGGGCTGGTTCGCCGCATCCGCCGGGGCTAAGCGGGGACAGCGGGGACGGGGCAACTGGGCGCGCTTCGGGGGCGTCCGGGTGGCGCTCATCCTGGTCGTCGTGCTCCTGGTCCGGCTGCGGGTGCTGCAGGGGCATGGCGTCGGATACGTCACAGACCCGGTCCTGCGGGGCGTCGGCCTCGCCATCTGGGTCCTCGGCCTGGGACTGGCCGTCTGGGCGCGGATCTACCTCGGCCGGAACTGGGGAATGCCGACGTCCACCAAGGAAGACCCCGAGCTGGTCACATCCGGCCCGTACCGGATGATCCGGCACCCGATTTACACCGGCATCCTGCTGGCGATGATCGGCTCGGCGATCGCCGTCAGCGTCTGGTGGCTGATCGCCGTGGCACTGATCGGCGGGTACTTCATCTACAGCGCCTTCGTGGAGGAACGCAATCTGACCAGGCTCTTCCCCGGTGCCTATCCGGAGTACCAGCAGTCCACCAAAATGCTGATCCCCGTTATCTTCTGAGGACGCGCGGCGCGTGCTGGCGGGATGGGCCGCGGCCGCGCTGCTGGCCGCGGGGCCTGCGCGGTGCCTGAACCGGATCCCGGTCCGGGTGCGGAGGTCCGCAGCCGGCCGGGCCGGTCAGCGGTCTGACTTTCGTGCTCCGGCAGTCCCGCTACGAGACGGTCAAGGACGGTGGCGTCTGGCGATGGGGTCGAAGGAGACGGGTCCTGCCGCACCCACCGCGAGGCCGACGGCACCGCCATGTGCGATTCCTACACGGCTGACTATTTCGCCCGAAACTAGTCCGGGTGCTGGAACCGTGCTGACTCAACACCCCGCCGCACGCCATCTACCTGCGGAAACTGACCGCCGCTCGACGATCACTCAAATCTACGAGGGAACCAATCAGATCCAGCGCATGGTCATGGCCCGGCATCTGCTGAAGTAGCGCGGCGGTCGGCGTTTCCGCTGGTCAGCGGCCTGGGTCTGGGGTGGCGCCTCGCCCATGCGGGCGGGTCTGCAGGCAGTCATCGGGGCCGGGCGGCTCGGCGCTTTGCCCGTTGTTCCCGGTTGGTTCCCGTCGTTTCCCAACGCGGTGCTGGATCCGTGCTGACCCCAGGTCAGCCCGGCACCCTGGGCTGACGTTCCGTGTGTCGCTCGATCTCGCCCGCCGGCACCGCCTTGGGCCCGTAAGCAGCCCAGCCGCGCGCGGCTGTAAGCGACACCCACGCGGTGACCGGGTAGATGATCCAGCCGTTCCACACGTTGGGGGTTCCAGAGCGCTGGCTGAACCCTTCGGTCGGCCAGCCACCCGCATGCTTGTACTCCGTAGCGGCCCAGATCGGAACCAGGAGAGCCACGCCAACGGCGGACGCAGTGGTACTGATCTTGAACAGTCGCCTGGCCCTGGCCTGCTTGATCGCCTGCTGGCGGGCAATCTGCTCGCTGTCGTCGGCAGCAGCTAAGCCTGCGTCCGCGGGCCTGTCATCAATGAGGTGGACCATGTCGGCACCTCTCTTCCGGAGCGAGCCGTTTCTGCTAAGGCTCCACCGGCTGCAGGATTGACCTCCGAACGCCGGCCAGCTAGTGCCATAGGTCAGCCGCTGCCCGGCGAGAGCCCTGAGTTATCGCAATGTGCCGGTGTCAGCGACGATGTGCTGTCCTGTCCCGCGCGGCGGGTCGGCTCGACCCGTCCTGAGAGCCGCCGCCAGCTGCCAGGTGACGACGTGGTGCGCTGTCCGCACCGCGCCGCGCCGCTGGAGGTTGACCATGGCGCGGGTGCCTCCGCTCGCGTCGGCCTGCTCCATCAGGGCGACGCTGCATGGCCTGAAACAGCGCGCGGAAACGACACGACGCCAATGACCAATCTGTTCGAGCGGCTCAGCCTGCGGAAACTGCGTCATGCGTGACTTCCCCGGCCACTGAACGAACTGCTGATCTTAAGCCATTCGTCGGCGGACAGGTGACGTACGGCGCTGCCAGTTCAGCGACTGGTGATCGATCCTTGAACGTGGGAGCGGGATTCCATCACGGTTAACCAGCTCCCAGAGCGAAGAAGGAGGGGTCGAGATGACGAACCTTGTCGATGACAGGCGTGCAGACATCGACTCGAGTGTGCCTGCCAGCAGCGAGAAGCTTGCCCGCCAGGAGGCTATTAAGCAGATTGAGCGCAGGCGCCGGTTCAAGGTCAGCACGGTCGTGTCCGGCCTCGGCATGATCATCCTGGTGGCGATCTGGGCCATCACCGAGTACCACAACGCGGGCGGCTGGCCGGTTCACGGGTTCAGCCAGAGTTCCGGGATCCACGACGTGTGGAACTTCTGGATCGTCTACCCGGTCGGTGCGTGGGTGTTCCTGACTGCTGCGTTCGGCTGGGACGTTTACCGGCGCAGGTCTATCTCGGAGAGTGAGATCAAGCGCGAGATGGAGCGCCAGTCCGGCCCGTCCAGCTGATTGCCCGGTGCCGCTCAGCCGACACCGCATCGCGCGCACAGCGGATGTTCTTCCCCATGGAGGAACGCGGGCCGCCGTGGCCTCGTCCGCTGCCTCTACTTCGTCCCGGAAGAAATAGACGGTCTTGGCTTCGTCGGAAGCCAGGTCAGCAGGAAGCGTCATGGTCAAAGCCGGCCGTTCCTCGGACGAAGGCGGTCTCCGGACCAGTCGCTGCAACTGCTGTAGGGCTTGTCAACGGCCAATTTGCAGTCCCCGCTGGTGGCCAGTTAAAAGTCCCCACCCCTCGGGCTGATCATTTCTTGGTCAGGACGGTTCCTCCTCGTGCTCGGGCCTGGCGCATGCGGAACGATTCGCCGTCTGTGATCACGACGTTCGCGTGGTGGAGCAGGCGGTCCAGGAGGCTGACGGCGGTGGTGTGCTCGGGCAGGAATCTGCCCCACTGGTCAAACGGCCAGTGGCTGGCCACGCCGAGGGCCCGGCGTTCGTAGGCGGCGGAGACGAACCGGAACAGCAGCTGGGCTCCGGTGTCGTCGAGCGGGGCGAACCCGACTTCGTCGACCAGGAGCAGGTCGTTGCGGGGCAGGTTCTCGATGACGCGGCCGGCCGAGTTGCCGGCCAGGCCGCGGTAGAGGGTCTCGGCCAGGTCAGCGGCGGTGAAGTAGCGGACCTTGTGCCCGGCATGGACGGCGTTGATGCCGAGGGCGACCAGGACATGGCTCTTACCGGTGCCGGCCGGCCCGACCAGGCAGAGGTTCTCCCGGGCGGTGATCCATTCCAGGGACGCGAGGTAGTCCAGGGTGGGGCCGGGGATGGAGCACGCGGACCGGTCGAGCTCGTCGAGGGTCTTGGTGACGGGGAACGCGGCGGTCTTCATCCGGGTCGCGGCGCTGGAGGCATCGCGGGCGGTGATCTCGGCGTCGATCAGGGTCCGCAGCAGTTCCTCGGGTGCCCACCGCTGGGTCTTGGCGGTGCTGAGCAGCTCGGGGGCGAGCTGGCGGATGGTGGAGAGCTTGAGCCGCCGGAGCCCGGCGGCGATGTCGGGCGCCAGCGGCGGCGCGGCGGCTGTCATGACAGCGCCCCGATCGCGTAGTCGGCCAGCGGGCGGACCGGGACGGCCGGCAGGTCCAGGATCAGCGCGTCACCGGCCGGGACCTGGGGCTCGGGCACACCGGCCCCGGCGGCCAGGATGGACCGCACGTCAGCGGGCCGCCACCGGCAGAACGCGACCGCCCGGTCCAGCGCGGCCAGGAACTCTTCGCCGCCGTGGGCGGCGCGCAGCGTGTTCAGCTCGGCCAGGTCCGTGCCGAGCCGGGTGCTGCCGGCTGCGGCGGCGCCGGTGATGAACGCCTCGGCGACCGGGCCGAGTGAGCAGAACTCCTTCTCCGCCGCGGTCTTCGGCCGCACTGCCCGCCGGGGCGCGGGCCGCGGGCCGCCGTAATGCTCATCGCGCACGGAGGCCTCGCCCGGGGCGATGAGGGTGTGCTCGGCGATGACCTCCCCGGTGGTGGTCATGATCACCAGCAGCCGCCCGTCATCGGTGCGCAGCCGCACCCGCGAGCCGATCAGGCGGACGGGCACGGAGTAACGGGCTGATGCGAATCGGACACATGCCAGCCGGTCGACCTTGCGGGTCACGAACCTGCCGATGCTGGTCCGCAGCGACGGCAGCGGCGCCAGCAGCTCCCGCTCGATCACCAGCCGCTCCGCGGGCACCGCGCAGATCTCGCTATGAGTCGCGCCGTTGACCTCGGCGCACCACGCCCGCGCCGCCTCGTTCGCCGCGGTGAAGCCGCCGAACGGAGCCTGCGGCACGAGCAGGTCGGCCTTGGCATAGCCGACGAGGTTCTCGACGATCCCCTTCGATTCCGGGTCGGCGGCCTCGCAGAAATCGGGCCGGAACCCGTAATGGCCGGCGAACCGGACGTACTCCGCCGTGGGCACCACGACGTTGGCGACCACACCGCCCTTCAGGCAGCCCATCCGGTCCGCCAGCACCTTGCCCGGCACCCCGCCGAGGGTCTCGAAGCACTCCGCCAGCATCGCCAGCGTCGTGCCGGACCGCTCATCAGCGGCGAACCGCACGAAACCGGGACCAGGCCAGCACCGCGCAGAACACGTGCAGGCCGCCCTCGGCACCCCAGGCCGGTCACCAGATGCTCACCCGGAGACCAGACCGCCTGCCGGCGGCCACGGTGATGCTCCCGGCGCCACAGCCGCTTCCGCTCCGCGACCAGCCGGCGGAAGTTCCGCGCCGACCCGGCATACCCCGCCGCCCGGGCCGCCGGCAGCAGCCGCTTCGCCGAGATCCGGCCCGACGTCTTCCCCACCCGCTCGGCGACCAGCTCTGCGACACCGTCATAGTTATGCCCCCGCACAGCGCGCTCCGGCACGCCGCCACCGGCCTCGTGCCGGGCGATCACCCGTTTGACTGTCCTATGCGTGGTACCCGTGACCTCCGCGGCCCCGCGGTACGTGCCCACCTCACGGTAGGCCGAAATGATGTCCATCCGATCCCTCGCAGACTTCAATGGAAGCTCCCCGGGCGGTGCGGTGACTGACTGACACCGCCACCGTCACCGCCCGGGCCTCAACCCCCGGGACGACACGACGAACGAGGGATGGGGACTTTTAACTGGCCACCAGCGGAGACCTCGACCCGGCCACACATGGGGACTTTCTCATGGCCACGGACAAGGGCTTGTTCGGCTGCTGGGATCTGCGAACTAGCCCCTCCACGAGACTTGCTCACTGTCTCACCCCGTTCTCTGCCACAGATCACGCCTAGGAAACTCTGAGCTAACAAGGCGCACGGTGCAACGCATTTGGCAACGTCATCTGCTTCTGACTCCCGCGCCGCATCTGGCTGCGCCGGGCTCGGCGATCGTTGGCGGGTCGATTCAGCGCCAGAACTGCGGGCGGCATTCCTACCAGGAACGTCGCGTTACACCTGACACTGCCGCGTGCTGGATCCGTGCTGGCTGCTGGCTACCGGACATGCCGTCTACCTGCGGAAACTGCCCGTAGCTCCGGTATCACGCAGATCTACGAGGGCACGAACCAGATCCAGCGCGTGGTCATGGCCAGGCAGCTCCTGAAGTAGCCGGGCCGTCAGCGTTTGCGCTGGTCAGCAGCTATCTCTTGGGCGGCGCCTCGGTCGTGTGGGTCGGTCTGGGGCCGGTCGGGGGCGGGCCGGACGGTCGGGCGATATGCCCGTTGTTCCTAGTTGGTTCCCGTCGTTTCCGGACCGCGTGCTGAGTTTGTGCTGACCCCTGGGGGTCGCTACGGGGCGGCCATCATGATCTGGTCCCTGTCGGCTATCCATGGCGGCGCGGGGCTGACCCAGGTGGCCGACACGGACGAAGGCCCGCCACCTACGACAAGAGCATCGTCGAAGTCAGCATCTGCACTCCCGGGGACTGCCGGCGGCGTGTCCTGGTCACGGTGGCCAGGACCGGGCCGGAAAGGCACGCTTGGAATCAGCGAGCGGCCATCGCGGTATGCGTGACCGTGGGCACAGGACTGTGCCGCATACCGCGGACTTGCGCATCGAGGGGTGGGGGCCGACCCGGGAGGATTGCATCGCCGAAGCGCTGCGTGGCCTGGTGGAAAGCTTCGCCGATGTCAGCGGGACCCGATACCAGCGGGTCACTGGTGTCATGTTTCCGCCGGTTCCGACGCCGACCTGCTCGCTGCCGCCATCGAGGAGGTCATCTACGGCCTGGACACTGGCGGGGAGATCCCGGCCGCCGTTGAGGTGAGCCGCGCTGCTGATGACGGGATCGACCTGATGTTGCGGGTCGTGGATGCCAGCGCGGTGGAAATCGTCGGCGCCGCGCCCAAGGCTGCCTCGCTGTCCGGGCTGAGCTGTGCCCCGGCAGCGTCCGGGCGGTGGTCGTGCGCTGTGACGGTCGATGTCTGACAGTCCCGCCCGGCGGGCGATTCGGCCAGGCAGCCGTCCCCACCCAGCGGTGGCCGCGTGCGTGCCCGCCCAGCGCCGGCCCGCCTGGGTCAGCCTTTGATCACGCCGAGTGGCACGAGCCGGGCGATCTTACGGCACAGGCCGCCGCCTTCGGCGGCTTCCACCACGGCGTTGACGTCTTTGTAGGCTTCGGGGGTTTCCTCGGCCAGCCCGCGGGCCGATGCGCCGCGCACCGCGATGCCCGCCGCTTCCAGCCGGTGCCGCAGCTGGGTCCCGTTGACGGTGCGCTGTGCCTGGTGGCGGCTCATCACCCGGCCCGCGCCGTGGCAGGTGGACGCGAACGCACCGCCACCGGGGACGCCGGCCAGCACGTAGGAGTAGGTGCCCATGGATCCGGGGATCAGCACCGGCTGGCCGGCCACCTGCAGGTCCTGCGGCAGGTCCGGGTGCCCGGGCGGCAGTGCCCGGGTGGCGCCCTTGCGGTGCACGCACAGCAGCTTCGGCTGCCCGTCCACGGCGTGGGTTTCCATCTTCGCCAGGTTGTGGGACACGTCGTAGACGAGGTCGAGCCGCGCGCCGGCCGTCTGGCGGAAGATCTCGCGGGCAGTGTGGGCGAGGACGTGGCGGTTGGCGCGGCCGTAGTTGGCGGCTGCGGCCATGGCGCCCAGGTAGCCGCGGCCCTCGGGGGAGGTGACTGGTGTGCAGGCGAGCTGGCGGTCGGGCATGTGGATGCCGTAGCGCGGCATGGCCTGGTCCATGATCCGCACGTGGTCGCCGCAGATCTGGTGGCCGAGCCCCCGTGAGCCGCAGTGGATCATGACGCAGACCTGGCCGTGGCAGAGCCCGAACCGCTGCGCGGTGACAGCGTCGTAGATCTCCTCGACCGCCTGCACTTCCAGGAAATGGTTGCCCGAGCCGAGGCTGCCCACCTGGTGCAGGCCCCGGTCGATGGCCCGGGTGCTGACCTGGCCGGGGTCGGCGCCGGCGACAGCGCCCTCATCCTCACAGCGCAGCAGGTCACGCTCGGTGCCGTAGCCCTGCTTGACCGCATAGCGGGCGCCGTCGGCCAGCACGTCCCTCATCTGGCCCGGGCCGGCCAGATGCCAGATGCCTCCCCGGCCCGCGCCACGCGGGACAGCGGCCGCGAGCTGGTCCATCACGGCGCCCAGGACCGGCCTGACCTCGTCTCGGTCCAGGCAGGCCGCGAGCAGGCGCACACCGCAGGAAATGTCGAACCCCACCCCGCCGGGGGAGACCGCCCCGCCGGCCGCCGGATCGGTGGCCGCGACCCCGCCGATCGGGAACCCATACCCCAGGTGCACATCGGGCATCGCATACGACGCCGTCACAATGCCCGGCAGCGCCGCCACGTTGGCCACCTGCTGCAGCGAGCGGTCCGCAGCCAGACCTAGCAGGAGCTGCCGGGAGACATATACGATCCCTGGCACCCGCATCGCTCCCCGCTGCGGGATCCGGAACCGGTAGGGGGTTTCCTCGACCAGTTCCATCTCCGGCCTCCCGTACCCCGGCCTGGCAGTGGCAATCCCGCGACGTACCGGCCGGATGAACCGGCCCCTGCGAGTTCTCTTCCCACGCTTGCCGGATGCCGGCCATCTCGCCAGAGGAATAGGTCCTGTCCTCCAGGGGCTGCCGGGAGCGTCAGGGACTCCCAGCCCGGCGGCGCCCGTGCCCGCATCCCGATATCGGTCAGCGCTCCCGAACTCCTCGGCCTCCGGGGGCGGCCCGGGGTCGCGGGTCGCAAGCAGATCGCCCTGCTCTAGGCGTGTGTGCGGATGATCAGGTACCTCGCTGGTGGGTGACCGGTGATGATTGCGCCCCGCAGCGGGCCGGTCAGTACGAACGAAGCGCAGTCACCGGCGCTGCAGGGATCGTTAGGGCTTGGAAATGAACGACACGCTCAATCAGGCATGTCGGCTGGGTGCACGGTGTAGTTCCATTCCCCGTGGAACTCGTGCGGGGTGACGTGGCGTTGGAGCAGGTTCTTCATCTCCCGGTCAGGGATCTTGATTCCGCGCGGATAGGCGCCGGTGTCGCGTTCGGCACGCACGGTCAGGCCGGTGCGGGTGGTGGTCCCGGCGATGAGGTTCACCGCGACCTCGTGGCTGGTCAGCGGCTGCCCGGCCCAGTTCATCGAGATGTGGCTGAACAGCCGGTGCTCGATCTTGTTCCACTTGGACGTGCCCGGCGGCATGTGGCAGACCGTGATCGCCAGGCCGGTCTCGGTGGCCAGGGCCGCCAGTTCCTTCTTCCGCAGCCGCAGCCGGTAGCCGTTGGAACCGCCCGCGTCTGCGGTGACCATGAGCCTGGCCGCCTGCGGATACGCGGCGGCGCCGACGGTGGACCACCAGCGGCGGATGGTCTCGACGGCGAACTGCCCGGTGTCTCCGTCGCAGCCCACCGATACCCAGCCAGTGTCGGCGGCCAGGTCGTAGACCCCGGAGGGCACCGCCTTGCCCTGTTCGCCGGGGAAGTCGTGCACGCCGGCGCGGCGTGGCTCGCCGGCCGGTCGCCAGGCCCGGCCCTTGTTCGCGTACTCGCCGACCGTTTCTTTCTTCTTCGCGTCCACGCTGATCACCGGCTCGCCTTCGGCCAGGCAGGCAGTGACCTGGCCGTTGATGTAGCGGAACTGGGCGTCCCGGTCTGCGTGCTGCTTTGCTTCCACGGTCTTGGCGCTGGCCTGCATGCGGTAGCCCAGCGGTCCGCTCAGCAGCCGGCCGACGCTGTGGCGGGACACATGGTGCCCCTGTGCCGCCAGCTCGCCGGCGAGGTTGCGGGTCGATCTGATGGTCCAGCGCAGCCGGCTCATCGGGTCACCCCGGGTCTCGGGCTCGACCAGCGCGTCCAGGGCGTCGAGCAGGCCGGGGTCGGTCTCGGTCAGCGGTTTGCGGCCGGCCCGGAGCGCCGGGCACGCCCGGGCATCGCGTCCCCACCGCCTTCCAGCTCCCCGACCCCGGCAGTGATCGTCACCCGGGATACCCCGGAGGCACGCGCCACCAGCGAAATCCCGCCGTGTCCCAGCGAGCGGGCCTCGGCGGCCAGCACCAGGCGGCGCTGCCGCTCGTCCAGGTGCGGCACGATCGCGTCGAACTTCGCCGAAAGGACCCGCTCGTCGATCTCCATGACCAGTGCCATACCAGAACTGTGCCAGGACAATCAGGACATGTAAATCTAATTTAGAGACACTCCCCTAGATCGTTGACCGGGAAATATGCGCAGGTCGGGGCCTAGTGGTCGTAGGCGATCAAGGAGCGCTTGACTGGTGCGCCGATCATCCAGTTGTGCCAGATGCAGGCGTTGAGGGCGAGCAGCCGCTGCACGATCCTGGCCCAGAGCCCGGCGGGGACGCGGCCGCCGTGGCGTTCGAGGCCGAGCTGGTTCTTCAGCGTCCAGATGATCGCCTCGACCCGCTGCCGCAGCCAGTTCGGGAAGTACCGGGGGGCCTTCTCGTCTTTGCGGGCCGGGCGGATCAGGGCCAGGCCCAGGCCGGGGCTGGCGAAGAAGGCCTCGGTCTCCTCCCCGGACAGGCCCTTGTCCGTGACGACGGCGGTGCCCGGCGCCGGGCGGTTAGCGGGCTGGTCCTTGAGCATCTGCCGGGCGTGCTCGCGCTCGCCGAAGAGCTTGGGATTGGCCAGGCCGAAGCCGGTGACGGTGCCGTCGCAGGTGCAGATGAGCAGCAGCTTGCTGCCCCAGTACCAGCGCGAGTGGCTGGGGCAGTACCCGTAGCCCGCCCACCCGTACAGGTCAGAGCGCTTCGCGGTGACCGCGGACTGGCCGCACGGGACGGGCGTAGCGTCCATCAGCCGCAGCATCTCCGCGCTGCCCGGCGTGTGATCGGCCAGCCACCGCAGTGCCGCCTCCATCAGCGGCGCGAGTGCCTTGAGGCGGTCGTTGTACTCCGACTGGCCCAGCAGCCGCGGGAACAAGTGCCCCACCTGCTTAGCCGCGGCGCGCAGCCAGTGCCGCTCATCATCAAAGCGCAGCAGCACCTGCGCCACGGCCAGGCACACCAGTTCCGCGTCGGTCACCTCCGGCGGCTTGCCAGGCCCGCGGCGGCTGAACCCGCGCGAGGGGATGATCCGATCGGTCAGTTCCACGTAAAGTGCGGTCAGGAGAGTGTCCAGGTCGGCGATCATGACGGGCTCCAGGGTCCGGACGTGTGTAGACACGCCGATCCTGGACACTCTTCACTTAACAGTCACGGACCACTCCCGGCGAGTCGCCGAACATGCTCCCCACCAGCCACGAATTACCGGTCAACGATCTAGGCAAGGCGTACCCGGCCCTATGGACCGGTGAGCCGTCCAGGATGGGGTACGTGATATCTGGTAGTGTGTCAGCCTGCGCTGGACGCCGACATCAGGTAGGACACGAATAGCTTCACGGTGGCCAGCTTCGGATAGTCCTGAACAGGGATCTCGATACCGGTGCGGTCGTGTATGGCCGCCAGCAAGGTCAGAAAGTCCATCGAGTCGATGTCGGCCACCTCTTGGAGGGGCAGGTCAGGATCAACGGCGCCGAGATCTATCGCGGGGGCAATGTCGCGCAGCGTGGCCACCAGCACGGCGGTTGCGTCTTCCTCGGTCATAAGGTTCCCAGCTGAGGCCAGCTTCCGCAGGGTCAGCCTCGTGACGGCGTCAGTCGAAGGGTATGACAGCTTAGTGCGCGGCGAGGGCACCCGTGACGCCTGCCCGGGCCGTTGGCCCCGCCTGTCACCGTCGGCCGACCCTTCCGTGGCGGGATGCCTGCGCCGAAGGTGAGCTTAGGAGCACCGAAAATCCGGCGGACCCGGGGAGGTATGCGGCCCGGAAGAGGCGCAGCCGTCGCCGACCTGGGAGCCTACGCGGCGCGGGAGGCCCTGATGACGCTAGACCAGGCTGAAGCTGTTGATGACGTCCTTACCACCGTGAGTCTCTCCAATGGCCGGACCCTGACCGTGCGGACCGTGACGCGGGCCGATGTCGAGGGGCTGAACGCGCTGTTCGAGGGGCTCTCCGATGACGATCGGTACTACCGCTTCTTTAGCATGTCCCATCCCGGCCGCAAGTTCCTTGAGCAGATGACCCGGGCTGCAGAGGAGGGCGGCTATCGCCTGGTCGCGGTCGTTTCCGGCCCCAAGGACCAACTCGTTGCCGAGGCGGGCTACGCCATCCTGCCTGACGGCAGCGGTGAGTTCGCCCTCACTATTGCCACTGGCTGGCGAGGCTGGCTAGGTCCCTACCTGCTCGACGCCCTCGTTGCCGCCGCCGCAGCCCGTGGCGTGCCTAACCTGCAAGCAGACATCCTGGTCAGCAACGTCCGGATGCTCGGGTTGGTCTCCCATCGTGGCTACGTAACGCTCGAGCGTCAGCTCTCTCAGGTTCGGGTCGCCATCGATGCCGCTTAACCTCGCCAAGGCCCCAGCAGCGGCGGACCGGCCGTGCCTAGCCGCTAAGAATCCCGGCACGCGAGGGGGCTGGCCGAGGTGGCCTGTGCACCCGGAGATACGGCTCAGGCCCACGTGACGAGCACGTCGGCCCATCCCCTCCGTGTGCATGACGGGCGTGAGTGCTTGCTTGAGGGAGGGCATCCGCGCCGGGCATGAGTAGCCAAGGTACCCGCCGATCACGGCCTGCACAGGCCGCCTGACAGTTAACGGCCTTTGGGCGGGCCGGTCCATACCAGTGTCCGGGCGGGGAGGTGACTATGGTCCCTGGTGGCACTGACCGGCCTGGGGAAAGCTGGTCCAGAAGAGGTGACTGACAGTGTTCGCTGATCGTGCCGATGCCGGACAGCAGCTGGCCGCGAAACTGGAGCATCTGCGCGGGGAGCCGGTGGTGGTGCTTGGCCTGCCACGCGGCGGGGTCCCGGTGGCGTTGCAGGTGGCCCTGGCGCTTGGCGCGCCGCTGGATGTGATCGTGGTCCGCAAGCTCGGGGTCCCCTTTCAGCCTGAGCTGGCCATGGGCGCGGTCGGTGAGGATGGGGTGCGGGTCATCAACCGGGAGGTTGTGCGCGACGCCATGGTCTCTGAGGAGGAGATCGCCGCTGTTGAGTCACGCGAGCGAGCCGAACTGGAACGCCGGGTTCGGCGTTTGCGCGGCGGCAGGCCGCGCCTGCCGCTGGAAGGGAAGGTCGCGGTGGTGGTCGATGACGGCATCGCCACCGGGGCCACCGCCCGGGCGGCGTGCCAGATCGCCCGGGCGCACGGGGCGGCCCGGGTCGTGCTGGCCGTACCCGTCGCGCCGCCGGGGTGGCAAGCGGGCTTCGGCGGCGTGGCCGGCGAGCTGGTCTGTGTGGACACCCCGGAAGGGTTCTTCGCCATCGGCCAGTTCTACGGCGACTTTTCTCAGGTAAGCGACGAGGAGGTAAACGCCTGCCTGGAGCGCGCGGCCGCCCCGGCCCTGGCGGCGCAGGCCACCGCAACGGCTGCCGCCGACCCGCCTGCCCGGGGTGAGGAAGTGGAGGCCGAGGCCGGGCCGGTCCGCCTGGCGGGTTACCTGACCATGCCGGATCAGGCACCGGGGATCGTGGTATTCGCCCACGGCAGCGGCAGCAGCCGTCACAGCCCTCGCAACCGGCATGTCGCCACCATATTGAACGCAGCGGGCCTGGGCACGCTGCTGTTCGACCTGCTCACCCCAGCGGAGGAACGCGACCGGGCCAACGTGTTCGACATCGAACTGCTCGCCCGCCGTCTCACCGAGGTCACCCGGTGGCTGCGCACCCAGCCGCGGGCCGCCCACGCCGCCGTTGGCTATTTCGGGGCCAGCACCGGCGCGGCGGCGGCGCTGTGGGCCGCCGCCGCGCCCGGCACAGATATCGCGGCCGTGGTCTCCCGCGGCGGCCGTCCCGACCTCGCCCGCCCGCGGCTGGCGGCGGTGACCGCGCCCACCCTGCTCATCGTCGGCGGCCATGATGAGATGGTGCTGGACCTCAACCGCCGGGCCCAAGCCCAGCTGCGCTGCGAAAACCGGCTGGCGGTGGTACCCGGCGCCACCCACCTGTTCGAGGAGCCAGGAACCCTCGACGCCGCCGCCACTCTGGCCCGGGACTGGTTCACCAGCCACTTCGCCAAGTCCTGACCCGGTGACCTGAACCCGGCGGCTCACCTGCCAGCGCTTCCAGTGACAGCGCCGTCCACCGCAGCGGCGACTCCGGATCACCCCGCGTCACCGGCTCCACCAAAGCGTCCAGCGCCGCCGGCAACCCCGGATCGACCTGCTCAGCCCGCTTGCGGCCCGCGGCGGGACGGCGCACCCGCCGCGCCGCCTGCCCCCCGCTGGACAGTTCCTTGATCCCGTCCGAGATCGTGTCCCGGGCGACCCTGGTCACCGACGCCACCAGCGCCACGCCCCCATACCCCAGCGACCGGGCCTCCGCCGCCAGCCACAACCTCCGCGACCGCTCATCCAGCGATCCCCGCAGATCAAGCCACCGGCGTGTCAACGCCGACTCTAACCGCTCCCGCTCATCAGCGGCCATCGCGCGAAGCTTCACCACAATAGTAGATCACTCACGACCAGATGAAGATCTAATTTCTAGATAATCGCTAACGCAACAGTGCGCTTCAAACCATCACGACCACATGATCACGACACAGAGGGCTTTGCCGGGGCCCTGCCCTTACCCCGGCCCTGAGGGTTCACTGCCCGTCTTGGGGCTCCGGGACCTTCGCCCTGACCTACGACCCTAACCCCATCTCTGACACTCCGGAAATATGTCATTCGGGGACTTCTCGGGAGCCGCGAACCTGCGGCCGCCGGGCGGCCCAGACCGATAGCAGTAGGGGGAACGATGAAATACACACCACCGGGTGAGCCCGGCAGCATCGTGTCCGTCGAGACACACTACGAGAACTTCATCGGCGGCAAGTGGCTGCCGCCGGCCTCGGGGAAGTACCGGGTGAACCTGAGCCCGGCCACTGCCCGGCCGATCTGTGAGGTGCCGCACTCGACGCCGGAGGACATCGAGCACGCGCTGGACGCGGCACACGCTGCGGCCCCGGCCTGGGGCGAGGCATCGCCCGCGCACCGCGCGGAGGTGCTCAATGCGGTCGCCGATGCCATCGAGGCCCACCGTGAGGAACTCGCCGTCGCCGAGAGCTGGGAAAACGGCAAGCCGGTGCGGGAGACGCTGGCGGCTGACATCCCGCTGGCGGCCGATCACTTCCGCTACTTCGCCGCCGCCGCACGGGCCCGGGAGAGCACGACGACCGAGATCGACTCCCAGACCATCGCCTATCACTTCCACGAGCCGCTCGGGGTGGTCGGCCAGATCATCCCGTTCAACTTCCCGCTGCTGATGGCGGCGTGGAAGCTGGCCCCGGCGCTGGCGGCGGGGAACGCGTCAGTGCTTAAGCCCGCCTCGCCCACGCCGTGGTCGATCCTCAAGCTGGCCGAGGTCATCGGGGACATCCTCCCGCCAGGCGTGCTCAACATCGTCAACGGGCCCGGCGGCGAGATCGGCAAGGCACTGGCCACCAACCCGCGTATCGCCAAGGTCGCGTTCACCGGTGAGACGGTCACCGGGCGCCTGATCATGCAGTACGCCGCGCAGAACATCATCCCGGTGACGCTGGAGCTCGGCGGGAAGTCGCCGAACGTCTTCTTCGCCGACGTGATGGCGGCCGACGATGAGTTCCTCGACAAGGCCGTGGAAGGCCTCGTCCTGTACGCGTTCAACAAGGGCGAGGTCTGCACCTGCCCGTCCCGGGCGCTGATCCAGGAGAGCATCTACGACGAGTTCATCGCCCGGTGCTTGAAGCGGATCGCGGCGATCCGGCAGGGCGACCCGCTGGACACCGAGACCATGATCGGGCCGCAGGTCTCCGCGCAGCAGCTCGAGAAGGTCAGCTCCTACGTGGACATCGGCCGCGCGGAGGGTGCCGAGGTCCTGGCCGGCGGCCAGCGCGCACACATGGAGGGCGAGTTCGCTGACGGGTACTTCTACCAGCCAACCGTGCTCAGGGGCCACAACAAGATGCGGGTGTTCCAGGAGGAGATCTTCGGGCCGGTGCTGGCCGTGACGACCTTCTCCGACGAGGCGGAGGCGCTGTCCATCGCCAACGACACCCTCTATGGCCTCGGCGCCGGGGTGTGGACCCGCGACGGCAGCCGCGCCTTCCGGATGGGCAAGGCCATCAAGGCGGGCCGGGTCTGGACGAACTGCTACCACCAGTACCCCGCGGGAGCGGCGTTCGGCGGGTACAAGGTGTCCGGCATCGGGCGGGAGACCCACCAGATGATGCTGGACCACTACAGCCAGACCAAGAACCTGCTCGTCAGCTACGACCCGAAGCCGATGGGCTTCTTCTGAGGCCGGGCAGTGACCGGAACTGAGCACGTGCCGGGAAATCCGGGTTCGGGGACCGGTTTCCCGGCAGACCCGGAGACGGCCCAACAGATCGTCGCCACCCCCGCGGCGCGGCAGGCGATCGCAGCCCTGTCGGCCGACGGGGGCCCGGTCATGTTCGTCCTGTCCGGCGGATGCTGCGGCGGCACCGCCCCCATGTGCTTCCGCCGGGGCGAGTTCATCACCGGGGCAGGCGACCGGCTGCTGGCGGAGATCGACCATTGCCCGTTCTATATCGACACCCGCCTCTACCAGGCATGGGGTGAGCCGGTGCTGACCCTGGACGTCGAGCCTGGGTTCCCGGAAGGGTTCTCGCTGGCCGTCGGCGACGGCACGCACTTCGTG
Organism: uncultured Actinomycetota bacterium; assembly: GCA_963775745.1. GTDB lineage: Bacteria > Actinomycetota > Actinomycetes > Streptosporangiales > Streptosporangiaceae > DATBGO01. The sequence goes on from CAVZKE010000029.1 coordinate 119,280, forward strand.
GTGCGGGGCCAGCCTTTCACTCACTGAGCTTGGCCTGTCCACCGGCAAGAAGTCGCGGCTGCACCGGATCCTGTTCCGGCGTGGCCTGGGTAACGGGACAGCCCTGTTCCTCCCTTATGACCAGGGACTGGAGCGCGGCCCTCGCGACTTCTGGAACTTCGGTGTGCTGGGTCCGTGCTGACACCACACCCCGCCGCACGCCATCTAACTGCGAGAACTGGCCGCCGCTCAACGACCACCCAGATCTACGAGGGCACGAACCAGATCCAGCGCGTCGTGATGGCCTGGCAACTGCTGAAGTAGCGCGCTCGTCAGCGTTTCCGCTGGTCAGCGACCATCTGCTAGAGCGTCCGGTGGCCGTATGGCTGGGTGCGCGCGGCGGGTCTGCGCGGCGCTGACGGCTCGGCGCTACACGCCAGTCAGTCCCGCTGTCCCCCGCCGCGCCAGCCGCCGGTCCCGGTTCCCGCGTCATGGCATCATCTTCTCGCCCCAGGCGCCGAACGCGTGTGATCACGAGCCGGGCGCCTGCTAAGCGCTCGCGCAGAAACTAACTGGTGTTGTCCGAATAATCCCGTGGCTGTTTGTGGTATGGCGAATGGATGCTGACTGACGCGGAGATAGCCGCCCGGTATGCCAGGATCCGTCCTTATCTGGATGAGCGGCAGCGGCGGTTGTGGCTGGGCGTGGAGGCTCAGGCGCTCGGCGGCGGCGGCGTGTCCGTGATCGGCCGGGCTACCGGCGTGGACGTGAAGACGGTGCGCCGGGGCAAGGCCGAGATCGAGTCGGGAGCCGAGCCCGGCGGGAGGGTGCGCGGCCCGGGCGGCGGGCGGCCCGGCCTGGCCGGCCTGGACGCCGGGCTGATCCCCGCGCTGGAGGCGCTGGCAGATCCCGGGACCAGAGGCGACCCTAGGTCACCGCTGCGCTGGACTACCAGGTCAACCGCGAACCTGGCCGGGGAGCTCACCAGGCAGGGCCACCAGGTCACGGCGCGGACGGTGGCCAGGCTGCTGGCCGGGGCCGGGTACAGCCTGCAGGGCAACGCCAAGACCATCGAGGGGAAGCAGCACCCCGACCGTGACGCCCAGTTCCGGTACATCAACGCCCAGGTCACCGCGTTCCAGGCTGACGGCAGCCCGGTGATCAGCGTGGACGCCAAGAAGAAGGAGAACGTCGGGAACTTCAGGAACGGCGGCGCGGAATGGGCGCCGGCCGGGCAGCCCGAGCGGGTCAGCGTGCACGACTTCGCCGACGAGGAACTGGGCAAGGCGGTGCCCTACGGGATCTACGACCTGACCGAGAACACCGGCTGGGTCAACGTCGGCACCGACCACGACACCGGCGCCTTCGCCGTCGCCTCGATCCGGTCCTGGTGGAACGGGCCCGGCCGGGCCGCCTACGCCGGCGCCCGGCGGCTGCTGATCACCGCTGATTCCGGCGGGTCCAACGGCTCCCGGCTGCGGCTGTGGAAGACCGAGCTGGCCGCGTTCGCGGCAGAAGCCGGCCTGGACGTCACCGTGCTGCACCTGCCACCGGGAACCAGCAAATGGAACAAAATAGAACACCGGCTGTTCTCCGCGATCACCATGAACTGGCGGGGACGCCCGCTGGTCTCCCACGAGGTCATCATCCAGACCATCAGCGCGGTCACCACCAGGACCGGCCTGAAGGTCACCGCCGTCCTGGACACCGGCCTATACCCCAAGGGAATCAGGATCCCGGACAAGGACATGAAGGCATTCGAAGCCCGGCACCTCCAGCGCCACGAGTTCCACGGCAACTGGAACTACACCATCCCCGCGCAACCGCCCGGCGACACGACACGCCCGGATCATGGGAAGTAGTTATTGCGCGGACGCTAATCCCGCGGCTGTTGGGTTCCCGATTGTTCAGCCGTGGTTATGGCTTCAGGCGCGTCATCTCGGTGTTGATGCGGTCGATGGTCGCGCTGTACTCGTCCGCGCGACCCGGTGACGGCCACCCGAAGAGGAGGGCGGTCCTCTCCGCGGGTCCCATCAGGGCCTTCAAGACGCCGTCCGTGGCGGCATGTGAAGCCTCGGGGTTTGGGACTGGCGAGTGGATCGGCTGCCGGTCCCGCACGGTCGTCGCGGTTTCTCCGAACAGGCGCCACGCCCGAGTTCCGCGCCCGCCGCGCCGCCGACCAGCAAGCCCGCGTCAACGCCCTGCTCCTCGAAGCCATCGCCGTCCTCGCCAGCACCCTCAGCAAGCCCCGCCATGCAGGCATCCAGCCCGGCCACGATCACGCTGCCGGAACGTGAACACCGAAAGCTGCCGACTCATACTCAAACAGCGTGGCCGCTAACACCAGCCGGTCAGAGGGCGATCCGGACGCCATCCAAGCTGCAAGTGTGCTCCAGCGCCGGAACTGGTGGACATCAGCCCTCGGCAGCACTTGCCTGGAGTGATCGTTTACCCATCGGGGGCTCGCCGGTTTTCATGCCGAACAGGAGCCGGGTGGGGCGGTAGCGCCGGACGGCGAGCTCGTAGATCGCTAGGGTGGCGGTGAAGGACACGGCCACTAGGGCCGGGTATTTGGCGAGGGCAGGCGCGTTCCAGCGGGTTATGACCCAGGCGGCTGCCACGATGACCGGCTCATGCAGCAGATAAAAGGGCAGCACGGCCTGGTTGGCGTAGCGCGCCGCGCGCCGCCACCTCGGCTCGCGCGCCGCGGCGGGCTGCGGCCCCCCTTGGCCCGGTCGGCGGTGGCGGGCGGTGAGCGCGGCGCCGAACCCCAAAATGGCCACGATCCATGCCCAGCCGGCCAGGCCCTGCAGCGCGGCCCAGCCCGGTACGGCGCCAGATATGACGCCGTTCTCGGCCGTGTTGAGCGCAGCCGCCCAGGCCAGCAGTCCTGCGGTGGCCGTCACCGCGGCGGCCAGGCCGGCCAGCGGGCGCGGGCCAGCGCTGATTCGAATCGGGCATCGCCGGCGATCACGAACCCGTAGAAGAACGGGAACAGGTAGGCAAGCCGCTCCCAGCCACCAGTGTTGACATCGGGGCCGAACACCGCCTCGGTCACCATCACCGGCACGGCGGCCGCGGCCAAAATGGCCAGCGGGTGCCGGTCGGCCAGGGCAGCGGTCCGCCCGGCCAGCAGGGCCCCGCGCGGGCCGTGCAGATAGCGAAACAGCGGCAGCAGCACCAGCGAGAACACCAGCAGCACATACAAGAACCACAGGTGTGCCGGGTCGAAACCGACGCCACCCGAGGTCCACGATCCACGCGGCAGCAGTCCCTGAGCAATGCGGGGGATGTTCACAAAGGTGAGCCAAAACCGCCAATATGACTGGTGAAACCCAGGCTGGGCGAGCTGTTCGAGATAGAACATCGGCGCCACCAGCAGCACCAGGCCGGTAATGAACGGGATCCCCAGCCGGGCCAGCCGCTCGGCGGCGAACGCCCCCGCCGACCGAGACCTCGTCGCGTACCGTGCGCCCATCCCGGAGACCAAGAACAGCAGCGGCATCCCCCACAGCGATCCCCACAGCAGGAAGACGGTGAACCCCACGCTGGGCCGGGGATCCTTGACAAACCATGACGCGCCCGCGGCGAACACCACCGCCGAGTGAAACACCACCAGCCCGGCCACGACCAGGGCACGCACGACATCTAACTCCGGCCGCCGGCCCGCCCGCGACGGCAGGCCGCTGGCTGCGGCACACGTGGTGACTGCCGCCGTCACCGGGACGCCCGGCCGCTCACCAGGCCCAGCGGGCGCTGTCGCCGGCATCACCCCTCCAACTGGTGATGGGGCGGACCAAAGATCCCCCGACACCCATGGCTCCTCCCGGATCAAACGCCCAGCCTCCGCCTAGCATTCTGTACTTACTGGAACTCGGTCACCGGACGTCCTCTTCCCACGCCACGCGCACAAATCGATGACTTTCTGACCGACCTTGCGGTCGAATCTGGTCATGACCTGGTCCCTTCAGCAGGGCCGCCGCGCGACCCGCTCCGCGGGGCGGGCTTACTCAGAGTGCAGGACTGCCGCCGTTCGGGCTCGTGCTGCCCAGCTCGCCGGAAGCAGCGCCCCGGCGACTGCGATGAGTGGCCCCGACACGCCCAGCACGGCGAGCTCCCGGGCGCTGAAGACGTTCACGTAGCTGCCGGGAACGCCGGTGCCGGCCGCGCTGGCCATTTCGCGGACGATGTGTGAGTGAATGATGATCCCGGCCGGGACGGCGATGATGCCCGCGGCCAGGCCAGCGCCGATGACCCAGCACACGACCATCGCGATCGTCTGCCGCGGCGTCATCCCGAGCGCCTTGAACACGCCCAGGTCGTGCACCCGGTCCCTGGTGCTTAGCACGATCGTGTTCAGCACGCCGAGGCCGGCGACCAGGGCCAGCAGCAGCGTCAGGGTGGCGATCAGGGCCTTGAGGATCTTCCGGAACGAATCACTCCCGTTGGCGTGCACGGCAAAGCCTGGTCCCAAGGCGCGGCTCAGTGCCGCCGAGTAGGCCTGCGGGCTCGCGCCCGGCCGCAGCCCGATGTCGTATTGCGTAGCGGTCAGGTGAGCGCCGGCGCCGCCCAGCGTCTTCCAGCTTGTGAGCAGGACTGGCGTCTGACCCTGCGGGTCGAAGGCCTCCCCGGCGATTCTCACCGTTATCTTCTTGCCGCCGAACGTGAGTGTCACGGTGTCGCCGACCGCCTTGCCGGTGAGACACCCCATGGCGTTTGCTGTCAATAGAAGGCCCGGAAATTCTTTTCCGATCATGGTTTCCGGGCATGCCAGCGAGCCCTCCTGGCGGCTGTTGATCGCGCCGGAAGGGCTGGCAGCCCGGGCCGGCCTTACGCGGCAGCTGGCTGGCGGCGATGCCCCCAGGCGGTGTCCTCGTCGTAGCTGGTGCCGGTCTTCAGGCAGCCGTGCAAGATCCCGGCCATCCGGTTGGCGACGCGGCGCAGCGCGTCGGTGTGGTCGATGTCGCGGGCTTTCAGCTCGTCGTAGAAGGCCCGCGCGCCGGGCGAGGCGGAGATCGCCGCGAACGCCTGGTCGTGCAGCGCGCTGACCAGGTGGTCGTTGTGGATGTACCGGGCGTGGACCGTCTTGGTCTTGCCCGAGGCGATGGTCAGCGGCGAGGTGCCGGCGTAGTTGCGGCGCGCTTTGGCGTCGGCGTACCGGCCGGGCGCGTCACCGAACTCGCCGAGGATCCGGGCGCCGGTGATCACCCCGATGCCGGGCTGGCTGAGGTAGACCCCGGCGTCAGGGTGGCGTCGAAAAAGCGACTCCACCGTGGCTTCCATCTTCTTGATCTGCTCGTTCAGCACGGTGATCACCGCGGCTGCCGCCTGCACGCTGGCCGCGTATGCCTCGGTGACGATCTCGGGCTGGCCCAGCGCCGGGGCGCGCAGCGCAGCCTGGATCTGGGCTGCCTTGCCGGCCGTGTCGTGCCGGCGGGCCCGCTTGAGCGCGGCGGTGATCTGACCGATGGTCAGCCTCGCCGCCGCGGCCGGGTCCGGGGCCCTGGCCAGCAGCTCCAGCGCGTCGGCCCCGGTCAGCGTCAGCGGCGCGTAGGCTTCCAGCGCGCCGGGGAAATACTCCCGCAGCGCTGAGCGCAGCCGCAGCGCATGCCGGGTCCGCTCCCACACCAGCTTCTGATGCGCCCGGGCGGCTACCTTCACCGCCTCGGCCTCATCGCTGTCGGCCGCGACCTCGCGCAGCTGGTGACGGCGGGTACGCGCCATGTCGGCCAGCGCGGCCGCGTCGAAGGCGTCGTCCTTCTTCCCCGACACCGCCACCACCTCGCGGTGCCGCGCCGCCTGCTTCGGGTTCACCGCGTACACCCGGTAGCCCGCCCCGACCAGCGCCCGCACCCACGGCCCGCGGTCGGTCTCGATCGCCACCACCACCTGCGCCGGGTCATCACCGTCCAGGTGAGAGGCGATCAGCTCATGCAGCCGGGTGATCCCGGCCACCCCCTCCGGCAGCCGCCGGGCCGCCAGTACCTTCCCGTCCTTATCCTGCAGGCACACATCATGATGATCCTCAGCCCAGTCATCTCCGACAAAAAGCAACTCGCATTCCTCTCCAGTGCGCAGCCCGGTCCCGTACGGCAGCCTGCGGGAGAACCACCAGCGCCCTAATGGATACAGTGCTCACAGCCCACTCCAGGCCGGGCACGACACCCCATCAGCGGTCCATCCTCCCGGCCACCAGCGGGGGCACGGTCTCACCATAGGGCTCAAGGCCCAGGGGGAGGCTGGGTGCTCACCCGCCAGCGGCTACCAGAACCCGAGTCTCCCGCACGGGTCCGATGTCCCGCTCGGGCTAACCCGGTAAACCCCATTAGGGTGAGGAAGGCGGTGTTGACGTCAATTTGACTAGGGCCGCGGAACCAGCGCCCGCTGATCATGTCGTAGCCGGTCCAGGATGCGTCGCCGAGGAACAGCTCGGTGAAAACCGGCTGTGTGACCCCTGTGACGCTGACTTGCTGCATCGTCTCACCGACAAAATGGCGGGTGCCTGGCTGCGCGCGGAGCGCGGCCTCGACCTTGTCCTGGCCGCCTACCCTCTGCGGCTGGCTGCCATGGCTTCTGCTCCCCTTCGATTTATCTCCCACCGGACCGGAACTTCCCAGGAGCGTGACCTGCACTTGCTCGGACGTGGCATGCGATTCGCCGTCTGCCGCCTTGTCGAGCGACGAGTTCAGGCCAGCGGCAAAGATCACGGCAACGACGCCGAACGAGATTGCGGCGAGGGTGACCGCGGTCCGGGCCGGGCGAGCGAAGGGGGCGGCCAGGCCGATCGTAATCGGGCGGGGCAGCGGCAGCGTTCCGGCCAGCCGGTGGGCGGCGTAACCGCGGCCCTGCCGCGGTGCGCGGCCGCTCGCGATGGCCTGGACTGCGCTCAGCCTCCCGGCCCGCAGTGCCGGAAGCAGCGCCGCGAGCCCCGCCAGTGGACAGATTGCCACCGGCACGGCCGCGTCGACCGGCGGCGGCACCAGCAGCCTGCTGACCCCGTACACGGTCGCGGTCTGGCTGAGCAACGGCACGGACAGCAGGTTGCCGGCCACGACGCCGGCCAGCGCCGGCGCTGCGACCTGGGCCAGATACACGGCGACGACCTGCGCCGGTGTGAATCCGATGCTCTTCAGCACCCCGATCCGGCGGTAGCTGGACACCACGGCGCCGCTGACCACGTTGGCCACGATCAGTGCCGACATCGCCAAGCCGATGATGCCGAAGACCACTATAAACGGGACGATGATCGAGATCGTCCTGGCCTGCTCGTCTTTGACGGTGAGGTAGGACTGCACGCTGGTCAGCGCGCCAGCGGGCAGTGCAGCGGTGATCGCGGCAACGTCGGCCTTGACCTCAGCAGCGGTTGCCGCGCTGCTGAACCGGTACAGCATCTGCGTGGCCGGTACCGCCCGCGCCGGGCGCAGGGCGGCGATCTCACCCGGCGCGACCCAGCCCTCGGCGGAGTCGGTGATCGACTTGGCGATCCCCACCACGGTCAGCGCCGGCCTGCCCGGAGCGTTGGGCACGGTGATCTGGTGGCCCAGCAGCTGGGCAGCGAACCCGTAGTCGCGGGATAGCACGACCTCACCAGGCCGCTGTGCCCACCGGCCCGAGTCCAGGGTCAGGACATCGACCGGTCCACCGGGGACGCTCATCCCACGAGCGTTGCCCGGTGGGAGGTTGATTCCGCCCTTCAGGCTGACCCACGGGGCGATCCTGACTTCGGGGAACGGCCCCACGGCCGCCTCGACCTGCGGCAGCTGGGTGGTCATGGCTAGCTGCGCGTTCGTCGTTCTCGCGGAGTTCATGGTTGCCGCAACGTGCGCGCCGCGCTGCACGGCGAAACCGTGCTGGAACGGCTCACTCGAGTCGGCCAGCAGGCCGAGGCCGAGTGTGGACGCGGCCGCCGACACAAGAATCACCATGCCGATCACGGTCGTCTGCACCCGGCGTCGGGTCACGGCACCAAGTGCTGCTCGGGTGACCGGGCCCGTCGGCAGGGCGCTCATCGCCGCGCTCCTACGGTGGAGTCTGTGACGATCTCGCCGTCGACCATCTGAACGGTGCGGGTGGCGTAGTGTGCCGCCAGGTCCGGGTTGTGGGTCACCAGGACGAGGGTCTGGCCGGACCGGTTGAGGTCGAGCAGCAGCGCTCCGATCTCCTCGCCGGTCGCGGTGTCAAGCGCCCCGGTCGGCTCGTCGGCCAGCAGCAACGCCGGGCGGTTCACCAGCGCCCGCGCGATCGCGACCCGCTGCCGTTCGCCGCCAGACAGCCGCGTCGGATAGGCGTTCCGGTGGGGCGCGATCCGCAGCGCCTCAAGCAGCTCCTCCACCCGTGCCCGCGCCGTGGCCCTCGGTGTGCCTGTGAGCTGCGCAGGCAGCAGGACGTTGTCCGCGACGGTCAGGTCGTCAAGCAGGTTGAAAAACTGGAAGACTATGCCGATCCGACGTCGCCGGAAGCGGGCCGCGCCGGTCTCAGTGAGACTGTCTACGCGGTCCCGGCGACAGTGACCGTGCCGCTGGTCGGCCGGTCGAGGCCTGCGATGAGGTTGAGCAGCGTCGACTTGCCACTGCCCGAGGGGCCCATCACGGCGACAGATTCGCCTGCCCCAATATCGAGGCTGACGCCCGCCACCGCGGGCGGCCCGTCACCGTAGCGTTTTGTGATGCCGCTGAGCTGTACGAGAGTATCCATGGCGGCACGGTAGGTGGGCCACCAGGCACGAGCATCGCCCGCCGGAAGCCACCTGGACGGCTCAGTAGGGTGATATTCACCGCCGCTCATCCCTGCGAGGTGTTCAGATACCTCCCGTGGGCGACGGCCCTGGCACGGTTTCGGGTGCGAGAATGGGCAGGTGAATCCCCACTGGCGGACGCCAGCCGGACCACGATGGGCCGGGTGCTGGCCTTCGCCGGATCCGCTGAGCCGCGCGGGGCTATCTCCCGGCATGCCGTCATGGCAGACGCCGTCCTCGCAGCAGCCGCGGCGGCGGCCTCAGCGCTGACCGCTGCAGGTGACCAGCCCTACGCCCGGTGGCTGGTGCAACTGCTCCTGACTGCCGTACCCCTGGCCTAGCGCAGAGTCTTTCCACTGACAGCGTTCTTCGCCACGCTGGCAGCCATCTCTTTCGTAGGTGCGATCAGCGTGAATGCGGGAATCGCCACCTTCTTCACGGTGGCTTGCGCCGCCTATTCGGCGGTCTCCCATAGCCGGTTCCGCGGTGCCGCCCTGATCAGCATGCCGGTGGCAGCGGGCCTGCTGATGGCCGCGTTCGCGGACACCGCGCCGCCGATCCCGGCACGGACGACACCGCTGCTTGTCTTCCTCCCGATCATGATCGTCGGAAACGCCGTCCACCTGTGGCGGCGGCGAGCCTGCGAGTCGCAGGCCCGGCTGCGCAGGGCGCAGGCCGAGCAGGAGGCGGCCACCAGACGGGTCTTGGAACAGGAGCGCGCCCGCATCGCCGGTGAACTGCACGACGTGGTAACCCACAACGTGAGCGTCATGGTGGTGCAGGCCGGTGCCGCGCGGCGGGTCCGGACCGGCTCTCCCGGCGACGCCAGGCAGGCGCTGCTAGCGGTGGAATCCAGCGGCCGGGCGGCGCTGACCGAACTGCGCCATCTGCTCGGGCTGCTGAGCCCAGTGACCGACCCCGGGGACGGCGGCGCGCCGGGCAGGGCACCGAGCCCGGGGGACGGGGGCATCCCGCGGCCAGCTGAGTACGCGCATGACACGGCCGCCCTCCAGCCGCAGCCAGGGCTTACCAGCCTGCGCCCGCTAATCGAGGGGGCGGCCGCCGCGGGGCTGCCCGTTGAGCTGGACATCCACGGCACGCCACGGCCGCTGCAGCCCGGCGTGGACCTGGCCGCATTCCGGGTGGCGCAGGAGGCACTCACCAATGTGATCAAACACGCGGGCCGGCCCCACACCCAGGTCACAGTGTGGTATCGCGCTGATCAGCTCGTGGTTGAGGTCACCGATCACGGTCGGCCATTTCCTGCGGTGGCTCCCGCCCACGAAAACGCAGCCAGCCTGCCCCGCGGAGGCAGGCGAGGGCTGCTTGGTCTGCGGGAACGGGTGGCGCTGTATGGTGGCCATCTTGATGCCGGACCGCAGGCGGGCGGCGGCTGGCTGGTCAGGGCCATGATCCCGGTCGAGGCCGCTGAGGTGCCAGCCGGGACCAACCCGCCATGAGTGAGAAAGGGGCAGAGCCGAGCGTCGTCATCCCCGACGACCAGACTTTGGTGCGAAGCGGATTCCGCCTGATCTTGAACGAGGCGGGGATACCGGTCTTGGCCGAGGCAGCGGACGGCAGCGAGGCGGTCGCCGCCGTCCTGCAGCACTGCCCAGACGTTGTCCTGATGGACATTCGGATGCCCGGCATGGACGGCCTCGAAGCCACCCGGCGAATTCTGGCCGCAAAGCCAGGCAGCGGCTGCCGCGTCATCATTTTGACGACATTCGACCTTGACCGCTACGTCTACGCGGCGCTCACCGCTGGCGCCAGCGGCTTCTTGCTCAAGGACGTCTCGCCCGAGCACCTTGTCTCCGCGGTCCGGCTGGTCCGCGCGGGGGACGCGCTGCTGGCCCCCTCCATTACCCGCCGGCTCGTCGAGCGGTTCGCGCCGCACGACGCCGGGCCCGGGCCAGGCAGGTCGGTAGTGCACCGCGACCTGTCCGATCTGACCCCCCGGGAAATCGAGGTGCTCCGGCTGCTCGCCCGCGGCCTGAGCAATGCAGAGCTGGCCGCGGAGCTGACGCTCAGCGAATGGACTGTCAAGACGCATGTCGCGCGGATCTTGGCCAAACTCCATCTACGGGACCGGGTCCAGGCAGTGGTGCTGGCCTACCAGATAGGGCTGGTGGGCCCCGGCGCATCACCAATGCAGTGATAAGGCACCCGGGTCGGCGATCGCGGCTACAGCTTGCTGCTATCCGCTGAGAACGATGCCCGCCGCGGGCTCGGCGTACTGGGTGGTCGAGGAGGAGTCTTTCCAGATCTTCCGCTCCCGGATCTCGCTGTCCTGCTGGCGGGCCGCGTTCATCACCTCGCGCTGCACCGTCCAGTGGAAGTCATCCCGCCTCCTGGTTAGCCCGGGGCGCTGGCATCCCGGGGTGCGCTGCATCAGCTGCCTGGCAGCGGCCGACCTGATCGAGCAAGCTGGTGAGGCCAGCTGCTGACGTAAGGCACCGGCGCGATGGTCCGGCCGGGCGGTGATGGCTCCCGCACGGCCGCCAGGGGTGCAGACTGAGAACTAGCGGCACCTTGCGCCCGGCTGGCCCCGTCTTGCCCCCCGGCGCACCGCTGCCGGACCGGTGCGGGCCCCCAGGTCCATGCGAGCAGCTCGGAGCGTGACGATGTTCGAGAGATTCACCGACCGGGCGCGCCGGGTCGTGGTCCTGGCCCAGGAAGAAGCCAGGGTCCTCAATCACAATTACATCGGCACCGAGCACATCCTGCTTGGTCTGCTGCGCGAAGACGAGGGTGTCGCCGCCCAGGCGCTCAAGGCGCTGGAGATCAGCCTGGAGACGGTGCGCCAGCAGGTCGAGCAGATCATCGGCCAGGGCCAGCAGGCTCCGTCCGGGCATATCCCGTTCACCCCGCGGGCCAAGAAGGTCCTCGAGCTGTCGCTGCGCGAGGCGCTCCAGCTCGGCCACAACTACATCGGCACCGAGCACATCCTGCTTGGCCTGATCCATGAGGGCCACGGCGTCGCCGCCCAGGTGCTGGCCCGGCTGGGCGCCGACCTGAACCGGGTCCGGCAGCAGGTCGTCGAGCTGGTGAACGCCCAAGAGGGCGAGAGCGAGGTCAGCCGCCCGTTCCCCGGCCCGCCCCGCGCCTGGGAACGCGGTGAGGTGCTGAAAGCGCTGCGGACCATCAGCGCCCGGCTGGAGGCCATCGAGCAGCATCTGGGGATCGCGAAGCATTCCGATGCGGCAGCGGGCGAGGCCGCGGGGCCCGGCGACGCCACGGCGCACGGCGAGGCTGCGGGGCCCGGCGACGCCACGGCGCACGGCGAAGCTGCACCGGAAGACGAGAATCCTGGCTTGCCGCCTGCGGTCCCTGACGATCCGTCCTAGCCGGCCTGCGGGCCAGTCGGCCACAGCTAACTGGTCACAGGCCCATGTCATCGAGTTGCTTGTAGAGTTCCGCCCGTGAGCCCGCGGTGGGCAGCGCGGCCGCGCCCTTGGCCGGCGGCGCCTTCCCCTTGGGGGGCTTGTCCTTGGGCGGCCGTCCCGCGGTGGCGGGCCGCCGGTCCCTGAAGATCCAGCCGGCCGCGATGCCGCCGACCAGGCCGCCCACGTGCGCCTGCCAGCCGATTCCCGCGTGCGGCAGCAAGACCGAGAACTGGTAGGCGAAGCAGAGCGCCATGACCGCGCCGATCAGCATGTCGATCGGATGCCGGTCGAAGAACCCGCGCACCATGATGTAGCCGAAATACCCGAAGACCACGCCGCTGGCGCCCGCCCCGACCGTGTTCGGGCTCTCGGTGAACCAGGCGGCGAGTCCGCTGGTCACGATGACCAGGACGGTCACCCCGAGGAACTTGGCCACCCCGCGGTAGGCGGCGAGGAATCCGAAAATGAACAGCGGGCCGGAGTTGCCTTCGATGTGCGCCCAGCTGAAGTGAAGGAACGGAGCACTGAAGATATCCGGCAGCCGGGCGACATCGCGTGGCCGGATCCCGTACTCCACCGACAGATGCTGGTGATCGGCCCAGTTCACGATCTGGAGGACCCAGATGACGGCCAGGACGGCGACCATGACGAACAGCGCCTTGCGCGCCTCAGCGAGCACGGTCTCCGCGTCGCCGGTTCCGATGTCCCAGGTACGCCGTGAAACCGGCCTGCCGCCGCCTGTGCCGGGTCCGGACCCGGAGTTGCTAGTCATCCTGTTCCCCCGCCTGAAGGGTCCACGCCATGCTTGCAAGCTAGCCGGATCTGGCGCGTGACGGTAGTGCCGGCGTGTCCAGCGCAGGCTCCCTGGCCAGGGTGGTGATCACAGGGTTGCCCGCCTACGGCCAGTGATCTATAGGGTACGTATTGCCAAGTTGTGATCTGCGCAGAGTTATTAACGGGGTTTCCGACACAGCTTTTTTTACCGAAACGCTTGGTCGGCCCCGCTGGTTCTGGCAATGTGGTTCGCCGACGGTCCGGACCCACATGCTGGAGGGTTCTGCCTTCGAAAGTTGTAGTAGTTCCGCTGCATTGGCCTGACCGTCCCCGACTCGCTGCCCTGTACCGCAGTGGTCTGTATGCCGAGCGCCACGCTGGGCATACTTGGCCGACGGAAGGACCGCATTGTCACAGCACCGGAGGCGCGCGCCCGCAAAGCGTCGCACTCGTCGGCGCACGAGCGTCTTCCTGATCACGTCGATCACGGCGGCTCTGGCGATCACGGCCGGTGTCTACACGGCGGTGCTGCGGACGGGCGGGGGCGCGGACCCGACCGCCGCGGTCGTAGCGGAGATCCCCAACAGTCATGCGGCCGCCGTGCTGGAGCAGGCGCGCCAGCAGATGATCCTGATGGACGCCGCTTCGCAGACCCTGAGCCTGGTGAGCACCCCGAAGCTGGCGACCAGGCCCTCGCCGGCCCCGTCGCCGTCCGCCGCGGCGGCGGGTGCAGGGACGACGCCCGCCGGACCGCCCGCGGCACCGCCCAATCCGGGAACCGCACAGTCGATCGCCTACAACATGCTGTCGTCATTCGGCTGGTCGCCGGGCACTCAGTTCGCCTGCCTGAACCCGCTGTGGGACCGCGAGAGCGGCTGGCGCTACAACGCCGAGAACGCGAGCGGTGCCTACGGCATCCCGCAGGCCCTGCCGGGCTCCAAGATGGCCAGCGCCGGACCGGACTGGCAGACCAACCCGGCGACACAGATCGAATGGGGGCTTGGCTACATCCAGGGCCGCTACGGCACGCCCTGTGGCGCCTGGTCGTTCTGGCAGGCGAACGGCTGGTACTGAGCATCAGCGAGGGACGTAGCCCCGAGATCTGCCGCGAACCCGGATCAATCAGTTAACCGTGCGTAGTTGCGCTACTACTCAGCGGCGGACCCAATGTGCTGCCGATAAGGTAAAGCGAATTCGGTGGCTGGCCCATGTTCACCCGTATCTCGCGGCCAAAGTACCGGCGCCGGCGCCGGCACCGGCAATGGAATCGTAAAGACGGCTACAAAGTTCGTAACGGGGACATTAGCGGTGTGATTCATCTCATACACCCTTGGGGTGCTTTCCGGCCACAGCACTGCGCATCGTTGGGCAGTGTGGAGGACCGACAGCACCCAGCGTGCATGGCGGTTGCCCCCGGCAACACCGTCGCCTGATCCGCGCCACGTCTGCACGCCGCTGCCTGCCCCGGCCGAACCGGTGCTTAGCCAGCGCCACGGGTGATAGCCGCGTGCGGATCCCGCACCAGAACAAAGGTCCGTTTTGCCCCTCCGCCACAAGCCAATGCACAGGAGACCGTCCCGACTCACGATCGCAGTGGCGACATCGACTGTCGTCGCGGCCGGCGCGGCAGCCTCCGGAGCAGTAGCCCTCTGGCCAGCCTCGGCCGCGGTCCGGTCGCCCCTGGCGGCCGGCGCAGCGCACGCCGGCCGGATCGCGGCCAGCCGCCAGGACAGCGGCCCGCCGGGCGTTGACTCCCTCGGGGTGCAGCGAATAAGGCTGAGCGTCGTTGATGCGCAACGGGCCATCGCGGCGGCCGAGGCCAGGAAGGCGGCGGCGCGCAGGAGAGCCGCGGCTCGCGCCGCAGCGCGGCGGGCCGCCCAGCGCGCCGCCCGGCAGGCCGCCGCCCGGCAGGCCGCCCAGCAGCAGGCGGCGCCGCAGCCCGCGGCGGCCGCGGCGCCGGCTGGCTCGCCCCAGCAGATCGCCATGGGCATGCTCGGGTCCTTCGGCTGGTCATCGAGCCAGTTCTCGTGCCTGGACTCGCTCTGGAACCAGGAGAGCGGCTGGAAGGTCAGCGCGGCGAACCCGAACTCGGGTGCCTACGGCATCCCGCTGGCGCTGCCCGGCTCGAAGATGGCCAGTGCCGGGCCGGACTGGCAGACCAGCGCGGCCACCCAGATCCGCTGGGGCCTGGGCTACGTCAAGAGCACCTACGGATCGCCGTGTGGCGCGTGGGCGCATGAAGAGTCGACCGGCTGGTACTGACCGTCGCGACCTTGACCACCGGCGCCGTGCCGCCCGGCGGTCAGGTCAGCCGCCTGAAACTGCGCACCACCTGAGAGAAGACGGCGCGCGCCACCGGGAACCCCAGCGCCGGCGCCGAGACGCTCAGCGCGTAGTCCTGCCTGCCCGCCGGCGCGCTGAGGCTGAACAGCAGTTCCTGGTCAGCCACGTGCCCCAGGCTGCGCTGCCGCCAGTCGAACCGCCAGCTGGCCGCGGCCGTGTTCCGGTAACTGACCGGAGACATCGCGATCAGCCGGTAACCGGGATACTCGTCCTCGCTGATCGCCATGGCCTGCAGGTACTGCGCCTGCCTGAGCGGCTTGGCGTAGCTGAACGGGGTGAGGTTGACCTCGATGTAGGCACTGCTCGCCGGCGGATCCAGGTACCAGGCCAGCCCCTGCCGGGTTACCTGCCAGGAATCAGGTATGGCGACCTCGAATCCGGCCGCGGTCCCGGTGGTCGCGGCGGGGACGCTCAGCCAGCGGAAACCGAGCGGGGGCGGGCTGGCACCGCCGCCGGCCTGACCGCCGCCTGGCCCGACCGCTGCCGCCGGGCTGCCCGGTACCGGTGGCCCCGCCGGTTGCGGAGGTACTCGTACCCGAGCTGGCCGCGCCGGCCAGGGTTCCGCCGGCCCCGGCACCAGCGTCGCCCGCGCTCGTCGTACCGCCGGGCTGGCCGCCCGGCCGCGCACTGGGACCGCCGGCCGGACCGCCGACCTGAGGCTGGCCGGACGGCATGGCCCCGCCGGCGGCCGCGTTCACCGCATGCGGGAACGTCGTCCACGCGATCAGGCCCGCCACGGCGACCGCGGCGGCGCCGGCCAGGGCTCCCAGGGCCCGCCGACGGCGGGCCTGGCGGGGGTCACCCGGCCGCCGGCCCGGACCGCTGCCGGGCGGCGGGGGAGGCGGCGGGTACGCCGGCGGGTACGGCGGCCCGGTCCGGGGGGCGCCCAGCAGGCCCGCCGGAGCCGACGGGCCGCTGCCGGCCAGCGCGTCAGGCTGGCCGGAGGACCCGGCCGGTTCCCGCGAGGGCGGCCCGGAGGGCAAGCCAGGCTGGCCCCAGGGCGCGGCCGGTTCCCGCGAGAGCGGCCCGGAGGGCAAGCCAGGCTGGCCCCAGGGCGCGGCCGGTTCCCGCGAGAGCGGCCCGGAGGGCAAGCCAGGCTGGCCCCAGGGCGCGGCCTGGCCCGGTGGCAGCCCGGAGGCTCCGGCCAGTGGCATGTCCAGGAAGGCGGGCAGCTCCAGGGCCGCGGAAGTCTCCGCGCTGGCCGGTAGTTCAGGAAATTCACGGATGTCGCCGAACGCCGGTGATCCGGGCAGATCAGGAACCTCGCCGGACGCCGTCTGCTCGCCGGGGGCCAGCCGGGTGGTGACAGCATCAGCGGGCGCGTCGGGCCCGGCCGCCGTCACCTGGTACGCGGCCGTCGCCACCTGTTCGGCGGCGGCCCGGCCGGGGCGCAGGGCACCGGAGGAGAACCGGCTTCGCCACGCCGCGGCGGCCACGCCGGACAGCAGCCTGGCCGCCGCAGCGGCACCGGGCCGGGTGGCCGGATCGGTGCGCAGCAGCGCCTCGATGACGGGGGCGAGCGGCCCTGCTGATGGCGCCCGGGGCGCGTCCTCGTTCAGTACTCCTGCCGTGATCACGGCCGATCCGCCGGGCCGGTCGAATGGCCCACGGCCTTCCACCGCCGCGTACAAGGTGGCGCCCAGCGACCACAGGTCTGAGGCCGAGGTCGCGGGCTCGCCCCGGACCCGCTCCGGTGCCGTGAAGCCAGGCGTGCCGATCACCATCCCGGCCTGGGTGAGGCCGGGATCGCCCTCCAGCGTGGCGATGCCGAAGTCGGTCAGCACCGCAGCGCCGTCCGGCGTGATCAGGACGTTGCTCGGCTTGACGTCCCGGTGCAGGACCCCGGCCGCGTGCGCGCAGGCCAGCGCGCTGAGCAGGCGCTCGCCAACGCTGGCCGCCTCGGCCGGCCGCAGCGGGCCGTCCTCGGCGATCACCTGGTCGAGGGACCGCGCGCGGACCAGTTCCATCACGATCCACGGGCTGTCGTCCTCTTCGACCACGTCGAACACGGTCACCACGCCGGGATGATTCAGCCGGGCCGCGGTCCTGGCCTCCCTGAGGGTCCGCTGGTAGGCGGTGCCGTCATCGGCGCCGGTGCCCGGCGCGGCCACCCAGACCTGCTTGACCGCGACGTCCCGGTCGAGCAGCTCATCCCGGCCGCGCCAGACGATGCCCATCGCGCCACGGCCGATCTGGCCGCCCAGGCGGTACCGCCCGGCGACCAGATGGCCGGTCCCCACAGCTTGCATGGCCGGGACCATACACGCCGTCGCCAGCGAGATTCCTGTGAGCGGGATGAGAATTCGGCTGGATCGCGGTGCGTGACTTTCGGTAGCTCAGCGCGAGGGCTCACGGCCGCCCGGGGGCCTGGTCATCGCGAGCACGTCCAGCGCCCCGTCCAGCTGGGCCTCGGTGATCTCCCCCCGGGCCACGTGCCCGCGGGAGATCACCACCGCCCTGATCGTCTGGCCGGTGGCCAGGGCCTCGTGCGCGACCGCGGCGGCGGCCTCGTACCCGATGAACGGGTTGAGCGCCGTCACGATCGCGGGGGAGGACTCGGCGTTCTGGCGCAGCCGCTCGGCGTGCGCGGTGATCCCGGCGACGCAGGCGTCGGCGAGCACCTCCGATCCGGCCCGCAGCAGGCTGATCGATTCCACCAGGTTCCGCGCGATCACCGGGATCATCACGTTCAGCTCGAAGTTTCCCGCCGCGCCGGCGAAGGCCACCGCGGCATCGTTCCCGATCACCTGCGCGCAGATCTGGCAGACCACCTCGGGAATGACCGGGTTCACCTTGCCCGGCATGATCGACGATCCGGGCTGCAGGTCCGGGAGGCCGATCTCGGCCAGCCCGGTCCGCGGGCCCGACCCCATCAGCCGCAGGTCGTTGCAGATCTTGTAGAGGCTGACCGCGATGGTCCGCAGTACCCCGCTGGCGGCCACCAGCGCGTCCCGGCCGCCCGCGGCCTCGAAATGGTTCTCCGCCTCGGTGAGCGGATAGTTCCCGCCCGACAGCCGCTCGATGACCAGGCCGGCAAAACCGGGCGGCGCGTTCAGCCCGGTGCCGACCGCAGTGCCGCCGAGCGGCAGCTCGCCGACCTCGGGCAGGACCGCCTGGACCCGCCTGAGGCCGTGCCGGATCGCCGCCGCGTAACCGCTGAATTCCTGGCCGAGCGTGACCGGGGTCGCGTCCATCAGGTGCGTCCGGCCGCTCTTGACGACCTCGGCGAACTGCGCCGCCTTGGCCTCCAGCGTCTGGGCGAGATGCCGCAGCGCACCGGCCAGCGGGCCGGACAGCAGTTCCGCGGTCGCGATATGCACGGCGGACGGGAACACGTCGTTCGACGATTGCGAGGCGTTGACGTGGTCGTTCGGATGGACGGGCCGCCCCAGCCGCTGGCTGGCCAGCCGGGCGATGACCTCGTTGACGTTCATGTTGGTCGAGGTGCCCGAGCCGGTCTGGAACACCGGGACCGGGAAGTGGCCGTCGGGCCGGCGCCCGTCGCCGGTTTCGCCGGCCGCCACCTCGGCGGCCGCGTCGCTGATGGCGCGGGCCATCTCCGCGTCGATCACGCCGAGCCTGGCGTTGACCGCCGCGGCCGCGGCCTTGATCCTGGCCAGCGCGATGATCACCGCGAGTGGTATCCGCTCGGTGGTGATCAAGCTGAAGTTGGCCAGCGCGCGCTGGGTCTGGGCGCCCCACAACGCGTCAGCAGGTACCTCGACGTCGCCCATCGAGTCGTGCTCGACCCGGAACCCGGGATGCTCCTCAGTCATACTCTCTGCGCCCGGTCACTCGCCGGGGCCGCCGATGGTGAGCAGCGGCTGCCTGGGCGCGGTCACGTCGGCGTAGAAGTCGTTGCCCTTGTCGTCGACGATGATGAACGCGGGGAAGTCAGTCACCTCGATCTTCCACACCGCTTCCATGCCGAGTTCCGGGTACTCAAGCACCTCGACGTGGGTGATGCAGTCGCGGGCCAGCCGGGCCGCGGCGCCGCCGACCGACCCCAGGTAGAACCCGCCGTGCTGCTGGCACGCGGCGGTGACCGCGGCCGACCGGTTTCCCTTGGCCAGCATGACCAGCGAGCCGCCGGCCGTCTGGAACTGGTCCACGTACGTGTCCATCCGCCCGGCCGTGGTCGGCCCGAACGAGCCGGATGCGTAGCCCGCCGGGGTCTTGGCCGGACCGGCGTAGTAGACGGCGTGGTCGCGCAGGTAACCGGGCATCGGCTGCCCGGCGGCCAGCCGCTTGGCGATCTTGGCGTGGGCGATGTCGCGGGCGACCACCATCGGGCCGGACAGCGCGACCCGGGTCTTGATCGGGTACTTGGACAGCTCGGCGCGGATCTCGTCCATCGGCTTGGACAAGTCGATCCTGACCACGTCGTCGTCCAGGTCTTCCCCGGTCGGGTCGGGCAGGTACTGCGCGGGGTCGGTCTCGAGCTGCTCGAGGAACACGCCGTCCCGGGTGACCTTGCCCAGGGCCTGCCGGTCGGCCGAGCAGGACACCGCGATCGCCACCGGGCACGAGGCGCCGTGCCGGGGCAGCCTGATCACCCGCACGTCGTGGCAGAAGTACTTGCCGCCGAACTGCGCGCCGATCCCTGACCGCCGGGTGATCTCGAGGACCTGCTTCTCAAGCTCGACGTCACGGAAGCCGTGCCCGGCCGGCGAGCCCTCGGTCGGCAGCGTGTCGAGGTACTTGGCGGAGGCGTACTTCGCCGTCTTCAGCGCGTACTCCGCGCTGGTGCCGCCGACCACGATCGCCAGGTGGTAGGGCGGGCACGCGGCGGTGCCCAGCGACCGGATCTTCTCCTCCAGGAAGGCCAGCATCGCGGCCGGGCTCAGCACCGCCTTGGTCTGCTGGTACAGGTAAGACTTGTTGGCCGAGCCACCGCCCTTGGCCATGAACAGGAACTTGTACTCGCCGCCCTCGGTGGCATACAGCTCGATCTGCGCGGGCAGGTTGCTGCCGGTGTTGCGCTCCTCCCACATGGTCAGCGGGGCGAGCTGCGAATAACGCAGGTTCAGCTGCGTATAAGCGTCGAAAACGCCGCGGGCGATGTGCTCTTCGTCGCGCCCGTCGGTGAGCACCTGCTGGCCGCGCTTGCCCATCACAATGGCCGTGCCGGTGTCCTGGCACATGGGCAGCACGCCGCCCGCCGCGATGCAGGCGTTCTTCAGCAGGTCGGAGGCGACGAACCGGTCGTTCGCTGAGGACTGCCGGTCGTCCAGGATCGAGCGCAGCTGCCGCAGGTGGGCTGGCCGCAGCAGGTGCGCGATGTCCCGCATGGCGGCCTCGGTGAGCAGCGCGAGCAGGTCCGGCTCGATCTGCAGAAAATCCCGGCCGAACGCAGCTCCGGTGCTGATCCCGTCGGTAGTCAGCAGCCGGTATTCGGTGCTGTCCGGACCGGCCGGAAGCAATTCGGTGAAAGAGAACTCGGGCATGGCGGCACATCCTCAGGCGACGGACTGCGATGCTCTCCATCGTAGATCGGCTGCGGCGCTGGCCGTGGCGCCGTCGGCATGCTGGCCGCGTGAGTAAGGGCCGGGCGCCTGGGTAGGTGGCCCGCACCCCGGCGGCCGCCGGGCCAGCCTGGCGAGGGAAGGATGTGAGACCGTTGAGCATCTCGGCAGCAGGCCATCCCGCGGTTGACCTAGGTGAGGCCGCCCGCCAGCTGGAACAGGCCGGGCATGACGCGCGGGTCGCGTTCGACTGCATCGGCCTGGGCGAGCTGGAGCGCGCGCACACGCACGCGATCACCGCGCGCGCCGCGGTCGACGCCGCCGAGACCATACTGCGCACCGCCACCGGCGCCGACGGCAGCCTGGCCGCGGACGTCGACATCTGACCGGCCGGGTTTCGCGGCGGTTGGACCCGGGCGCGGACTGGACTAATGTGTGACGCACACACATATCTGACTGGACAGGAGGACGGCATGACGGCACATGCGCAGGGGACCTTCACGGTCAAGTCCTGGGACGAGAACACCTACGCCGAGCTCGAAGGCAAGGCGAAGCTGACCAAGGCCCGGATGGTGTTCAGCTATGCCGGTGACCTCGAGGCGGAAGGCACTTCCGACACGCTGATGTGCTACCGGGACGACGGCACCGCCGTCTACACCGGCCTGGACCTGATGACCGGGCAGCTGGGCGGCCGGTCGGGCACCTTCGTGCTGCGCAGCGAGGGCGGCTATGAGGGCGGCGAGGCCACGACCCGCTGGCAGATCGTCGAAGGGTCAGGGACCGGCGAGCTCGCCGGGCTGCGCGGCGCGGGCCGTGCCGTCTCGTCGGGCCCGCCGGGCGGGACGTTCAGCTTCGACTACGACCTGGGCTGACCGGCTCAGATGAGCCTGGACCGGGCCGCGAACCTGCTCGGCGCGCTCGCCCTGGTCATCGCCGACCAGACGGCGGACGCCATGGCGGAAGCCGGCGGCCGGTCGCTATCGGGGGCCGCCGCGCTGTCGGCGCTGCTGCATTTCCTGGACGCGCCATCGGTGGACCGGCTGCGGCAGGTGCTCGGCCTCTCGCCGTCGGGAACGGTACGGCTGCTCGACCGGCTGGAGGAGGCTGGTTATCTGCAGCGCGGGCCAGGAACGGACGGCCGGTCGGTGTCGGTGGCCCTGACCCCGGCGGGCCGGGCCGCTGCGGAGCGGGTGGCGCGCGCCCGGGCGGCCGTCCTGGAGCGCGCGCTGGCGGTGCTGTCGCCGTCCGATCGTCAGGCCTTCGAGCAGCTGACCGGCCAGGTGCTGGTCGGCTTCATGCGCGGCCCCGGGGCGGTGCGCTGGATCTGCCGGCTCTGCGACACCGGCGTCTGCCGGGGGGCGGCCGGCGGCTGCCCGGTGGGCAACACGGCCCGCGAACGGTACCTGGCCGGCTGATCCGGGGCCGCCGGCCGGTGCCGCCGTCCGGCTAGGCCGCGCCGGCCAGCCGGTAAACGCGGGCCGCGTTCTGGCTGGCGATCATCGTGGCGACCCTGATCGCGTCGTCCTGGCTCCAGTCCCCGGCGGCGGTCCAGCCGCCGAGCACCCGGATCATGGCCCGCCGCCACAGCAGCGCGCCGAGGTAGTGCAGCTCGGGCGGCCCGTAGGCGTCCGAGGAGAACAGGATCTTGGCGAACGGCGCCAGTTCCAGGGCCTCGGCGACGATCGCGTCGGCGCGGGCCCCGGTGTAGTGCAGCGCCAGGCCCACATCGAAGTAGACATGCGGAAAGATCTGCGCCAGCGCGCCCGCGTGCCGGTGGAACGGGTAGCAGTGCAGCAGCATGACCGGCACGGCGAGCGGCTCGACCCGCTCCAGGAACCCGGCGGTCAGCAGCGGATCGGCGCGGCGCAGGTCCAGGTCCCGGTCGCCGAACCCGGTGTGCAACTGCAGCGGCAGGCCACGTTGCGCCCCGGTCCACAGCAGGTGCCGCAGCAGAACCTGGTCGGTCAGCCGAAAGCTCCCGGTGCGGTCCGCCTCGCTGAGCCAGCGTCCGGCCGCCGCCGTGACCTCCGCTGCCGACGGCGGCTCGGGATCGAAGTCCAGCCCGAACCGGTAGGCGACGATGCTCTTCAGCCCGGCCGCGCTGGCCGACCGGGCCCAGAGCGCGTCGCGGAACCGGGCGGCGAACTCGGCGGCGCCGCAGCCCGAGGCGGCCAGCTGCTCGGCGACCGCCTCCAGCCGCACGATCTCATCGACCTGGCCACTGGAGATCTCGGCCAGCTCCGCGAGGCTGAGCGAGCCGGGCGCCTCGAAGCCGGTGTCGATCAGATAGCGCCCGATTCCAGTGCCGCGCAGCAGCCGCCCGGCCACCTCGGCGCCGCCCAGCTGGGCCCGGCGGTCCAGGTACTCGGCGGGCCCGGCGAATGGCTCCAGGTCGAGCAGCGGTGCGCACCAGCGCCGGATCGCGAACCCGACCTGCGAGTCGAACTGCGTGGTCCCCGGCCTGGCCGGCACCTCTCCTTCGGTGATCAGCTGCTCGAATTCCGCGCCGGTCAGGTCCGCTCGCTGCGCCTGATGGACGTGATGATCGATCAGGCTCAGCCCGCTGATGGCCGCGTCAAGATCCATGGCACCAGGAGATCCGGGCCTGCTCGATCCGCGACGCAACCTGGCCGACGCCGGACGCCACGAAATGCTCGGTGCCGTCAGCGGTCGTCACCCGAAGACGGCCCCGCATGGAGCCGTCAAAGAGGTTCGAACCGCGCGGTGCGACGTCCGTCATCGACACCTCGCTCAGCGAGACCTCAAAGGTCTGACCGCCGGTCGCCGCATCGACCCGGTGCGGCAGGAACACCAGGCGCTGGTCAGTGAGGTACAGATGACCGCCCACCGCCCGGCCGCCCTGCGTGCGGTTGGCCCGGATGGACTCCAGCATCCTCTCGCCGGGGAGCATGGGGAACTTGGGACCGGCCATCTGACCCACCTCTTACCGAGCGGGCTCCGCCCGCTGATTCCGCGTCAAGATCCAGGGCACCAGCAGACCAGATCTGGCCACGCGGCGGAAGAGGCCAGCGTGGTCCGGCCGGTCCCCGGGTCCGCTCAGAACTCCTCCAGGAGCAGCAGGCGATGATGCTGGCACAGAAGGCCATGCCCGGCCTGGACTTGAGCGAGTACGGCGACCCAATCGCGGCCCTGGAGCACGTCCTTGCCTACTCATCCTCCAGGCACAGCGCTACCGCCTAGCGCGGGGCCCTGCTCAGAACTTGGTGAAGTGCTGGAAGCACTCCCAGGCCGCGTCGCGGACGGCGAAGGCCGCCACTTCGGACCGCTTGACCGCGAAGTAGGCGGCGCGGCGCACCGGGCCGAGGGCATCCATCAGGAACTCGTCCGCGGCCAGGGCGTCCAGTGCCGCCCCGAGGGAATCAGGTAGCCGGCTGATACCGCGCTGGCTCCGTTGCGCATCAGTGAGCGTGGCCGGATCGACATTGACCGCTTCGCCCGGGTCGAGCTGGCCGCGGATCCCGTCCAGGCCCGCATAGATGAACGCGCCCAGGGACAGGTAGGGATTGGCGCTCGAGTCGGACGGCTTCAGCTCGAGGTTGACCGAGCTGGCCGCGTCGCCGTGCAGCGGGGAGCAGATCCGGACGGCGGCCTCCCGGTTGTCCATCCCGTAGCTGGTGTAGGCGCTGCTCCAGGACCGCGGGATCAGCCGCCGGTAGGAATTGACGCTGGCGCAGCTGAGCGCGGTCAGGCCGGGAAGATGAGCCAGCAGGCCGCCGATGAAGTGGTAGCCGAGCTCGGACAGCCCGTAGCGGTCCGCGGCGTCGTGGCACAGGTTGCGCGAACCCGGGCTGCCGTCCGCGCGCAGGTCGGTCAGCGAGCCGTGCAGGTGGGTGCCGTTGCCGGCCTGATCGGGGATCGGCTTGGGCGCCAGGCTGGCCCACAGCCCGCGCCGGAAGGCGACGCCGCGCACCGTCTCCCGGTACAGCACGTGATGGTCGGCCGCCTGCAGGGCAGGCGCGGGCCCGATCGACATCTCCTGCTGGCCGTGGCCGAGTTCGGGGTAGTAGTGCTCCACCCGCAGGCCCTGGGCGTGCAGCGCGGCGAACAACTCCATCGTGTAGTCGTGCGCCAGCGCAAAGCCGGTCGCCGAGTAGCACAGGCTGTCATCGACCGGCACCAGCCGGTCCGGTGCGCCGTCCGGGCTGGCCTCGCGCCGGCCCAGGGTGAACTCGGGCTCGAACGCGGCCACGAGCCCGTAGCCCTCGGCGGCCAGCGCGGCGATCGCCTGCTTGAGGAAGGTCCGGGCGCAGGCGTCCCAGGACTGGCCGTCCGGACGGACCAGATCGGCGAGCATCGCGCCGGCGCCCGGCGCGTACGGGAGCGACACGAAGGTCGCCGGATCGGGCACGATGCGGACCTCGCCGACCGGTCCGAGGCCATCGACCGGCTGCAGGTCGTCGAGCATCGACATCGCCATCATGGCCACGGTGTGCCCGATTCCGCTGGCCATGCGCTCACCGAGCCGCTCCACCGACACGGACTTTCCCCGGATGATCCCGCCGTGGTCGGCATACAGGAACCGGATCAGCGAGAGCCGGTCAGCTCGCGCCCTGGTGACCGCCTCGTGCGCCGCGGCTGGGACGGTCGCCGCGGGCGGCCCGGGCTGGCGTTCGGAGCCCGAGAGCTCACCTGCGGGATCTCATGCATCAGGGGTAGCGCGGCCCCGCGGCCCGTACAGCCGGCTGGCCGTCGCCCTGGGGGACGGGCCGGCCTGCGGCCCGGGTAGCGACTGGTCTTCGTGGATGTACTTGCCGCCGCGCAGCAGTGACGTTCCGGCCCCGATCGCGAGCAGGACCATCGCGGCGGTGAACACGATGACCAGGCCATGGTGGAACGGCTGCGAGATCAGCTGCGGGAAGAAATCCCGGCCGGTGAGGACGGCCACGTTCGCGGCCGGCAGGTGCACGAGCGCGCCCGTCGGCGTGAGCAGCACCTTGACCGGATTCTCGCCCAGGAACGCGGCGAACAGGCTGCCGACCGGCGGCAGGTTACCCACCTGCTGGGCGACGGCGTGCGGCACGCCCTGCGCGGTCAGCCCGCTGGTCAGCGTCCTGGGCAGGGTCGAGGCCAGCCCGGCGATCATCAGCGAGAAGAAGATGCCGATCGACAGCACGAAGCCGGAGTTCTGGAAGGTGGCCAGCATGCCGGACGCGGCACCGCGCTGCCGGGGCGGCACGCTGTTCATGATCGCGGCGGCGTTCGGCGCGGAGAACAGGCCCATCCCGGCTCCGGCGAAGAAGATCAAGATCGCGAAGAACGGATACCTGAAGTCGGTCGGCAGCAGCAGCAGCAGGCCGAACGCGGCGGCGGACAGCAGCAGCCCGCCGGAGGCGAAGGCGCGCGCGCCGTGCCGGTCCGACAGCCAGCCCGATAGCGGCCCGGAAGTGACGAAGCCGGCGGTGAGCGGCAGCAGGTAGATGCCCGACCACAGCGGGGTGTCGGTGAACGAGTAGCCATGCAGCAGCAGCCAGATGCCCTGCAGCCAGATGATCAGCATGAACTGCAGGCCGCCGCGCGCGATCGAGGCCAGCAGGGTGGCCGCGTTGCCGGCCGCGAACGCCCGGATCTTCAGCAGTTTCAGGTCGAACATCGGCTGGGCGACGTGTTGCTCGACGAAGCAGAACACGACCAGCAGCGCGACCCCGCCGAACAGGCCGGACAGCACCAGCGGGCTGGTCCAGCCCATCGAGTGGCCGCCGTAGGGCTGGATCCCGTAGGTGATCCCGACCAGCACCCCGATCAGGCCGACGGCGAAGGTGAAATTGCCCAGCCAGTCGATCCTCGCCCTGGTGCGCAGGCCGATCTCGCGCAGGCTGAAGTAGGACCAGGCGGTGCCGATCAGCCCGATCGGCACCGAGACGATGAACACCAGCCGCCAGTCCACCGCGGCCAGCACGCCGCCGAGGATCAGCCCGATGAATGAGCCCGAGATGCCCGCGACCTGGTTAATGCCCATCGCCATGCCACGCTCGCTGGCCGGGAAGGCATCGGTCAAGATGGCGGGGGAGTTGGCCATCAGCATGGCGCCGCCGACGGCCTGGATCACCCGGAAGCCGATCAGCCACATCGCGCCTGCGGGCCCGGTGAACGGGTCGAACGGCAGCGCCAGTGCCCCGAGGCTGAAGATGGCGAAGCCCGCGTTGTACATCCGGACCCGGCCGTAGATGTCGCCCAGGCGCCCCAGGGTGACCACCAGGACGGCCGACACCACCAGGTAGCCCATCAGCATCCAGAGCAGATAGCTGACGTTGCCCGGGGTCAGCGGGTCCAGCTGGATCCCGCGGAAGATAGCGGGCAGGGCGATGATCACGATCGAGGCGTTAACCGTGGCGGCCAGCATGCCGAGCGTCGTATTGGACAGGGCCACCCACTTGTAGTGCGTGTCGCGCAGGCCCGGTGACGGCGCCGCGGCGGGCGCCAGCCCGGTCGCGCTGCCGTCCATCGGCTCGCTCACCTGCAGCCTCCTGCGCCGGGTTCCGGGGTTTGATACTTGCTATCACCAAACTAACAGCGATGACGGACCGGCCGGTAGCGGCCCTGGGCCCGGATCCGGGAGGCGCTCGGTCTTAGCCCCGCGGTCACCAGCCTGCTGCACGGCGTCGACGTCGCCAGCTACCAGGGAACGCCAGGCGCAGGTGGAGCGGCGCGGCCGGGAACATCTCCTGGGCCGCGGTGAAGTTCACCGAGCTGCAGCCGCCGGCGGGCGGGTCCGCGCCGGTGCCGTACGTGAACCCGGATGCCGCCGCCGACTGGTCCTACCTGCACAACCGCAAGCTCGGGCGGATCGCCTACCTGTTCGGGCATCCATCGGTCGGCGTGGCCGCCACCATCGACCTGTTCGCCAGTGAGGTCAGGAAGCTCGGCCTGGCCGCCGGGGACGGCATCGCGCTGGACCTGGAAGTAAACGACGGCCGCGGTCCCGGCGCGGTCCACTGGCCTGGGGCACCGCTGACGGCCGGCTGTTCTACACCGACGAGGCCGACAATGCCATCGTGCTCGTCACCACTGACGCCGGCAAGACCTGGAAATGACCTTTACCGCAGCGAAGTGCCCATCCCTGCGCAGGCCGCTGCGCAGGCCTGGTCCGGTATCTTCAGGATGTGGTTCCCGCCCCGGCCCGCGTGACCTGCGTGCCTCGGATGCCGACCGGGAGCGCGTGGTCGCGCTCCTGACGCAGGCCGCCGGTGACGGCCGGCTGACCCTGGGCGAGCACTCCGAACGGGCCGAGCGCGCGTATGCCGCACGTACCCTGGGCGAGCTTTCCGCGCTGACGACCGACCTCGCGGCACCATCAGCGCAGCCGATCAGGCTGGACACCCGCCGCTCGGTGGCGGCGGTCTTCGGCAAGGACCGGCGCGAGGGGCGCTGGGTGGTGCCGGAAACCCTCGCTGTAACGGCGATCTTCGGCGAAGTCGTTCTCGATCTGCGCGAGGCGCTGCTGCAGGCCAGCCGGACCACCCTGCTGGCCACCGTGATCGGCGGCACCGTGCAGCTGATCGTCCCCGACGGGGTCGCCGTGCAGATGACGGGTACCTCGGTCCTCGGCCGCAGGCTCACCGGCAGCGGGGTGGCGCCGGCGCCGGGGGTGCCGGTCATCGAGGTCCGGGCCATGGCCGTGGCCGGCCGGGTCAAGACGATCGTGCCGCGCCGGCCCCGGTGGCGCTGGGCGAGCCGTCGCGGCTAGGACCAGCCCGCGGCGCCCCAGCCGGCCGGTCAGCCGCCGCCGTTGAAATCGACGGCCGAGTAGGCGCTCAGCTTCCAGAGCTGATGCTCGCTGTGGATGTTGCGCAGCGTGCCGGACCGGGCGCGCATCACCAGCGAGTGGGTGGTGGCCCCGCCGGCGGCGTACCTGACGCCCGCCATCAGTTCCCCGTCCGTGATCCCGGTGGCGGCGAAGAACGCATCGTCGGAGGCCACGAGATCATCGGTGGTCAGCACCCGGTCAAGATCATGCCCGGCGGCCATGGCCCGCTCGCGCTCGGCGTCATCCCGGGGCGTGAGCTTGCCCTGGATGATGCCGCCCAGGCACTTGATCGCGCACGCCGTGATGATGCCCTCCGGGGTGCCGCCGATCCCGAGCAGCAGATCGACGCCGGTGCCGTCGCGGGCGGCCATGATGGCACCGGCCACGTCCCCGTCGGTGATGAGCTTGATGCGCGCTCCCGCCGCCCGGACCTGCGAGATCAGCTCCGCGTGCCGGGGCCGGTCCAGGATGACCACCGTCACGTCGTGCGGCGAGCAGCTCTTGGCCCGCGCCACCGCCGCGACGTTGTCGCCCGGCGGTGCCTCGACGTTGACCACCCCCGCGGCCTTCTCCCCGGTGACCAGCTTGGACATGTAGAAGACCGCCGATGGGTCATACATCGAGCCGCGTGCGCTGACCGCGATCACCGAGATCGCGTTCGGCATGCCGTTGGCGGTCAGCCGCGTGCCGTCGATGGGATCGACGGCCACATCACAGGCCGGGCCGCTGCCGTCACCGATCTGCTCGCCGTTGTACAGCATCGGGGCGCGGTCCTTTTCGCCCTCGCCGATGACCACGACGCCCTTCATGGAGACCGTGTTGACCAGCAGGCGCATCGCGTTCACCGCGGCCGCATCGGCCCCGTTCTTGTCGCCGCGGCCCACCCACCGGGCGGCGGCCATCGCGCCGGCCTCGGTGACCCGCGCGAGCTCGAGGGCCAGGTTCCGGTCCGGGGCGTGCCGGCCGGGCAACGGCCCCGCCTGATAGCTGGGCGGTGTCGCTGGCGTGGCGGGGGGCTGGTTCTGCGTCATGGCGGATGCGGTTTCCCTTCGGCCGTGATGAAATCCTATGTACTAGCAGGCCAGCCTTGTGTCATGGGCTTAGCGCGGGCCGCCCAGGAGTCCGTTAAGGAGTACGTTAAAGGAGTACTGCAGAGCTGTATGACCACAGACCAGGCGCAATCCGTTACGCGATTGTCGGAGCGCGGAGCGGCGACGCGGACCGCGCTGCTGCTGGCGGCACGCGAAGTCTTCCTGGCCGAGGGCTACGCTCAGGCGGGCGTGACCGACATTGTGGCCCGAGCCGGAGCTAGCGTCGGCAGTCTTTATCATCACTTTTCCGGAAAAGCCGAGCTTTATCTGGCCTTGTTCGAGGAACTGCACAACGAACAGGCTAGGCGAACCCGCCACGCCGTGCGGGGCGCGCAGAAGGCCGGTGTCACTGACCCCAGGCAGCTGTTCCTGGTGGGGGCGCGGGCCTACCTGGACGGCTGCGTGGCACAGCGGGAGCTGACTTCGCTGTTCGTGCGCGGCGACGGACCGCCCGGCTTCGACCTTCAGATGCGGGCCAGGCTCGCCGAATGGGTCAGCAAGAACACTGAGTTCTTCGCCCGCAGCGGCGAGCCGCTCGACCAGGCCGCCGCCGTGGTGACCACGGGCGCGCTGATGCTCGCGGCGGCCGAGGTGTCGCTCAGCACCGACCAGGCCCGGGCCGCCGCGATCGCTGACGGCGTGATCGAGGTCCTGTCCCGGCTGGACTACCCGTAGCTGAGACCCACGTGGCGGCTGGCCTGGGGCCGGCTCAGAAAGGCGCGGCGGCGTCGCCATCCTCGTCGGTCCGCTGGGCCATCGCGGCGGCCAGCCGGGCACGGGCCCCTTCGAGCCATTCGGCGCAGACGGCGGCGAGGCGCTCGCCGCGCTCCCAGAGTTCCAGGGACTGCTCGAGCGTCAGCCCGCCTGCCTCAAGCCGCCTGACGACTTCGGTCAGCTCGTCACGCGCTTGCTCGTAGGCAGGTCGGGCCTGCTGCGGTGGCGTGCCTGGGCTGCCGTCGGGTGGCGTCACGCCCCCAACCCTAATGCCGTGGTGCGTCGGCGGCCGCCAGCACCGCTGCCTTAATCAGCCGGGGGTACAGGATCCCGCCTGCCGGGCGGGGATGCACCCCGTCGCCCCACAGCAGGCTGGTGCGGCCCGCGATGGCGGCATGCCAGTTGACCAGCAGGAATCGCGGCATCGAGGTAAAGGCCGGGCAGCGCCGCCCGCAACTGCCGGGCCGCCGCCAGCATGACCGAGTCCCCGATCGCGGTGACCGCGCCGCCGGGCAGCCGCGCCTGCTGGTGCGGTCCGGTCAGCACCACGGGCGCGACGGCGGCGCCGGTGGGAAGCTCGGCGGACGGCGCGGCCGCGGGGCCGTCCTGGCTGGCGGCGCTGATCTTCGACCCGGCGGCGATCTGCTGCTCGAGCGTCGGGCCGCCCGGGTGGTACAGGACGCCGTATCCGGCGGTGGCGGTCACGATCAGCGCGATGACCGGTACGGTCAGCGGGCGGGCGCTGGCCGGGGACCGCCGCGCAGCCGCGATCGAGGAGGCCAGCCGATCGGAGCCGGAGCTGATCGAAGCCCGCAGGCCGCAGCGCAGGATGGGTTCTTCGATCCAGTGCCAGGATGCGGCCGCGACCGCGATGGCGATCGGCGTCTGCACGATCGGGGCCATCGGCGTCGCCGACCCGGTGCCGGCCATCGCGGTAGAGAAGGCGATGACCGGCCAGTGCCATAGATAGATCCCGTAGGAACGGACCCCCAGCCAGCGCAGCGGCCGCCAGCTGAGCATCCTGGCCACCACGCCGGGCGCCGCGGCCGCCGGGATGACCGCCGCGGCCGCCAGCGCCGCGGCCGCCAGCGCCGCGACGGCCAGGCCAGCCGGATAAACAGCCGCATCGGCGCCGGAGAAATGCCCGGCCGCCCACGTTAACGTGGTCAGGCCGATCACGCCCAGTACATCAAGCCGCGCGGCGGCCTCGCGCGACAACGCCGTGAGCCGTGCCAATGGCCAGGTCATGGCCAGCGCAGCCCCGGTGAGCAGCGCGGTCGCGTGCGTGTCCGTGCCGTAATAGACGCGGGACGGGTCAGAACCCGGCCCATACAGGACTGCCATCGCCAGCGCGGACCCGCCGGCGCCGGCCCAGGCGAGCGCGGCGCGGAGCGCTTTACGCGGGCAGGTCGCCAGCGCAACCGTCAGCACCAGCGGCCAGACCAGGTAGAACTGCTCCTCGACGGCGAGTGACCACAGGTGCTGCAGCGGGGCCGGCGGGCCGAACGGCTCGAAGTACGCCTGATGATGAATTGCCTGCCACCAGTTGCTGGTGTAGGTGACCGCGCTGAACAAGGCCGGCCGCAGGCTGTCCAGCTGATCGGGCTCCAGGACCACGGTCGCGGCGGTGACGGTGACCAGCAGGACCGCCAGGGCCGGCAGCAGCCGCCGCGCCCGGCGGATCCAGAAGTCGCGCAGGCCGATCCGCCCGGCCCGGTCGAACCGCGCGATCAGCAGGTCAGTAATCAGGTAGCCGCTGAGGACGAAGAACACGTCCACGCCGAGGAACCCGCCCAGCAGCGCGGGCAGGTTCTCGTGGAAGGCCACGACGGCCAGCGCGGCGAGCGCGCGCAGGCCATCGAACCCCGCGGCCCGGTGCCGGTCGCCGGGCGCAGGACGGCCGCCGGTCACCGGAGCCGGCGGACGTGCCGTGGCGCCGGCCGACGCTGATAACCGCACCCGCGGTCCCCCTGCCCCCCGTCGGATCGCTGCTCCGTTAGGCGCGCGATCAGCCCGGCAATCTATGCGCGGAATCTAACGAATAGGCGAAACGTGCTGCGCCAATAAGCTGGCATTCAAAGTTAGCCAATTTTCCGCCGACCGCTGCAGCAAAAAGCGCGATACCCGCGGATGGCTTCGTTATAGCTTGCGCATGGTCAGGGACGAGCCACCGCATTCAGCTGATCGTCGGCAAATCGGATAGTAAGCGTTTCGCCGGCGGCGGCCTCGGTCGCGGAGCGGACCACGCTGGCGTCGCCGTGCTGCACGATCGCATAGCCGCGGCGCAGGGTGGCCGCGGGGGAGAGGGCCAGCAGCCGGGCCCTGGTGTGGTCGAGGCCGTCCTGCGCGCGGTCCAGGCTGGCCGACACCGATCGCCGGGCACGTTCGGTCACCGCGGTCAGCTGCTCCTGGCGCCGTTCTATCTCGCGGACCGGGCTGGCCAGGGCGGGCCGGGACCGCATCGCCGCCAGCCAGGAGGACTCGCGGTCCAGCCGGCCGGTGACGCAGCGACGGGCGCGCGATCGCAGCTGCGCCACCAGCGCCAGCTGTTCCGCCACGTCGGGTACTACCCGTCTGGCCGCGTCCGTGGGCGTGGATGCCCGGGCATCCGCGACGTAGTCGAGGATCGGTGAGTCCTGCTCGTGTCCGATGGCGCTGACGACCGGAGTCCGGCAGCCCGCGACGGCCCGGATCAGTGTCTCATCGGAAAAGGGCAGCAGGTCCTCAACCGACCCGCCGCCGCGGGCAATGATGATGACGTCGACCACCGGATCTGCGTCAAGCTGGCGCAATGCTCCGATGACTTCCTCCACCGCGTGCTGGCCTTGCACCGCGACCTGCTCCACCCGGAACCTCACGGCGGGCCACCGAAGAGCCGCATTCCTGAGCACGTCGCGCTCGGCGGCGGAGTCACGCCCGCAGATCAGGCCGATCGTGGCGGGCAGGAAGGGAAGAGGCCGCTTGCGTTCGGCGGCGAACAAGCCCTCCGCCGCGAGCGACCGGCGCAGTCGTTCCAGCCGGGCGAGCAGCTCGCCGAGGCCAACCGCGCGGATCTGAATGGCGCTGAGGGAGAAGGAACCGCGCGCGGTGTTGAAGTCAGGCTTCGCCCAGATGACCACCCGGGCGCCCTCCGCGGGCGCCGGATCGGTGGCTTCGAAAACCGTTCGCGGGCAGACGACGCGGACCGACACCGCCGCCACCGGATCGCGGAGCGTGAGGTATACCGCGCTGCCACGCTTGCTGAGCTCGGCAATCTGCCCTTCGACCCAGATGCGCCCGAGACGGCCTATCCAGTCACCGACCAGCCGCAGCACGGTCCGGACCGGGACCGGGGCCGAGGGGCTGCTCTGCTGTGGCATGGGGACGCCCGGTCAGCCCTGGCCCGTCTCCAGCTTGCCGATGCGGCGCTCGAACATGCCGAGCACGGCAGGCCGGGCGGCGTGCGCCTGCTCATAGCCGAGCAGCGCGTGCAGCTGGCCGGAATCGAGGTTGCGCAGGCGCGCGCGCAGCGAAGCGAGCGAGAGATCGTCGTAGTTGGCGATGGG
Source organism: uncultured Actinomycetota bacterium (assembly GCA_963775745.1). Taxonomy (GTDB): domain Bacteria; phylum Actinomycetota; class Actinomycetes; order Streptosporangiales; family Streptosporangiaceae; genus DATBGO01. The sequence continues at coordinate 153,076 of CAVZKE010000029.1, forward strand.
CAGCGCGACGGGCCCGGTGGTGTCGGCGGAGGCTGGCTCGGCCAGGGCCGGCGGCGGCCGATCCTCGGCGGGGCCTGGCTCGGCGGGCGGGATGGGCTGCGCTGGGGCAGGCTCGGCGGCGGATCGCTCGGCCAGGGCTGGGTACGAGACCGGAAGAATCCTGACGTTCCCCGTCTCGTCGAGGGACCGCCAGCGGGATGCCTCCTGGCTCGCAGGGTGGCCGCCAGCCACGTCGGCCGGTGCGGAGCCAGCAGGCCTCAGGTGCCCGGCCGCCGTAAGACGGGCCACGGCATCATCAGCGGCGGCCGGACGGGGCGCCGCGAGCTGGCGCTGACCGGCGCCGGGCTGATCGCCATCCGGGCCAGCCGGATGGCTTCGCATCCGGTCGGCCACCAGCAGCACCTGGCCGATCCCGGCGAACATCGCCCGCAGCGCCTGCCCGGGAGCCTCCCTCATTCGCTCGCCGACCTGCGGGAAGCGCATGTTTGTCTCCTCCCTCGGGCGGGTTCGTGGCCGCCCTCTGGTGGTCCGCCTCATCATCGGTTACTCGTCGAGCATCGCACCCTGACTGATTGTCGTCGCTCGCCATGCTGCCGCAACACCGGGGGGCGTAGTGCCGTAAGCAGAGCGGATGGCGGGTCACCTACGATGGGTGTCATGTCCGTGCCGACCCGACGTGTCCTGCTCGCGAAGCCCCGTGGTTACTGCGCCGGGGTTGACCGGGCTGTCCAGGCGGTCGAGATGGCGCTGGAGCGATTCGGGGCTCCGGTGTACGTCCGTAAGCAGATCGTGCATAACACCCATGTGGTGCGGGCGCTGGAGCAGCGCGGCGCGATCTTCGTGGAGGAGACCGACGAAGTCCCTGAGGGCGCGGTGGTGGTTTTTTCCGCGCACGGGGTGGCGCCGCAGGTGCATCGGGAGGCAGAAGCCCGCAGCCTGCGCACCATCGACGCCACCTGCCCGCTGGTCACCAAGGTTCACAACGAGGCCAGGCGCTTTGCCGCGCAGGATTACGACATCCTGCTCATCGGGCACGAAGGGCACGAAGAGGTCATCGGCACTACCGGTGAGGCTCCCGCCCGCGTTCACCTGGTGGACGGGCCTGCCGGCAGCCAGAGCGTTCAGGTGCGTGACCCGGCGAAGGTGGCCTGGCTCTCGCAGACGACCCTGTCGGTGGATGAGACCAGCCAGACCGTGGCTGCGCTCCGGGAGCGCTTCCCGCAGCTTCTCGACCCGCCCAGCGACGACATCTGCTACGCCACCCAGAACAGGCAGGCCGCGGTCAAGCAGATCGCTGCCGACTGCGACCTGGTCATCGTGGTCGGCTCACGCAACTCGTCGAACTCGGTGCGGCTGGTGGAGGTGGCGCTTGACTCGGGAGCCAGGGCGGCCCATCTCGTCGATGACGCGTCGGGGGTGGCGGAGACCTGGCTGGCCGGGGTCAGCACCGTCGGCGTGACGAGCGGCGCCTCGGTACCCGAGGATCTCGTCTCCGGAGTGCTGGCCCGCCTGGCCGCCAGCGGTTTCGATACCGTCGAGGAGGTCGAGGCGGTACCCGAGAGGATGCGCTTCGCCCTCCCGCATGAGCTGCGCAGCAAGCCTGAGGGCGGTGCCGGGCCGCGCCCGTAACGTGCCTCAGCGCGCCGCCCCGGCTGGCGGCCAGCCGGAGTGAATGATTGCGGATGGCAGTCCGAGTATGGCGCCTGGCCGGCGATCGTTCGCACTGGCGGCCGTCGGGTAAAGGATAACGCCGCCAATGGCCCTACCTCGAAGGCCGAGCCTGACGAGAACCCCGGTCCAATTTGGGGCCAGACTCTCCTCAACAAGGATGGCCGCGATGTGAGCCTTCTTGAGGAACAGCCTGAATGTCCTGATGTTCCGCTGCGTGGGCCGGGCCAACCGGGCCACCGCGCGAGGCAGGACGAAGATCAGGTTAAGCGTCCCGTTCGCCATGTGGTTCATCTCGTACGACGAGAAGCCGTAGACGGCACCTCCAAGGAGAGCCGGCCAGAATCGCCCGGTGATCCGGCGGCACAACACAAACGCGGCCCAGGCCGACAGGGGAGCGAGACGGCGGCGAGCAGGTTGTAGGAGACCACGGGACCCGCCGCTGCGGCGAGGGGGGCGACGAGCAGGGACAGCGCCGGGATGGCGGTGATCCAGGCCGGGTTGTAGCCCGTGGGCGCGAGGACCTCGGTGGTATGGATGGGGTTGAAGCCGTGCGCGATCGCATAGGGCCACCAGCGCAGGCACCAGATGAAGAAGTTCGGGTCCTGGGCCTGGCACGGCGAGCTGCGGCTGGGTGGGGTGGAGAACGAGCGGATACGTCCGGGCGGTTACCCATACGGCCAGGTAGACCGCCAGTGCCACGAGAGCCTGGAGAGCCGGCGAAGCCATCCGGGCGCGGACTGTGCGCGGGCCGATGCCTGCGGCTTCCGGCGTGGTCAGCGCCGGGTCGCGATCGGGAGCCGTGCCTAAGTCCATGGAATCCCCCGGTGCCTGCTCAGAGCGCATGGTTCCGTCGCGAGGGCGGGCGCGGTGGCGAGCCATGCGCTGGGCTGCGAGGAGAGTGCGCATCACGCGCGGTAGCCCGCACGCAGTGAGTCCCCGGCTAGGGTAGCGGCTGGCCTGCATGGCATAGCTGCATCCGTCCAGATTCTCGCCATCCCGTCCCGGAATCTGACGACGGTGCAGGCCCCTCAGGCGGGGCTGACCGGGCCGCGCAGCCCGGCCCGCAGGTCGCGGATGCACTGCGGCAGCCCGCGGAACAGGGCCAGAACCAGTCCCAGCGCTTCGCCTCCGAACAGCCACGGCGCGGCCGCCGCCAGGGTGAGAATGGTCCCCTCGGCGGCGGACAGCAGCCGGGAATGACCAGTGGCCGACGACGAGAGGCTCTCCGCGCACGCCACGGCCATCAGGAAGATCAACGGCGGGCTGACCACCACGATCAGCAGCGCGCTACGCCTGGTGAATCTGACCGCCAGCACGCAGCCGGCCAGGAAGCTGAAGCCAACCAGGACGCCCAGGTGCAACAGGTCGGCGAGGGCCGCGCCGGCGAAGAACAGGGCAAACATGGCCAGCACCGCACCGCGGCCGGTCAGCCTGGCCGACGGCCGATAGTCCGCGGACCGGCCCGCGAATTGCCTGGTCGGCTGGGTCACCCCTGCTCCTTCCCCATGCTGAGGCTAGACCGGTGCTGGCACCAGCCTGCTCAGCCGGCTGCGCCCATCGCGCGAGGCCCGCCGAGCAGCTGCGCCGGGCCTGCGGCGGCACGGTCCTGGCCAGTTCCTGTCCCCGTGACGAGTTCCGGGCCGCCCTGGCTGACCAGCTCGGCCGCCGACAGCGCCCGGACGGTATCCTCGACCGGCTTGGGCGGCGGCAGCTCGGCTTCGACCAGCCCAAGCTGGTTCAGCTTGCGGGCGCTCACCAGGACCCGGCTCTCCAGGGTCCCGACGGTCCTGTTGTAGGTGGATACCGCATTGGTGAGCGCCTTCCCGAGGCTGTCCACATGCTTGCCCAGCCCGGCCAGCCGGTCGTAGAGCTCCCGGCCCAGGTCGAACACGGCGCGGGCATTGTCGGACAGGGCCGCCTGCTGCCACGCGTATTGTGCGGTCCTCAGCATGGTGACCAGCGTGGTCGGCGTGGCGATGTGCACGCGGTGGGCCATCGCATGCTCGAGCAGCGCGGGGTCATGCTCCAGGGCCGGCGCGAGGAAGGCCTCGCCGGGGATGAACAGCACCACGAACTCCGGTGCCGGGCTGAGCGCGGCCCAGTAGGCCTTGGCGGCCAGCCGGTCGACGTGCTCACGCAGGTGGCGGGCGTGCGCATCGAGGCGCATCTCGCGCACCCCGGAATCGGCCGCCTCCGCGGCCTCCAGATAGGCCGCGAGCGAGACCTTGGAGTCGACCACGATGTGCTTGCCCCCGGCCAGCCTGATGACCATATCCGGGCGCTGTGCGCCGTCGTCGGTGGTCACGGCCACCTGCTCGTCGAAGTCGCAGCGGGCGCTCATACCGGCCAGTTCAACCACCCTGCGCAGCTGCATCTCACCCCAGCGTCCCCGGGCCTCGGGCCGGCGCAGCGCGGTGACCAGGGCCTGGGTCTGCGCCCGGAGCTGATCGGAGGTCTGCCTGGCGATGGTCACCTGCTCGGTGAGGGCCGCATGCGATCTGCTGCGCGCGGCGTCGACCTCGCGAAGCTGGGTCTCCACCCGGGCCAGGGTCTGTTTCAGCGGCTCGACCAGGTGCTCGACCGCCACCCGGCGGGTGTCGAGGTCCCCGGCGGCCTTGGCGTTCGCCGCGTTCAGGTGGCCTTCGGCGATTTCCAGGAACCGCCGCGAGCTCAGGTCAAGAGCCTGGGCGGACAGCGCCTGGAAGCGCTCTGCGAGCTGCCCGTCCAGCAGCGCCGCCTTCTCCTGCGCCGCGCGCTCGATCAGCGCGGCCCGGTCCTGCGCCGCCCTGGCGCGCTCATCGGCCGTCCTGGCCTGGCCGGCCGCCTCGGCCGCCGCGGCCGCCATCCGGCCCCTGGCGTGCAGGGAGCCGATCACCGCGCCGAGGATGGCACCCGCCAGGAGCCCGGCCAGCAGCAAGATCGCACTCATGTCTGGCAATGCTTGCAGCCATCGCCGACAGTTTCCGGTCCGACACGCCCGGCCCGCGTGGCTATTCCGGGTCAAGCTCGCTATCGCCGGCAGCCGGGCCTGCTGCCGCAGCGGGCGCACCGGGACGGACTGCGGTGGCGGGCATCTAGACTCGCCGGGGTGAGCCTGTCCATCGGCATCGTCGGCCTGCCCAACGTCGGCAAGTCCACCCTGTTCAACGCGCTGACCCGGGCCAGTGCGCTGGCCTCCAACTATCCGTTCGCGACCATCGAGCCGAACGTCGGCATCGTGGGCATCCCTGATGCGCGGCTGCCCGCCCTGGCCCGGCTGTATGACTCGGCCAGGATCGTCCCGGCCACGGTGCGGTTCGTCGATATCGCCGGGCTGGTCCGCGGCGCCTCGCACGGTCAGGGCCTCGGTAACCAGTTCCTCGCCCATATCCGGGAGACCGACGCGATCTGCCAGGTCGTCCGGGTCTTCACCGACCCGGACGTGAGCCACGTGGACGGGGATGTCGCGCCGGAGCGGGACATCGAGACGGTGGCGACCGAACTCATCCTGGCCGACCTGCAGACCCTGGAGAAGGCGGCGCCGCGGCTGGCGAAAGAAGCGAAATTCTCCAAAGACCCGCAGCGGCTTCGCGCCGCCGATGCCGCCGCCAGGGCGCAGCAAGTGCTCGACGGCGGGACAACCCTGTTCGCCGGCGCCGGGCCGGCCGACATTGACCTGGCGGATCTGCGTGACCTGCAGTTGCTGACCGCAAAACCGCTGCTGCTGGTGTTCAACGAGGACGACGCCGAGCTCTGCGATGACGCGCTCCGGGATCGCCTGACCAAGCTGGTCGCGCCATCCCAGGCGATCTTCCTGGACGCCAAGACCGAGGCGGAGCTAGCCGAGCTGCCCGAGGACGAGGCCGCCGAGCTGCTGGCCGGGCTGGGCCTCGGCGAGCCTGGCCTGGCCCAGCTGGCCAGGGCTTCGTTCGAGGCCCTGGGCCTGTCCACCTTCTTGACCGCGGGCCCGAAGGAATCCCGGGCCTGGACGATCCGGGCCGGAGCGACCGCTCCCGAGGCCGCCGGCGTGATCCACACCGATTTCCAGCGCGGCTTCATCAAGGCCGAGATCGTGTCCTTCGACGATCTGATGGCGGCAGGCTCGATCACCGCGGCCCGGGCCGCCGGCAAGGCCCGGATCGAGGGCAAGGACTACGTCATGCGCGACGGCGACGTGGTCGAGTTCCGCTTCCAAGCCACCTCAGGCCATCAGAAGTAACCGCGCGACCGGGGAGACCGCCTGGAACAGCCGCGCAGCGTGGCCGAGCTGCCATTGTTCGGGCTCGCGCACGTCGACGAGCACGGCTACCATCGCCGGATGCTGGTTCCTGGACACCCGATCCAGACAGCCCGGCTGACCCTGCGCCCGTTCACTCCCGGCGACTTCGACGACCTCTACGCCTACCAGTCCCGTCCCGACGTGGCCCGCTACCTGCACTGGGATGCCCGTGATCGGGCGCAGGTCCGGCAGGCCCTGGATCGCCAGCGCCGTGAGACGACGCTGGATGCCGAGGGCGACTGGCTGACGTTCGCCGTGGTGTGGCGGGCGGCAGGGAAGGTGGTCGGCGAGGTGGGCCTGAAGTGGCTGAGCAGGGAGCACCGCCAGGGGGAGACAGGATTCGTCTTTAACCCCGAGTACCACGGGCGGGGCCTGGCCACCGAGGCAGCCGCAGCCATGCTCACGCTGGGGTTTGACCACCTGGGGTGGCACCGGATCATCGGCTCCTGTGACGCTCGCAACCGTGGGTCAGCGCGTCTGATGGAGCGGATCGGCATGCGCCAGGAGGCGCACTTCGTCCACAACGAGGTCGTGAAGGGAACGTGGGCGGACGAGCTCGTGTACGCCATCCTGGATCATGAATGGACAGCACGAAGGCCGTCCGCTGAGCCGCCGGACCGGCCCGCAGGCTGACGCACCTCGCCGCAGGATGCTCGCCACACCCGGGATGATTGGCCTGGTCAGAGCTACGCCGACGGTGCCTCCCCGCCGGATCGGGGCACCAGGCGGATAACCGGCAGCTCCCGGTCGGTCTTCTGCTCGTACTGCGCGAAACGGGGGGCGGTGGCGGTGATCTGCTGCCATGCCTGGTCGCGCTCCGCCCCGTGCAGCTGTTCGGCCATCACGGGGATCTTGCGGCCGTCCAGCTCGATCTGGACCTTATCGGGATGGGCGGCGATGTTGTAGTACCACGCCGGATTGCCGATCGCCCCGTTCGCCGAGGCTACGATCAGCCAGCTGCTGTCGGTACCGGGAAACCAGCCGACCGGATTGGTTCGCTCGAGCCCGCTCTTACGGCCGATGGTCGTCAAGACCAGGGCGTTAAAGCCCATGAACTTGCCGCCCTTGCGGCGGATCCGCCGGGCCATCAGCCTGTTCCCCCGTCGGAACGCCCACCCGGCCGGCTGGCGGCCGCCGCGGGTTCCCGCAGGTGTATCGAAGCTCATGTGACCTCCATGGTGGTAAGCGTCAACCGGCGACCGCTTGATGGACGGTGCGCCGGACATTGACCTCGCGGTCGTGGGTGAACGGCAGCCAGCGTTCACCATTGGAGGAGAAATGGCGGAAGTACAACCTGGCTGAGACAGCTGACGCCGATCCTTTTGGCGTTCGCCTGCTCGATGAAGGCTTGAACGAGACTCGCGTCGCATTGTACCCATGCCTTGAGGTCAATTCCGTGGGACTGGCCCGGCTCGATGACCAGGCGACTGTTGGGCCAGATCTTGCGCGCGCCCGCCATATTCGCGGGCGGGTCCTGCGGATCGGCGCTTCCGTTGATCATGAGTACCGGAACCTTGGATGCTCGCTGCGGCGGGTAACGGGCGGCTGCCCCAGGGGCGGGCATAAGGGTGCACACATAGCGCCACCACTGCGCATTGCCCACGGCGACTTGGTAGTAGTAGCTGTTCCGGCCGGGGATCCGGCCGGGCTGGAATTGGGCCCAGGGCTCGGCGCAGCGGATTGGATAGCTGATAACGGATACGCCGTCGCCGGTCAGCAGCCCGGCGGCCATGAGTCGGCGGATGATCGCGGCCAGGACGGCTGACCGGTTCCTCGCCACGGCGAGGGAGTGGATCAGCAGCGGAACGTAGGCCGCGGTGTCGGCTGACATCAGCATCTCATGCACCCCGGCCGCCAGCATGTCGCGGTCAAGGCTGAACGCGGTGCCGGTCGGAGACTGCCGCGCCGGAACCTTCAGCGGCCTGGCGGCGACAGCGGCGCGCAGCGCCGCCCACTGGGCGGCCAGCCGCGGGAAGGTGCCGTGGCAGGCCGGATCGCTGGCACAGCGGGCGAAGACATTGTCCAATGCCTGCTGGCTGGCCTGCGGGAACCGCTCGAACAGCGGGAACCCGACCAGCGTGCCGCTTTGCAGCGTCATCGTCCGTACCCGGCCAGGGAACATCTGCTGGAAGACCTGAGCGGCAGTCGCGCCGTAGGAGCCGCCGATGATGTTCACCTGGCCGTAGCCGAGGGCGGTCAGCACCTGCGCGGCGTCCTGCGCTGCCATCGCGGTCGTGTAGAAGCGGAGGTCGGCCCGGGTGCGCAGGCTGGTCAGGCAGGAATCGATGCTCCGACGCACCTGCGGCTGGTCGGCCAGCGTGGCGGGGGGCGGCGGGCAGCGGAGCCCGTTCGAGCCGCCGGTGCCGCGCTGGTCGATGAACACCAGGTCGCGTCGCAGGTTGAGGCCCACCAGGTCCTGCACTTCCCCGGGAATGTCGCTGATCGCCGAGCTGCCCGGCCCCCCGGCGAAGTAGACCACCGGGTCAGGAGCGCGGCTGTGACCATAGGCGGGGACGACCACAAACCTGATCTTGATGTGGCGGCCGCCCGTTCCGCCCAGCCGGTCTTCCGGCACGGTCATGACGCCGCACCTGGCCGTCCGTTCCTGGACCACGCATGACTGCACCCGGAGGGGGGCCGCAGGACGCGGGGCGTATCCGCCGCACGCCGCGCCGGTCAGGCACATCGCCAGGGCGATCACGAGCAGGGCCGTCCCGCGGCCGCCGGGCCCGCGCTGATTCCTGCTGGCCGTGCCCAGCGGGCCGCTGAGGTCCGCAGCGGCCATGTGCTGCGCAGGAGACCGAGCGAGAGTACTCATGATGCGCCTCACCATGCCGGATCTGCCTGCACGCTAGGACCGGCGCGCTAGATGGCCACAGAGCCCAAGGTCACGGCCTGAGCGACAACAGTCCTCATGAGGCGGACGGATGCGGCCGCCTGTCTGCCCTAGTCACGCTGCAGGTGGCCGCCTGTGGGGACCGGATCACCCGCAGGCGCTGCTGGGCTGGCCGCTGGTCGGCTCGCCGGAGGGCCAGCTGATCTGCTGGTACCCGCAGGGGACGGTGACGGACGCGCGCGCCGGGTTGGCCGCGGTCGGCGGCAGCCACTGGATGTCGGCGGAGGTCGGCCGGCACCCGGGCATCCGCGGTGAGCCGGTCAAGGCCCTCGCGAAGCAGCAGCTCAACATCGGTGTTCATAGCCCTCCGCGAGTTTCATCTGGGCGGCCAGCCCTGCGTCGGGGACCGGTCCGCGCGGGGTGTCCCGCGGCGGCGCGGCCCCCGCGTCCGGCCAGGATTCGGCCAGCTCACGGAGCCGTTGTAGCGCGCGCGAGGCGGCCGACTTGACCGTGCCCGCCGAGCAGCCGAGCAGCGCGGCCGTCTCGGCCTCGGTGAGCTGCTCCCAGTACCGCAGCACGATGACCGCGCGCTGCCGGGGCGGAAGCTGGATTAGCAGGTGCACCAGCGCGTCTCGCAGGTCCACTTCGGCCATGGCATCCGTCGCAGGTGGCGCGTCCTGGGTGCGCAGCAGCGGAAGCAGACGCCGCCAGGCACCGGGGCGGCGCCAGCCGTCGGCCGCGAGGTTGTAGAGCGTCCGCCGCAGGTAGCTCTCGGCGGCGTCGGCCGCGATGGTCCGCCAGCGCGGCAGCAGCCGTTCCAGAGCCGCCTGGAGCAGATCCTCGCCGTCTGCGCGGCTGCCCGTGAGCGCGATCGCGATGCTCGGCATTGCTCCGTGCCTGCTAGAGACGAAGCACCGGCAGCCGGAGTTGCCTCCGGCCGCCGGGCTGTCTCATCCAGGCCGTACTAGGCGCTGGCGGTCAGCGAGCCCAGGACGCAGAACTCGTTGCCTTCGGGGTCGGCCAGCACGGCCCATGGCCTGCTCCCCTGGCCCGTGTCAGCACGGCGGGCTCCCAGGCCGATCAACCGCTCCACCTCAGCCGCGTGCGAGCAGCCCGTCGGCCGGACATCCAGATGCAGGCGATTCTTGACCGTCTTGCCCTCCGGAACGGTCACGAACACCAGTGAGGGCACCACGGGGGCCTGCTGCACCTGCTCGGGCAGGTCAGGCGGTTCCCGATCCCAGGCCGCGACTTCTACCTGGCCGTCTTCCGCCCGCACCACGTGATAGTCAAGGACCGCCGACCAGAACGCCGCCTGCGCAACTGGGTCGTGTGCATCGACAACAATCTCGGTGAGCCTGCTCCCCATCAGGACCTCGCTCTCAGCCGGTTCGGTGTCATCTGCCCGGCGGCACCGGGACGGTCCCGCCGATCCGAAGGCCGGAGGGTGACCTCTGCCGGGCGGCCGGGTTAGGCTTCTTGTGCATTGTGCTGGTGGGAGGCGCCGGTGACGATAGGGCCCGGAGACCATGGGGCAGCGGACACGACAGGCCGCGGCCGCCTCCGGGCGTCCGATGCCGACCGCGAGCACATGATCGACACCCTCAAGACCGCGTTCGTGCAGGGCCGGCTGACCAAAGACGAGCTCGCCATGCGAGCGGGCCAGGCGCTCGCGTCGCGGACCTACGCGGAACTGGCCGCCATCACCGCCGACATCCCCGCCGGGCTGATCAAGGCCCCGCCTCCGCTCCGGACCGCCCGGGTAACTGCCCGCAAACCGATCAACGGAAAGGCTGTCGCGTGCGGGGCTTGCATCATCATCGTGTCGGCTGCCCTGGGGGCCGCTTTCCTCACGTATTACGGCGGATTCCTCGTCATGTTCTTGTTCGCAATTATCGGGTTCACGGTGACAGCTAAGCCCTGACCGCCAGGCCCGGGAACGTAACATTCACCGCGCTGGAGCGCGCCTGCCCGGGGTATGTCCGGATAGCTGTGCTGATCTATGCACTTAGGGGCATCCGCCCTGTTACGGTCATGCCGTGCATGCCGTGCCACAGGTGCCGCGCCGCCGCCGGCTGGCGATAATGGCCGTCGTGATGGCGGTGGCCCTGGCGGCGGCCGTCCTCGTTGCGTCGCAGGCCGGCGCCAGCCACCGTCCGGCGGCCGCGCCGCGGCGGCCCCCTGCCGAGTCAGGCCGGGTCGTGGGCAGAGTGCGTCCGCAGGCCAGGGGCTCACCGCTGTCCCCGGGCTGGCGAGGCGACGGGAAGCCCGTCACGCTGGCGTTTGGCGGCGATGTGCACTTCGAGGGACCGCTGGCGGCCCGGCTGGCCGCCGATCCGGCTACCGCGCTGGACGGCAACATCGCCGACCTGCTGTCGGGCGCTGACCTATCGATGACGAACTTCGAGTCGGCGCTGGTGGCGGCGGGCTGCCCGGACCCGCAGCCCAAACAGTTCGTGTTCGCGGCGCCGAAGACGGCCATCTCCGCGTTCAAGGCCGCCCATGTCACCCTCGTCACCGAGGCCAACAACCACGGCGAGGACTGCGGTCAGGCGGGGCTCAGGCAGTCCCTGGCAATAGCGAAGGCGGCGCGCTACCCGATCATCGGCATCGGCCGCGATGCGGCGCAGGCGTTCGCCCCGTACCGCACCGTCATCAACGGCCAGCGCATCGCCATCATCGCGGCCACTGAAGTCCTCGACAGCGACCTGCGGGAGGCCTGGACCGCGACCACGACCCAGCCCGGCCTGGCCTCCGCCTACCGGGAGAGCGAACTGGTGGCCGCGGTGCAGCGGGCCCGCAAGACCGCCGACACCGTCGCCGTCTTCCTGCACTGGGGGACCGAGACCCAGCAGTGCCCGAATGCCATCCAGGAACCGCTGGCCAAGGCCCTGGTCATGGCCGGTGCTGACATCGTCGTCGGCGCCCATGCGCACGTTCAGCTGGGGGCCGGTTACCTCGGCTCGGCGCTTGTCGATTACGGTCTGGGCAATCTGGTCTTCTACGACGCCACGCCACCCGAGACCTCAATGCCGCTTAGCTTAAGTTGATCTTGGTTTGTCCGGCGTGTCGCTGCCGGGTGTTTTGCCTGCTGGCCGGCATGATCGCGGGTTATGACGCAGACTGGCGGTGTGGCTGAGGGCCGGCTGAGCGACTGGATCTCGCTGGGCGTGCTGGCGTCCTGGGTGCCGCGCGACGCGGTCGATGACGCGGTCGAGGCCACGGGAAAAGGCGCGAAGCGCAAGGGCGGCAAGCTTCCGCCGCACGTGATGGTGTATTTCGCGATGGCGCTGGCGCTTTTCGCCGAGGAGGACTACGAGGAAACCTGGGCCCGGCTGTCGGAGACCCTCGCGGACTGGGGCTGCTGGGATCCCGCGCAGGGCACGGTGACGACGGGCGGGCTCACGCAGGCCCGGCAGCGGCTCGGCGGCGAACCGGTGAAAGAGGTGTTCACGCAGGTCGCGGTGCCGGTCGCGACCGAGGACACCGAAGGCGCGTTCCTGGGGCCGTGGCGGAAGATGAGCATGGACGGGCTGGAATGGGACGTCCCGGCCACGGAGGTGAACATCGCCGCGTTCGGGTTCCCCGGCACCGGCAAGGACGCTGCCCCGGCGGCGTTTCCCAAGGCCAGGGCGGTGACGGTCGGCGAGTGCGCGTCGCACGCGGCCGTGCTGGCGGCGATCGGCCCGTGCGTGTCCAAGGGCAGCGGCGAGCAGTCCCTGGCCCGCACGCTGTACCCGCGGCTGCGGGAAGACTGGCTGCTCATGGCCGACCGGAACTTCTATAACTGGCAGGACTGGTGCACCGCGGCTGACACCGGGGCGGCGCTGCTGTGGCGGGTCAGATCCGACCTGCGGCTGGACCCGCTGGAGTTCTACCCGGACGGCTGCTACCGGTCGGTGCTGGTAAACCCGAAGGTCAAGGGCAAGGCACGGGACAACATCCTCGATGCCGCCCGCGGCGGGAAGGACCTGGACCCGGAGAAAGCCCGGTACGTGCGGGTCGTCGAGTACGAGGTCCCCGACCGCGAGGGCGACGGGAAAGACGAGATCATCGCCCTGATCACCACCATCACCGGGTTCACGGATGCGCCCGCCGCCGTCCTCGCCCGCTGCTATCACGAGCGGTGGGAGCACGAGACCGGAAACCGGCAGCTTAAGACCTACCTGCGCGGCCCGGGGAAGATACTGCGCTCGGAGTCGCCGGAGATGGTGCGGCAGGAGATCTGGGGCTACCTGCTCACCCACTACGCGATCAGCGCCCTGATCTGCACAGCCGCCACCGCGGCCGGCATCGACCCGGACCGGGTCAAGTTCAAGCGGACCGTCCGCATCATCCGCCGCCGGGCCGCTGACCCGGCTTTTTCCCCCTGACCAGCGCCAGCGCGTCCTCGAACGCGTCATGGCCGGCATCACGGACCCGAAGCACCTGAACAAACGGCGCGAGCGCAGCTACCCCCGCGTCGTCAAACGCGCCCGCCACAACCACTACCCCGTCAAGAAACCCGGCCAGCACGGCACCCGCCACGACGCCCCGCCCGCCATCAGACTCGCCAACCCCGTCCTAATGGGGTTTACCGGGTTAGCCCGAGCGGGACATCGGACCCGTGCGGGAGACTCGGGTTCTGGTAGCCGCTGGCGGGTGAGCACCCAGCCTCCCCCTGGGCCTTGAGCCCTATGGTGAGACCGTGCCCCCGCTGGTGGCCGGGAGGATGGACCGCTGATGGGGTGTCGTGCCCGGCCTGGAGTGGGCTGTGAGCACTGTATCCATTAGGGCGCTGGTGGTTCTCCCGCAGGCTGCCGTACGGGACCGGGCTGCGCACTGGAGAGGAATGCGAGTTGCTTTTTGTCGGAGATGACTGGGCTGAGGATCATCATGATGTGTGCCTGCAGGATAAGGACGGGAAGGTACTGGCGGCCCGGCGGCTGCCGGAGGGGGTGGCCGGGATCACCCGGCTGCATGAGCTGATCGCCTCTCACCTGGACGGTGATGACCCGGCGCAGGTGGTGGTGGCGATCGAGACCGACCGCGGGCCGTGGGTGCGGGCGCTGGTCGGGGCGGGCTACCGGGTGTACGCGGTGAACCCGAAGCAGGCGGCGCGGCACCGCGAGGTGGTGGCGGTGTCGGGGAAGAAGGACGACGCCTTCGACGCGGCCGCGCTGGCCGACATGGCGCGTACCCGCCGTCACCAGCTGCGCGAGGTCGCGGCCGACAGCGATGAGGCCGAGGCGGTGAAGGTAGCCGCCCGGGCGCATCAGAAGCTGGTGTGGGAGCGGACCCGGCATGCGCTGCGGCTGCGCTCAGCGCTGCGGGAGTATTTCCCCGGCGCGCTGGAAGCCTGCGCGCCGCTGACGCTGACCGGGGCCGACGCGCTGGAGCTGCTGGCCAGGGCCCCGGACCCGGCCGCGGCGGCGAGGCTGACCATCGGTCAGATCACCGCCGCGCTCAAGCGGGCCCGCCGGCACGACACGGCCGGCAAGGCAGCCCAGATCCAGGCTGCGCTGCGCGCCCCGGCGCTGGGCCAGCCCGAGATCGTCACCGAGGCATACGCGGCCAGCGTGCAGGCGGCAGCCGCGGTGATCACCGTGCTGAACGAGCAGATCAAGAAGATGGAAGCCACGGTGGAGTCGCTTTTTCGACGCCACCCTGACGCCGGGGTCTACCTCAGCCAGCCCGGCATCGGGGTGATCACCGGCGCCCGGATCCTCGGCGAGTTCGGTGACGCGCCCGGCCGGTACGCCGACGCCAAAGCGCGCCGCAACTACGCCGGCACCTCGCCGCTGACCATCGCCTCGGGCAAGACCAAGACGGTCCACGCCCGGTACATCCACAACGACCACCTGGTCAGCGCGCTGCACGACCAGGCGTTCGCGGCGATCTCCGCCTCGCCCGGCGCGCGGGCCTTCTACGACGAGCTGAAAGCCCGCGACATCGACCACACCGACGCGCTGCGCCGCGTCGCCAACCGGATGGCCGGGATCTTGCACGGCTGCCTGAAGACCGGCACCAGCTACGACGAGGACACCGCCTGGGGGCATCGCCGCCAGCCAGCTGCCGCGTAAGGCCGGCCCGGGCTGCCAGCCCTTCCGGCGCGATCAACAGCCGCCAGGAGGGCTCGCTGGCATGCCCGGAAACCATGATCGGAAAAGAATTTCCGGGCCTTCTATTGACAGCAAACGCCATGGGGTGTTTCACCAGGGCAAAGACCAGCACCGCAGCATGATCAAAATAAGCTAAGTGGCATTGCCCGAGACCTACAGCGGCGCGCTGCTCGTGACGGTGACTAGCCGCCATATTGACCGCTTCCGGTGGCGCCCGGCGCTCATTCAGTCCGGGCTGCCGATCCCGCAGACGGGGCTGGCCGCCGACGCGGCCGTGCGCCGCTGGAGATCCTTGCGCGGCTGCACGGACCTGTCGCTGCGCCCGGCGGCCAGCCAGGCCACGCTGAAGTCCGAGACCACCGGATTCCGCGGTCCCGCCGTTGCCCCGCTGCCCAGCTAGGCGCCCGGGCGCAGTCGCATAGACTCCCCGGCCATGAGCAGCGAGCCCCAGGATGCTGACCGTCCGCCGTCCGCCCCGGTAGCCAGCGCTGCGGCCAGCGCGGGTCCGCCGATCGCCCGCCGGGTCGCCAGCGAGCGGACATACCACGGCGACACGTTCATCGATGAGTACAGCTGGCTCGGCGAGAAGAAGAATCCGGAGACTATCGCCTTCCTGGAGGCCGAGAACGCCTACACCGAGGCGATGACGGCCGGCCAGCGAGAGCTCCGCGAGAGGATCTTCGAAGAGATCAAGGCCCGGACCCAGGAGACTGACCTCTCGGTACCGGCCAGGAAAGGCGGCTGGTGGTACTACTCACGGACCGTCGAGGGGAAGCAGTACCCGCTGCAGTGCCGCCGACCGGTCCGGCCCGATGACGCCGGGCCGCCGATGGCGGCGGACGGCGAGCCGCTGCAAGGCGAAGAAGTACTGCTCGACGCCAACGAGCTGGCCGCCGATGCCCCGTTCTTCGCCCTTGGTGCCTTTGACGTGAGCCCGGATGGCCGGCTGCTGGCCTACTCGACGGACTTCGACGGCAGCGAGCGCTTCACCATGCGGATCAAAGATCTCACGACGGGCGAGACGGCACCGGACGAGATCCCGGACACGTTCTACGGCTGCGCCTGGTCGGCCGACGGCTCGGCGCTGTTCTACCTGACCGTTGATGACGCGTGGCGTCCTTACCGGGTGTGGCGGCACATGATCGGCGCCGCGGCCGCCGATGACGTCATCGTCTTCGAGGAAGCCGACGCGCGGTTCCTGGTCAGCGTGGCGCTCACCCGTAGCGAGCGCTACCTTCTCCTGACCGCGGCCAGCAGGGTGACCAGCGAAGTATGGCTGCTTGACGCCACCGACCCGGCTGGCCAGTTCCGCGTCGTCCTGCCACGCCTGCAGGGCCTGGAGTATGGCGTCGAGCACCAGGTCACCGCCGACGGCCGCGATCGCCTGCTGATCCTCCATAACGATCACGCCGAGAACTTCGAGCTATCGGCCGCGCCGCTGTCTGACCCGGCGGCCTGGACCCCGGTCATCCCGCATCGCGCCGACACCCGCCTGCTCGGCATGGATGCTTTCGCCGGCGATCTGGTCATCTACCTCCGCCGGGACGGCCTCAGCGGGCTGCGGGTGATCCGCGACGACGGCACCGAGCATGAGGTGTCGTTCGGCGAGCCGGTCTACCGGGTGTCGCCGGGCGTCAACCCCGAATACGCCGCACGGCAGTACCGCCTCGGGTATACATCACTGGCCACGCCTGATTCGGTTTACGACTGCGACATGGCCACCGGCGAGCTCATCCTGCGGCGGCGCCTGCCCGTGCTCCCGCTGCCCGGCGGTCGCGACTACGACCCGGGCGACTATGAGCAGTACCGCGAGTGGGCCACGGCCAGCGATGGCACCCGGGTGCCGATCTCGCTGATCTGCCGCAAGGGAACGCCTCGAGACGGTACCGCGCGGCTGCTGCTTTACGGGTACGGCAGCTATGAGATCTCGGCTGAGCCCATTTTCTCGGTCCCGCGGTTGTCCCTGCTCGATCGCGAGTTCAGCTACGCGATCGCGCACGTCCGCGGGGGCGGGGAGATGGGCCGGCCGTGGTATGACGACGGCAAGCTGCTGCGCAAGGCCAACACCTTCACCGACTTCGTGGCGTGCGCCGAGCACCTGGTCAGCCAGGGCTGGACAAGGCCGTCCCGGCTGGTGGCCCGCGGCGGCTCGGCGGGCGGGCTGCTGATGGGCGCGGTAGCCAACCTCGCGCCGCAGGATTTCGGGGCCATCGTGGCGCAGGTGCCGTTCGTGGATCCGCTCACCTCAGTCCTGGACCCGTCGCTGCCGCTCACGGTGACCGAATGGGAGGAGTGGGGCGACCCGCTGCACGACCCTGAGGTGTACGCCTACATGAAGGCCTACGCGCCCTACGAGAACATCACGCCCGGCCGTGCGTACCCGCCGATCCTGGCCATTACCAGCCTCAACGACACCCGGGTGCTCTACAGGGAACCGGCCAAGTGGATGGCCAGGCTGCGGGCGACGGCCGACGGCGGGCCATTCCTGCTCAAGACCGAGATGGCGGCCGGCCACGGCGGCCGCAGTGGCCGCTACGACGCCTGGCGTGAGGAAGCGCTGGTCCTGGCCTGGATCGTGACCACCGTCCAGGGCGCTGCCTAGCACGCCTACCTGGGCCGGCACCCCGGGGCGACGCCTGACTCGGCGCGTCTGGGATCTGCCCGGAGCGGGCCCTGCGGGCGGTGTCACACTCACCGTCACACCAGACCAGGTCTTATGAGCGGGCCGCAGGCCCTGAATCCTCGCGGCCCGACGTAAAGGGGCAGGTCAGATGTCACCGTGATGGCCGCAATTCTTGCCGGACGCGCCTTAATAGCCCGGTCATATCGCAAAGCCGCCGGCGCGTCGGCGGCCGCAAAGAGGCTCTTGGCCGGACGTTTGACGCAGAATGGTGCCCCAGACGGGCAAGGGTTCGCCGCAGCTCCTTGCTGCGCGGGCGCAGGAGAGCGGGCGGAGGTGCGATGGTTCGCAGGGCAACCCTGGACCGTGGTCCGCGGCCTTATGAGGCAGCCGCGGACGACGATACAGGGCCCGAAACTCTGGCCCCTGGCCCGGCTGCGCGCCTGCCGCCGGCGCAATGGCGCGGCGCAGGCGGTCGCTGGATGGTCTGGGCATTCCGCGCGGTGGTCTGGGCCGTGCTGCTGATTGTCGGGTACCGGGGGGTCGCCGAGATCGTGGCCAGCCCGCCACCGGCCGGGTCGGCCGCCGTGGGCTCGGCGGCCGGGACCACGGACGGCTTCCCGGTGCAGCTCGCCGAGGCGTACGCGATGCAGTTCGGCGACGTCTACCTGAACTTCAGCCCCGCGAAAGCCGCGCAGCGCGCCAGCCAGCTCGCTGCCTACCTGCCGACCGGGGCCACCGACCCGCAGCTGGGCTGGAACGGCGCCGGAACGCAGCAGCTCCAGTCTGAGCAGGTCGTATCGATAGCCGTCCGGAACGCCAACTACGCCCTTGTCACGCTGCTGGCTCAGGTCAACGACAAGCTGATGGAACTCGGCGTGCCGATCTACTCGGCCAACGGGGGGCTGTCGGTAGCCGGTGAGCCCGCGCTGACGCAGGGGCCAGGCCCGGCCGCTCCGCCGGCGACGGCCAGCGGTGCGACCGACCCGGCCACCCAGGCCCAGCTGCTCAACCAGCTGCGGGCCTTCTTCCGGGCCTACGCCAACGGTGACGAGGTGACCCTGGGCAGATTCCTGGCTCCCGGAGCCGCTATCACCGGCCTGTCCGGCGCGGTGAGTTTCGGCTCAATTACCGGTATTGAAGTTCCGGCGGGGAGGGGCTACCCGCCAGGTCACGATCAGCGTGGAATGGCGCGTCGCCCCATCGGCATCCATTCCGGCGAAGACGACGGTCGGCGCTGCTCCGGCCGGGCTTGAGATGACCTACCAACTGACGGTCGTGCGGCAAGGCGGGACCTGGTATGTCAAGGCGATCGGCCCGTCGACCCAGCAACTGGGGCCGCCATGACCATAAGCCGCCGATCCTGATGCCCCCCCATTAGCATCCCCCGTACCCCGGAGTAGAGAGATGACGCCGCACCTGCTCATCACGGCCACCCCCACGGCGCTCAGCACTACCGGTCTTGTGACCTACCTGCAAGGCCTGTTCGGCCCGCTGTTCCTCGGGATTGTCGGTATCGTTGCCATCTTCTTCCTGTTCACCCGCGAGATTATTCGGTTCGTGCAGTTCCTTGTGCTCGCGGTCGCCATCGCGGTCATCTTCTACACGCCCAGCATCGTGCAGACGCTAGCCAGCGGGATCGCGAACGCGCTCGGTGTCCACTGATCTGGCCGTAGCCGTCTGGCTGCAGCCGTTTGGCTGACAGATAAGGAGATCGCTCACGGTGGACCTGCCCACCTACACCAATATCTGGCGCATCGAGAAACGGCTTTATAAGCTATACGACTTTCGGCTGCCCATGCCGCTGCCGCTCGGCCAGATCGCGGTGTTCACGGCCATCACCATCCCTTACGTGGTGCTGCTGGCCGTTCTAGGTCTCCCGTTTAGCCATACCCTGCTGTGGCTCTACGTGCTGCCCCCGGCGGTGCTCACCTGGTTTGCCACCCGGCCGGTACTAGAGAGCAAACGGCTGCCCGAGCTGATGGCATCCCAGCTGCGTTATCTCGGTGAGCCGCGGACCTGGTGCCGGATGGCCCCGCTGACGGAGCCGGATGAGGTGATGGTCACCGCTCCGGTGTGGCGGCGAGCGGCGCGGGCGCAGCGCGAGCAGCGCAGCGATCAGGATCCGCTCGCCGGGCGCGGCAGCGTGCTCGAACGAGATGGCTTGCCGGAACAGGACGGCTGGCCCGGACACGACGGGTTCACCGGACACGACGGCTGGCCCGGACACGACGGGTTCGCCGGACACGACGGCTGGCCCGGACACGACGGCTTGCCCGGGCAGGACGGGCGGGTCCGGTGGGACAGGCGGGTCGACGGGGGTGGGGGGGGCAAGGCAGCTGGCCGGGCCGACGAGGACGGCCGGGTCAATAGAGACGGGATGGTCAAGCGAGACGGCCAGGTTGACCGTGACCGCACGGCGGAATCTGACCGCCGCGACCGCGCCGCGATATGGCGACAGCGCGCGAACCGAGCAGACCGCGAGCTGGAGGCGGCGCGCCCGGCCGCGGCCGGGGCGGTCCAGCGAGCTCGGCCGATCGGCCAGGCGCCAGGATCGCCGGTGGCCAGGCCGGCCACGCCGGGGCCTGCAGCGGCTGGGCCTACGGCCGCGGCGCCGGGCCTACGGCCGCGCCCGGGCCTACGGCCGCGCCCGGGCCTACGGCCGCGCCCGGGGCGCCAGCCGCGCCCAGGCCCGCAGCTGCGCCCGGGCCCACGGCCGCGCCAGGGCCCGCAGCTGCGCCCAAGCCCGTAGCTGCGCCCAGGCCCGCGGCCGCGCTGCCGTCGGCTCACGGGGGCACGCCGGGCCGATGGCCGATGCTGAGGTCGGCTCCGCGGCTGGCGCCCGTTTCGCCACAGTCAGAGCCGGATGCGACGCGGCACATGCCAGCGGCCGGATCGCCGGCGCCGCAGCCCTCCCGGACGGCCGGGCCAGCCGGGACGCATCCAGGTCATCCGCAGCCGGCCGCGGTGCCGCCGGCCGGCGGTGCCGCCTGCCGCGGTGCAGCCGGCCGCGGTGCAGCGGGCTCGGGCGGCCGCCGCTGAGCCGGTGCGGGCCGCGGATCCGGCGGCGCCCGCCGGCCATCGGCGCGTTCCCGCATCGCCCGGGGCGCGACCGGTCGTCACCGTCAATCAGGATCGATCTGCCGAGCATGCCGTCCCGGTGGTGGAGCGGGCGCTCAGTGATCCAGCCGGGCGCCGCGCCGAGGGCTGGCGTGACCGCGTTGTCGTCGTGCCGGGCGGGCACCACCCCGGCCAGCCGGATCAGCTGCAGCGCGACCGCGCCCGGGCCAGGCTGCCCGTCACAGGCACCCGCCGGATTGTCGTTCTCGGCTGTACCGTAGGCGCCGGGCAGACGGTGACCACCTTGAGAACCGGGGAGCTGCTGGCCAGCCTGCGCGATGACGCGGTCGCGGTACTGGACCTGAACCCCGGCCAGAACTCGCTCTCTGAGCGGGCCCGGGCCCTGACCGAGGCGCCGCGGCTCGGTCCGGGTGCCGGGGCGCCGGGGCCCATGCCGTCCCGGCTCGAGGTGATCACGAACCAGGCCGAGAACGCGACCGGTGCAGCCGCGGCTCCTCGCGGCCCGGCAGCTGACGCCGCCCAGATCTTCGAGATCCTGGCCGCCCGGTACTCGCTGACGCTAGCTGATCCGGCCGCCGCCGCGGTGCCCCGGGTCCTGTCGGTCGCCGATCAGCTGCTGCTCGTCGCGCCGGCCAGCGCGGAGGCCGCCAGCGCGATCGCCATGACGATGGAGTGGCTCGAAGCGCACGGGCACGGCGCGCTCGCGCAGAGCGCCATCACGGTGCTCAACGGGGTCAGCAGGCCGACCGTGAGCTACGCCGAGCAGGCCGAGGCGGTGGCCGTGGGCCGATGCCGGGCGATCGTCCGGGTGCCCTGGGATGATCAGCTGAAGCTCCTGGGCGCCCCGCGCGCGGCAGGCGCGGATCCCGCCGGCCCCCGGCGTCCCCCCGCCGGGCTGGCCAGCGCGGCGGTAGAGCGCGCCTATACCGCGCTGGCCGGGGTCCTGGTCGCCAGCCTGATCGCTGCGCCGCAGGCGCACCAGGCGGGGCTGCGGAGGGCGGGGCCATGAGCGGCCCTGGCGGCTGCGCAGAGATTTCTCGCGACCGGCCCGGCGGCGTTGGATGAGCGGGCCGAAAGCGGGACGAAGCCGGTTGTCCGTCCGGTATTTCGACGACCGGATCCTGCTCAGCGAGACCCACGCCTGGGCCTATTACCGGCTGCCCACGGTCTCCTATGAGTTCACCACTCCGCAGGAACGGGAGGCTCTCGCGATCAACATCACGGTCGCGATGGCCGCGATCCGGATGACCGATGCGGAGGTGCACCTGCGGATCGCGCACCGGTCCTATCCGGCGGCGGAATGGGCGACGGCGCTTGACTCCACTTCGGATGGCGGTCCCGGCTGGCTGGAGTACCTGGATGGGATGTACCGGCACGTCTGGGCTAAGGACTTCTGGACCAAGGAGGTCTACGTCGGCGTCCGGCTAGGCCAGCGCGGGATGCGCGCCCAGCTGTCGGGCGGCGTTTTCTCGCAGTTCATCAATGCCTACCGGGCCAGTGAGCAGGCCATGGGCCTGCAGGACGAGGCGGTGAGCGCCGGCGAGATCGCGAAGTGGACGGAGCAGGCTGAGCGGCTCGGCCGGGCGCTGGGCTCCAGCGTGCTCGCGGCCAGGCACGCCAGCTCAGACGAGCTCAGCTGGCTGTTCAGGCATGCCCTGGCCGGCTCGCTCGGCGATCCGCCCGGATCGGCGGTCAAGCGGCGCAAGTGGGGCGCGGGGGAGATCGAGGCACTGGTGGAGGGCCAGGTGCACAACGCGCGCACGCTGCTGCTGCTCGAGCATCCGGAGGGGGAGTCGTACGCGGCATTCCTCTCTTTCGCCAGGTTCCCCGACGTCATGTACTTCCCGGACAGCGAGCCCTGGCTGCACTTCGCCGATGCATTGCCGTTCCCGGTCGAGGCCAGCCTGCGGATGAGGCTGATCCCGCCCGCCCGGGCCAGCAAGGACGTGAGCCGAAGGCTCGCGCACGCCCGGGATATGGACGCGCATATCCGGGAGGCGGGCGCGGAGCTTCCGATCGCGCTGGCCGAGCAGATCGAGGCGGCCCGGCTGCTTGAGCACGGCATTACCAAGGAACGGCTGCCGTTCGTCTACGGCTGGCATCGGCTGATGGTGACCGCGCCGTCGCGGGAGTTGTGCGTCCGGCGGTCAGAAGCCGTGGTGGAGCACTACCGGGACGCCGGGATCGACGTGGTCAACTCCACGGGCGACCAGTTCTCGCTGCTGCGCGAGTCGCTGCCCGGCGACCGGGTCAGGCTCAGCTCGTATCTGCAGCGCCAGCCGCTGTACACGATCGCGGGCGGGATGCCGACCGCCACCGTCGACCTGGGCGACCGGATGACCGGGGGCGCGGGCTGGATCGGCCCCTACATCGGGGAGACGCTGGGCCGGGCCAGGTCGGTGGTTCATTTCGATCCGCTGGTCGCCGCGGCCCGCAACCGTCCCACCGCCGTCGCGATCACCGGTGAGCCCGGCGGTGGCAAGACCACCCTGGCCCTGCTGCTCATCCTGCAGCTGGCGCTGCGCGGCGTGACGGTGGCGGTCATCGACCCGAAGGGCGATGCTGAGTCGCTGGTCTCGCTGCTGCAGGCGCGCGGCCGCCAGGCCCGGGTGCTGCCGCTGGGCAGCGCCGCCCCGGGCCTCCTCGATCCGTTCTCCTTCGGCGACGAGCTCGCCGAGCGCCGGACCATGGCGACCGAGACGCTGCGGCTGCTCCTGCCCAGGATGAGCGAGGAGCGCGAGAGCGCCATGATCCAGGCCGTGGGAGCCGTGGCCGCCGGTGATCAGCCCAGCCTGGGCAAGGTGGTCGCGCACCTGGAGCGCTCGGCCGACCCGGCTTCGATGAACCTCGGCGCGGTGCTGCGATCGATGTCAGAGATGCGGCTGGCCAGGCTGTGCTTCGCGCCGTCGGGCGGCCAGGGCATTGATGCGGCGGGCTGGACGACGGTCTTCACGCTGGCCGGGCTCACGCTGCCGGATGTCGGGCTGAAGCGTGACGACTACTCCTACGAGCAGCGGCTGTCAGTTGCCCTGCTGTACCTGGTGTCGCAGTTCGCCCGGCGGCTGCTGAACGGAATGGACCGGCGGCTGCCGAAAGCGATTTTCCTCGACGAGGCGTGGGCCATCACCTCGACGCCCCAGGGCGCGAAGCTGATTCCCGAGGTGTCCAGGATGGGCCGGTCCCGCAACACCGCGCTGATCCTGGTCTCGCAGAACGCGGGAGACCTGCTGAACGAGCAGGTTACGAACTGCATTTCCGGGGTTTTTGCCTTCCGGTCCTCGGAACGGGCCGAGGTCGCGAATGTGATGGCCCTGCTCGGTATCGAACCGTCCGATGAGCACAAGGCCGCGCTGCGGGGGCTCGGCAATGGCGAATGCATCTTCCGCGACCTGGATGGGCGGGCCGGCCGCGTCGGGATCGACTTGATCTCCGACGACCTGCGTCGGTGGCTGGACACCAACCCCACCAGGGCCAGGCCGGGCGAGACGGCCATGGCCGTTCCGTCCGGGCCGCCAGCCGGGGCGCCGCAGCTGGCCGGGCTGGCCCCCGGCAGTACGGCGGCCGCTCCGCCCGGCCTGTATCAGCCGGCCGGCTAGTCGGTGCACTGACGACGAGATACCCCCCAGGAGCCCCCCCGATGCTCAGACCTCGCCGGATCCCGTGCCTGATCGCACTGCTACTCGCAGTGGTCGTGATCCTGCTCGGCGTGCCGCGCGCGGTCCGGTCGCCGCCGCGTCAGGACGCGGCGGGCCAGCCGGTGGCCGCGATCACGCTGGCGGCACGGTCGCCGGCTGCGACCGGGGGGCTGTGTTCGGTACCGGGCATCGGCGACATCGGCGGCTTGCTCGGCTTCTGCTCGCTGGGGTCGTCCGGCCTGACCGGTGACCTCAACAGCATCTGCCAGCCCTCGCTGTCCAGCCCCGAGATCGCCAGCTCGGGCATCGACTCACTGGCCAGGCCGGTGACAACGGCCGGGCCGCAGAACGGCACGCTGTATAACAAGTACGGGACGTCGGGGGAGTTCTGGGCGGCGACGAATCTGCAGTGCTCGGATATGACCTCGCTGATCGGCAACAACGTCGCGAGCATGGTGTTCGACTTCGCCAAATCGATCGACCGGGTCATTATCAGGGTCTATCAGTCCGCCGCCAGCGCGGGCATGCTCAGCTGGCTCACCAACGTCATCGACAAGCTCATCAGCAGCCTCGGGAATGCCATCTACTTCCCCTACGTGGCTCTCGTGGTCATCTTCGGCGCGATCTGGCTGGCCTGGCAGGGACTGATCCGCAAGCGCGGAACCAGCACCATCGAGGGCACGATCTGGATGGTCGTGGCCTGCGCGGCCGCCATCTGGCTGATCGGCAGGCCGGCCGACTTCACCGGTCTCGGCAAAGGTCCGTCTCGGACGGCATCAGCACAACGCTCAACATCGCGTTCTCCAATCTGCCCAGCCCTGGCCAGGCCAGCTGCCTGCCGGTCAAGCGCCATGATCCGCAGATCAGCCGGCTACGTACAGCTATACCTCGGGAACGGAATGGTCGACCAGAACGCCAACGAGCTGTGGACGGTGCTGGTCTGCAAGCCATGGCTGGATGGCGAGTTCGGAACCACGGCCTTCGCCGCCTCGCAGGCGGCCAGCAGACCCTGGTGAACACGTTACGCGAGGCAACTGCTGTGGGCGCAGGCGATCGCGATCAACGAGAATCCGACCGCCGCGCTCATCCAGGCTAAGCAGGCCACCTATTCCGGGATAGCCAAGAGCATCCAGCAGAAGGACCCCGGCATCTATCCGCTGTTCCAGGGCAAGCAATGGACCACGCGGATGGAGATCGCGTTCGCCGCGCTGTTCGCGGCCGCCGTCGCCGGCATGCTCGTCCTGCTGATCGCGGTCACGCTCATCTTGCTGAAGCTAGGATTCTTGCTCCTGCTGATCGTCGGCCCGTTCTTCCTGCTCGTCGGCACGCATCCGGGTTTCGGCCGGGTCGTCGCGGTGCGCTGGTTCGAGATGCTGGTCGGCGTGCTGCTGAAGCAGGCCGCGGTCGCCTTGGTGCTGAGCGTGCTGCTGTACTCGTACTCGCTGATCATGGGAACGAGCGACGCGGTACTGCCGTGGGCATTCAAGATCTTGATGATCGCGCTCGTCACCGTCGCGGTCTTCATCTACCGCAGGCCGTTCCAGCACCTGTTCTCCGCGGTCGGTTACGGCATGATCGGGTCTACCGAGCGGGCCGAGGCCAGCCTGGGCCGGGCCGGGACGACCGCCCGGGGCAACACACAGGGTGCGGCGAGCTGGCCGTGCCCGGATTCACCGCCTACCGGGCGGCCAGGTGGGCGCGGCGGAATCCGGCCCACGCGGCCGGGCTGGCCGGGGCCGCCGGCGCGGTCCTGGGCAGCGGCTCGGGAGCCGCGGCCGGAGCGGCCGGAGCGGCCGGGTCGGCCCCGGCGGACGGCGCAGTCGACGGCGAACTCGCCGACGGCCGTCCCGATTGAGGACGGAAGCGGTGCCGGGGCCGGGAGTTCCGGCCCGGACGGCAACGGGCCGGTCGTCGCAGCGGGCTGTCCGCGCGGGCCAGGAGCATGACGGCGGCGGGCGGGGAAGGCGGCGGCCGGATGGCGCCACCGCTGAACCTCCGGTCCAGGCAGCCGGCCGGGTCAGGCCCGTCGGCCACGCCGGCCGGTCACGCGGGCCAGCCGTGCCCGGCCACGGTAACGGTAACGGAAACGGCCATCCGCGCCGCGCTGGGCCGACCTCGCCGTGGCCAGCGGCGTCCGGTCGGCCAGCCCTGGGCGGCGCGCAGCCGTCGCGGCCGCGCTGCGTCCGGGCGTGCCTGCGCCGGCCTCGCCCGGGCACGCTGCGCCGCCGCCCGCGGCAACGCCGCGCGCCGGCCGGTCCGCCTGCCCGGCCGCCTGCCTCGCGGCCAGTTCGGGCGGCTGCGCCACCGTCGGCTCCGCCTGCCCGGCCCGCCACGCCTGTTCGTCGCCGGGCCGTCCGGCTGCACAGGGTCCCGGCCGCCCCGCTGCCCCGCTGCCCGCGCGCTCAGCGGACCGGCTCGCCCGGCTGGGCCGGCGCCCGCCCAGCCGCGGCCCCGCCCGCCCGCGCGGCCGCCCCGACCCGGCCCGCGGCAGCGCCGGCCCGCCTGGCCGGGTGCCGCGGCGCCCGGCCCGTCCCCGGCCCCGCCGCCCGCCCGGGCGGCGGCCGCCGGCACCGGCCGGCCCGCGCTCCCCGGCGGTCCGGCTCGCCCTGCCGGCGCGGATCGGCGGCCGCGCGCCCGCCGCCGCGCGCCGGTCCGCCCGGGTGGCCTGCCAGCCACGTCCGGGCCCGGTACGCATGCTGATGCCCCGGCCATCCCGCTGGGCCGGGCGGCGACCAGATGAGCCCGAGTCGCCGGCCCGTTCTGGTTGCGGCCGACTGGCGGCGGAAGTAGCGGAACCCCATGGAACTATCGGGTCAGCGGAACGCAGCCTTCGCTGGTCGTCCTGGTCCTGGCCGGGCTGGGCGTCTATCTGTTCGTGCCGTCGGCGTCTGGCGCATTCCGCTCTGGTCCGGCCTCGTCGCCGTCACCGCCATCCATCGGCAGCGCGCCGGCAGCCGGGGGCCCGCCGCGGCCTGGCCGTCGGCCCCCCGGCGCGGGCCGACGTCCGGCACCGACCGCGCACCCGTCGCTACCGGCGCCGCCGGGCCGGACATCTACCAGTGGCTGCCCTTCACCCAGCCGGAACTGGCCCCGCCGCCAAGGTGCCACCGAGTTCGTTGCCGCCTACGGCACGTTCTCCTACAGCGAGAACGCGGCAGGCTACGTGGCGCGATGCGCAAACTGATCACGCCCGCGCTGTCGGAGGTGCTCGGCCCGCGGTTCGCCGCGCCTGGCGTGGCCAGCCAGCGGACCAGCCGGAAACAGGTCGCTACCGGCACGGCGGCCATCATGTCGCTGCGCGCATTCGGCGCGTCCAGCCTGACTTTCGTGGTGACGATCAGCCAGCAGATCACCGACACCAAGGGCCGAAGCACGGTGCGGTGCCCTACGCGGTGACCGTGACCGGCGGCGGCGGCAACTGGCAGGTCAGTGACATCGAGCTAGCGTCGGCAGGCAACCCGTGACCTGCCTGAGCCGGCGGGATGGCCGGCGGCCAGTCCGCGGCGGGCAGTCCGCGGGCTCGGGCTCGCGCTGGCGGGTGCGGCGGTGCTCGTGGTTCTGGGCTCACACCGTGCGATGCTCATCTTCGGCGGCAGCAGCATGTTCTCCCGACCAGCAGCGCCTGCGGGCCGCCCAGGCCGGCCGGCAGCCAGCCCGTCGAGTACGCCGGCCATGACTCGATTCCGGCCGACTACCTTGCGCTGTTCAAGTCGATCGGGGAGCAGCTACCAGGTGCCGTGGGTCGTGCTGGCCGGGATCGGCAAGGTCGAGAGCGACGACGGCCGGTCCACTCTGCCAGGCGTGCGCAGCGGGTCGAACGCGTTCGGCGCGGCCGGCCCGATGCAGATCGGCATCGGCGGTGCCGCAGGCAACACTGGGGCGGCGCGCCGGTCCATCCGGCCAGCGAGCAGGTCAGCGGGCGTCGCCACCGACGCGAACGGCGACGGCATGGCCAGCGTCTACGAGCCCGCCGACGCGATCGCGGGCGCGGCGAAGTACCTGCTGGATCACGGCGTCCTGGACAATGTGGCCGGCGCGATCTTCGCCTACAACCACCTGGAGGCCTATGTTCAGTCGGTGCTCGGCTGGGCCAACCTCTACTCCAGCGGCGGCTTCTCGGTCAGCCGGCCGCCGGCGGACAGCGCACCGGGCTGCGTGCCCGGCGTGGGCACGTCAGCGAACTCGGCAGTCGCCACGCGGCGATCGCGTTCGCCAGGCAGCAGCTCGGCAAGCCGTACCTGTGGGGCGGCACCGGCCCGGACGCGTTCGACTGCTCGGGGCTGGTGATGACGGCCTACCGCGCGGCGGGCATCAGACATCCCGCGGACCTCGCAAAAGCAGTGGCTCTGGGGGCCGCAGGTTCCCGCCAATCAAGTCGAGCCAGGAGACCTCGTTTTCTTCGCCGGCGCGGACGGCACGGTGACGTCGCCGGGCCACGTCGGCCTGGTGATCGGCGGCGGGCTGATGATCGAGGCCTACGCCCCGGCTTGCCGATCCGTGTCGCGCCCTACGCCGGACGCGGCGCGGTCGGCTTCACCCGGCCGTGGGCCCATCGCGGCGTGGTGCTCGCCGCCGGCCTGCAGACCGGACGCTGACGGCCGTAGCTTCCCACTAGCCCGGCCGCCAGCCCAGGCTCGGCCAGCCACCGGGCCGCCCCAGCCACACGGCCAGGCCCACCCAGCCACCCAGCCATACGGCCAGCCCCACCCAGCCACCCAGCCACTTGCCACCCGCCAGGCCCAGCCAAACCACCCCCCTGCGCCCGGTATGCCCCGGTTGGTCCCGGCGGCCAGCATGATCATGGGCGTTTGGTGGTGGGCGCCCACGGCGGATTCAACTGGTTGTCGCAACGGTTGAGTGATTGTGGAGGTCGTTGCGATGAGGAATGGGCGTCCGGGGGTTCCGCGGGCGGTTCGGGTGGTGTTCTGGGAGGCGGTCCGGGCTGGTTGCCCGGCGGAGGAGGCGGGGGTGGCGGCGGGGGTTAGCCATAACCTGCCGTATCGGTGGATGGCGCGGGCGGGCGGGGTGAAGTCGAACGGGCCGGGGCCGGTGAGCGGGCGGTAGCTGTCGCTGGCGGAGCGGGAGGAGATCGCGGTGGGCGTGGCGGCCGGGGAGTCGTGCCGCGTGATC
Organism: uncultured Actinomycetota bacterium; assembly: GCA_963775745.1. GTDB lineage: Bacteria > Actinomycetota > Actinomycetes > Streptosporangiales > Streptosporangiaceae > DATBGO01. The sequence continues at coordinate 182,408 of CAVZKE010000029.1, forward strand.
GCGGCGCGGCTGGGCCGGCCGGCGTCGACGGTCAGCCGGGAGATCCGCCGTAATGGTTACCGTGGCCGGTACCGGTACCGGGCGGTGGCGGCGCAGGCGCAGGCCGAGTTCGGGGCGGCGCGGCCGAAGACCGCGAAGCTGGCGGGTGATGCGCGGCTGCGCGGCTGGGTACAGGCCCGGCTGGAGGAGCGCTGGTCGCCGGGGCAGATCAGCGCCCTGCTGAAGGCTGAGTTCGCGGACGAGCCGGAGATGCGGGTGTCGCACGAGACGATTTACCAGTCGCTGTACGTGCAGGGCCGGGGGGCGCTGCGGCGGGAGCTGGCGGTGTGCCTGCGGACCGGGCGGGCGCTGCGCAAGCCTCGCCGTAGGGAAGGCCAGCGGCGCGAGAGGATCCCCGGCATGGTGATGATCAGCGAGCGGCCGGCCGAGGCCGCAGACCGGGCGGTGCCCGGGCACTGGGAAGGCGACCTGATCATCGGCGCGGGCAGCAAGTCGGCGATCGGCACGCTGGTCGAGCGGTCCACCCGGTTCGTGATGCTGCTGCACCTGCCGGACGGGTACGGGCCCGGGCAGGTGGCGGCGGCAATGACCGGGACAATGGGCGAGCTGCCCGGCGCCATCGGCCGGTCGCTGACCTGGGATCAGGGCCAGGAGATGTCCGGCCACGCCCAGATCGCGGTGGACGCGGACCTGGATATCTACTTCTGCGATCCGCACTCCCCCTGGCAGCGCGGCAGCAACGAGAACACCAACGGCCTGCTGCGCCAGTACTTCCCCGAGGGCACGAACCTGGCGGCCCACAGCCGCGAGCACCTGCAGGCGGTCGCCGGCCAGCTGAACTCCCGGCCCCGCAAGACCCTCGGGTGGAAGACCCCCGCGCAGGCGCTGGATGAGTTCCTGCACGCCGCGGCGGCCTGAAAGATCCATGGTGGGCGGCTGGCGCCGCCCGCTGACTCCCGGACGGGCGCCGCGCAGCATACGGGGCCGCCCCTCCGGCCTCAAGGCTGCTGCGCATCGCCTCCGGCGACGGCCTGCGGCCGGCCTTGACCCCGGAGCCTAATGGGAGATACCGGGTCGGCCACACGGCAGACTCGGATCCGGTAGCGGCCGGCGAGTGAGCACTCCCGGAGCCTGGGCGGATGCTCAAGCCCTAAGCAGAGACCGTGCCCTCGCCCGGCCGTGAGGAGAGCAGCACCACTGAAGGGGTGTCGTGCCCGCCGCGAGCGTGAGCACTATCCATTAGGCCGTTGGTGTTCTCCTCCCGCTGCCACGCTGTTAACCGAGGTGACAGATCGAGGGAGGCTGACGTGCTGTTTGTCGGCGATGACTGGGCCGAAGATCATCACGACATCGAGCTGCAAGATGAGCAGGGCCAGGTGCTGGCCCGGGCGCGGCTGCCGGAGGGGATCGCCGGGATCACCCGCTTCCACGCGCTGGTCGGCCAGTTCGCCGGGCCGGACACCGAGCCTGCCGAGGTGGCGGTCGGCATCGAGACCGACCGGGGCCTGTGGGTGACGGCGCTGCGCGCGGCCGGTTATACCGTCTACGCGATCAACCCGCGCCAGGTGGCCCGGTACCGGGGACGGCACGGCACCTCCGGGGCCAAGAGCGACAAGGCCGACTCGCACGCCATGGCCGACATGGTGCGCACCGACTCCCACCAGCTGCGGCCGGTGGCCGGCGACAGCCCCGAGGCCGAGGCCATCAAGGTGGCCGCCCGGGCCCACCAGACGCTGATCTGGGAACGCAACCGTCACCTGCTGCGGCTGCGCGCCGCGCTGCGCGAGTACTTCCCCGCCGCGCTGGACGCCTTCGACGACCTGGCCGCCGCCGACACGCTCGAGCTGCTGGCCAAGGCGCCAGACCCGGCGTCCGCCGCGAAGCTGACCACCAGCCAGATCACCGCCGCGCTCAAGCGGGCCCGCCGCCGCGGCATCCCCGCCAAGGCCGCCGCCATCGCCGCGGCACTGCGGAAGGATCACATGCGGCAGCCGCAGCCACTGGCTGAGGCCTACGCCGCCACCGTCAGCTCCCTGACGGTGATCATCGCCGCCCTCAACGGCGAGATCGGCAGGATGGAACGCCAGGTGACGGAGTGTTTTCGCGGCCACCCGCATGCCGCCATCTACCTGAGCCAGCCCGGCATCGGCGAGATCCTCGGTGCCCGGGAGCTGGGCGAGTTCGGCGACGACCCGCACCGCTACGCCAGCGCCAAGGCACGCAAGAACTACGCCGCCACCAGCCCAGTCACCCGCCAGTCCGGCAAGAAGAAGATCGTGCTGGCCCGGTTCATCCGCAACGACCGGCTCGCCGACGCCCTGCACCGGCAGGCGCAAAGCGCCCTGATCGCCTCATTCGGCGCCCGCGCCTTCTACGATGAGCAACGCGATCGCGGCCTGGACCACGACGCCGCGCTGCGGGCCCTGTCCAACCGGCTGGTCGGGATCTTGCACGGCTGCTTGAAGACCGGCACCGCCTACGACGAGGCAACCGCCTGGTCACACCGCGTGAAACTTCCCGGAGCCGCTTGACAAGCAAAGTCCAGGGGTGTCTCTGCGGCCCCTGGGCGGCAGGAAACCAAGGGGCCAGGCCACGGGCCTGCCCCCGGCCAGCGCGCGACACCCGGCCGTGGCCGGCCACCGGATATGGTGACCACGGAAACAGTCGTCTGCCACCACTGTTGCGACGACCCCTTGAACCCGCCCACCACCAAACGCCCACGATCATGAAAAACCGGCTCGCCGGCGCCCAGGCGGGGCGATCGGCGTCAAGGTCGGGCAGGACTCGCCGCCGGTACTGCGGCACGGGGTCGGCGGGGTGAGGCCCGGACCTCGACCGCCTTCATGGACGCGAACACGCCGAGGTTGGGCTGGCCGTTCAGGAACTGATCGCGGGCCTCGGCCTCGATCAGCAGGGCCGGATCGCCAGTCCGCCGGTTACGCTAGGTGATGTCTGAATGGCAGCGATATATGGCTGAACGGCGTTCTGCGGGTGTACCTAGATACACCCCCGGATCGGGGCCCAGCGTCACTGCGGGCCAGGCCGCCCGACCTGCAGACTGAGTTAGCTGCGACGGGAGACCAGGGCGGAGGAGACCACCGATGACCGGCACCACGAAGATCCGAGACAACCCGGCCGGGGGTTCCGGTCCGCGGCCGGGCATCCGCAAGGACATCGTTGGCTGCGGCCGCGGCCTCGCATTCGGCGGCCTGGCCATCGCCGGAACCGGGTTGGTCCTCGTCCTGATCCTGCCGGTGGTTCTCATCGGGATCGGCCTCGGGATCCTCGTCGACCACGGTCCCGGCTCGGACATCCTGCTCGCCCCGGCGCTGCTGGTGGCCGGGCTGGTCCTGGGCCGGTTCCTGCTCCCGGCCACGCTGATGGTCGTGCGCCGGCTCGCTGCCTTGAGCAGGCGGCTATCGGGGGAATGGTGCGGAGTCCCGATCGCCAGCTCCTACCGGCCGCCCCCGACGGCGAAGGAAAGATGGGCTTCAGGCCCTTGCTGGGCTGGCTGCTGGGCGATCCGGCGAGCTGGCGGGATCTGCTGTGGCTGGCGGTCAACGCGTGCGTGGGCTTGGTGATGGCCATCGCGCCGGCGGGGGTGATGGCGGTCGGCCTGATCTGGGCCTTCCAGGACACCGCGCTCAGGCCGCTGGCCATCCCGCCGCCTGCCTTCGACGGGAGCAGCCCGTTCGTGAACGTCCTGCTGGGTGCCGGGTGCGTCTGCCTGGGGCTATGCGCTGCTCCCTGGGTCCTGCAGGCCTACGGCGGACTCGCACGGTCGATGCTCGGGCCGACCGGGCAGGCTGAGCTGGCGCTGCGGGTCGCCCATCTGGCGCAGACCCGCGCCGACACGATCGACACGGGCGCGGCGCAGGCGCGGCGGATCGAGCGGGACCTGCACGACGGCGCGCAGGCCCGGCTGGTCGCGATGGGCATGACGCTGGATGCCGCCGACCAGATGGTGGAGGACGACCCGGCCGCGGTGCGGGCGCTGCTGGCCGAGGCCCGCGAGTCCTCGGCCAAGGCGCTGGCCGAGCTGCGGGACCTGGTGCGCGGCATCCACCCGCCGGTGCTGGCCGACCGCGGCCTGGCCGAAGCCGTCCGGGCGCTGGCGCTGGACACGCCGCTGCGGGCGCAGTTCGCCAGCGAACTGCGGGCAGGCCGCCCGCGCCGGTGGAGTCGGCCGCCTACTTCGCGGTCAGCGAGCTGCTGGCCAATGTGTCCAAGCATGCGCACGCCGCCCAGGCCTGGGTGACCTGCGGCACAGGCGGGATGCTGCGGATCGGGGTCACCGACGACGGGAGCGGCGGCGCGGATCCGGCCCGCGGCACCGGGCTGCGCGGCATCGAACGCCGGCTCGCGGCGTTCGACGGCGTGCTCGCGGTATCCAGCCCACCGGGCGGCCCGACCGTAGTGAACATGGAGATCCCGTGCGCGTTGTCATCGCCGAAGACCATTTCCTGCTGAGGGACGGCCTGACCCGGCTGCTGGAGGCGCACGGCATGCAGGTAACCGCGGCGGTGGACAACGGCGCCGGCCTGCTACCGCGGTCACCGCGACCAGCCGGACGTGGCGATCGTGGACGTGCGGCTGCCGCCGACCTTCACCGACGAAGGGCTGCGGGCCGCGCTGGCAGCGCGCGACGGGTGCCGGGCCTGCCGGTACTGGTGCTGTCCCAGTACGTCGAGCAGATCTACGCCCGCGAGCTGCTGGCCGACGGCACCGGCGGCATCGGCTACCTGCTCAAGGACCGGGTGCTTCGACGGCGCCCAGTTCGCCGACGCGCGTGCGCACGCGTGGCCGGCGGCGGCACCGCGATGGACCCCGAAGTTATCGCCCAGCTGCTGGACCGCAGCTCCGGCGGCGGCGCGCTGGCTACGCTGAGCCCGCGCGAGCGCGAGGTGCTCGGCCTGATGGCCGAGGGCCGCTCGAACACCGCCATCGCGCAGCGGATGGTGATCACCGAGCGGGCCGTGGCCAAGCACACCGCCTCCATCTTCCTCCGGCTGGACCTGCAGCCCTCTGACGACGACAACCGGCGGGTGCTCGCCGTCATCGCCTACCTCGACCGCTGACTGGCCTTGACGATGGCCCGCCGCACCGCGAGGCTGACGGCCAGGTGGCGGCGGGCGGACCGGTCCTGGTGGAGGTCAGATTGGATTTCGAGCTCTCGGCCGAGCAGCGACTGCTGCGGGATACCCTCCGGGCCTTCGTCGACGACCAGATCCGGCCGGTCGCCAGGGAATGGGAGGAGGCGGGCCGGTATCCCCGATGAGCTGGTCGCCATCATGCGGAGATGGGGCTGTTCGGGCTGCTGGTCCCCGAGGAATACGGCGGGATGGCGGCCGACATGGTCTCGCTGGCGGTGGTCTTCGAAGAGATCTCGCGGGGCTGGATGGGCGTGGCAGGCATCCTCGGCAGCCACTCGCTGTCGTGCTGGATGATCGCGCGATACGGCACCGAGGAGCAAAAGCCGCTCACCTGCCCGCTCTCGCGACCGGGGAACGCCGGACCGGGATCGCGCTGACCGAGCCAGGAGCGGGCAGCGACCTCCAGGGCATCCAGACCACCGCCCGCCGCGACGGCGACCATTACGTGGTCAACGGCGCGAAGACGTGGATCACGAACGCCCGGCACGCCGACCCGCTGCCCGTCCTGGTCAAGACTGACCCGAACGCTCAGCCCGCGCACGCGGGCATGTCGGTACTGCTGGTCGGGCGGGCGCGCCGGGGTTCGAGGTGTGCGCGATCTGCCCAAGCTCGGCTATCGCGGGCCGGAGACCTGCGAGCTGGTGCTGCACGAGGTCCGGGTGCCGGCCGGGAGCCTGCTGGGCGGAGCTGAGGGCCACGGCCTGCAGCAGGTGCTGGCCGCGCTGGAGACGGGGCGGATCAACGTCGCGGCCCGGGCGGTCGGGAGTGGCGCAGGAGGCATACGACCAGGCCTTGCGGTACGCGGGCGAGCGGGAGGCGTTCGGCCAGAAGATCTCCGGCTTCCAGGCGGTACAGCTCAAGCTGGCGGACATGGCGACCAAGGTGCAGGCGGCGCGGCTGCTGGTGTACTGGGCGGCCACGCTGGCCGACGCCGGGCAGCGCACCGACCTGCAGTCGGGCATGGCCAAGGTATACGCCTCGGAGGTGGCCCTGGAATGCGCCGTTGAGGCCATGCAGGTGCACGGCGGCTACGGCTACTCCCGCGAGTTCATCGTCGAGCGCCTCTACCGGGACGCGCCGCTGATGGTGATCGGCGAGGGCACCAACGACATCCTGCGCACGGTGATCGCCCGGGCGCTGATCAGCGGCCGCGGTTCCATTGGCTGAACCAGCCCGCCTGCCCCAGCGGCGTGGTGGCCGTGACGTCCGCGGCATCGGCCAGGCCGGCCAGTTCCGCGGCGCTAGCCGGTTCCGCGGCGCCGGCCGCCCCCGCGGCGCCGGCCGGTGCCGCAGGGACGGCGCCGCCCGCGGTCAGCAGCCCGGCGGGCCAGGGCTGCGCGCCCGCGGCGGCCAGCGCCTGGCGGGCCAGCCCGAGGGTCTCGTGCAGGAACAGGACCGGGTGCCCGGCCGCGATGCGCAGCGCCGCCCGCAGCGCGGCTTGCGGCCCGTCGGCGGCGACACAGTGAATGTCCGGCCGGGCCCGGCGTAGCGCGGAGGGCCCCACGTCGGTCGGGTCATCGGGCTGCTCCGCATGCACGACGGGATGTTACCCATAGTAGCGATTTGTAAATCAACGGTAGTCAGCGCAGAGCGGGCCCGGGGGGACGGGCCGCCGGGGGGGCTAGGTGCCGGGATCGGCCAGCTGGCGCTGCCGGCCGCCGCGACGCGGATCCGGGCGGCCCGGGCATGCGGCCGGGCTGCGATGATCGGGCATCAGCGGGCGGCCAGGTCGTTCAGATGTTCGCGGACCGCGGCCGGAGAAGGGTTGGTCAGCGCACTTCCGTCCGGGAAGACGATGGTCGGCACGGTCTGGAATCCGCCGTTCACGGTCATGACATAATCAGCAGCATCCGGATCAGCCTCGATATCGACCTCGACGATCTCGATTCCGTCCCGGCTCAGCTGGGTCTTCAGCCGCCTGCAGAACGCGCACCACTGCGTGGTGTACATGGTCAGGGGCTCCGCCATGCGCCGTCAACTCCTCCTGCAGCATTGTCGCCGATCCCTAGTAACGCGCGGCCACGCCGCCGGCTTCGCGCCGGCCAGGTGACCCGCGTCAGTGCCATGGGGAAGGATGGCGGCGGAACAGGAGGTGCGCGGTGAACGTCTGCGATGAACGCGCGCGGTCCAGCGCTGATTCGGTGCTGTCCGGGCTCGACCCCGAGCAGCAGCAGGTCGCGCTGGCCGCCCGGGGTCCGGTCTGCGTCCTGGCCGGTGCCGGGACCGGCAAGACCCGGGCCGTGGCCCACCGGATCGCCTACGCGGTGGCGACCGGCGTGGTGGACCCGGCGCGCGTCCTGGCGGTCACCTTTACCACCCGTGCGGCTGGCGAACTGCGCGGCCGGCTGCGCCAGCTGGGCGCCACCGCGGTGGCCAGCGGCGGGATGGAGTACGTGCAGGCCCGGACCTTCCATTCAGCGGCGCTCCGGCAGCTCACGCACTTCTGGCCGGCGACCGTCGGCGGGCCGCCGCCGCAGGTGATCGCCTCCAAGATCAGCCTGGTCGCCGAGGCGGCCAGGCGGCTGCGGGTGCCAGCCGGCCTGCCTGAACTGCGGGACGCCGCGGCCGAGATCGAGTGGGCGAAAGTCAGCCAGGTCAGGCCCGGCGACTACGAAGTGGCCAGTGCCAAGGCCGCCAGAACGGGCCCGCTGGCGCCGGTCACCACGGCCAGGCTCTATGCCGTCTACGAGGAATTGCGCCGGGAGCGGCATCTGGTCGATTTCGAGTCCGTGCTGGAACTCACCGCGGCGATCCTCGCCGAGTACCCGGCCGCCGCGGCGACCGTCAGGGATCGTTACTCCTATTTCGTGGTGGATGAGTATCAGGACGTCAATCCGCTGCAGAAGCTGCTGCTCGATGCGTGGATTGGCGACCGTGACGACATTTGCGTGGTCGGCGATCCGCGGCAGACCATTTACTCGTTTGCCGGCGCGACGTCCGCGTACCTGACCGGTTTCGCGGCCGAGTTCCCGGACGCGACCGTGATCAGGCTGGTACGGAACTACCGCTCGACGCCCCAGGTCGTCGCGCTGGCCAACCGGCTGGGCCGCGATGGCGGACTGGTCGCTCAGCGGCCGCCGGGCGCCGAGCCCGAGTTCACTGAGTGCGGCGATGAGCAGGAGGAGGCGGCGGCGGTCGCGCGCCAGGCGGCCGCGCTGATCCGGGCCGGGACCGCGCCGCGCGAGATCGCGGTGCTGGTGCGGATCAATGCGCAGACCGCCCCGTTCGAGCAGGCCCTCAGCGCGGCTGGGGTGCCGTTCCTGGTCAGGGGAACGGAGCGGTTCTTCGACCGGGACGAGGTCCGGCAGGCGGTCGCCCTGCTGCGAGGGGCGGCCCGGGCGGCGGCGGCCGACCGGCCGCAGGACCTGGTCCGCGCGGTGCTGGCCGGGATCGGCCTGACCGCCCAGCCGCCGGGCGGCAGCGGCCAGGCGCGGGAACGCTGGGAATCACTGCAGTCACTGGCTCAGCTAGCCGATGATTTCTTCGCCGCGGCGCCGCAGGCGGCACTCGGTGACCTCGCGGCCGAACTGGCCCAGCGCAGCGCGATGGGCCATGCCCCGGCGATGGACGGAGTGACCATCGCCTCGCTGCACGCGGCGAAGGGCCTGGAGTGGAACGTGGTGTTCCTGCCCGGGCTGACCGACGGCACCATGCCGATCATCTACGCGCAGACCGATGAGGCTATCGAGGAGGAACGGCGGCTGCTCTATGTCGGAGTGACCCGGGCGCGCCAGCGGGTGCAGTTGTCTTGGGCGCTGGCTCGCTCGCCGGGCGGCCGCCGTCGACCAGGCGGCCGTCCAGGTTCCTGCCTCAGATCTGGCAGCCTCCCCGCCGTCCCCGCCGCGACCGGTCCGGACCGGGCGCGGGCAGCCGGAGCCCGCTCTTCGGCTACGGGAATGGCGGCGAAAGCCAGGAGCAGAGCGTGCCGGCGACGTGATTCCCGACGCGCCGCTGAGTCGCCGACGGACCGGCGCCAGTGACCTTGCCGCGATCCCGGTGCGGGACGGATCAAGCTCGACAGGTACCGTGCGGCGATGCTGGCGTTGTGCGCGCAGGCAGCCCGCGGGCGGCCGGGTGAGACGGGCGATTCGAGCGAGACGGTGAGTCTGGGCGATGGGTAAGGCACTCGATGCCGTGGTAGAACTCCTCGATCTGGAGCAGATCGAAGTCAATATCTTCCGCGGCCGCAGCCCGGAAGGTGAGCGCAGGCAGCGGGTCTTCGGCGGGCAGGTGGCGGGCCAGGCGCTGGTCGCCGCGGGCCGGACGGTTCCTGCGGACCGGCCGGTGCATTCGCTGCATGCCTATTTCATCCGGCCCGGCGATCCGGCCATGCCGCTGGTCTACCTGGTGGAGCCGGTCCGGGATGGAAGGTCCTTCACCACCCGGCGGGTGTCGGCCATCCAGCACGGCAAGACGATCTTCACCTTGTCGGCGTCATTTCACCGCGCCGAGCCGGGCGTCACGCACGCCACGGCGATGCCGGACGTCCCGCCGCCGGAGTCAATCTCCCCGACCTCGGTGCGCATGGAGAAGCTGTTCGGGCCGAACGTTCCTGACTTCTTTCACCGCAATCCCATCGACATCCGGCACGTCGGGCCGCTCACATTCGAGGCGGTGACCGATCCCGCGACTGCGCAGCCCGACCAACCTGGTCTGGCTGCGGGCCGATGGTGAGCTACCCGACGACCCGTTGCTGCATGTCTGCCTGATGACGTACGCGTCGGACATGACACTGCTCGACTCGGTTCTGCTCGCGCACGGGCTGTCCTGGGCGGACGGGCAGACCACCGGCGCCAGCCTGGACCACGCGATGTGGTTCCACCGGCCATTCCGCGCCGACCGGTGGCTGCTGTATTCGCAGGAGTCCCCGATGCCGGCGGCGCCCTGGGCCTGGCTCGCGGGCAGGTGTTCACCAGCGACGGTCAGCTCGTGGTGTCGGTAGTGCAGGAAGGACTGATCCGGACCCGGTCCTGAGGCCGCGCGCGCCGGCGGCCGCGCCGGGCGGCGAACGCCTGAGACCGGCGGTGCGGGTGAGACCGCGGCGCAGCCGGAGACCGGTCGGCCGAACGGCCGGAGAAGTCCGCGGAGGCCGGGCCCGCGGAACCGCCGGACGGCCCGCGGAAGCGCTGAAAGGGCCCGCGAGCGAAAATAGGTTGCCCGCCGGGGAATAGCTACGTAGGCTGCTCCATGACCGACGGGTCCATTGACGCTGCACGCAAGGGGGTGCCCAGGATGCTGAACTTGAATCCGGATGTCACGGCTGCCGCTGACGTGCGGTCTGGTTTCGGCGTGGGCGTCTTCCTGCTCGCCCGGCTCGCGGGCCATCGTGCCAGCGGCAGGTGCCATTTCCGCGCGCTCGCGCGCTCACCGGGCGATCGATGTCCTGGCCGGCCGCGCTGCACGGCGCAGCACGGCGCCGCGCTCGGGCTGCAGGTCGTACCAAGCAGGCGCCAGCAGTACACGACCAAGACCCACATCGCCGCCGCTCTCGGCGGTGCACCGGGTCCGCATCCGGCGAGGGAACCGGTCTAGCAAAGACCGGCCTGATCCCCCAAAGGCCGCGGACCCGAAAACCGGGTCCGCGGCCTTTGTCATGCCAAGGCGAGGCCACCGTTTTGTCAGATGCATGAGAGACGCTTCGACAAGCAGATGAGAGGGGATCGCACATGCATTCGCCCGGCACCACCGCCGTTTTGTAAGGTCCGGCGGGGTTCGAGGCAGAGATCGCGCAAGCGGCAGCGATCACCAGGACGGGTCCGGCGGTCCTGGCTGGCTCTATGGCCACCGTCGGGCTGCCGAATGGCCTCGGGCTGCCGTGCATCGACGACCCAGAGCTGTTCTTCGCCGAGTCTCCCCAGGACGTGGAGTTCGCGAAGGCGCTGTGCCGGGGCTGCCCGGCGCGGATCGCCTGCCTGTCCGGCGCGGTCGAGCGCGGGAGCCCTGGGGAGTCTGGGGCGGCGAGCTGTTCCTGCGCGGCGAGATCGTGCCGCGCAAGAGGCCGCGCGGGCGGCCTCGCAAGACGGAGGTCGCAGCCTGACCCGTCCGGTCCGGCGGGCCGCAGATCGGCAGCACATGAGCCGGGCAGACGAGAAGAGCAGATGGCAGAGAGGTGGTGAATCATGTACCTGACCAACGAGACGGCCCGAGCGCAGCAGCAGACGATGCTCGCTGAGGCTGCGGAGCAGCGCCAGGCGATGCGGGCACGCGCGCTTGGCAGGGCAACCCGCCGTGCCGAGCGAGCGCAGCGTCGGCTGGCCCACGCCCGCCAGGACGCAGCTGCGGCTGCGTGCCACGCTGGCGGCCGAGCGGGAGTCCTGACCGCTGCTTCGCCGGGCGCCCCGTGAGGCGCTCGCGAGGCGGTCGCGCGGCGCTCCACAAGGCGCTCCGCCAGGCCACCACCCAGGCCCGGGAAGACTGGTTCTTCCCGGGCCTGGCTGATGAGAAGCCGGCGGTCTCCGAGGTGACCCGGCCGTCCTCGTCAAGATCCAGTTCCTCGTCCAGTTCCTCGTCCAGGTCATGGTCCAGATCAGCGGACTGCGGGTCCTCGAGGCTCCCGCCGAGGCCGTCGAGTCGAGGTACCCGGGAATCCACTGAAGCACCTCGGCGCGGAACGGCCCTTCGCATTCGAGCTGGCAGAGCACTCCGATTCCGGACGTGGATACCCGGTGGATCAGCACGTATGAAGGCGGCAGGTTCAGCCGCCTGCCCACGGCGGCGGTGCGCATGTCGGTGATCCGAGCGGCCTCTCCGCGCATCCACTCCCTGCTGAACTTGAATGATTCAACCTTGGACGGCTCGGCGAGCGGCGCCAGGTAACCGCGCAGAGCGCCGAGGTCCACGCTGACTCCCGGCTTGAGGAAACCGTACTCCCGCAACAACCGCTCCACGGTCTCGATGCTGCGGTCCTCGTGGGTCAGCCGGAGCAGCATGCCGAAGAACGGGGGGAATCCGTCCGGCAGCCGGTCGACGGCACCGAAGTCAAGGACACCCAGCCGCTCGTCGGCCAGCATCCGGAAGTTGCCCGGATGTGGATCCGCATGCAGCAGCCCGGCCCGGGCAGGCCCGGAGAACAGGAACCGTACGATCAGCAGGCCAGCCCGGTTACGCTCTTCCTGCGTGCCCTCCGCGATGATCTTCGATAGCGGTGTGCCGTCCATCCACTCGGTAACCAGCACGTGGTCGGTCGCGGCCACCACATGGGGCACGAAGATGTCCGGGTCGCCCTCGTAAGTCTCGGCGAAGGCCTCCTGCGAGCTGGCCTCAAGCCGGTAGTCGAGTTCCTCGACCACCCTGTTCCGCAGCTCATCGAGCAGCGGCTTGACCTCGAGCCCGGGCATGAGCACGCCAAACAGCCTGCCCACCCGGCTCAGCTGGGTGAAGTCGTTGATCAGAGCCTGCCCGGCCCCTGGATACTGGATCTTCACCGCCACCCGGCGGCCATCGCGCCACACGGCCCGGTGTACTTGGCCGATCGAGGCGGCCGCGGCCGGATTGTCGTCGAATTGACGGAAGCTGTCCCGCCAGTCCGTCCCGAGGTCGGCGGCGAGCACCCGGTGGACGCTGCTGGCCGGAAGCGGCGGCGCGGCTTCCTGGAGCCTGGTCAGGGTGGCCCGGTACGGGCCCGCCAGGTCTGGCGGCAGCGCGGCCTCGAAGATCGACAGCGCCTGGCCGAGCTTCAGGGCGCCGCCCTTCAACTCGCCGAGCACCCGGAAGATCTGCTCCGCCGTGCGCTGCTGAATCTCGTGCGCGACGAGTTCAGCAGGCCTGCCGCCGAGCCGCTTCCCGAAGCCCAGCGCGGTCCGTCCAGCCAGCCCGACCGGCAGGGTCGCGAGCTTGGCCGTGCGGGTGACAGCACGGCGAGGCAGGTCACTCATGATCTCATTGTCGGCTACCGGGGCGTGTGGCTGCCACAGGAGAAGCGCTGATCTGATGACGACGTGCGCTGGGGCGTCCGCCACGCAGCAAGAACGAGTCCAGCGTGCTGTTGCTCACAACGTCAGGAACCGGTGCCCAGCCGATGAAGTCGAGACTCTGGGCAGCCGCCCTGAGCTGCGAAGGGGATGGCCAGCGGGTGCCGTAGCCGAAGGTATTCGGCCGACGGCCGGCGAGTTGGGCGAGAATGCGCAGCCATGCCGGATCGGGGTCAGGCCGAACCGGGTCAAGCCGGAAATTCTTTTGTGCTGTCCGAGTCTGGGCTCACGAAGCCGGTTGGGCGGTGGAATCCGGTACCGGAATCGACGGGTTCGGTGCGCTGCCGGGCCGCGTGACTTGGGCACTGGTGCCGCTGCGCTGCCGGGCCGCGTCTACTGGGGCGCATTGGCTCCGCATGAGCACCGCTGGTGGGGTGCCCAGGTCCGGCGGCGCCACTGCCAGGCGGGGAGCACGAGTTCCAGAGTGCCGTTGGCCACCGCGTCAGGAACCGCGGCACCGTCCACGAAGGCGAGCGCCTGGAACGCGGCCTGAGCGGCAACCGCAGCGGCCAGCGGCGCGTCGCAGGCCAGCGGGATCGGCTGACGGCCGGCCAGCTGGGCCAGAATGAGCGGCCAGGCGGGGTCCCGGTCAGTCCGGTACATGTCGAGACAGCGCAAGCAAGCGGTGCGCCCAGGCAGCACCAGTGGACCGACGATGCCGATCGCCTCATTAGCCGACGCCATTAGGTGCGGTATCCGGTCATTCATCAGGGCGGCCGATAGCTCGGGATCAGACTGCCCGATCAGCACGGTCAGGTCGGGTAGGGCCGGGCGGCGCGGTGGCCCCGCAGTTGCCTTGCGACCTGGCGGAGGTGGTGTCCGGGCCGCGGCGGCCGCGGCGGCCGGTGTGTGCTCTGGCCGCGACGGCAGCGGTTCCTGGTCGAGCCCGCCCGACACGTCGCCGACGCCAGCCGTCGCCAGGATGGTGGCGATCGCCGCGGCGATCCTTCCGGTCCCGCGAATATGAATGTAAGCCGCGCACCGGCGGGCCAGTGTCCGGGCGCCGCCGTCGCTGTCCCGGCGGGCCAGCGAGACGGTAGCCAACTCGGCAGCCAGGCGGGCCCGCAGCGGCTGTGGCAGCACACGCAACGTCCCGGCCGGAAAGTCGTCAAGAGCGCCGCCCGCAGCGAGCAGTGTGAGCACTCGGTCGGCCGTCTCGATCGGGACGCCGCGGTCACGGGCTTCGGTAAGTACCTGGTCGCGGTCCCGGCTTCCGTCGAGAAGGCTGATGACGCAGGAGACTCCGGCCATGCCGGTCAGTGCCACCGCGCGACGCGGATCTATCCCGATCTGCAATGTGTCTCTGTCCCGCCACACCGGCAGAAGCCCGGACTTGAGCGCTGGTCTCACGCGGACAGCATGACACCAGGACCCGACAGTCTGATTCGTCGTCTCGCGGGTAACCGTGATGCCGTGCCCACGGGTACATGGCGGGCCGCCGAATCAGGCGGGCCAGTTCACGCGGGCCCATCTTGGCTAGGCGGCGCTCTGGGTGCAGGCCACTCGTTAGCCGGGTCGCCCGCAGCCAGAGCGAGCGTCCGCTTTTCTGCCGGGCGGCCGGTTGCGCGGCCCGCCGCGTTAGGCGGCGGTGGCTGGGGGGCTGTGGGAGTGCAGGGTGCGGCCGTAGGGGCTGGTGGCGGTGGTGGTGCCGTCGGGGTTCAGGGTGATGGCCCAGCCCCAGCGGTGGACCGCGATCAGGTGGTGGAAGCTGCACAGGTTGAGCAGGTTGGCCAGGCTGGCGGGGCCGCCGTGGGCGCGGGGGATGAGGTGGTGGGGCTGGCAGGCGGCGGCGGGCTGGGGGCAGCCGGGGAACCGGCAGTGCGGGTCGCGGACGGTGACGGCGCGGCGCAGGTGCACGGGGATGGTGTCGGTGGCGGCGCCGATGTCCAGCGGCAGGCTGGCCGAGGCGGCCAGGTTCTCGGGCAGCCGGGTGCGCAGGTAGGCGGCGAGCCCGCCGGGCCCCGACAGCAGCTCGGCGGCGCGCGCCACGATCAGCCGCCGGGCGGCCCGCTCGGCGCGCAGCCGCCGCCCGGCCGCGGTATCGCCCGCCGGGTTCCGCGGCCCGCCCGCGCCGCCCGCGCCGGGCCCGCCCGCGCCGGGCCGGCCGGGGCTGCCCGAGCCCGGCCGGTTCCGGGCCGGCCGGGGGTGCCGGGCTGGCCGGGGCGGTTGCGCAGGAGGGCGGCGGCGAGGTCGTTGAGGAGCTGGTGGTTGAGGTGGCCGGTGACGACCGGGACGATCGCGGCGTCGCAGTCGGCGCCGGGCGCGGCGGGCGGCCCCGCCGCGGCCCAGGCCGCCGCCCCGCCGGGGTCGCGGCCGCGCAGCTGGTCCAGCGTCATGTGCAGCTGGATCTGGGCGGGCTGCCCGGCCCGGGGCGGCACGCACCCGGCGGCGAGCAGCCGCCGGCACGCCTCCTCCAGGGCGTCGTGGCGGCGCTGCCGCGGGGACCGCAGGTCCTCGGGCCCGGCCCGCCTGCCCAGCGCGTCCAGCACCGCCGACAAGGCGGCGGTGCACTGCGGGGTCAGGTCCCCCTCCAGCTTCCCGGCCTGCCCGAACGTCACATCCAGCCGCACCCCGCGGCCGGTGAACCCGTCATCCCCGTCGGCATCGGGCCGCGCGGTCCGCCGCCGCATCTCCTCGGCCAGCTGCGCCAGGCCGGCCAGGTCCGCGCCGCCCGCCGCCGCCGCCAGCAAGATCGCGTCCGCGTCCGCCCGGCACCCCGCCGGCAGCAGGTCGGTCCACGCGCACACCTGCCGCGCCCACGAGCCGGATATGTCCCCGGCCGCCAGCGCGCCCGCCACCGCCGGATGCGCGGCCAGCCGCCGCATCCAGGCCAGCGCGGCCCCGGCCGCGGCCCTGGTGGTGCGGGTCTGCCACGCCAGCCACGTCTTCGCCGACCCGTGCCCGTCATCCTGGAACCCGCAGCCCGCCTGGAACGCCGCCAGCACCCTGGCCCGCGCCGCGGTGTGCGCCGCCTCGGCCCGCTCCAGCGCCCGCAGGCAATCGGCCTGCTCCGCGGCGGTCAGCCCGGCCGCGTCCACGCTCGCCAGCGCGGCCAGCCCGGCCTGCGCCATCGCCGCCGCCGCCGCAACGGTCACAGGCGCGGCGGGCGGCTGGCCGGGTAGACACATACCTGCGGGCCTCCTCCTGGCTCAACGGACCTGAATCGCTGTTATGTTCGACTCTAGCCACCGGTACCGACATTTCTGGTCCTGTCCGGCGAGGCCGCGCAAAACTCGCGGAAAGAAAATTCTTCAGTCGGCCGGAGTGCTGCAGTCTGTCCAGCTAGCGCCAGCCTGCGGCCTCAGGCCTGCCCGCTACCCGGCCCGGCGGCCCGGGTCCCCGGCGTGGCTGCGGGCGATATGGCGATATGAGCGGTCGGTGTGGGCGCGGATGTGAGCGGTCGGTGTGGCCGCGCGAATGTGAGCCGTTGGCGTAGGCGCGGATGTGGGCCGTCGGTGTGGGCCCGGATTTGAGCTGTCGGTGTAGGCCCGGATGTGAGCCATCGGCGTGGGCGCGGACGTGAGCCGTCGGCTGAAGCAGGCGTAAGCCTCCCGGCTGAGCGCAATGGGCAGACAGAAGTCCCCAGGCTTAGGGAGCTGTGCTAAGCGCAGTCACTGCTTCCCTGCATGGCCGTTCGCCTCCCTTCCCCAGAAGCGACGCCGGCCCGCGGCCCGGGGACCCCTGTCAGGCGAAGCTAGGCCCGCTCGCCTGAACGGTCAACACCGTTCTGTGGACGGCCCTGTGCAGAACGTGGGGAGAGCGCGGAGTGTCCTTGTGGACCGACAGGGCGGATACCTGTGAATTCCTCGATCCCGGGGAGCAGGGGGTCCGCTTACGCTGGCTGATCCTATCCACCAGCTGTGGACGGCACATCGCCTTAACCCTGAGGCTGCGGATCATCGCAGGCCGAGGAGTCGCTGCCGCCCGGGGCACTCTGGTCATCCCCGGCGGCGGATCCGCCCGCACCGCCCTCAGCGGCGTCTTCGGCACCGCCCTCGCCAGGGGAACGGCTTGTGGCTTCCAGATCGGAGATGTCCAGCTCGGGCCGGCCGCGCACGAAACCCTCCGGATCATCGAGATCCTCGGTAGTCGGCAGCAGGTCGGGGTGGGCCCAGATGGCCTCCCGGCCGGGTATGCCCCGGGCGTCGGTCAGGCCGCGCCAGATCACCGCCGCCTCCCGGAGCCTGCGTGGCCGCAGTTCCAGGCCGACCAGGGTGGCGAAGGTCCGCTCGGCCGGCCCGCCCGTCGCCCGGCGCCGCCTGATCGCCTCCGCGAGCGCGCCGGACTGCGGCAGCCGTCCGGCGGCGGCGGCCTCCACGACGGTGGCCACCCAGCCTTCGACCAGGGCCAGCATGGTCTCAAGCCGGGCCAGCGCGGCTTTCTGCGCGTCGGTGTCCTCCGGCTGGAACAGGGCGGCGCCGGCCAGCGCCTCGTTCAGCGCCTCCGGATTGGCCGGATCTATCTGCGGCATCGCCTCCCGGAGGGCGTTGGCGTCCACCGTGATGCCCCGCGCGTAGTCCTCGACCGCTCCGAGCAGCCGGGCCTTCAGCCAGGGCACATGCGCGAATAGCCGGTGGTGGGCAGCCTCCCGTAGCGCCAGGAACAGCCTGATTTCGTCCTCGTTGACCGACAACCCCGCGCCGAACGCGGTGACCCCGGCCGGGAGCAGAGCCGCCATGCCATCGGGGCCGAGCGGGAGACCAACATCGGTGGAGCTGACGACTTCCTCGGCGAGGGCGCCCACGGCGGATCCGGTCTGGCCGCCGACCATCATGCCGCCAATCCTGCGCATCATCTCGCCGAGCCCGCTGAGCGCGCCGAGGCCACCGCCTGTCAGCGCGGCCATCGCGGAGCGCATCTCCGGGGGCAGTTCCTCACCGAGTTCCTCGGGGTCCTCGGCCAGCATCCCGCCCATGGCATCGACCGCCCGGGCCGCGATCGGGTCACAGAGCTTGGACCAGACCGGGAGGGTGGCCTCCACCCATTCGGACCGGCTCCAGGCCTCCACAGCGCGGATGCCGGTCGGGAAGGTGGTGGCATCTTCCAGCCAGAGATCGGCCAGCCGGATCGCCTCGACCACCTTGCCGCGCTCGGTCTGCAGGATGCTCGGGTCTCCCTTGGCGGCCACCGTCTGCCTGGCCACATTCTTGGCGAGGTCCCAGTTGACCGGTCCGCCCTGCCACGACATCAGGTCAGCGAACTGACGCAAGGCGTCCGCGAACTGCTGCGGGTCGCCCAGGGGGCCGAGCGGCCCCATGGGGCCGCCGGGTCCGCTGCCGCCGGGTCCGCTGCCGCCGGGTCCGCTGCCGCCGGGCCCGCCGCCGCCGGACCCGCCGCCAGGTCCAGTACCGCCGGGTCCGCTGCCGCCGGGCGATCCCGGCGAATCGTCACGATCCCGGTCCCGATCACCGGGCAGGCCGAAGCCGAAGGGAGGATCAGTCATGTTTGCTCCCTCTCGGGCAGGATGGAAGGGTCACGTCCGCCACGTTATCCCGGGAGACCTACACGGTGAGCAACCGAGATGCCCAGGTTCGCCAAGGGCAAAGTCCGGATGGCCGGTCCGCTGCCGCTCGGCGGCGACGCCCGGTGGTCGCCGTCACCGGGGCAGCGCATGGTGTTGGCCACGCGCTCACGATGCGCCTGGCCGCTTCGACGCGGGTCGGCCGGGTGGTGGCCATCGACGATCATCGAGGTGACGCGACGGGAGTCACCTGGCGCGTCGTCGACGTGCGCGACCCGGCGCTGGCTGGCCGGCTGTCCGGGGTCGACGTGGTTGTGCACACCGATCTCGACCTAGCGCCCGACTCCGACCACCGGGCGCGACGGGCGTACAACGTCCGCGGCGCACAGACCGTGCTGACCGCAGCCGCGGCCGGGCGGGTCGGCCGGGTCGTGCTGGTGACGAGCGCGATGGTGTACGGGGCCCGGCCGGACAATCCGGTGCCGCTGGACGAGGCCGCGCCGCTGCGCGCTGAGGCAGACGGCAGCGTCGTCGGAGACCTGCTCGAGATCGAGCATCTCGCGCAGCGGTCGCCGCGGACCAATCCGGGGATGGCGATCAGCGTCGTGCGGCCCGCCGCGCTGGTCGGCGAGGGCATCGACACCCTGGTGACCAGGCATTTCGAGGCACCTCGGCTGCTGGCCGTGAAGGGCTGCGCCGCGCGCTGGCAGTTCTGCCATGTGGACGACCTCGTCTCGGCACTCGAGCTGGCCGCGTCCGGCGAGGTCACTGGCCAGTTCGCGGTCGGCTGCGACGGCTGGCTGGAACAGGCGGAGGTGGAGGAGCTTTCCGGGCTGCGCAGGATCGAGCTGCCGCCGGCCTGACGCTACGCACCGCGCAGCGCCTGCACCGGGCGGGCATTACCCCGGCGCCCGTCACCGACCTGCATTTCGTGGTGTACCCGTGGGTGGTCGACTGCGCGGCACTGCGGGCGGCCGGGTGGCGGCCGACGTTCGGCAACACCGAGACCCTGCAAACCCTGCTGGCCATCCGGTCCGGTCACCACGCGGTGGCGGGCCGTCGGCTGGACAAGAAGGACGCGACGATAACGGCGGCTGGCGCTACGGTCGCGGTGATCGGCACGGCAGCGATCGTCCGGCAGGTGGCGCGACGGCGCCGCCGCGCTACCTGAGCTGGTCACGGTCCTCCGGTCACGGTAATTTTGCGGAATGGACGTGATCAGGCTGGCCGAGCTGCGGGACACCCCGCTCTCGGTCAACGAGGTGCAGGCAGCCGTGCTGGACCCGGCCGCCGGAGGGATCGCGCTGTTCACCGGGGCTGTCCGGGATCATGATCATGGACGTGGCGTGGTGCGGCTCTCCTACAGCGCTCATCCCTCCGCGGCCGCTGAGATCCGGCGGGTGGCCGAGAAGGTGGCGGCCCGTTACGAGGTGCTGGCCCTGGCGGCGGTGCACCGGGTGGGGGACCTGAGCGTCGGGGACCTGGCGGTCGTGGTGGGCGCGTCTTGCGCGCACCGTGATACGGCGTTCGACGCCTGCCGGGCCCTCATCGACGAGCTGAAGGCGACCGTGCCGATCTGGAAGCATCAGGTGTTCACCGGCGGCGACAGCGAGTGGGTGAACAGCGCGTAGTCTTCCCCCATGTCCCGCCGCGTCATGACCCTGGTGGTAGCCGCAGCCGGGGTGCTGGCCGCCCTGGTGGTGGCCATCCTCGCGCCCGTGCCCTACGTCGCGCTGACTCCCGGCCCCACGCTGAATACGCTGGGCAGCTTGAGCGGGCAGCCGCTGATCCAGATCAGCGGGCATCCAACCTACCCGGTCAAGGGCCATCTCAACATGGTGACGGTGTCCTTCATCGGCGGCCCGGGATCCGGTTTCAACATCCTGGCCGCCCTCCGCGCCTGGCTGAGCCCGCAGGACGCGGTGGTCCCCGCGCAGGAGATCTTCACCCCGGGCCAGACGCAGCAGCAGGTCGCGCGGCAGGACACCGCCGAGATGGTGAACTCACAGCAGAGTGCGACCGCCGCCGCGCTCTGCGAGCAGCGGATCAGCTTCACGACGGTGGATACGGTCCAGGCCGTGGAGAAGGGCTTGCCGGCCTACGGCGTGCTGCACAAGGGCGACATCATCACCGCGGTCAACGGCACGCCCGTGAGCTGCCACGCTGACGCCGGGGTGCTGATCCGACGGGGCCGCCCGGGCGCCCCGGTGGTCCTGGCGGTGAACCGGCACGGCACGAGCATGCACATCCGGCTGGTGACGGCGAACGTGTCCGGCCAGGCGGTCGTGGGCGTTCAGGTGGGGGAGAGCTTCGTGTTCCCGTTCACCGTGAAGATCAAGATCGGCAACATCGGTGGCCCGAGCGCTGGCCTCATGTTCGCGCTCGGCATCATCGACAAGATCACTCCGGACAACCTGACCGGGGGCACGTTCATCGCGGGAACCGGGGAAATCGAAGCGAACGGCACCGTCGATCCGATCGGCGGCATCCAGCAGAAAATGGTCGGGGCGCGGGCCGCCGGGGCCACCGTCTTCCTGACCCCCGCGGCCAACTGTCCCGACACGGCCGGGGCGGTGCCCGCCGGGCTGCACCTGGTCAAGGTGAGCACCCTGGCCGGAGCGGTCAGCGCGCTGCAGGCGCTCAAGGCGGGGCGGGCCGCGCCATCGTGCTGACCGGCCGGGCTCCTGCATGGTCAGGCCAGGAGGACAGGCAGAACGACGGACCAGCCGACCGCATCGCGGCACGCTGATCACCGGATTGGGTTCGGGAACCTTGCCGGCTACCGGTAAGTTGCGTGAGGTAGCGCACATCCGTGTGGCTGGCCGGTGCGGCATGGGCCTCGATATGCCGCTCGCTACCTCATGGCCGAGGTGACGTAAAGGGGGAGGGCGTGGCCTTCCGATCTGCTGGCCAGCCAAGGCCGCCTGGTGGCCGGCCCATCGTCCTGCCCCGCTGGACGCGGTATTTCCTCCCGGCCGCCGCCGCGGTGATCGCCCTGATCGTGATCGTTACCATCGCGGCCGGAGTATCGACTGACTTCCTCTGGTTCCACTCCATCGGCTACACGTCGGTCTTCAGTACTACATACGGCACGAAGTGGGCGCTGTTCATCATCACGGCCGTATTCATGGCCGCCGTGATCGGCTTCAATATCTGGCTCGCCTACCGGCTCCGGCCCACCTACCGCCCGGCCTCCCCGGAACAGCAGGGCCTGGAGGCCTACCGGCTCGTGATCGACCCGCACCGGAAGTTGATGCTCGGGGTGGTACTCGGCCTGATCGGCCTGGTCTCCGGGCTCACCGCGGCCGGCAGCTGGCGCACCTGGCTGCTGTTTTCCAACCGGACGAGCTTCGGCATCACCGATCCGCAGTTCCACGTGGACCTCTCGTTTTTCATCTTTGTTTATCCCTTCATCCGGATGGTGCTCAGCTACCTGTTCGCCGCCGTGCTGCTGTCACTGCTCGCCGCCGTGGCCGTGCACTACCTGTACGGCGGCCTGCGGCTGCAGCGGCGCGGCCAGCGGGCCACTCAGGGAGCCCGGTCCCAGCTGTTCGTCCTGGTTGGCATATTCGTGCTGCTCAAGGCGATCGCGTACTGGGTAGACCGATATGGCATCGACTTCTCGCAGCGCGGCGTGGTCCGCACCGGCGCGTCCTACACCGACGTCAACGCCGTCCTGCCCGCCAAGACCGTGCTGGCCATCATCGCGGTGATCTGCGCCGCGCTGTTCTTCGCTGGCGCGCTGCGCCGTAGCTCGATGCTGCCGGCGGTCGGGTTCGGCCTGCTCGTGCTGTCCGCAGTGCTGATCGGCGGCGTATATCCGGCGATCATCCAGCAGTTCGTGGTCAAGCCAAACGAGGCCGCGAAGGAGACCCCGTACCTGAACCGCGAGATCGCCAGCACCCGAAGTGCGTTCGGGCTGAACGGGGTTCAGGTCAGCCAGTACTCGGCGGTGTCGGCTCAGACCACCGCCCAACTGGCCAAGCAGGCGGCCGCGCTGTCCGACGTCCGGCTGCTCGACCAGGGTGTGGTCTCGCCGTCGTTCCAGCAGCTTCAGCAGGTCAAGGGCTACTACAAGTTCGCCAGCGTGCTGTCCGTCGACCGGTACCCGCTGGCAGGCAGCAGTGCGCCGGTCGATCAGGTCGTCGGCGTCCGCGACATGGCCGGGCCGCCAGCGGCCAGGCCAACTGGATCAACAGTCATCTCGTTTACACGCACGGTTTCGGCTTCGTCGCCGCCGCCGCCAACGCGGCCACCCCGGGCGGCAACCCGGTCTTCACCG
Source organism: uncultured Actinomycetota bacterium (assembly GCA_963775745.1). Taxonomy (GTDB): domain Bacteria; phylum Actinomycetota; class Actinomycetes; order Streptosporangiales; family Streptosporangiaceae; genus DATBGO01. Next base: position 205,274 of record CAVZKE010000029.1, read on the forward strand.
AGGGCGATATCCCGCCCGCTGGCCAGCTCGGCAGTTTCCAGCCGCGCATCTACTTCGGGCAGCAGGAGACGAGCTACGCCATCGTCGGCGGCCATCAGCAGGAACTCGACTACCCCAGCAGTCAGAGCCCGAGCGGCCAGGTCAACACGACCTACCAGGGCGGCGGCGGTGTCCCGATCGGCTCGCCGCTTAACCGGCTGCTCTATGCGATCAAGTTCCGCGAGGTCAACATCCTGCTGTCCGGGGCCATCGACGGCAACTCAAAGATCATGTACATCAGGGACCCGGTCTCCCGGGTGGCCAAGGTCGCGCCCTTCCTGACCCTGGACGGCAACCCGTACCCGGTCATCTCGGACGGCCATATCCTGTGGGTGGTGGATGGCTACACGACCACGAACGACTACCCGTATTCGCAGCGGCTGAGCCTGCAGCAGGCCACCTCCAACAGCTACAGCCTGAACGGCTCGGCGGCGGGCACCGACGGCCAGGTCAACTACATCAGGAACTCGGTCAAAGCCGTTGTCAACGCCTATACCGGGGCAGTCACCCTGTATCGATGGCCCGGCAACGATCCGGTGCTCGACACCTGGGAGAAGGCGTTCCCCGGCGTGATCAAGCCGGCCAGCGCCATCCCGGCCGATCTGCTCCCGCATCTGCGCTACCCGCCGGTGCTGTTCGAGGTGCAGCGCCAGATCCTCACCCAGTACCACGTCCAGCAGGCCCAGGAGTTCTACCAGGGCCAGAACTTCTGGGCGGTGCCGATCGACCCGAGCGGGACGGCGCAGGGCCAGTCGAGCCAGCCGCCCTACTACCTGACGATGACGATGCCGGGGTACACCCAGCCGGAGTTCTCGCTGATGACCACGTTTACCCCGCGCGGGCGGGCCAACCTGGCCGCGTTCATGGCGGTGGACAGCAACCCGCAGAGCCCGGGCTACGGGACCATCAGGATCCTGCAGTTGCCGCAGGACACCGCGATCAGGGGCCCAGGCCAGGTGCAGAACGATTTCGAGTCAGACTCCCGGGTCGCCTCGCAGCTCACCCTGCTGCGCCAGGGCGGCTCCCAGGTCACCCTGGGCAACCTGATCACGCTGCCCGTCGGCGGCGGCCTGATGTACTTCGAGCCGGTATACGTATCCCAGTCGGCCGCGGGCAACGGGGGGTCCTATCCCACGCTGCAGCAGGTGCTGGTGTACTACAACGGTCAGATCGGGTTCTCCCCGACGCTGACGGACGCCCTCGCGCAGGCGCTGCACGTGCCCACGGCCCCGTCGCGGGACCAGCCCGTCGCCGGGGAGCACGGGTCCGGCCGCCACGGCTACGGTGCGGCAGTACCTTAAGCAGGCGGAGAGTTTTTACACCACGGCGCAGGCGGACCTCAGGAACGGAGATTTCGCGGCCTACGGGCGGGACATCGCCAAGATGAAGGCGGCGCTCGACAACGCGAGCAAGACTGCGCAGGGCAGCACGAGCTCCGGCGGGCGCCCCGGCGCCTCCCCGACGCCGTCGCCGTCGCGGTCCCCGTCACCGTCGGCGTCGCCATAGGCCGGACCGCTTGCTTCGCCGTGGGCGGTCTTGCGCGGACGCGGCGCTGAGGTGGAGGGCGTACGCTCAGACCTGACGGGACATCCTGAGTGAAGCGCCTCTTGATGGTCCCGGCGCGCCCCAGAAGGGCCTTGCTGAAAGGAGCCGGACAGGTCGTGTCGCCTCGTGTTCTCATTGACGCGACTGCCGTGCCCGCAGATCGCGGTGCGCTGGGCCGTTACGTCGACGGACTGGTCAGCGCCCTGGACGCGGCCGGGGCGGATCTGGCGGTGGCCTGCCAGCGTGCCGACGAGGAGCGGTACGAGCGGCTGATACCCGACGCGCGGATCGTGGCCGGCCCGCCCGCCATCGCGCACCGGCCCGCCAGGCTGGCCTGGGAGCAGAGCGGCCTGCCGCTGGTCGCACAGCAAGTCAGCGCGGACGTGATCCATCTGCCGCACTATTCGATGCCGTTGCGGCCGGGCGCGCCCAGCGTCGTGACCATTCACGACCTCACGTTCTTCACCGAGCCCGACGCGCACAGCCCGGTGACCGCGACGTTCTACAAGTCGGCGATCCGCACCTCCGCGCGCCGGGCCACCCGGCTGATCGTGCCGTCCAAGGCCACCAGGGATGAGCTGGTCCGCACCCTGGGCACCGATCCGACCAGGATCGACGTCGCCTATCACGGTGTCGATCACGCGCGCTTCCACCAGCCGACGCAGGCCCAGGTCCGCCAGGTCTCTGGCCGGCTCGGGCCTGCACGACAAGCCCTACGTCGCCTACCTGGGCACGCTCGAGCCGCGCAAGAACATCCCGGCGCTGATCAGCGGCTGGGCGGCGGCCGTGACCGACCTGGCGGAGCCGCCTGCGCTGGTCCTGGCCGGCGGCAGCGGCTGGAGCGAGGAAGTGGACGACGCCGTGGCGGCGCTGCCGGCGCACCTGCGCGTCGTGCGCCCCGGGTACCTGCACTTCACCGACCTGCCCGGCTTCCTCGGCGGAGCGCTGGTGGTCGCCTTCCCGAGCACCAGCGAGGGCTTCGGCCTGCCGGTGCTGGAGGCCATGGCGTGCGGCGCCCCGGTCCTGACCACGCACAAGACCTCGCTTCCCGAGGTCGGCGGCGACGCGGTCGCCTACACCGAGCCGGACGCCGCCAGCATCGAGGCGACCTTGCGGGCGCTGCTCGATGACTCGGCGCGACGGGAGGCGCTGGGCGCGGCCGGTCACGCCCGGGCGCTGGAATTCACCTGGGCTGCGTCCGCCGAGGCGCATCTTGCGTCGTACGAGCGTGCGGCAGCCCAGGGCCGCGAGTAATCTCGCTGCCCATGCCAAGCGATGTGCCAGCGGCGTCCCGACCAGCGGCCAGCAGACCAGCGGCCGCGGCCCGGCAGCGGCCCGCCGCGGCGCGCCCGGGCCGCCCGCTGCCGGGCCCGCCGCCTCCGGCAGCGGCCAGGCCGGGCCCGCCGGGCTGGAGGCGATCCTGCTGGTCGGCGGGCAGGGAACACGGCTGCGCCCGCTGACGATCACCACGCCCAAGCCGCTGCTGCCGACGGCCGGCGTCCCGTTCCTCGCCCACCAGCTGGCCAAGGCCGCGGCCAGCGGCATCACCAGGGTGGTGCTGGCCACCTCGTACCGGGCGGAAATGTTCGCCGAGAGTTTCGGCGACGGTGCGTCGTTCGGGCTGCGAGATCGACTACGTCGAAGAACCTGTCCCGCTGGGCACCGGCGGCGGCATCCGCAACGCGGCGTCCAGGTTGCGCAGCGGGCCCGGCGATCCGGTCGTGGTGCTGAACGGCGACGTGCTGTCGGGCCACGACCTGGCGGCGCAGGTGCGAGCTGCACCTCAAGGCCAGACGCCGCGGTCACCCTGCATCTGGTCGAGGTGCCCGACCCGGCCAGGTTCGGCTGCGTGCCGACCGACTCCGGCGGGCGGGTGACGGCGTTCCTGGAGAAGACCCCCGATCCGGTCACCAACCGGGTCAACGCGGGCTGCTACGTGTTCACCCGGGCGGTCATCGACCGGATCCCGGAGCGCCGGGTGGTCTCGGTCGAGCGCGAGACGTTCCCCGGCCTGATCGCCGCGGGTGATCTGGTCCTTGGCTTCGTCGACACCGCGTACTGGCTGGACGTCGGAACGCCGGAGGCCTTCGTTCAGGGTTCCTGTGATCTTGTCCTCGGCGAGCTGGCCTCGACGGCACTGCCGGGTCCGAGCGGCCCGGCCCTCCTGCTGCCCGGTGCGGTCGTGGAACCGGGCGCCAAGGTCAGCGGGGGCACTACGGTGGGCGCCGGTTGCGCCATCGCCCACGGCGCTCAGGTGGCGGCGATCGGTGCTCTTCGACGGCGTGCAGGTCGGCGCGGGCGCGGTGATCACCGCCAGCGTGGTCGGCCGCGGCGCCTGCATCGGGGCCGGCGCCGGCTGGACCGGGTGGTCGTCGCCGACGATGCTCGCATCGCGGAGGGCAACGAGCTGCGCCGCGGGCTGCGGGTCTGGCCGGGCGTCAACCTGGGCCCGACCGCGATCCGGTTCTCCACGGACGCCTGAGGCCTGGCCAGGCGACGCGCCGGTATCTGCCGCCGTGAACATTCCCCGGCCAGCCCGGCCACGCCGGCGCGGGAATGGCACGCGCCCTACCCGGTCGACGTGCGGGCGATCCTGGCCGTGCACCGGCGCGGACCGCGCGATCCCGCGTTCCGCATCGATGCGGCCGGGGCGGTGTGGCGGACCTCGCTGACCCCGGGCGGGCCCTGGCACCATCCGGGTGAGCGCCGCGCCGGCCGCCGGGTCGGCTCCGGCGGCGCCCGGACGGCCAGGCCAGCGGCGACGACGGCGCCGGTACCGTCGTCCGCGCCACCGCCTGGGGGCCTGGTGCCGCCTGGCTGCTTGATCAGCTGCCTGGCATGCTCGGCGCCGCCGACGACCCGGACGGCTTCGCCCCGGCGCACCCGCTGCTGCGCGAGCTGGCCTGGCGGCACCGCGGATCGCGGATCGGGCGCTCCGCCCGGGTGCTCGAGGCGCTCGTCCCCGCGGTGCTCGAGCAGAAGGTGGTAGGGCTGGAGGCGCAGCGGGCCTGGCGGCTGCTGCTGCTGCGGCACGGCCTGCCCGCTCCCGGGCCCGCCCCGGCGGGCATGCGGGTGTTCCCGCCCGCCCGCACCTGGGCGCGGATCCCGTCCTGGGAGTGGCATCGGGCGGGCGTGGAGGCCGTCCGGGCTCGTACCATCGCCGGGGCCGCGCTGGTGGCCGGGCGGCTCGAGGAGATCATCGGGCTGGCGGCCGACGACGCTGACCGCCGGCTCCGGGCGCTGCCCGGCATCGGGCCCTGGACGTCGGCAGAGGTGCGGCAGCGGGCTTGCGGTGACGCGGACGCGGTCACGGTGGGCGACTACCACCTGCCCGCCGCGGTCGGCTGGGCGCTGGCCGGGCGGATCGTGGACGACGCCGGGATGCTGGAGCTGCTCGCCCCGTACGCCGGGCCACCGGCACCGGGCGACCAGGCTCATCGAGCTGAGCGGCGCCCGCCCGCCGCGCCGTGGCCCCCGGCTCGCCGTCCGTGACTACCGCGGTTTCTGAGCGCCGGTGAGCACCTC
>CAVZKE010000030.1:0-292509 GCA_963775745.1 uncultured Actinomycetota bacterium
GTCGGACTGGCGCCACCGCTCCAGTACCTCCTTGGCCAGTTCCCGGTAAGAACTCGCCCCATTGGACGTCGGGTCGAAGCTGGTGATGGGCTCGCCCGCCACGGTCGCGTCGGGGAAGCGTACCGTCCTGTTGATCACGGTATGGAAGACCTTGTCGCCGAAGCCCTTCACCACGCCGGCCAGGACTTCCCTGGTGTGCAAGGTCCGTGAGTCGTACATGGTGGCGAGCAGGCCATCCATCTGCAGCTTCGGGCTGAGCCTGCTGGACACCTTGTCGATGGTCTCCATCAGCAGCGCCACGCCGCGCAGCGCGAAGTACTCGCACTCCAGCGGCACGATCACACCGTCCGCGCAGGCCAGCGCGTTGACGGTGAGCAGGCCCAGCGAAGGCTGGCAGTCGATCAGGATGACGTCATAATCCGGGATAAGCGGCTGCAAGGCCCGGCCGAGCACGAACTCGCGGGCCACCTCATGGACGAGTTGTACCTCCGCGCCGGACAGGTCGATGTTGCTGGGCAGCAGGTCGACGCCCGCCACGCCGGTCTTGAACAGCACCTCGTGCGCGGTGAGCCCGGGTTCCATGAGCAGGTTGTAGACGGTGGCGTCCAGTTCATGCGGCTGGATGCCGAGGCCGACGGACAGCGCGCCCTGCGGGTCGAAGTCGACCAGCAGCACCCGGCGGCCCTGCTCGGCCAGCGCGGCACCCAGGTTGATCGTGGTGGTGGTCTTGCCCACGCCGCCCTTCTGGTTACAGACCGCGGCGACGCGGGCCGGGCCATGGACCAGCAGCGGCTCAGGTTCCGGGAATACCGGCAAGGGCCGGCCGGTGGGACCAAGCAAGCCGGGCCTGACCTCCAAAGTCCGGGCCGCTGCCACAGCTACTGCACCTCCCCGGCGGCCGCGCGCAATGCGCCCGCTGAAACCCGGACTCTAGGGCTTGCATCCGGTCAGGGCAAGCCGACTCACCGTTTGCCCGGAAATGGACGCGCAGCCTGCGCTTCCTGCGCTAACCGAGCGCGCGCGGATGCGCGGCGGCGTAGACCTCGCGGAGCTTGTCGATGGTGACCAGCGTGTAGGCCTGGGTGGTGGTGACCGAAGCGTGCCCGAGAAGCTCCTGCACGACCCGTACATCGGCGCCGCCATCCAGCAGGTGAGTGGCGAAGGAATGGCGCAGCGTATGCGGGGAGACCTCGGCCAGGCCGGCCCGGGCCGCCGCCGCCCGCAGCACCGCCCACGCCCCCTGCCTGGTGAGCCGTCCGCCGCGGGCGTTCAGGAAGACCGCGGGTGTTGACGGCCCGCTGCGCCGGGCCGCGGCGACCGCTGGGCGCGCCCTGATCAGGTAGGACTCCAGGGCCTCCCGCGCGTACCTGCCGACCGGGACCACCCGCTGCTTGCTGCCCTTGCCGGTGAGCCTGATGGCCGCGGGCATCCGGCCGACCCGGCCATCGCTGCCGAGATCCAGATCGTCCACGTCCAGGCCGACGGCCTCGGAGATCCGGGCCCCGGTGCCGTAGAGCAACTCGAGCAGCGCCCGGTCGCGCAGCGCGGCCGCGGCTGAGGTCACGCGGCCGCCCCGGTCGCGGCCAGCAGCCGCTCGACCTCGGCCACCGAAATCGCCCTCGGCAGCCGCCGGGGCGGCGCGGGCGGCCGGACCTGGCGGGCCGGGTCACTGACGGCCAGCCGCTCGGCGGCCGCGAACGCGTGCAGCCCGCGCACCGCGGCCACGGCCCGCCCGGCCGAACTGGCCGCGAGCGGCTGGTGGTGCTCGTCGCCGATGCGCAGCCCGGCCAGGAAGGCGGCGATATCCGCGGTGGTGACCTCGCCGATGACCGTCCGCCCGCGGGCGGCTAAGGCACCGGTGTAACGGTCCAGATCCCGGCGGTAGGCCTCCAGCGTGTGGGCCGCCAGGCCGCGCTCGACCATCAGGTGGTCCAGATAGCGATGGCTCGCTTCGGCGATGCTGGTCAGTTGAGCACCTCGGCGGGTTCGGTCCACCGCAGACCGTGCGCCTCAGCGACCGGGCGGCAGGTCACCGCGCCGTCGTGGATGTTCAGGCCCTGCCCGAGCGCTGCGTCGGCCTGCAGCGCGGCCCGCCAGCCCCGGTTGGCGATCTCCACCACGAACGGCAGCGTCACGTTGGTCAGCGCGTACGTGGAGGTATGCGGGACCGCCCCGGGCATGTTCGCCACGCAGTAGAACAGCGACTGGTGCACGGTGTAGGTGGGATCGGCGTGCGTGGTCGGATGCGAGTCCTCGAAGCAGCCGCCCTGGTCGATGGAGATGTCAACCAGCACCGATCCCGGCTTCATCCGGGACACCAGGTCGTTGGAGACCAGCGTCGGCGCCTTGGCCCCCGGGACCAGCACGGCCCCGATGACCAGGTCGGCGTCGATCACGGCGCGCTCGATCTCATAGGAGTTCGACGCCACCGTCTGGCAGTGCCCCTGGTAGATCGCGTCCGCCTGGCGCAGCCTGGCCACGTTCTTGTCGACCAGCAAGACCTCGGCCTGCATGCCGAGCGCGATCGCCGCCGCGTTCATCCCGGAGACGCCGGCGCCGAGCACGACGCACTTAGCGGCGTAGACGCCAGACACCCCGCCCATCAGCACTCCCCGCCCGCCGCCGTCGCGCTGCAGGTGATGCGCTCCGACCTGCGGGGCCATCCGGCCGGCGACTTCCGACATCGGCGCGAGCAACGGCAGCGAGCCGTCCGGCAGCTGCACGGTCTCATACGCGATCGCGGTGATTCCGGACTCCAGGAGCGCGTCGGTGCACTCCCGGGACGCGGCGATGTGCAGGTAGGTGAACAGGACCTGGCCCTTGCGCATCCGCTGGTATTCCTCGGCCACCGGCTCCTTGACCTTGAGGATCAGATCGCCGGCCGACCAGACCTCGTCAGCGGTCGGCAGGATCGTCCGCCGGCGGCGGTAAAGTCCGCGTCGGGGATGGACGAGCCGACTCCGGCGCTTCGCTGCACGTAGACCTGGTGGCCATTCCTGACCAGCTCGTGCACGCCAGCCGGCGTCATGGCCACCCGGTACTCATGATTCTTGACCTCTTTGGGAACGCCGACCTTCATTGGCTCCGGTCCCTTCCTTGTCGCGGATGAAGCGGATGAATGTGCTGGCCTGCTCAGTGCTCCGGCGCGCCGGGATCCCGCAACGCCGTGAATCCCTCCCGGCTGGCGGCATATGCGGACAAGATACCCACCGCCGTCACGCCGTTATGCAGCTCGCCGGCCAGCAGCAGCCCGACCGCCTCGGCCAGCGGCACCCAGGCCTGCACGAGATGCGCCTCCTCGTGCTGGCGCACGTAGGTGCGGTCCTGCTCGGGGACCAGGCTCAGGCCCCGGGCCAGGTAGATCCGCAGCCGCTCGGTGCTGATCCCGGGCGAGGGGAAGAAGTCCACCAGCACCCGCCAGTCGCTGGCGCGGTAGCCAGCCTCCTCGAGCAGCTCGCGCTGGGCGGTGGCCAGCGGCGGCTCGCCTGGCACATCGCGCAGCCCGGCCGGCAGCTCCCACAGCAGCCGGGAGACAGCATGCCGGTACTGGCGGATCAGCAGCACCTGGCCCGCCTCATCCAGGGCCACGATGGCCACCGCGCCGGGGTGCTCGACCACTTCCCGGCTCGCCTGCGCGCCGTCCGGCATCCGCACCAGGTCCGTGCGGACGCTGACGATGGCCCCGCTGGCCAGCTCGGTGGAGGAGACCACCGGCCAGGACTGCGGGACGTCCCGGAACTCGCGCACCCCGGTGGTCTCGCTCACCTGGTTCACTCCCGCCTCAGCCGGATCAGGCCGTGCTGCCGGCCTGGCCAGCATCCGGCGCCAGGCCGCCAGATCATGCGCTGGCCGCCGCGCGGTGGCCGACCGCCGCCGACCGCGAATCGGCTGCGGTCACGGCCCGTGACCGGGTCAGGGCGGCGGCCACCAGCCCGCTGAACAGCGGGTGCGCGCGGGTCGGCCGGGACAGGAATTCCGGATGCGCCTGGGTGGCGACGAAGAACGGATGCACCTCGCGGGGCAGCTCGACGAACTCGACCAGCCGCCCGTCCGGCGACAGGCCGGAACATATCAGCCCGGCTTGTTCGAGTACGTCGCGATATGCGTTATTCACCTCGTACCTATGCCGGTGCCGCTCCTGCACCAGGTCGGTGCCGTACAGCTCGCGGACCAGGGTTCCCTCGGCGAGCACCGCCGGGTAGAGGCCGAGCCGCATGGTGCCGCCCATGTCCCGCTCCCCGGCCACCACGTCCTGCTGATCCGCCATCGTCGCGATCACCGGGTAGTCGCAGTCCGGATCGAACTCGGCGCTGTTGGCTCCCTCCAGGCCGGCCAGATCACGGCCGACCTCGATGGCCATGCACTGCAGGCCCAGGCACAGCCCGAGCAGCGGGATGCCGTGGGTCCGGGCGTGCCGCACGGCCCCGATCTTTCCCTCGATGCCGCGCACACCGAACCCGCCGGGCACCAGCACCCCGTCGACGCCGTCGAGATGGCGCGCGGCGCCCTCAGGTGTCAGGCAGTCGTCGCTGGTCACCCAGCGGATGTTGACCCTCGTGTCGTTGGCGAAACCGCCCGCGCGCAGCGCCTCGGCGGGCGACAGGTACGCGTCGGGGAGGTCGACGTACTTGCCCACCAGCGCGATGGTGACGGTGCGGGCCGGTCGGTGCACCCGGCGCAGCAGCTCATCCCAGTCGCTCCAGTCCACGTCGCGGAACGGCAGCCCGAGCCGGCGCACCACGTAGGCATCCAGGCCCTCAGAGTGCAGCACCTTCGGGATGTCGTAGATGGACAGCGCGTCGGCGGCCGAGACCACCGCCTCCTCATCCACGTCACACATCAGGCTGATCTTGCGCTTCAGCCCGTCGCTGATCGGCCGGTCACTGCGGCACACGATGGCGTCGGGCTGGATGCCGATGCTGCGCAGCGCGGCCACCGAGTGCTGGGTCGGCTTGGTCTTCAGCTCGCCCGACGGGCCGATGTAGGGCAGCAGCGACACATGCAGGAAAAAGCACCGATCCCGGCCGATCTCGTGCCGGATCTGACGGATCGCCTCCAGGAAGGGCTGCGACTCGATGTCGCCCACCGTGCCGCCCACCTCCGTGATGACCACGTCGGTCTCCGGGCTGGCCATCTCGAAGATGCGCGCCTTGATCTCGTTGGTGATGTGCGGGATGACCTGAACGGTGTCGCCCAGGTAGTCGCCACGACGCTCCTTGGCGATCACGCTGGAGTAGATCTGCCCGGTGGTGACGTTCGACGAACCGGGCAGCCGGGTGTCGAGGAACCGCTCGTAGTGACCGACGTCCAGGTCGGTCTCGGTGCCGTCGTCGGTGACGAAGACCTCGCCATGCTGGAACGGGTTCATCGTGCCCGGGTCGACGTTGAGGTAAGGATCCAGCTTCTGCATGTTGACCCGGAGTCCGCGCAGCTTCAGCAGGCGGCCCAGGCTGGAGGCGGTAAGCCCCTTGCCGAGACTGGAGGCAACGCCCCCGGTCACGAAGAGATGGCAGGTAGATGCCGGCCGTGAGGTATGCGATGGCGTTGCCACAATGCGGCTCCCGTGGTCGGTGCCCGGTGGTAAATCCGCCGGCCCACGGGGTCTCAGAATATCAGCCGTGCGATCGCGCCGCGGGCACCGACACCGGGACCGGCCCGGTGGCGCCGGGGACCGGCGGTTCAGGTGACCGTTGACGCGGCGTCCTTCCGCGCCTGCCGGGCCCGCTCGGCCCGGACCTCTTGCGCCTTCTCGTCGCTCGCCTCGCCGAATCTGGCCAGCGCCACCGCGCAGGCCACGGCGAGCAGGAAGCCCAGCACGGCAACGCCGGTGAGGCCATGGCGGGTGGTGTCGCCCAGGAACACCACGCCTACCACCGCCGGCGGCGTCGTCTCGGCGAGTACCACCGCCGCGGTCGCCACCGTCACGCTGCCTCCCTCCAGCGCCGAGGCATAGAGGAGGAACGATACGATCCCCGCGGCCGCCAGCGTGTAGCTGGCCGGATTGCGGATCAACTGCTGCGGCGAGAAGCCGGGCAGGATCCGGGCGGCGATGGCCAGGACCGCGTACCCGAGGCCCGCGATGGCGCCGAGCGCGGGCGTCCGGGCCGGGCTGGGCAGCCGGGCCGCCGCGATGCCCGCCACCGCGACGCCGGCCACCGTCACCATGAGCGCGAGCTGGAAAGCGAAGCCGACGGTGGCCGCGCCCTGCGCCCCCGCCGACGTCCCGAGCAACCCCACGCCGACCACTACTCCGGTGACCGACAGCCATTCGCGCAGGCTCAGCCGCACATGCATCAGCAACGCGGCGAAGACCGCCGTGACCGCCAGGTTGGACGCGATCATCGCTTGCACGGCGAACAGCGGCAACCGCTGCAGGGCCACTAGCTGGGCGACAAACCCGAGGATGTCGATCCCGAGGCTGGCCAGGAAGCGCCACTGGCCCAGCAGCCGGACCAGCAGGCCAGGATCGACCCGGCCCGCCGCCGCATCGCCCGCGCGCATCCGGGCAGGCCGGCGGCTGGCGGATTGAATCGCTATCGCCTGCATGACGGCGGCGATTCCATAGCAGAAGGCCGACACCAGCGCGGCCACCAGGCTCGCCACCATGGTTCCGACCCTACGCCGCCGGGCGGCAGGCTCGTCGGCCCGCCACCCGCCGGGGGCGCGGCCCTGCCGCAGCCTCCGGCACCGGCAGCGGCCCGCGCTTACTTACTTCCTGAACCCGGACATAGCGGGACAGCCGACCGGCCTGGCCAGCCCCGGCTCGACCCCGACCCCGCCGCATTGCGCCGCGGCCGGGCCGTTGCCCTGGAACACCGGCGGCCCGGGGGCGACCAGGTTCATGGCCCGGCCGATGGCCTGCCAGAACCATGCCGAGGTGGCGGCCCGGCGGACCGGGCCGGCGCCGGTGACCTGCTCGCAGCCGGTTGCTACGGCGGTCACCAGCGGAAAGACGCGGTCGCCCGCGGTGAAGGTCAGGTGGTAACTCGTGCCGAGTAGCTCCGCCGGGCAGTGCAGGATCCCCTTCGGCATCCTGGGCAGCGCGCACACCGCCTTCGCCACCGACTGAGCGGTGGCCGCGTTGGTGATGACGACCCGCGACGGGAACGGGAAGTGCAGCTCCTGGATCCGGTTCAGGGCGTGGCTCCTGATGACGATCAGCCGGGTGATCTGGCCGATGTCGGCGCACAACGGGATCTGGCTGGAGGTGGAAGTTGCCGGGGCACTGGCGGAGGAGGAGGGCGCCGCGGCCGGGCTGCCCGCCGCGGCCGGACTGCCCGCCGAGCCGCTGCCCGCCGAGCCGCCCGGTGCCGTGACGCTGCCGCATCCGGCCAGCACGGCCAGGCCGAGTGCGAGCCCGGCCAGGCCGAGTGCGAGCCCGCCCAGCCGCCTGCCGCTGCTCGCGGCGGAACTTTTCCGCCAGGACGGGGGGTACATGGCTACCTGCTTCCCGGGCCCGCTGGCCGGACTGGCCGTGAGCCGCACCGTCGGGGGCGACCTGCTGTCGTCGTTCACCCCTTGGACGTCCGCCGGACCGCGGCTGGTTCCCGCTGAGCCACGCCGAGCCGGTCATTTCGAGGCCCGGCTTCAGACCCCGGCGGCCTGCATGCCCCGCAGCTCCTGCTTGAGCTCCTTCACCTCGTCACGGAGCCGGGCCGCGATCTCGAACTGCAGCTCAGCAGCGGCCGTGTGCATCTGCTCGGTAAGCTCGCTGATCAGCGCGACCAGGTCCGCCCGGGCCGGACCGCCGCCCGCTTCCTGGCCGTCCTGGCGCGCGCCCGCCGCGGCCGCCGCGACGGCGCGGGCCCGCGACGACAGGCCGGGCACCGGTGCCTTGCCGCGGCTCTGCTGGCGGCCCGATCCGCCGATCAGCTTCTCGGTGTCCGCGTCCTCGCGGGCCAGCTGGTCCAGGATGTCGGCGATCCGCTTGCGCAGTGGCTGCGGGTCCAGGCCGCGTTCTTCGTTATAAGCAACCTGCCTGGCCCGCCGCCGACTGGTCTCATCGATCGCCCGCTGCATGGACGGCGTCACCTGGTCGGCGTACATGTGCACCTGGCCGGAGACATTCCTGGCCGCCCGGCCGATCGTCTGGATCAGCGACGTTCCGGACCGCAGGAAGCCCTCCTTGTCGGCGTCCAGGATCGAGACCAGCGATACCTCGGGCAAGTCGAGGCCCTCGCGGAGCAGGTTGATCCCGACCAGCACGTCATATTCACCGAGCCGCAGCTCGCGCAGCAGCTCTACCCGGCGCAGCGTGTCTACTTCACTGTGCAGGTACCTGGCCCGGATGCCGAGTTCCAGCAGGTAGTCCGTCAGGTCCTCGGCCATCTTTTTGGTCAGGGTCGTGACCAGGACCCGCTCGGAGCGCTCGGCCCGTTCCCTGATCTCGTGCACCAGGTCATCGATCTGGCCCTTGGTCGGCTTCACGATCACCTCGGGGTCGATCAGCCCGGTCGGCCTGATGACCTGCTCGACCACCTCACCGGCCACCCGCTGCAGCTCGTACGGGCCAGGGGTGGCCGACAGGTACACCGTCTGCCCGATCCGGTCGCAGAACTCTTCCCAGGTCAGCGGCCGGTTGTCGATGGCGCTCGGCAACCGGAACCCGTGCTCGACCAGCACCCGCTTGCGCGAAACGTCGCCCTCATACATGGCGCCGATCTGCGGCACCGTGTTATGCGACTCGTCGATCACGAGCAGGAAGTCCTCGGGAAAGTAGTCGAGCAGGGTGTTCGGCGGGCTGCCGGGCTCGCGGCCGTCGATGTGCCGCGAATAGTTCTCGATGCCCGAGCAGCTGCCGACCTGGCGCAGCATCTCGATGTCATAGGTGGTGCGCATCCGCAGGCGCTGTGCCTCCAGCAGCTTGCCCGCCCGCTCCAGCGCGCCCAGCTGCTCGGCCAGCTCCGCCTCGATGCCCGCGATGGCACGCTCCATCCGCTCGGGACCGGCCACGTAGTGCGAGGCGGGGAAGACGTAGAGCTCGTTATCCTCGCTGATCACCTCGCCGGTCAGCGGGTGCAGCGTCATCAGCCGCTCGATCTCGTCGCCGAACATCTCGATCCGGACGGCGAGCTCCTCATATACCGGGATCACCTCGATGGTGTCGCCCCGGACCCGGAAAGTGCCCCGGGTGAAGGCCAGGTCGTTGCGCGTGTACTGCATGCCGACCAGCCTGCGCAGCAGTGCGTCGCGGTCGATGGTGCCGCCGACCTTGAGCTTGACCATGCGATCCACGTACTCCTGCGGCGTGCCGAGACCGTAGATGCAGGAAACCGACGCGACGACGATCGTGTCCCTGCGGGTCAGCAGCGAGTTGGTCGCTGAATGCCGCAGCCGGTCCACCTCATCGTTGATCGAGGAGTCCTTCTCGATGTAGGTATCGGTCTGCGGTACGTACGCCTCAGGCTGGTAGTAGTCGTAGTAGGAGACGAAGTACTCGACCGCGTTGTTCGGGAGCATCTCCCGCAGCTCGTTGGCGAACTGGGCGGCGAGCGTCTTGTTCGGCAGCATGACCAGGGTGGGCCGCTGCAGCCGCTCGGCCAGCCAGGCGACGGTGGCCGTCTTGCCGGTACCGGTGGCGCCGAGCAGCACGGTATCCCGCTCGCCGGAGCGGATCCGCCGCTCCATCTCCGCGATGGCCTGCGGCTGGTCGCCGGCCGGCACCATATCGGTCACGACCTCGAACGGCGCGACCCGCCGCTGCAGATCTGTTACCGGGCGCATGACGTCTCCTGCTGCTTCACTGTTCCACTGTATGGCGAGGGTCCGACAGAGCGGGTGCCCGGCGACAGCCGCGCCGCGGCTAGCCGATGGCCACCGAGACCGGAGCGAACAGCCTGCCGCGATCCCCCGGCAGTTCCCCGCCGCGTACCATCAGCGCGGTCTGGTGGCCCGCGGCCAGGCCACGCCGGACGGCCCAGTGCGACAACCCGGCGTGCCGACCCAGAATGTCCAGCCGGACCGGTCCGCGCGCGCCCGCGACGGCCGCGCCGACCAGCGCCCGCGCGGTTGGCAGGCCCGCCGCGACCACGGGCCCGACGACGAGCGTGTGCCCGTTCGGCCAGGCCGCCGCGAAGCCGGTGATCGTGCCCTGGTCCTCGGTGACGACGACCCGCCGGCCAAAACCGAAGAGGCTAGCCAGAATATTCCGCCGGGGTGCCCCGAAGACCAGGGCATCGAGGGCCGCCATCCGCCCGAGGTCGGCGTCGGTCGCGAGCCGCGGCCCGCCGGTCCCGGGCGCCGGGGACCCGGGCCGCCACAGTCCGGAGTGCATGACCGAGGTGTCGACGGCCCGGAAGCCCAGCTTCTGGTACAGCGGCCGCCCGTAGCCGGTGGCGGTGAGATACACGACGGCGCCTGCGGCCTGCTCCAGTGCGTGGGTCATGAGCCGTGAGCCCAGTCCCCTGCGCCCGTAACGGGCGGCCACCAGCATCATGCCGATGGTCGCGAGATCCAGCCCGTATCTGGTCAGGACCACGGTCCCGGCCAGGCCGCCCTCGGCCGGGTCGTCCAGCCCGTAGACCTCGCTCACCTCAAAGAGCAGCCGCCACTTGCGCTCCTCGCGGGTCCAGTTCCGGTCGGCGGCCAGGTCCAGGCAGGCGGGCAGGTCGGCTACGCTCAGCGGCCGGACCGGCTGGTCCGCGGTGGCCTGGCGCAGGTGCTGGGTGAACATCATCGTCCCCGGGGTCTCGTCCGTCGCGCGGGGACATTCTGCGCCACCGCGCGTCCCCGCGGAACCGATTTTTCTGCCGCCCGCCGCCCGTTACTCCTTCGGGGCGTTGGCGCGCCGGCGCAGCTCCGCCCACAGCTCCCCGACCTGCCGGTCGAGTTCGGGGAGCGAGCCGGAGTTGTCGATCACCAGGCCGGCCACCGCCAGTCGCTGCTCCCTGGTCGCCTGCACCGCGATCCGCGCGCTGGCCTGCTCCCTGGTCATCCCGCGCTGCTTGATCAGGCGTTCCAGCTGCGTCCGCGGCGCGACGTCGACGACCACGACGATGTCGTAGTTGCCGGCCAGGCCGTTCTCGGTGATCAGCGGTACATCATGCACGATCAGGGCGCCCGGCCCGGCCTGCTGCTCGATCTCGAGCATCCGCGCGGCGACCAGCGGATGGATAATCGCATTCAGCCGGGCGCGCAGCGACCGATCACCGAACACGATCTCGCCCAGCCGGGTGCGGTCCAGGCTGCCGTCAGGGCTGAGCACCCCGGGGCCGAACGCGGCCGTCACCTTGGCCAGGCCGGGCGTTCCCGGGGCGACGACCTCCCTGGCCACCGCGTCGGCGTCGATCACGACAGCGCCCTGCGCGGCCAGGCGGCGCGACACCTCGCTCTTGCCGGCGCCGATTCCGCCGGTCAGTCCTACCCGGTACACATCGCTACCTGATGCCCATCTGTATCCCCGGCACGCCCCACCGCCACGCCAGGCTAGCAACGACCACGCGCCGCCACCACGCCGGTCCGTTCGGGGGCGCACCGAGACTTGCCGCAGGCGCCTCTGTCCGGGGTACGTCGTTTATGGGACGATTTGTGACATGAATCACACCGGCCATGGGGACCCCCGCGCCGGCCGGGCATGACCCCTCGGCAGGAGTTCTCAGTGAAGCTCGTCCGCAACCTCACCGGAGTCGCCCCTGCGGTGGCCGGCCTGATGGTCCCGCTGCAGCATGCCGGACCCGCCGCGACGGCCAGCGACCAGGCCCCGCAGGCCCCCCCGACCAAGGCAGTGTCCCTGCATCCCCTCAGCGACGCTCGCCCGGATGTGCCCCAGTTCTGCTCGGGAGGCAACTGCTCGACGAGGAAGTGCTCTCAGGACGCCTGCATACGAATCTGGACGTACCATACGTCGTACGTTGAGACCATTTCCGACAGCGTGAAATGGACGGGACACGCCACAAAGACGCTCCGCGTTCATGCCTATTTCCCCAAATACAATGAAGTAATCAGGAGCAAGACCCTGACCAAGGGCGCGAGATGGCACGGGTGGAGCTGGGCCATAAGCTCTTATTACCCATATATCAAATTCTGTGCGGGCGCGACCAATACGCCTGGCTTCCCCTGCATCACCGTCGGCGGCTAGCGCCCGTAGCATCAGCTCCGCCGGCCATATCGGTCAGCGGAGCTGATGCGCTGAGGTCAGCTCTGGCCGCCGGAGAGCTTGTCGCGCAGCGCGGCCAGGGCCTCGTCGGAGGCCAGCGTGCCGGTCGCCTCCGGCTCGGTCCCGGGCTGATCAGGTTGATCATCGCTGGCCGGCGCTGGCGAGGTGGCCGCATCCGACTTGCGAGCCTCGGCGACCTGCTGCTGGTGCGCCTCGTAGCGTGAGCGGGCCTCGGCGTACTGGCGCTCCCACTCCTCGCGCTGGGTGTCGTAGCCCTCCAGCCATTCGCCCGACTCGGAGTCGAAGCCCTCGGGGTAGACGTAATTGCCCTGCTCGTCATAGGTGGCAGGCATGCCGTACAAGGTGGGGTCGAAGTCGTCGCCGACCGCCTCGCCGATCGTGCCCTCGTTCGCCTGCTTCAGCGACAAGCTGATCCGGCGCCGGTCGAGATCGATGTCGATGATCTTGACGAAGATCTCGTCGCCGACCTGCACGACCTGCTCGGGGATCTCGACGTGCCGGTCCGCGAGCTCGGAGATGTGCACCAGGCCCTCGATGCCCTCTTCCACGCGGACGAACGAGCCGAACGGCACCAGCTTGGTGACCCGGCCCGGGACGACCTGGCCGATCTGGTGCGTGCGCGCGAACTGCTGCCAGGGGTCCTCCTGCGTGGACTTCAGCGACAGCGAGACCCGCTCGCGGTCCATGTCCACATCCAGCACCTCGACCGTGACTTCCTGGCCGACCTCCACCACCTCGCCGGGGTGGTCGATGTGCTTCCACGACAGCTCGGACACGTGCACCAGGCCGTCCACCCCGCCCAGGTCGACGAACGCGCCGAAGTTGACGATCGAGGACACCACGCCCTTGCGGATCTGGCCGCGCTGCAACGTGTTCAGGAAGTTCTGCCGGACCTCCGACTGGGTCTGCTCCAGCCAGGCCCGCCGGGACAGGACCACGTTGTTGCGGTTCTTGTCCAGCTCGATAATCTTCGCTTCGATTTCCTTGCCCACATACGGCTGCAGGTCACGAACCCGGCGCATCTCCACCAGCGAGGCAGGCAGGAAGCCGCGCAGGCCGATGTCGAGGATCAGGCCGCCCTTGACGACCTCGATGACGGTGCCGGTGACGACGCCATCCTCCTCCTTGATCTTCTCGATCGTGCCCCAGGCCCGCTCGTACTGGGCCCGCTTCTTGGACAGGATCAGGCGGCCTTCCTTGTCCTCCTTCTGCAGGACCAGGGCCTCGATGTGCTCGCCGGTCTTGACGACGTCATGCGGATCGACGTCATGCTTGATCGACAGCTCACGGGACGGTATGACGCCCTCGGTCTTGTAGCCGATGTCGAGCAGGACCTCATCCCTGTCGACCTTGACGACGGTTCCTTCGACGATGTCGCCGTCATTGAAATACTTGATGGTCTCGTCGATCGCGGCGAGGAAGGCCTCCTCGGAACCGATGTCGTTGACCGCTACCTTGGGGGTCGAGGTGGCCTCGGTGCTGCTCGTCGTCATGTGTAGGTGGGCTCCGGATACGGACAGGGAATTGTGGACGCGCGCTCTGCGTGATGCACCCACCATGGGCCTGCCGGGATGACTGGACGAGCCTGGTCAGCTACGACCGGCCGCGGCCTGCCTTGAGACGGCCCGCGGGCTGCCTGACCATGGCGGACTGCAAAAAGAAACACAGCGCAACGATCAGAATATGAGAGCCAGGCCTACCGGTCAATCTGCGATCAGTTTTGGCCAGCTGCGCCGCGAGCCAGGCGGCTGCGCGGCGGGGCTCAGTGGGCCGCCTCGGCCCAGCTTTGCCCGGTGCCCATCGACACTTCCAGCGGCACGGTGAGCTTGACCGCCCCGCACATGGCCGCATGGACCAGCTCCCGCAGCTGGGTGAGCTCGCCGGGAGCCACTTCGAACAGTAGCTCGTCATGGACCTGCAGGAGCATCCGTGAGCGCAGGCGCTGGGCCCGGATCTGCCGGTCCACCGAGAGCATGGCCACCTTGATGATGTCAGCGGCCGAGCCCTGGATCGGTGCGTTGAGCGCCATCCTCTCGGCCATCTCCCGGCGCTGCCGGTTGTCGGAGGTCAGGTCCGGCAGGTACCGGCGGCGGCCCAGCATCGTCTGGGTGAAACCGTCGGCCCGGGCCCTGGCCACGACCTCGCTCAGGTAGTCGCGGACCCCGCCGAACTGCCGGAAATACTCCTCCATGAAGGCCCGGGCCTCATCCGGCGCGACCCGCAGCTGCTGGGAGAGCCCGTATACCGACAGGCCGTAGGCCAGCCCGTAGTTCATCGCCTTGATCCGGCTGCGCAGCTCGCCGGTCACGTCGGCCGGATCGACGCCGAACACGCTGGACGCGGTCGCCGCGTGGAAATCGTGCCCAGAGCCGAACGCGGCGGCCAGTGCCGCGTCGCCGGACAGGTGCGCCATGATGCGCAGCTCGATCTGGCTGTAGTCGGCGGTCAGCAGGCACTCATAACCCTCGCCCACCACGAACCCGCGCCGGATCCGGCGGCCCTCCTCGGTCCGGATCGGGATGTTCTGCAGGTTCGGGTCGGTGGAGGACAGGCGGCCGGTGGCCGCGATCATCTGGTTATAGGTGGTGTGGATGCGCCCGTCCACTCCCGCCATCGGGATCAGCGAGTCCACGATGCTCTTCAGCTTGGCCACGTCCCGGTGCCTGAGCAGGTGCTCAAGCACCGGGTGGCCGGTCTGCGCGAGCAGTCCGGTCAGCGCTTCGGAGTCGGTGGTGTACCCGGTCTTGATCCGCTTGGTCTTCGGCAGGCCCAGCTCGGTAAACAGCACCTCCTGGAGCTGCTTGGGCGAACCGAGGTTGAACTCGTGGCCGGTGACCGCGAACGCGCCCTGCTCGGCCGCCTTGACCTCGCCGCCCAGGCTGGCCGACATGTCGGCGAAGTGCTCGGTGTCGGCGGCGATCCCGGCCCGCTCCATCCCGGCCAGCACGTCAACCAGCGGCAGTTCCACCTCGGCCAGCAGCTGCGTCGCGCCGCGGTCGGCCAGGTCGGTATCGAGGGCGTCAGCGAGTTCCCTGGTGGCCACGGCCCGCTCGGCCAGCGCGGCCGCCGCTTCGGCCTCGCCGGACATGTCCAGGGTCAGCTGGCCGGTGGCGCCGGCACCGCCGCGCAGTTCCCGGTTCAGGTACCGCATGGCCAGGTCCGCGAGATCGAACGAACGCTGACCGGGCAGGGCAAGATACGCCGCAAGCGCGGTGTCGCTGGTCACGCCGGCGAGCTGCAGACCGTGCGCGGCCAGTGCGTGCAACGGTCCCTTGACGTCATGCAGTGCCTTCGGCTTCGCCGGATCGGCCAGCCACCCGGCCAGGGCCTTGTCGTCGTCCTCGGTGATCGCGGCCGGATCCAGGAAGGCGGCGGCACCGTCGGAAGTCGCCAGCGCGAGGCCGTCGAGCAGACCGGTGCCCCGGCCCCAGCTGCCGCTGGCGGCCAGCCCGGTGCGGCCAGGACCAGCGGCGTGCTCGGCCAGCCAGGCAGGCAGCTCCTCCGAACCCAGCACGGTCAGGTCGAGGTCGAAGCCACCGGCTGGCGCCGCAGCCTCCGCCGGGCCGGACGGCGCGGCGATCCCGTTCGGGAACGTGGCGGTCAGCCGCTCCCGCAGCACGCGGAACTGCAAGGTGTCGAAGAGCTGATGGATCTTCTCGCGGTCCCAGGGCGCCGGGCGCAGGTCCTGCGGTGCGACGTCCAGCGGCACGTCGCGGACGAGCTCGGTGAGCTGGCGGTTGCGCAGCACATCACCGAGATGCTCGCGGAGGTTATCGCCGGCCCGGCCCTTGACCTCATCGACCCGGTCCACGAGATCGGCCAGCGAGCCGAACTCGATCACCCATTTGGTGGCGGTCTTCTCGCCCACCCCCGGGATGCTCGGCAGATTGTCGCTCGGGTCGCCGCGCAACGCGGCGAAATCGGGGTACTGGGCGGGCGTGAGCCCGTATTTCTCGGTGACCGCCGCGGGCGTGAAGCGGGCCATGTCGCTGATCCCGCGACGGGTGTACAGCACAGTTACGTCCGGGTTGACCAGCTGGAAGGTGTCGCGGTCGCCGGTGACGATCAGGACGCTCATGCCCTCGGCGGTGGCCTGGGCGGTCAGCGTGGCGATAACGTCGTCGGCCTCGTAACCCGGCACCGACAGCCGCGGGATGCCCAGCGCGTCCAGTACCTCGAAGATCAGGCTCAGCTGGCTGCGGAAGTCGGCGGGAGTCTCCCGCCGGTTCGCCTTGTACTCGACGTACTGCTCGTGCCGGAAGGTCGGCTCGCCGCGGTCGAACGCGACCGCCACATGAGTGGGCTGCTCGTCGCGCAGCGCGTTGATGAGCATCGCGGTGAAGCCGTAGACCGCGTTGGTCGGCTGCCCGGTGGTCGTGGAGAAATTCTCCGGCGGCAGCGCGAAGAACGCCCGGTAGGCCAGCGAGTGGCCGTCAAGCAGCAGCAGCCGGCCGCCGGGCCCCCCGGACCCCTCGCCCGGCCGGGCGCCGGTGCCTTCGGGCTGGGCGCCGGTCTGGCCTGGCCGGGGCGGGCGCTGGTCTGGACCCGGGTCCGGCGCGGAAGTCGGCTTGGTCACCACGCGGGAAGTCTAGTCGCCCGGTGTGACGTTGGCGGGGCGCCCGGGCAGGCACTCCGCACGCAGCGGCCGCCCGGACCGGCAACGTCCGAGCCCGCATCGACCACGATCACCGAATCGAGCGGACTGCGCCATGGTTGGCCCGACCCGCAGGTGTGGCAGCGGACGTGGCGGTGTCTAGGCTGCTCGCCAGACAGCGGCGCCGTCAGCAACTCGGAGGTGACCGGTGGCCGACCACCGCGAACAACAGATCTTGGCCGCCTTCCACCAGGCTGGCCAGGATGCGCTCGTCAGGCGCATGGGCATCAAGATCCTCGAAGCCTCTGCCCGCCGGGTCGTCGGCACCATGCCCGTCGCAGGCAACACGCAGCCTTACGGCCTGCTACACGGCGGCGCCTCCTGCGTGCTGGCCGAGACGCTGGGCTCCCTCGGCTCCGCCATGCACGCGGGCCCGGAACGCGTCACGGTGGGAATCGAGATCAGCGCCACGCACCATCGCGGCGCGGCCCACGGCGAGGTAACCGGGGTGGCCACGCTTCTGCATGGCGGCCGGACGCTGACCACGTACGAAATCGTCATCACCGACGAGCTTGGCCGGCGGATCTGCACCTCCAGGCTCAGCTGCCTGCTGCGTGACGCGGTGCCCGGCGGCGCTCAGGCCGCGGCTACCCCGGCCGCCCCCGCTGCTCAGGAATCGGGCATTGGGGAGTCGGGCGCCCAGTAGCCGCCGCGCGAACGGAGTTCGCTTCGAGCCTGAAATATCGCCGGATCCGATGCTCGCGCCGGGAGTGTTCACGCTTGGTCACTTGCGCGGCGCCCCTGCGTAGCCCCAGTCGGGGGACGTATCCCCCATACCGTCCGGGGAATCTCAGTGTCTTTGCGCGGCGTGCCAGCGCGTCGCTACCGTGGTGTGCAGAGCCCGGCGATGCCGAGTAGAGAACGTGCAGGCCCGGGGAAGGCTGACATGGCACCAAAGGTTCTTCGGGCTCTCCGCCGCCCACCGCCTCCGGGCGGGTGGCGGCGCAGGCGGGCGGGCGCCGGGCTTTGCATCCGGGGGGTTGTGCACCCGGCCCCGCCCGCCCGCTCGGGCTCCGCCGCCCGCGCCTCGCCCCGCGGCCGGTCCGCCAGCTCATGCTCCGCCGGCTCATGCACCGCCGGCCATGCACCGCCGGCTCATGCACCGCCGGCTCATGCACCGCCGGCTGGTGCTCCGTCGCCCTGGGCGTCATCCGGCTTGGGACCGGCAGGCTGCGGGCGGGCGTCGTCCGGCCCGGGGCTCGCGAGATGCTGGCCAGCCAGCACTTCCTCCGCAACCGCTCGCATCGTCATCCGGCGATCCATCGAGGTCTTCTGAATCCAGCGGAACGCCTCGGCCTCGGTGATCCCGCGCTCGGCCTGCAGTATCCCCTTGGCCCGGTCGACCAACTTCCGCACCTCAAGCCGCTCTCGCAAGGTGCCTATCTCGGCCTCGAGCACCGAGATTTCCTGGAACCGGCTCACCGCGATCTCAATGGCCGGGATGAGGTCGGCCTTGGTGAACGGCTTCACCAGGTAAGCCATTGCCCCGGCGTCCCGGGCTCGTTTTACCAGGTCGCTCTGGGAGAACGCGGTCAGGATGACCACCGGGGCCAGGTGCTGGGCGGTGATCCGCTCGGCGGCAGAGACGCCATCAAGGACCGGCATCTTCACGTCCATGATCACCAGGTCCGGTCGCAGGCTCTCGGTCAGCTTGATCGCAGCCTCGCCATCTGCCGCCTCGCCAGCGATGACATAGCCGTCTTCCTCGAGCATCTCCTTGAGATCGAGGCGTATCAGCGCCTCATCCTCGGCGATTACGACGCGAAACGGGGTCTGGCTCACGCGCTGAGCGTATCTAACCCGGTAGATTGACGTTGGCCGCACCCGCCCAGGTAAGCCGGCCACGCCCCGGTAGACCAACAGGCAGAGTCCGCGGTCTCAAACACCGTGCAGTGTGGGTTCGACTCCCACCCGGGGCACCGACCGCCCGCTCAGCGGTCAGCCCAGCATGAGCCATCCGGTGATCGCGAAGGATCCGGTGCCGCCCAGTGCGCGGATCTTACCTCTTAACCCGAAACTTAACGGAAAGAGCGGCTCGTCGCCCCGCCCGGCCGCCCGCCGGCCCGGCTCTGACCGCCGCCGGCCCGGATGTCCCCGCGGCTGGCCGGGCTGTCCCCGTCGTGGGCCCGCTCTCTCCCGGCCCCGGGCCAGACCCGCCCGGGCCCGGCCGGGGCAAGTTCCAGGACGTCGGGGCCCTTCCTGGCCCTGGTCAGGTACAGATAGCCGACGGCGGCCACCAGGACGGCGATCAGCAGGATCTGGCTCTCGGTCAGCCCGGCCAGCCGCTCACCGTAACCGATCCGGAGCATGCCCACGCTCACCGAGCCAGCCGCCTGCAGCGCCGCATAGCAGGCGAACGTGCGGTCCCCGGTCAGCCGGAACCGGCGCGCCAGCATGATCACCAGGACGCCGGTGAGCACATCCCAGATCGAGGCGTACAGGAAGGCCGGCTGGAAGGTCGCGAAATTCTCGTAGCCGGGCACCCGGTGCTCCGGGGCGATCTCCAGCGCCCAGGGCAGCGTAGCCGGGCGGCCGTACATCTGTTGGCCGAACCAGTTTCCCCAGGACGCTATCGCCGCCGCGAGCGCCAGCCCGGGTGCCGCCGCACCGGCCAGCGGGCTGAGCCGCACGCCCAGCCGCCGGGCCGCGATCCAGGCCCCGAGCGCCCCGGCCGCGACTCCGCCGGGCATGCCGAACCAGCCATCCCAGATGCGCAGCACGGTGACCCAGTCGCGGTCGCTGCCGAAGTAGAGGTGGTAATTGGTCAGCACCCCGTAGGCGCGCGCCCCGACCAGCCCGAACGGAACGGCCACGGTCGCGATGTCCAGGACCTGGCCCGGGCGGCCGCCGAGGCCGCGGTAGCGCCGGTCGGTGACCCACAGGCAGACGACGATGCCCAGCAGGACGCACAGCGCGTAGCCGCGGAGCGGGATCGGGCCGATATGCCACAGGCCGCGGGACGGGCTCGGAATGAATGCGGCTGGCATGTTCTGTGACGTTACCGTGGCCGCCTCGTAGTTGGGCGTGGTTGGCGACGCCGGCCCGCGCCAGCCGCTGCCGGCGGCCGCCGAGCCGGGCTGTGGCCTGAACCGCAGCCGCGCCGCCCCGGAGCGGGCCGCTACCGCAGCGGCGCGGCGGTCGGCGGGATCGCGGCGGGCAGCATCGTGGCCCCGGTCAGGTAGCGGTCGATGGCCGCCGCCGCCGACCTGCCCTCGGCGATCGCCCACACGATCAGCGACTGACCGCGTCCCATGTCGCCCGCCACGAACACGCCGGGCATCGGCGTGGCGTACGAGGCGTCCCGCGGCACGTTGCCGCGCGCGTCGAGGTCGACGCCGAGGCCCTCGAGCAGCGGCCCGCGCTCGGCGCCGGTGAATCCCATGGCGAGCAGCACCAGCTCGCACCGCAACTCCCGGTCGGTGCCCGGTACCGGCGCGAACCCGGCTCCGGCCGGTCCGACGTCGACCAGCCGGAGCCCCTGTACCCGGCCGGCCGCGTCTGGGATGAATTCCTGGGTGCTGACCGCGTAGGTCCGCTCGCCGCCCTCTTCGTGCGCGCTGGAGACCCGGTAGATCATCGGGTAGGTGGGCCACGGCTGGCTGGCCGGCCGCAGCTGCGGCGGCCGGGGCATGATCTCCAGCTGGGTCACGGACGCGGCACCCTGCCGCAGGGCGGTCCCGAGGCAGTCGGCCCCGGTGTCGCCGCCGCCGATGATCACCACGTGCCGCCCGCGGGCCGAGATGGCTGGCCGGCGTGCCGTCCCGGACCGCCCGGTTGGACACCGGCAGGTACTCCATGGCCTGGTGGATGCCCGCCAGCCCGGCGCCTGGCACCGGCAGGCCACGCGGCACGGTGGCGCCGGCGGCCAGCACGATCGCGTCATAGCTGCCGCGCAGCTCGGCGGCGCTCACATCGATCCCGGCCGCCACGCCGCAGCGGAACACGGTTCCCTCGGCGCGCAGCTGCGCCAGCCGCCGGTCCAGGTGCCGCTTCTCCAGCTTGAACTCGGGGATCCCGAACCGGAGCAGGCCGCCGGGCGACTCGGCCCGCTCGTACACGGTTACGGCGTGCCCGGCCCGGGTGAGCTGCTGCGCGGCCGCGAGCCGGCCGGCCCGGAGCCGATGACCGCCACCTTGCGCCCGGCCGCCACCGCGGCGGCCGACGGCGGCACCGGGCCCACCCAGCCCTCGGCGAACGCCCGGTCGATGATCTCCACCTCGACCTGCTTGATCGCCACCGGGTCGGCGTTGATGCCGAGTACGCAGGCCGTCTCGCACGGCGCCGGGCATAGCCGCCCGGTGAATTCGGGGAAGTTGTTGGTCGCGTGCAGCCGCTCCGCCGCGGCCTGCCAGTCCTCCCGCCAGACCAGGTCGTTCCACTCCGGGATCAGGTTGCCCAGCGGGCAGCCGTTGTGGCAGAACGGGATTCCGCAGTCCATGCAGCGCCCGGCCTGGTGTTCCAGCTCGCGCGCGGGGAACTCGGCGTATACCTCGCGCCAGTCCTGGAGCCGGATATCGACCGGGCGCCGGGCCGCGGTCCGGCGCGGCGTGGTCATGAAGCCCTTGGGGTCCGCCATCTCCGCTCCCCGCTCAGCCGCTCGCCGCGGCCATCACGGCCTCGTTCACGTCGCGTCCTTCGCGCTCGGCCCACCGCGCCGCGGCCAGGACCCGCTTGTAGTCCTTCGGCACGACCACGCCGAACCGCGCCGTGGCGGCCTCCCAGTCGGCCAGCAGCCACGCCGCGACGGCCGATCCGGTCAGCGCGTGGTGCCGTTCCAGCAGGTCCTGCAGGAAGCCGGCGTCGCTGTCGTCTAGCGGCTCCAAGTCGGCCAGCTGCGTGTTGATCCGGCGCGGGTCCGGGTCGAGCAGGTAGGCCAGGCCGCCGGACATGCCGGCGGCGAAGTTCCGGCCGACCGGGCCGAGCACCGCCACCCGGCCGCCGGTCATGTACTCGCAGCCGTGATCGCCGGTACCCTCGGCGACCGCGGTGGCGCCGGAGTTGCGGACGCAGAACCGCTCGCCGACCACGCCGCGCAGGAACATCTCGCCGCTGGTCGCGCCGTAGCCGATCACGTTGCCCGCGATGACCTGCTCTTCGGCGGCGAAGGCGGCGGCCGGGTCCGGCGCCGCGATGATCCGCCCGCCGGACAGCCCTTTCCCCAGGTAGTCGTTGGCGTCACCGGCCAGCCGCAGCGTGATGCCACGGGGCAGGAAGGCTCCGAACGACTGCCCGGCCGACCCCCGTAGCGAGATGTCGATCGTGTCGTCGGGCAGGCCCTGACCCCCCCACCGCCGGGTCACCTGGCAGCCGAGCATCGTTCCGATGGTCCGATTGACATTCTTAACGGGTAGTTCCAGCCGGACGGCCGCGCCGTCGCGCAGCGCTCCCTCCGCCAGTGCGATGAGCGTGTTGTCGAGAGCCTGATCCAGGCCGTGATCCTGGCCGCTGGTACACCGGCGCGCGGTCCCTTCGGCCAGCGCGGGCACATGCAGCACCGGCGCGAGATCGAGGCCGGAGGCCTTCCAGTGCTCGATCGCGGCAGCGGTCTGGAGCAGCTCAACGTGCCCGACCGCCTCGTCCAGCGTCCGGAACCCGAGCCGGGCCAGGTACTCGCGGACCTCCTGGGCCAGGAACTCGAAGAAATTGATCACGAACTCCGGCTTCCCGGTGAAGCGCTTGCGCAGCTCGGGGTTCTGGGTCGCCACCC
The DNA here is from genome assembly GCA_963775745.1 of uncultured Actinomycetota bacterium. Taxonomy (GTDB): domain Bacteria; phylum Actinomycetota; class Actinomycetes; order Streptosporangiales; family Streptosporangiaceae; genus DATBGO01. The sequence continues at coordinate 22,477 of CAVZKE010000030.1, forward strand.
CGACCGGGCAGGTATCCAGATGGCAGACGCGCATCATCACGCAGCCGGCCACCACCAGCGGCGCGCTGGCGAACCCGAATTCCTCGGCCCCGAGCAGCGCCGCGATGATGACGTCGCGGCCGGTCTTCAGCTGGCCGTCCACCTGGACCACGATCCGGTCCCGCAGGTGGTTGGCCAGCAGCGTCTGCTGGGTCTCGGCGAGCCCGAGCTCCCACGGCGCGCCCGCGTGCTTGATGCTGGTCAGCGGGGCCGCGCCGGTCCCGCCGTCGTGCCCGGAGATCAGCACCACGTCGGCGTGCGCCTTGGCCACGCCGGCCGCCACCGTGCCGACCCCGACCTCGGCGACCAGCTTGACGTGCACCCGGGCCGACGGGTTGGCGTTCTTCAGGTCATGGATCAGCTGGGCCAGGTCCTCGATGGAGTAGATGTCGTGGTGCGGCGGCGGCGAGATCAGCCCGACCCGGGGGTGGAGTACCTGGTCCTGGCGATCCACGGGTACACCTTGTGGCCGGGCAGCTGGCCGCCCTCGCCCGGCTTGGCGCCCTGCGCCATCTTGATCTGCAGGTCATCCGCGTTGACCAGGTACTCGCTGGTCACGCCGAACCGCCCGCTGGCCACCTGCTTGACCGCCGAGCGGCGCAGGTCGCCGTTGGCGTCGGGCACGAACCGGTCCGGGTCCTCGCCGCCCTCGCCGGTGTTGGACCGGCCGCCCAGCCGGTTCATCGCGATGGCGAGGGTCTGGTGCGCCTCGGCGGAGATCGAGCCGTAGGACATCGCCCCGGTGCTGAACCGCTGCACGATGCTGGCCACCGGCTCGACCTCGTCGACGCTGATCGGCTCGCGGCCGGGCGGCGCGTCGACGCCGCGGATGCGCAGCAGGCCGCGCAGCGTCATCAGCCGGGCCGCCTGGTCGTCGACGAGGCGGGTGTACTCGCGGAAGATGTCCTGCCGTCGGCTGCGCGTGGCGTGCTGCAGCTTGAACACGGTCTCCGGGCTGAACAGGTGCGGTTCGCCCTCGCGGCGCCACTGGTACTCACCGCCGGTCTCCAGCTGCCGGGGCGCCGGCGCGTCGCCGCGGGCCGGGTAGGCACGGGCGTGCCGGGCCGCCGTCTCGGCGGCCAGCTCGTCGAAGGAAACCCCGCCCAGCCGCGACGGCGTCCCGGTGAAGCACTCGCCGATGACCTCGGCGCCGAGGCCGATCGCCTCGAAGATCTGCGCGCCGGTGTAGGACGCGACCGTGGACACGCCCATCTTGGACATGATCTTCAGCACGCCCTTGCCGAGCGACTTGATCAGGTTGGCGGTGGCCTTGCGCGGGGTGACCGGCCCGAGCGCCCCGCTGCGGGCCAGCTCCTGGACCGACTCGATGGCCAGGTACGGGCAGACCGCGGCGGCGCCGTAGCCCATCAGCAACGCGACATGATGGCATTCGCGGACGTCGCCTGCCTCCACCACGAGCCCGGCCCGGGCCCGGGTCTTCTCCCTGATCATGTGGTGGTGTACCGCGCCGGTCAGCAGCAGCGACGGGATCGGGCTGTACTTATCTGGGGGGATGCTTCCCCCAGATCCCCCGGCAGGCCGTCCGCTCGGGCCTGCCGGAGGCCGCGGCCGTCGCGGTCGGACAGCACGATGATCCGGGCGCCGGCCTTGATCGCCGCGGACACCTCGGCCCGGATCTCGGCCAGGCGGCGCCGCAGCGCCGGACCGCCGGCGGCGGCCTCGTACCTGCCGTCCACCACGTGCGCGGCGAATCCGGGCAGGTCGCCGTCGTCATTGATGTGGATGATCTTGGCCAGATCACTCTCGCTGATCACCGGGTAGGGCAGCACGATCTGGCGGCAGGAGGCCGGACCGGGATCGAACAGGTTGTGCTCGGGGCCGGTGGTGGAGGCCAGCGAGGTAACGAGCTCCTCCCGGATCGCGTCCAGCGGCGGGTTCGTCACCTGGGCAAACAGCTGCGTGAAGTAATCAAAGATCAGCCGGGGCCGGTCGGAGAGCACGGCCACCGGGGTGTCGGTCCCCATCGAGCCGATCGGCTCGGCACCGGTCCTGGCCATCGGGGCGAGGACGACCCGTAGTTCCTCCTCGGTGTACCCGGACAGCTGCTGCTCGGTGGCGAGCCCGCTGCCGCCGGGCACTTCCCTGTCGCGGTCAGGCAGGTCGTCGAGGTGCAGCAACCCGGCGTGCAGCCAGTCCTCGTAGGGATGCTCGGCGGCCAGCTCGGCCTTGACCTCCTCGTCCTCGATGATCCGGCCAGCCGCGGTGTCAGCCAGGAAGATCCGGCCCGGCTGCAGCCGGCCCTTCCTGATCACCTCAGCCGGGTCGATGTCCAGCACGCCGACCTCGCTGGCCAGCACCACCAGGCCGTCCCTGGTCACCCAGTACCGGCCGGGCCGCAGCCCGTTGCGGTCCAGCACCGCGCCGATCACGCTGCCGTCGGTGAACGCGATCAGGGCCGGGCCGTCCCACGGCTCCATCAGGGAGGCGTGGAACCGGTAGAACGCGCGCCGGGCCGGATCCATCTCCTCGTGGTTCTCCCACGGCTCGGGGATCATCATCAGCACGGCATGCGGCAGCGACCGGCCGCCCAGGTGCAGCAGTTCCAGGCACGCGTCGAAGCTGGCCGAGTCGCTGGCCGACTCATCGAGGACCGGCAACAGCCGGTCGAAGCCGCGCCCGGCGGCATCCGGCCTGATCAGGCTGGTGGCCAGCATCGCCTCCCGGGAACGCATCCAGTTCCGGTTGCCCCGGATGGTGTTGATCTCGCCGTTGTGCGCGATGAACCGGAACGGGTGGGCCAGCGGCCAGGACGGGAACGTGTTGGTGGAGAACCTGGCGTGTACCAGGGCCAGCGCCGAGCTGAACCGCTCGTCCGACAGGTCCGGGTAGAACGGCTCCAGCTGCAGCGCCGTGAGCATGCCCTTGTAGACGATCGTCGAGGAGGACAGGCTGGCGAAGTACGCGCCGGTCTGAGCTTCGGCGCGGTGGCGCAGGCAGTACGCCAGGCGGTCCAGCTCGGCCCCGCGCTCGCCGGCGCCGGCCACGAACAGCTGCACCAGCCGCGGCATGACCGGCCGGGCGCCCGCGCCGCACCGGTCGCGCTCATGCGGGACGTCTCGCCAGCTCAGAACCGTCAGGCCCTCCAGGCCGGCCAGCCGCTCGATCTCGGCCCGCGCCCCGGCGTCATCGCCGTGGCCGGGCAGGAACACCAGCCCGGCCGCGTAATAGCCGGGCTCCGGCAGCTCGAACTCACAGACCTCGCGGAAGAAGGCGTCCGGAATCTGGGTGATGATCCCAGCGCCGTCGCCGGTTTCCGGATCGCTGCCCTTGGCGCCCCGGTGGTCCAGGTTCCGCAGCACGGTCAGCGCCTTGGCCACGATCGCATGCTCACGTCGGCCGGTCAGATTCGCTACAAAACCGACTCCGCACGCATCATGCTCAAAACTGCTGTCGTATAGTCCTGGCGCGCTCGTTAGTCCGGCATGGGCCAACTCGGCCTCCTGTCGTCTCATCCGCCATCGCGAGACTCGGGTGGGGGGTGGGACGACATCGGCCCGGCCGCGGACCGGGCATGGTCCGCACAGCTATTGAAAGCTATCAGCAGGCTACCCGCAGACCGGATGTCCGAAAAGTCAGCGTCCCGATTGGCGGCTGCGGACTCCCGCAGCCAGGTCAGTGGCCAGGTCACGGACCAGGTCCAGGCCGGTCCGCTGGTCTGGGGCCCGTAGCAGCCTGGCCACAAAAGCGGACCCGACGATGACGCCGTCGGCGAAGCCCGCCACCTCAGCCGCCTGGGCCTGGCTAGAGACGCCGAGGCCGACGGCGACCGGCAGGCTCGTGCATTCCCTGACCCGCCGGACCAGCCCGGCGGCCTGGCCGCCGACGGCGTCCCGGGCGCCGGTGATGCCCATCAGGGAGGCCGCGTAGACGAAGCCGCCGCATACCGAGGTAATCAGCTCGATCCGCTGCCGGGACGTGCTCGGTGCGACCAGGAAGACCGGATCAAGGCCCGTCTGCGCCGCCGCGGCCAGCCACGGCCCGGCCTCTTCAGGCGTCAGGTCAGGCGTGATCAGCCCGCTGCCGCCGGCCGCCGCCAGATCCCGCGCGAAGGCGGCCACGCCGTAATGGTCGACCGGATTCCAGTAGGTCATGACCAGGACGGCCACCCCGGTCCTGGCCACCGCCTCCACGGTACGCAGCACGTCAGCCACGTGCGTGCCGCTGGTCAGCGCCCGGTGCACGGCCTCCTCGATGACCGGTCCGTCTATCATCGGGTCCGAATAGGGCAGGCCGATCTCGATCACGTCGGCCCCGGCCTGCGCGATCGCCACGGCCGCCGCGATGGCGCCGTCCACGGACGGGAAGCCGGCTGGCAGGTAGCCGACGAGCGCGGCCCGGTCTTCCGCGGCGGCCTTCTCGAACGCGGCGCTGACCAGGCTCACCGGACCGGCCCGCCGTTCCCGGCTACCGCGCCGCCCGCCGCACCGCCGTCCGCCGTCTCCTCATCGAGATGGCCGAACCACCGGGCAGCGATGTCAACGTCCTTGTCGCCGCGCCCGGACAGGTTCACCAGCAGCACGGCGTCCGGGCCGAGTTCCCGGCCCACTTGCTGCGCGCCGGCCAGCGCATGGGCTGACTCGATGGCCGGGATGATCCCCTCGGTGCGGCACAGCAGCGCGAAGGCGTCCATCGCCTCGCTGTCGGTGACGGCGCGGTAGCTCGCCCGGCCGGTCTGCGCCAGCCAGGCGTGCTCGGGCCCGACCCCCGGATAATCAAGCCCGGCGGAGACCGAATGCGTTTCCAGCGTCTGGCCCTCGGCGTCCTGCAGCAGGAAGGTCCGCATCCCGTGGATCACCCCGGCGGAGCCGCCGACCAGCGTCGCCGCGTGCCGGCCGCTGGCCAGCCCGTCACCGCCCGCCTCGCAGCCGATCAGCTGTACCCCCGCGTCCGGGATGAAGGCGTGAAACACCCCGATCGCATTGGACCCGCCGCCCACGCACGCGAGCACCGCATCGGGCAGCCGCCCGGTCGCATTGATCAGCTGCTGCCTGGCTTCAACGCCGATGACCCGTTGAAAATCCCTGACCATAACGGGGAACGGGTGCGGGCCCATCACCGAGCCTATGCAGTAGTGCGTGGTTTCCACGCTGGCGACCCAGTCCCGGAACGTCGCGTTGATCGCGTCCTTGAGGGTCGCGCTACCGGTCGCGACCGGGATGACCTCGGCTCCGAGCAGCCGCATCCGGGCCACGTTCAGGGCCTGCCGCCTGGTGTCGACCTCGCCCATGTACACCACGCAGTCCAGGCCGAGCAGCGCGGCCGCGGTCGCGGTGGCCACGCCGTGCTGGCCGGCGCCCGTTTCCGCGATGATCCGGGTCTTCCCCATCCGCCTGGTGAGCAGCGCCTGGCCGAGCACGTTGTTGATCTTGTGTGAGCCGGTGTGCAGCAGGTCCTCGCGCTTGAGGAAAACCCGGCCGCCGCCCGCCTCGGCGGCGAAGGACGGGATCTCGGTCAGCAGGCTCGGCCGGCCGGCGTACCCGCGCAGCAGCGAGTCAAGCTCGGCGTCAAATCCCGGGTCCGCCCGGGCGTCGGCGTAGGCCGCGCTGAGCTCATCCAGCGCCGCGAGCAACGCTTCGGGCGCGAACCGGCCGCCAAAGGGACCGAAATGGCCGCGGGAATCAGGCACCGGGCCCGGCGCTGCCTGGGCCGCGGTCTCAGCCGCCGGACCAATGTCCGCGGTCTCGGCCGCCGGACCCACGTCCGCGGTCTCGGCCGCCGGACCCACGCCCGTGGCCCGGCCCGCCTCGGTCGCGGTGTCGCTGCCCGCAGTGCCGCTGCTCCCGGTCATCCGCGGTCCCCGCGCAGCGCCGGATGCGAGCCGGCGGTGACCAGGTCAGCAACGGCCGACCGCGGATCCTTGCCGGTTACCAGGCTCTCGCCGACCAGCACCGCGTCGGCGCCGGCCGCCGCGTAGGCCAGCAGGTCATGCGGGCCGCGGACCCCGGACTCGGCGACCTTGATGATCCCGTCCGGGATGTGCGGAGCCAGCCGGCTGAAGACGCCGCGGTCGACCTTGAGTGTGGCCAGGTTCCGCGCGTTGATGCCGATGATCCTGGCCCCGGAGTCAAGGGCACGGTCCAGCTCTTCCTCGGTGTGCACCTCGACCAGCGGCGCCATGCCGATCGACACGGCCCGCTCCACCAAGGACACCAGCGCGTTCTGTTCCAGCGCCGCGACGATCAGCAGCACCATGTCGGCCCCGCGCGACCTGGCTTCCCAGAGCTGATAGGAGCTGATCACGAAGTCCTTGCGCAGCAGCGGCACATTGACCGCCTCACGCACCGCGGCCAGGTCCTCCAGGCTGCCCCCGAAGCGGCGCGGCTCGGTCAGGACGCTGATCACCCGCGCCCCGCCGGCCTCGTAGTCCATCGCCAGCGTCGCCGGATCGGCGATGGCGGCGAGCGCGCCCTTGGACGGGCTGGCCCGCTTGACCTCCGCGATCACGGCTACGTCATCGCCGCTGAGCGCGGCCAGCGCGTCGCGCGGCGAGGCGACCGCCGCGGCGATCTCCTTCAGCCGATCGAGCGGAACACTTCGCTGCCGTGCCGCAAGGTCGGCACGAACTCCCTCGAGGATCTCGTCGAGCACGCTCACGCGGTTCTGCCGCCCCCTCGGGTGGGATGCATTGCGCTCCCGATCGTATCCAGCGCGCTACAGCCCGCTTGAGGGACCCCCGTCCACACCGTCGTCCCGGCTTCCATCGGGTACCGCATGAAGCCGCTGCCTGGCCGGACGATCCGGCCCGCCGGCGGGGTAACGACCGCGAGCCTGACTGGTTAACACCCGCCGACGGCTCGGTGGCTGGCCGCGGAACTAACGCTGCCTGGTATCGCCCGGGGCGGGCTCGGCGTAACCGGGATCGGCCCGCCCTGACGACGCCGTAAACGCGCGGGCGGCCCCACTCCCCAGCCGCCCGCGGGGACCTGGCGCGTTAGCTCGTGGTCGGGTCGTCGCCCCTGCTGAGCGATTCCCAGATGGTGGCCGTGTCCCGGCCCGCTCGCTGGACCTCCGCGGCCGGTGTGGTCTCGGCTCCGGCCGGAGCCGGGGGGTCGAACCGGCTGGACATGACCGGCAGCCGGTCGGCCCGCCAGGCCACCAGGACGCCCGCGGCGATCAGCGCGACGGCCCCCGCCAGGGCGACCAGGTGCCAGGGAAAACTCGCGAAGGCGACCCGTCCGGGAAAGCCGGCGACCAGTGCGCTGCTGCTGCTACTGGGCGTTGAGCCAGCCGTCACCGAGCCTGCGCCCGCTGACCCCCCGGCGGTGCCGGAGCTACCGCCCGGCCCAGACCCGACCGCCGCGGCAATCACGTTGGCGGTCGAGATGCCCGTCCCGACCGCCACGGCAATGCCGGCGCCGAACCCGGCCAGCACGACCCCGGTGATCCGGCGGAGCACCCGCCTGGTGGCGAGCACCGCAGCCAGGCTGGCCAAGGCGGCCACAGCTAGCGCGCCCGCGACGGGCACCAGGTCCTGGCCCGTCTCCGTCACCACACTGGCCGGGAGCGGCTTCGGCGCGGCTGAATGCACCTGTGCCCAGCCCTGCCTCGTGGCCAGGAAGACCAGCCCGGCCCCGGCCGCGCCGAGCAGCAGCACGAGCGCAAGTTGCCGACGCGGGCTGCCGCGGCGCGGGCGCGCAGTTGAGTCATCGCCCATCTGCGCCAGCATAGGCCCGCCGACAGCCGGGCCGACCGCCCAGCCGGAACGAGCTGGGCCGACCGCCCAGCCGGAACGAGCTGGGCCGACCGCCCAGCCGGAACGAGGTAGCACGGGATCACTCTGCCCGGGTTTCGCAGTTGATGACCTCCGGTCGTACCCGCTGACGCGGTTGTCCTACGATCGCGCCATGACGTATGCCCGAGAGGAGCGCCTTGCCCTCTGCGCACTGCTCGACGAGACCGGCCCGCACGCCGCCACGTTGTGCGAAGGGTGGACCACGCTTGACTTGGCGGCCCATCTGGTCTTGCGGGAGCACCGGCCCGACGCCAGCATCGGCATACTGGGCGGCCCGCTAGCCGGCTACACCCGCCGGGCCCAGGAGGCCATCGCCAGCCGCACGCCCTACCCCGAGCTAGTCACGACGATCAGGAACGGGCCGCCGCTGCTGTCGATATTCGGCCTGCCCGGCTTCGACGAGCGCGCCAACGTGGTGGAGTTCTTCGTTCACCACGAAGATGTCCGCCGCGCGCAGCCTGACTGGGAACCGCGCGACCTCAGCCGGGGCCTTTCCGAAGTGCTCTGGCAACGGCTGAGAATGGCGAGATTTATTCTGCGCAAGGCCCCGGTGGGCGTTGAGTTCGTCCGGGACGACCAGCCCTCGGGGGCCGGGGCAGATCAGCCGGTCCGGATCACCGCCAAAGCACGGATCCCGCTCGTCACCGTGACGGGTCCTCCGGCGGAGCTCACGATGTGGGCCCTGGGCCGCACCGGTGCCGCCCGGGTCCGGCTGGACGGCGGTCATGCCGATGTCCGGGCCCTCCGCGCGACAAGCTGGCGCATCTAGGCAGCCCAGCACGCCTCCACGCTGATTCAGCCGACTCCCCTTGGGCTGCGGCCAGCTTCGAATAGCTGCGATGGCGCAGCGCTGGTGCGCTCGGTAAGGCGGAGGTCAGGCGGCGCAGCGGGAAGGGCGGCGGCACCCGCAGTTCCACATTGCGGTCGGCGGCCGCCCCGGAAAGTGCCGACGTGGCACCGCCGTAAGGCACATTGGCGGCCAGTTCCCTGTGCAGCGAAGCGAGGTCATCAACGGTCTGGAGGGACCGCGGCGTGACCGGGCTGTCGTGGTCGACCATGGTGCAGACGATGGACAGGTAGCCGCCGGAGTCGATGAATTCGATCAGCCGGGCCTGGCTGGGCCAGTCGACGATGGCGCACGTGGTGACCTCCCAGAACCCGCGACCCGGGTGGCCTGGGTCGCGGCGCGCCCGGACGGCGTTGGTGTGCGTGTGGCCGTTGAGCCACAGCACCACGTTGGGAAACCGGTGCAGTTGCGCGAGCAGCTCACCGGAGCCAAGCAGCGGACCGCCGGCGGGCCGGGCCGCGGTCCGGCCGGCGCTGATGATGGTGTCTACCCCGTGGTGGGAGAACAGCACGACCAGGCGGTCATCATGACCCGTGCGGATCTCGCTCCCGTCCGGGCCGTGGTATGCCGCGTGCGCTTCGGCCAGCCGGGCTTCGAGCCATCGCGCCTGCTGCTGGTCGATGGCTCCGGCCGCGCCGCCGGTGGCGCAGTTGGTGTCCAACGCGATGAACCTGGCCGCGGGGGTGTCGTGGACGTAGTACGCGGTGCCGTCGTGGCGGTTCTGTTCGGTAAAACCATGACCGAACGGGCGAGCTCCGGGCCGGAAATGCGCCTCGACGAACTCCCGCCTGGTGATCGCCCGGCGGCCGGGATCGGCGGTGACCTGGATGGCCGGCCCGGTCATGAACGTCTCGGGCCGCTCGGTGAACAGCTCCAGGGCGAATTCATGGTCGAACCCCGCGGGCAGTCGCATCGGCTTCCGGTTGCCGACCAGGGCCTGGGACAAGCCTTCGGTCACCGTCCCGACACCCTGGTTGAAGGCCTCGTGATTGCCAAAGCATGATAGCCAGGGCATACGCAGCCCAGTGGCGGAGAAATCCCGCAGCGCGCTGTGCAGTAGCCCGGGGTGATGCGGGAAGCCGAACTCGCTCCGGAAGATGTCATGGCCGCTCAGGCCCGGACCATCCGGTCTCCAGAAGATGTCATCCGGCCAGTCCTGCGCCTGCACCCCCTCATACCTCGGGCCGCCGGAGTCCGGCTGTACCCGGCCGCCGTCGAACAAGCTGAGAAAGTTCTGCATCTCGTTCCACTGGGCGTTATCGATCGCATCACCCGTCGTCACGGCCAGCTGCGGCGGCCGTCCGGTGGCCGGGCCGGCCACCGCGTTCAGGGTGCGTAGCGTCGCGTCAATCGCGTGCGCGGTGAGCGCCTCCTGGGGGCGCTGCACCGGCACGATCTTGGCGTAGCGCGGGTCGGTGAAGTGCCGGTTCAAGAACTCGAATCTGGTCGGCGACTGCACGTCAGCGAGCTGCAGGTCGGTGAGGTGCACCAGGCACAGCAGCGGTCGCCCGGCCTGCGGCGGGGTGCCTGAATCGGTCCCGCCGACGTCCTCGCGGAGCAGGTGCGGCTCGCCGTCGATGATCTCGACAGCCCGGTAGGCGCTGGTGCCCCCGCTGCGCAGCACCGCGCCTGACCCCAGGCGGCGGTCGGTGGTCAGCGGCGGGCGTCGCCAGCCCACGCCCGGCTCACGCCTCGGTCACGGCCGGTGCATCGGCGGCCACCAGCACCGGGTCCGGCCTGATGGTCAGCGCGACGCGGCTGCCCGCCGGCAAGGCCGCCGCGTCGGAGGTCGACAGCTGCGCGAGGATCGTGGTGTCGCCCAGGTCGACGGTGACGCGGCTGGTCGCGCCGAGGAACGTCGTGGCGATCACGGTGCCGACCAGGGGCCCGAACTCGCCCGAGCTATCCGACGCCAGCGTGACCGCCTCCGGCCGCACCAGCGCCGTGACTAGGCCCGCCGGGATGGAGGGGTCCATCAGCGGCAGGTCGCGACCGCGCACGGTGACCGTCGGACCGCTGACGACGCCCGCCAGCCGGTTGGTGAGGCCGACGAACTCAGCGACGAACGGGGTCGCCGGCCGGGAGTAGACCTCGGTGGGCGACGCGAGCTGCTCGATACGGCCCTCCCGCATCACGCCGACCCGGTCCGCGATGGCCAGCGCCTCCTCTTGGTCGTGGGTGACGAACAGGGTGGTGATGCCCACCTCGAGCTGGATCCGGCGGATCTGGTCGCGCAGCTGCGCCCGGACCTTGGCATCCAGTGCCGACAGCGGCTCGTCGAGCAGCAGCACCTGGGGCTCGATGGCCAGGGCCCTGGCCAGGGCGACCCGCTGCTGCTGGCCGCCGGAGATCTGGTGCGGGTACCGGTCCGCCTGGGTGGACAGGCCGACCAGCTCGAGCATCTCGATCGCCCGCTTGTCCCGCGCGGCGGCGTGCACCCGGCGCAGCCGCAGCCCGAAGGCCACGTTCTGCTGGACGGTCATGTGCGGGAACAGGGAGTACGCCTGGAACACCATGCCCATGTCGCGCTTGCTGGCCGGCAGGTGGGTCATGTCCTGGCCAGCTACCGTGATCTGGCCAGCATCGGCGTCCTCCAGGCCGGCCAGCAGCCGCAACGTGGTGGTCTTGCCGCAGCCCGACGGGCCAAGCAGCGCGATCAGCTCGCCGGGGCCGATGGTCAGGTCGAAACCGTCCAGCGCGACGACCGGGCCGTACTCGCGGCGCAGCCCCTGCATCCGCACTTCGACGGCGGTCCTGGCCAGGCCATCCTGCGTTCTGGTCGATGGCGAAGTCACGTGCGGTACCTCATCCCCGGGCGCGGCGGCGGCGGCCGACGTAGGACAGGATCAGGAGCAGGATAAAGGCGAAGATAAGGGCGGCCGTCGAGGTGGAGAAGAGCACCGAGGCATTCGGCGTGGCCCGGCTGATGAAGTACAGGTTCACCTGCAAGGTGTTGTTGTAGAGCAAGAGATAGGCAATGGTGAACTCGCCCAGCACCAGGGCCGACGACAGCAGCATCGCGTTCAGGATCGCCTGCCGCATATTCGGAGCGATGACCCGGACGATCACGGTGAACCAGCTGGCCCCGAGGCTGCGGGCGGCCTCGGACATGGTGGTGACATCCATCGCGCCCAGCCCGGCGGATAGCGCCCGGTAGGCGTACGGCAGCGCCAGGATCACGTAGCACCAGAAGAGCTGGAGCGCGGACAGCTGGTAGTGCCGGATGAAGTTGTAGATCGGGGCGAGCCCGACCACCAGGACGATCGCCGGAATGGTGAGCGGCAGCAGGCAGAGGAATTCAAAGGCCCGGCCGATCCACTGCACCCGCAGCCGGATCCAGATCATGGTCGGTACCAGCAGCACCAGTACGACCGCGCTGGTAATGACGGCCAGTTCGAGGGTGATCTCGACCGAGCTCAGCAGGGGCGGCGGGCCCGGGTAGGACACGATCTGCTTCCAGGCCGCCAGGGACCACGTGCCGAGCTGATTTCCTTCCAGGGAGAACCGGAGCATGGCCAGCAACGGCAGGATGAAGAACAGCCCGAATAGGACAAAGGCCACGTAGCGGAACAGGTTCAGCCGTCTGCGCCGGCCCGCCTGCATGCCGCGCGGGCTCTTGGCCGGCCCGACCAGCGGCGTCTCGCCGATCGACGTTACCGCAGCCATCGGGCCGCCCGGCGCTGCAGCAACGCGTACCCCGTCATGACGACGATAACCATGATCACCATGCCCAGGGCGAGTACGGCGCCCTCGTTGGCATTGGCCAGCCCGACCTCGCTGCTGAGCACGATGGAGATCTGTTGCGGCACGATGTACGCGATCTGGTTCTCCCAGGCCCAGATCGTCGCGAAAGCCGACAGCGCGTTGGCGAACAGCAGCAGCGTCGCACCCAGGAAGGCCGGGACCAGCAGCGGGCCGCCGACGTGCCGCCAGTACTGCCACGCCGATCCGCCCAGGTTCTCGCAGGCCTCGCGCCACTGGACCTTCAGCCCGTCGATCGCGGGCATGAAGACCAGGACCATCAGCGGGATCTGGAAATACAGGTAGATCAGCGCGATGCCCTCGGGGAAGTTGTAGAACCAGCTGGCGTGCAGGAGCAGGCCACTGGGGCCGACCGTGGCCAGGAACGCGAAGGCCAGCGTGACCCCGCCGAACTGGGCGAGCACGCCCGAGCCAGCCAGGTAGAGCCGGCGCACCACGCCCTCCGGGTTCCCGGACGCCACGGCGTAGGCCAGGATCGCGCCGAGCAGGGCCCCGCCCACCGATGTCACCGCGGCCAGCTCAACCGATCCGGTGAAGTAGCTGCGCACCGTGGAGTCGCCGAGCACCTTGAGGCCGGACAGTGAGAACCCGCCGCCTTGGTTCTGGAACGCGTGAATCAGCACGATCGCGGTCGGCAGCAGCAGGAACACTCCGACATAGCCCAGGAACGGCACGGTACCGACCCAGGCGGGAAGCGAAAGCCGGCGCCCGGCCCTGACGGGCCGGGCACCGGTCTCGGTTGTCGTAGCGACGGCCACGGGTCCTCGCTAGCCGATGGCCTTGGCCCAGTTCGCCGTTAGGTAATTGAGAGCGGCGGTGTTCTGGCTCTGGGTCAGGAACACCGGTGTTCCCGAGACCGCGGGCAGCTTCCCGGCGTCAACGGAGTTGATGGAGCTGTTGGACGTCATGGCTGCCTGCTCGACCGGCCGTGCGCCGCCCGCCAGCCACAGATTCTGCCCGCCGCTGGCGGCCTGGGAGTAGAGGAACTCCTCCCAGAGCCGGGCGGCCGCCGGGTGCGGCGCGTTCTTGTTGATGGCCTGCGAGTAGTACCCGCCGAGGATGGCGTTCGGCGGCACGAACACCTTCCAGTTCGATACGCCCACGTAGCTAGGCAGGTTGAGGTAGTCCCAGTTGAACACGACCGGGGTGGTGCCCGCCTTGATCGTGGCACCGGTGGCCGATACCGGGGAGAAGTTGCCGGCCTGCTTGAGCTGGTGGAAGAAGTTCACGCCCTTGGAGATGTTGTCGGGCGTTCCGCCCTCCACGAGGTTGGCCATCATCACGCCGTTGAGCGCCGCGTTGGCCGCGGTCGGGTTTCCGTTCAGCGCCACCGCGTTCTTGAACTTCGAGCTGAGCAGCTGGCTCATCGAGGTGATCGTGCCGAACTTCGAGGAGTAGCCGATGGACATGTAGCCGCCGTAGTCCTCGTACCACAGCCCGCTGGCGTCTTTCTGGGCCGCCGGGATGGCGGCCCAGGTGCTGACCTTGTAAGGCGCGAACAGGGTGGTGTTGGCCAGGGCGACGGCCTGTCCGATGTCCAGGACGTCGGGCGCCGCGGCGGTGCCGTTCTCCTGTTTCACCGCGTTCACCTCGTCCTGGCTGGTGCCAGTCGGGTTCGCGGAGTTGACCTTGATCCCGTACGTCTTGGTGAAGCCGCTGATGATGGTGCCGTAGTTCGCCCAGGTCGGCGGGAGGGCGATGACGTTGAGCGTGCCCTCCTTCTTGGCCGCGGCCACCAGCTTGCTCATGCCGCCGCCCGCCGAGGCGGAGCTGACCGTGGCCCAGTTGGCCCCGCTGCTGCTCGAGCTTGGCGACGAGGAACCCGACGACCCACACCCAGCCGCCAGCAACGCCAGGGCGCTCACCCCGGCGAGCGCAAATCGATGTGACGATCTCACGCGAATGCCTCCTGTTAGCTTCCCCATCGTGCCGCGGCTGCGTTAGCGAGCACGTAGCACCTAATGTCAGGAAGTGGCTGACCCTCCCCGGCAAACCACATTAGGCACGCAAATGCCTAAAACGTTTAGCATCGGTATGCTGGCGCACCCCGCGCACGGGTGTCAAGCGTCGTTACCGAGTTGACGCCGCTGTCCATCCGATGTTCATCCGCGCAGGTGAACGGGCCCGGAACGGGCCAGCATCGGCGGTTGCAGCGAGGCACGTTCCACCAGTTCGACCGCGGCGATGTAGTCGCCGGACGGCCCGGGCTCGAGCAGCCGCATCATCAGCGCGCGCCCCATCTGGCGGTAATCGATCCTGATCGTGGCCAGCGGCGGGTCGAGCAGTTCGGAGGTGGGCAGGTCATCGTGACCGATCACCGAGACTCCCGGGCCGACCGGCAGCGAAATCTCCCTGGCCGCCTTGTAGATCGCGTGTGCCGTGTAGTCGGAGTTGGTGATGATCGCGGTCGGGGCGCCAGGCCCGGACAGCACCGCCGTGGCGGCCCGCTGGACATCGGCCATGGTGAGCAGGGAATACATGACGCGGGGCTGTAGCGCTAGTGCACCGGCCAAGAGCCGGAAATAGCGCAGCCGGTCCGGGTCGGCCATGAGGCCGCGCGGCGCCGACAGGAAGCCGATGCAGGTGTGACCGAGGTCGGCGAGCCGGTGCACCGCCAGCCGGACCGCCGCTGCATTGTCCGGGCATACCCGTGCCACCCCGGGCACGCCGTCCGTCGAGCCGTTCAGCGCGACCACCGGGGCATCAGAACGAAGCTCCCGCCAGAGCCTTATCGACTCGCCGGCTCCCACCGGGGCAATGGCCAGCCCGGCGACCCGCTGCACCGCCATTTCCTGCACATGCCTGCGCTCGCGCTCGAGCGAGTAGCGCGAATCCAGCACCAGGAGGGCAGCGCCAGCCTCGGCCGCGACCTGCTGGGCTCCGCTCAGCACCTCGAGGAAGAACGGGTTAGCGAAGTTACGGACCAGGAACCCGTACGTGGTGGTGCGTCCCCGCCGCAGAGCCTGGGCCTGCGGGTTGGCGTGGTAGCCGAGCCGCTCGGCGGCAGCCACGATCCGCCGGCGCGTGTTCTGCGCAACACCCGGCTGGCCGTTGAGCGCCAGGCTCGCGGTCGCGACCGAGACCCCGGCCATCCTGGCCACATCGCGGAGGCCGACCGGCCGCTCGGGCCCGCCACCGTGCGTCGCCATGACTCGCCCGGGGCAAAGCTGGCCGGCTGCCGGGCTCAGTCCTGGCCGGGGATCGCGAATAGCGGGATCCAGGCCAGGCCAGCGCTCTGCGACGGCACCGGGAAGGTCACCCCACGGCACTGGCCCAGCCCGAAATTCCCGCGCGCAGCCATATCGCTCCCCAGGCCTCGTCGCGATCCGCCCGCCGCGGACCAATGTGATTATCACATGCCTAAACGGGCGCGCTGTTCTCCGCCGAGCTGGAAAACTAACCGCAACTGCTCAGCCCTTCGCGATGGAATCCGGCTCCCCGGCCGACCAGCGGCCCGGAGCAGGCCGATCACCGCGGGCCGGCTGGGCCCCGCAGGCCGACGCGCGGCCAGCGCCAGCAGGCGGACGGTGGGCCAGCGCCGGGGGGCCGGCCTACGCTGGGTAGGCCTGTCTCGCGGTTTGAGTCACCAACGGAGGCGTGATGCTGAACGTCCTGGGCGTCGACATCGGCGGCACCGGCATCAAGGCGGCGCCGGTTGACGTCGAAACCGGCACCCTGCTCGCCGAGCGGGTCAAGCTGGCTACGCCCCATCCCTCGGAGCCTGTTGCCGTCGCCGAGGTCGTGCGCGAACTGGTGACGGGCTTCGCGTGGACCGGGCCCGTCGGCATTGCCTTTCCCGGCGTCGTCGACCGGGGCGTGGTCAGGACCGCGGCCAATGTCGACAAGGCGTGGATAGGGACCGACGCGCGGAAGCTGTTCGGTGAGGCCACCGGACTGGGGGTGAGGGTGCTCAACGACGCCGACGCGGCCGGGGTAGCGGAGATGCGGTTCGGCACGGGCGCGAACGAGCCGGGCACCGTGCTGATGCTGACCTTCGGCACGGGCATCGGCAGTGCGCTGTTCATTGACGGGACTCTGGTGCCGAACACCGAGTTCGGCCATATCGAGATCCGCGGACGCGAGGCCGAGAAGCGCGCATCCGAGCTGGTCCGCGAGGAAAACGAGCTGAGCTGGGGAAAGTGGGCCGACCGGGTCGATGAGTACCTCGAGCACATGGAGATGCTGCTGTCACCCGCGCTGATCATCATCGGCGGCGGGGTCAGCAGGAAGGCAGACAAGTTCTTGCCGCTGCTGGGCGGCCTGCGGGCCCGGGTAGTACCCGCGGCGATGCACAACGACGCGGGGATCGTCGGGGCCGCGATGGCCGGGTCGTGAATATGCTGCGCACGGTTAACGTGATAGTCATCACCGCATGTAGTTGCTCTGTTACGATTGGCTCACGGCAGGGGAGGCGACGACGTAGCTGCCCTCGTGGCCGGACAGACTGCGGATAGGCCTTCCCCGGGGGCGGAGTCAGAGGAGGCGGCCGGGCGGCAGACGCCGCCCGGCCGCCTCTTCCCGAGGCCACCTGGATCGGAGCGGGATTCGCTAAGCCCGGTCGGGCGGCCCGCCGCCGGACGTCCTGAATCGCAGCGGCGGCACCGGCGCGGTGCCCTCCGGGCCGCGGGACCGGGCCGGGTGGGCGCGTCGCTGATCTAGCATCCGTCGGCGATCGCGGAAATACCTGATCGCCTCGATGCCGCCCGCGGTGAGTCCGGCGGCCAGCGGCCAGAAGGCCAGAGCGCCCACGCCGCCCAGGGCCAGGGGCGCGTGCAGCATCACCCCCGGCCGACTCGCGGTGAGGAGATGGTGGAACGTCGCCGCCCCCGCCTGCTCCCCGATCCACCTGGCCAGCAGGGCAGCCGCCAGGGCGCCCAGCAGCACGCTGAGCATGCCCACCGGGCCCTGCCGCCGCACCGCGTACCGGTGGCCGAGCAAGCCGGATATGACCCCTCCGATCAGGCACAGCACGGTAAACCAGACGTCAGCGATGATGAAGGTGCCCGTCTCCGGATTCACCACGTCAGCGGAGCCCTGAGCCACCACGACCAGCAGCGGCCTGGGTGCCACGGCTGACCAGACGAATCCGGCCGCCACCCCGAGCAGCGCGGTACCCAGGAACACCGCGGCCAGCGCGAGCCACCCGGCTAGGACGCCCCGGTCCGCGACCGCATGCCGGCCCCCGGCCCGGGCCCGGGTTCGCCCGATACCGCAGGCGCGCCGCCCGGCGCCGGCTCAGGGGCGGGCCCGCCCGATACCGCATGCCTGCCGCCCGGCCCCGGCCCGGGCCCGGCCGATACCGCAGGCCCGCCGCCCGGCGTCGGCTCAGGGGCGGGCCCGCCCGATACCGCATGTCTGCCGCCCGGCCCCGGCCCGGGCACGGGCCCGGCCGATGTGGCAGGACCCGCGTCCGGCGTAGGTGCGGGCCCGGGCTCGCCAGTTTCTGACGGCCACTGGGGCTGACTGGTCTCGGCCATTCTCCGCAGAAGATTACGTGACGCGGCCGTCTGCTCCTACGGTCCGGCCTGGAAACGCGCCGCCACGATCCGGTCTCAGGGCGCTACCGGGCGCCCTGGCGAAACACACGGCGGAAAGCGTTTGCTTCCCGCCGCGGGAAGCTTGCTACGTTTAGGCGTGGCGATCTCAACAGGCCGGTCCGCCCGACGCGGCGAGGAATTCTCATGATCGAGGCACGTGACCTGACCAAGCACTACGGCGACAAGACCGCGGTCGACCACTTGTCGTTCACTGTCACTCCCGGCAAGGTCACCGGCTTCCTCGGGCCCAACGGGGCGGGCAAGTCCACCACCATGCGGCTCATCCTCGGCCTGGACCGGCCGCAGGAAGGCACCGCGACGATTGACGGCCGCCGCTATCGTGACCTGGCCAGCCCGCTGCGGACCGTGGGCGCGCTGCTGGAGGCCAAATCCGTGCACTCGGGCCGCAGCGCCCGCAACCACCTGCTGTTCCTGGCCCAGACCCAGGGCCTGCCCCGCAGCCGGGTTGACGAGGTACTCGGCCTGGTGGGGCTGCAGGACGTGGCCGGGAAGCGGGCGGGCACGTTCTCGCTCGGCATGAGCCAGCGGCTCGGCATCGCGGCTGCCATGCTCGGCAACCCGGAGGTGCTGCTGCTCGACGAGCCGGTCAACGGGCTGGACCCGGAAGGCGTGCTGTGGGTCAGGAACCTGATGAAGCAGCTGGCGTCGGAGGGCAAGACGATCTTCGTCTCCAGCCACCTGATGAACGAGATGGCTGTCACCGCCGACCACCTCATTGTCATCGGCCGCGGCAAACTGATCGCCGACAGCAGCACCGAGGAGTTCATCGCCCGCAGTTCCGATAGATCGGTACTTGTCCGTACCCCGGACGCAGGCCGGCTGGCCGAGCTGATCAACGGGGCGGGCGGCAAGGTCAGCGCCGACGGTCAGCCGGGACACGGGGAGGCGGCCAGTTCCGGCGGGGCCAGCGCGCTATCGGTCACCGGCCTGGAGGCGTCCAGGATCGGCGAGCTGGCCGCGTCGGGCGGCATCGTCCTGCATGAGCTGACTCCGCGAGCCTCGCTGGAGGAGGCGTTCCTGGAAATGACCTCCGGCAGCCTTGAATTCGGAGTCCACGAGACCGGCGGCCCGGGCGGCACCCAGCAGGGCGGCGCTCAGCACGGCAGCGCGGGGCAGGGCAGCACCGGGCAGGGCAGCACGGGGCAGGGCAGCACGGCGCAGGGCAGCCACGGCACCGGTCAGCTGCCCGCGGCCGAAAGGAGCGCCCGATGACCTCCGCCGCGCCTGTCGCGCCCGCTTCCCGGCCGCTGCCGCGGGCCAGCCGAACCACCGGTTTCGGCCGACTGCTGCTGAGCGAGTGGACGAAGATCCGTTCTGTCCGCTCCACGGTCTGGACGCTGATCATCTTCGTGGTCGTGACCATTGGCTTCACCGCGCTGTTCACCTGGCTGACCGTCGCCAACTGGACCGGCCCGCGGGCCGCGACGCGCAACGCGACCATCATCGCGGACCCGGTGAGCTTCATCCTGGGCGCCGGCCTCGGGCTGGGCCAGCTCGCGATCGCCGTGCTCGGCGCGCTGCTGATCACGACCGAGTACTCCACCGGCGTGATCCGGGCCTCCCTGCTCGCGGTGCCCAAGCGGACGCCGATGCTCGCGGCCAAGGCGGTCATTTTCGCGATGCTCATCCTGGTCCTGGGCGAGATCATCTCCTTCGGCGCGTTCTTCATCGGCTCGGCGATCCTGCACAGCCGCGTGCCGGTGTCGCTCAGCGACCCGGGCGTGGCCCGCGCGGTCGTCGGCTCGGGCCTGTACCTCGCCGTGCTCGGCCTGTTCGCGCTGGCGATCGGCACGCTGATCCGCCATACCGCGGGCGGTATCAGCACGGTGATCGGCGTGGTGTTCGTGCTGCCGATCCTGTCCGGGCTGCTGCCCGGCAGCTGGGGCGCGCACATCAACGCCTACCTGCCGGTACAGGCCGGGACGCTGATCGGTCACGCGCACCAGCAGGCCAGCGACCTGCTGTCGCCCTGGCAGGGGTTCGGGGTCTTCTGCCTCTGGACGGCAGTCCTGCTAGTGGCGGCCGGATACCTGCTGAACCGGCGGGACGCCTGACCACCTGGCTGCCCGGCCACCGGGGCTGCCTCATGGCGACGGGGCGAGCCTGTCTGCCTCGAGCAGCGCGGCGCGCGTGCTCAGCACCGCCTCATACCTGCGCCGGACGTCGGCGCGGTCCGCCGCTTCGGGCACCGACTCTTCGCTCGACCGCCCGATCATTTCCGCCTGGCCGAGCAGGACCGCGCGCTGATCCTCGGTCGTGGTCCGCTCCATGATCTTCTCGAGCGCGTCCAGCTGCCTGATCAGCACGGCGGGCATGCCGCGGCCGGCCTGGCGGACCTTTTCGAATGACCGCTGGACCAGGCGCTGGTAGCTGATCTCGGTGGTGATGACCCGCACCGCACCGTCGGCATCGGCGTAGATCCGGGTTGGCTGCCATCGTCCGGTCACCTTGCACAGGCTGTCACCGATCCAGTCGATGCAGGTCAAGGCGGTGAATGTGTCGTTGACAGCCGGGGACAGGGCACGTATCCCGATCTCGACAAGCTGGTCGATACCGAACGAGACGTCCTGGGCCAGGGTCCGGTACGGCCCGATGACATGCGAGCTGGACAATTCCCTGGCCACCTTGGCGGCCGCGCCCGGCGGCCAGACCGTGGCATAGGGATGACCCTGCACGAGGAAGTGCCCGGGCCGGTAGCGCAGGTGCACGACCGCCCCGACCTCGGAGGCGATCTGGACCAGCGTCCGGTGGTGGATGAACTGCAGGTAGCCGCTGCGCGGCGCGTTGACCGCGCCGCCTGGGCCGGCCATCTGCGAGATCACCTGCGCCGCCTGCTGGTCGTCCGCGCCCGGCGACGCGTCACCGGCCTGCGTGTCGATGGCCTCCGCCAGGTCCCCTGCGATCCCGGCGATGACCTGCGGCAGCTGGATCTGGGTGGCGACGTGGTTGAGGAAGTAGATGAGCACCGCGAGGTCCGCCACCATCAGCACCAGCGTGACCGTGATGCTGATGTGCGGCACGAACCCCCCGTGGCCGCCCTGGCCGATCGACCCGAGGGCCAGGACCGCGTAGACAAACGTCCCCACGAATGTGCCCAGCGTGACCTGCGTGCCACGGTCCCTGATGAAGTTGCGCAGCATCCGCGGGCCGAACTGGGTGGAGGTCAGGGTGAGCGCGACGATGACGATCGAGAAGACGACGCCCACCACGGTGATGATGGCGGCGGCGATCGCGGTCAGGATCTGCCGGGCCGCATCGGGAGATCCGCTGATGGTCCAGCCGGGCAACGCGAACTTGCCCTCGTAGGCGGCCAGGTCGAGGGCGTAGGTGACGGCGAACAGGATGGCGGCGGCCACCACCTCGATGGCGGGTACCAGCCACAGGTTGGTGAGCAGGACCTCGCGGCGCCACTCCGAGTCGCGCAGGAGCCGCCGGATCACGACGGCCGCTTCTGGCGGTACCGCCGGCCCGGGCCGGGCCAGCCGGGCTGGCGATGCTGGTGAAGTCTGATGGCGAGCCTCCCCGCGAACGTACCCACAAACGCCGACCAGTCTTCCCGGCTCACCTGGTCAGCAGCCTATCGCCGCGGGCTGGGAAACGGCAGGCCGCGATCGGGCCCAGGGCGGGGCGGATGCGGCCGGCCGGTCGCGGCCAGCAGACCGGCCGCGGGCCGCTCAGGGACCGCCCGGGAGCGCGGGGTCCGGTTCAGCCCACGCAGGCCGGGCCGAGCAGCTGCTTCAGGTCGGCGAGCAGCGACGGCGACGGGCGGACCCGCAGCTTGTCATCCAGCCGCAGCACCTTGGTCCGGGCCCCGCTGAACAGCCGCAGGTGGACCTCGGTGGCCCCCGGGTGAGTGCGCAGCACCTCCTTGAGCCGGTCAACCACCGGCGGAACGCACCGCGCCTCCATCATCGACACCACGAAAGGGCCATCTTCCCCGCTGGGTAGTTCCGGGACGCTCACCTCCATCGCCACCAGCTTGGGCATCTCCTCCCGCCGGTCCAGCCGTCCCTTCACCACCACGACGGCGTCCTCGATCACCAGGGTCATGCACGCCTGGTAGGTGGCCGGGAAGAAGAGCACCTCGATCGCGCCTTCCAGGTCCTCCAGAGTGGCCGCCGCCCAGACACTGCCCTGCTTGGTGACCTTGCGCTGCACCCCGGACAGGATCCCGCCCACGGTGACCAGCTGTCCGTCGCCGCGGTCACCGCGGGAGCTCCGTTCCATATCTTCCTCGGCGGAGCCGAGCAACTGCGCGACCGAGCAGTCCGTCGCGGCGGCCAGCACGTGCTCCAGGCCCAGCAGCGGGTGATCAGAGACGTAGAGCCCGAGCATCTCGCGCTCGAACGCCAGCAGCGTCGGCTTGTCCCACTCGCCGTCGGGCACCGGCACGTCGAAGGTCTCCGCCGCCTCGGTATCCTCGCCGAACAGCGAGTCCTGGCCGACGGCCTCGTTGCGCTTGACGTCGATCACCGTATCGATGGCCTGCTCGTGGATGAGGATCAGGCCCTTGCGCGGGCTGTCGAACGAGTCGAACGCCCCGGCCTTGATCAGCGACTCGATGACCCGCTTGTTGCATACGTTCACCGGCACCTTGCGCAGGAAATCCGCGAAGCTGCGGAACGCCCCCTTGGACTTGCGTGCCGCCACGATCGACTCGACCACGTTGTTACCCACGTTGCGCACGGCGGCCATGCCGAACCTGATGTCGGTCCCAACCGGCGTGAAGATCGCCGTGGAGGCGTTCACGTCCGGGGGCAGCACCTTGATCCCCATCCGGCGGCACTCGTTGAGGTAGAGCGCGCTCTTGTCCTTGTCCCCCGAGACCGACGTGAGCAGGGCCGCCATGTACTCGGCGGGATAGTTCGCCTTCAGGTAGGCGGTCCAGTAGGAGACCAGCCCGTAGGCCGCGCTGTGGGCCTTGTTGAAGGCATAGTCGGAGAACGGGACCAGGATGTCCCAGAGCGTCTTGATCGCCGAATCCGAGTAGCCGTTGGACCGCATCCCGGCGGCGAACGGCTCGAATTCCTTGTCCAGGATCTCCTTCTTCTTCTTACCCATGGCCCGCCTGAGCAGGTCCGCGGCGCCCGGCGTGTAGCCGGCCAGCCGTTGCGCGATCGCGATGACCTGCTCCTGGTAGACGATCAGGCCGTAGGTGTCGCCCAGGATGTCGGCCAGCGGCTCGGCCAGCTCGGGGTGCAGCGGGACGACCGGCTTGCGGCCGGTCTTGCGGTCGGCGTAGTCGTTGTGCGCGTTGGCCCCCATCGGGCCGGGCCGGTAGAGCGCGCCGACCGCCGAGATGTCCTCGAAGGTGTCCGGGCGCATGGCCCGCAGCAGCGCCCGCATCGGGCCGCCGTCGAACTGGAAGATGCCCAGCGTGTCGCCCCGGGCCAGCAGCTCATAGGTCGGCTGGTCGTCGAGCGGCAGGGTATCCAGGTTGATGTCGATGCCCCGGTTGGCGGAGATCCCGCGCACCGCGTCGTCCAGGACGGTGAGGTTGCGCAGGCCGAGGAAGTCCATCTTGAGCAGCCCGAGTTCCTCGCAGGCGGGGAAGTCGAACTGGGTGATGATGGCGCCGTCGGCCTCGCGCTTCCAGATCGGGATGTGGTCGATGATCGGCTCAGCGCTCATGATCACGCCGGCGGCGTGCACGCCAGCCTGCCTGATCAGCCCCTCCAGGCCGCGTGCGGTGTCAATGACCTGCCTGATCTCGGGCTCCGCCTCATACAGGGCGCGCAGCTCGCCGGCTTCGGAGTACCGCTGGTGATCGGGATCGAAGATGCCGCTCAGCGGGATGTCCTTGCCCATGACGGCCGGCGGGAACGCCTTGGTGATCCGGTCGCCGAGGGCGTAGGGGAACCCGAGCACCCGCGACGAATCCTTGACCGCCGCCTTGGCTTTGATCTTCCCGTAGGTAATGATCTGCGCGACCCGGTCGTCACCCCATCGCTGCGTGACATAACGGATAACGTCACCCCGTCTGCGCTCATCGAAGTCGATGTCGATGTCGGGCATGGACACGCGCTCGGGGTTGAGGAAACGCTCGAAGACCAGGCCGTGCACGATCGGGTCGAGATCGGTGATGCCCAGCGCGTACGCGACGATGCAGCCGGCCGCCGAGCCGCGGCCCGGGCCGACCCTGATCCCGTTCCGCTTGGCCCACATGATGAAGTCAGCCACCACCAGGAAGTACGAGCAGAAGCCCATCGTCTCGATGACGCCGATCTCGTACTCGGTCTGGCGGCGGCGGGCCTCGTCGTAGCCATCCGGGTAGCGGCGGTCCATCCCGCGCCAGACCTCAGCGCGCAGCCAGCTGCTTTCCGTCTCGCCCTCCGGGAGCGGGAAGCTGGGCACCAGGTTGGACTTGGCGAAGGTCACCTCGGCGCGCTCGGCGATCAGGAGGGTCGCGTCGCAGCCAGCCTGCCAGATGTCGTCGCTGCTCGTCGCGCGCATCTCAGCCGGGCTCTTGACGTAGTAGCCGGTGCCCTCGAACCGGAGCCGGCCCGGGTCGGCGAGATTGGTGCCCGTCTGCACGCACAGCAGCGCCTCGTGCGCGGTGGCGTCCTCCGGCCGTGCGTAGTGCGAGTCATTGGTCACCACGAACGGCAGCGCCAGCTCGGCGGCCAGCCGCCGCAGGCCGTCGCTGGTCCGCCTCTCGATGTCCAGGCCGTGATCCATGATCTCGACGAAGAAGTTGTCCGGGCCGAAGATGTCCCGGTAGGCGGCGGCCGCCGCCACGGCCTCGCGGTACTGGCCCAGCCTGAGCCTGGTCTGCACCTCGCCGCCCGGGCAGCCGGTGGTCGCGATGATGCCCTTCGCGTGCGCGGCGAGCAGTTCGCGGTCCATCCGCGGCTTGCGGAAGTAGCCGTCGAGCGAAGCCATCGAGGACAGCCGGAACAGGTTCCGCATGCCCTCGGTGGTCTCCGCGAGCAGGGTCATGTGGGTGTAGGCGCCGCCGCCGGAGACGTCGTCGTCCTTCTGCGCCGGCGTGCCCCAGCGCACCGGCTGCTTGAGCCCCCGGTGCTCGGGCGCGACGTAGGCCTCGATGCCGATGATCGGCTTGATGCCGGCGGCCCTGGCCTTGGTCCAGAAGTCATAGGCGCCGTAGACATTGCCGTGATCGGTGATCGCGATGGCGGGCATCTCGGCGGCCTGGCAGGCGGCGAAGACGTCGTTCAGCCGGGCCGCTCCGTCCAGCATGGAGTACTCGGTGTGGACGTGCAGGTGCGCGAAGGACTTTCCGTCACCCGCTGCCGGGTCATCCGCCGAGGCTGCCGCCATGAAGTACCGCCTCCTTCAGGCATGCGACCGCGCGCCCTCCTGCGCGCTGGCCTGCGCTCAAGGCCTGCGGCACCCGGACGGGCGCATCAGTGAACTGGTCCCCGGGAAAGTGGCCGACACCATCTCCGGCTGGGCCGTTGGGGACTGGCCCGGCCGCCGGGGACTGCGCCGACCCGGTAGCTCATGACCCTATCGCCCGGCCCGCAGCGCGGGAACGCCGACACTCCGGCTATCGGCGCATCCGGTAGAGATGACCGCTCGCCGCCCGGCCCTGGGCCGGCCTGGAGCTGCCGGGCTCGGCTAGGCAACGGCCGCCCGACCAGGCGGGCGGCCAGGTGCCCGCGACCATGATCTCGGCCGCGTAGCAGCGGGCCACCAGTTCGACCCGGCTCTGCGCGCCTGCTCGCCGCAGCATGGTCCGCAGATGGTGGTCGACGGTCCGGGTGCTGATCCCCAGCACCTGGGCGATCTCCTTGTTGTGCTGGCCCGCGGCCACGAGCAATAAGACATCGACCTCGCGGTCGGTAAGATGATCAGCGCCCGACCGGCACCTGCAGTGCTTCCCCCTGGCATGCTCCTGAGCCATCACGGCACCCTTGGGTCACGCCTCCGCCCCCTGGCGAGCTACTCGTAGCCTAGGCCGTTACTTACGGTAACACGGATATTTGGAGCACAACAGGCGATTTCACGGATGTGGCGGCGCCCGCCCGGCCGCATGATGGAGTCGGTACCGTCCCGGTACCCCGGTACCGGCGCAGATCCCTGGGCCGGTACCGCAGCACGCGAAGGGAAGAACAACTGGTGAGACGCTCGCTCGTCACGCTCCTGTCCGCCGCCGCCCTCATACTCTTCAGCGCGCCGACCGCCGCACTTGCGGCCGGGACGGCTCATTCGCCCGCCCGTCATTGCGTCGCCACGGCCGTTCCGGCGGGCAGCTCAGTCCGGCCCGTGATCAGCTGTTATTCGACATTCGCGCAGTCCATCCGGGCCGCGACCAAGGGCCGGGTCCGCCTGCCGGCCAACGCCACGCCCGGGTCGGTCACCCCCGACCAGCTCAACGCCGGGCCGGTTATCCCGGACACGACCTTCGTCCTGTCCATCGACTACGACGGCATCAATTTCACCGGTGCCACCCTGACCTGGACGCAGTCAGCCCGCTGCGGCAGCTTCCAGGCGGCGAGCATGCCGTCCGGGTGGAACGACCGGGTGTCCTCCGTGGCGGCCTTCAGCAACTGTGCGAACAGCTTGTTCAAGAACAACAATTTCGGCACGCCACGTTACAACATCGGCAGGAACGGCTCCGTGGCCAACCTCGGCAGCTTCAGCAACGTGACCTCGTCGGAGAAGTGGTGTCCGACGTCGCCATGCTGATCTCGCGCCGGTGCCTTCGCCGATCACCGGCTGAGGCCACGACGCGGGTTCTGTCCTGACCCAAGCAGGACAGAACCCGCGTCAGCGGCCGGCCGGCGGGGCTGGGCGCCGACCGTGATGTTGGCCGGGGCCCTGCGGCTGGCAGCCGGGTCCCGGCCGATCCGGGCCGCTTCTCAGCGGGCCTGGTCACGGGCCTGGTTGCCGGCCCGGGCCGGGGCCGCAGCGGCAGGGGGCCGCTACGGGTTGGATGTGGTGGCCATGCCGAGCTTCGCGCAGGTGCCGGCCTGGCCAGGGAACACCGCCGCCGTTCCGTCGGACATGGTGCAGACCACCAGAGCCGGTACCCGGTGCGGGACGGAGGTGCTGCGCGGCCTGATGATTCCTGGGGCCCCTGCACTCAGGAATCCTTGCGCCCACATGTCCGCGCAGACGTCGCGCGCGTGATTGACCAGGGCCGGGCTGCCAGGCGCCCCGGCCGTCACGACCGTCGTGTAGTGACCCGGGCCGGCGGTGCTGGCCACGGTGTAGCAGCGCGCGTCGGTCTTGTTCGTGACCGCCTGGTAGTGGGCGTAGGTGACGGCCGCGCTGGTGCCGAGGATCACCACGCCGCCGGTCGCTGCCGCGAACCAGGGCCGCTGCCATCGCCGCCACCGCCGCGATCGGGTCACGATCCGCTCTAGTTCCCGGCGAGCCGCCTGCCGCTTGCGGGCCGGCAGCGCCGGCGGCGCGCCTTCGGGGCTGTAATAGCTCACAGTTGTTCTCCAGCCTCGCTCAGCACCGCTGCTGTTCCTGGCAAAACGGATTCCGCCGCGGGAGCACTGGTCCCGGTGCTGGTCCCGCTAGTCCGGCTGGTCTCGCTAGTCTCGCTGATCCCGCTAGTCTCGCTGACCTCGCTAGTCTCGCTGATCCCGCCAGTTTCGTTAGTCCCGCTAGTTTCACTTTTGGTCCCGCTAGTCCTGCTGATCCTGCCAGTCCCGTTACGCTCGCTGGTCCTGCCAGGCCCGCTGATCCCGCCGGTCTCGTTGGCCCCGATAGCCCCGTTGGTCCTACCAGCCTCGTTAGCCCTGCCAGTCTCGTTGGTCCCGTTAGCTCTAGCAGTCCCGTTGGCCCCGGTAGTCCCGCCCTCGACAAGATCCCTGAGGTGCTGGCGAGCGCGCGACAGCCGGGACCGGATCGTGCCGGCCGGTACCCCGAGAGCATCCGAAGCCTCCGCGTAACTGAGCCCGGCCCAGTCGCACAGCGCAAGCACTTCCCGTTCCGGCTCGCGCAGCCCGTCCAGGGCACACAGCAGGTGCGCGGCCGCGCGCTCGGTGTCCACCCGGCGGACGGCGTCCTCGGCGATATCAGGCTCATTGCCCGCCGGAGGAAGCTTGACCAGCAGACGGCGGTGACGGCGCAGCGTGCGCTGCGCGTTCAGGGTCGCATTGTTGGCCACGGCGAGCAGCCAGGGCAGCACCGAGTCGCCGCTGAACCGGACCTCCCGGCGCCGCCGCCACGCTTCGAGGAAGACGACGGAGGTCAGATCCTCCGCCATCGACCACGACCCGGTCCGGTGGAAACAGTGCGCGTAGATGCGGTCAGCGTGCCGCTCGAAGAGCTCACCGAAGGCCGGACCGGCGTGCTGATCAGCGGCCAGCGACCACAGTTCCTGGTCACTCGCGGCCCGCCAGTCAAGTGTCACATTCCTACTATGTCCACCATGCCCTATCCGGTTCCACCAGATCAGGAGCCGCGGCCGGCTGACCACGGCGGCCGGGCTGACCACGGCGGCCGGCTGAGCCCGGCGGCCGGCTGACCACCGCGGCTGGCTATCACGGCGGCCTGGTTCAGTCCTCGGCCGCCAGCATCGCCAGCGCGTTCGCGAGGTCCGGCGGGTACGCGCTGGTGAACTCGACCCGGCCACCGTCGCCGGGATGCGTGAAGCCCAGCCTGGCTGCGTGCAGCCATTGCCTGGTCAGGCCCAGCCGGGCGGCCAGCACCGGGTCGGCGCCGTACAGCCGGTCGCCGACGCACGGGTGGCGGACCGCCGCCATGTGCACCCGGATCTGGTGGGTCCGGCCGGTCTCCAGCACGATCTCGGTCAGGCTCGCGGCCCGGTAAGCCTCCAGCGTGTCGTAGTGCGTGATCGAGGGCCGTCCGCCGGCCACGACCGCGAACCTGCCGTCCCCGGCTGGATGCCGCCCGATCGGGGCGTCGATGGTGCCGCGCAGCGGATCCGGATGCCCCTGGACGAGCGCGTGATAGGTCTTGTCGACCTCGCGCTCGCGGAACGCACGCTTCAGCGCGCTGTAGGCGCGCTCGCTCTTGGCCACCACCATCAGGCCTGAGGTGCCGGCGTCCAACCGGTGCACGATCCCCTGGCGCTCCGCCGCCCCGCTGGTGGCGACCGAGTGGCCGGCCGCCAGCAGGCCCTGCTGGACGGTGGGACCGGTCCAGCCCGGCGTGGGGTGCGCCGCGACGCCCGGGGGCTTGTCCACCACGACGATGTCCGCATCCTGGTAGACGATCGTCATGCCCGGGACGGGTTCTGGATCGGGCCGGGGTGCGGGGGCCGGCGGCAGGGTCACCTCCAGCCACTCGCCCGCGGGTACCCGGTCCGACTTGGCGGCCGTCCGGCCGCCGACGAGCACCGATCCGTCGCTGATCAGCTCGGCCGCGGTGGTCCGCGACAAGCCGAACATCCGGGCCAGCGCTGAATCGAGGCGCTCGCCGTCCAGGCCCTCCGGTACCGGAACCCGCCGCTGGCCGGGCGGGATCATGCGCCGCCGCCGCCCGCGGGATGCTCATGACCAACCTGATCGGCGCCCTGCTCCGGATCCACCGCATCCGCCGCGACATGCGGGACGGGCCCGTGCCCCCTCGTTCCGTCTATCCCGAGCCCGCGGGCGGCGAGCAGGACGGCCAGGATCCCGCCGCAGACGATGGACGAGTCGGCGAGGTTGAACACGGGCCAGTGCGGCCATTGGATCCAGTCGACCACCCAGCCGCGAAACGGGCCCGGATACCGCAGCAGCCGGTCGGTCAGGTTACCCAGTGCCCCGCCCAGCAGCAGGCCGAGCGTCACGGCCCAGGGCAGGCTGCGGATCCGGCGCGAGGTCCGCAGCACGAAGATGCTCACCCCGACCGCGATCGCGGTGAACAGGATGGTCACCGACGGGCCGCCGAGGCTGAATGCCGCTCCGGGGTTCCGGTCCACGCGGAGCGTCAGGAAGCCGCCAAGCATGACGATCGGAGGCCGGTCGGACAG
This sequence comes from uncultured Actinomycetota bacterium, assembly GCA_963775745.1. Classification (GTDB taxonomy): domain Bacteria; phylum Actinomycetota; class Actinomycetes; order Streptosporangiales; family Streptosporangiaceae; genus DATBGO01. The sequence continues at coordinate 52,335 of CAVZKE010000030.1, forward strand.
CGTGGCCACGACAATGATCTTGCTGGTGATGTCCAGGGCCAGGACCACGGCCGCCACGCCGAGCAGGATGCCGACCCGGCGGGGCGCGGGCCTGCCTGGCGCGCCGCCCGGCGCGGGACTGCCTGGCGTGCCGCCCGGCGCGAGGGCGGGATGGCCTGGCTCAGGCTGGCCGGGCGCCGCCGACCTGCTCAGCGGCGTTCCTCGCGCTGCTTGCACACCACGCACAGGGTCGCCCGGGGAAAGGCCTGAAGCCGCGCTTTCCCGATCGGCTCGCCGCACGATTCGCATGTCCCGTATGTACCCTCTTCGATTCTCGCCAGTGCCCGCTCGGCCTGCTCAAGCAGTTCGCGGGTGTTATGGGCCAGAGCAATCTCGTGCTCGCGCTCGTATGCTTTCGCGCCGACATCGGCTTGATCGTCCCCGGCGTCGCCGACCGCGTCACCGAGCCGTTCGGCGATGTCAGATTCGGCCCGGTCAATGTCGGCATCCGCAGCTCAGCGGCCTCGGCGGTCAGTGCGTCACGCACCTTAGCGAGCTCGGACTCCGTCCAGCGGCGCTCGCCTCGCCGCACCGGAAGGGCGGCAGCGCCGGAACGCGCGGCAGCAGTCATTCCCCGCCTCCTCAGCGCCACTAGGCAACGATCTTGATTATGGGCAGTCAACGGAGAATAAGTGGTGACCGGGTGCAACTGCAAACACGCCGGCCAGCGACACGGCGGAAAGCACCCCGGAAGTACCGGCGTCCGATAACCGGGTGACCGGCGGGCGGAACCGGCCACCGGTACCTGGTATCGGCTATCCTGGCAGCCTGCACGGCGCTGAAAGGGACAGCTGCCACTGTAGCGGTGCGGAGCGACCCGGGGACGGTGCGAGCCCGGGGACCATGCGCAGCGGACCAGATCACCCTGGAGCCGCCGGAAGAACGGCCAGCCGCCCGACCAGGCGGGCACGGGCCGCGGCCGATCAGCCGAACGCGCCGCGCCCGGTTGAAGTAGCACGGCCAAGTAGAACCGGCAGCAGGAACTCAAAGCGAGAGGGCCACAGACCCGGCCAGCAGGCGGGGAGTGCGGTCAAGGAGGGTGGTACCGCGGGGCCGCCGCCGGCGTTCCTCGTCCCTCCGGCGAAGCCGCGCATGCGGACTCAGAATCCCGCGGGCACCGAGCTCCCGCGGACTGTACCCGCTGGCGTGACAACCCGCGGGAGGCCGCTCACCATGGCGCGCGCAGATGTCCCCCAGGCAGCAGGCGACCACAGCGTCCCTGCTCCCTTCCCTGAACTGCCGGCCGCCCCCAGCCTGCCCGCCATCGATCACGAGGTGCTCGGCCGCTGGCGGGACGCTAAGGTCTTCCAGCGCTCGCTGGACCAGACCGCAGGCGGCCAGCGCTGGACCTTCTACGAAGGCCCGCCGACCGCCAACGGCGTGCCGGGCACGCATCACATCCCGGCCCGGGCCATCAAGGACACCTTCCCGCGGTACAAGACCATGCAGGGCTATCACGTGCCGCGCCGGGCGGGCTGGGACTGCCACGGGCTGCCGGTCGAGGTGGCCGTCGAACGCGAGCTCGGGCTGGCCAGCAAGAAGGAGATCGAGGCCTACGGCATCCGCGAGTTCAATGCCCGGTGCCGGGAATCCGTGCTGCGCCACGTGGACATGTGGGAGGCACTGACCGAGCGGATGGGCTACTGGGTCGATCTGTCCAACGCCTACAAGACGATGGACTCCACCTATATCGAGTCGGTCTGGTGGTCACTCAAGGTCATCTTCGACAAGGGGCTGCTGGTCCAGGACTTCCGGATCAGCCCGTACTGCCCGCGCTGCGGTACCCCGCTGTCAGATCACGAACTCGGCCAGCCCGACGTCTACCAGACCGTGTCCGACCCGTCGGTCACCGTCCGGTTCCCCCTGGTCAGCCTGCCGCCCGGCGCCGACCCCCGGCTTGAGGGCGCTGACCTGCTGGTCTGGACGACGACACCGTGGACGCTGGTCTCCAACACCGCGGTCGCCGTGCACCCGGACGAGACCTACGTGGTGGCCCGCAGGCGGGTGAAGGCGACCGGGTGGTCGTCGCGGAGGCGCTGTTCGCGAAGGTGCTTGGCGAAGGCTGGCACATCGTCACCCGGTTCCGGGGCGCGGACCTGGCCGGGGCCACCTACCGGCCGCCGTTCAACCTGGTCGACATCCCCGGCGCGCACCGGGTCGTCACCGGCTCGTTCGTGACCACCGAGGACGGCACCGGCCTGGTCCATCTCGCGCCGGCCTTCGGCGCCGACGACATGGAGACCAGCAAGGCGCACGGGCTGCCGGTCGTCAACCCGGTCCGCACGGACGGGACCTTCGACGAGTCGGTCCCGCTGGTCGGCGGGCTGTTCTTCAAGGACGCGGACGCCCGGCTGATCAGCGACCTGGAGGACCGGGGCCTGGTCTTCCAGTCCCAGCGGCACGAGCACAGCTACCCGCACTGCTGGCGGTGCCATACTCCGCTGCTCTACTACGCGCTGCCGTCCTGGTACATCCGCACCACCGCGATCAAGGATCAGCTGCTGGCCGAGAACGAGCGGACCAACTGGCAGCCGCCGACGATCAAGCACGGCAGGTACGGCGAGTGGCTGCGGAACAACGTCGACTGGGCCATGTCGCGGAGCAGGTACTGGGGTACGCCGCTGCCCATCTGGGTCTGCTCCGATGAGCATCTCACCTGCGTCGGGTCGCTGGCCGAGCTGGCCGAGCTGGCGGGCACCGACCTGACCGGGCTCGACCCGCACCGCCCGTACGTCGACGAGGTGGTGATCGGCTGCCCGCAGTGCGGCGCGAGGCGCACCGGGTGCCCGAGGTGGCCGATGCCTGGTATGACTCGGGCTCGATGCCGTTTGCCCAGGTCGGCGCCCCCTACCGGAACCAGGACGAGTTCGAGGCCTCCTACCCCGCCCAGTTCATCGCCGAAGCGCTGGACCAGACCCGGGGCTGGTTCTACTCGCTGATGGCGGTCGGCACCCTGGTGTTCGGCAGGTCGGCCTACGAGACCGTGCTTTGCCTCGGCCTGCTGATCGACGAACGCGGCCGCAAGATGAGCAAGCACCTCGGCAACGTACTCGAGCCCATCCCGCTGATGGACACCCACGGCGCCGACGCGGTCCGCTGGTTCTTCGTCGCCGCCGGCTCGCCGTGGGCGACCCGCAAGCTGAGCCACGGGGCGCTGGAAGAAATCGTCCGCAAGATCCTGCTCACTTACTGGAACACCGCGTCCTTCCTGGTCATGTACGCGAACGCGGCCGCCGCGCAGGGAACTGCGTGGAATTCTGAACGGATATCCGCGGCCCCGCCGGTCTCCGCCAGGCCGGTCCTGGACCGGTGGCTCATGAGCGAGCTGCACACACTGGTCCGCGACGTCACCGCGGCCATGGAGGGTTTCGACTCGGCCACGGCTGGCCGCCGGATCGCCGGGTTCATCGACGATCTGTCCAACTGGTACGTCCGCCGGTCCAGGCGGCGGTTCTGGGAGGGACCGGCCACCCCGGACGGCGAGGCGGCCTTCGCGACGCTCTATAGCAGTCTCGAAACGCTGACCAGGCTGATGGCTCCGCTGGCGCCGTTCGTGACCGACTACATCTGGGGCGTGCTGCGCGCCGAGGGCTCCCCCGACTCGGTGCACCTGACGACCTGGCCGGCCTTCGATGCCTCGCTCATCGACGAGCGCCTGTCCGATCAGATGGCACTGGTCAGGAGACTGGTTGAGCTGGGCCGCTCGGCGCGCGCGACCGCAGCGGTCCGGGTCCGCCAGCCGTTGGCCCGCGCGCTGGTCGGCGCGGCGGGCTTCGCCAGCCTGCCAGCCAAGCTGCGTGCCCAGGTCGCTGAGGAACTCAACGTGCATGAACTCGAGGCGCTGACCACCGTCGACGACGAACTGGTCGACTACTCGGTCAAGCCCAGCTTCCGCGCGCTCGGCAAGCGCTTCGGCTCCCGGACACCGGCGGTCGCCGCGGCGATCGAGGCAGCGGACGCGGCGGGCCTGGCGGCCAGCCTGCGCTCGGGCGGAACGGCGTCCGTCCTGGTCGACGGGGAGCCGGTCAGCCTCGATCCCGATGAGGTCATCGTCACCCAGACGCCCCGGTCGGGCTGGGCGGTGGCGTCTGACGGGGGCGAGACCGTCGCGCTCGATGTCACCGATCTCACCGGAGCTGCGCAGGGAGGGGCTGGCGCGCGAGGTTGTCCGGCTGGTCCAGGACGCGCCGCAAGAGCGATGGCCTGAACATCAGCGACCGGATCTGGCTGCGCTGGCGGACCGACGATGACGAGCTGGCCGAGGCGCTGACCGAGCACGGCGCGATGATCAGCGCCGAGGTGCTCGCGGTGGACTACGGCCCGCTGCCCCGCCAGGTGACCAGTCGCCCGGGAGCCAGGCCAGCCGGCTGACGCCTATGAGCACGTCGATGAAGGTCTCAGGCTCACCTTCTGGATCCGCCGCGCGGACTAGGACCGTCGCAGGCCGACCACGGCCCAGGCCGACCACAGACCAACCCAGCCCAGGGCCGCAAACCTAACCGGCCCCAGCGACCGCAGACCAACCAGCCCAGCGACCGCAGACCAATCCAGCCCAGCGACCGCAGACCGACCACCCAGGGCCGCAGACCCACCCCGGCCCAGCGCCACTTATACCGGATTGGTTGAGCAAAAACGGCCCTAATGTCCGATAAGCGGTCAACGAATCCGGTATAAGTGGCGAGACGAACGCGGTATGCGGGACCGCGGTCAGGAGTCGTCCAGCGTCCTTATCCGGCTGGCAGGCCCGGCAGGGGGCCAAGGCTGCGGCCTCTGCTGCTTGCCTGGTCATGGTTTCGAGGTCGTCGGCACCGAGAAAACGGATCAGGATGCACTGGCTGCGGTGATATCTGGCGATGCCGGGAACCACGGTGACTTGCCGCTGATGCCCAGCGCGGACTCATCGGCCCCGTCGTCCGCGGCACCTGAGCCTGTAGCTTCGGGAACTGGCCCGCTGCTGCCCTGCGGCCCGGGCTCGGGACTAGGCGCCGCCTGCGCACGGCCGATGTGATCGGCTGGCTCGGTGCTCGATGCGGTCGTCCGCTCAGCATCGGCCCCAGCAGCGGCATGTTCAGCGACCGCCGCCCCCGGCTGACTCTGGGCCTGCCCAGCTCCTGCCTGATCAGCTCCTGCCTGATCAGCTCCTGCCTGATCAGCTCCTGCCGACTCAACTGCAGCCGGCTAGCTCCTGCCTGATCAGCTGCAGCCGACCCGGCTGACGCAGGCTCAGCGGCCGCACGCTCGGACACCATGCCGGGCTCGGACACCGCGCCGGACTCGGACGCCCTGCCGGACTCGGACACCGTACTGGATTCGGACACCGTGCTGGCCCGCGCTGCCGCGCCGGCAGCCGCTGCGGACTCAGCCGGTCCTGGTTGCGACGGTGCAGCCTGACCGGCTCGTCCGCCCGGTGCTGATGTCACGTCCTGGCGAGGGCCAGCATCCGCCGGGGGCGGCCACGGCCGCGACGGCGGCGGCCACGCCGGGGACGACCGCGCCGGGGACGACCGCGGTGCCGAAGAACCCGCGTCGGCGTGCTCCGGCCCGGAAGACTGCGGAACCGGAGACTGCGGAACCGGAGACTGCGGAACCGGAGACTGCGGAGCGGAAGGCCCCGGTGGCGCCTGGCCCCTGGCACTGATCGCCGCCGTCTGGCCCGCAGGGCCGGTCGCCGCCGTCTGGCCCGCAGGGCCGGTCGCCGCCGTCTGGCCCGCAGGGCCGGTCGCCGCCGTCTGGCCCGCAGGGCCGGTCGTGGCCGCTTGACCCGTAGGACCGACTGCCGCTTGACCCGTAGGACCGACTGCCGCTTGGGTCCTGGCGCTGGGGGTGACTTCCGCCGCGGGCCTAGCAGGGCGGTCTGCCTCGGCGGAATCGGCCGGGCGGCGGCTGATATCCGCCGACCCCGCCGAGCGGTCGGCCTCGGCCGAGCGCGTAACCGGCTCAACGGGACCGGCGCCCTGCTGGCTCGATGGCGCTTGCGGCTGGCCGGCTGTCTGGGGCCCTGCCGTCTGGGGCCCTGCCGTCTGGGGCCCTGCCGTCTGGGGCCCTGCTGGCGGTGGCCCTGCCGTCTGCGGCCAGGCCGTGCGCGGATCGTCGGTCCCGGTGGCCGTGGCGGCCTCCGCCCGGCGAGCCAGCTTGCGCCAAGCAGCGCGTTCGGCCGCGGATGCCGCGAAATTCCCCCTGGGCTGGCCTGCCGTACCGGTGCCCGTCGCCGAGGCGGCCGCCGCCGGTGCCTGCGGCTGGCGGGGAACTTGGCCCGGCCGCTGAGCGCGCTGTTCGTCGGGCTGCCGTTCGTGCAGGCTGCGCAGGCGCCGGGCGGGCGGCGAACTCTGGCCGGTCCGGTGGCTGCGGGCCCCCGGCAGGCTCGGCGGCGGCTGCATCGGCACTGCGCGGGGACGGCGTCCCTGCCCCGCCGAAATGCTGGTCAGCGAGCGATCCGGCCCCGACGCCTCCGGCAGCAACCGCGGCTGGCACGACAGCCGTCGATTCAACGACCGTCTTGCCAGCCGCAGCTCCGCCAAAAATCTCTTTGCGCCAGATCACGACGCCGATCAGCAGCATCAGCGCCGCAATGGCGGCTACACCTATCGACAGGTAGGTCAGCAGCAGGCTGTTGGTGCCGATCGCAGCAACGAGCAGTCCAAGAGCAGCCAGAACCACGGCGAGAACGACGCCGAACCGGATCACAAGCGCGCTCCACGAGCCCAGGCTGAACGGACCGACCGGCCAAACCTAGCGGCGGTCGTGCTGCCCGGAATCGGCCGGGTGGAAGCCGCCGCCGTGCGCGACCGGCTCGGGCGGGGGTGCGTAAGAGCCCGCGACGGACGACTGCCCGCCATTGCGTGCGTCCATACGACCCATCCCTGCGGGTACGGCTGACTGCGGCCCGGTCACCACGGCCGGGAAGACGCCGCTGTCGGCTGCGCCTGCCTCCAGGTCGCGTAGCTGCCCTTCCAGGTAGGCCTTGAGCCTGCTGCGGTACTCACGCTCGAAGGCACGCAGGTCGTCCACCCGGCGCTCGAGTTCCTCACGAGACTGGACGAGCGAGCCCATCGCCTGGCGGTGCCGCTCCTGAGCATCGCGCTCCAGGCTCTCGGCGCGGGCCCGGGCATCGCTGGTGATCTGCTCCGACTGGCGCCTGGCCTTGGTGAGAATCTCATCGGCCTCGCGCCTGGCGCGTCCGAGGGTCTCGTCGGCTTCCCGCCTGGCGTCGGCGATAGCCTGGTCGGCGGTCTGCTGCGCGAGGGCGAGCACGCGCGCCGCCGTGTCCATGTTGTCCTCGACCGGACGCGGGGCCATCATCACCGGCTCCGGCTGCATCCGCTCAGGCTCGTGGCGCGGCGGCTCGGGTGCCATGAGCTCCGGAGGAGCCTCCCCGTGCGGCGCACCGAGCGCAGCGGGCACCTTGCCGCCACGGAGCACCTCGGCCAGCTTGGCCCGGAGTTCCTCGTTCTCCTGGATCAGCCGGTCGAGCTCTGCCTCGACCTCGTCGAGGAAAGCGTCCACTTCCTCTTCGTCGTAGCCGGGCCTGAGCCTGGTCGTGCTGAACTGCTTGTTCCGCACATCCGCGGGCGTCAGTGGCATGTCGTCTCCTTGGCGCTCTCCGGGCTTAGGTCCCTACGGACGCTACCCGATCAGATCAGCTGCACGGTGTTCAACAGCACAACTAGCACCAAGAACAGCACCATGAAGCTGAGGTCCAAGGCAACAGTACCGAGCCGGAGCGTCGGAATGTAGCGCCTTAGCAATCTCAGCGGCGGATCAGTTGCCGTGTAGATGAACTCGGCCAGGACCAGCAGGATGCCAGTCGGGCTCCACGACCTCGAGTAGGCCTGAATCCAGGAGAGAATCAGTCTTCCGATGAGAATCAGCAGGTAGAACGACAGTACGTAGTACAGAACGACCCTCAGGATGTTCACGTCCGCTGCCCTGCCTCACGGCTGATCCCGGGACGGCCACCCGCGGTCGCCAAGCACGCAGTCCGGGTAGCTGTCCGTTAGCTCTGGTTGAAGAAACCTCGTTCCGCGATGCGAGCCTTGTCCTCCGCGGCAACCTCCACGTTGGCTGGGGACAGCAGGAACACCTTGTTCGTCACCCGCTCGATGCTCCCGCGCAGCCCGAAGATCAGGCCAGCCGAGAAGTCGACGAGGCGCTTGGCGTCGCTGTCGACCATCTCAGTCAGGTTCATGATCACCGGAGTGCCATCACGGAAATGCTCTCCGATCGTACGAGCCTCATTGTACGTACGCGGATGCAAGGTGGTGATCCTAGCCAGATCGGTGGTGTGCACCTGACCGACCGCCGGCCGGTCAGGCGATGCCCGGCCGCCGTGCGCGTACACCGGGGCAGCGATGTCCGGGGAGTCACCAGGATCGATGAACTCAGCGCCGTATTCTTCGTACTCTTCGGCGATGTACTCGTCCTGGTAGTGATCGTCGTAGCGGTGATCGTCCTCTACCAGGCCGAGATAGACCGCCATCTTGCGCATCGCGCTGGCCATCTGCTCCTCCGTCGTGCCCGCTATGCGGCACAGCTCACCGCCGGTGCCACGCGTCGGACATTACCTGACGAAGGCTCGCCGACCGCCGAGCAACGCCGTACCGACACGCACATGTGTCGCGCCGGCCGCGATTGCCTCCTCCAGATCCCCGCTCATTCCGGCCGAGATCATCACCGCCGCCGGGTGCCGGGAGCGCATCTCCTCGGCTACCTGCCGCAGCTTGCCGAACGCGGCGTCGGCCGCCATCTCCTGGGGAGCCACCGCCATGACGCCGCCCAGGACCAGGCCCTCCTGGCTGGCGAGCGCGTCGGCGACCAGCCAGATCTGCTCACCGAATGCGCCCCCGCGTGCTGGATCGCCATCGATGCTCACCTGTATCAGGCAGGTGATGACCCGCCCGTTCGCCCGGGCCCGCTTGCCCAGTTCACCGACCAGGCGCGGCCGGTCGACCGAATGGATCACGTCGGCATAGGAGGCGACACTGCGGCACTTGTTGGTCTGCAGCTGGCCCACGAAATGCCAGGTGATCGGCAAGCCGAGAGCGGCGGACTCGGCGGCCTTGGGCGCTGCCTCCTGATCGCGGTTCTCCCCGATGTCGGTCACCCCGAACTCAGCCAGCAACCTGATATCGGAAACCGGGTAGGTCTTCGTGACCGCGATCAGCGTGACCCCATCCGCGGCGCGGCCGGCGGCCAGGCAGGCGGCGCCGATCCGCTCCCTTACCTGGCGCAGCCGGATGGAGATCTCGGTGCGCCGCCCGGTGTCAGCCATCGGCCCGTCGATCACTGCTCCATCATGACGCTAGCCAGATCACGCCGGCGAACCGCCCCGTGGTGCCGTCACGCCGGTATGAGTACAGATCAGGGCTCTGGGCAGTGCACCTGGCGTCGCCGGTCACGCTCCGCACGCCCGCGCCCGCGAGCTGCGCTTCCAGGCCCGCCCTGATGTCAATGCCCGGGTTTCCCGACCTGGTGACGCAGCCGGACCCGGGAGCCGCGTGCTCGACGGCGTCCCGGAGCTCCGCGGGGACCTCATAGCAGGCGCCGCAGATCATCGGACCGATCACGGCGTGCATCCAGACGGCCGCGCGCCCGCCCCGGTCATGGCCACCAGCAGTTCAGCGACGACCCCGCCCGCCAGCCCCGCGCGGCCAGCGTGCGCTGCGCCGATGATCCGCGCTCGGGCATCGGCGATCAGGACCGGTGCGCAGTCCGCGACAAGCACGGCCAGCGGCAGGCCGGGCGACCCGGTGAACTGGGCATCGAACCCGGCCTCCGATCCCGGGGCTGATCCGCAACCCCGGGCAAGCCAGGGACCCGGAACCGATCCGGCGGAAGCCGGTACAGGCCAGGCACCCGGAACTGCTCCCGGGGCCTGTCCAGAACCAGGGGCCAGCCCGGCCTCGACCTGGCGGACCGCCGACCCGTGGACCTGACGCATCCAGGTGACCGGATGATGACTGCCCTCGCAGGCGCCGGCCAGCAGGCTGCGGTTGCGTGATACTGCATCGGGATCGTCGCCGACAGCACCGCTCAGGTTGAGCTTGTCGTACGGCGGTGCGCTGAACCCGCCGGCGCGGCCGGTGAACATCACCCTGACCCCCGCGGCCAGCTCGAATGGCCGCCACGGCCGGTCGTCTGGCCCGGCCGCCGGTGCGCTCACTTCAGGAAATCGGGGACGTCTAGATCGTCGTCCTCCTCGAACACCACTGACCGGCGCCGGGTGGAGCCGTCCGGCAGCCGGGCCGTGGGCGGCTCATCTGCCGCCCGGGCCGCCGGCTTATCCGCCTTCGCCGGCTGCTGGGCCGCGGGGACCGGCGCGGCGTCAGGCGGCCGGGGCGACGGAATGCCGTCCACTACGGCGCTCCCCTGGCCGACGGTGGTGTCCGGGCCAGCGCCAGCGACGGGTGCGGCCGACGTGTGGTCGCCAGCAGGCGGGCTGGCGGCCTGCGCGGCCGACGGCCCGGCGGCTGGTCCCGGTGACCGGGGCGCGGTGCCAACGGGAGCAGCGGGAGCGGCCGGAGCAGCGGGAGCGGCCGGAGCAGCAGCGGCCAGGACAGCAGCACCAGGAACCGCCGGAACTGCGGGTGGCTCGCTGCGCTCAGGGAAGGAGAACGTGCGCCAGCCGCCGGCCGCGGTGAGGCCATCCGGGCTGGCCGGGGCCGACCCGTAGCTGCCCGCCCGGGCTGACCTGGCCCGGGCGGCCTGGGCCTCATCGAAACCGGCCGCGATGACGGTCACCCGCACCTCGTCGCCGAGGGCATCATCGATTACGGCGCCGAAGATGATGTTGGCGTCCGGCGCGGCCGAATTCGCGACGAGCTGCGCTGCCTCGTTGATCTCGAACAAACCGAGATCGGAGCCGCCCTGGATAGACAGCAGCACGCCATGGGCGCCGTCAATGCTCGCTTCGAGCAGCGGGCTCGAGATGGCCATTTCGGCCGCCGCCACCGCACGGTCGTCGCCGCGCGCCGAGCCGATGCCCATGAGCGCCGAGCCTGCGCCGGACATCACGGACTTGACGTCGGCGAAGTCCAGGTTGATCAGGCCGGGCGTGGTGATCAGGTCGGTGATGCCCTGGACACCGGACAGCAGCACCTGATCGGCGGCCTTGAAGGCGTCCAGCACGCTGACGTGCCGGTCCGAGATCGACAGCAGCCGGTCGTTCGGGATGACGATCAGGGTGTCCACTTCGTCGCGCAGCCGCTCAATGCCCAGGTCGGCCTGCGCGGCCCGGCGCTTGCCCTCGAAGCCGAACGGCCGGGTGACCACGCCGATGGTGAGGGCGCCGAGCGAGCGGGCCACGCTGGCCACGACCGGCGCGCCGCCGGTACCTGTGCCACCGCCCTCGCCGGCGGTCACGAAGACCATGTCGGCCCCCTTGAGGACCTCCTCGATCTCCTCGCGGTGGTCCTCGGCGGCCTTGGAGCCGATGTCGGGATTGGCTCCGGCGCCCAGGCCGCGGGTGAGCTCCCGGCCGACGTCCAGCTTGACGTCGGCATCGCTCATGAGAAGCGCTTGCGCATCCGTATTGATCGCGATGAACTCAACGCCCTTGAGTCCCTCTTCGATCATCCGGTTAACGGCATTGACGCCGCCCCCACCGATACCGACGACCTTAATGACCGCCAAATAGTTCTGCGGTGCTGCCACGAGGAGAGACCCTTTCCGCTCGTTTTTATTTATCGCGTTTTCCTGGCCGCTCCGGCGGCCAGTTACCCCGCCAAGCTCGGAAAACTCTGTCCAAGCAGTCTGCCGAAATGCGCCCCCACTTGCATCGGCCGGGTACGGGTCCGCTGTTCTAGCGCGTCAACTCTCACCCTCAAGTTGAGATTTAGAGTTATGTAAAGCTGCCGATTGATACGGACAGTAGGGTTGTCCGCCGCCCGGGGTCAACTAACTGCGCCTTTACGGTTCGGCGTGTCGCGGCGGATCTGCTGAAACCGCTGGTCAGCGCTCACCCCCCGGTGACCGCCACGCCGGGATCGCTGACATCGTAATAGCGCGCGCGGGCCCGCATCAGGATGGATAGTTCCCGCAGCTTGGGCCCGGCGCGATCGCTGCCGCCCCAGAGGATCTGCACCCCGCCGGCCAGATGCAGCGTGACGGCGCCGGGTGCCTGCGCGCTCACGCTCCTGACGCGGTGCCGCAGCCGGGGCGGTAGTTCGCCCAGCACGGTCACGGCCATGCGGACCGCGGGGCTGCCGCGCAGCGAGGTACCGGGGCCGGGCACGGGCGCGGTCAGCAACGGCAGGGCGGCCGGCTTGCTGGCCGTCTGCCGCACGGTCACGCCGAACGCGTCGACCAGCCCGAAGCCGCCCGGCTCGGTCACCGCCAGGGCCGGGCGTCCGCTCCTGGACCGAGATCACGATCTTGTCCGGCCAGGCCCTGCTGACGTGCGCCGACTGGACCGGGATGAGCTGCTCGACACGGCGCGCCACCACGGAGGTATTGATCCGGATGAGCGGTGTCCCGGCCCTGAGGTCCGCTGCGGCCCGCACCTGCGCCTGGGTGACCAGATGGGTCCCGGTCACCTGCACGGACCGGACGACCAGCAGGCTCGAGCCGAGCAGCGCCCAGGCCAGCCCGGCGACGATCGCGACGGCGGCGAAGACGAAGCAGGCCGCCTTCCACAGTTCCCCCTCGCGGCGCTCCCGGGCAGGCGGCGCGTCGTCTCCGGCCGCTCCCGCAGGCGGATCGCCCTCCGCCGCCGCCAGGTACTGGCCTGCTGCACATGCCCTGTCACGCAAAGTCCGGCTAGACACGGACCGGCGGCGGGTCCGTGAGTATCGCGCCCGCGAGCCATCAGCGGCCACCGGCTCGTTCGGCCAGGGCAGCCAGGATGACCGGCCCGAGCGCGGTGACATCACCAGCTCCCATGGTCAGCACCAGGTCGCCGGGCTTCGCCGTGCCGGTCACCGCCGCGGGCACCTCGGCCTGGTCCGGCAGGAACCTGGCCCGGCCGCCAGGTACCGCGTCGGCCACCAGCTTGCCGGTGACGCCCGGCTCGGGATCCTCGCGCGCCGCGTAGACGTCCAGGATGAACGCCTCGTCGCAGCGGCCGAGCGCCGCACCGAAGTCGGCCGCGAAGATCCGGGTGCGGCTGAACAGATGCGGCTGGAAGACAGCGATGACCCGCCCGCCCCCCGCCACGTCCCGGGCGGCGGCCAGGTCGGCAGCGAGCTCCGTTGGATGGTGGGCATAACTGTCCAGCACGCGCACGCCGTCCGCCTCGCCCTTGAGCTCCATCCGCCGCCGCGCGCCGCGGTAGGCCGCCAGGCCCGCTGCTACCTCGCCCGGCGCGAACCCCAGCTCGACGGCCGTCGCGAAGGCCGCGGCGCCGTTGAGCGCGTTATGCCGACCGGGCACGGCTATCTCGAGCACGACGCCGTCCCCGGTCCCGGCCTTGGCTTGCGGGCCGCCGGTCACCGTGAGCACGGTGGCCATGCCGCGCGGCGTTATGCCGGTTACCCGGTAGTCGGCCCGGGATGAGGTTCCGAACGTCCTGGAGCGGACCGGCAGGCCCGCCGAGGCAGCCGCCAGCGATCTCGCCCCCGGATCGTCGGAGCAGGTGACCAGCAGTCCGCCGGTGCGGATCTTCCCGGCGAACGCGGCGAAGGCCGCCTCGATCTCGGCGAGGCTGCCGTAGTTGTCGAGATGGTCAGCCTCGATGCAGGTGACCACGGCAGCGCTCGGCGACAGCATCAGGAATGAGCCGTCGCTCTCGTCGGCCTCGGCGATGAACGCCTCGCCGCTGCCCTCGTCGGCACCCAGGCCCGTATCGGCCAGGATCCCGCCGATGACATACGACGGGTCAGCGCCGCACCAGCGCAGCACGGTGGTCAGCATGGCGGTAGTGGTGGTCTTGCCGTGCGTTCCCGCGACCGCGATGCCCGGCCGGCCCAGCATGACCGAAGCCAGCGCCGCCGCCCGGTGCAGTATCCGGAGCCCGCGGCGCCTGGCCTCGGCCAGTTCGGGGTTGTCCGGCCGGATGGCGCTGGAGACGACCAGGGTGTTCGCATCGCCGAGGTTGGCCGCCGCGTGACCGACATACACCACAGCGCCCAGCGCCGTCAGCTCATCGAGCTGCGGGCCGGGGGCGGAGTCGCTGCCGGAGACCGCGACCCCCCGCGAGAGCATGATGCGCGCGATCCCGGACATCCCGGCGCCGCCGATCCCGGCAAAATGCACCCGGCCGAGATCGGCGAGCGGCACCGGTGCTACCGGAGTGACCAGGCCCATATCCGCCCCTTCTGCGCGTTGCTGTCCGGCCCGTCACCGGCTGCGGTGGCCGCCGCGCCGGGATCCGCCGTGCCCCCGGGTGCCACCCCGGGCTGGCGGCCGGTCCCGGGCCGGTGGCCGCTCCCGGGCTGACGGCCCGTCCTGGCCGGCGGCCGGTCCCGGCCGGCGATGCGTCCCGAGCCGGGATCCCGCCATGAGCCGGTGGCTCACCGCGGGCCGGGAACCGGCCGTGCCGCTGGCCGCGGCCGCGCCGCGGACCGTCCCGCATGACGCCGAGCACCGCGCTGGCCAGTGAGTCATCGGCATCGCGGTAGCCGGCCCGCGCGGCGGCGCGCGACATCGCGGCGACCAGTTCCGGATCGAGCAGGACCGGGATCAGCGTGTCGCGGACCCAGCCCGGGGTGAGGTCGGCGTCGTCGACGATCAGGCCGCCGCCCGCGTCCTCGATCGGCGCGGCGTTCAGCCGCTGCTCGCCGTTGCCATGCGGCAGCGGAACGTACACCGCGGGCAGTCCGACCGCAGTCAGTTCCGCGCAGGTCATCGCGCCGGCCCGGCACAGGGCGAAGTCGGCGGCCGCGTAGGCCAGGTCCATCCTGTCCAGGTACGGCAGGGTTATATACGGTACCGGGCCGCCGGGCGGCGGGACCTCGACGTCCGAGCGGGGCCCGACGATGTGCAGCACCTGGATGCCCGCCTGGCGGATCCAGCCCGCGGCCGCCGTGACCGCCCTGTTGATCGAGCGGGCGCCCTGGGATCCGCCGGTGACCAGCAATACCGGCAGGTCATGGTGGAGACCGAAGTGCTCGCGCGCCTTATCGCCCGCGGCGAGCCGGTCCAGCCCGGAGATCTCCCGCCGGATCGGGATGCCGATGCAGGTCGCATGCGCGAGCCGGGTGCCAGGCTGCCCGGTGAACACATGCGAGGTGAGCAGCGCCCCGATCCGGTTGGCCAGGCCCGGACGGGAGTTCGCCTCATGCACCACGATCGGGATCCGGCGGCGCTTGGCCGCCAGGTAACCAGGGGTGGCCACATAACCGCCGAAGCCCACCAGCACCTGAGCGCCCGACTCGTCCAGGATCGCCGCCGCCGCTGCGACGGCGGCACCGAGCCGGCCCGGGACCGACAGCAGCTGCGGGGTTACCGACCGGGGCAACGGGACCGCCGGGATCAGCGCCAGGTCGTAGCCGCGCAGCGGGACCAGCCTGGTCTCCAGGCCGCGCTCGGTGCCCAGGCAGGTGATCGGCAGCTGAGGGTCAGCCCGCCGCAGCGCGTCGGCCAGGGCCAGCGCGGGCTCGATATGGCCCGCCGTGCCGCCGCCCGCCAGGATCACGCTCATCGGGGATCCGCCTCCCTCCTCGCCACCCGCCTGCCCGGGAGCCGCCGCGATTCAGCGGCGCCGGCCAGCCAGGCCTAGCCAGCTTAGGATGCGCAGCGGCACGCCAGGGCCCGCAGCGGAGAGTGCCTGCCGGGCACCGGGCTCCTGTTTCGCGAACGCCATCAGCATCCCGAGTGCCGCCATGGTCACCAGCAGCGACGAGAGCCCAGCCGACACCAGGGGCAGCGGCACCCCGGTGATCGGCAGCAAGTCGATCACGGCGCCGATGTTGACCAGCGCCTGCACCACGATCCAGGCCGTGGCCGCGGCCGCGGCCAGCCGCATGAACGTATCAGGTACCCGCCGGGCGATCCGCAGACCCGCATAGGCCAGGCCCCCGTACAGGAACGCGACGCACATGGTCCCGATCAGGCCGAGCTCCTCGCCGAGGATCGCGAAGATGAAGTCGGTGCTGGAGTTGGGCACCCACCCCCACTTCTGCCTGCTGGCGCCGAGGCCCACGCCGAACAGGCCGCCGGAGCCGACCGCGTACTTGCCCTGGATCGACTGCCAGCCGGTCGACGAGGGCTGCGCCTGCGGGTTCAGGAAGCCGGTCATTCGCTTGAGCCGGTACGGCGCCACGATGATGAGGATGCCCATGACGAAGACCAGCAGCCCGAGCATGCCGATGAACATCCGGCCTGGCGTGCCGATCACCCACAGCAGCGTCAGGAAGATGACCAGCAGCAGGAAGGTGGTGCCGAGGTCGTCGCCCAGCATCACCAGCAGGCACAGGATCGAGGCGCCCGGCATCAGCGGGATGAGCAGCTGCCGCCAGTCGGTCAGCTGGCCGAGCTTCTCTTTGCGGGCCAGCAGGTCGGCACCCCATAGGACGAAGGCGAGCTTGGCGAACTCCGAGGGCTGCAGCTGGAACCCGGCGACCTGGATCCAGCGCTCGGCACCGTACACTGTGCGGCCGACGCTGAGCACCGCGACCAGGCCGACCACCGAGGCAATGATCAGCGGGTAGGCGGCCGCCCGGAACATTCTCGGGGACGACTTGGCCGCGATCCACATCAGCGGCAGCCCGACCACCACGCCGACCAGCTGCTTCTGGAAACCGGCGTATGGCGCGCCACCGTTATCCAGCGCATTGGCCGACGAAGTCGACAGGACCATGATCAAGCCGAGCGCCAGCAACAGGACGGTGATGCCCAGCACCAGGTAGTAGGAGGTAAGCGGCCGGTCGAGCAGGCGGGCCCGGGGGGCGCGCACCCGGGCGGCCGCGCCCGGGCCGGGCCGTCCGGCCGTTGCCGCGCTCATCGCGGCTCCGCCAGCCGCCTGACCGCGGCGGCGAAGCTCTCGCCGCGCGCTGGGTAGTCGCGGAACATGTCGAACGACTGTGCCGCCGGGGCCAGCAGCACGGTGTCACCTGGCACGGCAAGCCGCGCCGCCTCCTGCACAACCAGGTCCATGATCCCAGTGTCGGTGCCCGAGGCCGTCACGACCGGGACATCCGGCGCGTGTCGCGCCAGGGCCTGGCCGAATCTGTCCCGGTCAGCGCCGATCAGCACGACGCCGCGCAGCCGCGCGGCCGCCGACTGGACCAGCTGGTCGAGTTCGGCGTCGGCCCCGCGGAACAGGCCGCCGGCGATCCACACCATCGACGGGTAGACGGCCAGCGACGCGGCGGCGGCATGCGGGTTGGTTGCCTTGGAGTCATCGACGTAGTCCACCGCGCCGATCCGCCTGACCAGGCTGATCCGGTGCGGCTCGGGACGGAAGGCCGCCAGCCCGCCGCTGACCGACCCGGCCGGGCAGCCGTAGGCCCGGGCCAGCGCGGCGGCGGCCAGCGCGTCGGCCACGTTGTGCGGCGCGGCCGGGCGGACGTCGGTGACCGCGGCCAGCGCGACATCGTCGCCGAAGGCCCGGTCGACCAGCGCGCCGTCGGCCACGCCGAGCTCGCCCGGGGCGGGCGGCCCGAGCCGGAACGGCACGACCCGGGCCGCACCGGCCGCGGCCCGGGCCAGCTGAGCCGACCGCGGGTCGTCGGCGTTGCAGACGGCGACGGTGCCCGGGGCGTAGATGCGGCCCTTGTCCCGCGCATACGACTCGATGTCGCCGTGCCAGTCGAGGTGATGCCCGGCGATGTTCAGCACGACCGCGGCCAGCGGCCGCAGGGTCGCGCTCCAGTGCAGCTGAAAGCTGGACAGCTCGACGGCCAGGACCGGGTACGGATCCGGCTCGGCCACCGCGCCGACCACCGAGGTGCCCACATTGCCCGCCGCGATGGCCCGGTGCCCGGCCGCCACCAGCATGGCGGCCAGCATCTTGACCGTCGTGGTCTTGCCGTTGGTGCCGGTCACCGCGAGCCAGTCCTGCCGGGTCCCGCCCGGCAGCACCGGCCGCAGCCGCCAGGCCAGCTCCACGTCACCGATCACGCCGACGCCCGCGGCGGCCGCCGCGGCCAGCAGCGGCGCGTCCGGCCGCCAGCCCGGCGAGGTCACCACCAGGTCCGTGCCGCGCGGCAGCTCGTGGCCGTCGCCGAGCAGCACCTCGATCCCGAGTTGCGACAGCTGGCCCGCGAGCTCACGACGGTCGGGGTCATCGCGGGAGTCGACGGCGGTGACCCGCGCGCCGAGGGCCGCGAGCACGCGGGCGGCGGGCGGCCCGGATACGCCGAGCCCGGCGACGAGGACCCGCTGCCCGGCGAATTCAGGGCCGGCGGGCGCCGCCGGCTCGCTCATCCGGGCAGCCATTCCACGTAGAAGATGCCGAGCCCGAGCGCGATGAACAGGCCGCAGATCAGCCAGAACCTGATCACGATGGTCGTCTCAGCCCAGCCGAGCAGCTCGAAATGATGCTGCAGCGGCGCCATCCGGAACACCCGGTTACCTGTCGCCTTGAAGAACCCGACCTGGATGATCACCGACATGATGATGATGACGAAAAGCCCGCCCAGGATGACCAGCAGTAGCTGGGTCTTGGTGCACACGGCCAGGCCGGCCAGCACGCCGCCGAGCGCCAGTGAGCCGGTGTCACCCATGAAGATCCGGGCGGGCGGAGCGTTCCACCACAGGAAGCCGAAGCAGGCGCCGGCCACCGCGGCGGCCACCACCGCCAGGTCGAGCGGATCGCGCACCGCATAGCAGTTCGGGGTCAGCGCCACCGTGCAGTCGTTGCGCAGCTGCCAGTTGGCGATCAGCACGTAGGAGGCCAGCACCAGGATCGCGGCGCCGGTGGCCAGGCCGTCCAGGCCGTCGGTGAGGTTCACCGCGTTCGACCATCCGGCGATCATCAGCACGATCCACAGCACGAACGGGAGCACCCCGATCGTCGGCCCGAAGTCACGCAGGAACGAGATGTGCGAATCAGCCGGGGTGAGGTCGAACCCGTCCGGATGGTGGAGCACCTCCAGCGCGAAGACCGCGCCCACCACGGCCTGCCCGGCGAGTTTCGCGCCGCTGCGCAGCCCCAGGCTGGTCTGCTTGTAGATCTTGATGAAGTCGTCGATGAACCCGACCGCCCCCAGGCCGGTCATCAGCAGCAGGACCAGCAGCCCGGACATCGACATCGGGTCGTCGGTCACCTCATGCCCGACGATGTACCCGATCAGCGTCGCCACCACGATGACGGTCCCGCCCATGGTGGGGGTGCCGCGCTTGGTGGCGTGCGCGGCCGGGCCTTCCTCCCTGATCAGCTGGCCGTAACCGCGCCGGGTGAACAGCCTGATGGCCAGCGGCGTGCCGAACAGCGCGAGGATCAGGGCGACCCCGGCCGAGACGAGGATCGTCTTCACCGCGCGGCCCCGTTCGCCGCGGCCAGCGGCTGCTCTCCGGTCAGCGCCAGGGCCACCTGCTGGAGGTTGGCGGCCCGGGACGCCTTAACGAGGATCACATCGCCGGACCTGGCCCGCTCCGTGACTGCCGCCACCGCGGCCGCCGCATCGGGCACCGCCACCAGCTCGCCGTGCCAGAACGGTTCGGACTTGGCCCCGGCCAGCATCGGCGCCGCCTGGTGGCCGACCACGATCAGCCCGGTCACGCCGGCCTGCGCGGCCCACCGCCCGGCCTGCTCGTGGAGCTCCCGCGCCGCCGGGCCCAGCTCGGTCATATGGCCAAGCACCGCGTACGCTCGCCGTCCGGCCGTCATGGCGGCCAGCGCCTCCAGGGCGGCGCGCAGCGCCTCGGGGTTTGCGTTATAGGCATCGTTTATTACCGTCACGCCGTCCGCGCGCCTGGTCACCTCCATCCGCCACCTGCTGCGCGCGGTAGCGGCGATCAGCCCCGCGGCGACGTCGGCCACCGGCATCCCGAGCTGGCCGGCCAGGGCGGCGGCGGCCAGCGCGTTGGACACGTTGTGGCCGCCGAACAGCTGCAGCTGGACCGGCGCTGAGCCAGCGGCGGTGACCAGGGTGAACCCTGGCCGACCTAGGTCGTCGAGCACCACGTCAGCCGCCCGCACATCGGCGCCTGCGGCGCGGCCGAAGGTGATCACCCGGGCTGCGGTCCGCCCGGCCATGGCCAGCACCCGCGGGTCGTCGGCGTTCAGCACCGCGGTACCGTCGGCGGGCAGCGCCGCGGGCAGCTCGGCCTTGGCCCGGGCCACGTCCTCGATGCTGCCGAACTCACCGGCGTGCGCGTGGCCGACGCAGAGCACCACGCCGAGTGCGGGCGGCGCGATCTGGCAGAGGCTGGCGATGTGCCCGGGGCCGCGCGCGGACAGCTCGCAGACCAGGTACCTGGTCTGGGGCGTCACCCGCAGCACGGTGAGCGGGTGACCGATCTCGTTGTTGTAGGAGTTTCGCGGGGAGACCGTCGGGCCGAGGGTCTCGATCAGCTGGGCGGCCAGGTCCTTGGTGGTGGTCTTGCCCGCGGACCCGGTGATCGCCGCGATCGCCAGGCCGCTGGCCCGGTCGACCACGGCCCTGGCCAGCCTGCCCAGCGCCACCGCGACATCGGGGACGATCAGCGCCGGGGTGCCGGTCGGCCGGGAGGCGAGCGCGGCGACCGCGCCTGCCGTGACCGCCGCGCCGGCGAAGTCGTGCCCGTCGGCTCGCTCCCCCGGCAGCGCCGCGAACAGGCTGCCGGGCTCGGCCTGACGCGAGTCGATGACCACCGGGCCGGTCACGACCGCGCTGCGGTCGGCGACCAGATCGGGCCGGGCCCCGATGATCTCGGCGATCTGCGCGAGCGGCAGCGGGATCACAGGTCCTCCGGGTCGGTCCGGGTGTCTGCGGCGCGGCAACGCCCCAGGGCCGCGGCCGCCACCTCACGGTCATCGAACGGAATCACGGTAGCGCCCGCGTACTGCCCGCGCTCATGGCCCTTGCCCGCGATGACGACCACGTCTCCCTTGCCCGCGCCCGTTACGGCCAGGCCGATCGCCGCGCCCCGGTCCGGCTCGACGATCACGTGCGCCCGCCGACCGGCCGGAACCCGCAGCGCGCCGGACAGCATCTCGGCAAGTATCGCGAGCGGATCCTCCGAGCGCGGGTTATCGCTGGTGAGAATGGCCACATCGGCCAGCCGCGCCGCGGCCTCGCCCATCAGCGGCCGCTTGGCGGTGTCCCGGTCGCCGCCGCAGCCAAGCACGATGGCCAGGCTGCCCGCCGTGACCGGGCGCAGCGCCGTCAGCACCGCCTCCACCGCGCCGGGCTTGTGCGAGTAGTCCACGAGCACGGTGAAATCCTGGCCAGCGTCCACCCGCTCCAGGCGGCCAGGCACCCCCGGGCAGGCCGCGACCCCGGCCACCGCGGTGGCCAGCCCGACGCCGGCCTCCACCAGCGCGACGATCGCGGCCAGCGCGTTGGCGACATTGAACGGCCCGGGCAGCGCCACCGACGCATCCGCCTCGACCCGGCCGGGCCCGATCACCCGGAAGGTGCTCCCGTCGGCGCCGCCGCGGACGTCGACGGCGCGCCAGTCCGCGGCCGGATCGCCGGCGGCGGAGAACGTGCTGATCGGGATCAGCGGGCGGGCGGCCAGCTGGCGGCCGCGCGCGTCGTCGATGTTGACCACGCCGGCCCGGGCGTAGGCCGGCGTGAACAGCGCCGCCTTGGCGGCAAAGTAGTCATCGATGCCGTGATGGAAGTCCAGGTGATCCTGCGACAGGTTGGTGAAGATCGCGACATCGTAGCTGGTCCCGGCGACGCGGCCGAGCGCCAGTGCATGGCTGGAGACCTCCATGGCAGCGGCGGAGACTCCCTGCTCGGCCGCGGTGGCGAAGAACGCCTGCAGGTCGGTGGCCTCCGGCGTGGTGAGCTGGCTCGTGATGGCGGCGTCGCCGATCCTGGTCTGCACCCCGCCGACCAGCCCGGTCGCATGGCCCGCGGCCCGCAGGCCGGCCTCGAGCAGGTAGCTGGTGGTGGTCTTGCCGCTGGTGCCGGTGACCCCGATCAGCAGCAGCCTGGCCGACGGGTTGCCGTAGATCCACGACGCGACGGCGCCCAACCGGGACCGCGGATCACCGACCACGAAGACCGGCAGGCCCGAGGCGATGGCGGCCTCCCGGCCGGCCGGGTCGGTGAGCACCGCCACCGCGCCGGCCGCTGCCGCGTCCGCGCAGAACCTGGCCCCGTGGTGCCTACTGCCCGGCAGCGCGGCGTACAGGTCACCGGGGCGCACCAGGCGCGAGTCGTGGGTGATACCGGTGACGCCGCGGCCCGGATGCGGCGGCGGCGCCTGGCCTGGCCCCCGCCGGCCGGTTGTCTTTACGCCCAGGAGCACCGCGAGTCCCGTGAGCGGGCGCGTGGGAACCTGGCGTGGGCGAAGATCCGCTGGCACGGGCTGAGGGTACCTCCCTTCACGGCGCGGTGAGCCTGACGTAAGGACGCCGGCCGCCATCTGGCGGGATCTTCATCGTCTGCAGGGCGAACTTCATCACGTGGTAGAAGACCGGGCCCGCCACCGCGATGCCGAAGTAGTTGCCGGTCTTGGGGTCCTGCAGGTTCACCGCGACCACCAACCGCGGGTTGGTGGCCGGGGCGATGCCGATGTAACTGGAACCGTACTGACACAGGCAGCCGCCGCGCTGCGGATCGGGGACCTGCGCGGTACCCGTCTTAGCCGCGATCGAGTAGCCCTTGATGATCCCCCACGGCTCACCCGCCTGCTCGTTGACCTTCGGCACCTGCTGCAGCATCGACATCAGCTCGCTAGCCGTCCTGGTGGTCAGCACCCGGCGGGTGCTGGGAGCCCGGGCCGGCTGGAACCGGCCCGCCCCGTTCGTGGTGCCCGCCACGATAGCGGGCTGTACCCGGACGCCGCCGTTGGCGATGGTCGCGTAGACACTCGCCATTTGCACCGCGTTCGCGGCGACGCCCTGGCCGAAGGAGAGGGTGTAGCGCTCGTCCCCCCACCATTTGGCCGGGACCGGCAGGATGCCCGGGCTCTCGCCGGGCAGGTTCAGCCCGGTGGGCTGGCCGAGCCCGAACGCCCGGAACATCTGGTACTGGACCTGGGGGCTGACGTGCTGGACCACCTGCACCATGCCGTCGTTGCTCGAGTTGGCCAGGATGCCCGCGATCGTGTACCTGAGGGTGGGATGCGCCTCGGCATCGTGGAACGGGAACCCGTCGACCACGATGTGGTCGGGCACCGTGTAGGCGCTCATCGGCGTCTGGCCGCCGTGCTCAAGTGCCGCGGCCACGGTGATGACCTTGCCGGTGCTGCCCGGCTGGAAGACGTTCGCCACCGGAATGTCGCTGGTCCCGGCCACGCTCTGCGGGGCGGCCGGGTTGAACCCGGGGTACTGCGCGAGCGCCAGAATGCGGCCCGTCTTGGGCTGCATCACCACGATCGTGCAGTTCCTGGCCTTGGTCGCCTTGACCTGGGCCGCGCAGGCCCGCTCGGCGTACCACTGGATGTCGGACTGCAGGGTGAGCTTGATGTTGCCCGCCGGGACCTGCGGCTTGATCTTGGTGTCGGTCAGCGGTATCGGCTGGCCGGTCGTGGTGTGCTCGACTTCCTCGCTGCCGTCCCGGCCGGCGAGCAGCGAGTTGTACTGCCACTCCAGGCCCGCCTCGCCGTGCAGGTCTCCCGCGGCGTCGGTATCGGTGAAACCGAGCACATTGGCGGCCAGCTCGCCGTTCGGGTAGGCGCGGGTGTAGCTGGGCGTCTCGTGGATTCCGGGCAGGCCGAGCGCGGTGATCCGGGCGGCGGTCGAGGCCGGCACGCCGCGCTTCAGGACGACATACTGCGGCGAGGAGGGATGCATGATCAGCGCCAGCACCACGGCCTGGGCCATGCCCAGCGGTCCGGCCAGCGCGCTGGCCACCTGCGACCGCCCGGCCAGCGGAATCTGAGCCGGATCGGCGAAGACCAGATCGGTCTGGATGGTCATGGCCAGCACCCGGCCGTCGCTGCTGGTGATGCTGCCGCGAACTGCGGGGATGGACTGGGGGGACAGCCGCAGGCGTTCGGCCAGGTTCTGGTACCGCGGCGCGTCGAACCCTTGAAGCTGTACCAGCCGCCCGGCAAACAAGGCGAGCACGAACACGATGCACAGCAGCGAGATGTTCAGCCTGCGAGCCGGGCTGCCCCGGCGGAGGACTGGCCGGGCCGCCCTGATAACGGTCGCCCGTCCCGGGTGCCGTGGGCGCGGCGGGGTCTGCAGGCGCCGCTGATTCCCCTCCGGGCGCCCGGGGCGGCCCGGCTGCCTGGAGCCGGCTGGCCGGCCGGGCCGGCCGGGCTCCGCTGATCCCCCGGCCCTCGCTGATCCCCCGGCCGCCGCTGATCCCCCGGCCCTCGCTGATCCCCCAGCCCTCGCTGATCGCCGGAACGCCGGTCTGTGCGCTGATAGCCGGGGTGCTGCTGATTGCCGGGCGGGCGGGCCGCCTCCCGGTGGCCGGCATCGCGGTCCCGCTGCCCGCTGACCTGGTCCCGCTGCCCGCTGACCTGGTCCCGCTGCCCGCTGACCTGGTCCCGCTGCCCGCTGACCTGGTCCCGCTGCCCGCTGACCTGGTCCCGCTGCCCGCTGACCTGGTCCCGCTGCCCGCCAGCCCGGTCCCGCTGCCCGCCAGCCTGGTCCCGCTGCGCGCCATTGCGGCGATGCGGGCCGCCCGGCGACGGCGGACGACGGCTGGCCCGCGGCCCGGACCGGTCATCTCTCCCCCGCCCCGCGTCATCCGCGCTCACGGGCCGTATCCGGGCATGCCCGCCGTTCCGGCGGCGGGCGCCGGGCCGGTGTAGCGGCGGCCGGTCTTCAGGTCGACGAAGTTGAGCACGGACTGTGGACGCATGCCAAGCCGGTAGGCCCGCTGCTCGATGGTGGTGGGTGATTCGTCGCTGGCCACTTGCTGCAGCAGGTCCTGCTGTTGCTGGGCCAGCTCGACATTCTCCTTCTGCAGGTGGCTGATCCGGAATGAGGCAGCGGCCAGGGTCGTGTTGATCACGAGCAAGCAGACGAGCCCGCCGCCGAGTAGGCCGAGCAACAGGACTATGAACGGAGTTCGCTGGCTAGACGGCGTACCTGCGGCCGGGCCATCAAGGGCAGTTACCGAATTGGCGCGAGGCTGGGCGGCCCCGGTACCTGAGCGCGATTCGGCAGCGTTCCGGGTTAGTAGCGCGGTCCCGGTCCGCGCCGAACCCGTTACCGTGCCGCTGCCGCTTCGGCCGCGCGCGCCGCGGCTGCCCGTCCGGGGCTGAACCCCGGGAACGCGCGGGTTGCCGCTGGCCAGCCGACCGGGAGGCCCGGCTGGACCGCCGCGTCTCGCCGACCGGTGGCTGCGGGTCGCGGCCCGGCGATCGCGAGTCCCGGCTGGACCGCCGAGGGTCCGGGCCGGACGGCCCCGGGTCCCGGCTGGACAGCCGCGGATCCCGGCGCGACGGCCGCGGATCAGGGCCGGACGGTACCGGGTCACGGCCGGACGGCCCCGGGTCCCGGCTGAACAGCCGCAGATCGCGGCGCGACGGCCGCGAGTCCGGCCGCGGGTCTGGGCCGGATGGCCGCGGGTCACGGCGGGACGGCCGCGGGTGCTGCCGGCGCGCTGAGCTACTCCCTGCCGCTAGCCCCGCGCCTCGCGCGCGCATGCTGGTGCCATTCATCGTGCTGCGCCCGTCCTCCCTGTCGCATGCCGCCCGGGGTCGTTCCTCATGCCGCTCATACCGCATCCCTTATCCGCTCAGCGGCCCGCAGCCGGGCCGACGCCGAACGGGGGTTGGCCGCCAGTTCCTCGGCCGCCGGCCGCTCGGCGCCCCTGGTCAGCAGCCGGAACTGTGGCCGGTGACCAGGCAAGGGCACCGGCAGACCGGGCGGTGTCGTGTCCACCGCGCGAGCCGCGAGGGCTCGCTTCACGGCCCGGTCTTCCAGCGAGTGATAGGCGAGCACTACGATCCGGCCCCCGACCGCGAGCGCGTCCAGGGCCATGGGCAGGGCCCGGTCCAGCGCGGCCAACTCGCTGTTCACCTCGATGCGGAGCGCCTGGAAGGTCCGCTTGGCGGGATTCCCGCCGCTGCGGCGCGCCGGGGCGGGAATCGAGTCACGGACGATCTCGCTCAGTCGCATCGTCGACGTCAGCGGGGACTTTGATCGCTCGCGTACCACCGCATCGGCGATCCGCCGGGCGAACCGCTCCTCGCCGTAGTCACGTAGCAGCTGAGCAAGCCGGGCCGCCGGGTAGGTGTTGACGACATCGGCCGCGGTAAGTGCCTGCGTGCGGTCCATCCGCATATCCAGCGGAGCGTCGTAGGAGTAAGCGAAGCCTCGGGCCGGATCGTCGAGCTGAGGCGAAGAGACCCCCAGATCGAACAGGACGCCCTGCACCCTGGCCACGCCGAGCCGGGCCAGAATCTCGGTCATCTGGTCGAAGGCCGCATGCACCAGCCTGGCCCGATCTTGGTAGGCAGCCAGCAGGCGGCCGGATTCCTCGATCGCGGCATCGTCGGCGTCCACGCCGATCAGAGTCAGGTCCGGATGCCGGGCGAGCAGGGCGCCGGCGTGGCCGGCCCGGCCGAGGGTAGCGTCCACCAGCACCGACCCCGGCGGTTCGAGCGCGGGCGCCAGCAGCGCCAGCACGCGCTCGGTCAGCACCGGGCGGTGCCCCTCCGCGGTGCTCATCTCGCCCCCTCTGCTCCCAGCCGGCGACTTCTCGCCGTCCTGGTCCCGAACAGCAATTGCTCGCCTGGTGCTCCCGCTGTGTGATCCCGCTGTCCCGCACCGCCGCGCAGGACGTCGGGCTGTACTCCCGGCGGCTATCTCGCTACTCCCGGCGGCTATCTCGTGGCGGCCGCGGGCGCGGCCGCCCGGGGCTGCGCCGGTTGGCTCGGTGCCCGGCCAGGCCCCCATCCGCGCCTGCGCTGATGGCCTGATTCCGCCTGGCGCCGGGGAAGTGGCGTCAGCCGGCCTGGCCACCCAGCGCGGGTGGAGACCTCGCCGGGCACCTGGTACCGCCTGGTGCGGCACCCGCTCACAGAATTCCTGGCAGCACCTCCTCGGACGCATCGGAGAAGGCGTCCTCCTGCGCATTCAGGTAGGCAGTCCAGGCGTCGGAGTCCCAGATTTCCAGCCGGGTATTGGCGCCGATCACCACGCAGTCCCGTTGCAGGGCCGCGTAGTCACGCAAGCCCGGGGGAATGGTGATCCGGCCCTGCTTGTCCGGCACCTCATCGGAGGCGCTGGCGAAGAAAACCCGGCTGTAGTCGCGGACCGCCTTGGCGGTCACCGGTGCCGTGCGCAGGGCCTCGGTGATCCGGCCGAACTCAGATTCGGGGAAGACATACAGGCAGCGTTCCTGCCCCTTGGTCAGGACCAGGCCCGACGCGAGCTCATCCCGGT
This sequence comes from uncultured Actinomycetota bacterium, assembly GCA_963775745.1. Classification (GTDB taxonomy): domain Bacteria; phylum Actinomycetota; class Actinomycetes; order Streptosporangiales; family Streptosporangiaceae; genus DATBGO01. The sequence continues at coordinate 79,702 of CAVZKE010000030.1, forward strand.
ACTTCGCAGGCAGGAAGAGCCGTCCCTTGTCGTCGAGCCGGGGCGTATGAGTGCCGAGAAACACCAGCTCCCACCTCCCCGGTCCCCCACCGACGCTCCCTCAGGGCCAGGCTTCGCCCCACGGTGCTCCACTGTACTCCACATTCCTCCACCGTCAACGATGAGATGCCCGTGAACCGATTAGGCCCCTTGAGGAGTTTCAACGTCAGAGGGGGTGGAGCGAAGTGGAGCAGATATCCGCGCGAGGCGCCGCCGATGCGGGACCACGCGATGCTCAGCCGCCGCCGGGCAGCCGTCCCGGATCGGCGTCAGCGCGACGATCCCGGAGAATCCCCTGGACACCGTTACACCGCCGATACCCCGCGGGCATCGCATCCGGGGTGCTGCACGACGTACTGTCTGAACGCATGGTCGTGGCGGCCGGACAGTGCAGTCTGCCTAACCCGCGGACCCGGGTTCGCGCCGTATGTGACGCGAGGAGGATGTGTGGTTATTGATACGGGTAATCAGGCGGACCGGAAGCTGGATGAGCTCGTACTGATAGCCCGCCGCGTCAGCTCGGCAGTGGAAACTGTCATTGAGGGCAAGCCCGAGGCGATCCGGCTTGCTCTCACGGTCCTGCTTGCCGAAGGGCATGCGCTGATCGAGGACGTTCCGGGGGTCGGTAAGACACTGCTGGCTAAGGCGCTCGCCCGGTCCATCGACTGCTCCGTGCGACGCGTTCAGTTCACCCCCGACCTGCTGCCCAGTGACCTCACCGGGGTCAGCGCCTTCAATCAGGAACTCCGGGAGTTCGAGTTCAAGCCCGGGCCGATCTTCGCCAACCTCGTTCTCGGCGACGAGATTAACCGGGCGTCGCCGAAGACCCAGTCCGCACTCCTGGAGTGCATGGAGGAGCGCCAGATCACGGTGGACGGCGCTACCTACCAGCTCGACCTGCCCTTCATGGTCATCGCGACCCAGAACCCGGTCGAGATGGAGGGCACGTACCCGCTGCCGGAAGCGCAGCGCGACCGGTTCATGGCGCGGATCTCAATCGGGTACCCGGACAAGAACGCCGAACTCGCCATGCTGGACTCCCACGGGTCCTCCTCACCGCTCGATGCGCTCAAGCCGGTGGCGCACGCCAGCGACGTGCGCGCGCTGATCGCGGCGGTCCGCGGTGTCCACGTCGCCCACTCGATCAAGCAGTACATCATCAGCCTGGTCACCGCGACACGATCCGCTTCGCAGCTCAGGCTGGGCGCCTCGCCGCGGGCCACGCTGCACCTGCTGCGGGCCAGCCGCGCCTACGCGGCCCTGGACGGCCGGGACTTCGTGATCCCTGACGATATTCAGGTGCTGTGCGGGCCGGTGCTCGCCCACCGGCTGCTACCTACCCCCGAGGCGCTGGTGGGCCACGAGCTTCCCGAGCAGGTCCTGGCCCGGGTGGTGGAGCAATTGCCGGTCCCGATCAGATAGCGCGGGCCGGCCTCCCGGACGCTGGCCCGCGCCGGGAGCAGGCCATAGATTGGAACGGCAGCGCGGAAGGAAGAGCCGGACAATGCGGTCATTGCTCGCGGGGTTCACCACCCGGGGTACCTCGTTTCTCGCCGCGGGCGCGGCCGCGACCCTGGCCGGGCTGCTGCTCAATGAACGGGACCTGGTCAGCGTCGGCGTGCTGCTGGTCGGCCTGCCGCTGCTCGCCGCACTCGCCGCCAGCCGGGCCCGCTACCGGCTGAGCTGCGTGCGGAGCGTTACTCCGCCCCGGGTCCCGGCCGGACAGACCGCCCGGGTGATCTTGCGCTTGGAGAATGTCTCGCGGCTGCCCACCGGGCTGCTGCTCGCCGAGGACACCGTCCCCTACGCACTCGGCACCCGGCCCAGGTACGTACTGAACGGGATCGAGCGAGGCGGCATCCGGGAGCTCACTTACCCGCTGCGATCCGACCTGCGCGGCAAGTTCGTGATCGGCCCGCTGGATATCCGGATCGCCGACGCGTTCGGCCTGGTGGAACTCGGTCGGTCGTTTTCCTCGCACACGACGTTTGTCGTCACGCCGCGCGTGGTGCCGTTGCCCAGGGCGGTGGTGGCCGGCAGCTGGATGGGCGATGGCGACGGTACGACCAGAGCGGCCGCCGCGGCCGGGGAAGATGACGTAATACCACGTGCCTACCGGGACGGCGACGAGCTGCGCCGGGTGCACTGGCGCTCCACGGCCCGGTACGGCGAGCTCATGGTCCGCCGCGAGGAGCAACGGTGGCGCAACCGGGTGATGCTGCTCCTGGACACCAGGCGCGGCGCGCATTCCGGCACCGACGCGACCTCGTCGTTTGAGTTCGCCGTCAGCGCCGCGGCCTCGATCGGCGTTCATCTCGCGCGGGAAGGTCTGGATGGCCAGCTGATTACCGATGCGGGGCCGGTCAGCACCGCAGGCATCTTCGAGGACGTGCTGCTCGATTCCCTTTCGGTCATCAAGCCCTCGCGCTGCCGCGACCTGGGCGCCGGCACGTCGGCGCTGCGCGGCGGCAGCAGCGGCCTGGTCATCGCGATAGCTGGGCAGATGTCGCCGGGTGTAGCCAGGCAGCTCGCGGCTAGCCGCCGGGACGCCGGTCCGGCGATCGCGCTGCTGCTGGCCGTATCCAGCTGGAGCGGTTCGCCGCCCGCGAGCCGGCCGCCGGAGGCCAGCGGGCCGGCCGCGCCCGGCCTGACGGCCGCCGCCAGCCCGAACGGAAGCGGACCCGGGAGCAACGGACAGCAGGCCGACCCGGGGCGCCGGCCGCCCCGCAAGTCCAACGAGACCGGCCCCGCCGCGGCCATCTTGCGCTCGGCGGGCTGGCGCGTCGTCTCGGTCGATGCGAGCACACCGCTGGCCGCCGCCTGGCAGCAACTGGCCGCCTACCCGGCCGCCCCTGGCCACCTGGACGCGGCCAGCAGCGCCAGCGGAGCGCTCCCGTGAACCCCCGGCTGACGCTGACCGCCGCGGCCGCGGTCATCCTCGCGTCCGTGTCGGTATATCCGCTCATCCAGGGCTGGGGCTGGTTCTGGGCCGGGGTCGGCGCGGTGCTGACCGTCGCCGCCGCAGGCACGCTGACCAGGCTGGCTACCTGGCCTGCCACGGTGGCCGCCACCGTCCTGGCCTTCATCGCCTGCTGGCCGCTGCTGGCCAGCCCGCCCTGGTATGGCCGGGCAGCCGGGGTGCTCATCGTGGCGCTGGCGGCGGCGAGCCTGACCCGGTTCCGGGTGCTGCCCACGCTAGCTTCCCTGATCACCTATCTGGCCGCGCTGCTGATCTACCTGAACGCCGTGTTCGCGGCGGGCCGGTCAGCCATCGGCTTCGTGCCCACCAGGGCCTCGGTTCACTACCTCTGGTCGCTGGCCAGCGGCGGGCTGAGTGAGCGCAACTACGCGCCCCCGGTCCCGGGCACCCATGGCATTGTGCTGATGGCCGCGGCCGGCATCGGCGCGATGGCGGTAGCCACGGACCTGCTCGCCGTCCGGCTGCGCAGCCCGGCGATCGCCGGCCTGCCGCTGCTCGCGCTGTATAGCGTCCCGATCACCACCAACACCAAGCAGGGCGGTATCGGGGCCACGGTGGCGTTCTGCCTGGGCATCGGCGGCTACCTGGCCCTGCTGGCCGCCGACTCACGTGACCGGCTGCGCATCTGGGGGCGGCTGGTAACCGTCTGGCAGAACAAGGAAGCCGATGGGGTCCAGAAACCGGACACCCGGGCCCTGGCCGCATCCGGGCGGCGGATCGGGCTCGCGGCGATCAGCATCGCCATACTCATTCCGGTGCTCGTCCCGGGCATCCGCACGCACGGGCTGTTCACCGGCGGCGCTGCTCCCGGATCCCCCGGCCCGGACCGCGTGCAGCTACCCAACCCGCTCGTTCAGATGGAGCAGCAGCTGCGGGCGGTCAACCCGCTGACCGTCTTGAGCTACACGACAGATGCCCCGGACGCAGCCAGCCAGTACCTGCAGGTCTATGTGCTGAATTACGACGGTCTCAGCGGTACCTGGAATCTGGTGCCGCCCGGGCATTCCGTTTCTGTCGGCCACGACCCGCTCCAGGCCGCTCCGGGGGTCGCCGCGAGCACCCCGGAGGTCACCACCCACACCCGGGTCAAGTTCGCGTCGGGCGTCAGCGGCTACGGGACCAGGCTCAGCTTCCTCGCGCTTCCTTATGCGCCGACCCGCCTCACGGTCACCGGTGACTGGCACCAGGACAAGACAACGCTGATGGTCTACTCGACCAGCACCGCTCTGTCGAACCTGACTTACAGCGTGACCAGCCGCGCGGCCGAGCCGTCCGGAGACGAGCCGGCTGGGTCGGCCCCCGGGCCCGCCGCGGCCACCATCGACGGATACCTCACCCAGCCCTCCACCGACGAGGCCCAGCTGGCGCAGCTGGCCAACCGGATAACCAAGAGCGCGAGCACCCCGTTCACCAAGGCGGTGGCGCTGGAACGCTACTTCACGACGGGCAACGGCTTCCGCTACAGCCTCAACGTGCACGTACCGGACAATACGGCCGGGCTGATGGAATTCCTGACCAAGACCAAGCAGGGCTTCTGCCAGCAGTTCGCGTTCGCCATGGCAGTGCTGGCCCGGCTGGTGGGGATACCATCCAGGATCGCGGTGGGCTACACGGCGGGGGTCAACGAGGAAAACGGCACCTGGAAGGTCAGCACCGCCGACGCGCACGCCTGGCCAGAGCTGTATTTCGCCGGCGCTGGCTGGCTACGCTTCGAGCCGACTCCGAGCGGCGCGGGCGGCCAGGCCACCGCGGTGCAGCCGGACTATGCGGCCTTGCCGGCGCTCCCGGCCCAGACCGGACCCACCCAGGGCCGCGGCGGGACCCCCATCACCTCCGGCCGTGCCGCCACGGCCGGCGGTATCGCCAAGCTGAACCACCTGGCCACCGGTGAGACCGGCAAGGCCGGACCAGCCGGGTCCCGCCGGGGCGGCGGGTTCCCGTCCGAGCTGATCGCGGTGGTGGTGCTGCTGGGGCTGGCGCTCGTCTCGCCAGCGACAGCCAGGATCGTGGTGCGCCGCCGGCGGTGGCGCCGGGCCCGGGATGACATCAGCGTGGCCGATGCCGCGTGGCGAGAGCTGCAGGACGATCTGACCGACTATGGGATGGCCTGCCGGCCCAGCGAGTCACCGCGCGCCGTAGCCCGCCGGATCGCGCCCGCCCTGAGCCTTGACGACACCACGCGCCAGGCGCTGGAACGCATCGCCAGCGCTGAGGAACGGGCGCGCTACGCGGCCGCACCACGGCCATCGGGAACGCTACACAGGGATGTCACCACGATGCGGCATGCCATCGCGCGGGAGGCCGATCGCACCATGCGCTGGCGCGCCCGGCTGATGCCCGCCTCCATGCTCGCTCCGGCGCGGGCCGCCCTGTATTACGCGCTCGACGTGTTTGGCTGGATGGACGCGGCCGGGCAGCGGCTGCGCCGCCGGACCCTGGCCAGCAGGCGGCCGAGGCTCGCCGACCGGGCAGGGTAGCCAGCCGCCCCGCGGTCACCCTGGGGCGGGCTGCTTGCTAGCGGTCTCTCTCCTGGCGGCGCCGCCAGCGCTCTTCCAGCCGCTCCATCAGCCCGGTGCTGGCCGGCTTGGCGCGGCGCTCGCGGGCCGGGCTACGCCCGGTGGTGATGCCGGCCATGTGCCGGTAGCTGGTCAGCGCCCACATGCTGGCCGCGAGCATGACCACGAAACCGGCCACCCCGATCAGCACATACGTGGTGATAACCCCGGCTAGGAGCAGCCCGACGCCGATGATGAACCCGAAAGCAGCCTGGATGACCCGGCGCTTATAGTGCACTCGCGGGTCGCTGGCGCGCACGGCGTTCGCGAACCGCGGGTAATCGGCGTACAGCGCCTGCTCGATCTGCTCGAGCTGGCGCTGCTCGTGCTCGGAGAGCGGCACAGTGCCTCCCATCAAAAAACTCGCGCGGGGGTTGGCTCAGCGGCCTTCGCCTCACGGGACTGCGTTACCCCAAGAATACGAGCGTGAGTGCGTCATGCGGAAGGGTACATCGTCCTGGCCGGTGACGGCTTCCCCGGCCAGATGCCCGCAGAACCCCGCGCGCCGCCGCAATAGTGCCCCAGAGACGGCCTCAGGCATCACGGTCAGCCTCCACGAGAGCAGCCGGCCGCACCGTGCCGGCGCCGAACCGGCCGGCGATACGGTCCACCGCCCGTTCGGCCTCACGCCAGGGCGGGGGGCTTTCCCCCAGCGCCAGCTGCGTGGCGGCGCCGGCGGCCGACACCAGGCCCGTAGCCCGGACCCCGACCAGCCGCAGCCTCGCCTGCGGGCCCAGCCCTGAGGCCGCGTAGAGCTCGCAGGCGGTCAGGTAGATCTGCTGGGCAACGTCGGTGGGGCCAGCCAGCGTGCGGGATCGGGTGATGGTCTTGAAGCTGGCTAGCCGCAGCTTGACGACGACCGTCCTGGCCACGCAGCCCGAGGCCCGAAGGCCCCGGGCGGTGCGCCCGGACAGGCGCAGCAGCTCACGACGGATCACGTCCGGGTCAGTGACATCGCGCGGGAAGGTTTCCTCGGCCCCGATGCTCTTCTCCGGCGCGCCCCGCGTCACGCTGCGGTCGTCTTTCCCGCCCGCGAGGGCCATCAGATGCGCGGCGGCAGCACGCCCCAGTTCCCGTTCCAGGGCTGCCTGAGGTGCGTGTGCGATATCGGCCACTGTGCGCAGTCCGAGCCGGGCCAGGACCTGCCCGGTCTGCCTGCCCACCCCCCACAGCGCCGCGACCGGGAGCGGATGCAGGAATTCGAGCACCTGGTCAGCCGGGATGACCAGGAGGCCATCGGGCTTGCAGTGCACCGAGGCGAGCTTGGCGACGAACTTAGTCGTCGCGATGCCGACCGAGCAGGTGATTCCCTGCTGCGCGCTGACCTGGGCCCGGATCAGCTGGCCGATCTGGGCCGGGCTGCCGAGCCGGCGCCGGGCACCGGATACATCCAGGAACGCCTCATCGAGCGCGAGCGGCTCCACCTCGGGCGTGATCGCCCGGAAGATGGCCATGACCTCCCTGGAGACCGCCGCGTAGTGGCCGTGCCTGGGCGGAATGAAGACCGCGTGCGGGCAGAGCTGCCTGGCTCTGGGCACCGGCATCGCCGAGCGGACGCCGAACGTGCGGGCCGGGTAGGTCGCCGAGAGCACCACGCTGCGCGGGCCCGCGCCCGCCACGATCACCGGCGCGTTCGCCAGCTCGGGACGGTCTCTGATCTCGACACTTGCGTAGAAAGCGTCCATATCGACGTGCAGAATGTGGCAGCCCGTATCGTCGGGGGTCATCGTGCATCCCCGTGCGCCACCGGACGCCTCCTCCAGCCGTTCTGCGACCCAATCTAACGCCGCCCGCCGACAGTCTGGGACGGGCCGGCGGGCCGGCGCTCCGGCGGCCGGCGGGCTGGCCAGGCTCGGGCCCCGCTGCCGCGCTAGCGGTCGTTGCTGGCCGGCGGGGCCTGCTCAAGCTGGGGCTTGAGCTCAAGCAGCCGCGCGAGCAGGCCGTTGACGAAGGAGGGTGATCCGTCCGTCGACAGATCGCGGGCCAGCAGGACCGCCTCGCTGATCGCTACCGCATCCGGGATCTCCGCGGCCCAGAACAGCTCGTAGACGGCGATCCGCAGGATGTTGCGGTCCACGGCGGGCATCCGGTCAAGGGCCCAGCCCTCAGCGTGCGCGGACAGCAGCTCATCAATCCTGGCCCGGTGCGCCTGCACGCCCCTGACGAGCTCGGCGGCATAACCGGAGACCGGAGGGCTCGCCTCCGCAGATCGCTGATCCAGCAGGTCCAGGACGTCGATGCCCCTGATTTCGGCCTCGAAGAGGAGATCGAGGGCCCGCTTACGGGCCTTACTACGCGCTGCCATGGTCGCCCTGGGAGCGCCGCCGGCCGGCCCGGACCTCACGCGCGACCGAGATACTGGCCGGTGCGGGTGTCGACCCTGATCTTCTCGCCGGTCGTGATGAACAACGGGACCTGGATCTGCGCGCCCGTCTCCAGCGTGGCCGGCTTGGTCCCGCCGGTAGACCGGTCCCCCTGCAAGCCCGGGTCGGTCTGGCTGACGGTCAGCTCGACCGAGGCCGGCAACTCCACGTAGAGCGGGACCCCCTCATTGAACGCCACGACCGCGTTCTGCTCCTCGAGCAGGTAGTCGGCTGCCTCACCCACCACCGACCCCGGAATATGCGGCTGGTCGTAGTCCTGGACGTCCATGAAGACGAAGTCATCGCCCTCGCGGTACAGGTACTGCATCTCCCGCTTGTCCACGCTGGCCTGCTCGACGCGGACGCCAGCGTTGAAGGTCCGGTCGACGACCTTCCCCGACATCACGTTCTTCAGCTTCGTGCGCACGAAGGCGCCGCCCTTGCCTGGCTTGACGTGCTGGAAATCAACGACGCTCCAAAGCTGGCCGTCGAGGTTGAGGGTCATGCCGTTCTTGAGATCATTCGTGGTGGCCACGTTTGTCGTGTCTCCTGCGTGCGTGCGGGGATGGCTCGCCGGGCTAAAGGACGAGCAGTTCCCTCGTGGTCGTGGTGAGCAGGTCAGCCGATCCCGCCGCCCCGGCGCCGTCCCGGATCACCAGGGTGTCCTCGATCCTGACACCGCCCCGGCCCGGCAGGTAGATCCCGGGCTCGACGGTAACGGGAGTCCGGTTCCTGAGTGTACCGGTCCTTCCGTACCCGATGATCGGAGCCTCATGGACCTCAAGTCCGACGCCGTGGCCGAGCCCGTGCTGGAAGTGTTCGCCGTGGCCGGCTCCCGCGATCAGGTCCCGGGCCGCGGCGTCGACGGTGCTGACGTCGGTCCCGGGCCTGGCTGCCTGGATCCCGGCCTCCTGCGCCACCGCGACCAGCGCATAGATGTCTCGCTGCCAGGAGGCGGGCGTGCCCAGCGCGACCGTGCGGGTCATATCGGCGTGGTAGCCCTGGTAGCGGGCGCCGCAGTCGATGGTGATCAGGTCTCCGACCGCGAAGGCCCGGCTGCCCGGCACATGATGCGGGATGGCCCCGTTGGGCCCGCTGGCGACAATCGTGTCGAAGGCCAGCGCATCGCCGCCATGGTCGATCAGGCACCGATCGAGCAGCACCGCGAACTCCCGCTCGGTCAGGCCCGGCCTGATGGCGGCCACCGCTTCGGCGCATGCTTCGCTGGTAACCGCGCACGCCCGGGTCAGCAGTTCGATCTCGGTCTCATCCTTGATAACCCGGAGGTCCTCGATGGCCCGGCCCAAGGGGATCAGGGCCGGACCGCCGTCGAGCCCGGCCAGGGCCTGATGGCGTTCCACCGTCATCTCCTGCGCCTCGAACGCCACCGTCCGCATACCGCGTGAGCTGGCCAGGGTAGCCAGCGCGGGCTCGATGAAGCGCTCGACCACGAGTTCGACGTCGGGACAGTCGCGGGCCGCGGCTTCCGCATAGCGGGAATCGGTGGCCAGCGCCTCCCGGCCCGCGGCCGGCAGCAGCAGCGCAGCGTTAGAACTCGCCAGGCCGGTCAGGTACCGCACGTTCGCCTGGCTGGTGATCAACGCGGCGTCCGCACCCAGCGCCACGACCTGGTCACGCGCGCGTGCCCTCCGGGCGGCGGTTATCTCAGGCATGACACGACTGTATGGCCTCAGTCGTGATGTTTATCCCGCGCCAGCCGGGCAGAGAAGGCGAGCGTCCCGGCTTCCCCGGCCGGGCGGAGGTGATCATGACTACCCCAGCCGATGACCTGACCGCGGTAGGCCCGCCCGGCCAGCCCCGTTCTGACGACCGCGCGCTGCTTCCACGCGAGCGTCCGCCGGGACCGGACGAGCAGCGATCAGCCCGGCTAGCGGCGATCGGAGAATCATGAAAACCGCAACCGGGCTGGCCTTGGTGGCAGTCGGCGCCATCTTGGCTGTTGCCGTCAATGCGGCCATCCCAGGCGTCAACCTGCAGGTGGCTGGCCTGATCATCATGCTGACCGGCGTGGCGGGCATGTTCGTTCCAGCGCGGGCGTCGGGCTGGCTGCGCAGGCGCATCGTGCTGCGCGGCCCGCAGGGCCCGGTCGTCGAGGAGGTCAAGGACGACCTCTACCCGGCGGATGTCATGCGGGATCCTGCGACCCTGGCCGCCCGGATCCTGACGGACGCGCGGGCCGCCGCGGACGACCTGCAGATGCTGCCTTACCTGGGGCCAGGCGGCCTCTACGTCGAGCCGGACGTGGTCGACGCGCAGGAGATGGTGCCCGTCTCGGACTCCCCGATCGGCTCGGACCGCTCAAGCTAGCCGCGGCTTGCCCACCCGCAGGACCAGCATGGTCATGTCATCACGCAGGTCGTTCATGCTGAACTCCAGCACCAGGGCCCGCATCGCCGAGCACACTTCCGCCGGCGGCTGCCCGGCCAGCGAAGCGAGCTTGTCGGCGAGCCGTTCCTCGAAGTAGGTCATATCCGGGCTGCGGGCTTCGGTCACCCCGTCGGTGAACATGAAGAACAGGTCCCCTGGCCGCAGGTCGATCTCCTGGATACCCGGCTCCGCGCCGGGGAACAGGCCTAGTGCCATGCCGCCGCCGTCCAGCAACCGGACCTCGCCGTCGGGCTTGACCACCGCCGGCCCGGGATGACCGGCGCTGCCCAGCACCACGTGCACGCTGTCGTCGCGCCAGGACAGCTGGGCCGCGCAGGCGGTGATGAACCGGTCCTCGAGCCGCTCCGACAGCATGATCTCGTTGGCCTGGCGAAGCACCTCAGCAGGGTCGGCGTTCCGGTGCGACAGCACCCGGATGGCGTGCCGGGCGGATGCCGTGACCGCAGCGGCCTCTTCGCCCTTGCCGCAGACGTCACCGATCGCCATCCCCCAGCCGCCGGGGGTCTGGTAGACGTCGTAGAAGTCCCCGCCCACGTCCAGGCCCTCGGTGGCCGCTACGTAGGCCGCGGCGATGTCCACGCCGGGCACCGAGGGCAGCTCCCGCGGCAGCAAGCTGGCCTGGAGCGCGTCAGCGATCTCGGTTCGCCGCCGGAACATCCGGTCCACCCGGATGGCCAGGGCTAGCTGCTCCCCGAGTTCCTCCACCAGGCCCAGGTCGGCGATCTCGAACGGGCCCTCGCGGGCCCGCCGGGCCAGGGTCAGGACCCCGTAGCTGCGCTCTCCGTCATTCAGCGGCACCGAGAGCACCGAGGTCGCCCCGAGCAGCATCAGCAACGGAGCGCCGCCCGGTCCGGTGCCGAGGATGTCGACGTCCTCGGCATGCGCGAGCAACAGCGAACTGCCCGATTCATGCACCTGGCTCGGCACCGTACCGCGCTGCGGCTCGTTGCCGCTCAGGGCGCGCGCTAGCTCCGACGACTCGTGGTCGTGCGGGCCGATCACCACCTGCCGCCGCAGCCGCTGGCGCCGCTCGACGTCGACGATGACCCAGGCCGCCAGCTCGCTGGCGAGCAGCCGGGCGCACTGCCGCAAGGTCACCGACTCGCTGAACGTCGCGTTCTCCAGCAACAGCCGGGTGGCCGCCGTCACCAGGTCGAGCCGCTGGGTTATCGCCTCGACGGCACGGAAAGCCAGCGCGCCGCCGGGCGTGCCGGTCGCATCGGCTTCCTCCCCGTCCTCGCGCGCACTCGCGGCGCCCGGATCTGCGGCGCCAGCCGGGCCAGCCATACCAGCCGGGCTAGCCATACCAGCAGCGCCAGCGCCAGTCACACCAGCAGCGCCAGCCGTGCCAGCAGCGCCAGCCGTACCCACGGCGGCCGCCACACCAGGCGGCGGCCCGCTCAGCGTCGGGCCTGCCTTGCTGGCTGCGGCGATGATGAGGCCGGGCTCATCCGCCAGGGTCATCGCCTCAAGCACCAGAACGGCTTCCGTGGGCCCGTCCGGGCTGAGCAGCGCGCACTGCACGCGGCGCGGTTTGCCGGTCCGGACGGCCGCCGCCAGCTGAGTCTGGACCGCCGCCCGGGACCGCAAATCCACGAAAGCGGTCAGGAGCTTGCCGGTGGCGTATCCGGGCCGGGAGCCGAGCAGATCAGCGGCGCGGCGGTTGGCGCGGCGGATGGTCCCGTCCCGTTCCAGCAGGAACAACGGCGCCGGAGCGTCCTGAAATACAGCTCGCAGCAGCCGCCGCTCAGCGTCCGAGGCACCAGACCGCGGACCGTCGGCAGCTACGCCCGCGGCGTCCGCCTGCAGCGCGGCGGCCAGCTCGATGGCGCCATCCAGCTCGGCAAACGCCGCCTCGAGCAGCCGGGGCAGCTCGGCGCCCGGAATGGCCGCCGACTGTCGCAGCGCGTCGAACCTGGTCCTGAGCTGGACGATCTCCCGCTCAAGAGCCGGGTGGTCAAGCTCACGACGCATGGTCCCCGATCCCATCTGGACGTACTGCCCCGGGCCCGCCGGATGCCGCCCGCCGGTGAGCTAGTCAGGCAAGTCTAGGGTTACTTGTACCCTATTGGCCGAAAACTCCTGTCTCTCCCGTATTGCCAGCCAGCGCAGTTGGCAGCGGGCCAGGAAAGTTCCGGCCGAGCGCCACATTCGTCGTTTACGACGCCGCTTCCCGGTAAGTTACCAGCGTCAGGGTGCCTACGACGCAGGCACGCTCCACGCTTTCAGGTCGGCGTGGTCGCGGAGCGTGTCGCAGTGGACCCCCCACGCAGGGCCGCGGCAGCTGATGCCGTGGCCTTTCTCATGCCGCCAACTCCAGTCGCCTCCTCCGCGACCTACGGCGCCGTGCTGTGCCGATGTCCGAAGGAGACAAGCGTCATGAAGATCGCACTGGTCACCGAGCACGCAAGCCAGCTCAGCTGGGGCCGCGGAACCATCGTGGCCACCCAACCCGACAGCGATGCGCTCCGCGTCTGCCAACTGGCCAGGACCCTCGCTGAGCTCGGCCACCGGATCACCATTTACGCGCGCCAGGATTCGACGTCGCTGCCGCGCCAGGCAGCCGTGATGCCCGGCGTGACGGTCGAGAACGTTTCGGCCGGCCCCGCGGCAACGCTGCCCCAGGACAAGCGGCTGGCCCACCTGGCCGCGTTCAGCGACCAGCTGGCGCGGCGCTGGCAGCAGCAGGCCCCCGATGTCGTGCACGCTCATTTCTGGACCAGCGGCCTGGCCGCGCTGGCCGCAACGCGCGGCCTGCCGCTGCCGGTCGTACAGACCTTTCATTCACTGGGAGCCACCGAGGGGCGGTGGGACGCCGCCCCACCGGCCGGGCACCAGACCCGGGTCAAGCTCGAATCGCTCATCGGCCGGACGGTCCGGACCGTGCTGGCCACCTCGTCCGGAGAGCTGACGGAGTTGGCCGGCCTCGGCGTGCCGCGCACGTCCATCAGGGTGGTGCCCTACGGAGTCGACACCACGGTGTTCATCCCGGATGGCCCGGTGGCGCGGCGGAGCAAACGGCCCAGGCTCATGGTCGTCACGCCGCCGTCTGACGTGCGCCAGCTGGATACCGTCCTTCGCGCCCTGGCCCTGATCCCCCGGGCTGAACTGCTGATCGTCGGCGGGCCGCCCCGGGCCCGGCTAGCCGCCGACCCCGGTTACCAGAACGTGACCCGCCTCGCCGAGCAGGCCGGTGTCAGCGACCGGGTGGTCTGCACCGGGCAGGTCTCCAGGACCCGGATGCCGGCCCTGCTGCGCTCGGCCGACCTGCTGGTCCACATGCCGGCCTATGAGCCGTTCGGCATGGTGCCGTTGGAGGCGATGGCCTGCGGCACGCCCGTCATAGCCGCAGCGGACGGCAGTCATTGCGACGCGGTGGTGGACGGGGCCACCGGTGCACTGATCCCGCAGGATAAGCCGGTGGTGCTGGCCAGGATGATCCGCCGCCTGCTGAACAGCCCGATGCTGCTGGAGGGATACGGCATCGCCGCGGCCGACCGGGTCCGGGCCAGGTATTCGTGGGAGCGTGTCGGCCGGGAGACGCTGTCGGCCTACGAGCGCTCGCTCCAGCCGCGGGTCAGCCTGGCTGGCGCGGCGCCGGATGCGACTGAATGATCGTCCTCGCCACCTCGGTGACCTTGACGTGACGCCGCTGTGAGATATCGCGCATCCGCTCGAACGCCTCCTCCGCCGTGCAGCCGAATGCGTGCATCAGGATGCCTTTCGCCTGATCCACCAGCGCCCGTGATTCCGCCGAGTCGCGGAGCTGCAGCGCGGTCCGCTGCGAGTCCACATAGTTCGACGTGTTGCCGATCATCGTGCCGCCGAAGGCCACCAGCAGCTGGGCGACGGCCACGTGCTCGGCGCCCAGCACGCCCGGCCGCGCGGCGAACAGCGACAGCGTGATGGCCATCGGGCGGGCGGTGCGCACCATCGTCACCGAGCACCGGACCCCGCGGCACAGGGCCGCGCTGGCGTAGTCTGGCCAGCGCTTGTCGGTCAACGTGTCCGGGCAGGTCACCGTCTCGCCGGTGTCCAGCGCGGTCAGCCAGGGCCCGGAACCGCTCTCCAGGGTCAACTCGAAGAGGTCGGACAGATCCGGGTGGGTGGCGGTCGCCGCGACCGGTTCAGGGCCCCGCCAGAGGGCCGACGTGGCTCCCGAGCACGCGGGCACCTGGCGCGCGGCCAGGTCAGCGAGCCGGTTCAGCGACCGGCTCCCGGAGGAGCCCGCCACATCGAGCAGCTCGGCGGCCTCGGCGGCCAGTACGTGCGCAAGGTTCTGATCAAGCACGGCCACCTCCCCGTCGCAGAGCGGCATGACGGCCGCAGCCAATTAGTAACATACGCGGACCTGGCCCGCGATAGTCTCGCTGCGCGCCTGCCCGCGACGGTCTCGCTGCGGCCGCCGGTCCTGGTCAGGCAGCAGGACCAGATCGCCGCGGGCACCGACCCGGGCGGCGCGGCGGGCATCGGTCAGCAGGAGCAGCGCCAGCAGGCCGGTGACCTCCGGCTCATCAGGGAGCAGTCCGGCCAGCGCCCGGGCCAGCCGGATCGCCTGTTCGCACAGTTCGGCGCGGATCGGCGCGTCGCCGCTGCGGCTCGCTGACCCGGAACGCGGCCGCGATCTGCGCGGTGTCCGATCGACAGCTTCAGGCGGCCAGTTCGCGGATTTTCTCGATCAGCGCGACCCGCTCGGCATGGCTATCCGCCAGCGGCGTGACGTTGAGCGTGGTGACGCCGGACTCCCGTATCGCCGCGACCCGCTCGGCGACCAGCGACTCGGGCCCGACCAGCGCGGTGCCTTCCAGCAGCGCGGCCGGCACCAGGGCCGCTGCCTCGTCCTTCCGGCCGTCCAGGTAAGCGTCCTGGATGGCGTGGGCCTCGGCCTCGTACCCGAATCGCGCCGCCAGGTCGTAGTAGAAGTTCCGGCCCCTGGCGCCCATCCCGCCGACGTAGAGCGCGAAGTAGGGCCGGCCGAAGTCGAGCAGCCCGCTGGTGTCCTCGCCGATCGCCAGCGGCGCCTGGGCGACGACATCCAGCGGGGGCAGCGACAGATCTCGCTTCGCCGCCCCGGCGGCCAGCGCCGCGCCCCAGGCGGCCGCGGCCTTCTCCGGGAAGTAGAAGATCGGTTCCCAGCCCTCGGCCAGCTCCGCGGCGAGTTCCACGTTCTTCGGGCCGAGCGCCGCCAGGATGATCGGGATCCGGTCCCGGACCGGGTGATTGATCAGCTTGAGCGGCTTGCCCAGGCCGGTGCCCTGGTCAGGCGGCAGCGGGATGGTGTAGTGCTGGCCGTGGTGTTCCAGCCGCTCGCGCCGCCAGACCTTCGCGGCAGATCTCGATGATCTCGCGGGTGCGCCCGACTGGCGCGTCATAGGGGACCCCGTGCCAGCCCTCGATCACCTGCGGGCCGGAGGCCCCGATACCGAGCATGAACCGGCCGCCGGACACGAAGTCCAGGCCGGCCGCGGTCATCGCGGTCAGGGTCGGCGTCCTGGTGTAGAGCTGCAGGATGCCCGAGGCGATCTGCATCCGCTCGGTTTTCGCCGCGATGTAGCCGAGCTGGCTGACCGCATCGAAGCTGTAGGCCTCAGGCACGAAGACGATGTCCAGCCCGGCCTTCTCGTAGTCGGCCAGCTCGGCGACGGTCTCGGTGAAACCGCCCGCATAGTTCAGTGCCATCCCGATGCGCAACCTGCTGAACCCTTTCCCACGGTGGGTGCGGCACTGGCGGTGTGTCGCGGAAGTCGCCATCCGAACCCGTTATGTATCTGGTTGTCAACCCTCGCGCCGGGCTGGCCGCCTCAGCCCGGCCCGGCACCGGGCTCGGCCGCGCAGGTCAGCGCGGCGATCGCGCGCAGCGCGAGCTCGTAGGACACGAAGCCGAACCCGGCGATGGTCCCGTCGGCCACCCCCGCGACGACCGAGGTGTGCCGGAACATCTCCCGCGCGGCCGGGTTGGACAGGTGGACCTCGACCAGCGGCGCGGTCCGCATGGCCAGCGCGTCCCGCAGCGCGTACGAGTAATGCGTGAAGGCGGCTGGGTTGAGCACGACCGGGATCCGCTGGTCGGCAGCCTCATGCACCCAGCCGATCAGTTCGGCCTCGTCGTCGGTCTGCCTGAACTCGACGGCCAGCCCGAGCTCGGCCCCGGCCTGCCGGCAGGCCCTGGACAGGTCGGCGAGAGATGCCGTGCCGTAGACGTCAGGCTCGCGGGACCCGAGCCTGGCCAGGTTCGGCCCGTTGAGCACGAGCACCTCCGCATCTCCCGTTCACCTCCGCGAACGCCTGCGTCGAGCAGCTCCTCGGGCGGGTCGGCGAGGATGCCGGGCCTGGCCAGGCCGTCGAGCACGACCAGCCGCAGCCGCGCGGCCCGCGACTTCTTGTCCACCGCCATCGCCTCCCGCAGCTGCGGCCAGGCGGCCGCCCGGTAGCTGACCGGCAGGCCGACGGCGCCGAGGATCGCGCCATGCCGGGCCGCGATGGCGGCTCGTCCAGCCGGCCGGCCAGCCTGGCCGAGCGCGGCGGCGAACACCATGCCGATCGCGACCGCCTCGCCGTGCCGGATCGCGGTAGTCCCTCGGCCCGCTCGATCGCGTGGCCGAGCGTGTGCCCGTAGTTGAGCATCTCGCGCGGCCCGGCCTCGCGCAGGTCGGCCGCGACGACCGCGGCCTTCATCCGGATCGCCCGCTCGATCAGCTCGCGCTCGTGCGCGGCCGCCGGGCTGCGGCCGCCCCGGCCGGGTCATGCTCGACCAGGCTCGAGGATCACCGGGTCGGCGATGAACCCGGCCTTGATCACCTCGGCCATGCCGCTGACGTACTCGCGGCGGGCAGCGTCGCCGAGCGCGTCCAGGTCGGCCAGCACCCCGGCGGGCGGGTGGAACACGCCGACCAGGTTCTTGCCCGGCCGGGATGTTGATCGCGGTCTTCCCGCCGACGGCGGCGTCCACCATGGCGAGCAGGCGTGGTCGGCACCAGCACGACGCGGACTCCGCGCAGCCACGTGGCGGCGACGAACCCGGCGAGGTCGGTGGCTGCCCCGCCGCCGATCCCACGATCGCGTCTGAGCGGGAGATCCGGGGCGCTGCCAGCCGCGACCACAGGCCGCCGCGACGCCGATGTCCTTGGCGGCCTCGCCGTCCGGGATCTGCTCGGCGTGCGACGACGAAACCGGCGCCGCGCAGCGCCCGGCACGGCCGCCGCGGCCAGCTTGGCCAGGCCGCTCGGGATGGAGCACGGCAGACCGAGCGGACCGAGCCGCCCATCAGCGCCGGGCAGCTCGGCCAGCGCCTGTGGCCTACCAGCACCTCGTACGGCCGCTCGCCGCCGACCCTGATCCTGGTCACGTTCACCGGGCCGGGCTGCCGATCCGCGCCGCGATGTCCGCGGCGATCTCGTCGGGTTCCCGGCCGTCGGTGCTGACCGTGATCCAGGCGAGCCGGGCATAGACCGGCAGCCGCTGCTCGAGCAGGGTGCGCAGCTGGCCCGCGGGTTGCCGAGCAGCAGCGGCCGGGCCTGTCGAGGCCGACGCGCTTGGCCGCCTCAGCGAAGCCGGATTCCAGGTACACGACACGCTGACCGGCCAGCAGGGCTCTGCGTGCCGGGGTCCAAACGGCACCGCCTCCCAGCGCGAGGACCCCGGGATAGTCGGCGAGCGCGCTGGCCACGGCGGCCCGCTCCAGGGCGCGGAACGCCGCCTCGCCATCGGAGACGAAGATGTCGCCGACCGGCTTGCCCGCGGCCGCCTCGACGCGGTCATCGGTGTCGGTGAACCCGACCCCGAGCAGGGCGGCGAGCAACGGCCCGACCGTGGACTTCCCGCGCCGGGCGGCCCGATCAGGACGGCAGGCCGGGCCGGTCACGGCTGATCACCAGCGCGTCCAGGTAACCGCGCAGATTGCGCCGGGTCTCGGTCACGCTGTCGCCGCCGAACTTCTCCAGCGCCGCGTCGGCGATCACCAGCGCGGCCATCGCCTCGGCGACCACTCCCGCGGCAGGGACCGCGGTCACATCGCTGCGCTGGTTGATCGCCTTGGCCGGCTCGCCGGTCGAGACATCGACCGTCGCCAGCGCCCGCGGGACCGTGGAGATCGGCTTCATCGCCGCCCGAATCCTGACCAGCTCGCCGGTGCTCATCCCGCCCTCGATCCCGCCGGCCCGGTTGGTCCGCCTGCGGATCCCCTGCACCGGTGCCGGTCCATCTCGTCGTGCGCGGCCGATCCGCGGCGGCGCGCGGTGGCGAAGCCATCGCCGACCTCCACGCCCTTGATCGCCTGGATGCTCATCAGCGCCCCGGCCAGCCGGCCATCCAGCCGCCGGTCCCAGTGCACGTGACTGCCCAGGCCGGGCGGCAGGCCGTGCACCGCCACCTCGACCACGCCGCCCAGCGTGTCGCCGTCCTTGCGGGCCGCGTCGATCTCATCCATGCATGGCCGCGCTGGCCGCCTGGTCGAGGCAGCGGACCGGGTCGGCATCGATCCGGGCCGCGTCCCCGGGGCCAGGCAGCAGCCCGTCGGGAGCGGCGATGCCGCCCGATCGAGACCACATGGCTGACGATCTGCGCGCCGAGGGCCTGGTACAGGAAGCGCCTGGCCAGCTCGCCGAGCGCGACCCGCGCGGCGGTCTCCCTGGCGCTGGCCCGCTCCAGCACAGGCCGGGCGTCATCGTGACCGTATTTCTGCATCCCGGCTAGGTCAGCATGGCCGGGACGGGGCCTGGTCAGCGGCGCGTTCCTGGCCAGGTCGGCCAGCAGGGCGGGGTCGACCGGGTCGGCCGACATCACCAGTTCCCACTTGGCCCACTCGGTGTTGGCCACCCGGATCGCGACGGGCGCGCCCAGCGTCCGGCCGTGCCGCACCCCGCCGGTGATCTCAGCCTCGTCCTGCTCGAACTTCATCCGCGCGCCCCGGCCATAGCCGGCCGCCGCCTGGCCAGAGCCGCTGCGATGTCACCGGAGGTGATCTCCACTCCGGCCGGCATGCCCTCGCAGATCGCCACCAGGGCACGCCCGTGCGACTCTCCGGCGGTCAGCCAGCGCAACATGATGTTGATCCTGCCATGCGGGCGGGACGGATCTCAGTCCTGGCCCCGCGGGCGCAGCCGGCCCGCGGCCGGAGCGGCGGAGCCCGCGGCCGGAATGGCGGGGCCGGCGCTCGGAGCGGCGGAGCCCGCGGCCGGAGCGGCGGAGCCCGCGGCCGGAGCGGCGGAGCCCGCGGCCGGAGCGGCGGAGCCCGCGGCCGGAGCGGCGGAGCGGGCCGCCGGGCGCCCGGGGCCGGCAGGCGCCGCCGCGTCGACAGCGACCGAGATCCCCCGCCGCAACCGCCCGCCCAGCCGCGCCATGACCAGCTCCGCGAGCCTGCCCGCCAGCTGCCCGGCCGCGCCCGGGGGCAGGCCAGCGGTGACGCTCAGCCGGATCATCAGGTCACTTCCTGCCGCGCCGTCCGCCAGGCTGACCCCGGCGATCCCGGTCAGGCCGACCGCGGCAGCGCACACGGCGGCCAGCACATCGGGATCCTCCGGCGGCGGCGGGACGGGGCCGCCTGCCGCCAGGGCCGCGAGCCGGGCGCCATCGATCGCCAGCGGCACCGGGCCCGCCACGTCCACCACGACGGCGGAGCCGTCCGCCACCGCGGCCGCCCAGACATCACTGGCCGCGGTCGGCACCGGGCGCGCCTCCTGGCGCCACCGCCGCAGCGTGTCCAGGCAGGTGAACGCGGGAACCGCCGGGCCGGCCGTCCAGCCCGATCAGTGTCGGGATGGACATCTCGCTGGCCTTCTCGCCAGAAACGGCCCGCTGCGCGGCGGCCCGCTGCCGTGATGAGGCGGCCTGCTGGGGTGACGCGACGGCCTGCTGGGGTGACGCGACGGCCTGCTGCGGTGACGCGACCGCCTGGTTCGGGGGCTCGCCGACATGCTGCTGCTTCGCGGGGGCGCCGGCCACCGTGGCCACGATCGGGACGAGCAGTCGCGATCGGGCCAGCGACATGACCGCGTCATGTTCACTGCCCCGGCCGGACGAGAAGGCCGCCAGCGCAGCGGCGACCGCCGGGTCGGCGGATCCGTCGTCACCACCGAACCGGTTAATGTCACCGATCGGCCCGGGCACGCGCTCAACTCTAGTTCTGCCCACCGCCAGCTTGCGCGGGTCAGCCGAAGCAGTTGAGACGGTATTTCGCGATGTGAGACTCTCTTGAGACCGCGTCGAAGTCTGACCCCAGGGGAGCGCGTGCGGCAAGCCGATCGGATACCCGTGCCAGTCGAACCGGGCATGCTGATGCAGAAGGTGATACCGCCACGGCTGGTTGAGCCCTACCTAACCGGCCGCCGGGCCGTCATCGCCGGATTCGTGTACCGTGCACAGGACAGCTCCTTCACCGACCCGGCGGAATTCTACGAGGTCCTGGACCTGGGTTACGAAGGATCAGATTTCGGTCCGGACCTGGCGGAGGTCTACATCCTGCGGTGGAACGCCGTGGGCACGGACGCCTACCGGGTCCCCTACTCGGCTGATCGGGGCGGCAACTGGTCAGGCAAGCCACCGTTCACAGGGACTGGCTTTACGTCATCGCTGGCGCAGCCGATCCCGGAGTTCTATCTAGATCCGATACCAGTACCGGTGGGTGCCGAGATCTACCGGATCACGCCTGGTGCGGCTGAGTTCATCGCCCGGTTCGACGGGCAGGTCTGGCTGCGTCCGGCAGGGGGGAACTGAGTTATGCGCTACCGGCTGATGGCCACCTACCGCGGCGTTCCCTACGAAGCGGGTATCGGCCCTTCCGAGGCGGATGTTGTGCTATTTGCCGCCTGCCCACCGCCCGAAGAGCTCGGCTTCGAGCCCGCCACCGGGCACTGGCGCAAGCAGTTGCGCATCGACGAGGTCCAGGCCCTGTGGGAGTCCAAGCCGACGGGCAAGTTCCGGGGTGAGCGCTGCATCGTGCTTGATGATCTCGGCGACCGGCTGCACATCGCTTACCTGGGCCATGACGCCTACCGCGCCGAGCAGTTGGGGTACTGGCAGGTGGACCGGGGCGTGTTCGAGCTGGTAACGCCCCGCGACGAGGTTATTGACATCGTCGAGGAACGCACTGATTACCCCGGCCGGCCTGTCGGCGGGGCGACGCGCGGTGACGAGTTCAGCGCCCCGTCTCTTGCCACGCCGTCATTTGCCACGCCGTCATTTGCGACACCGTCGTTTGCCACACCGTCGTTTGCCGCGCTGGAGTACGCCGGGCCGGAGTACGCCGCGCCCGAGAACGCCGGGCCGGCATTTGCGGGCGCGCCGCCTGCCGACGCACCGCCGTTGGCGGGCCTGCCGCCTGCCGACCCGTCGTTCGATAGCCCGGCGCCGTGGTCAGCTGGCCCCGGCGCTGCGGCGCTGCCCCCCGCAGATGCGCCGCGGGCCGACGCCGCGTCGACCAAGCTGGCCGACCTGGCGGCGGCAACCCTGGCTCATCTAGCCAGCATGTCGCACGCAGCGGCCCGGGATCCAGCCAAGGATCCTGTCCAGGCCCCGGCCAGGGACCTCCCGCGGCACCGGGCCGAGGGTCCCGAGCCGCAGCTACCGGGGCCGCCGCCCGGCCGGGCCAGCGGGTCCGCTAACGGCTATCCGCTGCGGCCGGTCGACCTCCCGGTACCGGCCGGACCCGGGAACTGGCCAGGCACCGCGCTCGGTTCCGGCATAGCCATGCCGCCGCCTGACGAGGAACCGCTTCCCTTGGAGGCGGCTGCGCGGCGCGCTGCCTTGGCCGCCACAGCCGCGATGCGGCGCGAGCGGGATAACCGGGCCCGGCCGGACCAGGCCCGGCCAGACCAAGTCCGGGCAGACCAGATAGCCGGGCCGGATCAAGCCACCCCACCGAACCCGCCAGCCTCGCCCGATCAGGCCACCGCGCCAGACCAGGTACCGCCGCGATCAGGCCCCGTGCTGCCGGGCCGGCCAGCGCCCCGGGACGACGCAGCGCGCCCCGGCCGGGCGAGCACCCAGGATCAGGCCGAGCCACTCGACGAACCACAGGTCCAGGCCGGACCCAACGATCAGGCCGGGCCAGAGAGCCAGGCCGAGTCACAGGATCAGGCCAAGCCCAACGACCAGGCCGGGCCACAAGGCCAGGCCGGGCCACAGAACCAGGCCAAGCCCAACGACCAGGCCGGGCCACAAGGCCAGGCCGGGCCACAGAACCAGGCCAAGCCCAACGATCGGGCCGAGCCAAAGGTCCAGGCCGAGCCTCATGACCAGGTGGAGGGCAAGGCGGGACTTCAGGGGACCGCACGTCCGCAGGGCAAGGCTGAGCCGCAATCCGTGGCAGAGCCCCAGGACAGGGCCGAGCCCCAGGACAGGGCCGAGCCCCAGGACAGGGCCGAGCCCCAGGACAGGGCCGAGCCCCAGGACAGAGCCGAGCCCCAGGACAGAGCCGAGCCCCAGGACAGAGCCGAGCCCCAGGACAGGGCCGAGCCCCAGGACAGGGCAGGGGTTCAAGACACGGCTAAGCCTCAAGTCCAGGCAGAGCCTCAAGGCACGGCCACGACGCAGCGCCAGGCCGCACCAGACCCTTCAATGTCGGCCTCGCCGTCAGCCAGCCCATCGCGGCGGAGGCGAACCGCTCGCAAGCGGGTTGCCACCCAAGGGATCTTCTCGGAACTCGCGGGGCTCGCGGCCATCCCGTCCACTGCCTATGCCGTGGGCACCGAGGTCGACGGTGCTATGTGCCTCGTGCAGACCGACCAGGGTTTTGACGTATTCAACGCCGTCGCCGGGTCCCGGCATGAGGTACGCAGCTTCCAGGACGAGGAATCCGCCTATTTCTACCTCTTCGGGGTCTTGGCCGCAGACGCGGTGCGCACCGGCCGGCTCGCGCCGGGTCCGAACGGAGAACTCGCGCCCAGCGCTAACGGAGAGTCGCCCCGCTGAGAAACCGCGATCGGTGAGAACCAGCCAGCGCTGAGAACCAGCCAGCGCTGAGAACCAGCCAGGGCCAGGAACCCGTGCGCCGCGAATCCCGCGGAGCCGAGAATTCCGCAGCCGGGAGAGCCGGCCACTGGATCCGGGCCGCCGTCACGACCCGTCCGCGGTGATCTCGGAGTCATCCAGCCAGTCCCGGACCAGCGCGTCATGCTGGCCGAGCAACGGAGGCGCTGCGTGCTCGCGCCCGGTGTGCTGGTCAAACCGCAGCGCAGGCCCGGGCAGCTCGATGACACCGAGCACCGGATGATCAACAGAGATCACCAGGCCCTGAGACCGGGCCTGGTCCCACTCGTAGACCTCGTCTATCGTCCGGATCGCGCCCGCTGGCACGCCCGCGGCCGCCAGCCGGCCCAGCCAGTGCGCCCGGCCAGCGGCCGCCAGCGCGTTCTCGATCAGGGCGGTCAGCTCGGTCCGCCTGGCCACCCGGAGCCGATTACTGGTGAACCGGCTGTCGGCCGGATCGATGGACACGATGGGCGCGAACCGCTGCCACAGATCCTCGTTGGCCACGGCCACCTGGAGCATCCCGTCCGTGCAGCGGTAGGCCCCGTAGGGCGCGATCGACGGATGATGATTGCCGGTCGCCACCGGGATCTCGTGCGCCACGGTCCAGCGGGTGCCCTGGAAGGCGTGCGCGCCGACCACCGAAGCCAGCAGCGAGGTGCGGACGACCTGGCCCCGTCCGGTGCTGGCCCGCTCGTGCAGGGCGGCCACGACGCCGAGCGCCGCATGCACCCCGGCCAGTACGTCGGCGATAGACAGCCCGGTCTTGACCGGATGCCCGGGATCGGTACCGGTCACACTCATCAGCCCGGCCTCACCCTGCGCGATCTGGTCGTAACCTGGCCTGCCGCCTTCCGGGCCGTCGTGCCCGAATCCCGTGATCGAGCAGATGACCAGACCCGGATTCAGCGCCTGCAGCCGGCCAATTCCGAACCCGAGCCGGTCAAGCACGCCGGGCCGGAAATTCTCGGTAAGCACATCGGCCCGCCGCACCAGGCGCTCCAGCAGTTCCCGGCCCTCGGCGGAGGCGAGGTCACAGGTGATGGACTCCTTGTTCCGGTTGCACGACAGGTAGTAGGTGCTGACCATCTGCTGCGCCCCCTCCCCCGGCCCGCTCGCGAACGGCGGCCCCCAGTGCCGCGACTCATCCCCGGTCCCCGGCCGTTCCACCTTGATCACCCGCGCGCCCAAGTCGCCGAGCATCATCGTCGCGTGCGGCCCGGCCAGCGCCCGGGTCAGGTCCAGCACCACGATTCCGGCCAACGGTCCTGCGGCCATGTCGGTCTCCTCAGCAATGACGGCGATCAGCCGGCGCCGTGCCGCTCAGCCGACCATAAGCGGCACCGTGGCCCGAGCGTCCGATCAGCCCGGAACTGGCTGCAGTGTTAGTGAAGTTCGCCCGCATCTAGTCACCGGGCGGCTAGGGTGCAAGTGCCGGCGGGGCTGAAGGTCCCCCGCTCCCCAAGCAGCCCCGCCGGCCAAGTCCTCGGGGCATGCCCGTAAGCAGCGTGTTGCCGGGCAGGATGACAGCATGGGCGAGCAGACCGTAATCCCGGTCACCGGCAGCCAGTACGAGATCGCCGCCGGGGATTACCGGGCCGTCGTCACCGAACTAGGCGCTGGCCTGCGCGGGCTCTGGAGCCGGGGCGAGCCGGTCATCGCGAGCTACGAGCCCGACCAGGTCCCCCCGGCTGGCGCTGGCCAGCTGCTCGCGCCGTGGCCGAACCGCGTCGATGGCGGCACCTATACCTTCGCCGGCGCCAGCTACCAGCTGGACCTGAGCGAGCGGCCCGCGGCAACGCGATCCACGGGCTGACCAGGTGGACGGGCTGGCGGGCCACCGCGCACGCCCCGGACGTCGTCCAGCTCAGCCATCTGCTGCACGGGCGGCCCGGATACCCGTTCTGCCTGGACCTGACGGCGCGCTACCGGCTGGATCCCGAGACCGGCCTGCAGGTGACCATCATGGCGCGCAACGCGGGCAGCCGCCCGGCCCCGTACGGCACCGGCTGTCATCCCTACCTGACCGTGGGCGCGCCGCTCGTCGACGACTGCGAGCTCACGCTGCCCGCCTCGCACTGGCTCGCGGCCGATGACCGCGGCATTCCCCGCGGCGAACCGGAAGACGTGAGCGGCACCCGCTTTGATTTCCGCGCGCCCCGGCGGATCGGCGGTACCCAGCTGGATCATGCGCTCACCGGCCTGGCCAGGGACGCCCACGGCCGGGCCTGGGCCCGGCTGAGCGGCGACCGGGCCCAGGTCGCGTTCTGGGCGGGCGAGGGCTACCGGTGGCTGCAGGTCTCTACCGGCGACGCGCTGGGGCCGGATCGCCGCAGGCGCGCTCTCGCCATCGAGCCGATGACCTGCCCGCCGAACGCGCTCGCCAGCGGCACCGACCTGCTGACGCTCGAGCCCGGCGACAGCGTCATGCACAGCTGGGGACTCCAGGTCACGCACGCCTGAGCCGGGCCGAGATCCGATCGAGGTCAGCAGGGGTGTCCACGTCGTCGGGTCGGCCCGTGTCCCCGCATTCTACGAGCGTCACCAGATCCGGGTGCGCGACCAGGAACGGCCTGGCCCCCACGTCGCCGACGGCCAGGGCCGCCACCTCGGCCCAGTGCTCCCGGGCCAGCAGGACCGGGTTGCGGGGCCTGCCGTCGTACGCCGCGACCGCCACGCTCGCGCCCGCCTGGCGGGCGCTGATCAGCCGCCGGACCGCCTCCGGCCCGACCAGCGGCTGATCGACCAGCGCGATCACGGCCGCGTCGCAGTCGTCCGGCACCGCCGCGAAACCGGCCGCCAGCGACGATCCCATGCCGGTGGGCCAGTCCGGATTGTGCACGGCGAGCACGCCAGGCAGGTCGACCGCGACCGCGCCGGTCACGACCACGACCGGCGCCGCACCGCCCTCGCGCAGCAATGCGACGCCCCGGCCGGCCAGCGGCTCACCGCCGATCTCGACCAGGGCCTTCGGTCGCCCGAGCCTGCGGCCCGCGCCCGCCGCGAGCAGGATTCCGGCTACCCCAGGCTGCACGGCTGCCAGACTACGACGACCGCGCGGCGCCCGGCTGGGTCCGCGCGGAGTGGACCCGCCCGGGCTGGCTGCGCTCGTGATGAATCCGCCCGGTGGTGGCGGTGAGCGGCTGCCCGGAACCGCCCCAGCGCAGCTGGATGAGCTCAGCCGCGATGGCGATCGCCGTCTCCTCCGGAGTCCGCGCGCCAAGGTCGAGCCCGATCGGTGAGCGGAGCCTGGCCAGCTCCGCTTCGGACAGGCCCGCCTCGCGGAGCCTGGCCAGCCGGTCGTCATGAGTCCGCCTGCTGCCCATCGCGCCGACATAGGCCGCCGGGGTGCGCAGCGCCACCTCAAGCAGCGGAACGTCAAACTTGGGGTCATGGGTCAGCACGCAGATAACGGTCCGCGCATCGACCTTGATGCCGGCCAGGTACCGGTGCGGCCAGTCGGTCACCACCTCGTCAGCGTCGGGGAAACGCGCTCGCGTCGCGAAAACCGGCCGCGCGTCGCAGACCGTCACCTGGTAGCCGAGGAACTTGCCCGCCCGGGCCACCGCGGCCGCGAAATCGATCGCACCGAACACCAGCATCCGCGGCGGGGGCGCGAACGACTGCACGAACACCCCGAGCTCGTCACGGCGCCGCTCGCCGTCCGGCCCGTAGCGGCGCACCGCCGTCAGGCCCTGAGCCAGCATCCCGCGCGCATCGTCGTCGACGGCCTGGTCGAGCCGGGCTCCCGAGCCGAGCGTGCCCGATGAGCCCGGCGACGGCGCGTCGTCGCCCGGCGCCCAGATGATCCGCCGGGCACCCACCTGGCCGGGCCCGTCGATCACGGTCGCCACCGCGACCGGCGTACCTGACCGCACTGCGGCCGCTACTTCACCGAGCTCGGGAAAGGCGTCCTGGCCGGC
This sequence comes from uncultured Actinomycetota bacterium, assembly GCA_963775745.1. Classification (GTDB taxonomy): domain Bacteria; phylum Actinomycetota; class Actinomycetes; order Streptosporangiales; family Streptosporangiaceae; genus DATBGO01. The sequence goes on from CAVZKE010000030.1 coordinate 106,934, forward strand.
TGGCTCGACGAAGATGTCGATAATCCCGCCGCAGGTCAGCCCGACGGAAAACGCGGTGTCGTCGCTCACCCCGTAGGTCTGGAGGATCGGGCGACCGCTGTCGCGCACCTGCGTGGCCAGCTCGTAGACGGCGCCTTCCACGCAGCCGCCCGAGACGCTGCCGACTACGGTGCCGTCAGCCGATACCGCCAGCGACGCGCCCGGCTCGCGCGGCGCGCTGCTGAACGTCCGCACCACCGTGGCCAGGCCAAACGTCTCCCCCGCCTCCCACCATTTCGTTATCGAGTCCAGGAGGTCTCGCACAGCCTGTCACCTCATGCACCATCGCAGGTTGCTCTCAGGTTACGTGCACCGTGCCGTCGGCTACGCGGCTAGCCTGCCGCGGCCCGCAGCGACCTGAGCACCAGGGCCGTCTCGAGCGCGGCCACCACGGCGTCCCAGCCCTTGTCCTCGCTGCTGGTCGGCAGGCCGCAGCGCGCCAAGGCCTGGTCCAGGGTGTCGCAGGTGAGCACGCCGTTGCCCACCGGCGTCCCGGTGTCGAGGGCCACCCGCGACAGCCCGTAGGTGACCGACTGGCATACGTACTCAAAGTGCGGCGTACCGCCCCTGATCACCGCGCCCAGGCAGGCCACCGCGTCATGCCGGCTGGCCAGCTCCGCCGCGACCACGGGCAGCTCCACGGCGCCGGACACCCGCACTACGGGCGGCTCGCCGACCCCCGCCGCGCTCGCGGCCGACACAGCGCGTTCCACCAGGGTGTCGGTGACCTCGGCGTGCCAGCGGGTGGCCACGATGGCCAGCCTCAGCCCGGCGGCCGGCACCACCGGCCCGGCCGGGCGGCCCGCTCCGCTCACCGCGTCCCGCCGACCGGCTCCGCGGCCCTGGCGGTGCCGTCGTACCGCAGGCCCGGGTCCGCATGCCCGTTCGGCGGGACGAGGTTGTCGATCTGATGGCCCAGCCGGTCGCGCTTGGCCACCAGGTAACGCCGGTTCTCCGGCGTCGGCGTCACGGGCAGCGAGACCCGGCCGGTCACCTCGATCTCGAACCCGGACAGGCCGCGCACCTTGGCCGGGTTGTTGGTGAGCAGCCGCAGCGAGCTGACCCCGAGGTCGGCGAGGATCTGCGCGCCGGTCGAGTACTCCCGGGCGTCGGCGGGCAGCCCGAGCTCCAGGTTGGCGTCGACCGTGTCGGCTCCGCCGTCCTGCAGCTGGTAAGCACGCAGCTTGGACATCAGCCCGATCCCCCGGCCCTCGTGCCCGCGCAGGTAGAGCACGACACCGCGGCCCTCGGCGGCGATCGCGGCCATCGCCGCGGTCAGCTGGTCGCCGCAGTCGCAGCGCCGGGACCTGAACACGTCGCCGGTCAGGCACTCGGAGTGCATCCGTACCAGGACGTCGGCCCGGCCGGGCTGGTCAAGCTCCCCGAGCACCAGGGCGACATGCTCGGTGCCGTCCACTGAGTTCAGGTAGCCGAGGGCCCGCCACTCGCCGAACTCGTTCGGCAGCCGCGTCTCCACCACCCGGCGGACCATCAGCTCCGAATGCCGGCGGTACTCGATCAGCTGCGCGATGGAGATCAGCGGCAGGCCGTGCGTGTCGGCGAACGCGCGCAGCTGCGGCAGCCGGGCCATGGTTCCGTCGTCGTTGAAGATCTCGGCGACCACCCCGGCCGGAGTCAGGCCGGCCAGCCGGGCCAGGTCCACCGCCGCCTCGGTGTGCCCCGGACGGCGCAGCACGCCGCCGTCGGCGTAGCGCAGCGGGAAGACGTGGCCGGGCCGGACGATCTCGTACGGCTCGATGGCCGAGTCCACCAGCGTCCGGATGGTCCGGGCCCGGTCCGCTGCGGAGATCCCGGTGGTGATGCCGTCCCTGGCATCCACGCTCACCGTGAACGCCGTGCCCATGTGCTCCTGGTTGTCATTGGTCATCGGCGGCAGCTGGAGCCGGTCCAGGTCCTCGCCGAGCATTGGCACGCAGATCAGCCCGCGCGCGTAGCGGATCGTGAAGGCCAGCAGCTCCGGGGTGGCCTTACTGGCCGCGAACACGATGTCGCCCTCGTTCTCGCGGCTGGCCTCGTCGACGACGACGATCGCCCGGCCGGCCGCGATGTCCGCGATGGCCCGCTGCACCGATTCCAGCCGGACCGCCGTCGGCTGGCTGCCGCCCGGAACCTGTTCCGCGGTCATGATCCGATCCTTCCGTCGAGCAGCTTCTCGACGTACTTGGCGATGACGTCGACCTCCAGGTTGACCCGCTGGCCAGCCTGCTTGGCGCCCAGCGTGGTGCGCTGGAGGGTCTCGGGTATCAGGCTGACCTCGAACCACCGCTCCGCGCCGCCCCCGGTCGCCGAGACGGTCAGGCTCACCCCGTCGACGGCTACGGACCCCTTGAAAGCGACATAACGCATAAGTTCCGCGGAACCACCGATCCGCAGCACATCCCAGTTCGGGCCGGGCCTGCGGTCAATGATCACACCGGTCCCGTCCACATGGCCCTGGACCAGATGCCCGCCCAGGCGGCCGTCCAGCCGTAGCGACCGCTCCAGGTTGACCGGCGTTCCCGGGGACAGGCCACCGAGCCCGGTCCGGCTCAGCGTCTCGCCCATCACGTCGGCGGTAAAAGTCCCGTCGGACAGGGCCGTCACGGTCAGGCAGACGCCGTTGATCGCGATCGAGTCGCCACGGGAAGCGCCCGCCGCCACCTGCGGGCCGCGCACGGTCAGCCGCGCGGCATCTGGTTGTTCCTCAACGGCGACGACCTCGCCAAGCTCTTCTACGATCCCGGTGAACACCGAATCCTCCTCCGGAGCTATCTGCTCAGGCAGGCTCCGGGGGATCGCGCAACTGCGCGTGCACGGTCCGTGGGCACCGTAACCCGGGCCCGGCCGTGCGCGTGCTTCCTCCCATCCGGACTTTCACCGTCGGTCCCGGAGTTCCACCGGGTCAGCCGGCCGATGGCTTCGGCCGGGTCGCGGACTATCACCGCCGGTTCGGATTTGCACCGACCCCGGAGCACGCATTACTGCTTCCGCTAACCAGTGTGCCACAGCGGCTATTCCGGTTGGGTAACTGCTCCGCCCGCTATGTCCGCTCCCGCTCCCCGCGGCACTGGCCACAGGGAGCGGGCGGCGCATCACCTGGCGTTTGGATTGTTCCGCCGGGCCAGGGTGTCCACGGCCACCGCGGCGAGCAGCACGATCGCGGTGACGATGTCGGTGGCGGCGGCGCTCATCCCGATCAGGCTTAGGCCGTTGTAGATCGTCGCCACCACGAGCCCGCCCAGCAGGGCGTGCAGCATCCGGCCCCGGCCGCCGAACAGGTTGGTGCCGCCGATAACCGCGGCCGCCACGGCGAACAGCACCAGCTGGCCGCCGTCCAGGTTGGTGCCGATGGAGTCCAGTCGGGAGGCGACCATGATGCCGCCGATCCCGGCGGTCAGGCCGCACAGGCCGAAGGCCATCGTCCTGATCGCGGCCAGGTTGACACCGGCCCGCCGGGCCGCCTCCGCGTTGCCGCCGATCGCGTAGATGTAACGGCCGAAGCGGGTCCGCCCGGTGATGACGGAGTACAGCACCAGGACGCCGAGCACGATGGGCACGGTCCAGGGCACGCCGCGCAGCGTCGTGACGCCGACGCCGCGGTTGGTGTTGCCGATCAGAACGACCACGATGCCCGCGGCGGCCATCACGGCCACCTTGAGCAGCGTGACGCCGAGCGGCGGCGCCACCAGGTTGCTGGCCCGCCTGCGCCGGTCTCGCGTGATCATCAGGACGCCGGCCACGGCAACCGCGACAATCATGAGCACCCAGCCGGCCACCCGGCTCAGGTTCCCCGCGGTCAGGTCATAGATGATGTTGCTGGGGTTGGTGATCGAGCCACCTGCGCCGTGCCCGGTGGGAGCCACCAGGACCTGCAGAAATCCTTCCAGACCAAGCAGCCCACCTTCGCTCGTGAGCGGGCGTGCATGAGTGCTCAATAGGTATTCCGGCCGCAGCTCAAATACAGCGGCCGTAGCCCGACGACATGAACACTATGCCGGTATGGATGAACAGGTCCGTTACCATCAGCGTGGCGCCGTGAAAATTTTGTAAACAGCATCATCACAGGTAGGAGGGCTGGCAGCACGAACTGCGGGCCAGTGATTCGTGTCAGCTACGGACAAATCATTCCGCCGCGACCCGGTAGCCGGCCCGCGGCTGGGTCAAGATCAGCGGCGGGCCGCCGTCGGGTTCGAGCTTGGCCCGCAGCCGGCGGACGTAGACCCGCACGTACTCGGTCTCGGTCTCATATCCGTGGCCCCAGACTCTTCTGAGCAGCTGGGCATGGGTCAGCAGCTTCCCGCGGTTGATGACCAGCTCGCGCAGCAGCGCGACCTCCGTCGGGGTGAGATGGACCGGCCGTCCTTGCCTGGTGACCTGCTGGGCGGCCAGGTCGATCACCAGCGCGCCGATCGTGATGACCGGTGGCGCGGCCTCCTGGGCGGCGGTCACCGGCCGCGTGCGGCGGAGCGTCGCCGTGATCCGCGCCAGCAACTCCTCGATGCTGAACGGCTTGGTCATGCCGCCGGGTGCACGGCGAACTGACCTGCCTCGGCCATCATGCCAGCGAGGCGACTGTGCGGCGGATTCTCCGCCCACGGCGCTACCGGCCCGCTCCGCGTGGCCTGGACACCTCCCGGCGGGCGTTCCTGCGTGCCCAGGCGGAGGACCTGCTGGCGTCTGATTTCTCTTCACCGTGGACACGATCTTCCTCAGGCGCCTGTACGTGCTGTTCGTCATGGAAGTCGTGACCCGGCGGGTGCACATCCTTGGGATCACGGCCCACCCGGACGGCGCATGGACCGCTCAGCAGGCCCGGAACCTGCTGATGGACATCAGGGACCGGATCGGCTCCTTCCGCTTCCTGATCCGGGATCGCGACGCCAAGTTCACCGCCGCGTTGGTACTCACCAGCGAGGGCACGCAGATCGTGCAGATCCCGCCGCGGGCGCCTCGGGTGACGGGGGTTCGGACCGTGCGGGCTGAGTGCACTGGCTGGATGCTGATCTTCAGCGAGGCCCATCTGCGGGTGGTACTGCGGACCTACGCCAGGCACTACAACGGCCATCGCCCGCACCAGTCCCGCCATCAGCTGCCACCCGACCACGACAAGCCAGCCGTTGTGCCGCTGACCGACCGGTACAGCGCCGGAAGGTACTCGGCGGTATGATCAAGGAGTACCACCGGGCCGCGTGAAGCACTCCATGAACCCGCAGGTCAGACACCATTACGGCATTTGAATCGGTACAGGCTTCCGCTGAGGTCACGCTTGGCGCGGCGCGCCTCGGCGCGAGAGGACATCGATGGACACCGCCGCGAGTAGCACCGCGGCGACCACGACGTCAATCCACCAGCTCGACACGCCCAGCAGGTAGAGGCCATTGTAGATGGCACCGATGACGAGGCCGCCGAGCACGCCGTGGATGGTCTTGCCCCGGCCGCCGTAGAGGCTGGTGCCACCGATGACGGCTGCGGCCACCGCCAGCAGCACGTAGCTGTTGGCGGTCTTGATGATGTTGGTGGTCAGCGAGACCTGCCACGAGGCGAACAGCACGCCGGCGATCCCAGCGGTCAGGGCGGAGAGGACGAAGCCCCAGGTTCGGACGGCGGGCAGGCTGACCCCGGCTCGCCGCGCCGCCTCGGGGTTGCCGCCGATGGCGTACACGTACCGGCCGAAGCGGGTCCGCTGCAGCAGGAGCGTCGAGGCGGCGAGCACGACAAGGACGATCGGGATGATGTAGGGAACCCCCTCGATCGTCCCGAAGTGGGCTCGGTTGACGTTGCAGATGGCGACGACCGCGATTCCCGCCACCGTCATGAGGACGATCTTCATCGCGGTGAGGCTGCGCGGCGGGGTCTCCAGGCCGTGGCGGCGCTTGCGGGCGTCCCGCAGCCAGAGCCCGGTGCCAGCGGCTCCGACCAGCACGGCCAGCAAGATCCAGCCGACCACCGGGTCGAGCCGCCCCCAGAAGATGTCGTAGAGGACGACCTCGTTGGTGAACCGGGAGTTGCCGATGCTAACGAGCGCCCCGCTGAGGACGATGATCGCCACGCCCTCCAGGATCAGCAGCCCGCCGAGAGTGACTATGAACGACGGCATCCTCAGCCGGGCCACGAGTGATCCCTGGATGGCGCCAACCGCAGAGCAAACGAGCAACGCCACTATGATCGCCACCCACCACGGCCAATTGGCGCCGGTCGGCTGCACAAGCTCGGCGAGCACGACGCTGCCAAAGGCCATGACCAGGCCGACGGAGAGGTCGATCTCCCCGAGGAGCAGGGCGAAGATCTCAGCCATCGCCAGCACCATGTACACGGTGCTCTGCTCGAACAGGTTGACCAGGTTCTGCGGCGACAGGAACTTCGGGTTCGCGACCTGGAAGCTGACGGCGACCACCACGATGGCCAGGACCACGGGAAGGACACCGCTGTCGCCACTGCGGACCCGGAGCCACCAGGCCCGGAGGTACTGGCCCAGCGACTGGGCGAGGAGCTCGGGCGGAACTTCGGCCTCGGCGGCCTTGGCGGCGGTGGGGTCGACCACCATCGCGGCGTCGGCCGTCCCGGCCGGGGTCTCGCCGGGGTCCGCGGTCACGGGGATGTCAGACACGGGTCACGCTCCCGGTCCCGCGCCGTGACAGCACGTCGACCAGCACTGCGACGATGAGCACGCCGCCCGGCACGATGTATTGCAACGGCGTGGCCAATTGACCCAAGCTGAGCAGGGACACGCCGTAGGCGATGGCGCCGATGAGGAGGCCGCCGAGAACACCGTGGACTGGCTTACCCCGGCCGCCGAAGAGGCTGACCCCGCCGATGACGGCGGCGGCCACCGAGTACAGGACGAGCTGACCGGGGTCTGCCGTATTGGTGCTGTACTGACCGAAGAAAAAGGAACCGAGCAGTATGCCGCCGAGGCCGGCGGTCGCCGAGCACAGCGCGAAGGCCCAGGTGCGGATGGCGGCGAGGCTGACGCCGGCCCGGCGGGCCGCTTCGGGGTTGCCACCGATGGCGTAGACGTAGCGGCCGAAGCGCGTCCGCTGGAGCAGGAGCGTCCAGGCGCCCAGGACGACGAGGACGATCGGGATGACCCACGGAACCCCCCGCACCGCCACCAGGGGGGTTCCGCGGTTGATAGTGCAGATCATCACGACAGCTACCCCGACCAGCGCCACCAGGACGACTCTGATTGCTGTCAGGCTCGCCGGGGGAGCCACCAGGCCTCGGCGTCGCCTCGCGGCCGCGCGTAGCCAGAGGGCCGTGCCGACGGCCCCGACCACCACCGCCAGGGCTACCCAGCTGGCAACGGGGGCGATCAGCCCTTGGACCAGGTCATAGATGACCCGCTGGTCGAGCGCCGAAGAGCTGACGCTCACGGTGCCGTTGGCCCCGCCGAGGACGACGACGAGGAGTCCCGAGAAAAGCAGGAACATACCCAGGCTCACGACGAAGGATGGGATCTTGAGCCGGGCGGTCAGCGTCCCTGTGAAGGCGCCGATCAGGCCGCAGCAAGCGAGCGCGGCGAGTATCGCTGCCCACCACGGCCACCCCGGCCCGGGCTGCTGGACCAGCTTGAAGGCGATCACCCCGCCGAAGAGCGCGACCGCGCCGACCGAGAGGTCGATCTCCCCGAGGAGCAGGACCACCGTCTCGGCCATCGCCAGCACCATGTACACGGTGCTCAGCCCGAAGATATAGACGAGGTTGCTGGGGCGCAAAAAGGCGTGCTCGGGGGTGATGATCTCGAATATGACGGCGACCACCACCATGCCCAGGACCACGGGCAGGACCCCGCTGTCGCCACTGCGGACCCGGAGCCACCAGGCTCGGAGGTACTCGCCCAGCGACTGGGCGAGGAACTCGGGCGGAACTTCGGCCGCGGCGACCCCGCGGGCGGCGGTGGGGTCGACCACCATCGTGCCGTCCGCCGTCCCCGCCGGGGTCTCGCCGGGGTCCGCGGTCACTGGGATTTCCCGATCCAGGCCATGGGCTCAGCCCTCGCCCCTGGCGGATCCGGCAGGCTCGAACGGCCGCCCGCCGGAGCTGCCCGTCGTCATGTACTCCACCACGCTCTGCCGGTCGAAGTCCGCAGCCGGCCCCTCGGCCACCATCCGCCCCAGGTACAGCACTGCGATCCGGTCCGCGACCTCGAAGATGTCATTCAGGTTGTGCGAGATCACCATCACCGCCAGCCCGTGGTCCCGGAGCCGTTTGACCAGGTCCAGCACTACCCGGGTCTGCACCACCCCGAGGGCGGCGGTGGGCTCGTCCAGCAGCACCACCTTGGAGTTCCACATCACCGCTTTGGCCACCGCCACCGACTGCCGCTGACCTCCCGAGAGCGAGGCCACTGGCTGCCGGATCGAGCGCACCGTGGTCACCCGCAGGGTGCTCAGGGTCTCGGCCGCCTGCAGCTCCATCGAATCCTCATCGAGCAAGCCGCGGCGCAGGCGCTCCCGGCCGAGGAACATGTTCTGGACGATGTCCAGGTTGTCGGCCAGCGCCAGATCCTGGTAGACGGTCTCGACCCCCAGCGCGGCGGCGTCCCTGGTACTCCGAATGTGCACCGGTCGTCCCTCGAAGTAGATCTGACCATGGTCTGACTGGTGCACGCCGGCGACACAGCGGGTGAGTACCGACTTCCCGGCACCGTTGTCCCCGCACAGGCCGGTCACCTGGCCTGCGGGCAGGTCTAGGTTCACCCCGTAGAGCGCCTGCACGGGCCCGAAGTGCTTGTCGATCCCCCGCAGCTTCAGCAGGGGTTCTGCCCCGTCCCCCCGCCGCTCGCGCCTTCCGGGGCCTCGTTCACCTCAGTCATCTTGAGTACCCGTAGCCTTGCCTAGGTCGGGCTCCCGCCGCTCCGGTATCCCGGCATGAGCAGAGCATAGCCGCACGCCTCCCTTCCCGCCTTCCCCGCCGGTCCGGGCCGGCACAACCCCCTCGCCACGGGCGGGGTTGGCGGACCCCCTGCTTGGAGGGTCCGCCAACCCGGCTGGGGAGGAGCGTTCGACAAAACGCCGTCGAGGTTCCCCAGGTCAGATGATCAATGGATCCCAGCCTTGGCGCAGACGGTCGCACCCGCGATTGTGCAGATGGCCGTGGCGGTGTCGAAGCCGTCCGCGACCACTGTCGACTGCATGTTGAGCTTGGTCACCCACACCGGGGTCAGCAGCGACGCCGGCTCAGTAATGCTCGAGTTGGCCGGGTCGACGGTCTTCCCGTTCAGCAGAGCCGCAGGCGGCTTGCCGCCGGCCAGCAGGATCGTGCCCAGGGCCACGGCGTCCTGGGCCTCTTTGTAGACGGCCTTGTACACGGAGCCGCACTGGTAGCCATCGAGGATCCAGGCCATGCCCTGGGCCGTAGCGTCCTGCCCGGTGGTCGGCACCGAGTTGGGCTTGACCCCGGCCCCCTTGAGAACGGTGATCACCGAGTTGGCGAGCCCGTCATTGGCCTCGATGGTGGCGTTGATCTTCGGGTTAGCGGTGTACGCCTGCTGGAAGATGGTGCCGCCCTTGGTGTTGTCCCACCCAGGGGCGAAGTTCTCGGCAACCAGCTTGTAGCCGACGCTATTGGTCGCGCCCGCGCTGACTGTCTTGGCCGCCTGGCCCCAGACCACCTTGTTGTAACCCTCGGCAAAGGAGATGGCGTTGGGGTCGGTGTCCTGGCCGCCGTTCAGGACGTAGACCTGAGGCTTGGAGATCTTCCAGGCCGAAACGCAGGACTGGAAGCCCTGGCCGATCAGTTCACCCACGTGCTCGTTGTCGAAGCTGACGTAGTAGGTCTTGTTGCCCGCGAAGATGGCCCGGTCGTAGGCGATCAGAATGACGCCCTTGGACTGGGCAAGCTTCGCGATCGCCTCGCCGGTCGGGCCATCGAGCGGGTCCACGATGAGGACCTTGGCGCCCAGGTTGATGTCGGCGGTGGCATCGTTCAGCTGGGTCTGGTCGCTGCCCTGCGCGTTGTCGATCCGGTACTGCGCCTGGGTATACCCGGCGTCGGCAAAGGCAGCGTTCAGGTATGGCGCGTCGAAGTTAACGTACCGCGTCGACGACGTGGTGTCGGGCAGGATCACCCCCACCTGCAGGGTGTTTGCTCCCTTGGTCGCGAACGCGGTCAGCGCCTTGAACCTGGACATCGTCGACGCTACGACAACGGTATAGGAATTGATGCTCACCGATGGAATCGTGTTCGAGCCCTGTGGCGTCGAGCTCGACGAGCCCGACGATCCGCAGCCCGCAGCTATCAGGGCAACGACCGCCGCCAGACCCACCCAGCCCACTCGGCGGAAGCGTCGAAACGTGCCGTGGCCTTGCGAACGGGATTGCCGACCTCCCTCACTTCTGTTACCCAGTCGCATCCCCGGACCCCTTTCGCCTGAACACACCCGAATGAGCCGACTTGGCACACCGAACAGCACGTGCGCCCCTTCCGCACCACATGCTAGACCTTCAGTGCTTGTTTCTGAACCTCAGCCGGGGCGTGCGAGGCGGCGGGTCTTGAGGGTGATTCTCTGAACAATCAATGTGAACTTGAGGGTTCGCGCTTCGTCGCAGGTAAGAGGGCTGAGCAGCAGTCAAAGGCCAGTCACGGCCTGATGTCACAAGCGGCAACGAGGAGAGGGCTGAATGTGGCGTGCCCGTCACCGCGCTGGCCAGCTGGGGCGGCTGCACCGCCACGGGATGATCACCGGCGGCACAGGCGCACCGGACGGCTATCACCGGGCCTGTGCGGTCGAAGGCCTGGCCGGGATCATCGCGTGGGTGAGGCAGGGGCCCAGGCCCTGGTTTTGGCGGATGAGCCAGCCACCAGCTGCTACCTCCCCGCGCATCGGGCCTTTCTGCGGTGGCTGGCAGCCAGCTCCGAGGCCGATCTGGCCGCCGCAGCCGGCCGCGTTCTCGCCGACCCGGCCACCGGCTGGGAGGGCTGTGGTCCCTGGACCACAGACGGCCCGGCAGTGCTGATGGACTCCACCACTGCCGGGACCGAGCTGGGCGTCGCATACCCCGGCGGCGGGCTGCCCGATCAGGCGTCAGTGCCCCTGCCCGCAGGCACCTGGCAGGTCCGGGCCGTCCTTCGGGCCGCCAGCTCGGCCCGCATGGCCGCCTCTCAGGGCCGACCATCCATCTACCTGCAGGGACGCCCGCAGGCACGCGGCGGCCAGTAATGACTCGCCCGAAGGCTTCGCGCTGGTTACCTTCTGGGCGGTGGGCAACACGATCTGCATCTTCTGCGGCAAGTCCGGCGCGAGCACCAAGATCACCGGGAGCACACGTTCTCGGACTGGATCAACAAGGTCCTGCCCGGCGCAGTCCTCGGTCCGGAAATCAGCTATGAGCTCAGCGTCCTGCACGGTCCGCAGGCCGGGACCTTCCGCAGCTGGCCCGCCCGCGAGGTGGCCAGTCACAAGCCGCAGAACGTGTGCGCGGCGCAGACCAGCGCCTGCTCGGTGCGCAGGTGGGTGCAGACGCGTTCGGCGCCGAGCGCGGCACCGTGGGCGGACAGGATCAGCGACAGGCTGGCGGACGGGTCGGCTGACACCAGCCGGTCCGCCAGGCCCGTGCAGCCGGGTCAGCTGGCGGCGCGCCGATGCGTCGACCTGCTGCCCGGACAGCAGCGCGACGACGTCGTCGGGGTGCGCTTCGGCCGGGCTGACGTCGGCCGCCACGCGGCCCTGCCGCAGCACCACGATCCGGTCGGCGAGCCGGAACATCTGCTCGATATTGTGGCAGGCCAGCATGATCGTGGTGCCTGCTCGCGCAGGCTGCTGATCAGCGTCTCCACCTGAGCCGCGGCCTGGACGCCGAGCGAGGCGGTCGGCTCGTCGAGCAGCAGCAGCCGGGGCTGGCGCGCTACGGCGCGGGCCACCGCGACCAGCTGGCGCTGGCCGCCGGACAGCGAGCGGACGTTCCTGGTGGTGTCGTGCAGCGGGATCTCCAGGCCGCCGAGCAGGCGGCCGCCTCCCCGTGAAACCGGATGTCGGACAGCAGATGGCGGCGCCGCTCGCGGCCCAGCAGCAGGTTCGATGCGACATCCAGGTTGTCGCAGAGGGCCAGGTCCTGCCAGACCACCGACACGCCCTCCCGGGCGGCCGTGACCGGGTTCGGGCTGACCGGACGGTCAGCCAGCCGGATCTCCCCGGCGGTCGGCGCGATGTCCCCGGCGATGCAGCGCACCAGCGTGGTCTTGCCCGCGCCGTTCTCGCCCGCCAGCGCGACCACCTCGCCGGGCCGGATCTGCAGGTCGACTCCGGCCAGCGCGCAGCGGGCCGAAGTCGACCACCAGCCCGGACACCGACAGCAGCGGAGGCGCTTGCGCTGATCGGGTGACGGCGGCACTCATGTGCCCATTGTGGTGCGAACATTCCGTTGACGGCTACCCGGCCCGGCCAGACACCTCGCTGATCCGCCCGGCCAGGAAGGCTTGCTCGGCCGCGTTATCGGCCAGGTCCAGCGCCTCCTGGTAGGCCGTGGCCGCCTCCGCGCCCCGGCCGAGCCGGCGCAGCAGGTCGGCCTTGGCCGCGGGCAGGTAGCGGTAGCCGGCCAGCCGCCCGTCCCGCTCCAGCGCGGCGATCGCGGCCAGCCCGGCCGCAGGCCCGTCGACCATGGCCAGCACCACCGCCCGGTTGAGCGCGACCACCGGTGACGGCCAGGCCCGCAGCAGCTCGGTGTAGAGCTGGAGCAACTGCGGCCAGTCCGTCTCGGCGTAGCTGGGCGCCTGCGCGTGCACCGCGGCGATCGCCGCCTGCAGCCCGAACCGGCCCGGCCGGCCACCGCGCAGCGCCTCCATCACCAGCGCGGCGCCCTCGTCGATGGCCGCCCGGTCCCAGCGTGACCTGTCCTGCTCCTCCAGTAGCAGCAGCCGGCCGTCCGGCGCCGTCCGGGTCGCCCGGCGCGCATCAGTGAGCAGCAGCAGGGCCAGCAGCCCGCGGACCTCGCGTTCATCGGGCATCAGGGCACGCAGTGTCCTGGCCAGGTCGATGGCCCGCTCCACCAGGTCGGCGCGGATCAGGCCGTCGCCCGCCGGAGCGGTGTGACCGGTCGTGTAGAGCAGGTGCACGACGGTCAGGACCGCGTCCAGCCGGTCCGGCAGCTCCGCCTCGCCAGGCACCCGGTAGGCGATCCGCGCCGCGGAGATCTTCTTCTTCGCGCGGGTGACCCGGGCCGCCATCGTCGGTTCTGGCACCAGGAACGCCCGCGCGATCTCCGCCGTGGTCAGCCCGCAGACCAGCCGCAGCGTCAGCGCTACCTGAGCCTCCCTGGCCAGCGCGGGGTGGCAGCAGGTGAAGACCAGACGGAGCCGGTCGTCAGGAATCACCTCAGCCTCCCGTTCGGGGTCATCCGGCCCGGGCTCGGACGGCCCGGCCCCGGGTGTCCCCGGCTCGACCAGCAAGGGCAGCTTGGAGCGCAGCGTGCGGTCCCTGCGCAGCATGTCCAGCGCGCGCCGCCGGGCCGTGGTGGTCAGCCAGGCCCCCGGGCTGCGCGGCACTCCCTGCCGCTGCCAGGCGTCGAGCGCGGCCACGTAGGCGTCCTGCACGCACTCCTCGGCGATGTCGATGTCGCGCGCGACGCGCGCCGTGGCGGCGAGCACGAAGGCCCACTCGCGGCGGTGCGCGTCGGCTATCGCGGCTCGGACGTCCGCGGTCGCGCCCGGCGAGCCGCCGGTGCCAGCCTCGTCGTCAGGTCGGCCCGCCAGCACGCCTCATCCACCCGACATAGGCATGACCGGGCGCACCTCCACGCCGCCGTAGGGCGCCGGGCAGAGCTTGGCGATCTCCAGCGCGTGGTCGAGGTCGTGGGCCTCGATCAGGTAGTAACCGCCGAGCGCCTCCTTGGTCTCGGCGAACGGGCCGTCGGTCACCACGTCGCTGCGGATTGAGGTGGCGGTGCCGGTGGGCTGCAGCGCGTTGCCGCCCAGCATCTTGCCGCCCTTCTCCCCCACCTGCTCGGCGAACCGGCTGTGCGCCTGCATCGCCGTCTGCCACACCTCCGGCGTGCCGTTCACGTAGGCATCTTCGTTCTCGTAGATCAGGATCAGGTACTCAGCCATGTGAATCCCTCTCAGTCTCTCGATCGGCCGGTCACCACTTCGACGAACGGGTCCGCCGGAATCGACAAGACGCTGGCTAGATTCTCGCCGACCCGGCGCCAGCCGCTGATCAGTGCCGCGACAGGCGCGGCTCGGCGCTGGCGGCCAGGGAACGGAGCCCGTTAACGGCCCGGGCCGGGTCATCGGCCCCGAACACCGCTGATCCCGCCACGAACACATCAGCGCCCGCCTCCGCGCACCGGCCGATCGTCTCTTCGCTGACGCCGCCGTCGACCTGCAGCCAGACCGAGCCGCCGCGCGCCGCGATAAGCCCGGCCGCCCGGCGCAGCTTGGGCAGCACCAGCTCGAGGAAGGGCTGACCACCGAAACCAGGCTCCACCGTCATCAGCAGCAGCATGTCGACCTCGTCCAGCAGGTCATCGTAGGGCTCTACCGGGGTGGCCGGGTTGATGGCCAGGCCTGCCCGGGCCCCGGCCGCCCTGATCATCCGCAGCGTGCGGACCGGGGACTGCACGGCCTCAGCGTGAATCGTGACGTTCCGCGCCCCCGCCTCGGCGTAGCCGATGGCCCAGCGATCCGGGTCCTCGATCATCAGGTGGCAGTCCAGCGGCAGGCTGGCCTGCTTGCGCAGCGCATCGACGACCGGCAGCCCGATCGTGAGGTTCGGCACGAAATGACCGTCCATCACATCGACGTGCAGCCAGTCCGCGACGGCCGCCACCGCCGCAGCCTCCTCAGCGAGCCTGGCGAAGTCTGCGGCCAAGATGCTTGGCGCGATCTGAACGGTCATCTCAGCCTCCAGTGTAGGGCTGCCATGTCACACTGGCAGCGCGGCTAGCGCGCACCCGGCCAGCCGCACGGCAAAGTGTCACAACCCGCCGCTAACGTTCGATCCTGTATTCGAAACCGAAGCAGGCGAGGAGGCCGCTAGTTGAACCCCGAAGCATCCGGCAGGCTGCTGGACCGCGTCCGTAAGCTGCTGGCCAAGGCGGAAGACGAGAGCGTCACGCCGCCCGAGGCCCAGGCCCTGACGGCGAAGGCCGCGGAGCTGATGGCCAAGTACGGCATCGACCGGGCGCTGCTCGCGGCCGCCCGCCCGGAGACCGACCAGCCGGCCAACCGGATGATTGATGTCGACAACCCATGGGGCAGGGTCAAGGCGCACCTGCTATCCGGGCTCGGTTCCGCGCTCCGCTGCCAGGCCATCATGCTCAACAGCAGCAGCGGCACGAAAGTGCACCTGTTCGGTTACCAGTCCGACCTGGAGCGCGCCGACCTGCTGTACACCTCGGTGCTCATACAGATGTGGCATGGCCTGGCGGGCGCGCAGGTGCCGGCCTGGAGCCGGAGCGCCCGGGCCTGGCGGCGCAGCTGGCTGCTGGGCTTCGCCACCGCCGTGATCAGCAGGGTCCGCGCCGCCGAGCACGCCGCTGCCTGCCAGGCGACCGCACCCGCGGCCGCGTCGGGAGCCGAGACCGCCCTGGTCCTGGCCGACCGGACGCTGGTGATCCGCCGGAATGTCGAGCAGGCCTATCCGGTCACCCGGACCGCGAAGGTCACCTACAGCGGCAGCGGCTACCGAGATGGCTACGCCAAGGGACAACGGGCCGACATCGGCACCAGCCGTCTCCAGAACGACCGGGGCCGCGCGCTTTCCGGCTCATCCCGCTAGCCCGCCGGCTCATCCCGCTCGCCGTCCGCTCATCCCGTTGGCCGTCCGCCGCCCGGGCTGGCCGGCTACCGCGTCTCCGCCCGGCTAAGCCTGCTCAAGACGCCGGAGCAGCGCGAGGAAGATCGCGTCCGTGCCGTGCCGGTGCGGCCAGAACTGCACGAACCGGCCGCCTGGGTCCGGCCCGTGCAGCCCGGGTACTTCCGGCAGCACCGCGGGCGCGTCGAGCACCTCCGTGTCGTCGCGGCCAGCCAGCACGGCGGTGATCACGTCGCGGGTCTCGCTCAGGTGCGGCGAGCAGGTGACGTAGGCGACCACCCCGCCGGGCCTGGCCGAGTCGAGGGCCGTCCCGAGCAGCTGGCGCTGCAGCGCGCCAAGCTCGGCCACGTCCTGCGCCGATCGGCGCCATCGCGCTTCCGGTCGGCGCCGTAGCGCGCCGAGGCCGGAGCAGGGGACGTCCGCGAGCACCCGGTCGAAGGTTCCGGGTCGCCAGGCCGGGGCAGTCCCATCGGCCGCTATCACGGCCGGGAAGCCTGGCCGGGCCGCCACGGCCTCGCCTCGCAGCGCCCTTCGGACTAGCCGGGCCCGGTGCTCGCGCGCATCCGCTGCGAGCAGCCGGGCACCGCGTTCGGCGGCCAGGCCCGCCAACAGCCGTGCCTTGCCGCCTGGTCCAGCGCAGACATCAAGCCACCGCGCGCTGCCGGCGCCCGTGGTGGCCACCCGGGTGAGCGCTACCGCGGCCAGCTGGCTGGCCTCGTCCTGCACGGACGCGCGCGACTGAGCCACGGCGGGCACCTCGGCCGGATCGCCCGCGGGCAGGTACGCGCCGAACTCGGACCACCGGGCCGGCGTGCAGCCGGCCGCGATGAGCTCGGCGCGCTCAGCCTGACCCGGCACCGCGCAGAGCGTGACCGCGGGCCTCTCGTCATCGGCAGCGAGCACCGTCTCCGTCTCGGGCAGGCCGCCCGGCTCTTGCTCGCCGAGCGCGGCGCTCAGCGCGGTGACTATCCAGCGCGGATGGCTGTATCGCACCGACAGGTGCCCGATCAGGTCGTCGGCGCGGGCCGGGGCGGCGATTTCCAGCCATGCCTCCAGATCGCGAGTGGCGACGCGGCGGAGCACGGCGTTGACGAAACCGGCCGGTCGCGGCCCGGCCACGTACCTGGCCAGGTCGACGGAGGTGGCGACCGCGGCGTGCGGGCGCACCCGCGTGGCGAGCAGCTGGTGCGCACCGAGCCGCAGCACTTGCCGCAGCGGCGGGTCGATCGACGCCAGGTCGCGGTCACAGCAGATGGCGAGGATCGCGTCGTAGCTGCCCTGACTGCGCAAGGTCCCGTAGCTAAGCTCGGTAGCCAGGGCGGCGTCGCGGCCGCTCAGCCCGCGCTCCCGCAGCAGCGCGGGCAGCAGCAGGTTGGCGTAGGCATCCCGCTCGGCAACGGCGCGCAGGACGTCTACAGCCGTCCGCCGGGCCAGGTCCTCGCGGCTCCCGGCCGTCCGGCCACCCGCGCCACGGCCGCCACCAGCACGGTCACCACCAGGGCGACCGTCCACACCGCGGCCGTCGCGTGCCGCTGCGGCGCCGCGGTCACCCGGCTCGGCGGCGCGTCCGCTTCGCCGTCGCGCGGCGCGGCCGCTGCCCTGGTTCCCCTCGGCCCTCATCCCCGGGGGCGTCATGTCAGGCGCGCCGACGTGCAGCCGTCCAGCCGCAGGCCGCGCGCCCAGTCCGCAGCGCCCATCTGACGCTTGCCATCCGGCTGTACGTCACCAAGCTCGACCGGCTGTGTCGCGGTGCCGACCAGTACCCGGGAGCGCTCGACGACGAGCTCGCCTGGGCCCGGGACGGTGCCGGAAGCCGCAGCTCCGGCCACGCCGGCCGGGGGGCCGACCTTGAGCCTGGTGCCATCCAGGACGCTCCACGCGCCCGGCGCGGGGGTGCAGGCACGGATCTGCCTGCTGACCGCGAGCGCGGGAGTTGCCCAGTTCACGTGCGCGTCGGCAACGGTGATCTTGGGGGCCAGGCTGACGCCCTCGGCGGGCTGCGGCCTGGCCACGAGCGTACCCGCCTCGATCCCGTCCATCGTCGCGACCAGTAGCTCGGCGCCCGATCCGGCCAGCCTGCCCAGCAGGTCACCGGCCGTGTCCGACGGCTTGACCGGCTCGGTGACCATGCCGAACACGGGCCCGGCGTCAAGCTCCCTGACCAGCTGGAAGGTCGTGGCGCCGGTGAGATCGTCGCCGTGCAGGATAGCGTGCTGGACGGGCGCCGCGCCTCGCCAGGCGGGCAGCAGGGAGAAGTGCAGGTTGACCCAGCCGTGCCGGGGGAGGTCCAGGAGCGCTTGCGGTATCAGCGCGCCGTACCCGGTGACCGGGCAGCAATCAGGGGCTATCTCCTGGAGCCTGGCCACGAAGTCCGGATCCTTCGGCCGGGCCGGCCGCAGGATTTCCAGGCCGGCCGCTCCGGCGCGCTGCGCCACCGGGCTCTTGGCGACCCGCCGCCCGCGGCCGGCCGGAGCGTCCGGGCGAGTGATCACGGCAGCGACCTCGTGATCGGAAGCCAGCAGGGCATCCAGCGACGGCACCGCCGCGGCGGGGGTCCCGGCGAAGACCAACCGCATCCGCTAGAAGGCCTTGCCGCGCATGGGATGTGGCGACACCTTCACCGCCGGCACCGGCTCCCCGAACCATTCAGCTGCGCGGATCTCTTTCATCGCCAGCTTGCGCTGGGCGTCATCGAGGCGGTCGATGAACAGCACGCCATCCAGATGATCGGTCTCATGCTGCACGCAGCGAGCCAGCTGGCCGCTGCCTTCGATGGTGACCGGCTCCCCGTACATGTCGAAGCCGGTGGCTACCGCGCCGTACGCGCGTGTCACCGGGTACGCCAGGCCAGGGAAGGACAGACAGCCCTCATCGTCTGTCTCTTCCTCCTCCGACAGCCTCAGCACGGGATTGACCAGGTGGCCAAGCTCGTCATCCACGAAGTAGGTGAAGACGCGCAGCCCCACACCGATCTGCGGCGCCGCCAATCCCAGACCGGGCGCGTCCATCATCGTGTCGGTCAGGTCCTTCACGAGCCTGCGCAGTTCAGCGTCGAAATCGCGGACCGGCTCGGCCGGTGTTTTCAGCACCGGGTCGCCGAACAGACGTATCGGCCTGATGCTCACCACGTGCCTCCCGGGCCAATGACCGCGTGACGTTACCGCAGCTATTCTATGGATCCGCGCGGCCCGGACCGGCCGAAGGCGAACGTGCCTTGAACGCGGCCTTACGGGCTGCACGGGCCACCGCCGGATCGGGATGATGCTCGCCCAGCGCAGTCAGCAGTCCTGTCACGCCCGGATGGCTGACCTGCCAGAGGCTCGCGACGATCTCAGCCTGCGTCTGCGCAGGTACCTCGGGCAGCAGTTCGGCCACCACGTCCCGCGGGTCGGCTTCTTCGAGCAGCCCCGCGCCCAGGTCAACGAGCAGCCAGGTCCGGTCATCCGGTGTCAGCTCGGCTTCCTCGCCGTGCTCGTGCAGCCAGACCGCCGCGTGCGCCCGCAGCAGCGGCTCGGCGAGCGCCGCACGGACCTCGGCGATGGCGCCCGCGCCGACCCGGTCCAGGACAGCGAAGGCCGCTCCCCGGAGCCCAGGCGACCCGGTCCTGGCCGCGCTGACCAGCTCGGCCGCCGCTTGCGCCGCGGTACGCGACGCCAGCCAGGCGCCGATCTCGGCTTCCCCGTCCTCAGCGTCGCAGCTGGCCAGGGTGGCCAGGAGACCGGCGGCCCCGGCCCGTCCGGAGTTCCCCAGGACCGGCACATGCCAGCCCTGCCCTCGCAGCCTGCGGTGCACGCCCCAGACGCCCAGCGGCGACAGCGCCACCGTCAGCCCGCCCGCCGCCTCTTCCGTGCCGAGTTCCACCACGCCCAGGTCAGCCAGCGTTTCCAGGGCGCGCGACAGCGCGGCGCCCTGATCGTGCTCTCGGGCCTGGTCATCCGGCGGCCGGTCTGCCTTTGGCCGGTGCGGGCCCGCGGCGGCCGCATATGCCTCGAACAGGCTCTCCATCCGCACCGGGGTACCCACCGTGTACAGCGCTGTCGCCAGCCCGTCGAGATCCTCAGCGGCCAGGGTGACCTGTAGCGCCCTGTCCCACAGCGCAAGCACCTCCTCAGCATCGGCTGAAGTGAGGTCATCAAGGCCGCACGCCACGCTGCCCGCCGCCGGCGTGGCCGCCACCCAGGCGACCTGCCAGGCCATTTCCACCTCGCTGGGCGTCATCTCCAGCTCGGCAGCGGCCGCCGTTATGTGCGCCGGCGAAAGCGCCACCGGTCCGGCCTGGCTGCCTCCGCCCGGGCCGCGCCCGCTCTGGCTGGACGCATCCGCGCCGGGCGCACCCGCGCCGCCCGCCGCCGGCCCGGCCGCAGCCCGCATCCAACGGTTCAGGTCCCTCGCTGCGCGCAGCAGCGGCGCGACGCGTGCCGCCCCGGCCAGCTCCTCCCTGGGTGCCAGGCGCACCGGGGGCATCCGCAGCCGCTCGCCCTTGGAGTGCATGTCCATGCCTGCGCGAGCATCACCCAGACGACGGCCTGGGTCGTCGACATCACCTGCCCGGGCGGTGCCTTCCTGGCCAGCGCCCGAACTGCCAGCGCCCGAACTGCCAGCGCCCGAACTGCCAGCGCCCGAACTGCCAGCGCCCGAACTGCCAGCGCCCGGGCGGCCAGCGCCCGGTTTGCCAGGGCCGGAGTCCGCTGTGAGCCCGGTCCGCGGCGCGGTCCGCTCCTGCTGACGAGCCCGGCTCGGCCCAGTAGCCCTCGCGCCCGGGTTCCTTCGTGAGGTGGCCACCCAAGCACCTTATGGCCTCGGGCGGGCATAGTCAGATCAGCTCGGCCGGGTCGAGCTGCAATCTCACCGAGCCCGGGTCCTTATGGGCACTGCGCACCGCCTGGGCCGCGTGCAGCGCGGCCGCCAGCGCGCTGCCCCCCGCGCGGGGTAGCCGGATCAGCGCCCTTACCTGCTCTCCGGCCTGGTCAGGATGGTCAGGGTTACCCTCAGCGGCGAGCGGGACCGGCCCGAGTACCTCGGCGCCAGCAGGCAGTTCGGCCGCCGCGAGCAGCCCGGCGACGGCGTCTTTCGGCCCGGTCAAGCTGGCCATCCGGACCGCCGGAGGAAATCGCAACTCCGCGCGTTCGGCGAGTTCCCGCTCGGCGTGGGTGACCGGGTCCCACCGGATCAGAGCCTGCACCGCAGGAAGCCCCGCGGCGGCCACGACCACCACCGCCCCGCCGGCCGCGGAGGGCCGCACCAGCGCGGCCGCATTCATCCAGCGCCGCAGCGCCTCCTCGGCGGCCCGGAGGCTGGGCCGGCCCAGCAGGGCCCAGCCGTCCAGCAGCACGGCGGCCTGGTAGCCGCGCTCGGCGCGCGGCTCGGCGCCCGGCGTCGCCACCACGACAGCAGGCGAGCCCGGTACCTCAGCGATAACCCCGTCCCCGCCGGACGTGCGGACCGGCACGGACGGGAAGGCCCGGCCCAGTTCCTCGGCGGTGCGCCCGGCCCCGATCACCAGGGCGCGGAGCCTGGTGTGACCGCAGCGCGGGCACTCCCAGCCGCCGACGGCCCCGCACCAGCCGCATACCGCGGCGTGCTGGGCACCGGGCAGCGTGAGCGGCCCCCCGCAGGCGCTGCAGCGGGCAGGCGCGTGACAATGCCCGCAGGCGACAGCCGCGACATAACCGCGCCTGGGCACCTGGAACAGCACCGGGCCCTTGTTCAGCGCCTCCCGCGCGGTGCGCAGCGCCAGGCTGGGCAACCGCGCGGACCGGGCCGCCTCATCGCGCGCGAGTTCTGAGTCCTCGCCGGTCGCACTGATCTGCGGCGCGCACCGGCGGACGACCGGGCGGTCGGCTTCCAGGGCATGAGCCCACCCCACGGCGACCAGCTGGGTCGCTTCGGCGGTCCGTGCGAACCCGCCGATCAACGCGGCGGCGCCGGTCCGGTGCGCCCGCAGCGCGAGGACCTCCCTGGCGTGCGGGTACGGGGCGCGCGGTTCGGCGTGCAGATCATCACCCTCGTCCCAGATGGCCACCAGGCCGAGATTGGCCACGGGAGCGAACATCGCGGACCGGTTCCCGGCCACAATCGAGACCGCGCCGCGCAGGATGCGAAGCCATCGGCGGTACCTCTCGGCCGGGCCGAGCCCGGCCGCCAGGCAGACGTGCTGCCCGGAGCCGAGCAACCTGGTCAGCGCGAGGTCAAGAAGACCGAGGTCCCGGGCGTCAGGGACCACGATGAGCGCCCCGCGGCCCGCCGCCGCGGCCGTCGCCGCCGCCACCGCGATCTCGTCGCCCCAGTGCGGCCCGGGCAGCGCCGACCAGACCGCGCGCGGTGAACGGCCATCGGCGATGGCGGCCAGGAATGACGGCCCCGCCCGGTAACGCGACCAGGTGCCCGGCTCCGGCCTGGTACCTGGCCTGCCCCTGGGAGCCGCTGGCGTCCGGCCGGAGCGGTGCCCGTTGGTGCCGTGTACCGGTGCCGCGGCGACCGCACCAGAAGCGGATTCTGCCGCGGCATGCCGCGGCGGCACGGCCAGCCGCAGCACGTCGGCTAGCGTCCCGGCATACCGGTCCGCCACCGCGCGCGCCAGCCCGGCAATCTCCGGGGTGAGCACCGGCTCAGGCGACACCAGCCGCTCCAGGTAAGCGAGCGAGCCTGCGTGCTCGCTCGCCGCAACCCGCTCGAGCAGGAACCCGTTGGACAGGCGCCCCGCGAATCTGACCCGGACCCGGCAGCCTGCGACCGCGGTATCGGCCATGGGCTCGGGTACCTGGTAGTCGAACGGCCGGTCCAGATGAGCCAGCGGCATGTCGACCGCTACCCGCGCCACTGGCAGCGTCGCGGCCGGAACCGGCCTGCTCTTACCCCGCGCCCCGGCCTTCCGCCCGGCCCGGTCCGGGTGCGCGCCGGTCGGCGCTTGTGCACCAGTAGCGGCAGCCAGCCCGACCTGCGGAGGCACCGCGCGTCCGGTATCAGCGGGCACCGGTTCAAAGGCAGCCGGCTCGGGCACCGCGCCGGCGGTGCCTTCTCCCGATCCCGATGGCCCTGCCACGGCTCCTGTCCTACCAGAGACCATGGACCACCTCGTCCGGGCTGGTGAATCGGCGTTTCCGGGCCGTACTTCAGAGGCCAGGAATTCCATGAAGTCGCTGTCCAGGCTGACTACCGGCAGGAGAGATAGATCTCATCTCTCAGTAATCTCTTGGCCCTCAATTGCCCCGCTAGGACCACCGTGTATTCTGGCCGACCCCGAACGCGGCCCACGCCCCGCCAGCTCACCAGCTCACTTATACCGGATTTGAGCCAAAATATGTCCGCTATCGGCCATTATGCGCTCACCAAATCCGGTATAAGTCCCGATGATCTTCAAGATTGGTGATCGTTATAGGACCCGATGGTCCCTCTGTCGCATTTGCGAGTTGGGATGTGAACTCGCTGGGCCGGGCCGGGCCGGTACTCAGTCGCGACCGGGTAGCCACGGCCAGGCCTGCAGGGCTGCCGCGTCCTACCGTTGCGGGCTGCCGCGTCCTTCCCCTGGTCTGCCTTGGCCAGGCCGGCGGGCTGATCAGCTGCGATGGGGCAGGTGTGAGCCTCAGAGGCCGACGGCTGACCGCAGCGCCTGCATCCGGTCAGTGCGCTCCCAGGAGAAGTCCGGCTCCTCACGGCCGAAGTGACCGTAGGCCGCGGTCTGCGAGTAGATCGGGCGGAGCAGGTCCAGGTCCCTGATGATCGCCGCTGGGCGCAGGTCGAACACCTGGAGCACGGCGTCCTGGATCCGCTCGACCGAAACCTGCTCGGTCCCGAAGCATTCGACGAACAGCCCGACTGGCTTCGCCTTGCCGATCGCGTAGGCGACCTGAGTCTCGCAGCGCTCCGCCAGCCCAGCCGCGACCACGTTCTTGGCGACCCAGCGCATCGCGTAGGCGGCGCTGCGGTCGACCTTCGATGGGTCCTTGCCGGAGAAGGCGCCGCCGCCGTGCCTGGCCATGCCGCCGTACGTGTCAATGATGATCTTGCGGCCGGTCAGCCCGGCATCGCCCATCGGGCCGCCGATTTCGAACCGGCCGGTCGGGTTGACCAGCAGCCGGTAATTGGAGGTGTCCAGCTCGAGCTTGCCGATGATCGGATCCACGACGTGATCGCGGATGTCCGGCGTGAGCAGCGCTTTCAGGTCGATGGCTGAGGCGTGCTGGGAAGAGACCACCACCGTGTCTAGCCGTACCGGCTCGGCGCCCGAGTATTCGATGGTCACCTGGGTCTTGCCGTCCGGGCGGACATAAGGTACCTCGCCGCTGCGCCGGACCTCGGCCAGCCGCCGCGACAGCCGGTGTGCGACCATGATCGGCAACGGCATCAGCTCAGGCGTCTCCTGGCATGCGTAGCCGAACATCAGCCCCTGATCGCCGGCGCCCTGACGGTCGAGTTCCTCCGAACCTTCGCCCTCGCGGTGTTCAAAAGCCTCTCGTACGCCCTGAGCGATGTCCGGCGACTGGGCGCCGATCGAGACCGATACGCCGCATGACGCACCGTCGTAGCCCTTGGCCGACGAGTCATAGCCGATGTCAAGAATCTTCTCCCGGATAATGCCGGGGATATCGACATAGGTCTCCGTCGTCACCTCGCCGGCCACGTGCACCTGGCCGGTTGTGATCAGCGTCTCGACCGCTACCCGGCTCCTCGGGTCGCCTTTGAGCATCGCGTCGAGGATCGCATCGCTGATCTGGTCGGCCATCTTGTCCGGATGACCTTCCGTGACAGACTCGGAGGTAAATAGACGACGGGCCACCCTGACTCCTCTGACTTCCGCGATTGGCTTCGCCGAAGTGTAGCCGGGCCCAGGGCCTCGCCTCGGCGGATCCGGCTTCACGGCCCTTTGTCCGGCGTCGGCCACCTGCTCGTGACCTGGTCCCAGACGGCATCCGCGAGCGCCTCTTTCGGGCCGCGCGGCACATGTGCCTCAGTACCGTCCGAGCCCAGGATGATGGCCTCGTTATCGCCGGTCGCGAATCCGAGCCCCCCGCCGACTTGGTTGACCACCAGGAGGTCACAGCCCTTGGCGGCCAGCTTCGCCCGCCCGTTTGCGAGCAGGTCCCCGGTCTCCGCACCGAATCCCACGATGACCTGGCCGTGACCGGGTCTGCTGGCCACGAGTTCCTGCAGGATGTCCGGATTCTCCACCAGGCTGACCGGCGCCGGGACCGCGCCGGTCTTCTTGATCTTCTCCGCGCTTCGCGCCGCTGGGCGGTAATCAGCGACCGCGGCGGCCATGATCACAGCATCGGCCTCGGCCGCGGCTGCGCGTACCGCGTTCCGCATGTCGGAAGCGGATGTGACCGGCACCACCTTGACGCCAGCCGGATCGTCCAGGGCCACGTTCGCGGCCACCAGGGTCACGTCCGCGCCACGCGCCGCCGCGGTCCTGGCCAGCGCGTATCCCTGCCGCCCCGAGGACCAGTTGCCCAGGAACCGGACAGGATCGAGTTCTTCCCTCGTGCCCCCGGCCGAGACCACCACCCGCCGCCCGGCGAGGTCGGGCAGCAGCCCGGCGGCACCCCGGGCCAGCACCCGCAGCGCGGTCCGGAACAGTTCAGCTGGCTCAGGCAGCCGACCGGGCCCGCTGTCGGCGCCGGTGAGCCGCCCAGCGGCAGGCTCGAGCACGAGCGAGCCCCGCTGCCGGAGCACCGCGACGTTGGCGCGGGTGGCCGGATGCTCCCACATCTCAGAATGCATGGCCGGGGCGAAGACGACCGGGCAGCGAGCTGTCAGCAGCACCGCGGTGAGCAGGTCGTCTGACATTCCCGCGGCCGCCCGCGCCAGCAGATCGGCAGTGGCCGGAGCGACGAGCACCAAGTCAGCCGACTGGCCGAGGCGGACATGGGGGACATCATGCACGTCGGTCCAGGTGCTGGTGGCCGCTGGCTCGCCAGAAAGCGCCGCCCAGGTAGCCTCGCCGACGAATCGCAGGGAAGCAGGCGTCGGGACAACCCGGACCTGATGCCCGGACTCGGTAAGCAGCCGCAGCAGTTCGCACGACTTGTAGGCCGCGATGCCAGCGCCCACCCCCAGGATGATGCGCATCGGCTTCTGCCCGGCCCTGTGCAGGCGCGCCTGAGCTGGCCTCAGCCCGCCAACGGCTCGGGCGTCTCCGCCTTGATGAGCCCCTCGCTGATCTCGCGCAGCGCGATCGACAGCGGCTTCTCCTGAACGCGGGTCTCGACCAGCGGCCCAACGTACTCAAGCAGGCCCTCACCTAGCTGGGCGTAGTATGCGTTGATCTGCCTGGCCCGCTTCGACGCCATGATGACGAGGCCGTACTTGCTATCCACCACTTTGAGCAAATCGTCAATGGGTGGATTGATGATGCCTTCACCGGCCGAAGTCGCTGCCACCTTGTGCCTTCCATGTCATCGCGCGCGGTTGGCCTCTACGGCCGCCATCAAGGCTACCAGCCGCCTGCGCAAAATCCGCCGCGTACCGGCTCCGCCGCATACCCGCCCACCAGCGGTACAGCTAGCCGCCCATCACCGCCAAGTCTTGCGGCACGGCCCGGCTAGCCGGAGTAGCTGGCCGGGAACCCGGTCAGACACGCCGACATCAGCTTGGCGGGTCCCGGCACCAGCTTGGCGGGTCCCGGCACCAGCTTGGCGGGTCCCGGCACCAGCTTGGCGGGTCCCGGCACCAGCTTGGCGGGTCCCGGCACCAGCTTGGCGCCGGCACCGGGGCGACGGGGACCGCGCAGGCTGGCCGCCGCTAGCGGCCAAGCCGACCGTGGCAAGACGTCACCCGCCGTGCCCCTGATGCCTCGCCTTACGGTTCCGCGAACTAGCCGCGAAACTCGTTCTCAAGGGCCGTCCGCTGGTTGGCGCCGAGGCCGCGCACGCGCCGTGATTCGGCAATGCCGAGGCGCTCCATGATTTGCTTGGCGCGCACCTTGCCGACGCCCGGCATCGACTCAAGGAGTGCCGACACCTTCATCTTTCCTACGACGTCGTCCGTCTGGCCCTCCTTGAGGACCTCGGGAAGAGTCTTGTCATTCGTCTTCAGCTTGTTCTTGACCTCAGCACGCTCCTTGCGCGCCTTGGCAGCCTTCTCCAAGGCTGCGGCCCGCTGTTCGGGGGTTAGTGGAGGAAGAGCCACGCGTGGTCACCTCGGGTTTCGTATCGAAAAACTCGCTCCGCGAGGGGAAACTAGCGAGTTCGGCTCGCGTCGGCAACGCAAACCCCCGTTTGTGACGTCATAAATTATCCAAAATTACTTTTCGCACATAGTCAGATACTCACTGTAGCCAAATGTGCCCCCTCTGGCGTCCGGCTGCACGAAATCCCTGGTCGGCCACCGGGGGGGACCAAGCCGCGAAACGAGGGCTCTCAGGGCCCGAAACGAGCGGCCCTCAGCCGCCAATCAAGCGGCGCTCAGCCAGCAAGCGAACGGCCCTCAGCCGCCCGGCAAGCGGCGCTCAGCAAGCGGGCGCTCAGCAAGCCAACGGCCGCTCGGTCACGATCCCGCTGCCGCAAACAGCCCCCGCCCGCGAAACGGCCCCTCGGTCGCGAAGCGGCACCCCGGCTTAGCCCGGGACCCGGACGCCCGGGACCAACGCGCCGCGCCCTGAATCGTCAGAGGGCCAGGAAACGAGACCCGGAACGGGAACGCGGGTCAGCCCGGCATCGTGATGCGCCGGATTGACGCGGCCATGGCGGCGGCCGCCGCGCCCGGGTCCGCCGCCGCGGTGATGGGGCGGCCTACTACCAGCAGATCGGCGCCGTCCCGCAGCGCCTCTTCCGGGGTGGCCACTCTCGCCTGGTCGTGGTTGTCCGCCCCGGCCAGCCGGATGCCCGGGGTGACCAGCAGGATGTCCGGGCCAACCTCGGCGCGCACAGCGGCCACCTCGCGCGGTGAGCAGACCAGGCCGTGCGCACCCGCCTCGACGGCCAGCACGGCCAGTCGCCTGACCGCATCGGAAACCGGCCCGGCCAGCCCGATGCGGTCCAGGTCAGCGCTGGCCAGCGAGGTGACCACCGTGACCGCGATGATCTTGGCAGTGGGCGCGGCGTCGGCCGCCGCCCGTACCATGGCCGAGCCGCCGGCGGCATGGACGGTCAGCAGGTCTGGCCGGAGCCTGGCCACCGCCCGGGCCGCTCCCGCCACGGTCGCCGGGATGTCGTGCAGCTTCAGGTCGAGGAAAACTTTGACCCCGCTGGCGCCGCGCACCGAGGCCACCGCCTCCGGGCCGTAACGAAGGTAGAGCTCAAGCCCGACCTTGACCGTGCTGACGTGCGGAGTGACCAAGGCTGCCCACCGGGCCGCGGTGTCGAGGTCCGGCGCGTCCAGCGCAACGGCTATCGGAGCGGGCTGGGTCACGTGAGCCTCCCTTACGGCGCGGAGTCTACGGCCGGGTCCGGCGCGTCTGCACCGGCCGGCGTCTTTACAGCACGGTCCCGGCTCGCCTGCGCCGGGCGGCGGCGCGCGGCTCATGAGCCAGCCCGACTAGGTCCGACAGCCGCTCCACGCCACGCCGCGCTAGCTCATCGTCGAGTTCGCGCAGGATGCGCACGCAGGCCGACGGGTCATGGAAGATCGTCGTGCCCACGCTGACCATCGATGCCCCCGCCAGGATCAGCTCCACGGCATCCTGCCCGGTCCGGACGCCGCCCATGCCAATGATCGGCACGTCGGGGAAAGCTTCCCGGACCTGCCACACGCAGCGCACGGCGATCGGCCGGATGGCCGGCCCGGACAGACCGCCGGTGAGCCCGGCCAGGACCGGTCGCATCGTATCCGGGTCAATTGCCATGCCAAGCAGGGTGTTGATCATCGACAGCCCGTCGGCCCCCGCTGACACGCACGCTCTGGCGATGCTGACGATGTCGGTAACGTCCGGGGACAGCTTGGCGAACACCGGGATGTCGTAGCGGGCCCGGCCGCGGACCGCCTCGATGACGGCCGCGGCGGCGCCGGGATCACAGGCGAATACCTGGCCCCGGTGCTCGACGTTGGGACAGGAGATGTTCACCTCGATCGCGGTGACCCCGGCCGCGTCGGAGAGCCGGCCCGCCAGCTCCGCGTACTCCTCGACGGTGCCGCCGGCGATGGACACCACGGCGCGGGCGCCCCTGGACAGCAGCCAGGGCAGATCCCGCCGCAAGAACGCGTCGATGCCCGGCCCCTGCAGTCCGATCGAGTTGAGCATGCCGCTGGGCGTCTCGGCCATCCGCGGCGTGGGCGGCCCGCCCGGGGGGCGAGCATGACCGATTTGGTGACCACAGCGCCGATCTTGGAAACATCAAAGAACTGGGCCAGCTCACGCCCGGACCCGGCGCATCCGGAGGCGGTGAGGATCGGATTCGGCAGCTCGATGTGGCCCAGCCTGGCGCGGAGGTCAGCCGCCATGGCCTGCCCTCCCCGGTGGCCGCCGCTGCGGCCCGGCACCGGCCCGCCCGTCCGTCGCAGCCGGGCCGCCGACCGTCGCACCCGGGCCGCTGGCCGTCGCACCCGGCCCGCTTGCCGTCGCGCCCGGCCGTACCAGCCCGCCAGCCGCCGCACCCGGCCCGCCAGCTGTCGCGCCCGGCCGGACCGGCCGGTCAGCCGCGCCCGCTACCCCGGGCCGGCCAGCGCCTGGTGCCCGCTGGCCACCCCGCCCCGCAGATTCGGCGGCCGACCCGGCCCCGGCAGCCGACCCGGCCCCGGCAGCCGACCCGGCCCCGGCAGCCGACCCGGCCCCGGCAGCCGACGCGTTTCCGGCAGCCGACGCGTTTCCGGCAGCCGACTCCGGCCCGCCCGGTCCGGTTCCGCGGCCGCGGCTCCCAGCCGGGCGCGCCGAACGCGTCGAACGGGATCGTCCCGATGTCGTCCCAGCGCACCTGCTGGCCCCGGAACACCGGGCCGTCCACGCACGACCTGACCATTCTGGTGATCCCGTCGGAGCCCGTCACCGGTAGCACGCAGGTCATGCAGACCCCGATGCCGCAGGCCATCGACTCCTCTACCAGCGCCTGCACCGGGATCTCGTACCGGCCGGCCAGGGCCGTGACCTGGCGCAACATCGGCATGGGCCCGCACGCGTAGATGACGTCGGTCCTGGCTTCGTGAATAACCTGGCTCAGCATGTCGGTGACCAAGCCGCGGCTGCCCAGCGAGCCGTCCTCGGTCGTGATGGTCGCGGTCCGGCCGGTCCGGCGGGCGGTCAGCGCGCCGAACACCCGGTCCCCGGTCGCCGCGCCGAGCAGGAAGTCCACCGAGCACCGGCGCTCGCGCAGCCGGGCCGCCAGCGCAAACAGCGGTGCGCTGCCGTAGCCGCCCCCGATGAGCAGGCAGCTAACCGGGTCGCGCGGAACCGGGAACGGCCGTCCCAGCGGGCCCGTGACATCCAGCACGTCCCTGGCCCGGCACTGGGCCAGCCACCGGGTTCCCGGGCCGCGGGCGGCGAAGATGAACTCTACGGTGCCGCCGTGGTCCGGCCGGACGTCGTGAATCGAGAACGCCCGCCGCAGCAGCATGGACGTGTCCGGGCCGCCCACCGCCACCGCCACGAACTGACCAGGCCGGAACCTGGCCGCCACGCCCGGCGCCACCACCGTCATCGCGTAGTAGGCGTCAATCCGGCGGACGGTCAGCACCGTCCCCCGGACCTGGACCGGGCCTGCCGCTGCCTCGCTGCCGGCGCCGGTCATGACCCCGCGCCTGGTGCCGGACCGGCCCCGCGCAGCCGCGCCGCATGCTCCTGCAATGACCGCACGCCCACCCCACCGGAGTTGATCGCCTCGATGCCCTGCACGGCCGCGGCGAGCCCCGCGGTCGTGGTGATGCAGGGAATTCCCCGCCGGACCGCGGCGGTGCGGATCTCGTAACCGTCCAGCCGCGGCCCGGACTGCCCCGGGCTGCCGAACGGCGTGTTGACGATGAGATCCACCTGCCCGGCCAGGATCCGCTCCACGATCGTCGGCTCGCCGTCGGGCCCAGGGCCGTCGCTGTGCTTACGCACGATCGTGGCACGTACTCCGTTTCGGCGCAGAACCTCTCCCGTACCCCGCGTCGCCCAAATCTCGAAACCCAGGTCGGCGAGGCGTTTGACCGGGAACACCATGGAACGCTTGTCCTTGCTGGCCACCGACACGAAGGCCCGGCCCTTCACCGGCAGCGACCCGTATGCGGCCGCCTGGGACTTGGCGTACGCGGTGCCGAACGCCTCATCGATGCCCATGACCTCGCCGGTGGAGCGCATCTCCGGGCCCAGCACGGTGTCGACGCCCTCGCCGCGGGCGTTACGGAACCGGCCGAACGGCAGGACCGCCTCCTTGACCGCGATGGGCGCGTCCATCGGCAGCGAGCCGCCATCGCCGGTTTCCGGCAGCAGCCCCTCGGCGCGCAGGCCGGCCACCGTGGCGCCCAGCATGATCCGGGCCGCCGCCTTGGCCAGCGGGACGGCGGTCGCCTTGGAGACGAACGGCACCGTGCGCGACGCCCGCGGATTCGCCTCCAGCACATACAGCACCCCGGCGGCCAGCGCGTACTGGACGTTCAGCAGCCCGCGTACCCCGACGCCGCGGGCGATCTTCTCGGTGGCGTCCCTGATCAGCCCGATGTCCTCGCCGCCCAGAGTGATCGGCGGCAGTGCGCACGCCGAATCGCCGGAGTGGATCCCGGCCTCCTCGATGTGCTCCATCACGCCGCCCAGGTACAGCTCGCTGCCGTCGTAGAGTGCGTCCACGTCGACTTCGATCGCGTCATCGAGGAACTTGTCCACCAGCACCGGGTGCTCCGGGCTGGCCTCGGTGGCCCGGCGGACGTAGGCCTCCAGCGTGGCGTCATCGTAGACGATCTCCATGCCGCGGCCGCCGAGCACGTATGACGGCCGGACCAGCACCGGGTAGCCGATCTCCTCGGCCACCGTGATCGCTTCGGCCACCGACGTCGCGGTACCGTGGCGCGGCGCGTTCAGGCCGGTCCCGGCCAGCAGCGCGCCGAACTCGCCGCGGTCCTCGGCCCGGTGGATCGCGTCCGGCGAGGTCCCGACCACCGGTACCCCCGCGGCGGCCAGGGCCCGGGCCAGCCCGAGCGGGGTCTGCCCCCCAAGCTGGACGATCACCCCGGCGACCGGCCCGCAGGCCTGCTCGGCGTGCACGACCTCCAGCACGTCCTCCAGGGTCAGCGGCTCGAAGTAGAGCCGCCCTGAAGTGTCGTAGTCGGTGGATACGGTTTCAGGGTTGCAGTTGACCATCACGGTCTCGTAGCCGGCCTGCGCCAGCGCGAAGGAGGCGTGCACACAGGCGTAGTCGAACTCGATGCCCTGGCCGATCCGGTTGGGGCCGCTGCCGAGGATGATGACCTTCGGCCGGTCGCCGGGCGGCACCTCGGTCTGCTCGTCGTAGGTCGAGTACAGGTACGGCGTGCGGGCGGCGAACTCGGCCGCGCAGGTGTCGACGGTCTGGTAGACCGGCCGGACGCCCAGCTCGTGGCGCAGCCCGCGGACCTGCTCCTCGGTCATCCCCCAGAGCTGGCCGACCTGGGCATCGGAGAACCCGCTAGCCTTGGCCGCCCGGAGCAGGCCGCCCGCCGGGCCAGCCGCGTTGGCCGGGCCAGCCGCGTTAGCCAGGCCAGCCGCGTTAGCCAGGCCAGCCGGGCCAGCCGCGTTGGCCGGGCCAGCCGCGTTATCCGGGCCGGGCGGGCCAGCCGACGCTGGGGTCCCGGCCGTCGTCGAGCGACCGGCCGGACCGGGCGGCTGGCTTGCGACCATCCGTTCGGCATGCTCGTCAATGCCCTTGATCTGGTCGATGAACCAGGGATCGATACCGGTCGCTGCGGCAAGTTCCGCGACGCTGGCGCCCGCCCGGATCGCCTGGTGGACGGTCGTGAGCCTGCCATCGTGCGGGCTGGCGCAGCGCCGCAGCAGTTCCGTTTTGTCCCCCGGGGGTTCTTTCCAGCTAAACGGGGCCGCCGCCTGCTCAAGAGATCGCAATGCTTTCTGCAGCGCCTCGGGAAAACTGCGCCCGATCGCCATCGCCTCGCCGACCGACTTCATGTGCGTGGTGAGCAAAGGGTCGGCGCCGGGGAACTTCTCGAAGGCGAACCTCGGCACCTTGACTACCACGTAGTCCAGGGCGGGCTCGAAGCTGGCCGGGGTCTCGCCGGTGATGTCGTTGCGGATCTCGTCGAGGGTATAGCCGATGGCGAGCCTGGCCGCGATCTTGGCGATCGGGAAGCCGGTCGCCTTCGAGGCCAGCGCCGACGACCTGGACACCCGCGGATTCATCTCGATCACGACCATCCGGCCGGTACGCGGGTGCACGGCGAACTGGATATTGCAGCCGCCGGTGTCCACCCCGACCGCACGGGCGGTCGCGATCGCGGTGTCGCGCATCTGCTGGTACTCGCGGTCGGTCAGGGTCATCGCAGGCGCCACCGTCACCGAGTCACCGGTGTGCACGCCCATCGGATCGATGTTCTCGATCGAGCAGACCACGACGACGTTGTCGTGACGGTCGCGCATCAGCTCGAGCTCGTACTCCTTCCAGCCCAGGATCGACTCCTCCAGGAGCACTTCGCTGACCGGGCTGGCGTCCAGGCCCGCGCGGGCGATCTGGCGCAGGTCGCCCTCGTGGTAGGCGATTCCGGAGCCGGACCCGCCCAGGGTGAAGGACGGCCGGACCACCAGCGGGTAGCCGAGCGCCGCGGCGGCATCCTCGCAGTCGGCCATGCAGTGGCAGATCCGGCTGTCCGGGACGCCCGCGCCCAGGCCGGTGATGATCTCCTTGAACCGCTTGCGGTCCTCTCCGGCCTTGATCACCTCGATGTCGGCCCCGATCAGTTCCGCCCCATACCGGTCCAGCGCGCCGGCCTCGTGCAGCGCCACGGCCGCGTTCAGCGCCGTCTGGCCGCCCAGGGTGGGCAGCACGGCGTCCGGGCGCTCGGCCGCGATGACCTGTTCCAGGACTTCCAGGGTGATCGGCTCGACGTAGGTGGCGTCGGCGAACTCCGGGTCGGTCATGATGGTCGCCGGGTTGGAGTTGACCAGGCTGACCCGCAGGCCCTCCTGCCGCAGCACCCGGCAGGCCTGGGTGCCCGAGTAGTCGAACTCGCAGGCCTGGCCGATGACGATCGGTCCCGAGCCGATCACCAGGACCGAGCGGAGGTCAGCGCGCCTGGGCATGGCGGCTCCCGTTCGGTCCTCCCGCACCGCAGCTGGCCGACCCGGTCACCTGGGCTGCTCCATCAGCTCGCAGAACCGCCCGAACAGGCCGCCCGCGTCGTGCGGGCCGGGCGCGGCCTCCGGGTGGAACTGGACGCTGAACGCGGGCCGGTCGAGCAGCCGCAGCCCCTCGACCACGCCGTCGTTCAGGTTGACGTGACTCACCTCGGCCGGCCCGAACGGGGTCGCGAACCTGCGCTCGGCGGGCCCGGCCACGGCGAACCCGTGATTGTGGCTGGTGATCAGTACCCGGCCGGTCCGCAGGTCCTGGACCGGATGGTTCACGCCGCGGTGCCCGAAGCGCAGCTTGTAGGTGCCCAGGCCCAGCGCCTGGCCGAGGATCTGGCTGCCCAGGCAGATCCCGAAGAGCGGGACGCCGGCCGTGAGTACCTCGCGCATCGCCTCGACCGCGTAGCCCGCCGCGGCGGGGTCCCCGGGCCCGTTGGAGAAGAAGACCCCATCCGGGCCACCGGCCAGGATCTGGTCCGCGGTGCTGGCCGCGGGCAGCACCCGCACCTCGCAGCCCAGCCGTGCCATCGCGGCCGGCGTGGCGGCCTTGATGCCGAGGTCGACGGCGGCGACCCGGTACCTGACGGGCGTGGGATGCGGCGGGCGCACCAGGTAGGGCTCGGCGGTGGACACGTCCCGGGCCAGGTCAGCCCCGGTCATCGGCGGGCTAGCCAGGACCCGCTCCAGCAGCCTGGCCGGGTCGGCCTCAGCAGTGCTGATCGCGGCCCGCATCGCGCCGCGCTCGCGCAGGTGCCTGGTCAGCGCCCGGGTGCCGGTGATCGCGATGCCGGTCACGCCGTGGGCCCGGAGCTCATCGGCCAGGCCCCGGGCGGCCCGCCAGCTGGACGTGATCCGGGCCGGCTCCCTGACCACGTAGCCGCTGACCCAGATCCGGCGCGACTCCGGGTCGTCATCGTTGACGCCGGTGTTGCCGATGTGCGGGGCGGTCATCGTGACGATCTGCCTGCAGTACGACGGATCGGTGAGGGTCTCCTGGTAGCCGGTCATGCCGGTGTTGAAGACCAGCTCGCCGAAGGTCTCCCCCGGCGCGCCGTAACTGGTCCCGCGGAAGGTCAGGCCGTCCTCGAGGACCAGCATGGCCGGGCGCCGCGTAATCGCGGGCTGCGCGGTCGTCTCCGGGTGCGCGGTCGTCTCCGGATGCGCGGCCGTCACCGGGCCAGCTTCCCGTCCAGGACCGTGGGGGCGCCGCGCAGGAAGGTGGCGACCACCCGGCCCGGCAGCACCATCCCGGCGAACGGCGTGTTGCGGCTCTTCGACGCGTGCCCGGACGGATCCACGGGCTCCCGGGGCGCGGGGTCGTAGAGCACCAGGCTGGCCGGGGCGCCGGGCTGCGCGCTGCCGTGCCCGGCGAGGCGGCCGATCGCGGCGGGCCGGGCCGACATCCGGTCGGCCACGTCTGCCCAGCCGAGCAGCCCGGTCTCGACCATCGCCTCGTGAACCACGCGCAGGGCCGTCTCCAGCCCGGTCATGCCGAACGCCGCCACGCCCCACTCGGTCTCCTTGTCCTCCAGCGCGTGCGGGGCGTGGTCGGTGGCCACGCAGTCGATCGTGCCGTCGGCCAGGGCCGCCCGCAGCGCAGCCACGTCCTCGCCGGTGCGCAGCGGCGGGTTGACCTTGTACACCGGGTCGTAGCTGGCCGCGAGCTCATCGGTGAGCAGCAGGTGATGCGGGGTCACCTCGGCGGTCACCTGCCAGCCCTTGGACTTGGCCCACCGGATGATCTCCACCGAGCCTGCCGTCGAGACGTGGCAGACGTGCAGCGCGGACCCGACGTGCGCGGCGAGCAGGCAATCCCTGGCCACGATCGCTTCCTCGGCGACCGCGGGCCAGCCCGTCAGGCCGAGCCGGCCGGACACGGCGCCCTCGTTCATCTGCGCGCCGTCGGTGAGCCTGGGTTCCTGGGCATGCTGGGCGATCACGCCGCCGAAGGCCTTGACGTACTCAAGCGCCCGGCGCATCAGGACGGCGTCCGACACGCACTGGCCGTCGTCGGAGAAGATCCTGACCCGGGCGGCCGAGTCGGCCATCGCGCCGAGCTCGGCCAGCTGGCGGCTGGCCAGCCCGACGGTGACCGCTCCGACCGGCTGTACGTCGCAGCGGCCCGCCTGCCTGCCCAGCCGCCAGATCTGCTCCACCACGCCCGCGGTGTCGGCCACCGGGTCGGTGTTGGCCATCGCGTGCACGGCGGTGAACCCGCCGAGCGCCGCCGCGGCGGTACCGCTCTCGATCGTCTCGGCGTCCTCGCGGCCGGGCTCGCGCAGGTGCGCGTGCAGGTCGACCAGGCCGGGCAGCAGGATCAGGCCGCCGGCGTCCAGCTGGCTCGCGCGCGGCCCGGTGCCCGGGCCGATCTCGGTGATGATCCCGCCGGAGATCACCACGTTGGCGGGCTCGCCGCCTGCGGGCCTGGCTTCCCTGATCACCCAGTTCGATGGGCCGCGGCCCGATGGCACGTTATCCGATTGCACGGTCATTTCCCGGCCTCCGCTCCGCCCAGCAGCAGGTACAGCGCAGCCATCCGCACGCTGACCCCGTTGGCGACTTGCTCGACGATCGTGGAGCGGCCGGAATCGGCCACCTCTGCGGCGATCTCCACGCCCCGGTTCATCGGACCCGGGTGCATCACGATGGCGTGCTCGGGCAGCATCGCCATCCGTCCCGCGTCCAGCCCGTATCTGCGGCTGTACTCGCGCACACTCGGGAAGTAGGCCGCGTTCATCCGTTCCTGCTGGACCCGCAGCATCATGATCACGTCGCTCTTGGGCAACGTGGCGTTCAGGTCGTAGGAGACCGAGCACGGCCAGCCGCTCACCGCGACCGGCAGCAGCGTGGGCGGCGCCACCAGGGTCACCGCCGCGCCCAGCGTGTGCAGCAGCAGCACGTTGGACCGGGCCACCCGGCTGTGCAGCACGTCGCCGACAATCGTCACGCTGAGCCCGTCCAGCCTGCCCAGCCTGCGCCGCATCGTGAAGGCGTCCAGCAGCGCCTGGGTCGGGTGCTCATGCGCGCCGTCTCCGGCGTTCACCACGCTGCCCTTGACCCAGCCCGCCAGCCGGTGCGGCGCGCCGGAGGCGGAGTGCCTGATCACGACCGCGTCCGCGCCCATCGCCTCCAGCGTCAGGGCGGTGTCCTTCAGACTCTCGCCCTTCGCGACGCTGGAGCCCTTCGCCGAGAAATTGATCACGTCCGCGGACAGGCGCTTGGCCGCCGCCTCGAACGAGATCCTGGTCCGGGTCGAATCCTCGAAGAACAGGTTGACGACCGTCCGCCCGCGGAGTGTCGGCAGCTTGCGCACCGGCCGTTCGGTGATCTGGGCGAGTTCCTCGGCTGTGTCCATGATGAGCAGGGCGTCTGCCTTGCTCAGGTCGGCGGCCGAAATAAGGTGCCGGTTCATGCTCCCGCTCCGTCCGCCTGGGTTCCGCTGGCCGCCCGGGTTCCGGCGGCCGGCTGGGTCCCGCTGGCCGGCTGGGTCCCGCCGGCCGCGCCGATCAGCACCGCGTCGGCCCCGTCCACCTCAGTGAGCTGTACTCGGACTACCTCCTGCCGTGAAGTCGGCAGGTTCTTGCCGACGTAGTCAGGCCTGACCGGCAGCTCGCGGTGCCCGCGGTCGACCAGCACGGCGAGCTGGACAGCACGCGGCCGCCCGAGGTCGCCCAGGGCGTCCAGCGCTGCGCGCACGGTCCGCCCCGAGTACAGGACGTCGTCGACCAGCACCACGATCTTGCCGTCGATCCCTGAGGGCGGCACGTCGGTGTGACCGAGCGCGCGGGCTGGCCGGAGCCGCAAGTCGTCGCGGTACATGGTGATGTCGAGCGACCCGGCCGGGATCGGGCGTTCCTCGACCTGCTCCATCCGCGCGGCCAGCCGGTGCGCCAGCGGCACTCCGCGAGTCGGGATTCCCAGCAGCACGACGTCGGTGGCGCCACTGGTCCGTTCGAGGATCTCATGCGCGATCCTGGTCAGCGCTCGCCTGATCTCATCAGGTTCCAGCGCTAGCCGGGGCTCCTGCACTCGGTGCTCAAGCGGCCGGCGCTCTGGTGGTCGATGCTCGGGCGGCCGGTGCTCGGGCGGCCGGTGCTCGGGCGGCCGGTGCTCGGGAGAATGCTCTGGGCGCTCGGGAGAACGCTCCAGGGAAGGTCCGCGGGAACGTTCGGGGGATTGGGCCCGCCGCTCGGGGCTTGAGCCACCGTCGGCCGAATGGGCAGCATGCGTCATCCTGACCTCCTTTCCCGCCTCACCGGACGGGCCTTAAAGGACGTCTGCCTGGACCACCGTACCAGCCGGGATGCTTCGGGCAGCCCAGTCACCGCCGGCGTGTACCGGCCTTAGGCCGCCGACCCGGCACGGCCGCGCCGGGGGCCGATCTGCCTCGCGGCTGGCCGCGCTGGCCCGGTGCGGTGACAGGTGCCACCGGGCGGGGCCGGCGGCGGCTAGCCGGCTGAGCACCCGTCTTTACGCCGCGTGACGGCGGGTGACCTTTGTCACATCATGTAAGGATCTTGACCGGTTCTTACCTCCGCTACCGGGCCTGCGAACCGGGTCAAGAAGCCCGGGAACGCCTGTCCTGCTGGGATTTGTGACCTGTCGGCCGGGCCTCGGCTCGGTCTGGAGCTGATGCGCGACGCGCGTAAGTTCATCCGCTTTTCGCCATTCGGCTTGACCTTGTCGCGCTCGCGGCCTACCGTCACTGTCCGTAACCATCACTATCTGCACGACTGGCCAGGGGACCGGAGATCATGCCATCTGACTACGCCAAAACCCTCGGCGCGCGGTTGCGCGCCATCCGCACGCAGCAGGGGCTTTCGCTCCACGGGGTGGAAGAGAAATCCCGTGGCCGGTGGAAGGCCGTCGTTGTAGGTTCTTATGAGCGCGGCGACCGCTCGGTAACCGTGCAGAAGCTAGCCGAGCTGGCCGAGTTCTACGGAGTTCCAGTGTCCGAGCTACTGCCCGGGGATGTGGTGCCCACTCTGCTTGCGCCGTCACCCAAGCTGGTGATCGATCTTGAGCGGATGAGCCAGCTGCCCAAGGACAAGACCGGCCCGCTGGCCCGCTACGTCGCGACGATCCAGAGCCAGCGCGGCGACTACAACGGCCGGGTGCTGTCGATACGCCAAGAGGACCTGCGCTCCCTAGCGGTCATCTACGACAAGTCGCCGACTGACCTGACCGAGGAATTGATCAACTGGGGAATTCTGGACTCAGACGCCCGCGGCGCCATCGAGACGTTCTGAGCCCGGTCGGCTGCGTGCCCGGCCGCCGGACACGCAGCTAACCGGCCGTCCGCAACGGCAGCAACCCCTGGGCCGCGACGCCCAGCGCGTTCTCGGCCAGCGAGAGGAACGTCTCGGCGTCGCGCAGCAGGTCATCTGCCTCGCGCGCCGAAACTGCGCGCGGCAGCCCGGCCTCAGCGGCAGCACGCTTGGCCGCGCCGGCGGCGAAGAACGCGGCCCACTCCTGCAGCGCAGGCTCGACCCTCGGCAGCAGTTCCCACACGCTCTGCGGCCTCTTGCGGCGCGTTGTGGTGCCAGGCTCCGCCCGGGCCGCCACCACCGCCGCCGCGGCCCGCAGCGCCGCCAGATGGGCGGCCACGTACCTGGCTCCCGCCGACGCCTCGCCCTCGGCCGCGGCGAGCCCGCACCGGGCAGACTCCAGCAGTGCCAGCGCCGACGGCGCCACCCGGCAGCGCGGCCGCTCCTGGCCCTCCTGCACGACTGCGTTCATGAAAGCTCCTCCTATCGGCAAAGCCGGGCCGGACGGCACGCTTCCCCTCGCGCGCCCGGCCCCGGCAGCTCCAGGGGACCACGGCTGCCGACCGGCTTCGCCTTACCTATTCGAACATAGATTCGTTTTGGTGTCCATCGGTTTGCATCTGCGTTCGAAGCTATAAGAGGGGTCTGACATTCACGCCGAGGCGTGACATACGCTGGCGGCCGTGCGATCCGTCATCCAGTCGGTGCAGCTCGACAGGGCCGGTTTCCTCGCCGAGATCGACCGGTTGAGCGCGGTCTACGCGGCGGCCATGCAACCCGACCCGGCGCACCTGCCCGGGCGGGGCAGCATCATGGAACGGCACGCCGGCCATGCCGGGTTCCGGGCTGTGGCCGTCACCGCCCAGGTAGCAGACGACATCCGGATCATCGCGTTCGCTTACGGCTTCCGCGGCGCGAACGGCCAGTGGTGGCACGACATCGTCTGGTCCGCACTGACCGCGCAGGCCGGAGAGGTCGCTGCCGCAGCGTGGCTGGAATCCTCGCTGGAGATCGCCGAAGTGCACGTGCATCCCGACTTCCAGCGGCGCGGCATTGGCCGGAGCCTGCTGCTCGACTTGACAGCAGGCCGCACCGAGCACACCGCCGTGCTCTCCACCCAGGACGACAACGCACCGGCTCGCCGGCTATATCGCGGCGTTGGCTTCGCCGACCTACTGACCGGTTTCAGCTTTCCTGGCGGCGGACCGCGCTACACGGTCATGGGCGCGGTGCTGCCCCTGCGCCCGGCCGCTCCGGGCACCGGATCGCCTCAGGCCGCTGGCACCGGATCGTAATCGGCCGACAGGCCGTGCCGGGCGCGCCGCGCCTAGGGCACTCGGGTACCCGGTAGCGGCGGCTTACCCGGACCACCGAGCCCGAGCAGTTCGTAGATCTCCTGAGTCGCCCGGGACCCGTTCAGGGTGTAGAAATGCAGGCCAGGTACGCCTTCGGCCAGCAGCCGCTCGCACATCTGGGCGGCGTATTCCACGCCGATGTCCCGTACCGCGGCCCGGTCGTCCGCCACCGCGCGCAGCCGCGCCGCCAGCGCCTCGGGGAACCGCGCACCTGACATCACCACGATGCGGTCGATCGAGGTGACGCTGGTGATCGGCATGATGCCCGGGATGATCGGCACGTCGCAGC
This sequence comes from uncultured Actinomycetota bacterium, assembly GCA_963775745.1. Classification (GTDB taxonomy): domain Bacteria; phylum Actinomycetota; class Actinomycetes; order Streptosporangiales; family Streptosporangiaceae; genus DATBGO01. Next base: position 147,816 of record CAVZKE010000030.1, read on the forward strand.
CACGCGCCGCGACCCGGTCACGGAGCCGCAGGTAATCCTCGGGGTAGAAGAACATCTGGGTTATCGCGAAGTCCGCCCCGGCCCGGCACTTCGCTACGAAGTACCGGTCGTCCGCGTCCTGGTCCGCAGAGCGGGGATGTCCCTCCGGAAACGCGGCCACTCCAACGCAGAAGTCACCGGCTGCCTTGATCAGGGCGACCAGCTCTTCGGCATACCGGAGACCTTGCGGATGCGGAACCCACTCATCGCCGGGCGCACCGGGCGGATCGCCCCGCAGTGCGAGCACATTGCGGACGCCTACCGCTGCGTAGGAGCCGATCACGTGCCGAAGCTCAGCGACAGAATGATTGACGGCGGTGAAGTGCCCGACCGGCGTGAGCGTGGTCTCCTCGGCGATCCGGCCGGTGACCCGCACCGTGCGGTCCCGGGTCGAGCCGCCCGCTCCGTAGGTCACCGAGACGAAGGTTGGCCGCAAGGGCTCCAGCCGACGGATCGCCCGCCAGAGCTTCTCCTCGTCCGCCTCGGTCTTAGGCGGCATGAACTCGAAGGAGACCGACCTGACGCCCGAGGCGAGCAGGTCTTTGATGGCGGGTGCGGGCGACGTCACGCTGCGCAGCGGCATCCGCCCAGATTAGTGGACACCGACCGAGCACGGGACGCCACCGCGCTTTGCGGCCCGGACAGCCCGGGGATTGCGGCCCGGACAGCCCGGGGATTGCGGCCCGGACAGCCCGGGGATTGCGGCCCGGACAGCCCGGCGGCTGCCGCTCGGAATGGCCGGGCTAGTCTCGCGCCATGGCAACCGGCCCAGCAGGCCTGCCCTGCCTCCGGGACCAGGTCGGACAGGTCCTCGAAGACTTCCTCGACCGGCAGCTACCGGTACTGGATGCCATCAGCGGTGAATTGCTTCCCTGGCTGGAGGCGATCAAAGCGCTGCTGGCCGGCGGCAAGCGGCTGCGCCCGGCGTTCTGCTACTGGGGCTGGCGCGCAGCAGGCGGAACTGATTGCCGGCAGATCATCGCGGCCGCATCAGCCCTGGAACTACTTCATGCCAGCGCCCTCGTGCACGACGACGTCATGGACGCGAGCGAGACCCGGCGGGGTGGCCCGGCTGTGCACCGGCGGTTCGCAGCCCGGCATCAGGCAGGCGGCTGGCGCGGTTCCGCTGATGCCTTCGGGGTTGGTGCCGCGATCTTGATCGGCGATCTGCTCCAATCCTGGACCGATGAGCTGCTGCACGGCAGCGGCTTGCCCGGTGCAGCGCTGTTGCACGGCCGTCCGGTGCTCGACGCGATGCGCACCGAGGTGATCGCGGGCCAGTACCTGGACCTGCTCAGCCAGACAGCCGGAGATGACACCGTCAAGAGCGCGCTGCGGGTGGTCCGTTACAAGTCGGCCAAGTACACGATCGAGCGGCCGCTGCACCTGGGGGTGGCCATGGCCTGCGCCGCCGCGGACCCGGGCCTGGTGGCTGGCGGTCAGGGCACCGCCCGGCCAGGTCAGCCCGTCCGGCCAGCTCAGCCCGCCCGACCGGCTCAGCCGCCGCCCGGGATAGCCGAGCGAGAGCAGGCCATGACTGACGCCTGCACCGCCTACGGGATCCCGCTCGGCATCGCATTCCAGCTCCGTGACGATGTCCTGGGTGTCTTCGGCGATCCAGCGGAGACCGGCAAACCGGTGAGCGACGATTTCCGGGAGGGAAAGCGGACCGTCCTAGTCGCGATGGCCAAGCGGAGCGCGAGCCCGGCCCAGGCCGAGATCCTCGATCGTTACCTCGGCAACCCGCTCGTCGGTGATGCGGGGGCAGCGGCGGTGCGCGAGGTGATCGTGACCACCGGTGCCCTGGCCGAATGCGAGGAGATGATCGACCGCAACGTCGCAGCTGCGCTCGGGGCGCTTGACAGCGCTCCGATGACCGCCCCGGCCAAGGATGCGCTGGCGGAACTCGCCTTCGCCGCAACGGCTCGCAGCGACTGATCGTCGCGAGCCAGCTGCACGCGACCCGTCACAGGCCGACCGCACGCGACCGTCACAGGCCGACCGCACGCGACCGTCGCAGCCAGCCGCACGCGACCGTCACAGCCAGCCAAGGGCCCGCCGCAAGACGCAAAAAGCAAGCCGCGCCGCCCGAAGAGCGTCGTTTTCCATGATCGTGGCTATTTGAACCCGCCGGGTCCCGCCCCCACCAAATAGCCACGATCATGAAGGGGTGCCCGGGAGGCGGCCCGGCCTATGTCAGCGGGCGGCCTGGCGGAGGCGCGAGGCCAGCTGCGCGGTCGCGGCCGCCGGGTCATCCGCATCAGTAACGGCGCGCACGACCACCACCCTGCGCGCACCCGCAGCCAGCACCTCGTCCAGGTTGCCCGGGCCGATCCCGCCGATGGCGAACCACGGCCGCTGCGTGTCGAGGCCCGCCGCGTACCGCACCAGGTCGATCCCCGCGGCCGGACGTCCTGGCTTCGTCGGCGTCGGCCAGACCGGCCCGGCACAGAAGTAATCCACGCCCGCCCCCGCTGCCGCGGCCGCGGTCTGCGCCGGGGCGTGCGTGGACAGGCCGATCAGCGGCCCGGGACCGAGCAACTGCCTGGCCACCGGCACCGGCAGGTCCTGCTGCCCGAGATGCAGCACGTCAGCGCCCGCGGCATAGGCGACGTCGGCTCGGTCATTCACGGCCAGTAGCACGCCGTGCTTGTCGCACTTGTCCCGGAAGAGCTCCAGGAAACGCAGCTCCTGCGCGGCCTCAAGCTCCTTCTGCCGGAGCTGGACGATATCGACGCCCGACCCGAGCACCGCATCGAGGAACGGGCCAAGGTCTTGCTGTCGCTGCCTGGCGTCGGTGCACAGGTACAGGAGCGCTCCGGTCAGCCGGTCGCGAAGGTCAACAGGCATGCAGGACATGCTGGCACGCCGCGTGGCCTCGCCACACAGCCGGACCGGACCGGCTACGGGTCAGAAAGCCAGCGCCTGCGCCCGGCGGTTGACCTCAGTGCCCCGGTGCTCCGCGATCGCCTGAATGGGCGTGCCCGGCAGCGACTCATCGGCGGTGAATAGCCACCGCAGCGCCTCCGCCTCGCCGAACCCGCAGTCGCAGAGCAGCGTCAGGGTCCCATGCAGGCCCCGGACGGGCTGATCCCCGTCCAGGAACGCGGCAGGCACGCAGAATTCGCCGTTGGGGCGCTGGACCGCGAGCAGCCGCCGGTCGCGAAGGAGCTGCTTTACCCGGCTCAGGGGCAGCGCGAGCCGGTCAGCAACCTGAGGAAGGGTCAACCAGTCGCCGACGATGGCGTCGGCCGGGGGGTCGATCTGAGCCACGTTTCAGACTTTCCCACATTCGGCTCGCCGCCAAACACCCGCAATGCCGCGTCGCGCCAGCCAGCCTGGCGGATTCGCGCGCCTGGCTGGCTCCTGCGTGAGCGGCCAGCCTGATCAGCCGGCCCGGGGCGCCGTCGGCGTCGCGACACTGCCGCCCCCGGACACGAGCCCGCCCCGAAAGGCGAGCCCGGCCCCCAGCCCAGGCGCGAGCGCAAGCCCGCGCCGTCAGCCGCGAACGGCCGAGCGGACCGGTGCGGCCGGGTCGGCCAGCCGGGCCGCGTCGACGTCGGCGCCGGACTGGATCAGGCGCCGAGCCTGCAGCAGATCCGGGGGCGCATTCACGCAGAACGCCGCCACCAGCCGATCGCCCGCCAGCCAGCAGACCGCCCACCGGCTGCCGCCCGGATCGCCCCGCAGGATCAGCCGGTCGGAGTCCCCGTGATGGCCCGCGTACTGAACCATCCGGCCAAACTGCTCCGACCAGAAATACGGAACCGGGTCGTAGACCGCATCGCCGCCGAGCAGGTTGGCCGCCACCACTTCAGGCGCGCGGAGCGCGACGTCCCAGTGCTCGACCCGCAACCGCCTGCCGTACCGCTGCGACCAGAACGCGGCGCAGTCCCCGACCGCGAACACCCCGGGCACCGACGTGCGCAACCCTTCATCCACGATCACCCCGCCGTCTGCCGCCACCTGCGACGATGCCAGCCAGCCCACGGCCGGCCTGACCCCGATCGCCGTCACGATCTCATCCGCCGCCAGCCACCCCCGCCGGCCAGCTCCAGGCCGCCTTGCCGCACCGAGCCGACCAGCTGACCCAGCCGCAGCGACACGCCGGCCGCCGCGTACCAGGGCTCGGTCAGCGCGCCGACCTCCGCGCCGACCGCGCCGGCCAATGGCGCCTGGCCCGCCTCTACGATGGTCACCGCGCAGCCGCGCGCCGCCGCCGCGGTGGCCAGCTCGGCGCCGATCCACCCCGCTCCCACGATCACCAGCCGCAGCCCGGGCCGCAGCAGCGCGCGGATGGCCAGCGCGTCGTCCAGGGTCCGCAGGAACCGCTGCGGTCCGCCGCCGGGCAGCGCCACCGGCAGCGACCCGGTCGCCAGGACCATCGAATCGAAGCCGTACTCACCCCGGTCGGTGCGCAGCACCCGGTCGCCCAGCCCGGTGGCGGTTTCTCCGAGCCGGACGTCGGCGCCCAGCGACTCCAGATCGTCCCGCAGCGTGGTGTCGTCCACGATCCCGGCCATCAGCTGCTTGGACAGCGGCGGCCGGTCGTAGGGCGGCCGCTGTTCGGCCCCGATCAGGGTGATCTCGCCGTCAAACCCTGCGGCCCGCAATTCCTCCACGGTCCGCAGCCCGGCCAGCCCGGCCCCCGCCACGGCCACTCGCGCAACTGCCACGATCACTTAGGCTAGGGCGTATCGCGCGGGAGTCCGGTGCTGACCGGACTGAGAGGGCGGCTGGCGAGCCGCCGACCGCAGGAACCTGATCCGGGTCATGCCGGCGAAGGGAGCCGAACGCATGAGCAGACCAGCCGGCCCCGGCCCCGGTTCTGACGTGCTCGTCATCGGCGGCGGGGTGATCGGCCTGGCCATCGCCTGGCGGGCCGCGCAGCGCGGGCTGCGGGTGACCGTGGCCGACCCCCGGCCCGGCGGGGGGGCATCGCACGTGGCGGCCGGCATGCTCACGCCGGTCTCGGAAGCTGCCTACGCCGAGCGAGCCCTGTTCACCCTCGGGCAGCAGTCGCTGGAGCGTTATCCCGCGTTCGTCGCCGAGCTGAGCACGGCGACCGGCGAGCCGACCGGGTTTCGCGACGACGGCACCCTGCAGGTCGCCTACGACCATGACGACCTCGCTGTCCTCGATGAGATCGCCATCTTGCGTGAATCGTTCGGCGCGAAATCGCAGCGCCTGTCGGCGCGTGAATGCCGGGCGGCCGAGCCGATGCTCGATCCGTCGGTCCGCGGCGGGCTCCTTGTCACCGATGACGCTTCGGTTGACCCCAGGCTGCTGACCACCGCCCTGCTGGCCGCGGCGCGACAGGCCGGGGTGAGCGTGATCGCGCAGCCTGCCACCCAGATCCTGACCGCCCGCGATCGCGTCACAGGCGCTGAGCTGGCCGACGGGACACCGATACCGGCCGGGTCCGTGGTGCTGGCCGCGGGCTGGCAGTCGGCCCTGATCGGCGGGCTCCCGGCCGGGACGGCGCCGCCGGTCCGGCCGGTCAAGGGGCAGATCCTGCGGCTGCGGCCGACGCCGTCCACGCTGCGGGCCGGCATCCCGGCCGCCCTGGTGGCCAGGACCATCCGCGGCATCGTGCACGGTTTCACCGTGTACCTGGTCCCGCGGGCCAGCGGTGAGCTGGTGATCGGCGCGACCCAGGAGGAGCTGGGCACCGACACCCGGGTCACCGCGGGCGGGATCTGGGAGTTGCTGCGCGACGCCCGGACCCTGGTGCCGGGGATCACCGAATTCGAGCTCGCCGAGGCCGTCGCGGGCCTGCGGCCGGGCACCCCGGACAACGCGCCGATCCTCGGGCCCGCTCAGCTGCCCGGCCTGGTGCTGGCCACCGGCCATTTCCGCAGCGGAGTCTTGCTGGCTCCGGTGACCGCCGACATCATCGCTGACTACCTGGCTTCGCAACGGATATCCGCAGGCATGGTCCCGTTTTCGGCGGAGCGGTTCTCCCGCCCGGACCGGCCGGCTGGCCTGCGGCACGCCGGGCCGGAGCCGTCGCCCGCGACCGCCGCGGCCAGCCAGGACGAGCGGGCCCGGTCATGAAGGTCACCATCAATGGCGCACCGCATGACCTGGCCGACGGCACCAGCCTGGCGACAGCCGTTTCGCTGCTCACCACATCAGCCACCGGCGTAGCCGCGGCGGTCAACGGCGCGGTAGTGCGCAGGTCCGACTGGGAGTCGACGGGACTGGCCGGCGGGGACAGCGTAGAAGTGATCACGGCGGTACAAGGAGGCTGACCATGGACGACAAGTTCGTGCTGGCCGGTGCGGTGTTCAGCTCGCGGCTGATCATGGGTACCGGGGGCGCCCCCAGCCTGGACGTGCTGGATCGGGCGCTCGCCGCATCCGGGACGGAGCTGACGACCGTCGCCATGCGGCGGGTCGATCCGGGCAGCTCAGGATCGGTGCTGGACGTCCTGGCGGCCCGCGGCATCCGGGTGCTGCCGAACACCGCCGGCTGCTACACGGCCGCTGACGCGGTGCGCACCGCACGGCTGGCCCGGGAGGCACTAGGCACGGACTGGGTGAAGCTCGAGGTGATCGCCGACGAGCGGACGTTGTTGCCTGATCCTGTTGAGCTGCTCGACGCGGCCGAGCAACTGGTGGGCGAGGGGTTCACGGTGCTGCCCTACACCAACGACGATCCGGTGCTGGCCCGGCGGCTCGAGCAGGCCGGCTGTGCGGCCGTGATGCCGCTCGGCGCGCCGATCGGCTCCGGCCTGGGCATCAGGAACCCGCACAACATCGAGCTGATCGTCGAGAGCGCCGGCGTGCCGGTCGTCCTGGACGCTGGCATCGGCACCGCCAGTGACGCGGCGATCGCGATGGAACTCGGTTGCGACGCGGTGCTGCTGGCCACATCGGTCACCCGGGCCAGGGACGCGCAGCAGATGGCCAAGGCCATGCGGGCCGCCGTCATTGCCGGGCGGCTGGCCTACCTGGCGGGCCGGGTGCCGCGCCGCCGCTACGCGGTGGCGTCCTCTCCGCCGCCTGCCTAGCGCGGCTTCCCGCCGACCCAGTTTCATCCCGTCGGCCTGCTGATCCACCGGCTGCCGGGCGACTGACCCGCTCCGGCCTGCCGCGACGTACGCAACGAAAGCCGCAGGTCACCGCCTGTTACCGCGCGATCCCGGACCGCTGTTACCGGGGCGCACGGCCGTGGTGGACCATACACTTCTGCCGATGGATACCACCCTTTCGCGACCGCCAGCCGGGCAACTGCTCGACGGCCGGTACCGGGTGGAAGCCTGGCTCGCGCACGGCGGGATGGCCACGGTCTACCTCGGCCTCGACACCCGGCTGGACCGCAAGGTCGCGCTCAAGATCGCCCATCCGGAACTGTCCGGGGACGAGGAGTTCATCCGCCGGTTCATGGACGAAGCGCGGTCGGTGGCCCGGCTGTCCAGCCCGCACGTGGTCGCCGTCTACGACCAGGGCACCGACGGGCAGTTCCTGTATCTGGCCATGGAGTACGTCCCGGGGCGCACGCTGCGCGAGCTGCTGCGCGAGCGGGGCAGGCTCGGCCCCAGAGAAGCCCTGGACATCATCGAGGGTGTCCTGGCCGGGCTCGCCGCGGCACACGAGGCCGGGATCGTGCACCGTGACGTCAAGCCGGAGAACGTCCTGCTGACGAACGGCAACCTGGTCAAGGTGGCGGACTTCGGGCTGGCCCGCGCCGCCGCAGCGGCCTGCCGCACCAAGAGCGGCATGATCATCGGTACTGCCGCCTACCTGGCGCCCGAGCAGGTATCCAAGAGCACTTCGGACGCGCGCACCGACGTGTACGCAGCCGGGATCATGCTATTCGAGCTGCTCACCGGCACCCAGCCGCACACCGGCGGCTCGCCGCTCGATGTCGCGTACAAGCACGTCAACGACGTGGTCCCGGCGCCGTCCAGTCTCGTGCCCGGACTGCCCCCGGCGCTCGACACCCTGGTCGCGCTGGCCACCAGCCGGGACCCGGGCCGGCGGCCCGCGGACGCGGGCGAGTTCTTGCGCGCGATCACCCAGATGCGGCGCGGCCTGCCCATCGCCAGGCCGAGGCCCCGCGGCCAGCACGCCGCCGGGCCGGACAGCTATCCGGGGCGCGGGACGGCTATGCCAGCGGGCCGGGCTACCCCGGCGGCCAGGGGCCCGGTCCGGTGCCCGGCCACAGCGGGCCCGTCCCGCCCGGCCACAGCGGGCCCGTCCCGCCCGGTAGCAGCCGCCAGTCCCGCCCGGTAGCAGCTTGCCCGGCCGCGGCGCCCGCTCCGAAGCCGGAGCAGTATCCGCCGGCAGCGCCCTCGCCGCCGGCGGCGTGCCGCTCTTCGGCGGCCTGCCGGCTGCCAGTGTTGCTCCCGGCAGCTTCCCCCCCGGCAGCCCGGCCCCCGGCGGGCCGACACCAGGCGGCCTGGCCCCCGGCGGGCTGGCGCCCGGCGGTAGCCCTGATTCCGGCGCCAGCCAGCCGGCGCTTCGTATCCGGCCGCCGCGGCGGCGCGCGCCGGAGTTGATCCGCTCACGGCCGTTTCCTGGCCCGTCGACACCCCTGACTCCCCTAGCACCCGGAACGCCGCACCGCCCTGGCCCGACCCCGGCCCGGACTCCCCCGTCACCCGCAACGCCGCACCATCCTGGCCCGACCCCGGCCCGGACTCCCCCGCCACCCGGAGCGCCGCACCATCGTGGCCCGACCCCGGCCCGGACTCCCCCGCCACCCGGAGCGCCGCACCATCGTGGCCCGACCCCGGCCCGGACTCCCCGCACGGCGGTAGCGCCGGGCCGCCCGGACTCGCCATTCCACCCGCCGGGGCGCCAGTGCTGCCGCCACCCTGGCCTGGCATCGGGCCGAGCGGACCCGCCTCATCGGACGCCTGGCCCGGTGGCGAGCACGGCGCGCTGGCCGCTGCCTACCCGTGGCCAGGCGAGCCCAACGGGCCTGACGGCCCCGGCCAGCTGGTCCCGCCCGGAGCACATTTCCAGGCGGGCGGCTCGGACGGCACCAACCACACCCTGATCGTCTCGCCCGCCCACATCATCGACGAGCCGGACGGCACCGACCGGTACCGGACCCGGCGTACCCGCGGCCCGCGCGCACCTGGCGAACCGATGCTGCAGCGCCTGCTGTTCAGCCGGAGGTTCATCTACCTGGCCGGCGCGCTGGCCGTCGTCCTGGTGATCGCGGTGGTGACATGGTGGCTCTCCGCTGGCCGGTACACGACCGTGCCCCAGGTCCGCGGCATGTCCGTCAGCGTGGCCCGCACCGAGCTCACCAACCTGGGCTTCGTGGTCAAGTCGGGGCCCAGCCAGCACAGCACATCGATCGCTTCGGGCGATGTCATCCAGACCAAGCCCGCCATCGGCACCAGGCCCAAGCAGGGCAGCACGATCAGGCTCATCGTCTCCCTGGGTCCGCTGAAGTTCCCGGTGCCGCCGGTGACCGGCATGCCACTGGCCGCCGCACAGGCCGCGCTCAAGAAGGCGGGGCTGACGCCGGGCCGCGTTACGCAGGCCACCTCAACCACCATCGCGGCCAACATCGTCATCAGCACCAACCCTGTCGCCGGCGTGTCGTGGCCGCAGACCACCCCGGTCACGATCACGGTCAGCGCGGGCCCGCCGCTGCAGAACCTGGTTGGACAGCAGCTGGCCGCCGCCCAGGCGATGGCGCAGCAGGCGGGTTACGCGCTGAACCCGGTGCCGGACGCGAAGAGCAATCAGCCAGCCGGCACCATAACCAGCCAGTCGCCGGCCCGGGTACGCCTATCAGCCCGAATGAGGTAGTGACCGTCCAGGTCTCCAATGGCCCGCCGCTGGTCAACATCCCCAACGTGCAGGGCATGAACGTGGACGAGGCCACCCAGCAGCTGACCAGCGCCGGGTTCAACGTGACCGTCAACCAGGTGACACCCGGCCACAAGGTGATCAACTACAGCCCCACCGGGCAGGCACCCAAGGGCAGCACCATCACCCTGAACGTTGGTTTCTTCTTCTCCTTGCCCTAGCGGCCGGACAGCCACCGCGCCCGCCAGCCCGCCTGCCCGCCTGCCCCCGCGTCCCGCCTGCCCCGCCGCTGCCCGCTCTCGCCCCAAACGGCCTCACCACTTATACCGGATTCGAGCCAGTTCTTGCCGGGAATCGCCCGTTACGTCCCCATTGAATCCGGTATAAGTGCTTACCTGACTATTCGGGTCATAGCCTGAGCGGAGTTACGGGCATCCTGAAATCGGAAGCGGAGGCGCGCCTGCCACGGTCACCCCGGACGGGCGCTCGAGCCCGGTCTCGGCGGGCCGCGCCACTACGATGTGCGGCGTGCCGGACACCCGAGTTGATCCCGCCGCGGCCGGCCCGACCGGTTGCGGCCAGCCTGCCCCGGACCTCCCGACTGATCCCGTCCGGCCGGCACCGGGCCCTAGCAGGCCGATCGGCGCCCACGTCCCGGTCGCCGGTGGCCTGGCGACGGCCGGATTGCGGTACGCAGCGGCGGTCGCCGCCGAAGCGATCCAGGTCTTCGTCTCCAATCCACGCGGCTGGGCGCTCACCCCGGGTGACCCCGGACAGGACGCGATGCTGCGCGACCACGTGGCCGAGACCAGCCTGCCGGTCTTCATTCACGCCCCGTACCTGGTCAACGTCGGGTCACCGGATCCGGTAACCCGGCAGCGGTCGGCCGAGGTGCTCCGGTACTCGCTGCGGCGCGGCACCGAGATCGGCGCGCGAGGCGTTGTGGCGCATACCGGCTCAGGAGTCACGGGCGAGCGCGCGGACGCGCTGCGCAGGGTCAGGGACTGCCTGCTCCCGGTCCTGGACTCGATCGCCGACGACGGGCCCGACCTGCTAGTGGAGCCGATGTCCGGGCAAGGCCAGATGCTCTGCGGCATGGTCGGGGACCTCGAGCCATACCTGGACGCCCTCGACTGGCATCCGCGCGCGAATGTATGCCTCGATACCTGCCACCTCTTCGCCGCGGGGCACGATGTGACCGCGCGGCATGGCGTGTCGCGAATGCTCCGGGCGCTGCAGGCGGCCACCCATGATCGGGGCGGCAGACTACGGCTGATTCATGCCAATGACTCGAGGGCCGCCTGCGGATCGCATCGTGACCTGCACGAGAACATCGGCCGCGGCCAACTCGGCGTGGCCGCCTTCGTCGACCTGCTCCGTCATCCGGTTACCGGGGGCGTCCCGTTCGTCGTCGAGACACCGGGTGATGAGCAGGGTCAGGCTCAGGACATCGCGACGCTGCGCGCCCTGCGCGATGCGCCTCGGCCAACGGCCGGAGCACGTGCTGCGCCGCGGCCGGCGCGCCTGGCTGCCGAATAACCGGACGGCCGCGCCCGCGGCCGCCCGCTCAGTCCGGCGGGCCCTCGCCTGGCTGTTCCTGATAGGAGTAGCGCTGCTCGCGCCAGGGGTCAGCAGCGTTGTGATAGCCGCGCTCCTCCCAGAACCCCCTGCGGTCCCGGGTCAGGTACTCGACGGCGCGCACCCACTTGACGCTCTTCCACCCGTACCTCGACGGAACGACCAGCCGGAGCGGATAGCCGTGCTCCGGGCTGAGTTCCGCCCCGTCCCGGTGTGTGGCGAGGATGGTGTCGCTCTCGAGGAAAGCAGAGATCGGGACGTTGGCGCTGTAGCCGAAGTCCGCCCAGACCATGACGTGGGTGACCGCTGCGGCCGGGGGCACGGCCCGCAGCAGTCCGCGGGCCGGGATGCCGTCCCAGGTGACGCCCTGGACGGTGAACTTGGTGACGCAGTGGAAGTCCGCCACCATGCGGCCGCGCGGCAGCGCCGCCAGCTCGGGCCAGGTCCACTGGTACTCCTGGCCAGAATCGGTCGATCCCGTCACCCGCAGATCCCAGGTCTGCGGATTGAAGACCGGAATCGGGCCGTAGTGCAGGACCGGCCAACTGCTGGGGACGTACTGGCCGGGCGGCAGCTGCCGCTCTAGCGCGTCCTGCCGCAGCGGGTCGGGGTCAAGCGCGTCCGGGGCGACATACTGGAGGCTGTCTTCGGTCGCCGGCCGACCGCTCTGCCGGTCGTCCTGACCACCGACGAGCACGGTTATCTCCGGCCTGACCGTCCGAAGCCGGCCAGTACGTTGCTCACCTATTTCCGGCTGGCTCATGTCCAGCTGACGTGCTCCTTTCCTCCCTGCGCCCGTGCAGCCGCGATGGCCGGGCCCTGGCTCTCCCGCAGGTGCAGCTATCTTGCCATCCGTTGCCGAGTGCTCGAACCGGCCCCCGCCGCCGTCACGCAGGTGCGACGGATGCGCTAAGCTTCCTGCCGTGCGTCACGCGTACTGGTTTTTCTACGGCTACCGGCCCGGCCCTGGGACGGTCGCCCGCCAGACACTGCGCTGACGCCAACGACCTGAACCATAGCCCCGGGCCACAGTGGCCCGGGGCTTTCGTCATGATGGGGACTAGGAGGATGTCATGGTCATCGTGATGGCCCCGGGGGCTGATCAGTCCGACATTGACTCAATCGTTGAGCTGATCAAGGTGGCGGGCGGCGAAGCTTTCGTCAGCCGGGGAGTCTCCCGGACCATCATCGGCCTAGTCGGGGACGTCGAGCAGTTCGGCACGCTCAACCTGCGCAGCAGGAGCGGTGTCAGCGACGTGGTGCGGATCACGGTGCCCTACAAGCTGGTGAGCAGGGAGCACCATGCCAGCCGGTCGGTGATCAGAGTCGGCGAGGTACCGATCGGCCCGGATACCGTGACCGTGATTGCCGGGCCGTGCACGGTCGAGACTCCCGAGCAGACCCTGACGGCGGCCCGGATGGCGCAGGCCGCCGGCGCCTCGATACTGCGCGGGGGCGCGTTCAAGCCGCGCACGTCGCCCTATGCGTTCCAGGGCCTGGGCGAGACGGGCCTGAAGATTCTCGCCGAGGTGCGGGCCGAAACCGGGCTGCCCGTGGTCACCGAGGTCATTGATCCGGCCAGCGTGGACCTGGTCTGCTCCTACGCGGACATGCTCCAGATCGGGACCCGCAGCATGCAGAACTTTGCGCTGCTGCAAGCCGTCGGCTCGGCCGGCAAGCCGGTGCTGCTGAAGCGGGGCATGAACGCGACCATCGAGGAATGGCTGATGGCGGCGGAGTACATTGCGCAACGCGGCAACCTCGATATCGTGCTCTGCGAGCGCGGCATCCGTACCTTCGAGACCGCGACCCGCAACACGCTGGACATCAGCGCGGTCCCGGTCGCGCAACGCCTCTCGCATCTTCCCGTGATCGTCGATCCGTCCCACTCAGGCGGCCGCCGTGACCTCGTGCTGCCGCTGAGCCGGGCCGCGATCGCGGTCGGCGCCGACGGCATCATCGTGGACGTGCACCCCGAGCCCGCCATCGCCATGTGCGATGGCGACCAGGCTCTGGTCGACGAGGACATCAGGGAGCTGGCCCAGGCAGCGGCGACGCTGCCCCCGATCGTCGGCCGGACGCTGACCCCGGCGCCCCAGCATGTCGCCGTGGCCTGAGGTCAGGGCGTATGCCGCCCCGGCGCGGGCGCACCGCGTAATGCCCGGTCTGGCTGACGGCGACGCGCGGCGGCTGTTCCTGGATAGCCGGGTGGCCAGGCTCGCCACGCTCAGCCGCAGCGGACGGCCGCACCTGGTCCCGGTCACCTTCGCCGTGGCTGGTGATGTCATTTACAGCGCGGTGGACACCAAGCCGAAGACGACGGTCAACCTGGCCAGGCTGCGCAACATCCGCGCCGACGCCCGCGTCACGGTGCTGGCCGATCACTATGCCGAGGACTGGACCGCGTTGTGGTGGGTGCGCGCCGACGGCCGCGCGGCGATCGTGGCGGATCCCGCCGCGATGGCGGGGCCGATCGGCCTGCTGGCCCAGAAGTACCCGCAGTACCGGGGCGGGCCCGCCGGCCGGGCCCGGTCATCGTCATCACCGTCGAGCACTGGACCGGCTGGGGGCGGCCGGGCGCGGGCCAGGCGGCCGGGCCGTGGCGGCCGCGGTAGGGGCTCCCAGCCAGGCCCCGAACCTGGGCCGCCGGGCCAGGTGACATCAGGTATCTGCAGTCCGACCTTCGCGTGATCACCTCTCCGCGCCCGGGCCTGCCATAACCTCGCCGCCGGCGCCCGATAACAACAGGCCGGCCTCTTCGCATAAACCCTCGTACCCGTCTATTCTTGCGCTGGCCGGTCTGTGCACGAACATCATCAGCCCGGCCCGAGCGGAGTCTTGCCATGGATAGGCCCGATCGCGGCGTCACCCTCGGCGCTGTCGTGTCGGCTATCGTGCTGCCGGCCATCGTCGCGCCCGCTGCCATCACGCCCGTGGCGAGCCGGCCCGTGGCGAGCCGGCCCGTGGCGAGCCGGCCCGCGGCGAGCCCGCCGTGGCCGCCGGCCACCCCACCAACGAGGGCGAGCCCGCTGCCGCATCCCGTCCCGCGACCAGGCTGCCTGCGGTGACGACATCGGCTGATCACGCCCGGGCGGCGGGTCCAGCCGGTGGCTGGCGAATGATCGCGGCCGACCACTACGGCGGCCTGGCTAACGCGTCCGGCTTTGCGACGGTGATCGCAGCTGACCGGCATGACGCCTGGGTCTTCGGCGGCACCAACCCGGGCGCGGCCAGCAGCCCGGTCGCAGTGCACTGGAACGGGCATGCCTGGCGGCCGGCCGCGCTGCCGGCGGGGCTCGGCAGCTTCATATCCGCCGCGAGTGCGTCCTCGCCAGCCAACGTCTGGGCGGTCAGCTCGTTCGGTGGATATGCATTGCGCTGGAACGGGAGCCGGTGGTCAGTCGCCAGGAGATGGCAGCCGGGAACGGGCGCGGCCTGCGTCACCGCGATCAGCGCGACGGACGTGTGGCTCTTCGGCATCGCACCCGGCAGCGGGCCGCGCACCGGCGCCTGGCACTACAACGGTCGCGGCTGGATCGGTGTCCCCGGTCCGCGCGACCCGGTCTGCCGGGCCAGCGCTGTCACCCCGCGCGACATCTGGGCGATCACGGCCGCGCCGAAGGGCGGCGTCGTGGAGCACTGGGACGGCCGAGCCTGGAACCAGGTGCGCACCGGCTCCGTTCTGGCCGGCGCGGAGCTCGACGACGTGATCGCCGTGTCCCCGCGCGATGTCTGGGTGCTGGGAAACTCGCCTGCCGCGAGCCCGGCTGGCCGGGTGGTACTGGCCCACTGGAACGGCCTGAGCTGGCGGCGGTTCATCGCACCTGGGCGGGCCATGCCCAGGCGCCTGGCTCCCGACGGACGCGGCGGAATCTGGGTCGCGGCGACCACCCTCGGCGCCCAGACCGAGTCCAGGCTGCTCCACCTGTCCCGCTCGGGACGCTGGACGCTGGCCAACCTCAAGCACGGATTCGGTAACGCCGTCAGTGATCTGGTCCTGATCCCGGGCACCTTGTCACTGTGGGGCAGCGGCGGGTTCCTGACCCGGGCAGGCGGCGATGCCGCGATCTGGCTGGACGGAAACGGGCGGTCCTACGTCCGGTCCCGCGATCGGCGGTGACCGGAAGGCCAGGCCCGCCGGGCCCCCGCTAGCGAACGTTACGAAGCCATCGTCGCTGCCAGACGGTTTCCACGGCTCGCCGGTGGTAGCGTCCCCGAACCCAGGTCAATGCCTCGCCCGGGGCGAGGCTGTCCAGGACCGCCAGGGCCGCCAGCGCGGTCCCGGTGCGGCCGAGGCCGCCGCGGCAGGCCGCCTCGACCCGCTCCCCCGCGTGCGCGCGGCGGTGCGCATCGTGCAGGGCGTCGAGCGCATCGACGCTGTCAGCCGGGCCCCTGAAGTCCGGCCAGCGGATCCGCCGGTGCGGCCAGCCCGGGACCGGGCCGTCGGCCAGGACCAGGGCGAAGTCGGGCCTGGCGCTAGAACCGGCTGGGCGTGTATTCCTGCGCGGCTGCCGCCAGTTCCTCGGCCAGGTCGTCGGCGTCCAGCCGGGCCTCGATCCGGCGCAGGTCGGAGATCTTGGCCCGGGTCTCCGCCTGCCGCGGCGCCAGCAGCGAGCAGCAGTCCTGGTCGGGCAGCTCGGAGATGCGCAGCGTGGCGATCTTCCGAGCCTCCGCCATGATCTCCGTCTTGTCCAGGCCGATCAACGGCCGCAGGATCGGCAGCGTCACCGCGTCATCGAGCGCGGTGATGTTCGTCAGGGTCTGGCTGCTGACCTGACCGAGCGAATCACCGGTGACCAGCGCGGCCGCGTGCACCCGCCGCGCCAGCGCCTCGCCCGTCTTGAGCATCAGCCGTCGCTGAGCCATGATCTGCAGTCGGCCGGCTCCGGAGGACGCGAGCCGCTGCTGCGCCTTGCCGAACGCGACCACGAACAGCCGGGAACCGCCCTGGTACTTGTCCAGCTCACGGACCAGGCCGTAGGCCTTGTAGACCGACTCAGGGCCGGTCAGCGGCATACCAGAGAAATGCAGGTAACCGCAGCGCAGGCCACGGCGCATCATCCGGTAGGCGGCGACCGGCGAGTCGATGCCGCCCGACATCAGCACGAGCGCCCGGCCGCTCATGCTCACCGGCAGTCCGCCCTGGCCCGGCAGGCCTTCGGTGAACACGAACACCTCGGACTGATCAACCTCGACGAACACGGTGGTGTCCGGGCGGCGCAGGTTGACCGGGTATCCGTACTCCTGCTGAATCCGGCTGCCGATCAGCGCGGCGAGCTGACCGGAGCTGAGCGGGAACCGCTTGTCCCTGCGCCTGGCGCGCACCGCGAACGCGCCCGGCCGGCCCGCGGTCAGCTCCACCGCAGCCTCGGCGGCGGCCGCAGGGTCCTTGGCCACCCGGACGGCCCGGCATACCCGGGCCAGCCCCATAACGTTGCGCATGCGCTCGGCCAGCAGGTCCGCCGCTGTCTCCATGGTGGCGCCGCCGGACTCGCCGCCGACGGTCCGCAGCACGATCACGCCATCCCGCTGCCAGATCTGGATCGGTATCCCGAGGTCCCGCACCGCGCGCCGGATGTTCTCATGCAGCAGCCGCTCGAACTGCTGCCGGTTCTTTCCCTTGAGCACGATCTCGCCCAGCTTCAGCAGGACGCAAGGCTCATGCAGGGTCGCACCGTGGCCAGGCACAACCGGTTCGGTGAGCGGGAGCGCGGACATCTTCCCAGTTTGCCAGCAGTCCGGGCACTATCAACGCCGAACTTGGCGGCAGCCGCACGTCGCGGCGGCCGCATGCGGCTCACCCGCCGAGCACTCCGCACAGCAGCCGGTTGTCGCCGAGTTGCCAGAGGGTGCCGATCTCGGCGAACCCGGCCGCCCGGAGTGCGTCGATGTGGGTCTGCAGTAGCCCGGCGGGCGACCCGTGGTGCTCGGTGTCCAGGTGCAGGCGCTGCCGCCGGGCGAATAGGTCAGTCAGGGCCGGATCCTCGGCAACCGCGTCCCACCAGCCGCTCCAGGTCTCGGCATCGTCAGCGGTGAGGCTGCGTCGCTCCGCTCGCTCAATCAGGGCGCGGCCGAGTCCGGCCAGCACGGGTGAGACCGTCTCGTCCTCACGGAGGTGGTCGCCATCGAGCAGCAGTCCGCCGGGCCGCAGCACCGTGGCCACCTCCGCGTACAGGGCCATCAGCGAGGGGGCCGTCAGCCAGTGCAGCGCGGTCGTGCTGACCGCCGCGTCCGCGGGCCGCTCCAGCTGCAGCCCGCGGGACCAGCCACCCGATCGCAGGTCCCGATCGGCGAACCGCAAGCCGGGCCGGTCCAGCCAGGCCGAGCGGCCCAGGGCCAGCAGCACCGGGTCAGCGTCGACGGCGAGCACGGTGGCCTTGGGGAGCCGGTCAAGCAGCCGTACGGCGAGCGAGCCTGGCCCGCAGCCGAGATCGAGCACCAGCGGATCCGCCCGCCCCGCGCCCTGCTCCACCGCATCAATCAGCGCGGTGAACCTGGCTTCCCGCTCCGGCATGTACGCCTGCTGCTGGTCATCCCAGCGGCTGATCCAGGCCATCGCCTGCTCGCGGTCAAGGGTGGCCGTCTCACCGGTGCCATCGCGCGTACCTGTCATGCCGGAACTCCCTCATCACTGGCGACTATAGTTTTGCCAGTCACAACCTAATGACGAGGACATAACTGGTCAAGTGAACTTCACCAGTCACATGGATGCCGTGGTCACGGTGGCGGTGGCCCTGGTCAACACGCTCACCGCGGGCGAGGCGCGCGGCCGTCGCTACGTGCCGCCCGCCGACGGCGAGCTGCGGCGCACCGTCACCGCGGCGCTCCGCACCGGTAACCCCGACGTCCGCGTCGTATCCCAGCAAGAAGCCGCCGATTTCCGCGCGGTGGCCGCCGCGTTGCGCCGGGTTTTCACGGCCGTCGCGGCGGGCGACACCGACGCCGCCGCCCACCTCGTCAACGCGATGCTCGCCGAGACCGGAGCGCGGCCGCACCTGGACTCGCACGACGGTGAGCCCTGGCATCTGCATTTTCACGGCGCGGCGGACTCGCCGGTCATCGGCTGGGCCGCCGGCTGCGCCACCGGCCTGGCCGTGGTGCTCGGCAGCGACCTGCACGGCCGCCTCGGCGTCTGCGCGGCACCGCGCTGCGACCGGGTCTACGTCGACATCTCGCGCAACGGCACCAGGCGTTTCTGCTCGACGTCCTGCCAGAACCGGGTCAAGGCCGCCGCGTTCCGCGCCCGTCAGGCCTGACCGGCCCGGCGGGCGGCAGTCCGCTGGGCTATCCGTTCCGGGCCGGTCTTTTACGGCACCGGCAGTCGACCGTCCGGCTGGTCAGCCGAAGAACAACTCGGCTTCGGCGTATCGCTCCGGCGACACCAGCTTGGGCTCGCGGGTCGCTTCATCGAGCGACACCCGCACGATGTCCGTGCCGCGCAGCGCCACCATGCTGCCGAACGCGCCATCCCGCACCGCGTCGATCGCATAGACGCCGAACCTCGTCGCAAGCACCCGGTCGAACGCAGTCGGAGTCCCGCCCCGCTGGATATGACCGAGAACAATGCAACGCGCCTCCTTGCCGGTGCGCCGCTCGATCTCATCGGCCAGCAGCTGCCCGACGCCGCCGAGCCGCACGTGACCGAACGCGTCCAGCTGGTCGGCCACGAGTGCCTCGCTCTGGGCCTTCGGGTGCGCGCCCTCGGAGACCACCACGACCGGCGAGTACCTGGTCTGGAACCGGTGCTCAACCCAGGCGCAGACCTGCTCGATATCGAACGGCTGCTCCGGGATCAAGATGACGTTCGCCCCGCCCGCGATGCCAGCGTGCAGCGCGATCCAGCCGGCATGCCCGCCCATGACCTCGACGAACAGCGCCCGGTGATGACTCTCCGCCGTGGTGTGCAGCCGGTCGATAGCCTCCATCGCGATATTCACCGCGGTGTCAAAGCCAAAGGTGTAGTCGGTCGCGGACAGGTCGTTGTCGATGGTCTTCGGCACGCCGACCACCTTGACGCCGTCCTCGTGCAACCGCGCCGCCACGCCGAGCGTGTCCTCGCCGCCGATCGCGACCAGCGCGTCCACGCCCAGCTGGGCCAGGTTGCCCTTGATCCGGTCAATCCCTGACCGGCCGCCCTCAGCGGCGGAGTCGGCCAGCGGGTTGGTGCGGGACGAGCCGAGGATCGTCCCGCCGCGCGGCAGGATGCCGCGCACGGCCTGCACGTCCAGGGTGACCGTGTCAGCGGTCAGCGGGCCGCGCCAGCCGTCACGGAACCCGGTGAATTCAAACCCGTGCTCCAGCGCCCCGGTGCGGACGATGGCACGGATGACAGCGTTCAGGCCGGGGCAGTCGCCGCCTCCGGTAAGGACTCCGATTCGCATGGGCTCCCTCTCGACGTTCCCGACCGCCACACTAGTGCCATGAGCGTCCTCGCGATCGACGCAGGGACGACAGGCGTCACCGCCTTGATCGTCACCGCTGATGGCACCGTTGCGGGCCGTGGTTATCAGGAGTTCCGACAATATTTTCCTGAGCCCGGCTGGGTGGAGCACTTGCCGGAAGGCATCTGGCAGGCCACCCTCGCGGCCTGCGGGCAAGCGCTCCGGACGGCGGCTGGTGCACCGCCGGTCAGCTGCGTCGGGCTGACCAACCAGCGTGAGACGGCCGTGATCTGGGACCGGGCGACGCTGGCCGCGCCGCGCCGGGCGATCGTCTGGCAGGACCGGCGGACCGCTGCCGAGTGCGCCCGGCTGCGGGAAGCCGGGTACGAGGAGCGGATCACCGCGATCACCGGGCTCCGGCTCGATCCGTACTTCACCGCCACCAAGCTGAGCTGGCTCGCCGCCGGCGACCCGTCCGCCTGGGCCGGGATCATGGACGGCTCGATCGCGGTGGGCACGGTGGACTCCTACCTGATCGCGCGGCTGACCGGCGGCCACCGCCACATCACGGATGCCTCCAATGCCTCGCGCACCCTGCTGTTCGATATCGAGGCCGGGCAGTGGTCAGCTGAGCTGTGCGAGCTGTTCGGGGTGCCGCCACATGCGCTGCCCGAGGTCGTGCCGTCCTGCGCCGTCGTCGGTCACACCGACCCGGACGCCTTCCTCGGCCTGTCGCTGCCCGTCGCCGGCGTGGCTGGTGACCAGCAGGCGGCGCTGTTCGGGCAGGCCTGCTACGCCCCCGGCGCGGTGAAGTGCACCTACGGCACCGGGTCGTTCGTGCTGTCCAACACCGGGACGACGATCGTGCGCTCGAAGGCCGGACTTCTGTCCACGGTGGCCTGGCAGGATTCGTCGGGAACGACGACCTACGCGCTGGAGGGCTCGGTGTTCGTGACCGGCGCCGCGATCCAATGGCTCCGTGACGGCCTAGGTCTGCTCGACAACGCGGCCCAGAGCGAGGCGCTGGCGCGCTCGGTACCTGACTCGGGCGGGGTAGTTTTCGTGCCCGCACTGACCGGGCTCGGCGCACCGGACTGGGACCCGTCGGCGCGCGGCGCGATCTTCGGCCTGACGCGCGGGACCACCCGGGCGCATCTGGTCCGGGCGGCCCTCGAGGCGATCGCCTTCGAGGTACGCGACGTGGCGGACGTGATGACCGCCGAGTCGACCGCCGGGCCGGCGCAGCGGCGGCCATGCGGGCCGACGGCGGAGCCAGCACCAACGACCTGCTCATGCAGATGCAGGCCGACCAGCTGCAGCGGCCGGTCGAGCGGCCGGTCGTGGCCGAGACGACGGCCATGGGCGCGGCGTTTCTCGCCGGTCTTGCCGTGGGCGAATGGTCATCGGCTGACGAGCTGGCCGCAACCTGGCGCCTGGACCGCAGGTTCCTGCCCGGCGCCCGAGACGACGCGGCCTACGCAAGCTGGCGGCAGGCAGTCAGGCGAACCAAGGGCTGGGTCCGCTAACGGCCCGGCAGTCTATCCAGCCATGTTGCGACGACCCATTGAACCCGCCCTGAATATCCTGACCGAATCCCGAATCCACTCGGTCGCCTCACTCAGGTCAGGCGACGCATCACGTTTCTTCTGTGGCTGGTGTGACCCTCTGGGTCAATTGGGGCTTCGCGGTCAGCAGGCTTGCGTCAGAAGCCCCGGCCCTCGTCGTCGCGGCCCGCACCTGCGCCGGTACCGCTCCCGGCGTTGCGCACAACACCCGGCGGCGGCGAGCTATTCGGAGGGCTGGATACTGCCGCCGGGGTACCGCCACCGGCAACGCTCGCCGCCCGGCCGCCATCGGCCGTCGCACCCGCCGCCCGGCCGCCGCCATCGGCCGTCGCACCCGCCGCCCGGCCGCCGCCATCGGCCGTCGCACCCGCCCGGCCACCGTCAGCAGCTGTCACACCCGCCGCCCAGCCACCGTCAGCGGCAGGATTCCCGCCACCAGATCCTGTCGTCGGCGGGCCACCGTCAGCGCCGGCCCGAGCCACCCCGTCGACCGCGGCGGCGCCGGCCAATCTCGCGGCATCCTGGTTACGGCGGGCCGACCCGCGCCGCAGCTTGGTGCGCTGGGCGTACTCGTCCACGTACTCCTGCCCGGACAGCTTCATGAGCTCGTACATGATCTCGTCGGTTATGGCGCGCAGCACGATCCGGTCCTCGTGCAGCCCGTAGTAGCGGGAGAAGTCCAGCGGCTTTCCGAACCGCACGCCCGGGCGCACCCACAGCCGTGGCGCGATCTTGCCCGGAGGCTGGAATTCGAAGGTGCCGACCATGGCCGTCGGGATCACCGGAACCTTTGCCTCCAGCGCGAGCCTGGCCACGCCGGTCTTACCTCGGTACAGGCGCCCGTCCGGCGTACGAGTGCCCTCGGGGTAGATCCCCAGCAGCTGGCCCTGGGCGAGCACGCGCAAGCCGGTGCGGAGCGCACGCTCGCTGGCCTGGCCCCCGGACCTGTCCACGGGTATCTGGCCGACTCCGCGAAAAAAGGCCCGGCTGACCAGGCCCTTGAGGCCGTGGCCGGTGAAGTACTCCGCCTTCGCGAGGAAGACCACCTTACGGGGCAACGGCAGCGGGGCGAAGAAATGATCAGAAAACGACAGGTGGTTGCTGGCCAGGATGGCGGGGCCGTCCCGGGGAACGTTGTCAGTGCCATCTGCCCACGGCCGGAACACGAGCCTGAGGACCGGCCCGATGATCGCCTTCACCACCCAGTAGAACACGATCACATGTTCCCATGTCATGACCTCGATGTGGACAGGCACATCGCGTGCATCCCGGCCAGGGGGGCCAGCGGAGTCCGCCGCTGCCCACCACGAGCTGGCGTGGGACTATTCGGGTGGGAAGGCATCAGCCCGGTGAGAGGATTCCAGCATGCCCGTGTTGCCAGGCGCAGAACCGTTCAGCCACGACGGTGACCGCACCGGCGTCCTGCTCTGTCACGGATTCACCGGGTGCCCGCAGTCACTGCGGCCCTGGGCCGAGTACCTCGCGGCAGCGGGACTGAGCGTCCGGCTGCCAAGGCTGCCTGGCCACGGCACGACCTGGCAGGAAATGGCGCGGACCCGGTGGGAGGACTGGTACGCGGAGGTCAACCGGAGCTTCGACGAGCTTCGGGCCCGAACGGATGAGATCTTCGTCATGGGCCTGTCGATCGGAGGCTGCCTCGCGCTCCGGCTTGCCGAGCTGCGCGGACCGGCGGTCAGCGGGCTCGTACTCGTGAACCCGTCCATCACCGCGGACACGCCGCTGTTCAGCTTCCTGCCGGTGGTGAAGTTCGTGTTGCCGTCGGTCAAGGGAATCGCCAGCGACATCAAGAAGGAAGGGGTCACCGAACTCGGTTACACCCGGGTGCCGCTCAAGGCCGCCGCTTCGCTGCCCGGGCTGTGGCGGATCACCCGGGACCAGTTGAGTGAGGTGACTCAGCCGGTCCTGGTCTACCGAAGCGCCACCGACCATGTCGTCAAACCACGCAGCGTCCAGTTGCTTCGCCAGGCACTTCCGGCAGCCACGCTCGAAGTTCGCGATTGCCCGGACAGCTATCACGTTGCCACCCTGGACAACGACGCCCAGGCCATCTTCACGGGGAGCCTGCAGTTCGTCCGGGCTCACAGCCCGGCCGGGAAGGAGTAACCGGTTGGACGCGAGCGGCCACCAGGCCGGCGGGAACCGAGCGGCGACGAGGCTATCTGGCGTGACCTCATCGCGCGGTATGACATGGCCGTCGACCTTGACACCGCCGCGCTGCCCTGGCCCGATATCGAGGGCCTCGGTACCGGCCAGCCTGACCAGCCGGCCTGGGAACGAGGCTCAGCCGGATCAGGCGCAGCCGATCGAGCCCAGCTGGATCAGGCCCAGCCGGGCAACGCACAGCTCGATCAGGCTCAGCGTGACGCCGGGGCGCCGTGACGCCGGGCTGGCCGGGCCAACGGCCGGGCCGGCGCAGATCGAGCGGGCAGGGCCGAGGACCGCCGGATCCCGGAAGGCGGCCCAGGATCAGGAACCGAGGGGCCGCGCGCGGGCTCCAGGGGCGGCACGGGAACCGAACCAGGAACCGTCTCAGCGACCAGCCCAGGATCCGGGCCGCGAACCGGCGGATCGAGTGCCGACCGGACCCGCGTCATCCGTCACGCCACCGCCCCGGTCCCGCGGTCACCAGCGCAGGACGATGACCAAGATGACGGGGAGCACTTTGTTCCGCCGCCCCCGCCGCCGCTACCGCACCTCGATCCAGTGGCCAAGGGCGCCTGGACCGCCCTCTTCGGCGGGCCCGCTTACTTGCTGGCGGCTTCCATCGCCGGCTGGTCTGTGCCCGGCTGGGCGGCGCTCGCCGCCGTGGCCGCGTTCGTGGGTGGTTTTACGACTGTCGTGCTTCGCCTGGGCGACGGATCCGCACGCGACGGCGACGACGGCGACGACAACGGCGCGGTGTTGTAGGCGGGCCATAGCGCGGTGCTGTCCGCGAGCCACAGAGTGGTGTGGTAGGCGAGCCAGTCAGCAGGTTCGGGCCAGGGTCGCCGCGCCGATGAGGCCGGCATCGGCGCCGAGTTCGGCCAGCCTGATCTCAGCACGCTCCCGGTAGAACCGGCCAGTCAGCGCGCGGCCAAACGCGTCGCGGGTCGGCCCGAGCAGCAGTTCCCCGGCGTCCGACACGCCGCCGCCGATCACGAAGCAGCCCGGGTCCAGTATCGCGGTCAGGTCGGCCAGCCCCTGGCCGAGCCATCCGCCGACGAGATCGAAGCACCGCAGCGCGACGGCGTCGCCTTCCCGGGCGGCCTGGGTGACTGCGAGCCCGGTGATCCCTTCGGTGGCGCCGCCAGCGAGCTGCAGAATCCGGGCCGCGGCTCCCGAGGCTCGTCCGGCGAACTCACGTGCCTCTGCGACGAGCGCGTTCCCGCTCGCGTACTGCTCCCAGCAGCCCCGGTTACCGCATCCGCAGAGCCGCCCATCCGGCACGACCCGGTAGTGCCCGGGCTCCCCGGCCAGGCCCCATCGGCCTCGATACAGCTGGCCGTTGATCACGATTCCGGCGCCGATGCCGGTGCCGACCGTTATCAGCATTACGTGCCGCTGACCACGTGCCGCGCCGAACGTGACTTCCGCCCATGCGGCTGCGTTGGCATCGTTCTCCACGATCACCGGGACACCGACTCGCTCTTCGACCTGCTTCTTGACCGGTTCATCGCGCCAGGCGAGATTGGGCGCGAACACCACCGTCGAGCTGATCTCGTCCACGAAGCCAGCGGCTCCGATGCCGACCGCGTCGATCTCGTGCCGGCTGTAGCAGCGTGCGGACAGCCTCGGCGATAACGTTGGCCGTCTCGTGCGGGCTCGCCGCCGGGGTCGACAGCCTCAGCTTCTCAACGATGCCGCCCTGCTGGTCGACGACTCCCGCAGCAACCTTCGTCCCGCCGACGTCAACGCCGATCGTCAGGCTCACGGTCTGGCCCTTCGCCCGAACCTTCCGGCCCCACCGCATCCTGGTGCCCGCCATCCGGCGCAGCACCGCCATCCGGCCGAGCACCGGCATCCTGGCGAGCACCGCCGTCGGGGTGAGCGCCCGCATCCTGCCGGGCCGTGCGAGCCTGGCTCGCGCCCCGGCCGTCCTGCGACCCCGGGCCAGCCGGGCCGGCCTTCGCGCCCGGGCTGTTCTCCGGCTCCCGACGCGGCGCGGCTGGGTCCGGATTCGCGGACCGCCGTTTGGCGGCTGGCGAGCCCGGGCCAGCTGACAGCACCGCGTCGAAGGCAGCCAGCGCTTCCTGCACGGCCGAGGCGACGGCATCGCCCGCCCCGGCCAGCTGAGAGCCAAGGCCTGGTCCCGATTCCCTGAGTCGGCGGGCGCCCCGGCAGATGGGGCACCAGGCGCACTCCGGCGAGTCCAGTGACTCATCGGGCGGCGGCTCGGTAGTAGCTGTCCCCCACACGTCGGTCGGCTCGGCCCGACCGCCGCCGAGGGTCCGGCGTACCTGCTCGCCGAACTCACGGCGCACGCTCCTGGCCCCGGACCGGATCAGCCAGCGCTGGACTTCGCCAGCCAGGTCGGCCCCGAACTGGCGGGGCGGTTCAGATTTACGGGGCGGCCCGGACTGCCGGGCCGGCCCAGACGGCCGGGCCGACCCAGACTCACGCGGTGACCCAGACCCACGCGGCGGCGCGGCCTCCTGCGACTGGCCGGACTCGGCCTCGCGGGCTCCGCTGGCCGGCCTGACCGGCCCGGTTCGGTCTTGCTGACCCGCACCCGCACCCGGCTCCCCGGCCTGCTCAGGCTGCTGGGTCACGGCTGTCTCGCCGTAGTTTCGGCACGCGACTTCAGCCCCTTCAACGCGGCGTCGATGATCATCTTCTCGGCCCGGCGCTTGAGCATTCCGATCATCGGTATCCGGATCCCGACCGCCAGCTCGTAGCGCACCTCCGTCATGCCGTCCTGGTCAGCGAGCCGGTACGCACCAGACATCTCGGAGACCACCGAACCTGCCTCCGCGAGCTCCCAGCTGACCTGCGCATCGCCGTCCCAGTCGTAGCCAAGTACGTAACTGTCCCTGATCATCCCGGCATCCAGCTGGAACCGTACCCGGTTAGCCCGGCCGTCCGGCTCCCGGGCCAGTACCTCGGTGGAACGCACCCCGGTGGCCCACTGCGGATAAGCGTCGAAATCGGCGATCACGGTCATGACCGCCTCCCTCGGCACCGCGATGGCAATGCTCGAAGTCGTCTTGTCGGCCATCCTCGGAGCGTACCTCCAGCGGCCCGCTCATCGGGCAGCAGCGCCGGGCAAACCACCGGGCCGGCGGCGAGCCACGCGCGAGCACGCCAGCACGCAGCACGCCAGCACGCAGCACGCCAGCAGCCCGGTGGCCGGTCCCGCCGCAACGGAACGCCAGCCGGCCCGCTACCAATCCAGCGCGAACGGCTGGCCAGTCGCGCGGAAATGGCCGACGTTTATGCACTCGGTACCGCCGATCCGGACCCGGCTGGCCAGCGGCTGGTGCACGTGCCCGAACAGGAGGTACCGGGGCTCGCTCCGCCGGACCGCCTCCAGCAGGGCCTCGCTGCCCCGTTCCATCCGGCGGGCGACCGTGTCGTAGAGCAGGTCGGGCACGGCGGGCGGGATGTGCGCGCACAGCACGTCGACATCGCCGACCGCGGCGACCTTGGCCGCGTAGACATCGTCGGGCAGCTCGTTGGGTGTCCGGTACGGCGACCGCAGCCCGCCGCCGACGAAACCGAACGTCCAGCCGCCCAGCTCCACCCGTTCCCCGTCCAGCACATGATGGCCGGGGCGCAGGTGGGCGTGCCACAGGCGAGGGATGTCGACGTTGCCGTAGGTCAGGTACGACGGGGCCGGCAGCGCGGCGAACAGCTGCTCGTACTGCCGGGATACCGCCGCCTCCAGCAGGGCGGCCGGGTCGCCGTCGAGCCCGGCCCACAGCCGCCTGGACATCTCGCGAGCCTCGTCGAACCGCTGCGCGGTGCGCAACGTGATGAACTCCGCTGCCGCTTCGGCGCCGAACAAATCAGGGAAAATCCCCTGACTGTAGTCGGAGTAGTCGACGAACAGCAGCAGGTCCCCCAGGCACAGCAGCGCGTCCGCCCCGTCAGCGGCGCCCCGCAGGGCATCGTGCCTGCCGTGCACGTCGCTCACCACATGCACCCGCATACCCACACATTAAGCAGCTGTCCAGGCAAACGACCAGGCCGCGCCTCTCCCGCTGGAGCCAGGCCCGCCGGAGGGGTACGGTCCAGGGGAGATCCACGATAAGCGCGGCAAGCCAGAGGAGGCCCGTTGCGCGAGTACAGCGTTCCCGCCCTGGTCGACGTCCCTGCGACCGCGGGCCTGACTGACATCGTTTACCGCCGTGGTCAGCAAGAGCCGCACGCGGTGATGCTCCGCAAGCGCACGGGTGAGGGCCGGTGGCAGGACGTGACCGCCCGCGAGTTCCGCGATCAGGTGACCGGCCTGGCCAAGGGCCTGATCGCGGCGGGCATCGAGCCCGGCGACCGGGTGGGCCTGATGTCGCGGACCCGTTATGAATGGACCCTGATCGACTACGCGATCTGGGCCGCGGGTGCCGTCACGGTCCCGGTCTACGAGACATCATCAGCCGAGCAGGTCGAATGGATTCTCGGCGACTCTGCGGCCACGGCCGTTTTCGCCGAATCGGCCGGGC
The DNA here is from genome assembly GCA_963775745.1 of uncultured Actinomycetota bacterium. Classification (GTDB taxonomy): domain Bacteria; phylum Actinomycetota; class Actinomycetes; order Streptosporangiales; family Streptosporangiaceae; genus DATBGO01. The sequence continues at coordinate 175,814 of CAVZKE010000030.1, forward strand.
ACTCGGACATGATTACCGGCGTCCGCGACCGGCTAGCTGGGCTGAAGCAGCTCTGGCTCGTCGACGACATCCAGCGGCTGACTGCCGACGGCGCGGGCGTGACCGATGAGCAAGCCGAGCAGCGCAGGACCTCGCGAGCCGCCGCCGACCTGGCCACGATCATCTATACCTCGGGCACCACCGGGCGTCCCAAGGGCTGCGAGCTCACCCACCGCAACCTGCTGGCCGACGTCCGTAACGCCTTCATGGGCTCGATCCATGAGCTGATCGACCGGCCGGGCAACTCGACCATGTTGTTCCTGCCGCTCGCGCACTCCTTCGCCCGCATCATCGAGGTGGGCTGCCTGGAGGCGGGCGCCGTCCTCGGGCACTGGCCGGACGCCAGCACGCTGACCACGGGACTCCCGGAGTTCCAGCCGACCTTCCTGCTCGCGGTGCCGCGGGTGTTCGAGAAGGTGTTCAACAGCGCGAAGCTGCAGGCCGCAGCCAGCCCGGCCAAGAGCCGGATATTCGACGCCGCGGCGGATACCGCGATCGCCTGGAGCAAGTCCCTGGACGACGGCCGGGCCTGCCCGGGCCTGCGGTTGCGGCACGCCCTGTTCAGCCGGCTCGTCTACAGCAAGCTCAAGTCGGCCATGGGCGGCCGGGTCGACTACGCGATCTCCGGCGGCGCACCGCTGGGCGAGCGGCTCGGCCACTTCTTCCGCGGCGCGGGGATCACCGTCCTGGAGGGCTACGGGCTGACCGAGACCTCCGCGGCCGCCACGGTGAACAAGCCCAGCCGCAACAAGGTCGGCACGGTCGGCCTGCCGTTGCCCGGGGTCACCATCAAGATCGCCGATGACGGCGAGATCCTGATCAAGGGCCATAACGTGTTCGCGCGCTACTGGGGCAACGAGGCCGCCACTGACGACATGCTGGACGATGCGGGCTGGCTGCACACCGGCGACATCGGCAGCCTGGACGACGAGGGCTTCCTGCGGGTCACCGGCAGGAAGAAGGAGCTGATCGTCACGGCCGGCGGCAAGAACGTGGCGCCCGCGATGCTCGAGGACCGGCTGCGCGCGCACCCGCTGATCAGCCAGTGCATGGTGATCGGCGACGGCAAGCCGTTCATCGCCTGCCTGATCACGCTGGATGCCGAGGCACTCGAGCACTGGAAGCAGCAGCACGGCCGCCCGCCCGAGGCGACGGTCCGTGACCTCGCCGACGACCCGGAGTTGCTGGCCGAAATCCAGGCCGCCGTCGATGACACCAACCAGGCGGTCTCCCGCGCTGAGTCGATCCGCAAGTTCCGCATCCTCGACGGCGATTTCACCGAGGACAGCGGCCACCTGACGCCGTCGCTCAAGGTCCGCAGGAACGTCGTGCTCAAGGACTTCAGCGCCGACATCGAGGCCCTCTACTCCGCACCACGCACCAGCTAACCAGGCCACGGCCGCCTGCCGTCCCGTCCGGCTGAGCCTGCAGCGCGCGAATTAAGGGCCGCCTTAACGAAGCTCCGCGGCTAGCCGGGCTCTGAGTCGCTGGCCGCTGGCCAGGCACGGTCAGCCCTGCCATGACCACCGGTCAGCCCCGCCATGACCACCGGTCAGCCCGGCGTACCCAGCGCGGCATGACCACCGCTTCAGGCCGGCGTACCCAGCCCGGTCAGTTCTGGACGCCCAAATTCCTTTGACAGAACACCTAGGTAGGAGCCTATAGTACTAGATAACTAGATGAATCGAGGTTTCGGGTGATCGAGTTCTACCTGGATGCCCGCTCGGGCGTCGCGCCCTATCTGCAGCTGATCCACCAGGTCCGGCAGGCGCTGCGGCTGGGGCTGCTGCGCGAGGGTGACCAGCTCCCCACGGTCAAGGACGTGGTGGCGCGCCTGGCGATCAACCCGAACACGGTGCTCAAGGCCTACCGCCAACTTGAGTACGAGGGTCTGGCGGCCGCCCGTCCGGGGGTGGGCACGTTCGTGACGGCGACGCTCAATGGCGGCTCGCTGGCCGCGTACGCACCGCTGCGCCGCGATCTGCAGCACTGGTTCGCCAAGGCACGCCGCGCCGGGCTGGACGACGAAAGCATCGAGGCCCTTTTCCAGAGCACGTTTCGGTCCGCCGCCGAGGAGGACATAGCATGACCCCCGTTCTGAATGCCCGCGGGCTTGGCAAGCAATATGGTCGCCTCTGGGCACTGTCGGATTGCACGCTGTCCATCCCGCCCGGCCATGTCGTCGGCCTGGTCGGCCCCAACGGGGCCGGCAAGACCACCCTGCTGCATCTGGCCGTCGGCCTGCTCAAGCCGACCTCCGGCACGATTGAGGTGCTCGGCGGGCAGCCCGCGGCCGGTCCCGCCCAGCTGGCCAGGGTCGGTTTCCTGGCTCAGGACGCGCCCACCTACGCCGGGTTGTCCGTCGCCGACCATCTCCGCCTCGGCGCGCATCTCAATCCCGGCTGGGACGCGGGCCTGGCCCGCAGCCGGATCGAGGCGCTGGGCCTGGACCCGGCTCAGAAGGCCGGCCAGCTGTCTGGCGGCGAACGGGCCCAGCTGGCCCTGACCGTGGCCATCGCCAAACGGCCCGATCTGCTGATCCTGGACGAGCCGGTGGCCAGCCTCGACCCGCTGGCCCGCCGCGAGTTCCTGCAGGACCTGATGGAGGCCGTCGCCGATCAGCAGGTCAGCGTGGTGCTGTCCTCGCACCTGGTCGCCGACCTGGAGCGGGTCTGCGACTACCTGGTCGTCCTGACCGCGGCCAAGGTGCGGGTGGCCGGCCCGGTCGAAGAGCTGCTCGCTGCCCACCACCTGCTCACCGGGCCGCGCCGCGACCCGGCCGCCTTCCCGGCGCAGTGGAACGTCATCTCCGTCAGTCACACCGACCGGCAGACCACCTTGCTGATCTGCACCGACGCACCCATCCACGACCCGGCCTGGGCCGTTGCCCAGGTCGGCCTGGAAGACCTGGTCCTGGCCTACCTGAGCCAGGCCGCTACCTCGCGCCGCCGCCGTCCCGTACTGGAGGCACAGAAATGATCTGGCTCACCTGGCGCCAGTTCCGCGCCCAGGCCTGGGCGGCCCTCGCCATCCTGGCCGTGATCGGGATCGCCTTCGCGGTCACCGGCCCGCACCTGGCCAGCCTGTACGACACCAGCGGGATCCCGACCTGCCAGGCGCACAGCGACTGCGGGACGGTAATCAGCAACTTCCTGAGCGAGCTGAAGGGCCTCGACGCCGTCCTGTACTTCGTCGGCCTCGGGGTGCTGTACGTCGGCCCGGGCCTCATCGGCATCTTCTGGGGGGCGCCGCTGGTCACCCGGGAGCTGGAGGCCGGCACCCTCCGGATGACCTGGAACCAGAGCGTGACCCGCACCCGCTGGATCGCCGTCAAGCTCGGCCTGGTCGGCCTGGCCAGCATGGCCGCCGCCGGGCTGCTCAGCCTCATGCTGTCCTGGTGGGCCAGCCCCATCAACCAGGCGAACACGCTTAATACGACCCGGAACGGATCGAGCAGCCTCAACCGGCTCACACCCCTGCTCTTCGGCGCGAGCGGCATCGCCCCGGTCGGTTACGCCGCGTTCGCCTTCGCCCTGGGCGTCACCGCCGGGGTGCTGATCCGCCGCACCCTGCCCGCCATGGCCATCACCCTGGCCATCTTCGCCGCCATCCAGGTCGTTGTGCCCAACTGGGTCCGGCCGCACCTTATCTCGCCGCTGCATTCCATCACGGCGCTCAATCCCGCCAGCATCGACATGGTGGGCATCACCAACAGCCACATGACCGTGGGGGCGGGGGTGAACCTCCCGGGCGCCTGGGTGATCGCCAACCAGAACATCGATGCGGCCGGCCGACCCGTTCGCCGGGCCGCCTACCCAAGCCTGCCTGGGCCCGAATGCTGAGAGCTGCTACGCCTCGATCGGCCGGCTGCGCCTGCGGCAGCTGGTCACCTATCAGCCCGCCAGCCGGTACTGGGCTTTCCAGTGGTACGAGACGGCGATCTTCCTGGCCGCCGCCCTTCTCCTGGCCGGGTTCTGCATCTGGTGGATCCGCCGTCGCCGGCTTTCCTGACCACTGGACCCGCTCCCCAGGCCGGGTCACCGGCCAGGCTACGGGCCTCGGAGAGCCACGGCCCGGTCACTGATGGCCGCAGGCCAACGATCGCGCGGCCGTCAGCCTGCCTCGGCCGGCTGGATCAGGTCCCAGCGGTTGGTGGCGCCCGGCGGGCCAGCACGACCCAGCGCTTGTGCTCGTCCAGCGGAGTGTCCTCGACCAGGCGGAACCCGACGGCGCCGACGTAGAAGTCGATCGCCTCGTCATAGTCGCGGACGAGCAGGGCTACCAGTCCGATGTGCGCCAGCTGCTCACCATTAGCCAGAAAGGATCTTGGCGAACCGCTCGGCGACCAGGTCCCAGCGCCATTCATGATCGATCCAGGCCTGGCCCCGCTCCCCCATGGCCCGGGCGGCCGCCGGGTCGCCGAGCAGTCTGGTGATGCGGTCAGCGACCGCCGGGACGCTGCGGCCGGGCACCACGAATCCGGTCTCGCCGTCGAGGATCGCGTCGGGCGCGCCGCCCGAGTCACCGCCGATGACCGGCAACCCGGTCGCGGACGCCTCCAGGTAGACCATCCCGAGGCCTTCCACATCCAGGCCGCGGCGCCGGGTCCGGCACGGCATCGCGAACACGTCGCCGGCGTCGTAGTAGGCCGGGAGCTCCGCCGCCGGCACGGGGCCGGCGAACACCACCGACCCGGACACCCCGCACCGCTCGGCCAGCTTGACCAGGCCGGCCCGGTACGGCCCATCACCGACCAGCAACAGCACCGGGGCGCCCGCGCGGCCGGCTGTCGCGCTCTCGTCCGCCGCGGACGTTCCAGGCGGTGCTGGCTGCCCCGGGCCGGTCATGGCCGCCAGGACTTGCGGCCATGCCTTGATCAGGGTGTCCTGGCCCTTGCGCGGCACCATGCGCGATACGCACAAGACCACGGGCCGGCTGCCGAGCCGCCACTGCTCTCTGATCGCGGCGCCCCCGGCGCCGGGCCGGAACGCGCTGGTATCCACGCCGGGCGCCAGCCGCACCAGGCGGTCCGCCGCGTCCGGTGACAGCGCCCGGACCAGCCGGGCCCGGAAGTACTCGCCCAGATAGGTCAGGACGTCCACCTGGTCGCCGATCCTGCGGAGCAGCCCGCGTGCCCCGGGCAGCGCCGCCCAGCCTGCCTCATGCCCGTGCGTGATCGCCACGATCCGGGTCGCTCCGGCCCGGCGCAGCGCCGGGGCCAGCAGGCCCAGCGGCGCCGCCGCGCCGAACAGCACCGTGTCGCAGTCGCGCGCGCGCAGGATCGCCGCCGCGCGGCGGGCCACCGACGGCACCGGCAGCATCAGCGAGCTCGGGTGCCGGATCACCGGGAACGCCTGGCGTGCGTCGAACTCGGCGGCGCCCGGCCAGGCCGGCGCGTATACCGTGACCGTCCCGGCGGGCAGCCTGGCCGCGAGGGCGTGCACGAACGACTGGATCCCGCCGCTGCGCGGCGGGAAGTCGTTGGTCACGATCAGGACGTTCGGCATCGGCTTCCTGGTCGCCCCGGCGGCTGGCGGCCAGGCTGGCCGCGACGCAGCCGCACGCAAGCGGCCCTAGCGATCTTAACGGGCGCGCCCGACCTTCCGCCCGGCTGGGGCTACGGCTGCGGCCCGCGGCTACGGCTGCGGCCCGCGGCTACGGCTACTGCTGCGGCCCGCGGCTGGGGCTGCGGGGGGCCCGGCCCTGGTTCAGGCCCGGGCCCCGCCGCTGCGGCTCAGGGCCGGACCGCGCCGTCCAGCTCGGACTGGTACCAGCCGCTCAGTGCGACCTTCTGGACGTCCTCGCCGGTCTGCGGGGCGTCGATCAGGTAGCCGTTGCCGACGTAGATGCCGACATGCGAGTTACCGGCGAAGCCGAGGATGTCGCCGGGCTCCAGGGCGCTGGTGGAGACCGAGGGCAGCTGGCTCATCTGGTCATAGCTGATCCGGGGGATCGACACCCCGGCCGCGGCCCAGGCCGACATGGTGAGCCCGGAGCAGTCATACGAGCCGGGCCCGGTCCCCCCCACGCGTATGGCTTGCCGATCTGGGCGTAGGCGAACGCGACGGCCTTCCCGGCCTGCGTCGAGGTCGGCCCCTTATAAGAGGACGGCGCGGTGCTGCTGGTCGTCTGGCCGCCCGGGCTGGCCACCGCCTGCTGCGCCGGGGTGAGCTGCGCGAGCAGCGTCTCCTGCTGCGCGCGGAGCTTGGCGAGCGACCGCTTCCGGTTGGCCAGGTTGTTCTTCAGGGCGACCATTCCGGCCTTGACGCGGCTCGCCGATTGCTGCGCGCCGGTCAGCTGGCGGGCAGCGGCGAGGAACTGGTTCATCGCCGCGCTGTTGTTCGCGGACAATTCCAGCAAGATCGAGGACTGGTTGAGGATCTGCTGCGGATTACCGGAAGTGAGCAGGGCCGCGGGCGAGGTGAGGTTGCCCTCCTCATAGGCGGTGGCGGCGATCTGGGCGATGGCCGCCCGCATCGACTGGAACCGCTTCTGGTAGCGCGCGGCTTCCCGGTTCACCAGCGCCAGCCGCTGATTGGCTGAGGCTAGTTCCTGCAGAGCCTGGTCGTACTGCTGCCCAACCTGATCGGCCTGGGTGTTCAGCTGGTTCAGCCGGTGCTGAACCTGGGCGATGGTGGGCTGCGGGGCGGCCGCCGCCACCCCGCAGACGCTGACCACCAAGCCGACAGCGAGCACGCTGACCGCTGTGGTCGCGCCGCGACGTCCGAATAGGGCACTCACAGATGGCCGCGTATGCACGTGCGTGACACGCTCCCTCTCCCACTGTCCGCCTACCGGGTGAGCTGACGGGTTCGGGCAGTGGAAGCGCGCCCTACGGCCTAATCCGGCCTGCGGACTGGGCCGATTCACCCCTGGAACCGCCCCGGGCGGTGCGCCCGGCGCCATTCCGGTGGGTCCCCGGTTCTCCGGCCGGCCCGGGCGGGCCAGCATCGGAAATTCGGCGGCGGCCGATCGCCGTCGCCTAGCGGCGACTGGTGAGCGAGCGGCTCGGGGAGAGACTAGTGAAGATCAGAGGCAGGATTCAACCACTTCGCGCACACTCGCTCGGGGCTTGACCGTTCCAGGGAGATAACAAAACCATAACGAGAGCTGCACAGAGTGATATCAGCCCTGGACGGAAGCCATCTCGGGCCGCGCCGGAAGCCAGCTTCGCCGCCGCCGGAAAAATGTCGGCACCCGGCCATAGCGTGAGGGCATGATGACTGCGGCGCAGACCGCGCCTGCCCGGCCGGCGCCGACCCGCCTGCTGGCGAACCTGGACATCGTGATCGTCGACGTGGAGACCACGGGCTGGCGGCCGGATGAGGCCATGATCACTGAGATCGGAGCGGTCCGGGTTAGCTGGGGCACGCCGCGCGCTGAGTTCGCCGCGCTGGTTAACCCCGGTGGCATCATCCCGCCGGACATTGCCGAGCTGACGGGTATCACCGATGAGATGGTCGGGGCCGCACCGCCGATCGCCGCCGTGCTGCCCGCCTTCCTGGCCTTCGCCAGCGGCTGTGTGCTCGCCGCCCATAACGCGCCCTTCGACATCGGATTCCTCGCTGCCGCCTGCCAGCGCCATCACCTGCCCTGGCCCGCCTTCCCGGTGCTGGATACGGCCGCGCTGGCCAGGACCGTGCTCAGCGCGGCTGACGTGCCGAACTGCCGGCTGGCCACGCTGGCGGACTTCTTCGGCGCGCGGTTCCGGCCGTGCCATCGCGCGCTGCCCGACGCCCGGGCCACCGTCGAAGTCCTGCAGGGCCTGCTCGGCAAGCTCGCCGGGTCTGGCGTGCTGACGCTGGCCGGAGTTCGGCCGATGATCCCGGTGACCGCCGCGGGCCACGCGGTACGCTGACTCCCGCAGCAGCCCGGAGCACAAGCGCCCGCTGGGCGAAGGAGGCGGCAATGGTCACCGCTATCGTTCTGGTGAAGGCCGATGTCGCGCGCATTCCTGAAACCGGCGAGGCCATCGCCCAGATACCGCAGGTCACCGAGGTCTACTCGGTGACGGGCGAATTTGATCTCGTGGCGATGGTCCGGGTCCGCAAGCACGAGGAACTCGGCGACGTCATTCCCGGAACCCTGAATAGGGTCCCCGGGGTCACCCACACCGAGACGCACATCGCATTCCGTACCTATTCACGGCACGACCTCGAGGCGGCCTTCGCGATCGGCTACCCGGACCCGGCCTGAGGGTTCCCCCGCTGGTCGCGGTCAGCCGCGCTCCGCGGCCAGGCGCTGGCTGGCCTCGGCCCACCGGCCGAGCAGCGCCGCCGCGGCGCCGGAGTCGAGCGCTCCGGCCGCACGCTCGTAACCGGCCTGCAGCGCGGCGGTCAGCTCGTCCGGGCCGGCCACCCCGTCCGCAGCGGCTAGCGCCGCCGCCGCGTTCAGCAGCACGATGTCCCGCACCGGGCCGGGCTCGCCGCCGAGCACCGCGCGCGCCACCGCCGCGTTATGCTGCGCGTCCCCGCCCCGCAGGTCCTCCAGCCTGGACCGGCTGATCCCCAGCGCCGCGGGGTCGAACCTGACCTGGCTGACGGTCCCGTCGTGCACCACCCAGACCAGCGACGGCCCGGTGGTCGTCAGCTCGTCGAGTCCGTCCTCACCGTGAAACACCAGCGCGGAGCAGCCCCGGCTGGCCAGCACGCCGGCCAGTACCGGGCCCATCCGGGAATCAGCCACGCCGACGGCCTGCGCGGCAGGCCCCGCCGGGTTGGCGACCGGCCCGAGGAAGTTGAAGACCGTCGGCACCCCCAGCTCACGACGCGGCACCGCGGTGTGGCGCAGCGCCGGGTGATAGAGCGGCGCGAACAGGAAGGCGATCCCGGTCTCGGCGGCCAGCCGCTGGGTCTGGGCAGGGGTGAGATCGATCACGATGCCGAGCGCCTCGAGCACGTCCGCGGTCCCGCAGGCCGATGACGCGGCCCGGTTCCCGTGCTTGATCATCAGGGCGCCCGCCGCGGCGGCCACGACCGTGCCCATGGTCGAGATGTTGACTGTGCGGGCGGCGTCGCCGCCGCTGCCGACCAGGTCGACGAGCCGGCCGGGAATGCTGATCGGCGCGGCATGCTCGAGCATCGCCTGGGCCAGGCCACTGAGCTCGGCCACGGTCTCGCCCTTCATCCGCAGCGCGATCCCGAAGCCGGCGATCTGGGCCGGGCTGGCCGCCCCGTCCATGATCTCGTTCATCGCCCACGACGTCTCGTCCGACGTAAGCGCCTCACCCTTCACCAGGGCACCGATCAGTGCTGGCCACGTCGCACGTGGGTCCATGGGGGCTCCCTCAGGGGCGCTGCATCAGGTCAGGGCTGCACCGGCGCGGTGTCGGCCGCGCGCTGGCGCATCAGGCCTGCCAGCGCCTGGGCCAGCGCAGCAGGGTCAATCGGGTGGCTGACGACGGCGTCCGCCCGGGACCAGGTGGCCAGCCAGCCGTCATCGGCCCGGCCGATGATGAGCAGCACCGGCGGGCAGTCGTAGATCTCGTCCTTGGCCTGGCGGCAGATGCCCATGCCGCCGGCCGGCTGTGCCTCGCCATCCAGCACCATCACGTCCGCGCCGCCCGCGTCGAGCAGCCGGATCAGGGCCGGCTGGGTGGCTACCTCGACCACCTCGGCTACGGGCACGTCCGGCGCGGGCCGCCGCCCGATGGCCAGCCGCACCCGGGCGCGGGTGTCAGCGTCATGGCTGTATACAACGACCTTCATGAAACTGGATGGTACCGACCCGGGGGGTCGGGCGACGTCCGCCTACGCGGTGTCGTAATAATGTCCACGTGGCGACAGCAACACCCGAGGTGGTCCCCCGCAATCCCGCCAGCAGGCCGAACCTCGTCAGCGTGGGCACCATCATCTGGCTCTCCTCGGAGCTGATGTTCTTCGCTGCCCTCTTTGCCATGTATTTCACGGTTCGCTCGGTGGACAAGGGCCTCGGCTTGCCCTGGCCGAAGGTGCACCTGGACCTCACCCTCGGCGCGATCAACACCACGGTGCTGCTGCTGTCCAGTGTTACCTGCCAGATGGGCGTGTTCGCGGTGGAGCGCGGTCAGATCAGGCGCACCGGCCGGATCTGGAACATGGGCCGCTGGGGCCTGCGCGAATGGTACGTCTTGTCGTTCCTGATGGGCCTGTACTTCGTCTGCGGCCAGGGGTATGAGTACCTGGCCCTGATCCGCGAGCAGCACCTGACCCTGTCGTCCAGCAACTACGGGTCGGTGTTCTACATACCCACCGGGTTCCACGGGCTGCACGTGGCGGGCGGGCTTGTCGCGTTCCTCTTCGTGCTCGGCCGTACCTTCGCGGCCAAACGGCTCACTCATGAGATGCAGGTCAGCGCCATCGTCGTCTCGTACTACTGGCATTTCGTCGACGTCGTGTGGATCGGCCTGTTTACGACCATCTACCTGATCCACTGACCGGAAGCTGAGGACAGCAGTGGGCTGGATCACCGCGAGGCGCAGGCACCCGGCTGCGGGTTACGCCGTCGTCCTGCTCGGGCTCCTCGTCATTGCCGCGTTCTATGCTGCCGTAACGGGGGGCGGCGGAGACGCATCAGCCGCCTCGCCCGTCGGCGGTCCGCAAGCGCAGATCAACGCTGGCCAGCGGCTGTTCACCCAGAACTGTTCCACCTGCCATGGCCTCGAGGCGCAGGGCAAGTCGGGCATCGCGCCCAGCCTGATCGGGGTCGGCGCGGCAGCGGTTGACTTCCAGGTGAGCACCGGCCGGATGCCGGCCAGGGAGCCGGACGCGGAGATACCCCGCAAGCCCGTGATCTTCACCCAGGCCCAGATCCACGACCTGGCCGGGTACATCCAGTCGCTGGCGGGCGGACCGCCGATCCCGACGGCTCAGCAGGTCAGCCCGGCCGGGGCCGACGTCGCGCTGGGCCAGTCGCTGTTCACCGCGAACTGTGCGCAATGCCACAGCTTCGTCGGCGCGGGCGGTGCCCTGACCTACGGGAAGTACGCGCCTGCACTGGACCCCTCGACGCCGACCCAGATCTACGAGGCCATGCAGACCGGCCCCGAGGCCATGCCGGTCTTCAACGACACCACGATCACGCCCAGCGAGAAGCGCGACATCATCGCGTACGTCACCGAGACCCGCGCCCTGCCCAATCCGGGCGGGTTCAGCCTGGGCCGGATCGGGCCGGTGACCGAGGGCCTGGTCGCATTCCTCGGCCTGCTCTTTTTCATGGTGCTGGCCGCGTTGTGGATAACTGCGAAGCATGGGAAGGCCCATGAGTGAGACCGACGCCCGCGGCGGGCAGCCCGAGGACCGGGACTACCTGGCGGGCCACGGCGGACCAGCCGATGCGGACCAAGCGGCCGGCGAGGCCCCGGCCGGTCCGCACCGCGTCATCGGCACGCCACCGCCCGCGACCGCCAGGACCATGCTCGGGACCGGCCAGGGCGATGGCGACCAGCCGGTTCAGCGCGAACTGCCTGCGGGTCCTGATGACCCGGTCAGGGCCAAGAAGGTCGAGCGGGTCGTGGCCGCCTGCTTCATCTTCTCGATGGTGGCCAGCATCGGCTTCATCGCCGCCTATATCGGGCTCGAGGTGCACTCGGTCAACGCCACCCTGCACTCCAATCTGGCCCTCGGGACGTCCATGGGGCTGGCGTTCCTGGCCCTCGGGGTCGGCGCCACCATCTGGGTCAGGCACCTGATGCCCAACGTGGAACTCACCGAGGCGCGCAAGCCGATGGCCTCCAGCCCGGCCGACCGGGAGGCGTTCGAGCAGACCTTCGAGGAGGGCGCAGAGGCCAGCGGGTTCAAGCGGCCGCTGGTGCGCCGCAGCCTGATCGCCGCGACCGTGCCGCTGGCCGTCGCGCCGCTGGTCCTGCTGCGCGACATGGGCCCGCTGCCGGGCACCAGCCTGCGTCACACGGTCTGGCGGAAGGGCATCCGGCTGCTGGTCTATGGCACCAACCGCCCGCTGCGGCCCGCCGATTTCGGCACCCCGGGCGGCATGATCACGGTGGTCCCCGAGGGTTACCAGGATGACTTCAACGCGCTCGCCAAGGCGGCGACGATCATCATTAAGTTCAGGCCCGGCGAGCTGCAGCCGCCGACGGTGCTCAACTGGACGGTGGACGGGATCGTCGCGTACTCGAAGATCTGCACGCACGTCGGCTGCCCGGTGGCGCTGTATGAGCAGACCACGCAGCACATCCTGTGCCCGTGCCACCAGTCGACGTTCGACGCACCCCGGGGGGCGGCGGTAATCTTCGGACCAGCGGCAAGGCCGCTGCCGCAGTTGCCCATCACGACCAACGCGGAGGGATTCCTGGTCGCGCAGAGCGATTACACCGTCCCCGTGGGCCCGAGCTTCTGGGAGCGTGGATGAGCGTCGAGCGTGCGCTTGAGGGCGTCGGCGGAGCCCTGGATGACAGGTTCCGCGGCGCCAAGGGCTTCCGGACCCTGTTCCGGAAGATCTTTCCTGATCACTGGACTTTCCTGCTCGGTGAGATCGCCCTCTACTCGTTCATCATCCTGCTGCTGACCGGGACCTTCCTGACCTTCTTCTTCCAGCCCAGCATGACCGAGGTTGTCTATCACGGGTCCTTCACCCACCTCAACGGCGCCAAGATGAGCGAGGCGTACGCCTCCACGCTCAACATCAGCTTCGACGTCCGCGGCGGCCTGCTGATGCGGCAGATCCACCACTGGGCGGCCGACCTGTTCGTGGCGGCCATCCTGGCGCACATGCTGCGGATCTTCTTCACCGGCGCCTACCGCAAGCCCCGCGAGGTCAACTGGCTGATCGGGCTGACCATGCTGACCCTGGCCCTGCTGGAGGGCCTGTTCGGCTACTCGCTCCCCGACGACCTGCTGTCCGGCGCCGGGCTGCGGATCACCGAGGGCGTCATGCAGTCGATCCCGCTGGTCGGCACTTATCTGGCGTTCTTCCTATTCGGCGGCGCGTATCCGGGCAACGACATCATCCCGCGGATGTACATCATCCACGTGCTGCTGATTCCCGCGATCATCCTGGCGCTGGTCACCGCGCACCTGTTCATCATGTTCCACCAGAAGCACACCCAGATGCCCGGCAAGGGCCGTACCGAGCGGAACGTCGTCGGCGCGCCGATGTACCCGTACTTCATGGCCAAGACCGGGGCGTTCTTCTTCTTCACCTTCGCGGCCTGCGCGCTGGCCGCCACCTTCGCGCAGATCAACCCGATCTGGCTGTACGGGCCCTATAACCCGGTGTCGATCTCATCGGGCTCGCAGCCCGACTTCTATATGGGCTTCCTCGAGGGTTCGCTGCGGATGATGCCCCCTTGGGAGTGGAACGTCGCCGGGCACACGTTCAGCTTCAACGTGTTCCTCCCGGCCTTCGTGCCGCTGGGCCTCATCTTCACCGCGGCCGCCGTCTGGCCGTTCCTGGAACAGTGGATCACCGGCGATAAACGCGAGCACCACATCAACGACCGGCCGCGGAACTCGCCCACCAGGACGGCCCTGGGCATGGGCGCGGTCACGTTCTACGGCGTGCTGTGGGCCGAGGGCGCCAACGACGTCATTGCCGACCACCTGGACCTCCCGCTCTACACCATCACCAGGATCTCCCAGGTCGCGATCTTCGTCCTGCCGGTGGTCGCCTACATCCTCACGAAACGCATCTGCCTGGGCCTGCAGCGCAAGGATCTGCACCTGCTGCAGCATGGCGTGGAGACCGGCATCATCAGGCAGCTGCCGAACGGTGAATTCATCGAGGAGACCAGGCCGGTCGATGAAGAGGCCCGCGCGGTCCTGGAGTCCAGGCCCGAGCCGCTGAGCCTGCCCCCGGCCGAGGGGGACGTCCCGGCGCCCGCCATGCGCGGCGCCGCCGGGCAGCTGCGGGAGGAGCTCAACAAGATCGTCAACGAGAGCGTGCCGCTGACCGAAGGCGACGGCTACGGCGGCCACGGCAACGGCCACGCGATCGGCGACGGCCACGACGGACATGAGCCGGCGGCCGTCCCGGCGGCTGGCTCCGGCGAGCGTTCCGCAAGCGGGGCGACCGGCGAGGCGACCGCTCAGGGCGACGGTGACGCCGACGGGTCACCGGGTTCCTAGGGGTCACCGGGTTCCTGCGCCGCCTGATCGTCGACGAGCAGGACTTGCCGGCTCTGCGTCAGTGGGCGTAGTGGCCGCGGTAGTACTCGAACACGAAGCCGATCGTGCTCAGCACGATGGCCAGCATGCCGATCAGGAACATCCACCAGCCGATGGCCACTCCCACGGCAGCCAGCGCGGCGGACATGCCCACGAACAGCGGCCACCAGCTGTGCGGGCTGAAGAAGCCAAGCTCGCCGGTGCCCTGGTAGATCTCGCCGCGCTGGTCGTCCTCGGGACGCAGTGGCAGCCGCCGCCCGGTGAACCGCACGTAGAAGCCGGTCAGGAAGGCCAGGCCCACCGCGAGCGCGAGCGCCGTCGTGCCCGTCGGGTCGTGCGAGAAGTGCCAGTAGATCACGTCGATGCCGGCGAAGAACACCGCACAGCCAAGGAACAGGTAACCCTCGACCTTCATGACCTCTCCCCTGCCCTCGGGCCTGCCGCTGCCTTCATCGCCTCATCAGCCCGCCGTCAGCCGGAGTCACCGGCACCGGACCCGATCGCCTGCCGTTCGTGCTCGCGGTCCCGGCCGGTCTTGATGTGCGGATAGTGCAGGTCGAACGCCGGCCGCTCGGACCTGATCCGCGGAATCGAGGTGAAATTGTGCCGCGGCGGCGGGCAAGACGTGGCCCATTCCAGCGAGTTGCCGAAGCCCCACGGGTCGTCGACGGTGACCCGCTCTCCGTACTTCCAGCTCTTGTAGACGGCGTAGAAGAAGATGAAGTTGGAGACGCCGAGGATCAGCGCGCCGATCGTGGAGATCTGGTTCAGCGTGACCGCGTCCGGGCCCAGGAACGGATAGTTCGCGATCCGGCGCGGCATCCCCTCGACGCCCAGCCAGTGCTGCACGAGGAACGTCATGTTGAAGCCGATGAAGACGAACCAGAAATGCCACTTGCCGAGCGTGTTGTCGAGCATCTTGCCGGTGAACTTCGGCCACCAGAAGTAGAAGCCGCCGAACATGGTGAACACCACCGTGCCGAACAGCACGTAGTGGAAGTGGGCGACTACGAAGTAGCTGTCGCTGACCGCGAAATCAAGCGGCGGCGAGGCCAGGATGACCCCGGTCAGGCCGCCGAACAGGAACACGATCAGGAAACCGAGGATGAACAGCATCGCTGGCTCGAAGGTGAGCTGGCCGCGCCAGATCGTGCCGACCCAGTTGAAGAACTTCACCCCGGTTGGTACCGCGATCAGGAAGGTCATGAACGAGAAGAACGGCAGCAGCACCGCGCCGGTGGTGAACATGTGGTGGGCCCATACGGTCATCGAGAGCCCGGCGATCCCGATGGTGGCGGCCACCAGGCCCTTGTAACCGAACAGCGGCTTGCGGGCGAAGACCGGCAGGATCTCCGTGGCGATGCCGAAGAACGGCAGCGCGACGATATAGACCTCCGGATGGCCGAAGAACCAGAACAGGTGCTGCCACAAGATCGCGCCGCCGCTGTTGGCGTTGAACACCTGAGCGCCGAGCTTGCGGTCGATCTCCAGGACCAGCAGCGCCGCCGCCAGCACCGGGAAGGCCAGCAGCACCAGCATGCTGGTCAGCAGGATGTTCCAGGTGAACATCGGCATCCGGAACATGGTCATGCCCGGCGCCCGCATGCAGAAGATGGTGGTGACGAAGTTGACCCCGCCCAGGATCGTGCCGAGCCCGGACAGCACCAGGCCCATGATCCACATGTCGCCGCCGATCCCCGGCGAGTACTGCATGCTGGTCAGCGGGGAGTAGGCATACCAGCCGAAGCCGGCCGCGCCGCCCGGGGTGAGGAAGCTCGCGACCAGGATGATGCCGCCGAACGTGAACATGTAGTAGCTGAGCAGGTTCAGCCGCGGGAAGGCCACGTCAGGCGCGCCGATCTGGAGCGGCATGATCTCGTTGGCGAACCCGACGAACAGCGGCGTCGCGAACAGCAGCAGCATGATGGTGCCGTGCATCGTGAACAGCTCGTTGTACTGCTGGTCGGAGACGATGTGGTTGTCCGGCCCGAACAGCTGGATCCGCATGATCATGGCCATCAGGCCGGCGATGAGGAAGAAGATAAACGACGTGATCAGGTACAGGTGGCCGATCACCTTGTGGTCGGTGGACGACAGCCAGTCCGCCAGCAGGGAGCCCTTGCGGTAACTGCGCGGCGCGGCGATCGTGGCGGGCTGGCCGCCGGCCGGTCGATGGTGGTCACTGAGTACCCCCAGATGCGTTCTGCTGCGACTGCTGCGCCGCGATCCACTGGCGGAACTGCGCCTGCGTCACGATCTTTATGTTGAACAGCATCCGGCTGTGGAAGACCCCGCAGAGCTCGCTGCAGCGGCCGACCCAGGTTCCGGTGCTGGTCGGCGTCACCTCAAAGTGATTCGGATGACCAGGTATGACGTCACGCTTGAAGTCGAAGGGGGCGACCCAGAACGAGTGGATGACATCGGTGGAGACCAGGTTGAACCGGACTGTCTCGCCCACCGGGATCTCCAGCAGCGGCAGGTTCGAGGTGCCCTGCCCGGGTGTCCACATCGGGCCGACCTCGGTGACGTCGCCCCACTCCGAAGCCGGCACCGCGTACTGGGGATAGTCGAACTTCCAGGTCCACTGGTAGCCGGTCACGTTCACGATGAGATCGGGATGGGCTGAGGTCTTGGTGATGAAGTTCTCATCCCTGGCCGTGAAGAAGAAGAGCACCCCGACCATGATGAACGGGACGACCGTGTACAGGAGCTCGATCGGCAGGTTATACCTGACCTGGTAGGGCACCCGGTCCGAGCGCTTGCGGTAGAAGATGACCGCCCAGATGATCAGGCCCCAGACCACGATCCCGACGGCCCAGGCCGCGATCCAGGAGCCCTGCCAGAGGGTCAGCGTCACCTTGCCCTGCTCGGTGACCGGCTTGGGCATGCCCATCCGGGTGAAGGCGTTGGACTTGCAGCCGGTCGTGGCCACCAGGACCAGGCCGAGCATGACTGCGAGCGGGGCCAGGCGCCGTCGCGAGCGCGCCGGAGGCGGGTGCGGCGCCGTCGCCGGCTGCCGCGGGCTGACCCGGCCGGCTGCGCCGCCCGGACTGTCGGCGTCCCCTTGGCGTGGGGCACTGCGGAGTGGGCTCACCGATTGCCTTCCCAGCGGATTACTCCCGGCTCCACTGGCCGGTCTCTGCTCGTCCTACAGCCTGTCGTGGAAAACAGTACCGCGCCAGCTTGGCGCGCCTGGGGGGACCCCCGGTGCAGAACCGCGGAACCGCCGATCGGGCCGCCGGACCCCGGCGGGCAGCGGGCCCGGTTACTCCGGAACGGTCAAGTGCTTACCCACGGCAACGCAGGGGTATCGTATCCGCGTGACGCCCCCGCTCCCCCCGGCCGATCTGCCCGCGCCTGTACTGACGATCGACGCGCTGGGCCGGAAATGCCCCATCCCGATCATCATGCTGGCCGAGCGGATCAGGGAGGTGGCCGTGGGCCAGCTGGTCGCCGTGCTGGCCGACGACCCCGCCGCTAAGACCGACGTGCCCGCCTGGTGCATGATCAAGTCACACGAGTTCGTGGGCTTCGCTGAGCTGCCGAACGGATGGGAATTCCTGGTCAGGCGCTGCTACTAACGGCTCGCCCGGCGTCGCTGACCGCTCGCTGCCGCCGTGATCTACTCGCCGCTGTCGTCCACTGGCTGGAAGCGGTTGGCGAACCTCGGATCGGACTCCCACCAGGGCCGGTCGGCGGCGGGACTGACCGCGCTGCCCGGACCAGCCGCTCCCCCGGCCGGCACCGCTCCCCCGGCCGGCACCGCTCCCCCGGCCGGCACCGCTCCCCGGCGCCGCTCCCCGGCCGGCACCGCTCCCCCGGCCTGGCCGGCCGCCCTGACGCGCGCGGCGTCCCTGGCGTCGAGTTCCGCGTCAATGACCGCCGCCTCCGCCTCGTCCTCGCGGATCATCTGGATCAGCTGAGCGGCCAGGAACGGCAGGCCTACCAGGTCGCCGAGCACCCAGAGCACGCCGCCGCCGATCACCTGATCGCTGGCCAGGCTCGGCCCCCAGGGCCGGGCCAGCGCGTGATAGTAGGCCCCGGCGATCAGGTTCTGGTCCGCGATCACCGCGAGCCCGAGGATCGCATCGCCGACGACCTCGGCCCCGGTGATCCACAGCGCGACCAGGTACGGGTAGGCCTTGGGCACCGGGTCCATCCGCAGCAGCGTCCAGAAGAAAACGAACCCGGGTACCAGCAGGGCCAGGTAGGTCAGCTCCCGGACCGGCGTGCTGCCGAAACCCGCCGCGTACCAGGGCGAGAAGTAGAGCACGAACGGGACCACGATCAGGACCAGGGTGCTGACCGCGGGGAAGGTCAGCGCCACCGCCGCCCGGCTGCGGATGACGGCCCGCAGGCGCGGCCCGAGCCCGGGCAGCGTCGCGATGGCCAGCGTGAGCGGCCGTCCCAGGGCCAGGAACAGCGGCACGACCAGCAGCACCAGGATGGTCTGCGCCGACCGGACAGCGAACAGCACCGGCTGGTAGACACCCACGAACGACATGGTGGCCGCCGCGGCGAAGCCAAGCCCGAGCCCGCAGAACGCGACCACGCGCCCGGCCGCGGGCCAGGACCCGGGGCCGGACGTCCGGCGGACCCGCCGGACTCCGGCCAGGTAGAGCCCGCCGAGGAGCAGCACGAACGCCAGCGCCCACGGATCGAGCGTCCACTCGGTGAGCGCCCGCAGCGGCGTCAGCTCCGGTGGCCCGTGGTATCCGGCGGCGAGCGCGACGGCCATGGCCGCCACGTTACCCGCTGCCGGCGGCCAGCCCCGCGCCCGGATCGTCCGGGCTCGGTGACGCTAACCGGCGGCTGCCGCGCCGGTCGCGGCCTGGCGCAGGCTGGTCAGCCCGTCCCTGATCTGCGCCGCCTCAGGCCGGTTGAGGACGTCCATGACCGCCAGAGTTCGGTGTTGATAGCCAGCGCGCGGCCGCAGCAGTCGAGGGCCCGCTGATGATCCGCCAGCCCGGAGTGATACCAGCCGATATTGTTCAGGGCGCGGGCCTGGCCGGCCAGCGAGCCGGCCGCCTGGTACAGGTCCAGCGCCTGCTCGGATTCGACGAGCGCGTCGCGGAACCGGCGCTGCGCGTGCGCGACCTGAGCCAGGTCCAGCCTGATCCTGGCCTGGGCACTAACGTCGCCGAATCGCTCGCGCAGGGTGAGGGCGGTCCGCAGATGCTCCTCCGCCTCCTCCAGGCGC
Source organism: uncultured Actinomycetota bacterium (assembly GCA_963775745.1). Taxonomy (GTDB): domain Bacteria; phylum Actinomycetota; class Actinomycetes; order Streptosporangiales; family Streptosporangiaceae; genus DATBGO01. The sequence goes on from CAVZKE010000030.1 coordinate 195,155, forward strand.
GCCATCCGGACGCAGGCACGGCCCAGGTCGCAGTGGGCGTGGGCCAGCCCGTTCTGGTCAGCGAGCCGCTCAGCGGCGGCCACGGCGGCGCGCTCGATGGCGGCCAGCTCATCCCAGCGTCCCAGCGCGTCCAGGAAATGCATCATGGCCCAGGGCAACTGCCAGCGCCGGCCCAGTTCGTCACGGACCGCCTGCGCGCACGCGGACAGCAAACGTCTCGTGCTCGGCGGTGAACCAGGCCAGCGCGGCCGCGTGGTCAGCCAGGCCCTCGGGCCGCACCCCGGGCCGGCGCGGCGCCAGCGTGATCAATTCGCGCGGCGGGTACAGCAGCAAGGCCGCAGCATGCGCGGTGTGCAGGTAGTGATCGATGACTCGCTCGGTCGCGGCCCGGCAGCGCGCCGCGCCATCCACCGCCACGGCCTGCTCCGCCGCGTACATCCGCATCAGGTCGTGGAACGCGTACCGGCCCGGGGCCCGCTCTTCGATCAGGTGCGCGCCGGTCAGCTCGCGCAGCAGCCAGCGAAGTGCGGGGACCGCGCGGGGAGCTGCATCGGCCCCAGCGACCACGGGCGGCCGCCCGGATCCGGATCAGATCCGCTGGCCAGGCCGCCCGCCCCGGGACCTGCGGGAGCGGATCCGGGCCCGGTCCGGGTGGCCCGGTCCGCGCGCAGCAGCTGGGCCCGAGCCGGGCCGGCCAGGGTGAGGGCGTCCGCCCCGCAGCACCGACTGGCGATACGGCCGCTGGGTATGGCCCCGCTCCATGTCGCGCAGGGCCCGCACACTCAGCCCGGCCAGCTCCGCGAGTTCTTCCTGGGTTAAGCCCACGGCCGCCCGGTGCTGCTGCACTATGGTTCCGAAGCTGGCGTCCTGCTCATCGGCGATGTTCAACTGAACCATTCCCCGGGGTGGTCGCTCGTCGGCGCAGCGAGCCGCATCAGCGCCTTAAAGGTCAGTATTCCGGGCCACCAGCCCAATTGCCGGCCAGTTGCCCGGATATGGCCGGCGGCCAGGTTGCGCGAGGATCGCGCCTGCGCCGGATCGTCCCGCCGCTTCGCGTGCTCAGCGGGCGGTCATCGTTACGAAGCCTGGTTGGTCGCGGCAGCGGGTCAGCAGTAGTGGTCGGCGAGATCCTGCGCCGCCCGGTCCCCGTAGACGGCGGCGAATCGCTCGGCCAGCGGGCCCGGCTTCAGCTCGTACTCCTGCGTGCCGACGGTCTCCAGCGCATGCACGGCGATGAGGTTGCCGAGCTGGGCGGCGCGCTCCAGGCTGAGCCCCCAGGCGACGGCCGAGAGAAAACCTGACCGGAACGCATCTCCGGCGCCAGTCGGCTCCTTGGGCTGCACCGATCTCACCGGCTGCACCAGGAAGTCAGGCCCGCCCGCGCGCTCGACCCGGACGCCATCCGCGCCGAGCGTCGTCACCCGGACACCGACCCTGGACAGGACCTCGCAGGCCGACCAGCCGGTCTTGTGCTCGATCAGGGTCGCTTCGTAATCGTTGGAGAACAGGTAGGCGGCGCCGTCGACGAGCTCGCGGACCTGAGCGCCGTCCATCCGGGCCAGCTGCCATGAGGTGTCCGAGGCGAACGGGATGTCGTGCTTGCGGCACTGCGCCGTGAAGCTGAGCATCGCCTCCGGGTCGCTGGCGCCGATCAGCACCAGGTCGGCCCCGGCCGGCCCGCCCACCACCGCGCTGAGCTCGATGTCCCGGTCCTCGCTCATCGCCCCCGGATAAAACGAGGCGATCTGGTTCATATCGGCATCGGTGGTGCCGACGAACCTGGCCGTGTGATGGAGCTGCGACTCTCGCACCCCGCCAGTGTCGACGCCATGCTCCTCGAGCCAGTGCCGGTACTCAGCGAAGTCGGCTCCGGCGGTGCCGATGAGCAGCGGCCGGTGCCCGAGGCAGCCGATCCCGAAGGCGATGTTCGCCCCCACCCCGCCGCGCCTGATCTTGAGCGTGTCCACCAGGAAGGACAGTGCGATCTTGTCAAGCTTGTCTGGCATCAGCTGGTCGACGAACCGGCCTGGGAAGGTCATCAGGTGGTCGGTGGCGATCGAGCCGGTCACGGCAATGCGCACGGCGGGTCTTTCTGTGAGGCACCTGGAGCGGGCTGAGTCAGGCTACCCCGCCCGAAGGTTCCCGCGTGCTCAGTCAGCCGGCCCTGGCGGGCTGGACGGGCGGGCCCGCCGGGCTGGCCGACCGCAGCGGAGCCCCGGCCCGCCGGGGCCCCGGCTCATCAGTGGAAGGAGTCGCCGCAGGCGCAGGAGCCGGTCGCGTTGGGGTTGTCGATGGTGAAGCCCTGCTTCTCGATGGTGTCAACGAAGTCGATCGTCGCGCCGCCCAGGTAAGGGGCGCTCATCTTGTCGGTGACCACCTGGACGGCACCGAACTCGCTGACCACGTCGCCGTCGATCTGGCGCTCGTCGAAGTAAAGCTGGTAGCGCAGGCCAGAGCAGCCACCGGGCTGGACGGCGATGCGCAGCCGCAGGTCATCGCGGCCCTCCTGGGCCAGCAGGCCGCTCACCTTGGCCGCTGCGGCGTCGGTGAGGTTGATGCCCTGCGTGGTCGTTTCGCCCTGAACTGTCATGTGCGTTAGCTCCTGCGTCCGGCTGCGGCCGCCCCCGTCCGGCGCGACCTCGTCTGTCCACACTCAACGATATGCCCTGGGCCGTCATTCCAGCAGCACCTGTCCCGGTAGCCGGCCCCGGCCGGGCAGGCTCCCGGCGTCACAGCCCTGGCGCGCCCCAGACGGGGAACCAGCGGCTGAGATCAGGCTCGATCTTGAGGTCGTCGGCCAGCGCGCCGCGGACCTGCATCTCCTGCGTGTTGTCCCGGCGCTCGCCGGTCAGCGGCGCGAACGGGTAGAAGGCGCCGCGCTTGTACAGGTAGACCAGCCCCAGGCGGTGGCCCTGGTCGTCGGTGAAGGCCAGGATGGTGCACAGCAGCATCGGACCGAAGCCGTTCTGCTCCAGCGAGGAGTTCACCGCGTGCAGGTCGGTGACCAGGCCCTCGATGTCGTCGGCCGGGTGACGGCAGACCAGCCAGGTGAACCCGTAGGAGTCGGTGGTGACCTCGATCTGCGTCTTGCTGCCGCCCATGCTCAGCAGCTCGCGGACGTCGGACTCGACCTCGCTGAACGCCCGGCCCTCGGCCGCCCGGAAGCACACCGAGCCGGTCCCGGTCGGGCGCATGTTCATGGCGGCCTGCAGCGTGATAGCGGCCGAGGGCAGCGCGAAGAGGTTGTCGAGCTTGGGCGCCGCCGGCTTGGTCCTGCCGAGCAGCGTGTCAAGGAATCCCACCTGCTACCTCCCGGGCGTCGGGTGACCTGGTCCGTCGGGCGGGCCGTTACCTGCCCAGCTGCTTGGCCACCTTGTCCAGCTCACGCAGCCGCCGCTCCAGGCTCGGGTGGGTGGAGAACAGCCCGGACAGGCTGAACTCCCCGCGGCGGGCCGACAGCGCCGGCGCGAAGTAGAAGGCGTTCAGCGTCTCCGCGGCGCGCAGGTCCCTGGTCGGGATCATCGCGATCTGGCCGGTGACCTTCTGCAGCGCGCTGGCCAGCGCGGACGGGTTGCCGGTCAGCAGCGCGCCGGACCGGTCGGCGGACAGCTCGCGGTACCGCGACAGCATCCTGATCAGCAGGAAGCTGATCGCGTAGACCACCACGCTGACCGCCAGGATGGCCAGCACGATCGGGAACGCGCTCTGGTTGTTGTTGTTGTTACTGCGGCCCCGGCCGCCGCCGCCGAACAGCTCGGAGTAGAAGGCGAACCTGACCAGCAGCGCCGCGATGATGCCGATGAACGACGCGATGGTCATCACCGCGACGTCCTTGTGCGCGACGTGCGACATCTCGTGCGCGAGCACGCCCTCGAGTTCCTCGTTGTCCAGCTTCTTCAGGATGCCCTGGGTGGCGCAGATCACTGCCACCTTGCTGCTGCGCCCGGTGGCGAACGCGTTCGGCAGTTCGGTCGGGGCGATCGCCACCCGCGGCTTGGGCATGTCGGCCAGCGCGCAGATCCGGTCCACGATCGCATGCAGGCGGGCCGCGTCCGGTCCGTCGCCGGGGCCGACCAGGCGGGCACCCGAGGCGGACAGCGCGATCTTGTCGGACCAGAAGTAGGACCCGAACGTCAGCGCCACACCGAACAGCACCGCGATGAAGATGATGCCGCCACTAGAAATCGAGCTGTACTTGGCCAGCAGGAAGATCAGGGCGGCGATGAAAGCCGTGAAAACCAGTCCGAGCATGAACATGGTCGCGCCCATCCGCGCGACCAGCCCCCTGTCGGTCGCATAGCGCGTCCGCGCCATCGGCGACGCCTCCGTTCAGTTCCGGCCGCTGCTGCGGCCGTCTTACTCCATTACACCGCAGCGCCGGAGCTGTTCTGGCCAGTAACGGACGCGCGTGCGCGGCCGGTCCCCGCGGATCGGCCAACTCATGCAACGGGCCGGAGCCCGTGATCGTTCCCGGCCTGCTCAGCCGGGGATGAGCCCGTCGTCGGCGAGCAGCCTGCGAACGTCGTCCATGGTCGCGTCCTCTTGCGGGAGGATCAGCTCGGAGGGCTGCAGCGCGTCCGCTTCCAGCGGGGTCCCCAGAGCGCGGACCCGCGACAGCAGTGCACTGAGCGCCGCCGCGAAGGCAGCGTCATCACCGACGTCGACGGCCGCCTCCACCTGGGCGTCGAGCTCGTTCAGCTCGCCCACGGCGGTGTCGTCGACCCGCAGCTGACCCTCGCCGAGGATCCGGACAATCATTGCCCGTCACCCGCCGGCGGCTGATCGGCCGACTGAGCAGCGCCTGCCGACTGGCTTCCGGCCACCGGCTCGGCCAGGGGCTCCGCCACCGCGGGCTGGGCCGCTGCGGCCCCCGGCTCGATCTGCCGGGGCGCGCCGCCCTGGGCCAGCTCGGTTTTCATCCTCGCCAGCTCGGCGTCGACATCCTGGCCCGCGCCCATCCGGTCCAGCTCGGCCTGAATGTCGTCGCGCGGCCCGCTGACCACGTCGTCGAGGGCCCCCGAGGCCATCAGCTCGTCGATCGCGCCGGCCCTGGCCTTCATCTGCTCGGTCTTGTCCTCGGCCCGCTGGATCGCCATGCCGACATCGCCCATCTCCTCGGAGATGCCGGTGAATGCCTCGTTGATCCTGGTCTGCGCCTCGGCCGCGGTGTAGGTGGCCTTGATGGTCTCCTTCTTGGTGCGGAAGGCGTCCACCTTGACCTGCAGCCGCTGGGAGGCCGCCGTCAGCTTCTCTTCTTCGCCCTGTAGCGAGGTGTACTGGGTGTTCAGGTCGCTGAGCTGGCTCTGCACGCCGGACTTGCGCTGTAGCGCCTCCCGGGCCAGGTCCTCGCGCCCGGCCGCGAGCGCCTCGCGCGCCTGCTTGTCGAGCTTGTTCGACGACTGTTGAAGCTGGTTGATCTGCAGCTCCACGCGCTTGCGCGATGTCGCCACGTCGGCCACCCCGCGGCGGACCTTCTGCAGCAATTCAAGCTGCGTCTGGTAGGAGTAATCCAGGGTCTCCCGAGGATCTTCCATCCTGTCCAGGGCCTTGTTCGCCTTGGACCGGAAGATCAGTGTGACCCGCTTCATCACGCTCATAGGCGCGACCATCCCCTCATCCTGTACACCGCTACCGCATTGCGCGGCGGCGCCGCGGAAACTCGCTTGCTGCAAAGGGCAACGGAGGTTGCCAGCAGATGCTCGTTTCCACCCTACGACGGGGCGCAACACCCGTCATCCATAAGGCCCGCCACCACGGCCCGGCCCCGCAGCCCGGCCAGCGCAACCGGGCCCCCGCAGGCGTGTCCCCACAGCCCGGCCCAGCCGCCTGGGCCCGCCCGGCCGCCAGGTTGCCCCGCGCCGCCCGTTGGCCTGGCGTTCTGGGGGCTTCATCCCGGTAAGCTGTGCAGGTGTTCCGACGACGCTCCACCACGGCGCCCGATGTCCTTGATCAGGACCAGGCGCCCGCCGCCAGTGCTGATCCGGCCAGCACCGACGCGCCCGATGCTGGCCGGGCCGGCCAGACCGCCAGCAAGGGCAGACCGACACCCAAGCGTAGCGAGGCTGAGCGCCGCCGCAGGCAGCCCTTCAGCGCGCCCACCGACCGCAAGGCCGCCGTCCAGCAATCCCGCGAGCGCGAGCGGGCGGCCCGGGGCCGCAAGTTCGCGGCCGCCAAGCGGGGCGAGGACTGGGCGCTGTCGCGCAAGGATCAGGGCCCGGTCCGGGCCCTGGCGCGTGACTACGTGGACTCACGCCGCCGGCTCAGCGAGTACTACATGTACGCCGTCGGCGCCCTGGTGATCTTGCTGTTTATCCCGAAGCTCCGGTTGATCGCCGATTACGCGGTGCTTGTCATCATTGTGCTGATGGTGAGCGAAGGCCTGCTGGTCGGACGACAGATCAGCAAGCTCGCCCAGCAGCGGTTCCCGGGCGAGAGCACCCGCGGTATCCGCTTTTATGCGGCTGTTCGCTGCACCCAGATCAGGAAGCTGCGGATGCCCGCGCCCCGGGTCAAGCCGGGCGACAGCTTCTGAGCACAGGCCAAGCCCACTCGCAGCCGCCACTGCGGCCGACCGCGGCCGACCGCGGCGACCGTGGCGGCTCTGGCCAGCCGCAGCGGCCCTGGCCAGCCGTGGCGCCCCTGGCCAGCCATAGCGGCCCTGGCCGAGTGGATTCGGGAATCGACTCTGAATAACCTGACCGAACCCTGAGTCCACTCGGCGGTCACCCCCGTCCCGCCCGGCAGCGCTGTGCTTTATATGACCAGACAGACGCCTGCGCCCCCTGGTACAGGATCGGGGCCAGGACCCGGCGCCGGCCACCAGGACGCGGACGCCAGCCATCAGGACCCGGGCGCCGGGACGCGGACGCCAGCCACCAGGACGCGGGCCCGAACTGCCGCGCAGGCCGCCAGCGTCGGCCCCGAACCGCGGCGATGGCACATACCGGGGAAATCAGCAACAGCGGCGGCACATTGCCGTCGTTGGCGAAACCGCGGCGATGGCTCATCACCTCTCCTCACCCGGCAGTTCCCCGGCGGATGCCCGTCCTGCGCGGCGCAATAGGGTCGGGGACATGGAACATCGTCATCTCGGCCGCAGCGGGCTGAAGGTAAGCGAGATTGCGTACGGCAACTGGCTCACGCACGGATCTCAGGTTGAGGAGGAGGCCGCGATAGCCTGCGTCGGCGCATCGCTCGACGAGGGGATCACGACCTTCGACACCGCGGACGTCTACGCGGGAACCAGGGCTGAAGAAGTGCTCGGCAAGGCGCTGCACGGCGTACGCCGCGAATCCATCGAGATCTTCACCAAGATCTACTGGCCGACCGGCCCAGGAGTGAACGACCGCGGCCTGTCCCGCAAGCACATCATGGAGTCGGTGCACGCCTCGTTGCGGCGGCTGCGGACCGATTACCTGGATCTCTATCAAGCGCACCGTTACGACTACGAGACGCCGCTCGAGGAGACCATGCGGGCCTTCGACGACCTGGTCCGTCAGGGCAAGGTGCTGTACCTGGGTGTCTCTGAGTGGCGGGCCGAGCAGATCGCGGCCGCGCTCCGGATCGCCGCGGATCTCGGCCTGGACCGGATCGTCTCCAGCCAGCCGCAGTACAACATGATCTGGCGGGTCATCGAGACCGAGGTCATTCCGCTGTGCGAGAAGGAAGGCATCGGCCAGATCGTCTGGTCCCCGATCGCCCAGGGCGCCCTGACCGGTAAGTACCAGCCGGGTGGCGCTCCCCCGGCCGGCTCGCGTGCGACGGACCCGACCGGATCAGGATTCATCCAGAACTACCTGACCGATGACATCCTCGGCCGGGTTCAGCAACTAGCGCCGCTGGCCGCGGATGCGGGCCTGAGCCAGGCCCAGCTGGCTGTGGCCTGGACGCTGCAGAACCCGAATGTCTCGGCCGCGATCATCGGGGCGTCCCGTCCCGACCAGGTGCGGGAAAATGCCAAGGCTTCGGGCGTCCGGCTGGATCAGCAGGTCATGCGCCAGATAGACGAGATTCTCGGCCCGGTGATCCAGACTGACCCGGCGCTGACCGCGAGCCCGCCGCACCGCCCCTGACCCGCACCGCCCCTGACCGCACCGCCCCTGCCCCGCAGCCACCCTGACCTCCGTGACCCGGCCGACAGGCTGCTCCCAGCGAGGCGGCCGTTACTCCTCGGCCGGGTGCAGGCTCATCGGGCCATACTCGCTCCGGCCTTCCTCCAGCAGCGTGACCTGGTCGACGCCACCGTCCAGCAGGCTGCGCCAGTTCTCGCCCAGCCAGTTCTCCGCGTCTCCCTGGCTGCCGAACGTCTCCTTGGGCAGGCTCCGCGATGTGACGACCGTCCCGTCCTGCTTCTCGAGCTGCCAGCTCCAGGCCATCCGCTCGCGCCTCCTTCATGGCTGCGCACCTGTGCGGTGCGCTTTAGGGAGGATAGCCGTGCGCTGGGCGGAGGACTGCGCGGGCATCCAGCCACTGCCCGGCTCGGCGGCCCGGCAAGCTTTCAGGCGGAACTCAACCGCCGGATCAGACCCAGCCCGGCCCACCGGACGCGGTCCGCAACCGCCGGTTGGTCTGGCCCAAGCAGGTCAGCCTGGCCCGGGCCGGTTAGCCTGGCCCGATGAGTGATCTCGAGACGGCCAGGCGATTCGCGCTGGCGCTGCCTGAGGTCACCGAGGAGCCGCACTTCGACATGTCATCGTTCCGGGTGCGGGGCAAGATCTTCGCGACTGTGCCGCCCGACGGCCAGCACCTGCATGTGTTCGTGGACGAACCGGAGGTTAGCGCCGCGGTGGCACAGAACCCGGCAGCCTTCGCGCCGCTGCGGTGGGGCCAGCGACTGCGTGGACTACGCGTTCAGCTGGCCGCCAGTCCCGCCGGGGAGCTCCAGGAGCTCATCGAGGAATCGTGGCGCCGCAAAGCCCCCCGGCGGCTGGTGGTCGATTTCGAGGCAGAACGCGGCCGCTGAGGGCGCCGGCCGTCAGAGGGCCAGGGCCCGGGCCAGCTGCCGGTAACCATCCAGCGCGTCGGCGCCTGGCGGGGTGAGCAGCTGAACGCACACATGGTCGGCCCCGGCCTCGAGGTGCTCGGTGAGCCGGGCCGCCACCTGGGCGGCGCTGCCGTGCGCGACGAGCGCGTCGATCAGGGCGTCGCTGCCGCCGTTGCTCAGATCGTCGTCGCTCCAGCCCAGCCGGCGCAGGTTGCTGGTGTAATTGATCAGCCCGAGGTAGGGCGTGCGCACCCGCTCCCGGCCGAGGGCGCGTGCCCGCTCCGGGTTGGTCTCCAGCACGGCCTTCTGCTCGGGGGCGAGCAGTGGCCCGGCACCAAGAATCCTCCGGGCCTGCCGCGTGTACCCGGGAGTGACCAGGTAGGGATGGGCACCGGCGGTACGATCCGCCGCCTGCCGCAGCATCCTCGGGCCGAGCGCGGCGAGCACCAGGCTGGTAGCCGGAACGCCCGCGTCGAGCAGCACGTCGATGTATCTGGTGATCGCTTCGAACGGCCGCATATAGCGCTGGGTGGCCTCGCGATGCCCCGCGCCCACGCCGAGCAGGAACCGGCCCGGCTGCCGGCCCGCCACTCGCGCGAACGACGCGGCGACCTTGATGGCCTCGTCTTGCCAGATGTTCACGACGCCGGTGGCCAGGGTGAGCACGGTGGTGGCATCGAGCAGCTGCTCGACCTGAACCAGGTCCCCGCTAGGTGAGCCGCCCAGCCACAGGGCCCCGAACCCGAGCTTCTCGAGGCCGGCCGCGTCCGCGGGCCTCACCTGGCTCCCGCTCCGCCAGATCCCGAAGCTGCCCAGCTGATCGCGCGCCAGTTGCGTCATGACTGCACTCCTGTACTCCCGGTCGCAGGCACCGGGTCAGCTGATCCGGCAGGCCCGGCCGGGCGTGCCCGCGCCCCGGCTGCTGGCCGGGCCCGGGCTGCTCTGACAGGATTTTGCCGAACGGGAACCCGGGCCGGCCAGCCACGGACTGCCGGCCACGTGGGGCGCGGGGAACTGGGTACGCGGGCGGCCCGTCCGACCACCGTATGCCGCCCGGTTCGGGGCGCTGCGGCCCGGTTGCCGGGTGCACGGCGGCCGGGCACCCTGAGCCCGGCCGCCGGGTACCCCGTGCCTGGCGGCCGGGCACCCTGAGCCTGGCCCCTGGCCATCGAGGAGGCACCGTGAGTTGGGATGAGCTGCTGGCATATTGCCTGGCTAAGCCGGGCGCGTGGCAGGACGAGCCATGGGACGGCGATGTCGTGGTGAAGGTCGGCACCAAGATCTTCGCATTCCTGGGCTCGGATCAGGCCGGGGCCGTCGGCCTCAAGTGCGGCCCGACCAGGGAGGTGGCCGACGAGTGGCTGGCGCGCTACCCCGCCGATGCCTCCGTGATGGCCTACATCGGCCGGTCCGGCTGGAACAGCCTGCGCTTGCTCGGCGCGATTGGAGGTGACGAGCTGCGGGAGGCTATCGACGCCTCCTATGACGCCGTGGTCAGCAAGCTCCCGAAGAAGGACCGGCCGGCCTGACGATGAATGGCCGCCGGCTTTCCCTGACGCTTCCTTGACGCACATTGCCTGGCTCCTGTAAGCACCAAGTTGTGCGCTTAGTGCCGAACGCCCAACTGACCCAGAGGGGGGCCAAGGAGATCGATCGATGACCACGCTCGCTGACCCGAAGCGCACGACCAGCGATGACGCTCGGCGCGGCAGGCTGCACTGGACCGTGCCGGCCAATTACCTAGTGCTTCACCTCGGTTTCTACTGCCTGGCCCCGATCCTGCCCATTCTGGTCAAGACCAGGCTCGCGGGCGGAGCCGCCGAGGTGGGGGCCGTGCTGTTCGCCTACAACTCGGCGATCGGCTATAGCTGCCTGTTCCTGACGCCCTGGATCTCCCGGGTGCGACCCAGGCTGGGCATGGTTATCGGCCTGTCGTGCACCACCGCGAGCATGGTGGCGCTGGTTTACGTGGATTCGCTGGCCGGCATCATCTGCGTACTTGTCGTGGCCGGCAGCGGCCTGAGCGTGCACTTCCTGCTCGCCCGGACCCTGCTCGCCGAGATGATCCGCAGCAATTCGGGGCTGAACAACGCGTACTCGCTGATCGCGCTGGCGGCCAACCTGGCGGGCGCGTGTGCCCCGGTGGCCGCGACCACCATCTATGCGGTCGCTGGCCCGAGCCCCGTTCTCTTCGTCGTGGCCGGTTGCTACCTGTGCGCCACGCTGCTGCTGCTGATCCTGATACCCGCCGATCTGACCCCGCTGGCGGCGTCGGGCCGGTGGCCGGTGAGCCGGGCCACCTTCCGGATGGTCTTCCGGGACACCATGTCCGTCCGCCTGATCACCGTTTCGGTCGCCGTTGGCTTCCTCTACTCACAGTTCTTCTCCTCGATCGCGCTCGTCATTACCTCATCCGTGGCGCGCGGACCCGAGCAGGGCGTGCTTTTCGCGATCAACGCGATTACCGTCATCGTGGTCCAGATACCCATGACCAGAGCGATCGGGCGGCGCCTGGACCGCGGGATGGCGCCGTTCTCGGCCATGCGGCTCGGCCTGGTGATGTTCTCTATGGCGATGCTGCTGCTTGGCCTGCTGCTACGAACCAGCCTGGTCCTGTTCGCCACGTTCAGCCTGATGATCATCATCTTCTCGGTGGCCGAGACCATCTACACCCCGGTCAGGGACACGGCCTTCGCCAGCATGCCGGCCGCCTCGCAGCTCGAGGCGTTCAACCTCAGGTTCATTTTCATCACGATCGGGGAGTCGGTTGGCGCGCTGTGCGGTGGCGCGCTGTTCCTGTCACTGGCGGGCCATGGCGCCGGATCGAACTACTGGCTGGTCCTGGGCGCCGGCGGGGTGCTGGTCACCGTGGTCGCCTCGGTGCTGCGGGTCGGCCGGGGGGCCGCGTCGCCTGACCAGGCGGCGGCCAGCACCGCAGCGGCCGAGGAATGAGCTTTGGCCGCTAGTCTGACACGCCTTCGATGTCCCGCCGCAGCTGCGAGCGCAGGACCTTGCCCAGTGAGTTCTTCGGCAGCGCCGCGACGAGCTCGATCCGGTCTGGCCAGTTCTCAAACGTGACCTGCTCGGCTTCCAGGTGGCTGCGCAGCTCCTCCAGGGCGGGCGGCTCACCCGCGGGGACGACGACCGCGCACACCTCGTCAGAGCCGGGAATGCTGGGATCCGGGTAGCCGATGAGCACCACTTCCTGGACCGCGGGGTGCCGCAGCAGGACCGCCTCGATCTCCGAGACCGGTACCTTGTTGCCGGTCGCCCGGGTGATCAGATCCGCGCGGCGCCCGGAAATGCGGATGCCGCCGCGGCCGTCGTCCCTGGCCATGTCCCCGGTGTCGAACCAGCCATCCGCGTCCAGGCTGCTGGCGAAGGCCTCCGGTTGCCCCAGGTAGCCTAGGCAGAGGGAGGCCCCGCGCACCAGCAGCCGCCCGATGTCCTGCCCGGCCTCGGCGTCCACCCGTACCTGCATCCAGGGCATCGGGCGGCCGTCACTGTGCGCCGCCCAGTCGGGCGGATCCTCCGGCCGGGTCGTGGTACAGCCGCCGGTCTCGGTCATGCCCCACACCGCGAACAGCGGTAGCCCGAGGACCTCGCGCGCCTCGTCGACCATCTGCGGCGAGATTGGCGCGGAGCTGGAGCTGAGCACCCGCAGGCTGGACAGCTCCCTGGGCTGCTTGCGCTGCGCCGCGAGCAGCCTGGCCATGTACCAGGGAGCCGCGTGCAGGTGGCTGACCTGGTGGGTGCTGACCAGATCGAGCATCAGCTCCATGTCGTCGTTCGTGTCATGCGTCACGCAGGTGGCGCCCAGGAAGATGGGCGCGAACACGGCGTGCACCCCCGCCGCGACGTGGGTGAGGAATTGCGGGATCGATATCACGTCAGCGGCGGTCAGCCGGTACGGCACCGATAGCGACTGCCCGGACGCGTAGAGGGTGTTCTGGCTGTGCACGACGCCCTTCGGCTGGCCGGTCGTGCCGGAGGTGAAGACCAGCAGGGCCGGATCATCAGGCCCGGACGGCGTCCCAGGATCCCGATGGCGCTGCTCCCAGCCGGTCTCGGCAAAGAATTCCGTAAAATCAATCGCGCCGGTCCGGGCCGCGTCGCCTAGCACGATCCGGTGCTCCAGCGTGCCCGGGGCGACGCTGGCCAGAATCTGGTCATAGTCGACGCCGTCGAAGGTGTCCACCGTCACGCAGGCCTTGGCCTGAGTGACGCTCAGAATGTGGCCGATCTCCCGGCCCGCGAGCGCGGGCTGGGCCGGGGCGGCGACGGCTCCGACCCGCGCGCAGGCCAGGTACAGCGGAGCCAGGGCCCAGCCATTCGGAAGGTAGGGCACGACGACATCGCCCGGCCCCACGCCCAGTTCGGCCAGGGCCCCCGCGAACCGGGCTACCAGCCAGGCGAGATCGCCGTAGCTGACGGTCCTGGCCAGCTTGCCGCCCTCGTAGCTGATGATGGCCGGGTGATCCGGGCGCTCGCGGGCCCAGCACGCCAGGTCGTCAAGGAACGTCTCCGCACGCCACCAGCCCGTGCGGTGATACTCGGCCGCCCGTTCTGGACCCGGGTGATCAATCTTTTCCCACATCAAGAGTCCTCCCGCGACAAATGTGCCTGCGAGGAACATATGCGATCAACCCGGGCTGGACCCCGCCCAGATAGCGGATTGCCCCGCAAGCCTCGCAGATTGGCCGGCGTCGTTGCTGCTATCGCCCCGCGTGGCCAGCGGGAAGCCCGCTGGCCACGGCCGCATCGGGCGGGGCCAGGCCGGGGCTGAGCCTGCCCAGTTCGGCCGCCGCTTCGGGGTCAAGGGCCTTGAGATAGCCCAGGCGCGGCCGCAGGTCGCATCCTCGCGACACCTTTGTCTCCTCTGAACCGTACGAGTAGTGGATTTCCCTTACCCCGGATTTCATGGCCAGCTCCATAGCACTGTAGAATAGCACTTCGAAATACAGCGGGAGCCGCACTGGCCAGGTATAGTCATAGCCGGTGTCCCGGGAATAAAGGGCGTTGTTGAGCTGTATGAATGCCGCGTATCCGCGCAGCGCCCCGTCGGCCCTGGCGGTGATCACGGGAGCGGAGTAACCGTATTCTTTAATTACTGCCTCATGTAGTATCCGGGCCATTTCCTCGGGATAGACGTGGTGTCCGTATTTTGCATAGAGCTGAGCTTCAAGCGGCAGCATCTGCCGGCTGAGGTCGCTGGTCAGCTCCTCGCAGCCGATCTGCACACCGGCGGCCGCGATCTTCCGCCGCTCCCACTTGATGCTGTCCCTGCGGCGCTTGCCAAAGCCGCTGAGGTAGTCATCGAAGCTCTGGCCGCGGATTCCCAGCACCGCGACGTTGTGGTTGGGCCCGAACTCGGTATACCCGCGCTGAACTAATGCGCGGCGCAGGACCAGCTCCTCGGGCGGGACATAGAAGAATGCGACGCTGCGGACACCCGCGGTGCGGGCCATCTCCTCCGCCCCGTCGAGGACCTCCCCGACGGCTTCGAGCGCCCGCGGGCCGGCCAGGTCAGCCCGGACGGGCAGCCGGGTGGTACCGCCGCGCAGCGCGCCCAGGTAGGCGTTCGGCATCAGGGCAGCGAGCATCTGCTCGGTCGCCGCGGTCCGGGCGATCTGGCGCTCGTCCAGCAGTGTGCCCAGCACATGGTCGATACGCATGAACGGCCAGAAAGCGGTGTCCTCGACCAGCAGGCCCCAGGTCGCCGCGCGGGCGTGCGGCGGACTGCCATCGGGCACCGATACCACGCTGAACGGCGCCGCGATCCCGATGGACTCGTCCATCGTCAGCCACTGCGGGGAGTGGTACAGGTCATCCGGATCGGGCAGCTCGTCGTAACCGTAATGCCGGGCGTCCTGGATGCTCGGGAGCACGATCGACGTCATCAGGCTCTCCAGTTGATCCCTTGCGTGCGCCAGCTGACAAGTTCTCAGCGCTATCTTGTCATCAGATGGCCGGCTTGGGCAGCGCTGGGGCGACCGCCCCGGTCTGCGCTCAGGCGTAGCCTGATCCGCCGGCTGCGGCGGGCTTCAGGTCCAGCGGCACCGGCCCGGCAGCGGCGCAGTGACCAGGGCGGCGATAGTCGCCGATAGTCTGCCGACCACGTCAACCTGACCGGAATAGCCACTAATCGCGGATTCAGCGAGCGAACGGCACGAGACGGGCCGCTGAAACTGTTAAGTTCTATGGGCTAGCCCTGAGCTGGGAGCGCTGCCGACTGCGCCGCCGGCTCGGCCCCGTGATCGAGGTGGTGACGACATTGACGCGCGTTGTCGTCGTTGGTGATCTTATGACGGACACCGTCGCCCACGCTGCGCTGCCACTGGCCAGGGGCAGCGACACGCCAGCCACGGTGACCATGCACGGCGGCGGTTCAGGTGCGAATATCGCCGCCTGGCTGGCCGTGGACGGCGCCGAGGTGGCCTTCGTGGGACGGCGCGGCGCCGACATCGCAGGCCGGAACCGGGATATGGAACTGATGGGTTACGGCGTTGACGCCCGGCTCGTCATGGACCCGGAGCGCCCGACCGGCACCTGCGTGGTGCTCGTCACGCACAAGGGCGATCACACGATGCTCTCCGACCCGGGCGCCAACTCAGCGCTGTCCCCCGACGACCTCCCGAAGGACCTGTTCACGCCGGGCAGCCATCTGCACATCTCCGGGTACACCCTGCTGAACGAGGGCTCCAGGGAGGCCACGCTGGCCGCCTTTAGCCACGCGCAGCGGGCCGGGATGACCGTGTCAGTTGATGGTGCCTCCGCCGCGCCGCTTGAGCGAGTCGGTGCCGAGCCGTTCTTGCAGCTCACCAACGGGGCGACGCTGCTGTTCGTCAACTCCGACCAGGCCCGGGTCATCACCGGCCGGGAAGAGCCCGAGCAGGCCGCCCGGGTCCTGAATGCCTGGTACCCGCAGGTTGTCATGAAGCTCGGTGCGGACGGCGCGCTCTTCTACGCCAACGGGCGCCCCGACCCGGTCCGGGTTCCCGGCCCGCCGGTCGAGAAGATCGTGGACGGCACCGGAGCCGGCGACGCGTTCTGCGCGGGCTTCCTGCCGCCCTGGCTGGATAAGAAGCCGCCCGGCGAGGCGCTGGTCAGCGGCTGTAGGCTGGCGGCCCGTGCGCTCAGCCTGGTCGGAGCCCGGCCCGCGCTCTAGCTTCCCGCCCCGATAGGCGGTCATGACCGACTACCTGCGCGATCTGTTCTCACTAGCCGGGCGCACCGCGCTGGTTACCGGCGGCAGCTCCGGCATCGGGCGCGCGATAGCCGGAGCCCTGGCCCGGGCCGGGGCGAACGTCGTGGTGCTCGCCCGACGGGAGGCAGCGCTGGCTGATACGGTGCGCCGCCTGCGGGCGGCCGGCGGCCAGGCGGCCTGGGTCAGCGCCGATCTCGGCGACCGCTCCGGGCTGGAGCGCGGGGCCGCGGCGGTGGCGGGAAGGTTCGGTGAGCCCGACATCCTGGTCAACTCGGCCGGACTCAACCTACGCCCGCCGATGAACGACCTGACGGTGGCCGACTGGGACCAGACGATGGCCGTCAACCTGACCGCACCGTTCCTGCTCGGCCAGCTTTTCGGGCCGCCGATGGCGGCGCGCGGCTGGGGCCGGATCATCAACGTCGTATCCCAGCAGGCGGCCCGGGCCTTCGGCAACAGCGGCGCGTACGGTGCCTCGAAGGGCGGCCTCGCCGCGCTCACCCGGTCCCAGTCCGAAGCCTGGGCGCCGCATGGGGTGCGCAGCAATGCGGTCTCGCCCGGGTTCGTGGCTACCCCGCTGACCAGGCACACCGTGCGTGATCCGGCCGCCGCGGCGGCCCTGGCGGCGCGCACGATGATCGGGCGCAACGGCCAGGCCGCCGACTTCGAGGGGATCGCGGTATTCCTGGCCAGCCAGGCCAGCGACTACGTGACCGGCCAGGTCATCTGCGTCGACGGCGGATTCTCCGCCAGCTGACGTCGCGCGGCGGATTCTCCGCCAGCTGACGTCGCGCGGCGGATTCTGCGCCAGCTGACGCGGCGCGGCTGACCGCTGGTTCAGGTGCCGCTGGCCACCCGCGCCGGGCCGCCGGGGCCGGCGTTAGGAACGTCGGCGACCAGCGCGGCGAACCTGTCCAGGCCGGCGTTGATCCGGTCCGGCGTGAGCTGGCTGCAGGCCAGGCGGACCTGATGCGTCCCGCCGCCGTCGCCGTAGAAATGGCTCATCGGCGTCCACAGCACGCCATGCCGTCGAGCGGAGTACTCAAGCAGGCGGTCACCGGCTGCGAACGGCAGCGTCACGACCACGAAGAACCCGCCGCCCGGCGCATTCCAGCTGATGCCGCCGGCCTGCGGGAAGCGGCGGGCCAGGCCGTCGAGCACCTGACGCAGGTTGCTCACGTAGACGGCCGTTTCCCTGGTGTTGGCCTTGATCACGCTGCAGCCGTTCTCCAGCAGTTTGCCGCCCACCACCGCCTGCGCGACCGGCGAGGTGTTCACGCTGACCATGCTCTTTATCTTGGACAGCTCGTCGGCCAGCAGAAAAACGCCGCCGTCGGCCGCCCTGACCCGCTGGTCAGCGACGGCGTAGCCGACGCGCGCGCCGGGAAAGCCGGTCTTGGCAAACGAGCCGAGATAGATAACCCGGCTGCTGGTGTCGAGTGCCTTCAGCGTAGGCAGCCGCGCGCCAGCGCCGAACGTGCCGTACGGATTGTCCTCCAGGAGCAGCAGATCCTGCTGCGCGGCAACTTCAAGTAACTGGTGCCTGACTTCGGTGCGAAGGCTCACCCCGGACGGGTTCGCGAAATCCGGCATCACGTAGCAGGCCCGGGGGCGCAGCCCGCGGGCTCGCGCCCGCGCCGCCTGGCCGGCCAGATCGTCCAGGTCCACCCCGGAAGGTCCGCTCCGGACCGGCCAGACCTGCATGTCGACCAGGCGTGCGGCGCCGATCAGCCCGACGTAGGTCGGCGAGATCGCGAGCAGCACGTCTCGCTCGTCGCGGCGCAGCGCGCGCAAGACGATGAACATCGCCTCCTGGCAGCCCACCGTGACCACCACGGCCTCGGGGTCCACCCGGATTCCCTCATCAGCGGCCAGGTGCCTGGCCACCAGCTCATGCACGATGCCCTTGGTCCGCCCGTACTGGAAAAGCGCCTGGCTCAGCCGCGGCTCGTTATAGCCAAGCTCCTTTCGGAGGTAATCGCAGAAGGAGTCGATGTACTGGTGGATGAGCGCGACATCGAAGAACTGTTCATAGGGGCGGCCGGAGGCGAACGACACCGCCTCCGGATACCGGCTCGCGACCTCGTTGAGAAAATTCATGGACTCCAGCGCCGGGTCTTCCAGCGACGCATGCAGGCCCGCCATATCCAAGTCCGCCGCCATGCTGACCGGCCGCCCCGCTTCCATCTGCTGCCATTCCTTCCCGTGGCAGGGCGCCACATAGCCGCTAGTGCGCCGCGGCCGGTGCGCAAGCCCGGCCGGTCCAGTGGCCTGACCGGCCCGGTGAATCCTGCGGCCGGTCATACCAGCTTAGGTGGGGCTGCATGACCTTCCGGGCCTGCCCGGCCGGTGCTGATGGCTGCCGTCCTAGCTGGTCCCGAACGCCTCGTGGAGGCGCTCCGCCGCATGTTCCATGGCCACCCTGGCCCCGTCCAGGACCGCTGACATCGTGAAGAACCCGTGCATCATGCCGGGGTACCTGGTGAGGTCCACGGGCACCCCGGCCTGCCGAAGCCGCTCGGCGTACAGCTCGCCCTCGTCCCGTAGCGGGTCGTATTCGGCGGTGATCACGGTGGCCGCGGGCAGCCCGCTCAGGTCGGCCGCGCGCAGCGGTGATGCGAGCGGGTTCGCGCCATCCTCGGGCGAGGCCAGATAGTGGCCCCAGTACCAGCGGACTGACTTCGGGTTGAAGAAATGCTCGTCGGTGATCTCGCGCATGGACTGGGTATCGGCCTGGTAATCGGTGTTCGGGTAGACCAGCAGCTGGTGGGCGAGCGCCGGGCCGCCCTGGTCGCGGGCTAGCAGGGCGACCGCAGCGGCCAGGTTGCCGCCCGCGCTGTCCCCGCCGACGGCCAGCCGGCCGAGATCCACGCCGAGGTCCCTGGCGTTATCCGCCAGCCAGGCCGTGCCCGCGTGACAGTCGTGGACCGCCGCAGGAAACTTATGCTCGGGCGCAAGCCGGTACCCGACCGCCGCCGTTAGGCAGCCCACGGCGTTGGTCAGCCGGCGGCAGACGCCGTCGCCGGTATCCAAGGTACCCAGCGTCCAGCCACCGCCGAAGAAGTAAGCCAGCGCGGGCCACGGCGCCTCGCCGTCCGGCCGGTAGATGCGGACCGGAAGGTCGCCGCCCGGCCCGGGGATAGTCAGGTCGGTCACCTCGGCCACCGGCTCACCCCGCCCGGCGCCCGCGGTCACGGCGGCCACGTCCGCGGCCCGCGCCTGCGCCAGCGACAGCGTGTACAGGCTGGGCACCTGATCTCGTTCCACCTGGGTCCAGATGGCCTGGACCTGCGGGTCGTACGGCATCCTGCGCCTCCTCGGGCTCGCTCTCGGCCCGGCCTCGCGCGGCGGGCCCGGCCTGGACTCAGCTCACCCGGGTGTCGCCTCGATCGCGCTCTCCGCCTGCCTGGACCGCAGCGGACTTGGGCGAACGGCGGTGACCGTGAAACCGGCCCGGCCCAGCAGGTCCCGGTACTCGGCTTCGCTACGGTCCCAGCCCGACAGCATGACCAGGATAAGCAGATCCATGACGCTGCCACCGGCCGCCCTGGCCGCCGAGTGTGGCTCGGCCGCTCCCCCGGCCGTCCCGCCGGGCAGCCTGGGCCGGCCGGGCCGGCGAACCGGCCCGCCGGATTCGATCAGCTCCTCGAGGACGATGAGCCGTCCATCGCGAGCGATCATCTGCCGGATCCGGCGTAGCACGGTACCGGCCTGGTCGTCGGGCCAGTTGTGCAGGACCCTGGACAGCACGTAGAGGTCGGCGCCGGCCGGCACGGCGTCAAAGAAGCTCCCCTCGACGAACTCGACGCGATCCGCGACATCCGCCGCGGCGAGCCGGCTCCTGGCCTGCCGCACCGCGGCCGGCAGGTCGAACAGGATTCCGCGAGCCTGCGGCTGCGCCCGCAGCACCCAGCTGAGCAGTCCGCCGTTGCCGCCGCCCACGTCCACGACCGTCCGCACGCCGGACAGGTCGCAGGCCGCCAGCGCGGCCGGCACCGGCGCCGCGCCCATCGCGGTAGAAAAGGTCTGCGCGGCTTCCGGGTGGTCGGAAAGGTAGTCGTAGAACGGCTGGCCGTAGACCTTGTCGAAGGCCGGCCGCCCGGTGCGCAGCGTGTAGGTGATGTCCGCCAGCGAACGGAACACCTCCTCACCGAACATGATCGCGGCATCCCGGCTCGACCTGGCCACCCCGGACCGCAGTGGCTGGGCCAGCGGGGTGAGCTCGAAGCTGCCTGGCTCGGTCTGGCGGACCAGCCCAGCCGAGGCTAGCGCGCGGAGCATCCGGTGCAGCGCGCGCTGGTCGGTGCCCGATGCCGCGGCCAGCTCGGCGACGGTCCGGGGGCCGCCGGCCAGCAGGTCGGGGATGCCGAATTTCGCCAGCGCATAGCAGGACTGCGCGATCCACGGGCTGGACAGGATGCTGAACAGCCGCGCCCGGTCAGCTGGCCCCGGCGCAGCCGCCTGACCCGGGGATTCCCCCGGATCCGCGCCGGTCGCCATCACAGGCTCGCGCCGTCCGGGGCGAGCGGCGCCGGGCCGGTGCCCAGGAACGCACCGAGGCAGCGGATCGATTCCGCGGCGGCTATCGCGTGCCCGCGCATGGTGCCATGCCGGGGGTCCTTGCTGTACAGGCTGGGATCCCGGGAGGCCGGATGCCAGGTCAGCTCCACGTGCAAGGTGGCGAGGTCGGTGGAGACCGCCTGCATCCGCCGGGACAGCTCATGCAGGCGCTCCCGCAGCGGGTCGCGCAACTGCTCCGCCAGCGCGGGCGCATACGATCCGTCGAACAGGCCGACGGTCATCACGTCGCAACCGGCACCGGCCAGGGCGCTGATGATCGCCCGCAGCTCCGCCTCGGTCCCGGCCAGATCGTAGGAGAACCGCAGGACGTCATATCCGCCGCAGGCCACCAGGGCCAGGTCCGGTGCGAAGGTCAGCGCCGCCGGGAGCTGCCGGGCCCGGACCCGGGCCGCCGTGCTGTTGCTCGCGCCCAGGTTGAGGTAGGCCAGGCCGGGCCGTACCGCGGTCAGCTCGGCCGCGATCCGGTCACACCACGGCTGATCGGGGTAGCCGTCGACCGGATCGCCGAGGCCCTGCGCGATGCTGTCGCCGAGCACGGCGAAACGCCGCCACGGGTGCCCGGTCAGCAGCCGGCTGGCCTCCCCGTCGCGCAGGCAGAACGGATCGCCCGCCTCCGCAGGATATGGGCCCAGATTTGCCACTCTGGCACACTACGGCCGACGCAGGCCCGATTCAACCAGCCAATGGCTGACCGGCCGGGGGGCGCACGGAGCCTCGCTGGGTAATGGGCCGGTAAAATGGCCGCTGGCCAGCAGCAGAACGGCGGCGAAGAGCGACCGTATCAACGTCGCGATGGGAGGTTTAGCGACGGCTTGACCTGGTAGTAACCATTGTGCGAGTCTCACCTCAACGCCCCCCTACGACCATCCGACCTACGCCCCCCCTTGAGGCTCCACGTCAAACGCTCCTACCTCCGCGACAATGGCTCTGGCCAAGGGACCGTTCATGACCGACCGCCTTTCCTCCTACTCACCTGCGGAAATGGCCCTCCCGGCGGCGGGAGACTGGGTGGCGGCTACCCTCCTCGCCGGGGATCCGGAGCAGGTCTGCCTCTGGATCGGCAAGCCGGTCAGCCGGGCCGGGCTTCGCGGTCTGGTCGGGCAGCACCGGCAGCAACTCGAAGCGGCGGGGCTCGGCGCCGGAGGCACCGTTACTCTGCACCTGCCGCCCTCGCTGACCTATGTCGCGACCCTGCTGGCCGCCTGGCAGCTCGGGGCGCAGGTGAGCCTGCTCGATCACCGGCTGGCGCGACGCGAAGTCGAGCGCGCCCTCGACCGGCTGGCGCCGCAGGTGCTGGTCGAGCCTACTGAGGTCACCAGTTCGCCGATGAGCGGTTACGCCGATGCGGTCGCCAGCGCGCAGCCTCGAGCCGCCGGGCGGCGCGCCGTGACCGCCCACTCGCTGATCCAGCTCAGCTCGGGGTCGACGGGACCCTCGAAGGTCATCGCGCGGACCGCGGCCGACCTGATCGGCGAGCTGGACCGTTACGACCAGCTCGCGGAGTACCCGAAGCCGGGTGAGCGCATCGTCCTGCTCGCCTCGATCGTCCACGTGCTCGGCCTGGTCGGCGGCCTGCTGTACAGCCTGCACGCGGGTGTCCAGCTGGTCTACCCGGACCGGCTTACCGCGGATGGCATCAGGGCCGCGGTCGCGGGCGGGCCCGGCCCGGCCATGGTGCTGGGCGTCCCTTTCCATGCCGAGCTGCTGGCCGCCGCGCCCAAGCCGGTGCCGCAGCTGGCCCGGATGGTGGTGGCCGGTGAGCTGCTCAGGCCGCAGGTCTCCGCCTCGTTCACGGCGGGCTACCAGGTTCCGCTCGGCACCATGTACGGCATGACCGAACTGGGCGTGATCGCCACCGACCTGTCCGGCCGGACCGCTCCGGCGGTGGCGGCGGCGCCGGGCATGGTGCTGCGGGTGGCCGACGGCGAGCTGCTGGTGAAGATGGCCGCCTCGCCGTACGTGGGGCTGGCCGACCCGACGCGCTGGGCCGATGGCTGGCTGCATACCAGGGACGCGGCCGCCATGGACCCGCAGACCGGGCTGGTGACCATCCTGGGGCGGCTCGACTCACAGGTCTCCATCGGCGGCCTGAAGGTGGACCTCACCGAGGTGGAACAGACCCTGGCCGCGATGCCCGTGGTCGCCGCGGCCGTGGTGAGCTACGACGACGCCATCGAGGCGTACCTGGTCCTGCACGAGGGCGGCACGGTGGCGGACGTCGAGGCGGCCATGGCGGACCAGCTCGCGCCCTACAAGCGCCCGCGGCGCCTGCACCTGCTAACCGAGCTGCCCCGCACGGCTACCGGCAAGGCGGTGCGCGATCGCGCCGCACTGCGCGCTGCGGCGCACGCGGGTCCCGCGGAGCCGATGTGACTGGGTTGAGCGCGGCCGGCGGCCGGGGCGGACCCGGCGGCGCCCAGGCCCCCCGGCCGCGCTCACCGGGCCGACGGCTGCGGCGCGACGAGCCGCACCGTCACGACAGCGCCGTTGGCGCCGGCCCCGAGACAAGCGACGGCCAGAACGAGCCCGCGCCCTGGCCCGGTTCCCTGAGCAAGGCTGGCCGCCGCGACCGCCAGGCCAGCCTCGCCCGCCACCGCCGCCAGCCGGAGCGCGGACCCGGCGGGCCGCTGCGGGCTGACCAGGCTCAGCTGGCTCAGCGGGCTCAATGGGACCGGCCGCCGCAGCCCGGTCCCGCCGCGCAGGCCGGTGCCGAGCGCCTTGGCGATCGCTTCCTTCTGGGTCCACAACCCGAGAAACGCTTCATCGCGCTGGCCGGACGGCAGCCGGGCCAGCCAGCCCGCCTCCTGGGCCGGGAACCAGCGGCGAGCCAGCGCCAGCGCGTCGACCGGCCGGACCGGCTCGAGGTCCACGCCGACCGGACCGATCGCGGTCACGGCCGCCGCGGCCATCACCCGGCTGTGCGACAAGCTCAGCTGCAAGCCGCCGGGCGAGCCAGCCAGGCCAGGCCGGCCAGCCGGGTTACGCACCACCTCAAGCCCGTGGTCCGGCCCGCCGAGCGCCGCCGCGGCCAGCTCGCCGAGCTGGACGGCCGCGGTCCGGGGGTCCGGGCCCGCCTCGCGCAGCCACACATCCACCCTCCGCCGCGGTATTTGCTGTCCCGACCGCCCAGAAGATCGCACAGATGGGAGTCCATCAGATGGAC
This sequence comes from uncultured Actinomycetota bacterium, assembly GCA_963775745.1. Taxonomy (GTDB): domain Bacteria; phylum Actinomycetota; class Actinomycetes; order Streptosporangiales; family Streptosporangiaceae; genus DATBGO01. The sequence goes on from CAVZKE010000030.1 coordinate 219,089, forward strand.
GATGAAGTCCGCCAGTTTGTCGTCGAGGCCCTCGCCGCGATGAACTACGACGTCAGCGAGGTGACCGGAGACACCGACCTCGGGCCAGCGGGACTGGACCTGGAATCGCTGGCCGTTGCCGAGCTTGCCGTGCAGGTGGAGGACAAGTTCGGGGTGAAGTTCACCGACGAGGACACCGAGCAGCTGGCCCTGATGACCCTGGATGAATTCGCGGCGGAGGTCGCCAGCCGGATCGCCGTGCCGGCCGCAGGAAAGGCCGAGTGAGCCAGCCGCAGGCGGCGCCGGACCGGGCCGATGTCATCGGCATGCTCGCATCGTTCGGCGACCGCGGGGCCGACGCGGTGGCCGAGCGGATCGGCTCGCTGGAGCTGACCTGGCTGATCACGCAGGTCGAGGAGCGGTACGCAGTGACCTTGGAGCTGAGCGACCAGAAGCTGGCCCAGATGTCGACGGTGTCCGGGGCGGTCGCGGTCCTGCATGACGTGCTGGCCGGCTCGGTTCATGGCTAGCTTGCTGCCTGCCGCCGCTGAGCCCGATCAGGTGGTCGTCACCGGGATGGGCGTGACCTCGGCGTTCGGTCGCGGCACGGCGGCCTTGCTGGACGGGGTGCTATCGGGCACTCCGGCGTTCATCCCGGTGACCCGGTTCAGCGCCGGGCAGTGCCGGGTCAAGGTGGCGGCGCAGCTGGCCGGGGCGTCGTTACTGGCCGACGAGATCGCGGCCGTGCTGGCGGAGGCCTGCGCCGAAGCCGAGGCCGGGCCGGAGTTGCGGGCCCGGACCACGCTGTTGCTGGCGCTGCACTCCGACCCGGCCGCCGCCCGGGACGCCGAGGCCGGCCGGAGCGTCGGGGACACCGCCGACCTGGTGGCCGGGCGGTGCGGCTTTCCCGCGGCGCCGCGGGTCTACAGCGCCGCCTGCGTGGCGGCCAGTACGGCGGTCGCCGACGCAGCGGCGATGATCGTGTCCGGCCAGGCGGACCGGGTTGCAGTGGCGGCCGGCTTCCTGGTCGATCACGACAGCCTGGCCCTCTTCAACGCCGGCCGCGCGCTGGCCGCCGACGGCCAGGTGCGGCCGTTCAGCGCCGGGCGGCGGGGCCTGCTGCTCGGGGACGGGGTGGCGGCGGTGCTGCTGGAGTCGGCTGCGGCCGCGCGCGACCGGGGCGCCCGGCCGGCGGCTGTGCTAGCCGGCTGGGGCCGGGCCGGCGACGCCTACCATGTCGTCCAGCCCCGGCCGGACGGCAGCGGCCTGGCCCGGGCCCTGACCTCGGCGCTGCGCCGCGCCCGGGTGGACCCGGCCGATGTCGGCTACGTGAATGCCAATGGCACCGGCACCTCCTACAGCGATGCCGCGGAAGCAGCCGCGCTGCACCGCGGGCTCGGGCCGGCCGCTGGCCGGATCCCGGTGAGCTCGACCAAATCCGTGCACGGTCATGCCCTGGAGGCGTCCGGGCTGCTCGAGCTGGTCGTGGCCGTGCTGGCGCTGCGCGAGCAGCAGCTGCCGGTCAACGCCGGATTCCTCGGCCCGGACCCGGACTGCGATCTCGACCTCGTTCTGGGGATCGCGCGGGAGGCCGGGCTCCGGTACGCGCTGAGCCTGAACGCCGCCTTCGGCGGCGCCAACACTGCGCTGCTGGTCGGTGCGGCATGACTGGCCCGGCGGTCACGGTACCTTCGGCGGCCGGCGCCGGGCAAGCGCCGCTGGCGGCGAGCGCCGCCGCGCCGGCGTGGCCCGGGCTCAGCGCCGACGGCGGTCCCGTGGTTCTCGCCTCGGCCAGCTGGCCGCTGACCCCCGCTGACCAGCTGCCGCGCCATCCCGGGCTTCGTGTCGTCGTCGTTCAGCCCGCTGGTGGCTGAGCTGGCCGACCGGTGCCTGCAGTCCTACTTCGGGGCCCGGCCGGCCCGCCCCGAGCTGGGCGGCCGGACCGGCGTGCTGCTGGCCAGTACCAGCGGCGACGTCGGCACCGCGGCCGCGGTGGCCGCCGCGGTGGAGGCCGGCCGCCGGGTGCCGCCACTGCTGTTCTTCCAGTCCAATCCGAACGCCGTCGTCGGCTATATCGCCGCGCGCTGGGGGCTGGCCGGTCCGGTGGTGTGCACCATGCCGGCCGACGACACCCTGGCCGACGCGCACCGAAGTGCCCTGCTGCTGCTCGCCGACGGTGACGCCGACGCCGTGCTGGTGATCGTGGCTGAGCAGGCCCCGGCCGCCGATGGCGGCGATCACGGTCTCGCCCAGCTGGTGGGCCCGAGTTCCTGGCCGCCGGGCACCGCCCCGCCGCAGCCGCTCAGCCAGCCCGATCGGGTCAACGGAAGAGGTATCTGACATGCCCGCTAGAAGCATCCGGGCCAAGCTGGCCGCCGACCAAGACCTGGGCGCAGGCAATGTCCTGACCACCTTGGTCAACAACGGCGACCGGCTCGATGAGCCGGTCCTGACCTTCGACACCGATACCGGCGGCTTCCCCGCCTGGCAGCCGCTGACCATCAGCCAGCTGGACCAGCTGACCAGAGCCCGCGCGGCGGCGCTGGCCGGGCTCGGCATCGGGATGCGCGACCCGGTCGCGATCTGCGCGCCGACCGCGGCCGACACCGCGCTCACGTTCCTGGCCGCCACCCGGCTCGGCGCGATCCCGGCGCTGATCAACCCGTTCCTGGCCACGCAGCTGATGGCGGAGTACATCCGGCGGCTGGACGCGGTGGGCGTGATCACCGACGCCAAGCACGCCAGCCTGCTGGCCGGGCACGACACCGGCTCCCCGCTGCTCGCCGACTTCGATGTCCTGGCCGACGGAGACCCGGCCGATGCCGCCGGGCCCTACCGGTACTACCCGACCGACCCGGTCGCGATCACGCACTCCTCCGGGACCACCGGATTGCCCAAGGCGGTCGTGCACTCCCACGCCAGCCTGTTCGCCGCGATCAGGTACCGGCTCGGCCTGCCCAGGCCGCAGGGCATGGAGCGGATGCTGTCCGCGATGCCCTGCCCGCACGCCGCCGGCCTCATCGTGACCAACCTGGGCCTGTGCTCGGGCGGTGAGGTGCTCATGCTGTCCAGGCAGACTGGGCCGGTCGTGCTGGAGGCGATCGAGCGGTGGCGCCCGCGCAGTGTGGTCGGCTTCTCGACGACCTGGCCGGACCTGGTGAAGGCCGGGCTTGACCAGCATGACCTCAGCTCGGTCGCGTTGTGGTGGAACACCGGCGACTGCGCGCACGAGGCGCACATCCGGCGGCTGGTGGCCTGCGGCCACCGGGACGTCGTGACCTCGGCCGGCCGGCAGCGCGAGGCCGGCTCGGTCTTCGTGGACGGCCTCGGCTCCAGCGAGATGGGCCACTCCCACTTCTTCATCGCCCGCACCAGGGACTCGGACAACTACGGGCGGTGCATCGGCCGCGCGCATTCCTTCGCCGAGACCGTGGTGATGGGCCCCGATGGCCGGGAGCTGCCGCCCGGCGAGGTCGGCGAGCTTGGCACCAAGTCGCCCACCAACTCACTTGGCTACTGGAACGACTCGGCGCGGACCTACCGGACCCGGGTCCGCGGCTATTTCCTGACCGGTGATCTCGTCTACCGCGACGAGGACGGTTACTACTACCACCTGGACCGCAAGGTGGACTCGGTGGACCTGGGTGACGGCAGCTACCTCTTCACGGCCGCGTCCGAGGAGCGCATCCTGGCCGCCTGCCCTGAGGTCCTGGACTGCACGCTCGTCGCCCTCACCGAGGACGGCCGGGTGGTCACCGACGTGCTGCTGCAGCTCGACGCCGCCGCCGACCCGGCCACCGACCGCACCGCCGAGGTGCGGGCGGCACTGGACAGCCCGGTGGCCGCCACCGTGCGGCACGTGATCGCCGTTGACGACGACCACATTCCGCTGACCCCGACCGGCAAGGTGCGAAAATTCGTGCTGCGCCAGCGACATCTGGAGAGTGTGCAGTGATGAGCGCAGCCGGCGACAACAGCGCCGTTATCACCGGCATCGGGCTCGTCACGCCGGTCGGCTGTGATGCCGACGGCTTCTTCGGCGCGCTCTGCAAGGGGCCGTCCGGGCTGCGCCGGCCACCGCCAGATCATCCGGCCGGGGCCGATCTCGACGTGGCAGGCATCGCGCCGCACATCGACCCGATCAGCGTCCTGCCCCCCACCGAGACCCGCGCCGTCGACAGGTTCGTCCTGCTCGCGCTGGCCGCGGCGGACAGCGCGGTGGCCGACGCCGCGCTGGAGGTGGGCGGCAACGCCGACCCGTTGCGGGTCGCGATCGTGGTCGCGACCGGCGGCGGCGGACTGGAGACTTTTGAGCAGTATTCGCACGCCAGGCTCGAGCGGGGCCGGGCGGCGGTCAGTCCCTACCTGCTGCCCGGCATGCTCTCCAACATGGCCACCGCGCGGATCGCGATCAAGTACGGGATCCGCGGATTCAGCTCGGCGATCGTAACCGCATGCGCGGCCGGGGCGCAGGCCATCGCCGAGGCGTTCCGGCTCATCGAGGACGGCAGCGCGGACGTGGTCATCTGCGGCGGCACCGAATCGCCGCTGCACCCGACCATCGCCGCCGCCTTCGGCAACGCCCGGGCGCTGGCCAGGGGCTGGGACGACCCGGCCGCCGCCAGCCGGCCGTTCGACCGGCGCCGCAACGGCTTCGTGCTCGGCGAGGGCGCCGCCGTCATGGTGGTGGAACAGGCCGGCCACGCCCGCGCCCGCGGCGCCGCCGGTTACGCCAGCCTCATCGGCTGGGGGGCGACGACGGACGCGCACCACCCGACGATGCCCAGGCCCGACGGGGACGGTGCCGCCCACTGCATGCGGCAGGCCCTGAGGAGGTCCGGCCTGGCCCCCGCCGACGTGACCTACGTCAACGCCCACGGCACCAGCACGAAACTCGGGGACGTCGCCGAGACCAGGGCCATCCGCGCGGTCTTCGGCCCGGCTAGCCCGGCGGTGAGCTCGATTAAGTCGGTGACCGGGCACATGCTCGGAGCGTCCGGCGCGGTCGAGGCGGCCGCTTGTGCCCTGGCCGTCCACCGCGGCGAGCTGCCGCCCACGCACAATCTTGACGACCCAGATCCGGACTGCGATCTCGATCACGTACGCGGCCCTGCCCGGACCGGCCCGGTCACCGCCGCGCTGTCCAACTCATTCGCCTTCGGCGGACACAACGTCAGCCTGGTGTTCGGCCCGGCTAACTCCCCCAAGCGGCCGCACTGACCTGGCCGGGCCGCCGCGGGCCGCGGCGGTCCCCGCGGCCCCCGCACGCACCATCGAGAGGTAGCACGATGAGGATCCACGGAATTGACCATGTCGAGTATTACGTCGGCGACCTGGCACAGTCCGCCGCCCGCCTGTGTGACGCGTTCGGTTTCCGGGTTCATGGAATCCGCAGCGGGCCAGCTGGCACTCCCGCCCGGGCGCGGTCCCTGCTGCTGCGCCAGGGCCAGATCCAGATCCTGCTCACCACCGGCCTGAGCGCCGGTCACCCGGCCACCGAGTACGTCCGGCGGCACGGCGACGGGATCGCGGTGGTCGCGTTCGCAACCGATGACGTCCAGGCGGCGTTCAGCGAGGTCATCACCGCGGGCGGGACCGCGATCGCCGCACCGGAGTTCGCGACCGCGGACGGCAGCCGGGTCGGCACCGCGGTTGTCTCCGGCTTGGGCGATGTCGTGCACCGGCTCGTCGAGCGCTCCGGGCCGGCCGATGAGTTCGCGCCCGGGCGCATCGAGATGACCCCCGCCCCGCCGGATGACGACCTGTTCACGGTGATCGACCACGTGGCGGCCTGCCTGCCGGCCGGCCACCTGAACGCCACGGTCGCCTTCTACCACAGCGTGTTCGGGCTGGATCAGATCTATGACGAGCGGATCGAGGTCGGCGGCCAGGCCATGCTCTCCAAGGTGGTCCAGGACCAGGCCGGGACCATTACGTTCACGCTGATCGAGCCCGACCTCAGCCGGGATCCCGGCCAGATCGATGAGTTCCTGCAGGCGCACGGCGGTGCCGGGGTCCAGCATCTCGCGCTCCGGACCAATGACATCGCGGGCGCCGTCCGGATGCTGTCCGGCCGCGGGGTGGAGTTCCTGACCGCGCCGCCGGACTACTTCGCCTCGCTGCCGCGCCGGCTCGGCTCGCTGGCCATCCCGGTCGCGCAGCTGCAGGAACTCAGCATCCTCGCCGACCGGGACCGCTGGGGTCAGATGTTCCAGATCTTCTCGCGGTCCATCCATGAGCGGCGCACCTTCTTCATCGAGCTGATCGAGCGACGGGGGGCGCTCACCTTCGGCAGCCGCAACATCAAGGCGCTCTATGAGGCGCTGGAAGAACAGCGCGCGGCGGAAAGCCAGCTGACATGACGGCCGGAGCGACGGAGAGGACGACCATGACGGACACCAGCCAGTTCAGGCTGACCGACACCGAACGCGACCTGCTGCCCACCGACGCCGAGGTGGTGGGCTACGCGGAGCGCGGCTGGTACCTGTCCGGGCCCCTGTTCACCGAGGACGAGGTGGACGCGCTGCTCGCGGCCAGCGAGCGCTATTACGCCGGGCACCGCGACCGCACGCTGCCGGTGCGGCCGCCGCACCTGGCCTACTGGGAGCCGTCGCACGGGCCGGTCCAGCGTCACAACGACTATGTGCACTACGAGAGCGACGAGATCAGGAGGATCTTGGGCAAGCCGCTGATCGGGGCGGTCGCCGCCCGGCTCGCGCAGGCCGATCAGATCAGGGTCTGGCAGTCCACCCTGATCTATAAGCCGCCCAGCGAGACCGAGGCCACCAATCTGGTGCCCTGGCACATGGACCGGCACTACTGGCAGACCTGCACTTCGGAACGGATGCTCACCGCCTTCATCCCGTTCCATGATTGCGGCGTCGAGATGGGCACGATCACCATGATCGACGGCAGTCACCTGTGGAAGGAGATCGACGGCGACGACTCGACGCGCCATTTCGCCCAGCGCGACCGGGCCGAGCTCGAGGCCATCTTGCGCCAGACTGCCGAGTTCAACGGCGCCGAGGCGAATCCGGTTCCGATGCTGATCCCCAAGGGCCACATGAGCTTCCACCACTGCCGCATCTACCACGGCAGCGGTCACAACGTCAGCGGCCGGCCGCGGCGGGCGATCTCGTTCCACCTGCAGGACGGGTCCAACCAGTGGCGGGATTTCCGCAGGCCGGACGGCAACCTGGTCGTCTACAACAACGACGTGGTCGTCCGCAAGACCAGCGCGGGGACGCCCGACTACAGCGATCCCGACTACTGCCCGGTGCTGTGGGCGTCCTAGCCGCGGCCCGGCCGGAGGGAGCGCGATGGCCATGGCGCTGAGCAGCCCGGCCGACCGGTACGCGCGGATGCGGCTGATCCGCGGCTTCGAGGAGCAGGCGCTGGCCATGGTGAAGTCGGGCGAGATCGTGGGCGGCATCCACCCCTACGTCGGCGAGGAGGCAGTCGCGGTCGGGGTCTGCGCCGCGCTGCGCGATGACGACCTCATCACCAGCACCCACCGCGGGCACGGCCATGTCCTGGCCAAGGGCTCCGACCCGCGCCGGATGCTGGCCGAGCTGTTCGGCCGCCAGACCGGCCTCAATCACGGACGCGGCGGCTCGATGCACGCCGCCGACGTCAGCGTGGGCATCCTCGGCGCCAACGCGATCGTGGGAGCCGCCGCCCCGATCGCCGTCGGGGCCGCCTGGGCGGCCCGGCGAGCCGGGCGGGACCAGGTGATCGCCACGTTTTTCGGTGATGGCGCGCTGAACCAGGGCGTCTTGCTCGAGGCGATGAACCTGGCCGCACTATGGCAGCTGCCGGTCCTGTTCGTCTGCGAGAACAACGGCTACGCGACCACCATGCCGATCAGCACCGGGGCCGCTGGCCTTCCGGCCGGCCGGGCGCAGGCCTTCGGCATTCCCGCCGAGACCGTCGACGGGATGGACGTGGAGACGGTCCACGATGCGGCGGCCCGGGCGGTCGCCGCCGCCCGCGCCGGCGGCGGTCCCTCCTTCCTGGAGTGCCTGACCTACCGGTACGGCCCGCACCACACGATCGAGCTGCGGATCAGGCTCAGCTACCGGAGCCAGGAGGAGATCGGCCGATGGCGCCAGCGCGACCCGCTGGACATCCAGGGCGCCAGGCTCAGCAGCCAGGAGCGCGACAAGCTCGACGCGGAGGTGGCGGAGATCCTCACCGAGGCCGCGCAGTTCGCCCGGTCCAGCCCGCATCCTGACCCGGCCGGAGCGCTGGACTACCTGTATGCCAGCGGGCTGCGCGGGCGGAGCGGAGCGGTCTGATGCCGAAGCTCTCCTACGCCAAGGCGCTCAACAAGGCACTCGCCGACGAGCTGGAGCGCGACCCCGCGGTCTGCGTGCTCGGCGAGGACATCGGCGCCGGGATCGCACAGCTGACCCTGGGCCTGGCCAAGCGATTCGGCACCGACCGGGTAACCGATACCCCCATCTCAGAGCAGGCCTTCACCAGCATGGCGACCGGCGCCGCGCTGTGCGGCCTGCGGCCGGTGATCGAGTTCCAGATCCCGTCGCTGCTGTTCCTGGTCTTCGAGCAGATCGCGAACCAGGCGCATAAGTTCTCGCTGATGACCGGCGGGCAGGTCAGCGTGCCCGTCACGTACGTGGTGCCGAGCTCGGGTTCCCGCGAGGGCTGGGCAGGCCAGCATTCGGATCACCCGTACAGCCTGTTCGCTCACGTCGGGATCAAGACGGTGGTCCCGGCCATGCCGTCGGATGCCTACGGCCTGCTGGTCTCGGCGATCCGGGACGACGATCCCACCGTGGTGTTCGCGCCCGCCCTGGCCATGGGGATCCGCGAGGACGTCACCACCGAGCTCATCCCGGTACCGCTCGGCTCGGCCCGGGTGCACCGGCCGGGCACCGACGTCACCGTGGTCGCGGTCGGGCATCTGGTCCACCCGGCGCTGGAGGTAGCCGCCGAGCTGGCCGGCGAGATATCGGTCGAGGTCTTCGACCCGCGTACGGTGTACCCGTTCGACTGGGCGTCGTTGGCTGAGTCGGTCGGCCGGACCGGCCGCCTGGTGGTCATCGACGACTCCAACCGGTCCTGCGGCCTGGGCGCCGAGGTGCTCGCCACGGCGGCCGAAGAAATGCCGCTGATCGCGCCGCCTAAGCGGGTGACCAGGCCGGACGGCGCGGTGCTGCCGTTCGCGCTGGAGCTGGACCGCGCGGTGCAGCCGGCCAAGGATCAGTTGACTGCCGCCGTCCGGGCGGTCATGAAATAGACGGCTGCGGCAGCCGCCCGGGGCCACGTACCGGGCGCCGCCTGCCGCGAAGGGAGCGCCATGGACATCCTGGACCTGGACCGGCGCGCGCTCGCCGCGGCCGGCGAGGCGGTCGCCGAGGTCACCGCGGCTCAGCTGGACGGCCCGACGCCCTGCAGGGACTGGACCCTGCGGGATCTGCTCACCCACATGGTCGCGCACAACCACGGGTTCGCCGCAGCCGCCCGCAGCGAGGCCGTGCCCGCCGCGGTCTGGGACGGTACTCCGGTCGGTGACCAGCCATATCCCGCGTACGCAGAGTCGGCGAAGGCGGCCAGCGACGCCTTCGCGGCGCCCGGCGCGCTCGACCGGCAGATCGAGCTGCCCGGCCTGGGCTCCTTCAGTCTGCGGATCGCGATCGGCTTCCACTTCGTGGACTACCTGATCCACGGCTGGGACGTGGCCAGGGCCATCGGCCTGACCAGCGGCCCGGGCGGCGAGCCCGAGGGCCCCGGCAGCGAGCTGACCGCCACCGCGCTGAAGTTCGCGTCCCGCTGGCCGGACGTACCGCAACTGCGCGGGCCCGGGGCGCCGTTCGGGCCCAGGGTCGATGTGCCGGCCGACGCCCCGCCCTTCGACCAGTTGCTCGGCCTGCTCGGCCGGGCGCCGGACTGGACCGCCGCCCCGGACGGCGCGCCGTAACCAGGCCTGGATGACCGGCCGCCCGTCCCGATAGAGCGGGCCCGCATGATCGCCGACTGCCCCGCCCCCATAGGGCGGGCCCGGATGCCCGCCGGCCGCCCCGCCCCCATAGAGGCAATGGACCTTTGCTGCTGAAACAGCCACACCCATGGGACATCACCGCTATTGGCTAACAACAGCAATGTCCCATCACCGCTAAATTGGCCACGGCTCAGGGACACTTTCCGCTCCGCCGGGGGCCAGGCGACGAGCTCGGCCGGGCCACGATGAGGTTTGCGTGGCGAGCGGGGCTGGCGAGGCTGGTGTGACCGCAGGCTTCACGGCGGCGCAGGGTGCGGCGCAGGGGTGGCGCGGTCAGCCGATCAGCTGGAAGGCGTACTGGCTGACCGACCGGCAGCCCGGGATTGCTTCGTCGGGGTGCTGCCGGTGCCGTAGTGAATCTCCCGGACACCTGCCTCGGCCGCCTGCTCGACCGGGTGATAGAAGGCCACCTCGAAGTAGACCGGCACGCTGCCCTGAGCGGCGTAATCGAACCCGCCCCGGTGCCCGTGCCAGCGGTCGGCATGGCGCAGGAACAGCGCGAAACCGCACAGCCGCCCGTCGGCCCGCGCCGTCGAGACCACCGCGTCGGCACCCAGCTCGGCCAGGATCCGGCTGAAGATCGATTCTGACTGCTCCGGGGACCATTGCCCCCCGTACTTGGTCAGCAGCGACGTCTCGAGCTCGGCCAGCGGCCAGATCAGCTCCGGCGTCAGCGGCTCCATGCGCACCTCGATGCCCGCCTCGGCGACCCGCCGCCGGTCGGTCCGGACCCGGGGCCTGCGGTGCCCCGAGAGGCTGGCCAGATACCGGCAAAACCGCCGTCCGGGATGGGCAGCCAGCTGTAAGTGCCCGAGACGTAGCTGGCGTAGCCGCGGCTGGCCAGCACCTCGCGCAGCGCGGTGTCCCGCTCATCGACGTACGGGAACACGGTGGAGCGGGCCCCGTGCTCGCGGGCCAGCCGCTCGGCCGCCGCGACCAGCTCGTCGATCTCCGTTACGTCCTCTTTTCTCCGGCTGCGCCGCGGATCAGCGTGCGCGTCCGGCCGATGTGCCGCCCGCCGCACACCAGGCTGGGCAGCAGCGTGCCGGCCAAATCCCCGGGCAGCGCGCTCAGGCACTCCGCCGCGCCCGGCAGCCGGTCGCGCGCGCAGTACTCCAGCAGGGTGTCGGGACGGCCGAGCAGCCACGGCGAGCTCGGCTGCGCGAGCACCGTGACCAGCCCGCCGGACAGCAGGTCGGACAGCCCGCCGGATAGCCCGCCGTCGGAACCGCTACTGAGCAGGTAGTTCATGGCGGTGCCCGCTGTCGCCTCCGCCACCCGCAGCCAGCGCGAGGCCAGGAAGACATCGTCGGGGCCGACGAGCGCGTCCCATTGCGCCGCGGGCAGTTGCCCGGCACACTCCAGAACCTGTATTCCGGCGGCCATCGCGTTGATGGTAAAGGCGGTCGCGCGCCCGGCGCAATCAGCACTTCCGGGCGCCGCGCCGGGCCGGATCGCCGGGCGCCACGCCGCAGCGGTGGTCCCAGCGGCCGGCGCGGGACGGCACAATGGCGGTCATGGCCAGACGCACCACGACAACCCCGCCCCCGGACGACTTCGAAGAGAACATCGTCGACATCGACGTCACCGAGGAGATGCGGGGCAGCTTCCTCGAGTACGCCTACTCGGTCATCTACCAGCGCGCCCTGCCCGATGCCCGGGACGGGCTGAAGCCGGTGCAGCGCCGGATCCTGTTCCAGATGAACGAGATGGGGCTGCGCCCGGACCGCCCGCACGTCAAGTGCGCCCGGGTGGTCGGCGACGTGATGGGGCGACTGCACCCGCACGGCGACAGCGCCATCTACGACACCCTGGTCCGGATGGCGCAGCCGTGGGCGATGCGGCTGCCGCTGATCGACGGGCACGGCAACTTCGGCTCCCTCGGCGGTGACGACTCGGCGGCGGCCTACCGGTACACCGAGGCGCGGCTGGCCGAGGCGGCGATGGAGATGGTGGCCTCGATCGACGAGGACACCGTGGACTTCCAGCCCAACTACGACGGCCAGGACGCCGAGCCGCAGGTGCTGCCGTCCGCGCTGCCCAACCTGCTGGTGAACGGCGCGGCGGGGATCGCAGTCGGCATGGCGACCAACATGGCGCCGCACAACCTGGGCGAGGTCGTCGCCGCGGCCCGGCACCTGATCGCCGAGCCGGAGGCCAGCCTGGACGAGCTGATGCGCTTCGTGCCCGGCCCGGACCTGCCGACCGGCGGCAAGATCGTCGGCCTGGACGGGATCAGGGAGGCGTACGAGACCGGGCGGGGGGTGTTCCGGACCCGGGCGACGGCGCGGATCGAGCAGATCACCCCGCGGCGCGCCGGCATCGTGGTCACCGAGCTGCCCTACGGGATCGGCCCGGAAAAGGTCATCGCCCGGATCAAGGACCTGGTCCAGGCCAAGAAGCTGGCCGGCATCGCCGACCTCAAGGACCTCACTGACCGGCACCGCGGGCTGCACCTGGTGATCGAGATCCGCAGCGGCTTCCACGCCGAGGCGGTGCTCGACGAGCTCTACCGGCTGACCCCCATGGAAGACACGTTCGGGATCAACAACGTCGCGCTGGTGGACGGCCAGCCCCGGGTGCTCGGCCTGCGTGAGCTGCTGCAGATCTATGTCGATCACCGGATCGAGGTGGTGCGGCGCCGCACCGAGTTCCGCCGCCGCAAGCGCGAAGAGCGGCTGCACCTGGTCGACGGCCTGATGATCGCTCTGCTCAACATCGACGAGGTCATCGCGGTCATCCGGTCCAGTGACGACGCCGCGGCAGCCCGAGAGCGGCTGATGTCAGTGTTCGACCTGTCGCAGATCCAGGCCCAGTACATCCTCGATACCCCGCTGCGCAGGCTGACCCGCTACGACCGCCTGGAGCTGGAGAAGGAGCGCGACACCCTGCAGCGCGAGATCGCCGAGCTGACCGCGATCCTGGAGTCGGAGGCCCGGCTGCGCGAGGTCGTCTCGGCCGAGCTGGCCAGCGTCGCCGAGCGGTTCGGCACGCCGCGGCGGACCGTGCTGCTCGAGGGTTCCGGTGCGGCCAGGACCGCCGCGGTGCCGCTGGAGGTGGCCGACGAGCCGTGCCTGGTGCTGCTGTCCTCAGCAGGCCTGCTCGCGCGGACTGCCGCACCGCCGCCGGCCGTGCCGGACACCTGGTCCGAGCAGAAAACCGATCCGGAACGGGAGTCGGGGGCCCGCCCCGCCGGCCAGGCCAGCGCCGCCACGGCCACCACCGCCACGGCCACCACCGCCACGGCCACGCCGCCACGGCCACCACCGCCACGGCCACCACCGCCGCGCCCGCTACCGCCGCTGGGGCCAGGGCCGCCCGCGCCGCTGGCCCGCCCGGCGGGGCCCCCCGGGAGTCCGGCCGCGCGGCGCATGACGTGATCATCTCGGCGGTGCCGTCCACGGCGCGCGGCACGATCGGCGTGCTCACTTCGCTGGGCCGGCTGGTCCGGCTGGGCGTGCTGGAGCTGCCGGCGCTGCCGCCCAGTGCGCACTCCCCCGCGCTGGCCGGCGGCGCGCCGGTCGGTGAGTTCGTCGGTACCGAGCGCGGTGAGACGGTGATCGCGATCGTGGCGGCCGATGCCGAGGGGCCGGCCTCGCGCTCGGCACCGCGGCCGGCGTGGTCAAGCGGGTGGCACCGGACTACCCGCAGAACGCTTCGGACTTCGAGGTCATCTCGCTCAAGGACGGCGACCGGGTGGTCGGCGCGGTCCAGCTCGCCGATGAGTCGCAGGACCTGGTGTTCATCACCAGCGATGCGCAGCTGCTGCGGTTCGGCGCCGCGGCGGTCCGGCCGCAGGGCCGGGCCGCGGCCGGGATGGCCGGGATCAGGCTGGCGCCGCGCGCGTCGGTGATCTGGTTCGGCGCGGTAGATCCGGCCGGGGCAGCTGCATCTTCGCCCGGTCAGCCCGGTCAGCCCGGCCAGCCCGGCCAGCCCGGCCAGTCTGGCCTGTCGTCCGGAGCGGAGGGGCTGGTCCCAGGCGCTCCGGTGGTGGTCACGGTGGCGGGCAGCGTGGGCGCGCTGCCCGGCGCATCCGCCGCGACGGCGAAGGTGACGCCGTATGCCGAGTACCCGGCCAAGGGCCGGGCCACCGGCGGGGTGCGCTGCCATCGGTTCCTGAAGGGCGAGGACGTGCTGGTGCTGGCCTGGGCCGGGCCCGGGCCAGCCCGCGCCGCTACCGACGCGGGCACCCCGGTGCCGCTGCCGCCGCCCGACGGCCGCCGGGACGGCTCGGGCGTGCGGGTCCGGCACCCGCTCGGCGCGCTCGGCGGCACCATCCGGAGCTGAACCATCCGGAACCGGGCTGTCCGGGGCTGAGCCACGCGCAGCGGACCCGGCCGGGCTCGGCGGCACCACCCGGGGCTGAGCCACGTTCAGAGGATCCGGAGAGTCACGCTGCGGCTTCCCACCGGGTTCGGCGCCCATCCTGGCGCTAGCGCGGGAGACCGGACCCGCACCGATAGGCCTGGAGGGAGGAACTATATGGCATCCATCACGGGCACCCGGCTGCGGCGCCTGGTCCTGACCGCGGCGCTGGCCGGCGGTCTGGGGGCAGGCGTGGCGGGCGTGGCCAATGCGGCCACGCACGGCACGGCATCGACGTCGACGACCTCGACGACCTCGACTCACGCGTCGTCGTCGCCGTCTGCGACACCGTCGTCGTCGCCGTCCCACTCGGGTGCGCCTTCGCACTCCAAGACGCACAAGTGCCCGAACATGTAACGCCACACCGTGATCTCCCGGCGGCGCGGTCCGCACGCTGGCCGCCGCGACGGCCAGCCGCCGGGAGATCACCCAGCCCGGGCTCCGCGCCCCGTCCCGCGCCGCGCTCGCTCTGGAGACTTAGTCGTACCTAGGTTAATCTAACTCTTGTGTCTTACCTTGACATCCTGCTGCTGGCGATCTTGTCTGGGGAGCCGGCCCACGGCTACGAGATCAGGCGCAAGGTCGAGCGGATCCTGTCGGGTGCCGTCTCGCTCAACCCGAACGTGCTCTACCCAGCGCTGCACCGCTTCGAGGCCATGGGAGCGCTGGAGAAGACGGTCGAACCCCAGCAGGGCCGCCCGCCCCGCCATGTCTACCGGCTGACCGGGCAGGGCCACGAGGTCCTGCACGACCTGCTGGTCGATTTCGGGCCGGCCGAGGCGGCGAGCGAAGCGGAGTTCAAGACCAGGGTGGCCCACTTCCACCTCATCGATCCGCCGGACCGGCTGGCGATTCTGCGGGCCAGGCAGACGTCCCTGCGCACCATGCTCGACCGGCAGCGCGGCTTCGCCGCCGCCGAGGCCCCCGGGACCTGGGCCGTCACCGTTCTGGCCCAGACCATCCAGCAGAACGAGCTGGAGCTGTCCTGGGTGGGCGAGCTGCGGCAGGCAGTCCTGGCGGACGCCAGGACGCAGCCCGGGCCGCGGTCAGCGCGGTGAGCGGCGTGCGGGCCCCGCAGGCGCACGGCGAGCGGCGGTGCGACGGTCCGCCGGACGGCGCGCCGGTCCTGGCCGAGCGGCTGGCGAAGACCTATCCGTCGGGTGCCCGCGCCGTGAAGGGACTGGATCTTCAGGTGCGGCCGGGCGAGATCCTCGGCTTGCTCGGCCCCAACGGGGCGGGCAAGACGACCATCATCGGCATGCTCACCACCAGGATCCGCCCGACCGGCGGCCGGGCCCGGGTGGGCGGGGCCGATCTCAGCGACCCGGTGGCGGTCAAGCGCGCGATCGGCGTGGTCTCGCAGACCAACACGCTCGACCGCGCGCTCAGCGTCCGGAGCAACTTGCTGGCCCATGGCTGGTACTTCGGCATGCGCAGCGGCCAGGCGCGGGCCGCGGCGCAGCTGCTGCTTGAGGTGTTCCAGCTGACCGATTTCGCCGATCGCAAGGTGCGCGAGCTTTCCGGCGGCACCGCCCAGCGGCTGATGCTGGCCCGCGCGGTCATGCACCGGCCCGCCGTGCTCTTCCTGGACGAGCCGACCGCGGGACTGGACCCGCAAAGCCGCCTGGCCGCCTGGGACCAGCTGGAGCAGCTCCATCGCGCCGGGCAGACGATCCTGCTCACCACGCACTTCATGGCCGAGGCGGACCGGCTCTGCGACCGTATCGCCATCCTGGACCAGGGCAGGCTCCTGGCCCTGGACACTCCCGGCGCCCTGAAGGCCGCGCACGGCGGCGGCACCAGGGTCAGCCTGGTCGTGGCCGGCGACGTCGAGGCGCTGGCCGGGCGCCTTCGCGAGCGACTGGCCGGCGTCCTGGCCGGCGCCCCGCAGATCGAACCGGGTGCGCGCGCCGTCCGGCTGGTGGCGGACCGGGCCGACGACATCATCCGCCAGGTGCTGCGGGTCACCGACGAGGCCGGCGTCCAGATCCTCGATCTCGCCATCGAGCAGCCGAGCCTGGAGCGGGTCTTCCTCAATCTCACCGGACGGAGCCTGCGGACATGACCACGGTGGCCCCTGTCGCGGCCAGCATCACCGAGTTGCCCGGCGCGGCCCGCGCCACGCCCGGGCGAGCCTGGGCCGGGCTGATCCGCCGCGACCTGGTGGTCATGACGAAGCAGTGGCCTACGCTGCTGATCGGCATCGTGTTCCAGCCGCTGCTGCTGGTGTTCGTCTTCACCTACGTGCTCCCCAGGGCCGGCTTCGCGATCGGCGGTGCCAGCCGGGCGGCGGTCTATTCCACCATGCTGGTGGCCGGCGTGGTCGGCCTGTCCGCCTTCACCCAGGGCTTCATGGGAGTCACGGTCAACTTCGCGGTCGAGTTCGGCTACACCAAGGAGATCGAGGACCGGGTGCTGGCCCCGTTGCCGATCTGGGGCCTGGGCCTCGGCAAGCTTCTCATCGGCGCCCTGCAGGCCGCGCTGGCCGGGCTCATGGTCTTCCCGATCGCCGCGCTCGTCCCCGCCTATCCCGTGCACCTCGACGTCCACTGGGCGGCGCTGGCGCTGGCCGGCCCGCTGGTGGCGCTGCTCGCCGCGGCCTTCGGCCTGGCCGCGGGAACTCTCATCGACCCGGGCCGGATCCAGCTCGCCGCCACCGCGCTGATCCTGCCCGTTACCTTCTTCGGCGCCGTCTACTACCCGTGGGAAAGCCTCTCGCGGGTCCCGTTGCTCAAGTACGCCGACCTGGCCAACCCGCTCGTCTATCTGAACGAAGCGCTCCGTGCGGCCCTGACCTCCGGCGTCCCGCACATGCCGCTGTGGGCGTCGCTGACCGCGATGGCCGGCTTCACCGCCGTCCTGACGACGGTCGGAATCAGCGGGCTGTACCGGCGGGCCCTGTCCTGACCGCGCCGCGCAGGCCGGGCTAGGCGTCGATCCGGGCTGGGTCGAGCTCGGCCGCGCCACCGACGATAAATTCCCGGCGCGGCGCCACCTCGCTACCCATCAGCAGGTTGAACATGGCGGCCGCGGCGCCGCCATCCTCGATCCTGATCCGGCGCAGCGTGCGGTATCGCGGGTCCATCGTGGTCTCGGCCAGCTGCGCCGCGTCCATCTCGCCCAGGCCCTTGTACCGCTGGGCGGGCTCCTCCCAGCGCTGCCCCCTGCGCTCCAGCTCCAGCAGGGTGCGATGCAGCTCGGCCTCGGAGTAGGTGTAGATGTAGCGCTGCTGGCCCTTGCGCGGCTTGGTCAGCTTGATCCGGTGCAGCGGCGGCACCGCGGCGAACACCCGGCCCGCCTCCACCATCGGCCGCATGTACCGGTGGAACAGGGTGAGCAGCAGGGTCCTGATGTGCGCACCGTCCACGTCGGCGTCGGCCATGAAGATCACCCGCTGGTACCTGGCCGCGTCCAGATCGAACGCCGCGCCCGAGCCGGCCCCGATCACCTGGATGATCGCCGCGCACTCGGCGTTCTTGAGCATGTCGGTCAGCGACGCCTTCTGCACATTGAGGATCTTGCCCCGGATCGGCAGCAGCGCCTGGAATTCGGAGTCCCTGGCCAGCTTGGCCGTGCCGAGCGCGGAGTCGCCCTCCACGATGAACAGCTCGCTGCGGTCGTCGGAGGAGCGGCAGTCCACCAGCTTGGCGGGCAGCGCGGAGGTCGCCAGCGCCGACTTGCGGCGCTGGTTCTCCCGGTGCTCGCGGGCCGCGATGCGGGTCTTCGCCGCTGCGGCCACCTTGTCCAGCAGCGACCGGGCTTGCTGCTTGCTGCCCCGCACCCGGCCCTCGAAGAAGGTCTTCAGCTCCGCAGACACCACCTGTGCCACTATGCGGGAGGCCGCGGGAGTGCCGAGTACTTCCTTGGTCTGTCCCTCGAACTGCGGCTCCGGCAGCCGTACCGCGATCACCGCGGTGAGTCCCTCGAGCACGTCTTCCTTGGTGACCGGCTCGTCACCGTTCTTCAGCAGCCTGGCCGCCCTGAGTTGCTCGTTAAGCGTCCGCACCAGGGCCCGGTCGAAGCCGGCCACATGGGTACCGCCCTTGGGCGTGGCGATCACGTTGACGAACGAGCGGGTGACGCTGTCGTAGCCGGTACCCCAGCGCAGCGCCACGTCCACCGCGAGCTCGCGGTCCACCTCCGTCGGGGTCAGGTGACCCTGCTCGTCGAGCACCGGCACGGTCTCGCTGAAGGTGCCCGAACCGGCCAGCCTGATCACGTCGGTGACCGGCTCCCCGGGCGACAGGTGAGCGCAGAACTCGCTGATCCCGCCGTCGAACCTGAACTCGGCCGCCAGCGGCCGCCCGTCCTGGTGCGCCGGCGCCTCGCCGCGCTGGACACCTCGCTCGGCAAAGACATGGTCGGCGCCGGCGAACCCGGCCAGCGCGATATCGGCCTGGCTCGGCTCGGCGCGGTCGCCGGGGGGCCGGTCGTCCTGGACCCGGATGGTCAGTCCCGGCACCAGGTAGGCGGTCTGCCGGGCACGTTGCGTGAGCGCATCGAAGCTCAGCCGCGTACCCCGGACGAAGATCTGCCGGTCGGGCCAGAACCTGATCCTGGTGCCGGTCTTGGCCTTGGCCACCCGCCGCACCCGCCGCAGGCCCGAACCGGGCACAAACGGCGCGTCCGGTCCCGGGCCGCTGAACTCACCGGGAACCCCGCGGCGGAAGCTGGCCGCCCATTCGTGGCCGTCCCTGGCCACCTCCACGTCCAGCCGACCCGACAGCGCATTCACCACGGAGGCGCCTACCCCGTGCAGGCCGCCCGACGCCGTGTACGAGCCGCCGCCGAACTTTCCCCCGGCATGCAGCCGCGTCATGACGAGCTCGACGCCGGTCAGCCCGGTCTTCGGCTCGACATCGACCGGGATGCCCCGGCCGTTGTCCCTGACCTCCGCTGACTGATCAGCATGCAGGATGACATCAATGCTGTCGCAATGACCGGTAAGCGCCTCGTCGACCGAATTGTCAATGATCTCCCACAGGCAGTGCGACAGGCCCCGGCCGTCGGTGGACCCGATGTACATACCGGGCCGCTTGCGTACGGCCTCGAGCCCTTCGAGGACGGTCAGGTGGCGTGCGGTATAGCCATCCGAGGCGCTGACTCTGGGCATCCGCTCGGCGCTGAGGGCGGTCACTGACGGGTACTCCTGACTGGGCGGGGGTCGCCCGATGAGGCCTGCACGCAGACTAGCGGGCCGCGCGGCCTGCCTGGTGCCGCCACGCCGCCGACATACCCGGCGACCTGGGACAACCTCGCCCCGCTCTAGTATGCGGTCCGGGACGCCGGGCCGCGGGCCGGAAGCCTGTTCGCCCACGGCGTACCAAGCGAGGGCGTGGGAAGAGGTGCGCTTGGCCGGGCGTTGTGGTCCGGTAGATATCAAAAGCCGGCCAGACGCCGGGCGGCACGAGCGAGGGAGGCGACATGACCGGAGCGATGGCAGCGCCAATCGCCGCTACTAAGCCACTGAGCGGCCACGATCTCTGCGACCGGTGCGGTGCGCAGGCTTACGTGCGCGTTGTGCTTCCCGGAGCAGGTGAGTTGCTGTTCTGCGCTCACCACGGCCGCCAGCACGCGGAGGCCCTGGCGAAGGTCGCGGTGGAGATCCAGGACGAGACGGCCCGGCTGTCCGGCCCGCAGGAGGCCGGCGCCCCGGGCAACTAGGCCTGCGGCCCGCCCGGCAGGCGAGCGGCCACCCTCCCCAGCGTGCCGAGCGCCCAGCCCGAAGATCCGGGCTGGGCGTTCGGCGTCTGGCCGGCGGGTCTAGTCCAGGTAGTCGCGCAGGACCTGTGACCGGGACGGATGCCGCAGCTTGGACATGGTCTTGGACTCGATCTGGCGGATCCGCTCCCTGGTCACGCCGTAGACCTTGCCGATCTCATCCAGTGTCTTGGGCTGGCCGTCGGTCAGCCCGAACCGCATCGAGACCACCCCGGCCTCCCGCTCGGACAAGGTGTCGAGCACCGAGTGCAGTTGCTCCTGCAGCAGGGTGAAGCTGACCGCCTCGCCCGGCTGGATCGCTTCGGAGTCCTCGATCAGGTCGCCGAACTCGCTGTCGCCGTCCTCGCCGAGCGGGGTGTGCAGCGAGATCGGCTCCCGGCCGTACTTCTGCACCTCGATGACCTTCTCCGGGGTCATGTCGAGTTCCGCGGCGAGTTCTTCGGGAGTCGGCTCCCGGCCCAGGTCCTGCAGCATCTGCCGCTGCACGCGGGCCAGCTTGTTGATGACCTCGACCATATGCACCGGAATCCGGATGGTCCGGGCCTGATCGGCCATCGCCCGGGTGATGGCCTGCCTGATCCACCAGGTGGCGTAGGTGGAGAACTTGTAGCCCTTGGTGTAGTCGAACTTCTCCACGGCCCGGATCAGGCCCAGGTTGCCCTCCTGGATCAGGTCCAGGAAGAGCATCCCGCGGCCGGTGTACCGCTTGGCCAGCGAGACGACGAGCCGCAGGTTAGCTTCGAGCAAGTGGTTCTTGGCCCGGCGGCCGTCCGAGGCGATCCACTCGAGGTCGGTGCGCGCGTCCGGGCGCAGCGTGCCGCGGCCCTCGCTCAGCTTCTCCTCGGCGAACAGGCCCGCCTCGATGCGCTTGGCCAGCTCGACTTCCTGCTCGGCATTGAGCAGCGGCACCTTGCCGATCTGCTTGAGGTAGTCCTTGACCGGGTCGGACGTCGCCCCGGCCACCGCCACCTGCGCGGCGGGGAGATCCTCGTCATCGTCGCCGTAGACGAAGGCCTCGTCCTCGTTCTCTTCCCCGGCCGCCTTGCCCGGCTGACCCTGGGCCTCGGCCGGCGCTGGCGGCCCGGAGCCCGGCACCGCTTCCGGCGCGGCCACATCGTCGCCGTCCTCAGCACCGTGCCCGGCGACCCCGTCGGCGAGCTCCAGATCGGCCTCGTCAGCGTCCAGCTCGATGATGACGTCTTCGGCATCATCATCGACCAGTTCGGCCAGGTCGGCGTCGACATCAAGGTCGACGTCGGCCACGAGATCCACTTCCACGTCCAGGTCGACCTCGATGTCTACTCCATCTCCGGCCGGATCGGCGAAGTCAGCATCGACCGCTGGCCCAGTTTCCTCATCATCCTGCTGATCGTCGGCAGCTGGCCGGCTGCCCGTCCTGCTGCCCGTAGCCATGGCGGCCCCGGCGCGACCGCCATCCTCGGTTCCGGGCTCGGCGTCCGCAGCCGACAGCCGGGGGCCACCGGACCCCGATCGCAGGCCGGCCTTCCCCCCGCCCGGGCGGTCCTGCTCGATCTCCTCGCCCGGCCCGGTGCTGTCGCGGGCGTCACCCGCTGGCCCTGATGCGCGCCGCGGCCGCGGCGCGGCCGGGTGCTTGGTACCCGTGCCGTTGGCCTGGCCCTCGGCCTGCGTATCCTCCGCAACCAGCGCGACGGCTGTGTCGGGCCGCTGGCCGGCCGACTCGGAGCCGGTGCGCGCAGCGGCCTCCTGGGCCTGGACTCCCCCGTCCCGGGCCGACGGCCTCGGCTGCCTCCGCGCTGCGGAGCCTGCCGCGCTTGCCACCGCGGTCACCCCTTCCTTCGCTGGCTGACGGGACCTGCCACGATCGACTCCCGGCTGACCGGACTAGCAGGCGACACAGACACCTCTCCTGCATACCTATAGCGAAAAACGGACCCTACCGCGTGGGTCATAGCTCTTATGACCTTGCCGGAAGCCAGGTCCCCGCCGCGGTGCCCCGCATCAGGGACGACTCGTCTCTCGTCAACCACCTTAGGCGGAGTCCACGGGTAGGTCGTACGGCTGCGAGCCCATGCCGCATGCTGGCCCGCCGTAGCACGGGTGCACGCGGTGGAATGGTACCCGCGTATTTCATGCGCTGCCCCTTCTTGCTGCCCGGCCCGCCGCGGCCCGCCCGACCGGCACTACACCATCACGGGCCGGATTGTGCAGCACCAGCACGGTCACGTCGTCGTCTTGCTCATATCCGGTCAGCATCCGCTCAACCAGGTAACCGAGCAATCTGGCCGGATCTTCCACGGTGGCCAGCGGGGCCTGAGCGGCCACCGCGACCAGTTCGTCCAGGCCGACATCGAGCCCGCGCCTGCGATTCTCCACCAGCCCATCGGAATAAAGCACGGCGGTGTGGCCGGGCGGCAGCCGGAATGCGTATTGCTGGCGCGGGCTGGCCCAGCCGAGCGGCGTGCCGGCCTCGGTCGGGTCCAGCCGGGGCTGCGTGCCTGGTGAGAGCATGAGCGGCGGCAGATGACCGGCATTGCCCGCCATTCCTTCCCCGGTCGCGGGGTCAACCACCAGGTAGGCGACCGTCGTGACCTGCTCCTCAAGCTCGGTGGCGATGAACAGGCGGTCCAGCCCGGCCAGCACGGCGGCGGGCCTGGGGTCGGTGAGAGCCAGGGCCCGCAGGGCATTACGCACCCGGCCCATGCCCGCCGCTGCGGTGAGCCCCTTGCCCATCACGTCGCCTGCGGCCACCGCCAGCTTGCCGTCCGGCAGCCGGAATGCGTCATACCAGTCGCCGCCGATCTCCATGTTCCTGGTGACCGGCAGATAACTGGCTTCCAGGATGATTCCGGGCACGGTGGGCAGCCGGTCCGGCAGCAGGCTTCGCTGCAGGGTCTCGGCCGTGGTGTGCTCGCGCTCGAACATCGAGGCCCGCTCGAGGGCCAGCGCGCACTGGCCAGCCAGCGCCTCCAGGAAGACCCGCTCCTCCTCGGTGATCTTTCTGGGCCTGGTGAACGAGAACCGCAGCGCGCCGAGCGGGGCGCCCGACGACAGCAACGGCAGGCCCACCCAGGCCCGCTCGTCGCTGTGCTGCAGGAACAGATCGACGTTGGCCTGCCCGTCGAAGTGGGCCCGCAGCCCCTCGGGGCTCTCGATGAGCAACGGGCGCCTGGCGATGATGGCGGCGGTCATGACGCTCGGCGTATCCAGCGGAATATCACCGCTGGGCGCGCCGAGGCTGCTGGGCAGGCCGGCCAGGTTCACGGTCTTCAGCCGGAGCCGCTCGGGGTCGAGCATCGCCACCGCGGACCGCTCGGCCCCGATGGCCGACCGGCCGACCTGCGTGATCACCTCGACCACCTGCTCCACGGTGAGCGCCTCAGCCAGCATCGACGTGGCCTGCTGCAACCGCGCGGTGCGCAGCGCCGCTGCGGACAGCTGCTCGGTCAGCCGGCCCCGCATCTCTTCCGCCTCCCGCTGGCCGGTGACGTCCGTGCTGGCGCCGACCCACTCCACGATCTTCCCGTCCCGCTCGATCGGCACCGCGCGGACGTCGTAATGCCGGTACGAGCCGGTCTTGGTCCGGACCCGGTAACGACTGTCGAATACCTTCCCGGTGCTGACGCATTCCTGCCAGTCCCGTTCGACCCGTTCCCTGTCCTCCGGGTGAATCGCGTCCAGCCAGCCGTTGCCCTTGTATTCGTCAACCGTCTGCCCGGTGATCCAGCGCCATTCCGGCGAGTCTTCGGCGATCTCGCCGCTCGGAGTGGTCACCCACACCACCTGCGCGCCGGCCTGCACCAGCGAGCGGTAGCGTTCCTCGCTGCGCCGCACCGCCTCCTCCGACCTCCGGCGGTCAGTGATGTCCACGGCAATCAGGGCTACCCCGGTGATGTCACCGTCACTGTCATGCGCGGGGAACCAGGAGAATGCCCAGTGCCGTACCTGCCGCCCGGCCTGCTCCTGGCCGGCCAGGCTGCTGTCGCGCGCCTCCTGGGGCGGCTCAGCGTCCAGCTCGGGCTGCACGGCGGTCGCCGGGGAAGCCACGGCGATCTGCTGGTCGGCCTCGAACAGCGGCTGATCTTGCGCTAGCACGTGCCGGACCGCGGACTCCGCCCTGATGCCGAGATATCCGGGCCAGATCTGGGCTGGCGTACGGCCGATGTGGTCATCGGGGTCAATCCCGTTCAAGTTGGCCAGGGCCTGGTTGAGCCTGCGCAGCCGCAAGTCGGCGCCGAAGAAGGCAAAGCCGATCGGGGCCTCGCTGAGCAACGTCGCGAGCAGCGCCGAATCCGATACATCCATGCTGGACACCCGGGGCTTGGGCACGGAGGTACCTGTGCTCATGAAGAACACCTCACACGCGTGCGAGCGTGCGCCATGGAGCGGCTCCTTCCTGCTCACCGCGGACAGAAAAAGGCTAGCGGCTGAGACGTGCGCAAGAGTGCGCGCAGCAACAACTCGGTAACAGGAGCTTTCCGGCTCCAGCCATCAACGCCGCTGGCACTGAATCCAGCCCGGCGCCGACCGGCCCTCCCCCCTGGCCTCCCTCCCCGTCGCGTCCCCAGCTGAGCACTGCGTCATGGTGACACCGTCACCGGCCCGCCGCTGTCCGCGACAATGCGTTCGAGGCGGACGGACCGCCGCGTCGGCACATCTGCCCGGCCCAGCCTATCCTGCCTGACCGGGCCAGGTGGCCAGGCTGCGCAACCGCACCGGGCTAGCTCGCCGGGCCGCGCAACGGCACCAGGCCGGCCGCGGTGTCGCCGTGGCCGTGCCGGCGGTCGGTGGTCGCTAGTACAGTGTCCATCCGGCGCAGACAATGCAGCGCGGCACCCGCGCCCTGTTTCCTGGCCCCGTGTCCCTGGCCGTTTCACCGGAGTTGCCCATCATCGTCCAGCGAGCCTGCGGAAAGTGCAGAAACAACCGGCGCGCCGCGCGCAGGCGTGGCATGACTTGCCGTGCATCTGAGAGGCTAGCGGCGTGACCCCGCCGAGCCGACGTAACCAGCCGCACGGCCGGCCGGGCCATCCCGGCCCGCCCGCGCAGCGGCCAGGGGGTCACGCTGCTCCGCCCAACGCGCTGTTTGCTGAGATGCTGCGGGCCGCCAGGGAACTGCTGGCCGTCCGCAGCCCGCTCGATGCCGAGCTGATGGTGAGCGAACTGCTCGGCACCTGGTGGGGCCAGCGCGCCGGGCGGGGCAGGCTGCGTGATGTGCGCCGCCGCCGGGCCGACATCGAGGAGCTTATCGGCGAGGGCCTGATCGCCTATGCGGCCCAGCAGGAGAGCCCGGCGGCGCTCGCGCTGCTGTCCGGCATCGCCTGCCTGGGCACGCCGCGCCAGGCGGCCCGCGCCGAGCGGGCCGCGCTCGCGATGATGGAGCGGGGCGTCGCGCGGCCGGGCTGGGCCGAGCATGTCGGCGCGGTCACGTCGGCGCAGTGCTACGTGAACTCCGATGCCTACGGCGACCGCGACGAGGTGGTCTGCGTCTTCAGCTACGCGGGTGAAGAGCAGCATGCCCTGGTCGTGGTGGTCGACTACAACGCCGGCGGCATCGCCCGCGACGGCTGGGTCACCTCTCAGGTCAGCAAGCTGCTGGACTACTGCCGCAACGCCACCGAGGCCCCGTCGGCCCCCGGGGCGCCCGCTGCCGACCGCCCGACCTTCACCCCGCTTGACCCGCCGGAGGCCCGGCGGCTCCTGGAAGCCGCGCTGGTGGCCACCGACTCGCTCGCCGACCCGCCGGTCAGCAGCTCGTTCCCGGCCTATCACGCATTCATCAGGGCCCGGGTGCGGACCCTGCCGCCTGCCCCGCGCGGCGGCTCAGGCGCCCGGCGGCAGGCCTGGCGCAAGGACCGCCGGGCCATGCTCGTCGCCGAGTTCCTGGCCTCGGACGACGCCGAGGACCTGTCGGACCGGGAGGCCGCCAGCCGGTGCGCCGACCACATCGTCGAGTACGGTTGCGACCAGGATTTCGGTCGGCCGCTCCGGATGAGCCCGGTCAAGGCGGAGACCTTCCTGATCGACTGGCTGCCCAGGAAGGTGATGCTCACCCCGGCCGAGCAGCACGCCATGCCGCACGTGCTGGCTGCCTGGATCCGGTGGGCCGGCCATCGCTCGGGCCTGAGCGAGCAGGCCATCTCCCGGACGCTGGACGCCGTCTTCGATTCGATGGGCACATTCACCCGCGTCTACCATGACCCCGCCTCCTTCGGCCTGGAACCTGCCCTGGTGACCCGGCTGCTGCCGGACTCCGATCTGGAAGCGCTGCCCCGCCGTGCCTTCGCCTTCCCGGTGCTGCGCGGCAGCTACAGCGGAATGGACCTGGGCACGCTGGATCCGGCTGACCCCGGCGAACGGCGGATGCTGGTGGCGGCTTATCACGACGAGGCCGGCGACCACGCCGCCGATACCAGGCACATCGACAGGCACCTGGCCCTGGCCGACCGGCTCTGGCGCGGCGACCCGCCCGAGCTGTGGGACGCCGCCCAGCGCCTGCTGGACCTGGGCGAGGACCGGCACGCGGTACTGCATGTGCTGATGGAGGTCATCGGCGCCGCGGGCCACGATGAGGACGACATCGCCGAGGCCCTGTCCGACGTGGCACCGGATCTGGAGGAGCCCGGCTGATAGGCCATGTGGGCGCTGGGCGCTGGGAGTTCTGGATCGACCGGGGCGGAACGTTCACCGATGTTGTGGCCCGTCGGCCGGATGGCACGCTGGCGGTGCACAAGCTGCTGTCGTCCGATCCTGGCCGGTACGCCGACCCGGCTGTTGCTGCCATCCGTCACCTGCTCGCGGTACCGCCGGGAGCGCCGGTGCCCGCCGACCGGATCGCCGTGATCCGGCTGGGTACCACGATTGCGACCAACGCGCTGCTAGAACGCAAGGGCGAGCCTACCGTGCTGGTCATCACGGCCGGGTTCGCCGACGCGCTGCGGATCGCCTACCAGGACCGGCCAGCGATCTTCGAGCGGCGCATCATCCGGCCGGAGATGCTGTACTCGCGGGTGATCGAGGCAGCTGAGCGGGTCGCGGCCGACGGCGAGGTCGTGCTGCCGCTCGGCGAGGATGCGATCGCCCGCGACCTGCGGGCCGCCTACGATTCCGGGCTCCGCTCGGTGGCTGTGGTGTGCATGCACGGCTACCGCTATCCGGACCACGAACGGCGGATCGCAGCGATCGCCCGCAGGATCGGGTTCACCCAGGTGTCGCAGTCCCATGCGACAAGCCCGCTGATGAAGCTGGTCTCGCGCGGCGACACCACGCTTGCCGATGCCTACCTGTCGCCGGTCATCGCCGGTTACGTCGGCCGGGTCGCAAGCGATCTGCGCGGCATCCGGATTCAATTCATGCAGTCCAACGGCGGTCTCGCCGATGCCGACCTGTTCCGGGGCAAGGACGCGATCCTGTCCGGGCCGGCCGGCGGGATCGTGGGCATGGCCGCTACGGCGCAGGCGGCCGGATTCGCAAAGGTAATCGGGTTCGACATGGGTGGCACGTCCACCGACGTGTCGCATTTCGCCGGGGAGCTGGAGCGGCAGTACGAGACGCAGGTCGGCGGGGTGCGAATGCGGGCGCCGATGCTTGCCATTCACACGGTGGCGGCGGGCGGCGGGTCGGTGCTGCGTTTCGACGGCCGCAGGTACCGGGTGGGCCCGGACTCCGCCGGGGCTGATCCCGGGCCGGCCGCCTACCGCCGCGGCGGGCCGCTCACCGTCACCGACGCGAACATCCTGCTTGGCCGCATCCAGCCCGGCCATTTCCCGCATGTGTTCGGCCCGGACGGGGACCAGCCGCCTGACCCCGCCGCGGCCGCCGATGCGTTCGCGGCGCTGGCCGTCGAGATCGGCGAGGCAACCGGCACCCGGCCGGCGCCCGAGCAAGTCGCTGCGGGGTTCCTGGAGATCGCCGTGGCGAACATGGCGAACGCTATCAAGAAGATCTCGGTGCAGCGCGGCTATGACGTGACCGAGTACGTGCTCGCGACGTTTGGCGGGGCCGGCGGCCAGCATGCCTGCGCGGTGGCCGACGCGCTCGGCATGACCCGGGTGCTCATCCACCCGCTGGCCGCAGTGCTGTCCGCGTACGGGATCGGCGTTGCCGAGGTGACGGCGATGCGCGAGACCGCGGTGGAAGCGGCGCTCGCCGATGCGCTGGTGCCCGAGCTTGGCCGGGTGGCCGACGCGCTGGCCGCGGACGCAGGCGCGGAACTGGCCGCCGAAGGCATCGAGCCGGGCCGGGTTTCGGCCGTGCGCCGGGCTCACCTGAAGTACGAGGGCACCGACACCGCGCTGGCCGTCCCCCTCGGCTCGGCACCCGGCATGATCGCTAGCTTCGAAGCAGCCTACCGGCAGCACTTCTCGTTCCTCATGCGCGGCAAGACCATCATCGTCGAGGCTGTCTCGGTCGAACTGTCCGCGGCCTCAGCCGCACTCGGCGGGGAACCGTCGGCCCTGCGGGCCCCGGCCGGAGCGGCGGAGCTCAGGCTCGCTGAGGAATGCGCGGGCGCGGGGGACCACGTTCGGGTCTACGCGGCGAGTTCCTGGCAGATGGCGCCGCTAGTGCGGCGGGAGAACCTGCGCGCCGGGCAGCAGATCGCCGGCCCGGCGCTGATCGCTGAGGATTTCGCGACAACCGTGGTGGAGCCGGACTGGCAGGCCATCGCGACCAGCCGGGGTGACCTGCTGCTGACCCGGGTGAGCGCACGGCCGACCAGGCGGGTCGCCGGGACTGAGGTTGACCCGGTCATGCTGGAGATCTTCAACAACCTGTTCATGTCCGTGGCCGAGCAGATGGGGGTGCGGCTGCAGGCCACCGCGCACTCGGTCAACATCAAGGAACGGCTCGACTTCTCGTGCGCGATCTTCGATGCCACCGGCGGACTGATCGCGAACGCACCGCACATCCCGGTCCACCTTGGGTCCATGGGCGAGAGCATCAAGATCATCGCGGCGCGGAACGCCGGGCGGATGCGGCCCGGTGACGTCTACGTGCTCAATGACCCGTATCACGGCGGCACGCATCTGCCCGACATCACCGTGGTCACGCCGATGTTCGGCGACTCGGGGCGGGACATCCTGTTCTACGTGGCCTCGCGGGGGCATCACGCCGAGATCGGCGGTGTCACGCCGGGATCGATGCCGGCCTTCAGCACCCGGGTGGAGGAGGAGGGGGTGCTGATCGACAACTGGCTGCTCGTGCGGGATGGGGTGCTGCGCGAGGCCGAGACCCTGGACCTGCTCAGGTTCGCACCCAACCCGTCGCGCAACCCGGAGGTCAACCTCGCCGACCTGCGGGCGCAGATAGCCGCCAACGAGCGGGGCGCCCAGGAACTGCGCCGGATGTGCGACCATTTCGGGCTCGGCGTGGTGCAGGCATATATGGGTCATGTGCAAGACAACGCCGAGGAGGCGGTGCGGGCCGTGATCGGCGCGCTGCGTAACGGCGAGTACGCCTACGAGCTCGACAACGGCGCCGTGATCAAGGTAGCGGTCCGGGTGGACAGGGCGGCGCGCAGCGCCGAGATCGACTTCACCGGAACGTCCCGCCAAGTCAGCGGGAACTTCAACGCGCCATCGTCGGTGGCCAAGGCGGCGGTGTTGTACGTTCTGCGCTCGCTGGTGGCCGACGAGATCCCGCTCAACTCCGGCTGCCTGAAGCCCGTGCGGGTGATCATCCCTGCCGGATGCCTGCTCGCTCCCGAGTACCCGGCAGCGGTTGCGGCCGGCAACGTGGAGACGTCCCAGGCGATCACCGGGGCGCTGTTCGGGGCGTTGCGGGTCATGGCGGAGGGCTCGGGCACCATGAACAACGTCACCATCGGCAACGAGCAGTATCAGTATTACGAGACGGTGGCGAGCGGATCGGGAGCCGGGGATGGGTTCGATGGCACCGACGTGGTGCAGACCCACATGACGAACTCTCGGCTCACCGACCCTGAGGTGCTCGAATGGCGCTACCCCGTCCGGCTCGACCGGTATGAGGTCAGGACCGGCAGCGGCGGGGCAGGACGCTGGCGTGGCGGCGACGGAGGCCGGCGGGAGATCCGGTTCGGCGAGCCGATGACGGTGACCACTCTCGCCAGTCACCGGCGGGTGCCGCCTTACGGGATGGCGGGCGGAGCGCCCGGAGCCCTGGGGCGTCATTGGGTACAGCGGGCGGACGGGACGATCACCCCGATGCAGGGCTGCGATTCGGTAGCGGTCGCGGCCGGGGACGTGTTCGTGATCGAGACGCCGGGCGGCGGCGGTTATGGACCGCCGGGATGAGTCCCGAGCCGATCAGCCGCTGATCTCATGGTAGGCGGCCAGCAGGTCATCGGCGGCCACCGTGGTGAGGTCGGCTGCGCTGGCGGTCTCGCCGAGGTGCGCGATCCGCAGGTCCCGCGCCGCGCAGGCACGCTCATACAGGGATCGGGCGAACCGGCCGTTGCCCAGCTCGTCGATCCGGCCATCCGCGCAGGCCTGGCTGAATATCTGATCGAGCACCGGCAGCGCATCAAGATCGAAGGTGTCACCGGCCTGCCCGGCGATCACCGCCGCGATCGCCGTCAGCTCGGCCGGCGTGTAACTGGGGAACCCGATACGGACGCCGAACCTGGAGGCGAGCCCCGGGTTGCTGCGCAGGAACCTGTCCATGTCAGCGGTGTATCCGGCGAGCACGATCACCAGCCGGTCCCGGTCGTCCTCGGCCCGCTTGAGCAAGGTGGCCGTCGCCTCCGACCCGAATGCGTCCCCGCCCGAGTACCCCTCGTTGTACAGCGCATAGGCCTCGTCGATGAACAGCACCCCGCCCAGCGCCGAGTCCACCAGCTTGTCGGTCTTGATCGCAGTCGCACCGAGGTGCTCGCCGACCAGGTCAGCCCGGTGCGCTTCCACCACGCTGGGCCGGACGAGCAGGCCGAGGGCCGCGAAAATCCGGCCGAGGATCCGCGCCACCGTCGTCTTGCCCGTGCCCGGCGGCCCGGTGAACACGAAATGCCGGGCTGGCGGCTGGCTGCTCAGGCCCTGCCGGTCCCGGAGCCTGGCCACCTTCAGCTGGGCGGCGATCTCGTGGACCTGCCGCTTGACCGGCTCGAGGCCGATGAGCGCGTCGAGCTCGGCGAGCGCGCTTTCGAGGGTCGGGGTCTCGCCGTAGCCGCGGTACCTGGTGGTCAGCTCGCTGAACGCCCGCATCAGGTCGGCCGCGCGCAGCGTGACCAGGTCGGCCGCGGAGGGCTCGGCCGCGGCGGTCATGACCCGGACGTCCCTGGCCCGTCCGGCCTTCTCCAGCAGGCTGCGCACGAACCGGGCGTTGCCGAGCTCGTCGGCCAGCTTGCGGCGGCCCACGTCCTCGAGCATCCGCCACAGCACCGGCCTGGCGTCCGGGTCCAGCACCTCACCGCGCCGCTCCATGGCCAGGTCGGCCAGCGAGAGCAGCTCGGCGGGCGAGTAGCCGGGGAACTTGACCCTGGTCGCGAATCTCGACGTCAGGCCCGGGTTGCTGACCAGGAAGTTCTCCATCTGGCGCTCGTATCCGGCCAGGATGATGACCAGGTCATCACGATCGTCCTCGGCGCGCTTGAGCAGCGCCTGGACGGCCTCGTTGCCGAACCTGTCGCCCTGCCCGTCTCCCTCATTGACCAGGCTGTAGGCCTCATCGATGAACAGCACCCCGCCCAGCGCGGAATCGATCAGCTCATTGGTCTTGATCGCGGTGGCGCCCAGGTACTCGCCAACCAGGTCCGCGCGGTGCGCTTCCACCACCGCGGGCGTGTCCAGCAGCCCGAACGCATAGAAGATCTTGGCGATGATCCGGGCCACGGCCGTCTTGCCGGTGCCCGGCGGCCCCAGGAAGACCAGGTGCTGCATGGGCTTCTCGGTCCCGTACCCGGCGAGCGCGCGCCTGCGCGCGGCTTCGATGGACGCCGCGATCGAGCGGATCTGGTCCTTGACCGCCACCAGCCCGATCATGCTGTCCAGCTCGGCCATGGCCTCGTCCACGGTGATGTCGGGCTCGCGTGGCGGGCCGGCCGCGGCGCCCGCCTCAGCGGCCTGGCCCGCTGCGCTGTCCCCCGGGTACGCCTGGCCTGCGTGGTCAGTCGCGACCGGCATCCGGCCCGTCCCGGCGGGGCGGCGTAGGCCGGTCCTCGGCCCGCCCGGCCGGGTGCCGCCCAGCCGGCCCGGGCCCTCCAGCGAGCCGCCCGCCCCCTGATCCGGGGCGGCCGGACGCGATCCTGGCCGCGCGTAGGGCGCAGCCAGGGCGGCACCACGAGCCTGCTGGCGGCCGTATTCGCGGGAGTCCTGCAACGATTTCGCGAACCGCCAGCCGAGCACCACGCAGGCGATCAGCCAGCCGAACACGGGCCCGACGAACGGCTGCTGATGCCACAATCGCAGCGCGACGGAGCCGACCGGCAGCGACCAGATGAGGGCCCAGGCCACCGTCCGGCAGGGCACGTACCAGCGGCCGAGCGCTCCGGCGTGCGCGGCAGGGACGACCGCGAACGGCAGCACGCCCAGCACCAGCAGCGGGATCTGCGGGTTTCCGTCCTGGCGGGCAATCACTACGATCACCGCTAGGCCCCAGACGGCCACCGACAATGAGGCCAGCACGCTGCGGCGACCGGCCGACACCGCAAACGGCGCGTAAGCCAGGCAGGCGACGAGCAGGACGGTCAGCACGATGGGGCTGAAAAAGATCGCCGCCCCGACGATCAGGACCTTCAGCGGCAGCGGCGCCGCGCTGGCCGCCCGGCGAATACGGGCCACCCCGTCCTGCCCGGTCCGCCAGCCCGGCAGGGACAGGGGCTTATCTTCTGTCCGCATCTCGCTCCCTCGTACTAAACCTGTATAGCGCATTAGCGCTCGCATACGGAGGCACAGAATCGGATACCGGGCGAAAAATTGGCCGCGAT
The DNA here is from genome assembly GCA_963775745.1 of uncultured Actinomycetota bacterium. Lineage (GTDB taxonomy): Bacteria > Actinomycetota > Actinomycetes > Streptosporangiales > Streptosporangiaceae > DATBGO01. The sequence continues at coordinate 252,052 of CAVZKE010000030.1, forward strand.
AGGCCAATCCGGGCCACCTTTCCGGCCGTCCGGCCCGCCGCCCGGGGGGCGGGCGGCTACTGGCCCGGGGGGCGGGCGGCTACTGGCCCGGGGGGCGAGCGGCTGCCGCCCGGGGGGCGGGCGGCTACTGGCCCGGGGGGGCGGGCGGCTACTGGCCCGGGGGGCGAGCGGCTGCTGGCCCGGGGGCGCCGGAGTCGGAGGCGGTGCCCGCTGCCAGAATCAGGCCCAGAGCCAGCAGGCCGGACGGCGCCTCGCCCGGCCCGCTCCGGCTGCGCCTCGCCCGGCCCGCTCCGGCTGCGGCCGGGCCGGCCCGCTCCGGTTACGGCTGGCCCCGGCCGGCCGGCGCGGCTGGCCCGGGCAGGTCTCCTACCGAGCGGAGGGATCATGGACCGGATCACGGCAGGCCTGCTCATTCCGGGCACCGGCGAGCCGGTCAGGGATGGCGCGGTGATCCTGGACGGTGCGCGAATCTCGTACGCGGGACCGGCGGCAGGCGCTCCCGCCAGCCCGGGTGCGCGGCTGCATCACGCGGTAGCCGTCATGCCGGGTCTGTGGGACTGCCACGGGCATTTCCTCGGCTCCCGGGACTTCGATCTCGCGAGGCTGCCACTCGAGCACATCGCGGTCCGTGCCGCCCGCGCGGTCAGCGATCTCGGGGCGGCGCTGAACGCCGGGGTGACCTCGGTGCGTGAAGTCGGCGGGCTGGGCATCTATCTCGCCCAGGCGGTCGGGGAAGGGCTCATCGACGGGCCGGCGATCTACCCGGCGGGTGCCATCCTGAGCATCACCGGAGGCCACGGCGACCTGCACTCCTACCCGCTCGCCTGGGTACACGACCAGGCGAGGATCGACGGTTCGTTCCGGCTGGCCGACGGCGTCAGCGAATGCATGCGAGCGACCCGGGAGCAACTGCGGCGCAACGCCAAGGTGATCAAGGTCTGCGCCTCGGGTGGCGTGCTCTCGGAGACCGACGACCCGGTCCACCAGCAGTTCACCGGGGCCGAACTAGCCGCGATTGTCGAGGTCGCCGCGCTGGCGGAGCGCGTGGTCGCCGCGCATTGCCACGGCAAGCCCGGCATCATGGCGGCGCTGGAGGCCGGCGTGCGTACCATCGAGCACGGCACCTATCTCGATGACGAGTGCTGCGATGCGATGCGCGAGACCGGCGCGATCCTGGTGCCGACCAGGAAGATCATCGAGGACATCATGGCCAACCTGGCCGAGGTGCCCGGCTACGCAGCCGCGAAGATGATGGCCGCCGCGGACGCGCATGCCGCCGCGATCGCCCGCGCGGTGGACCGCGGCGTCACCATCGCGATGGGCAGCGACATCGCCCTGACCGGCCGCGACCGGCCCAATTCCTGGGGCCAGAACGGGGCTGAGCTGGGCCATCTCGTCCGGCTCGGCCTGTCGCCGCTGCAGGTGATAGAGGCCGCTACCGCGATAGCCCCGCGCACGCTCGGGCCGCAGGCCCCCCGCAGCGGCCTGCTGGCGGCCGGCTACGACGCCGATCTGATCACCCTGGATGCCGACCCGCTGGCGGACATCGGCGTCCTGGCCAGCCCCGGGCACGTGACCGGCGTATGGACGGCGGGGCGCCAGGTCAAGGGGACCCCGGCGCGGTCTGGGTAGCCGTCGCCACCCTGGCTGGCTTCCTGGCTGCGCTCAGCCGCGGGCCGGGAGTTCCTGCACGGCCCAGGCATTGCCGTCAGGATCGCTGAAGAAGACGAATGAGCCCCACGGGAACTCCTGGACCTCGCTGACCGCCATGCCCCGTCCGGCTAGTTCGCTGCGTGCCGCCTTGATGTCGGACACGACCAGCTGCATGCCGTGCACCGAGCCCGGCGGGGTGTCCACGATGCCGGTGCCCAGCGCGATCGAGCAGGCCGATCCGGGCGGAGTCAGCTGCACGAAACGGATGTCGTCGCCGACCCGGTGGTCATAGTCAGCGTGAAAGCCGGCCTGCTCGGTGTAGAAGCTCTTCGCGCGGTCCACGTCCGAAACGGGAATCGCGACCAGTTCGAGCTTCCAGTCGATAACGCATCTCCCCTTCGTGGTCAGAACGGCCTGCCGCGGGTGCCGGCGCGGGCCGCGCCGATCACGCCGGGACTGTCCATACCGGCCACGCTAGCTGGCAATTAGGAAGGTTTAGTTCCTAAATGCGGCCAGACCCTGGTTTCGTGCTTGAGACCTGGGCGCGCCTGCTCCGGCTGCTGGCGCGATCGGCGGCTATCGCGGTGTGATAGACAGCCGGCATGCGGATCGGCCGGCTTCCCGTCGACGAGCAGCTTGCCCATTTCCAGGCGGCGCTCGCCCGCAATCACACCCTGACGGAGGTGCTCTCGCGAGCAGCGGGCCTGGGCCTGCCAGACTGGTACCTGGTCGCCGGGTGCCTGTACCAGACCGTCTGGAATGTCGTAACCGGCCAGCCGCCTGAGGCGGGCATCCTCGACTATGACCTGGCCTACTTCGATGCAACCGACCTTTCCTGGGTAGCTGAGGACGCGGTCATCCAGGCTGGGCGCCAGGCGTTCGCCGGGCTGCCCGCCCCGGTGCAGATCCGTAACCAGGCCCGGGTCCACCTCTGGTACGAGCAGAAGTACGGCTCGCCCTGCCCGCCGCACGAGTCGACCGAGGCGGCGATCGACACCTTTGAGGCGCTGGTCGCCTGCCTCGGCGTCCGGCTCGAACCGGGCCAGCGGTGGCGCGTCTATGCACCGCACGGGCTCGCCGACGCATTCAACGTGGTGGCACGGCCCAACCCGGTGCTGGCCCCGCGCAGCGTGTACGAAGCCAAGGTCAGCCGCTGGCGCCGCCAGTGGCCGACCCTGACCGTGCTGCCCTGGGCCGGGCCAGCTGCCGCTGGCGGCGTCGGCTAGGTCCTGCAGCCAGGCACGCAGCGGCTCGGCCAGCGGCGCCACTTACTGCCCTGCGGGGTGCTGAACGTCAGGCCGCCACCCCGGCGCGGGTCTGCGCCGATGGCTCGTCCGCCACGGTGACCGCGGGCTCCACCCGGACCCCGCGGAAGAAAACGGCGCTGAGCACGGCGGCCGCGATGGTCGCGATCGCCGCGCCGAGCGCGGCGCTGTTCATGCCGTGGGTGAACGCGGCCCGGGCCGCCTCGAGCAGGCCGGCGCCCATGTGCCCGGGGAGCTGGCCGGCCGCGGTCACCGCGCCGCCCAGGGTGCTGCGCGCGGCACCGACCGCCGCCGAAGGCGTGCCCGCGGGAACGGCTACGGCCAGACTGGACCGGTAGGCGGCTAGGCCGATGCTGCCGAGCACCGCGATGCCCAGCGCCCCGCCGAATTCGGTCGCGGTCTCCACGACGGCCGCCGCCGCGCCGGCCCGCTCGGGCGGGACCGCGCCCATGACCAGCTCGTTGCCGACCGCCATGACCCCGACGATTCCGCCTGCATAAATGGTGGCCCCGATCAGCAGGAACCAGATGGACGAGTGCGCGTGCAGCTGGGTGAGCCCGGCGAACCCGGCCCCGGCGATGAGGAAGCCGCCCGCCGCGACAAATGCGCGGTCAACGCGCTGCACGAGCACCCGGGTGACCGGCGCGGCCACCATCGTCCCGGCCATCGGCACCAGCGACCACAGCGCGGCGGTCAGCGGCTTCATCCCGAGCACCGACTGGAGGTACTGCGTGGTGAAGATGGCGAACCCGACGATCGCGAACATCGACACCAGGTTCATCGCGACCGAACCGGTGAAGCCCCGGCTGCGGAACAGCCGCAGGTCGATCATCGGCGCCGCGCTGCGCGCCTGCCGCAGGACGAACGCGATGCCCACGATCACGCCGGCCACGATCCACGCAGCCCGCTCGGGGCGCAGGCCGTGGGCCGCGATCTCCTTGATGCCGTAGATCACGGGCAGCACGGTCCCCAGCGACAGCACCGAACTGATGAGGTCGAACCGGCCAGCCTGCGGGGCGCGGAACTCCGGCACCAGCACCGGGCCCAGCGCCAGCAGCAGGACCATGAACGGGATGTTGATCAGGAAGACCGATCCCCACCAGAAGTGGTTCAGCAGCACGCCGCTGAGCACCGGCCCGAGGGCGATCCCGCTCATCGTGGCGCTGGTCCAGATGGCGATCGCGGTGCGCCGCTGCTTCTCGTCGTGGAACATGTTGCGGATCAGCGCGAGCGTCGAGGGCATCAGCGTCGCCCCCGCGATCCCGAGCACCGCGCGGGCCGCGATGAGCTGCCCGGCACTGTGCGAATAGGCCGCCCCCAGTGACGCGAGGCTGAAGGCCGCAGCGCCCATCAGCAGCAGCCGACGGCGGCCGATCCGGTCACCCAGCGAACCCATCGTGATGAGCAGGCCGGCCAGCACGAAACCGTAGACATCGAAGATCCACAGCTGCTGCGTGCTGCTCGGCTGCAGGTCCCGGCCGATGAACGGGACCGCGAAGTACAGCACAGACACGTCCATGGACACCAGGAGCAGGGGCAGCAGGAGCACGCCCAGCCCGGTCCATTCCCTGCGCCCTGCCCTGTTCAGTATTGCCTGAGAGGTGATGTGAGTAGTCATGGCCAGGACGGTACACAGGTCTGAGACGATTGTCTAATACATTTGTGCGAGACGCTTGTTCAAGACGGGTGTATGCTACTGATCATGGGGAACCGTGAGGACCTGATCGCCGGAGCCAAGCGCTGCCTGATCGAGAAGGGCTACGCGCATACCACGGCGCGCGACATCGCGGCCGCCTCCGGGGTGAGCCTGGCGGCCATCGGCTACCACTTCGGCTCCAAGGACGCCCTGATGAACCAGGCCGTCTACGAGTCGATCGGCGATTGGGCCGATGAGCTCCAGCGCGCGCTCACCGCGGAGGGGGCACCGGAATCGCAGCCACTGCGGCGGTTTGAGTCGATCCTGGGCAAGACGTTCGAGTCCTTCAGCGGCCCCGAGCGCGGGCTCTGGACCGCCCAGCTGGAGCTCATGACGTTGCTGGAGCAGAACGAAGAGCTGCGTACCTTCCTGGCCGGGGTGCAGCGCGACGCGGCGACGGGGATGGCGGAGCTGTTCCTCGGGATCGACCAGGCGGCAGACCCTGAGTCGGCGCGGCTGGCCGGCTCGGTGCTGCACGCCATGTTCATCGGGTTCATGGTGAAGTGGTTCATGGACCCGAAACAGCCGATGTCGCCGCATGAACTCGCCGAGGGGCTGCGCATCGTCGCCGAGCGGATGACCGGCAGCAAACACGCGCAGGCCTGACCCCCGACCTCAGTAGCAGGCGCTGCCGGAACGGTCGCCGGCGCAGCATGTTGCTATGCGGCTCGTGCGGGGAGCAGGGCATTATCCGGTGGGTGCGGTATTCGGGTCCGTGTGCACGTTGCGGAGCGGCCGTGGGTGATCGGCGGCCCGGACTTGCCTTCGCGCCGCAACTGCGCCGGACGGCCGGACCGCTGGTCACTGACACGTGGCGGGAGCTGCCGTGCTGAATCGGCGAGCAAAGGCGGAAGTGGCGGGTGACGTCCCGCAGGATGTGGTTTGATCCGGGCGTTTCCGGCCGCATTCTGCGGTAAAAGTGCTCGGTGATGCGGTATCTCGCCACTGCGGTGCTTCGTGGCTCGGTAGGCGTCCACGGCGTTCCGGCAGGGACCGCAGATCAGTTGCCAGATGCTCATCCCGCCGATGGACTGCACGACCTGGCGCGGCCAGGGGCTGGCTGCCGATGAACGTAGCGCGTGGCAGCCGCGCATAAAGGCCCGATGGGCCATCCGCCAGGGCGGGCGAGCCGGCCGCACCGGAAGCCGGACGGGGCGGCCGGCGTCGGGCAACGATGAGACCGGGTGCAGAGGAAATCCGTGGCAGGACATGGTTTCCCCGCGGGCCGATCAGTTCGCCCACGCGCCCTGATAGCAGCCGTAGCACAATCAGGGCTGTCGGCGTCGCCCGTCTGGCGATCTTCCGGACGCGCGCTGCAGCGTCCGCAGATACGCTGGGGCTGCTGGTAGCAGGACCGCACACCGGACCCGCATCGTGGTTCCGGCGGACGCGTGCGCGGCTTACCCAGGCCGAGAAGTGCGCACCGGGCGCTCGAGCAGGACTGGCAGCGGGCCCGCCTCGGCGAGCGGAGGCGGCCAACGCCGGCGGCCGCATCCACTGAGTCCTCAAGCACCTCTCGTCCCCGGCGTAGCAGGCATTTTCGACATCTCGCAGCCGGGAGTTTCCCGGATCATCACGGAGATCACCCCTTCTCATCGACAAGGCAACCGCGGAATTCCGGCCGGGTGCCGAGGAGGCCAAGGCCGCCGCCCGCGGCCAGACGGTCCTGGTCGACGGCTTCCTGGCGCCGTGCTGGTCCTGGCGCGGAATACCGGGCCTGTGGTCAGGAAAGCAAAGACGCCCGGCTTCTCCAGCGGTCACATCGGATCTGCGGGGCGATGTCCCAGATCGAGTCGTTTCCGAACCGCTTACCGGACACAACCACGACATGACCGTCCTCAGTGAGACGGAAACTGCCGAGATCATCGCGGAGGCTTTCAGCGGTATCGGCGACAAGGGATATCAGGGATCGGGCCACATCACGCCGATCAAGAAACCGCAATACAGGGGCCTGCTTGAATGGGAGAAGAAGTTCAACGCTGACGTAAGCACCCTGCGCGCCCCAGTCGAGCGAGCAATCGCCCACATCAAATCCTGGCGCATTCTCCACACTGACTACCGGAGACCACTGGCTACCTACCTCACGTCGTTCCGGGCTGCCATCGGCCTGTACTTCTTTAAACTCTCTTTTGAATAAGCTTCGGTGTATCTAATGCAACATCGTTATCTCCAGTTCGTCGTGAGTGGACTACCTGGATCAGGCTCTCGGTGGTGATGAGGCAACAGGCCTCATCACCACCGTTGACCTGCAGTTATTCAGTTGTTCGCATCAGCGTAGATGTTGTATCTGTCGCAACTTTGCCCATAATTAGCTGCAGCCGCTGGTGGAGCCACAGCCTTCGCAGACGTAGCAGCTGCCTGCGGGCCTCATCTTCGTGCCACAGGTCAGGCAGAGCGGTGCGTCGGCACTGCGCCGCTGATGGGACTCGATCAGCTCCGTCGTGCTCCGCGGCGGTGCTGGCGGGTCAGCAGGCGATCCCCGTTCCGGATTACGGTCTTCTACCTGCGGCCGCTCACTGACCTTCTCGACCGGCACTGACTGGGCCATCTCCACCGGGTCGGGCTGATCCGGCACTGCCGCCGGGTCCTCCCCCGCGAGCTGGGCCGCGCGCTCGCTCGCGGACAGGATGCCGAGTTCCGCGCGCTGGTCGTAAGACAGGTGATCGAGCGCGAGCCGCCGGAAGATGTAGTCCATCACCGAGCTCGCGATCCTGATGTCCGGGTCGTCGGTGATGCCGGCCGGCTCGAAGCGCATGTTGGTGAACTTGGCGACGTAGGACTCCAGCGGGATGCCGTACTGCAGGCCCACCGAGATGGCGATCGAGAACGCGTCCATGACGCCGGCCAGCGTGGAACCCTGCTTGCCGAGCTTCAGGAACACCTCGCCGACACCGTCATCGGCGTAGCTGGAAGCCGTCATGTAGCCCTCGGCGCCCGCCACCGCGAATCTCGTCACCGTCGCCGATCGCTGCCGGGGCAGCCGCCGGCGCACCGGGCGCACCTCATGCGGCGCGGCCGGCTCCGGAGCGGCCTGCTTGGCCTGCGCGGGGGCCCGCTTGGCGACCGACAGCGGCTGGCCCACCTTGCAGTTGTCCCGGTAGATGGCCAGCGCCTTCAGGCCCAGCTTCCAGCCCTCGAAGTAGATCTTCTCTATGTCCGCTATTGTGGCAGTTTCAGGCACATTGACGGTTTTGCTTATGGCGCCGCTCAGCGCAGGCTGGATCGCGGCCATCATCCTGACGTGACCCATCGGGCTGATCGACCGCTCGCCCATCGCGCAGTCGAACACCTCATAGTGCTCGGGCCGCAGGCCCGGGGCATCGATGACGTGGCCGTGCTCGGCGATGTGCTCGATGATCGCCTCAGCCTGTTCCGGCTGGTAGCCGAGGTTCTTCAGGGCCCGGGGCACCGTCTGGTTGACGATCTGCATGGAGCCGCCGCCGACCAGCTTCTTGAACTTGACCAGCGCGAGGTCCGGTTCGACACCAGTGGTGTCGCAGTCCATCATGAGCCCGATGGTGTTGTGGCTCACCATTCCGTTGGCCACGTAGGTCACGTTGTCGGGAACGGACAGATCGTAGGTGGGCTGGACTCCGCCGTCGGAGTTGCTGGCCACCCGCTCGAACAGGTACTCCAGCGCCCGGCCCAGCCGTGCGTCGCCAGTCTCCTCGAACAGGCGGCGGGTGAGCAGTCGAGGGACGCCCCCCGTCTTGGCGAGGGACTGGAGAACGGCGCCGCGCGCGGCGTGGCCGACGGGCACCAGTTCATTCCAGTCGGCCTTAGGCAGGAAGACATAGTCCTTCTTCGCCGAAACAGCCGGCTCCAGGAAGGCCATCAGCTGAGCCTTGCGCTCGCCGATGAATCCGACGATCTCGTCGAAGTTCAGCGCGTGATCGACGTTGCGCAACCTGACCTGGAATATCGGTCCGCCCCAGCCGCTCTGGGTCTCGCGCGTGGTGGTGGCCAGGCCGAGCGCGAGCAGGATGGTCCTGACTTCGCCCGCGAACGACCGATCAGCGGTGGTCAGGCTCGGGACGCCGTCCAGGACAGTGCCGCCAGCCTCGAAAAGCCCGCGCAGGAAAGCGCTGTACACGACGGGGTCGTTCGTCTCGAGAATGGCCGAGGGGATCCTCGGCACCCAGCCCTTGCCGGTGTGCCCCGCCGCCCGCAGCTCCTTGGCGAATCCGGCCGCCTGCCACCAGCGCGCGAGGCGCACCGACTGCAGCGCCACCTCCTGGTAGCCCTCCTGCGGACTGACCACCGGCGACAGGCCGAACAGTTCCTTGGCCAGGACGCCGAGCCGGTCGGCCACGTCCAGGTCGGTGTTGGCCACGCAGAGCTGGATCCCCTGGGCCTGCAGGCTGCCGTCGCCCATGAAGTAGCCCACGAGCTCGGCCAGCGCCGGGGTCACCGTATCGGGAACATGCACGTGGCGGTCGCCGGCGTAGTACGCCTGATCGAGCACCGGCAGCGGCACCCGGCGGGTCTCGCCGACCAGCGTCCGCATCTGCAGGGGCAGCAGATCGCGGGGCGCAAGGTCGGCCAGCCGCTTCCAGGCCCACGTGCCAGTCAGCTCGTCGACGACCTTGACCCGGTGCGTCAGCGTGCCCTGGATCTGGTATCCGCCCTCAGTCCGGATGCGGCGGGTCGGTTCCTCGCCGTTGACGAAGAACTTGGTCGCGCGCCGCGGGCCTTCGTCGGTGGACACGGCTAGGTCCAGATCCTGCCAGCGATCACCATAGACGTCGCCTAGCTCGGCCAGGCGGGTGAGGCCACGGTCGGTCATTACCATGGTGTCGCCGGTCAGGCAGCCGGTAGGCGCGAGTAGTGAAGCCTGGGCGTTCCGGTACCCATTTGCCTCGCCGAGCTTGAGGCACTGGGCCCAGGCGCCGTTGGCGGCGGCGATGATCGCGTCGTCCATCCCGCCCAGCGCCTTGATCTCCTTGCTGGCCTCGGCATGCTTGGCCATCACCCGCTTGTGCGCGGCCGCGTTGCGCGCGTAACCGTCATACGGGCCGACCACGGCGGCCAGCTCGGCCGAGCGACGGTAGGCGGTCCCGGTCATCAGCGACGTGATGCCTGCCGCAATCGCCCGGCCGCCGTCGGAGTCATAGGCGTGGCCGGTCGCCATCAGCAGCGCGCCGAGGTTGGCGTAGCCGATGCCGAGTTGCCGGTAGGCGCGGGTGGTGACGGATATCTTTTCGGTCGGGAAATCGGCGAAGCAGATCGAGATGTCCATCGCGGTGATGATCAGCTCGGTGACCTGCTGGAACCGCTGCACGTCGAAGGTGTCGTCGTCGCGCAGGAACTTGAGCAGGTTGATACTGGCCAGGTTGCAGGAGGAGTTGTCCAGATGGACGTATTCCGAACAGTTGGCTACCACGGTGCCACCGACGATGTAGGAATGGTTGCGCGGCTCGGTGAGGTTGTAAGTAGTCTCGAAACCCTTCGACTCGCGGCTGACCATGCGGACAGTGCGGTCGGCATTGCGGAACTCCGCGTGCTCGATGAGGTCTACGAGCTTGGCTTGCTTGCCGGACAGGCTGAAGCCGATTACCCGGTGGAACTCCCGGATGGCACCGGCGCTAATGCGCAGATCGTAGAACGGGCCGTCGGAGCCGTAGCTGACCTCGGTGCCGTCCTTCCTGGTGTAATGGAATGATGCCTTCTTGCCGTGGCTCGTCACATATATGCGCGAGCCAATTCCGAGCGAGGCGAGCAGTTCCTGGACTCCGCTCAGCAGCTCTTCTGATCGGCTGCCCAGGCCGACGTACCTGGTCTCGTTGATTTCCCGACGCACGACGCAACCGTCCGCGTCGAAGAGTCCACGCAGGAACGCGGTCAGCGCCTCTTCCGGCGCCTCGAAGACGGCGTCTGGGACAGTCTTGTGCGCCGCGCGCTCGCCGGTAACGCCCAGCCCGGCGAGGAACGCGCCGAAGGCGCGCCGCGTGGCCCGGAGCTGGAGAGTCCCGTTGGCCTGGACGCTGGGCTTGCTTTCAAAGCCAGTGATCTTCGTCAGCAGCGCGCGGTGGCGCGGCAGGACGGCGTCCTGCTCTTCGCGCGTGCCATAGACCGTGACGGCGGTGGCATCCCTGGTGTCCACGCAGCCGTCGCCGGTCAGCCAGCCCAGGTAGTGCGCGAAATCCTCATCCCACTTCTCGGGCAGATTCAGCTGCTTACGTGACCGCTCGTAGAGCGCCATCCCGAGCGCCTCGACCGGAATGTACGGGCTGGCCATCGGGCGCGGCGCGTACCGGAAGGACCTAACCACGCGGTCTTGCGGGGTCAGGTCACTGGCATGCACCCAGCCGCGGTTGGCGGTCCAGATCCGGTGGCCGGGCGTACACCGCAGCCGCGAGTGGTCGGAGAATCTGAGCTCTACGATCTCGTTGCGCCCGGTAACCATGTACCGGGTGGGCGTGGTGGCGGTAACGCGGTCCCGGGGGTCCTCCTCGGCGGTCACGTCATTGGTGTAGACGGCGAAGCTCTCGCCTGCGGCGGCCCGCGCCACCAGGTCACCGATCCGGACCAGGCCCTTATCGGTGACCACGCGCTGGTCGGCGGGGAAACACGGATTACTTGCCGTGATCCGTCCCGATTCCGGGGTGGTATGCCAGTCGTTAATGGTGCTGTCGTACTGGATGCCCGGGTCGGCGCATTCCCAGGCGGCCTTCGCCATCTTCCCGAACAGTTCCCGGGCGTCGACCCGTTCCACCGGCTCCCCGGTCAGGCGAGCGGCCAGGTCGAACGACCCGCCCTCCTCGACCGCGCGCATGAACTCGTCGGAGACCCGTACCGAGTTGTTGGCATTCTGGTACTGGACGCTGGTGATGTCCTTGCCGCCCAGGTCCATATCGAAGCCGCCGTCGCGCAGGACCCGGACCTTCTCTTCCTCGCGGGCCTTGGTCTCGATGAATTCCTCGACGTCGGGATGGTCGACGTCGAGCACGACCATTTTCGCCGCGCGCCGGGTAGCGCCGCCCGACTTGATCGTCCCCGCCGAGGCATCGGCACCGCGCATGAACGAGACCGGGCCGCTGGCCGTGCCGCCCGACGAGAGCAGTTCCTTGCTGGAGCGGATCCGGGACAGGTTGACCCCGGCGCCGGAGCCGCCCTTGAAGATCAGGCCCTCTTCCCGGTACCACTCCAGGATCGAGTCCATGGTGTCGTCAACGGCCAGGATGAAGCAGTTGTGCACGCGCAGGCGGCCGGACAGGTACTCGCCGCTGTCGGTCTGGATGTCGTAGACCTCCATCGGGCCGAGCCGCTCCACCCTGGTCACCTCGGCCAGGCTGCGGTCCGAGCCGCCGACGTCGGGCGTCACGTGCAGCAGCGAGTCGCCCGGCCGGACGAAACCGGCCACCGTGAACTCACCGACCACCAGGTCGGTGGCGCGCCACACCAGATGATCGGGGGTGACGTCGAGGGTGGCGCCCGACCTGGTGTGCAGGCGAAGTACTTCCCTGACGCCGTTGGCCTTGGTGGCCACCACCCGGGTGACGCCGTGCGCGTCGTACACCTTCGCGCCCACCGCGTTCTGCGCCACCAGCGCGCCGATCGGGATCTCCCCGGCCGGGGTGCTGACCAGGGCGTCGTAGGGCTGGCAGGCGGAAACCTGCTGCGGCGAGGAGGTACCGACGTTGAACCAGACCGGCGAGTTGAAACTGAAGACCTGGTGCAGCAGCGCGTGGGTCAGCTCGTGATCGAAGATCTCCGCGTCCTGGTCGCTGCGGAAGTAGCCGTGCTGGGTGCCGGCCGCCCGGTAGGTCCCGACCACGCGGTCGATCAGCTGCTTCAGGCTCCACTCCCGCTGCGGCGTGCCCACCGCGCCGCGGAAGTACTTGGTGGTCACGATGTTGGCCGCGTTGACCGACCAGAAGTCAGGGAACTCCACGCCGTGCTGCTCGAAGTTGACCGAGCCGTCCCGCCAGTTGGTCATGACGACGTCCCGGCGCTCCCAGGTCACCTCGTCATAGGGATGGACGCCCTCGCGAGTGTGGATGCGGCGCATCGTCAGGCCCTTGCGCGTGCTCTTGCCCCCGCGCCCGCCATCGGCCGCCGCCGGTCCGCTGCTCGCCGTCTCGGTCATGTCCTCCCCCTCCAGGATCCGCGTGGACCCGTCACGGGCCCTCGCCGGGCCCTCTCCCGATGTGTTTGCTGTGCGGCCCGGTGCTCACCGGGCCGATACGCGCTGCTCCCGCTCGACGCCAGGCGGTCCCTCGCCCGCTGGCTGCGGTCCCTCGTGCGGCTGGGCCGGGCCGTCCCGCTCGGCGGCGGGCCATGAGCCAAGATGCTCCGAGCGCAGGGTGGCTATTTCCGCCTCGAAGTCCGCCAGCGATTCGAACCCCCGGTACACCGAGGCGAAGCGCAGGTAGGCGACCTCATCAAGGTCGCGGAGCGGGCCGAGAATGGCCAGGCCCACTTCGTGGGACGGCACCTCGCCGAAGCCGCGGCTCCTGATCGTGTCCTCGACCCGCTGGGCCAGTATCGCGAGCTGGTCCTCGCTGACCGGACGGCCCTGGCAGGCGCGCCGTACGCCGCGGACGATCTTGTCCCGGTTGAACGGCTCGGTGACCCCGCTGCGCTTGGCCACCATCAGGATCACCGTCTCCTGGGTGGTGAACCGGCGCCCGCATGCCTGGCACGACCTGCGGCGGCGGATCGCGGCGCCGTCCTCGGCGGTCCTGCTGTCGATCACCCGGCTATCCGGATGCCTGCAATACGGGCAATACACGATCACACCTCCTCCCGCGAGCCGGACCTTCGGGCCAGCACAGCCTCCCGGGTAAGCACAACCTATAGAAAAACTACAGCCGTGTAACTACTAGATATTGTGGTTCACTCGGCCGCAAGACGCAAGCTCCGCCGGGAACTTCGGTTAAGCCGCTGGTTGCGAGCGGCAAGCCGCACCCACGCCGGCGTGTCCGGGCGCGAGATCTCAGCCTTCCGGCACCCACAGCAGCTGACCGGAGTGGATGGTGGCGCCGGTCAGCGCGTTGGCCTCGACGATCTGCTGGATCACCACGCGCGGATCCGCCGACGGCTCAGCGGCGGCCGCGATCGACCACAGCGTCTGGCCAGGCCGGACGACCACCTGGGTCAGGCCCTGGTACACCGCCCTGGCGGGCGCACCGTGATCTGACGCCGCCGCACCGCCCGCCGCGGCCAGCCAGATCAGCGCCACGGCGACCGCCGTGAGCGCGATCACGAGCCCGGCCACGACCCGGCGGCCACGCCTGGTGAGCCGCACGGCACCGGGCCGGGCCGGTCGGCGGTGATCAGGCCGGTAGCAGGCCGGCGCGGCCCGGTGCGCGGCTGGATGAGGCTCAACGGACGTTACCCCGGCCGCCACCTGACTAGCCGAGGCTCGCACGGCCTGCGCCCGCCCCGCTCTCACGGTCCTGACCTGTGTCATCCGCAGTTCCCTGACTTCGAATCCGTGCCCCGCCAGGCCAGCTGGCGCAGGCTGCGCGGTCCGGGCGGCACCGGGACGCGCGCTGCCGCGGCCGGCCCGCCGCGCGGCGGGCGGCAGGCCGCCGCCCGCGCGCGTCCCGCCCCCCGGCCCATATCCGGCCCCGGAGGGACCGCCCCGGCCTCGAGCCGAATCGGCCGCCCGCGGGCCCGGCACGGTGATCTGATGCCCTGCCCCGGCCGCCTGCCGCGCTTCCGCTGCGCTCATCACGCTCACCCCGGCCTCCTTCGGCTACGAATGGCAGTTCGATAGCATCTCTGTTCTATCGTACTTCCGTTCGATCGAACGAAGATACGGTACAGTCTTACCGCATGGCTCCGACATTTTCGGCAACGGTCGAACAGATGTTTGAGATTCGCCGCCGAAACCGCTACCGTCAGCCTTGACCATGACACCGAGCCGGAGGCCGGATGATGAACAGCACGAACGAGGACGGGAGGACACGGGGGGTCTCCACCGAGGCCGGCGCCGGGGCGCCCGCCGGCGAGCGGCCCAAGGGGAAGCCGGGCCGCAAACCGAAAGGCAGCGTGCCCGCCATCGTCTCCGAACTGCCGGAGCGGCCCGACCCAGCTCATGTACTGACCTGGCGGCAGCGCAAGGTGCTCCAGGTGATCCGCGACTCGGTGCAGCGCCGCGGCTACCCGCCCTCCATGCGCGAGATCGGCGAGGCGGTCGGCCTGACCAGCACCTCCAGCGTCTCGTACCAGCTCTCCACGCTGCAGAGCAAGGGTTACCTGCGCCGCGACGCGGGGCGCCCGCGCACCGTGGAGGTGCGGCTGCCCGGCCATCCGGCGATCCGGCCGGAGGCCGCCCCTGAGGATGATGCACCGATGGACATCACCTCACAGGAGGCGGCCTACGTACCCCTGGTCGGCAGGATTGCCGCGGGCGGCCCGATCCTGGCCGAGGAATCGGTCGAGGATGTCTTCCCGCTGCCCAGGCAAGTCGTGGGCGAGGGCACCCTGTTCCTGCTGAAGGTGGTCGGCGATTCGATGATCAATGCGGCGATCGCTGACGGTGACTGGGTGGTCGTGCGCCAGCAGCCCGTGGCCGAGAACGGCGACATCGTGGCCGCGATGATCGATGGCGAGGCGACAGTCAAGACGTTCAAGCGCTCCGACAGCCACGTCTGGCTGATGCCGCACAACCCCGCCTATACCCCGATCCCGGGTGACGACGCCGTGATCCTCGGCCGCGTCGTGGCGGTGCTGCGGCGCGTCTGACGAGCGCTCCCCGGCCGCCCGCCGACCAGGGGACAAGCTATCGACCGGCGCCGACGCGTCACTCGGGAACGATGTTGACAAGCTTGGGTGGCCGCACGATCACCGCGCGCACGCCGCGGCCGGCCAGCGTACGCTCCACCCCCGGGGCAGCCAGGGCTAGCTGCCGTAGATCTTCCTCAGCGATCCCCGGCGGTACCTCGATCCGGTCCCGCACCTTGCCGGCCACCTGTACCACGCAGGTAACCAGGTCCTCGACCAGCAGTGACGGATCCGCTTCGGGCCACCCCGCCCGCGCCACGGAAGGTTCGTGGCCCAGCAGCACCCAGCATTCCTCCGCCGTGTAGGGCGCAAAGACAGACAGCAGAACGGAGAGCGTCTCGGCGGCCTCCCGCACCGCCGGGTCGGCCGGGCCCGGCCCGGAGTCGATCGTCCGGCGCGCGGCACTGGCCAGCTCCATCAGCCTGGCGACCGCGACGTTCAGCCGCCGGGACTCCACCAGCCTGGTGACCTCGTCGATGGTCCGGTGCGTGACCTTCCGCAGCTCCAGGTCACCCGCCACCGCGGATCCGCCGGTGAAATCAGCGCCGACCTCGGCGGCCAGCCGCCAGCACCGGCCGAGGAACTTGACCGACGCCTCCGGCCGCATGTCGGCCCAGTCGATATCGTCAGCGGGCGGGCTCGCGAAGATCATGGTCAGCCGGATCGCGTCCACCCCATGGGCGGCCAGCTGTTCGCCCAGGTCAACCCCGTTGCCCAGCGACTTCGACATGGCGCGGCCCTGGTTGATCACCTGGCCCTGGTTGAGCAGCCGGGTGAACGGCTCGGTGAAGTCGACCATCTGCATGTCGTGCAGCACCTTCACGAAGAACCTGCTGTACATCAGGTGCAGGATGGCGTGCTCGCTGCCGCCCACGTACAGGTCGACCGGCGCCCACCGGCGCACCGCCTCGACGTCGAACGGCCCGCTGCGGTACGACGGCGAGCAGTACCGCAGGAAGTACCACGAGGAATCGACGAAGGTGTCCATGGTGTCGGTGTCCCTGGTGGCCGGCCCGCCGCACTTGGGACATTCGGTGTTCACCCAGTCGGTGGCCGCAGCCAGCGGCGAGACTCCCCGGGGGGCCAGATCCTGGCCCCCCAGGTCGGGCAGCTGCACCGGCAGCTGATCGTCGGGGACGGGCACCTCACCGCAGGATGCGCAGTAAATGATCGGAATCGGCGTGCCCCAGAACCGCTGCCGGGATAGCAGCCAGTCGCGCAGCCGGTAGCTGACCGCGGCCCGGCCCTCGCCGCGCTCCTCCAGGATCGCAGTGATCGCGGCGATGGCCTCAGTCTTGGGCAGGCCATCGAGCGGTCCCGAGTTGACCAGCCTGCCGTCCCCGGGAGTTGCCACCCAGGTCTGCGCCGGATCCGGCTCGCCGGTCTGGACGACCTCCCGGACGGGCAGCCCGAATTCCCGGGCGAAGTCCAGGTCCCGCTGGTCGTGTGCGGGAACCGCCATGATCGCGCCGGTGCCGTAGTCGGGCAGCACGTAGTCGGCCGCCCAGACCTCGATCCGCTCGCCGTTGACCGGGTTCACCGCGTACCGGCCGAGGAACACCCCGGTCTTCGGGCGCTCGGTCGACTGGCGCTCGATGTCGGTCAGCTTGCCCACCTCGCTCAGGTAGGCCTGCAACTCGGCGCGCCGCCCGGGTGCGCAGACCTCCTCGGCCAGCGGCGAATCGGCGGCGATGACGAAGAAGGTGGCGCCGTACAGCGTGTCCGGGCGCGTGGTGAACACGGTGACGGGCTCGTCCCGGCCCTCGATGGTGAACCTGACCTCGGCGCCCTCGCTGCGCCCGATCCAGTTGCGCTGCATCAGCAGGATCGGCTCGGGCCAGTTGCCCTCCAGCTCGGTCATGTCCGTCAGCAGCCGGTCAGCGTATTCGGTGATCTTGAAGTACCACTGGGTCAGGAGCCGGCGAACGACCTCGGCGCCGCATCGCTCGCACCGACCTGCGATCACCTGCTCGTTGGCCAGCACGGTCTGGTCGACCGGGCACCAGTTGACGTACCCGTCCTTGCGATAGGCCAGCCCGCGCTCATAGAAGCGCAGGAACAGCCACTGGTTCCACCGGTAGTAGTCAGGGTCACAGGTTTCCAGCCGGCGCGACCAGTCGAAGGAGACCGCATACCGCCGGAACGAGGCCGCCTGGGTCTCGATGTTGGCGTACGTCCAGTCGGCCGGATGCGAGTTGTTCCTGATCGCGGCGTTCTCGGCGGGCAGGCCGAAGGCGTCCCAGCCGATCGGGTGCAGCACGTTGTGCCCGCGCTCGAAGAAGTACCTGGCCATCGCGTCCCCGATCGCGTAGGCCTCAGCGTGGCCCATGTGCAGGTCGCCAGAGGGATACGGGAACATGTCCAGCAGGTAGGTGCGCGGCCGGTCGTCACCGGGGTCATCGCTGGCCCGGAAGATGTCGATCTGGGCCCAGCGAGCCTGCCATTTCTCCTGGATCGCCCGAGGATCGTACTGCGGTGTCCGGTCCGCGCTTTCGGCGGCTGTCATTGGTCCCTCGCGATTGACTAGATCCGGCTCCGCGCCGGGCCCGGCTGCAAACAAAATGCCCCTCGGTCACGAGGGGCAGCCACGCCAACGACGGGTTAGTCGGCGCGGCTAGGTTAGAAGCAGCCGGGCGGAACGCATGTCCACAGGGTAGCGCATGACGCCACCCGGCCGCGGGCTCCCTGATGACCCCGCCCGCTGGCCCCAACGCCCGGTTCACCGGCCGGGCCTGGCTGCGCGGTCCGGTCCCGATCCGGTGCCAAGGAACCGGTGGCGCTCCTGCGCCGCACAGGACGGGCCATAGTCCGACTTCATCACCTTGTCTGACTTAATCATTAGCTTACCTGTAAAGATAGCAAGTCAATCCTTGAATTCAGCTGGATGCGCAAGGCGGCGCTTTCTGCATTCCGTCTTGACCGGCAGGCGGACCACCAATAATGTCTTGTCACCCAGCCACGGCGCTGCGTGTGGTCGGCATGCAGTTCCGGCCGGGGCAACGACCTTGACCTGCGGGCGGTACGCTATGACTGAGCGGCCCAGGGGAAATTAGGCCACTTTCGGGGGAGCAATGGATATACGGTCACGCGCGCAATTACTGCGCCCAGTTCGGCACTTTCTGGAGCCGCGTCAGCCAGAGCGCGGAGGAATTTCCGGGCCGCCACGTTTGGGGCCAGAAATGCCAGAGCGCCCCGGGCCAGGCGGCCGGATCTGGCCCGTATTTCGTGACGGTAGCGGGCCCTCAGGTCGCCAGCAGGACTCGCTTGCGGAGCAGCGGGAAGCTGGCGCGGCCGTACGTCTGGCGTTTGAGCATCTTGATCCGGTTGACGTTGCCTTCGACCACGCCTGAGTTCCAGGGCAGGGTGAGCCCGTTGACCACGGCGTCGTGGTCGTGCCTGAGGCCCCGGGCGAAGGACCGCAGGTCGGGCCGGTCGCCCAGTCAGAGTTCGAAGCGCGTACCGACGGTGTTCGGGATGAACGCCTCGCCAAAGCGAGCACCCATAGCGTGCTGGGCCCGCCATCCGGTGCAGTGGGCCGGGACGACGACACTAGGAGCAAGGACGCCAAGGTCATCGAGGACTAGGGGGATGAGGGGCTCGAAGATCGGTCCGTTGAGATGGAATCCGCCCATGACCGCGTAGAGGGCGCGCTCTTTGGTCAGGCGGCGGGCGTACCGGCAGATGTTGACGATCCCAGCGTGGCCGCAGCCGGTGATCACGAGGAGGCCCTTGTTCTTGATGTCGACGATGAGCGCCTGATCGTCTAGGACGAGGGCGTCGGGCTGCCAGCGGCCGCCGAGCCAGGCCTCCTGCGGTGGGAACCCGGCCTCGTAGCCGGTGGTGCGGGGTACTTCGCCGGTGACCAGGACGGATCGGTTGAATAGGAAGCTGGGCTGCTGCTCTTCGATGACCTCGAAGCCAGCGTCGACGAGCGCTCGGCGGCTCGTGGTGGGGATCTCTTGCGGGTCGCGCCCTGGGATGGCCAACCGGCGCCGGCGCCAGAAGTGGGGGTGGATGAGCACCGGGAGGTTGACCCTCCCGAGCCGCCGGATCAGGCCGTCGAGTCCGGTGGTGTGGTCGAAGTGGCCGTGGCTGCAGATGATGGTCTCGAGGCCTGACGGGTCGACCTCGAGGCGGCGCATGTTCTCGACTACCCCATCGGGGGTGGTGCCGGCGTCGAAGAGGATTTGGTGGCGGGCGCCGTTCTTGGCCACGTCCACCAGGACCGAGAAGCCACCATCGGCCAATGGGACCTCGGGGACGTCGCCGCCTTCCATGGTGGTCGCCGACTGGCGGCCGCCATGGAAGACGGGCAGCGGTGGACGGTGGGCCGGACCCTGATCCGGCATGAAAGCGTCGGTCACATTGTCCATCAGCGTCGTCACTGTCACCGAGTCGACCGGTTCGAGGTCGAAGACCACCCTGGGCTCGAAATCGTGCAGCACCTGGGGATCGGGCTGGTGCAGATAGGCGGTGGGCATGTCGTCGGTGCACATGCCGATCACTCTCCTTGAAGATCACAGACCCCGGCATATCGCCACGTTCTGGCGAGAGCCACCGTCCGGGACGGACGCCGATAACTCTCCCGGGCCGGACCGTCGCTCTTGTCGACGATCCGGGCGCGGATCCCGCGCGCCAGCGGCTGGGCGGCCAGCACGAGGCCGGTCGGCCCTGCGCCGACGACCAAGACCTGGCATTCGGAGGATGACGTGCTCATGCGCGCAACGATGGACCCTTGGAGCGCCCGAGACATCAGTGTGACTACGTAGGCATCACGCATTTCGCGCCAGCACGCCCCGCTCGTGAACCCACGACCCTGCTCGTCATCTCCTGTACTGGGCTCTAGCCGAGCCGGTCGCGCGCCCAGGTGGCGAGCTGCGTCCGGTTGAGCAGGCCGAGCTTGGTCAGCACGTGCCGGATGTGGGTCTCGACGGTCCGCACCGACAGATGGAGCCGAGCAGCGATCTCCTTGTTGGCGAGGCCCTCCGCCACCAGGCGCGCCACCTCCTGTTCGCGCCCGCTCAACCCGCTCACGGTGGACGGGCGGGATGTCGGAGTCCCGAAGGCGAGCGCGATGGCCTCGTCGCGGTCGAGACGGAACCCCTCCTTCCACAACGCGGTCGCGTCGGCGCCGAGCGCCGACTCCGCCACCGCCCGGACCTGGTCGGCGCGTTCACGGAAGAACGGCGGAAAGTCGCTGCCGGCCCTGGCCTTGATGGCGCGTGCCGCGGCCACGACCTTTAGGCCGCGGGCCGGATCGCGGCGCGCGATCACGCTCGCCTGGCTGGCCAACGCCGTCGGCAGCAGCGACGAGTCCTGGAACGGGCGGAAGCACTCGATCGCGGTGCGGTTGTGCCTGGTCGCCGCCGCCTCGTTGCCGAGGCGCTCGCTGATGATCCCGAGATAGGTGTGCAAGTGGCCCTGGCTCCACCGGTCGCCCTCGGCAATGCAGGTTGCCAACGCGGCATCCACCAGCTGGCGGGCGCGCTCGTAGTCACCGTCGATGGCGTCCGCCAGCCCGAGCACCCCAGTCGCGCGCGCCTCACCGATTGGCTCACCCTGGTCACGATGGATGCGCTGTGCCGACTCGAGCCGCCGGCGCCCGGACTCGACGCGCCCAGCGAGCACATCGGTCAGCCCAAGGAACGTCACGGCCCAGCCCGCAACCCGTCCTCCCCGATTTCCGCGGCCAACTCCGCCGCCTCGGCCAAGACGGCCTGGGAGACGTCGAGCGGGCCGTGCTGGAAGCCGATGACACCGGCGGTGATCTGGACCATGACGCGATACCGGTCGCGCTCGGAGCATCGCTGGAGGAGCTCGACGGCTAGCCGCCAACCGTCGGCGTGGCCGAGCATGCTGAACAGGTCGCCGGTACCAGCCAGTAGGCGCAAACCGCCACAGGAATCGTTGGTCGCCGCCCACTCCAGAGCGGCTCGCACATTGCTGTAGTCCTCCCCGAGCGACGCGACCACCCGCTCGGCAACGCGGGATGGCCACCCCTGTGTCGGCTCGCTCATCGACGAGAAATGGTGCAGATGGCGGGCGAGCGCATCCCCGGCCTCGCCGGCCTCTGACGAGGAGCCCGGCGGCGAACTCGCGGACGATCTCTAGCAGCCGGTACCGCGTGCCATGCGCCCGCGTCTCCACCACGGTCACCAGCGACTTGTCGACTAGCCGGGCCAGCACGTCGACGCTCATGTTGGCGACCGCTTCAGCCGCGGTGGCGTCGAAACTGCCGACGAACGCGCCGAGGCCGCGGAACCCCTGCTGCTCGTCAAGATTGAGCAGTCGGTAGCTCCACTCGACCGTCGCCCGCACCGTGCGGTGATGAGCCGGTGCCGGTCGCCGGCCACCGCCCAACTCGAGCCGCCGCTCGTCGAGGCTTGCGGAGATCTCCGTTGGTGACATCGCGTTGACCCGCGCCGCGGCCAGCTCGATCGCCAAAGGCAACCGGTCGAGCTTCCAGCACAGGGCAGCAATGGCGTCGTCGTCCTCTTCGGCCGGAACGAAGCCCGGCTTCCGGTGCGCGGCACGCTCGACGAACAACCGGCGCGCGTCCTCCGCGGCGAGCGGATCGACCGGCACGACGAACTCACCGGGCACGCCCAGGACCTCGCGGCTCGTAGCGAGCAGCCGCAAGTTCCGACAGGCCCCGAGCAACGCCGAGGCCAGCTCGGCGCACCCCTCGATCACGTGCTCGCAGTTGTCGAGGACAAGCAGCGCGTGACGGTCGCCGAGGGACCGGCTCAACGCTTCCCGCGCCGCACCACCGGTCACACCATCGATGAGCAAGATCCGCGCCGTCTCGCTGGCCACGTCGGCTCCGGGCGCGACCGTCATCAGATCGACCAGCCAGACACCGCTGTCGGCGCGAACAGTCCGGCGTCGGGCGACCTCGAGCGCCAAACGCGTCTTTCCCACACCGCCCGCACCCGTCAGCGTCAACAACCGGGCGCGACGCAGATGCTCCGTGACCACCTCGAGGTCACGAGCCCGACCGATCAATGTCGTCGGCGGGATCGGTAGGCCCGGCGCCGAAGAATCAGCCGCGACGTTGACCGTTCCTTTCACCCCCGCTCCCACGAACACGATTTTTCCATTTGTCAACGTCGGCTGAAAACTGGATCTGGAGATGGCCCGTATTTCGTGACGGTAGCTGTCCCTTGCGCCGGGTTGCGGCCTGTGGTGTGTAAGGAACTGGTTCGTTCTGTGGTCGGCGTGTTGCCTCAGGGGAAAGCAGGACTCCTGGTAGATCGGCGGTTGCCTGCACCAGCCGTCCTTCCAGGAGTCCGCCGTGTCATTGTCACAGGTCAACGGGTGCTTGTCATGCCAGCATGAAGTCAGCCTGGAGCGGCTGCTGCCGCACCTGTCCGGAACTATCGTCGAAGCCGCGGAGCTGGCGGGCGGCCGACTGTGCATCTGGGCGCGTGCCCGTGCGGAAGCCGCTGCGTGCCCCCGGTGCGGCCGGTCCTCGGCGCGGGTGCACAGCGCGTACCAGCGGCGACTGGCCGATGCGCCGGTCGGCGGCCATCGTGTGGTGATCCGGCTGGCGGTGCGCCGGTTCTTCTGCGCCAACCCGGACTGCCCTGCAGTGACGTTCGCCGAGCAGATCGACGGGCTGACCGCCCGGCGTGCCCGGCGCACCCCGCCGCTGGCGCGTCTACCGCGCGCCACCGCCGATGAGCTGCTGGCCAAGACCAGGGACGGGCGGCCGTCGCTCCTGGATGAGCACAAGCACTACCTGCACCAACGGTGGAACGAGGGCTGCACCAACGTCCGCCAGCTGCACGCCGAACTCCGCGGCCGCGGCTACCGCGGCGGCTACGGCACCATCCGCGACTACGTACAGCCGTTCCGCGATCTTGGCACCGCCCCGCCCGCCGCGCCAGCCCCGCCCAAGACCCGCGACGTCGCCAGCTGGATCCTCCGCGACCCGGACCACCTCGATGACGAGGAGAAGTCCAAGCTCGCGCAGATCCGCGACCGCTGCCCGGACCTGACGCCCTCGCCGGGCATGTCACCGAGTTCGCCAAGATCCTCACCGGCCTGCACGGCGACCAGCTCGACGCCTGGATCGCCGCCGCCGAAGCCGGCGGCCGGCCCGACCTGCGGTCCTTCGCCCGGGGCCTCAGGCACGACCACGACGCCGTGGTCAACGGGCTCACCCTGCCCTGGAACTCAGGTGTGGTCGAAGGCAACGTCAACCGGATCAAGATGCTCAAACGCCAGACGTACGGGCCGCGCCAGCTTCCCGCTGCTCCGCAAGCGAGTCCTGCTGGCGACCTGAGGGCCCGCTACCGTCACGAAATACGGGCCAGATCCAGGCGGCCCGCCCACCAGCCGGAGAGCGGCCGCTCACCGGTCAGGTCCAGGTCACCCGGAACTGGGCCGACCAGGCGGCCAGCGCGGCGGTGTCCCCGGCTACCTCCAGGCCGGTCGTTCCGGCGCGGTTCCAGAGCATCAGGTACAGGTCCGATGACCTGCCCCAGACGTGGCAGTCGGCGATACCTGGTCCCCGGGATACCTCGGCCCGGTCCGGGGCCATGGTGATCAGCCAGTGCGCCGTCCCGTCATCGCTGCGGTGGCCGATTGGACCGCCGGGCCCGCCGCGCTGGCCCGCGTCGATCGCGTGGATCCCGAGCGCCATCGGCGGGTCAGCGCGCAGCCCGCGCACCGCCACCCAACGGCCGAAGCCCATCACGAGCTCGTCAATGCCGTCTGCGGCCAGCCGGGGCGGGACCGGGCTCACGCGAGCGGCCGGGTCGGCGGCCAGCTGCGCATCGGCCCGGTGCACGGTGGTCTCGTGCGCCTGCCGCCTCGCCCAGAACGCCAGCGCCGAAGGCGCTTCGAGGAACGTCCAGCAGGCCAGCTCGGGGTCGGCCTGCTGGAGGACGTGCACCAGCGCGGCGTGGCCCTCGCGGAACCAGTCGACCAGCAGCCCGTCCGCCGGCCCTGACCGGAGCAGTCCGGCATCGTCGGGAGTGCCGATCATCTCGGCGCGCTGGTCGGCCACGTACCCGGCGGCCCAGCGGTGCACGAAACCGGTGTGCCGGAGCAGGTCCCTGACCTGCCAGCCCGGGCAGGTGGGTACCACAGCGTCGAGGCCGGCTGACGCGGCTCCGCTGGCCAGCAGCTCGCCCTGCTCGGCCAGGCAGCTGATGTGGTAGCGCACGTCCTCACTGATGGCGCGCAGAAGTGTCGTGGTCACCGCACCAGCATGGCGGCTCCTGCGTTATATGTCCTGGTTATTTCGGCCCGGGCGGCCATCCGTCCGCAGCACGGGCGGGGCGGAAGTGCCCTTTCCCGGCGCCCTGCGGCTCTGCCACCATGGAAACCGAACGCAGTTCTAGTCGAAGGGCGATCGCCGTGACCACACCGCAGCCGGCCAGCACGGTCGGTGACGTCGATCTATCGCAGACCGAGTTCTGGGGACTGCCGCTGGACCAGCGCGACGCCGCCTTCGCGCGGCTGCGAGCCCTCCCCCAGCCGCCGATGTATCCCGAGCCCGAGTCACCCTTCGGCCCGCCCGGGCCCGGCTTCTACGCCCTGGTCAGGCACGCCGACGTGACCGAGGCCAGCAGGCATCCCGAGGTGTTCTCCTCGGCCGCCGGCGCGACCAGCATCCAGGACCTGCCGGCCGAGTTCAACGAGTACTTCGGCTCAATGATCAACATGGACGATCCGCGGCACGCCAGGCTGCGCCGGATCGTGTCGCGAGCCTTCACCCCGAGAATGATCAAAAAGTTCGAGCACGATGTTCAGCTCACGGCCGCGGAGGTTGTGGACGATCTGCTGGCCACCGGGCCGTGTGACTTCGTCGAGCACGTATCGGCGCGACTCCCGCTGAAGATCATCTGCAAGATGATGGGGATCGGGGATGAGCACTACACCATGGTGCTCAAGGACACCAATATCATCCTGTCCGGCGCCGATCCGGAGTTCCTGAGCGCCGACCTCAACGAGGCGGTGACCCAGATCCTCACCGCCGGCCAGGAACTAGCCGCCCTGGTGACGTCCCTGGCCGCACGCCGCCAGGGACACCCGGGTGACGACCTGACCACGGCGCTCGCGACGGCCAACATCGACGGCGAGCAGCTGACCGCGGCCGAGCTTGCCTCGTTCTTCATCCTGCTGGTGGTGGCGGGCAACGAGACGACCAGGACCGCCATCTCCCACGCGCTGATGCTGCTGACCGATTTCCCCCGCCAGCGAGAGCTCCTGCTGACCGACCTGGAGGGCCGGACCGCGGGCGCGGTGGAGGAGATCGTGCGCTACTGTTCGCCGGTCATCTGGATGCGACGCACCGTGACCCGCGACTACACGATGAACGGCCACGACTACGGGGCCGGCGACAAGGCGGTTTTGCTCTACTGGGCGGCCAACCGCGATGAGAGGGTCTTTGCTGACTCGTCCCGCTTCGATATCAGCCGGTCCCCCAACCCGCACGTCGGCTTCGGCGCCGCCGGCCCGCACTTCTGCCTGGGTGCGCACCTGGCCCGCCGGGAGATCGCCGCGATCCTGCGGGAGCTACTGGGCCGGGTCCCGGACATCCATGCCGCTGCGCCACCGGACCGGCTGCTGTCCAGTTTCATCAACGGCATCAAGCATCTCCCTTGCGACTTCACGGCGCCAAGCGCGGGCCGGCCGTAACCGGGGCCGAATCGGCTTGAGCAGTTTTGGCAACGGACGGTAACCCTGGGTACCCTCCAATCTTGTAACGAGCAGTAATCATCGCAGTACAGCGTGTATAACTAGAACCCCACGAGGCACTCAAGGCGCCCGGCGTACCAGGCCTGGGGGAGGCGCCACGGGGGAACGGGGAACCGTTTTGCCGCGGAGGGGATCTTCGTCCAGTGGGCGGCGCCACCCGGGGGCGTGGCGCCGTCCACTGACGAAGGCGCATCGCCGGCCCTCAGGCCAGCCCGTTGATCTTCCCGGCCAGCGCGAAATCCGCCGCCGTCAGGCCGCCTGCCGAGTGGGTGGAAAGTGTCAGGGTCACCCGGTTCCAGGAGATCCCGACGTCTGGGTGGTGATTGGCCGCCTCGGCCAGGTAGGCGACGGCGCCCACATAAAGCATCGCGTCCCGGAAGTCGGCTCGCGTCACCGTGCACGTGATGCTGTTGCCCTCTAGCGTCCACCCCGGCACGGCGCTCAACCGGGCTGAGATCTCCTCGTCGGTCAGCAGGTCCATGTCTCACGCTTACCACACCAAAGCGGCGCCAGACCCGGAACCAAGCACGCAACCGGGCCGGACTGTCGCCGCGCTCCGCCGACCGGCCAGGGCGGAGCGGAAGGCCGATGGCGTCCCGCTAGGCTAGCCAGGCAGCGGCCGCAACGACATGGCCCTGGCAAACTGGTCGTGGACAGCGCGCGATCAGTTTGCCGCTGTTCTTCCCCCCGGTCCGGCCCCTGGAGCGCCGCAGATGACAGATCCGCAATCGTCCCAGCCTCGACCAACCCCGCTGACGGCCGTGCACGAGCGGCTCGGGGCGAAGCTGACCGGCTTCGCAGGCTGGCTGATGCCGTTGCGCTATGGCAGCGAGACGGCCGAGCATCTGGCGGTGCGGACAGCGGCCGGAATGTTCGATCTGTCTCATATGGGAGAGATCACGGTGTCCGGCCCCGATGCGGCGGCGGCACTGGATTATGCACTGGTTGGCCAGCCGTCGGCCCTGGCGCCGGGCCGCGCCCGTTACACGATGATCTGCGCGCCCGATGGCGGGATCATCGACGATCTCATCGTGTACCGGCTCGGCGCCGACGACTTCCTGGTTGTCGCCAACGCCTCCAATACCGCCGCGGTGCACCGGGCCCTCGGCGAGCGAGCCGCCGGCCGGGACGCCGAGGTGACCGATCGCACCGACCAGTACGCGCTGATCGCCGTGCAGGGACCCCGCGCCGCCGCCATCCTGGCCCCGCTGACCAGCGCGAACCTGGCGGACGTGCGGTACTACGCCAGCTACCCGGCCACGGTCGCCGGACACCAGGTCCTGCTGGCCCGCACCGGCTATACCGGCGAGGACGGCTTCGAGCTGTTCAGCCAGCCCGATAACGCCGAGCCGCTGTGGGAGGCGCTCACCGCTGCCGGGTCCGCTGACGGCCTGATCCCGGCGGGCCTCGCCGCCCGGGACACCTTGCGGCTGGAGGCCGCCATGCCGCTGTACGGCAACGAGCTCGGCCCGGACATCACGCCGTTCGACGCTGGCCTCGGCCGGGTAGTGAAGCTCGACAAGCCCGGTGACTTCGTCGGCCGTGATGCCCTGGCCCGGCGGGCCAAGGCCCCGGCGCAGCGAGTCCTGGTCGGCCTGACCGGCCACTCGCGCCGGATCCCCAGGCACGGGTATGACGTGCTCTGGGACGGCAGCCGGTGCGGCGTGGTGACCAGCGGCGCGCCGTCCCCGACGCTCGGCAAGCCGATCGCCATGGCCTATGTCGAGGCTAACGTGGCGCAAGCAGCCGGATCCGACGGCGGAGCCGGCCAGCTCGCCTTTGACATCAGGGGCAGCGCCGAACCGGCCGACCTGGTTCAGCTGCCGTTCTACCATCGGCCGTCCTGACTGGCCGGCCGGATCGTCTCGCACAGGAGAGGCTAATGACCGTTCCCGATGAGCTCCGCTACACCCAGGAACACGAATGGGTCGCCGTCGACGGCGACGCCGCGACCGTCGGCATCACCGATCACGCGCAGCAGGCGCTCGGGGATGTCGTCTTCGTATCCGTTCCGGCTCCTGGTACCAAGGTCACGGCCGGCCAGCCCTGCGGAGAGGTTGAGTCGACCAAGTCGGTTAGCGACCTCTACTCCCCGGTCGACGGCGAGGTGACCGAGGTCAATTCCGAGGTCGACGAGAACCCGGGGGTCGTCAACGCGGACCCGTACGGGGCCGGCTGGCTGTTCAAGGTGGCGCTGGCCGCCTCGGGCGAGGTGCCATCCGGCTTGCTGTCGCCCGCTGACTATGAGGAACTGACCAAGGACACGTAACGAGCCGGTGGCGGGCCAGGGCCGGTTAGTCCTCAGGGCCGCTCGGGGCGCCGCCGGCGCTGCCGCCGGCTACCGCTTGCGACGTCCCCAGACCCGCAGGACCACCAGGCCGGCCACGGCCAGTCCCACCGCGGCCGCCGCCAGGCGGACCTCGGGGCGTGCGGCCTCCTCGCGCAGGCGCTCACGCAGTTTGCGCATATTGCTCGCCGGGCTGACCCGCTCCATCAGCGTGTCAATGGTCTGGGCCAGGTTCTCCCGCGTGCGCTCGATCTCCGCCACCAGGGCGTCCGGGTCATTTCCGGGCACTGCCGGGTGCACGGTGACCGTGCCCCGCACTTCGACTGCGCGGTCCGGATCGGCCATCAATCGCATCCCTTCTGCGCCCCTGGCGGCCTGGCGCGCCACGGCTTGCGCCTAGTCTCCCAGGCGGGCGCCGATCACGCTCGGCCGGCCTGCAACATGCGCATCAGCGGCATCTGACCCCGCCCGATCAGGCCAGGATCACGCCGGCTCGCACCACGATCACGCCCGACCAGAACGCCGCCGACGGCGGGACCCGGCTCGGCAAGCCGGATCCCGCCGTCATCACGGGCCAGACTGATCAGCTGACCTTATCCAGCAGGCGCGCGCTTCCGATGATCACGTTGCAGCTCACGATCTGCGGCAGCACATCGTGGATCGCGGCATTGCGGAACGCCGCCGCCTCCAGCTCACCCTTGATGCGCAGGGCCAGATGGTCCCGGGCGAGCTCAAGGCGCTGCAGCGCCGCGTCGGTGACCAGGTACTTCGCATCACCGGGGCTGGTGCTCTCGATCGCCTTGGTGGCGGCCTGGAGCGTATCGGTGCCGAGCTCGCCGACGCTCGAGTTGAGCTGCTTGTAACAAGCCCCGAGAGCGGCGACCCCCGGAGCCCTGAGCGCGGCGTTCGGGTGGCCGAGGATCTGCGTGATCACCCGCCCGTCGTGCTCATAGTCGTCCCGCAGGCCCGTCAGGTACATCAGCGTCGGCCTGATGTCGGTCTCGTCGACCCAGGTGCCCCGGGTTCCGCTATCGGGCACGGTGACCTGCCCGCTGTTCGCGCCCGCCGAGTTCGGCCCTTCGGCGGCCCCGGACCCGTCCAGGCCTAGGTGCCGGACACCAGGTCCGGCGATGCCGAAGTAGTTGGTATCGATCTCAGCCGCGTAGTCACCGTGATCCCAGGCGAAACCGGTGTTCTGGGTGACGCACGAGGTCCCGCAGGTCGACGATCCAGGCGACAGGAAGTAATCCGGTTTGGCGAACATCGCCAGCGTCGGCGTCCGCGCCGGGTCCGCGTTGACCATGTGCAGGATCGCCTCCTCCCGCGGATCAGCCAGGTAATTCGTGATCGGCTGCGTGGTGCCGGTATACGGATTACTGGCGGTGACCTCGGACACGTGGTGCTCAAATGCCCGGACGGCGGCTGCATCCGGGCCAGGGTTGCCCGTGAGGTAGAACTCAGGTGCCGTGTCCGATTCCATGCTGAACGGTGTCGCGTCGCCGGTCTGCGTAGCCAGCAGGCCGGTCATGTTCCCGGCCAGCTCCCCGAAGGAGCCCGGCGGGTAGGTGCAGGCGACATCCGGGGTGACCGTCGTCCCGCTGACCGTCGCACCGTCGCAGTTGGCCGGGGTAGGCTCGATGGCCCGTCCCACGTTGGCGCCCGCCTCATGGTCGCCCTCGTCGGAGCTGAGCAGGAACAGGCTGTTGCGCGGCGTGATCCCGTCGGCGGCCAGGCGCTGGAAGAAGGTACCGAACGCCTGGTTGTAGTACTGGGCCTGGGCCACGAAGCAGGCGCTGCCGCTGCCCAGCGCGGCCGGCTGGCCGTTGCACGCGGTAACCCCAGGAATGTGCTCGTTGCCGTGGATATCCGCAATGTAGGAGTAGAGGACGGGAACGCCTGACTCCAGCATGTCGGCACCGTAGGCGAGCGTCTGCGCGGCGTTAATGGGGCCGAAGCCGGGGAATCCGGGGTAATTATTCAGGAAGGCACCGTTGATCTGGTTGCCGTCAAGATCGACCAGATTGCCAGCCGCATTAGTCACCTGATACCCGTTATGAGTCAGGTCCGGGGTTCCCGCGCCCAGCTGCGGAGCCACGTACCGGTGACCGAACAGGGCCTGGAACCCGTTGTAGCCACCGGGCTCGTCGGGCAGCAGGTCAGCCACAGCGGTGGGGCTCGGCGAGGTCTGGCCGAACTTGACCCCCTGGGCCGTCGAGCAGAACGCGCTGCCCTGCGCGCAGTGCACCGCCACGCCGACGTAGTCGGCGGTCTCGGTGTCTTTGAAAGAGTCAGGATCGGCGTTGAGCTGCTGGACCTCGGGCGAGTTGGCGCCGAATACCTTGGGGATGTCAACGGCGGTGTTCTCCAGCTCGGCGTTGGCGATGGAGACGGCACCGACGTTGCACCCGGCCCGGGTGAACGGCACCCAGGGCGCCGGCGTCGTCGTGTCCGGCGCCGGCGCGGGCGTGGTGGTCGCAGGCGGGGTCGGCGAGTAGACCATCGACGGGTTGGTGTCGTGGCCGGGGTTCGGAGTCTTGGCCGTGTCGAAGACCGGATCTGTCCAGTAGGCGAACGAGCCGGCCGGGTCGGTCGTGCCGTCGGTGTTATACGCCTGATAGCTGTTGCTGACTGGCATTCCATGGCGGTCGCCGTAAAGCCCCGTCATGGTGGTCAGAATGTCGTCTGCCGTGTGCGCGATGAGCGGCGTGTGATTGTTCGACATAAAGGTGCCGTTATCCTCAAAGAAGTTGAGGAGGTTCGGCATCATCTGCAGGTCGGAAGGAACGTTCGGATTGTCACGGAAGAAGTGGACGTTGTCGAACTGGAACATGACGACGTGCTTAACGCCATTGCCCAGGTGACAGCTGCTATCCGCGGCGGTGTGCCGCGCGGCCGCCGGGCGGCTGGCGGTAGCCAGTCCCGGGCTGGCCATCCCGACGATGCACATCGCGCTCACGAGCGCCGCGCTCACTGCCGCCGCGGTGGCCCGCGCGCCCATGCGGCGTCGGCTCAGCCGCCGATCGCGTTGGTGTTGGGGCATCCGATCCTCCTCTTCTGCCGGCTATCCGACTGCCCTGCCGGACATTCCCGCCGGTGACGCTAAAGGCATGGACCAAACTCCTGGCGACAGCTAGGCGACCGCCTGGCCAACCTTTACGCTCGCCGCCGCGCCCCTAGCTTTGTCGGTGATCGTCTGGAGTGCAATGCTTAAATTTCGTGAAACGGCCGCACTCCCGGGCCAGACGTGCTCAGGAACGCCGACGGCCCCGGGGTGGGTCCGGGCGGCCCGGGCGCCCGGACGGGTGGCCGGGGGCACCCAGCGGGCGCGCATAAGATCGGTCCGTGGCAGTAGCTGGGGTGATCTTCGACTGGGGCGGGACGCTGACACCCTGGCATTCGGTCGACCACATCGCGCTGTGGAACGGCGTGTGCGCGCCGCACTTCCCGGCCGACCGCGCCGCCGCCCTCGCGAGCGCGATCCAAGCCGCCGAGCGGGAGCTGTGGCTGACTGCCGAGCGCGAGCACCGCAGCGCGACGATGGACCAGGTGTTCGAGCTGGCCGGCGTGACGCCCACCGAGGCGCTGCTGGCCAGCTACACCGCCGCCTGGGAGCCGCATACCTTCACCGATCCCGAGGCCGGCGATCTGTTCAGGTACCTGCGTGATCAGGACATCAGGATCGGCGTGCTCTCGAACACCATGTGGCCCCGGGCGTGGCACGAGGAAGTGTTCCGCCGTGATGGCCTGCTCGGCCTGATCGACGGGGCCGTGTACTCCAGCGAGATCAGCTGGACCAAGCCGCACGCCGAGGCGTTCCGGGCGGCTTTGACCGCCATCGGCCTCAGCGATCCGTCGGCGTGCGTCTTCGTCGGCGACCGGCCCTACGACGACGTGCACGGGGCCAAGAGCGTCGGCATGCGCGCGGTGCTGATCCCGCACAGCGACGTGCCGGCCTTCGACGGCGTCGAGCCCGACGCGGTGATCAGCCGCCTGTCCGAGCTGCCCGGCCTGATCGAGTCCTGGTAACCCGGCCCGCCCCTGCCCCACCGCCCCGCTAGCCGGGCGATCCGGTGCCTGGGGTCAGGACCCGAGCCGCTCGCGGAGCAGCGCCCTGGGCGTGGTCCCGGCCAGCTCGCGAACCTCCCGGGACAGATGAGCCTGGTCGGCGTACCCGGCGACGGCGGCCAGGGTCGCCAGGTTGGTCGCGGGCCAGTCCCGGTCGGCGAGCCGCAGGAAATGCTGCAGGCGCCCGACCCGCTGCAGCGACCCGCAGCCGAGCCCGGCGTGGTGCAGCAGCAGCCGGCGAAGATGCCGCCCGGTCACGCCGACCTCCCCGGCGACCGTGGCGGCATCGGCGGCCGGGGAGCTCATGATCCGCCGCGCCGCGTACCGGACCCGGCCGTCGACCGGTGCGGCCCGCCAGGATTCCGGAATCCGCTGCTCCCAGACGGCCTCGGCCAGCGACCGCGCCACCCGGTCGGGCAGGGCCGCGGCGAGCGGCACCGTCAGGTCCCTGACCTGGCTGCCGGGCAGGCCGAGCACCGCGGCCAGTGCCCCGGTCCGGATCCGGAGCCCGCGCAGCTCGGTGCCGGGCGCCAGCCGCGGCAGCGCGGCCGCCATCGCCGGGCCCGCGATGAGCGCCGCACCGGCCGCCGTGACGATCACATCCGAGCAGCCGTCGGGCAGGACCCGCTGCACGTAGTCGGACGTGCCGTTGCTGATGCGCTGCTCCCACCAGCAGCGCACTACGGCCGCGGCCCCAGGAGCCGGCCACTCGCGGTACCACGACCTGGTGTCCGTTTCGTTCAAGACCGCTCCGTCGTCCGCCTGCACAATAACCATCATGGATCCGCAAGTTCACCTCATCACCCTCGGTGTACCCGACCTCGAAGCGGCCCGGAGCTTTTACGTCGACGGCCTCGGCTGGCCGCCGGCCTTCGAGGTGCCCGGGGACATCGTTTTCATCCAGGTCGGCCACGGCCTGCTCCTTGGCCTCTTCGGCGCGGCAGCGCTGGAGGCCGACATCGGGCCGCAGGCCGGGTCCGCTTCCGTCCCGGCGCCGTTCACGCTGGCCCAGGTGGTCCCGACGGAGGACCAGGTGATCGCGGTGCTCGCCGCGGCCGAGGCGGCCGGCGCGACCATCCTGAAACCCGCTCAGCACGCGGACTTCGGCGGCTTTCACGGCTACTTCGCCGACCCCGCCGGGTTCCGGTGGGAGGTGGCGACCAACCCGGGCTGGTCCGTCGCCCCGGACGGCACTGTCTCGATCGGTCCCATAACCACCTGACCAGGCCCACGGCGTCTCGATCGGTCCCTGACCGGGCCGACGGCGTCTCGATCGGCCTCATAACCACCTGACCAGGCTGGCGGCCCGCCTGCGGCAGCGTTCTAGATGTGCCATTCGGCCCGGCTGCGGCCCGGGCCGGTGCCGACCGCGGACGAGTGGATTCGGGAATCGACTCTGGATAACCTGACCGAGCCCCGAATCCACTCGGCGGCCACCCCCCGCCCCGCCCGGCGGCGCTGTGCTCCATGTGACCAGACAGACGCCAGCGGCCCCTGGTACAGGATCGAGGCCGAGACGCGGGCGCCAGGCGCCAGCCGCCGGCCCGAACAGCCGCGCGTGACGTGCCCGCTGACGTAACCGGTCACGGGTGCCCGGTTAGTTGATCATGCTGGTTACGGTGGCATCCAGCAGTTCCCGTTGAGGGCGTCGCGGATGGCGGCGAGGGGGTGGCGGCCGTGGCTGCGGGCGGTGGTCAGGTAGCAGCGGATGCGGCAGTGGCGCTGCAGGGTGGCCAGGGTGCGCCAGCAGCCGCTGATTTTCGCGGCGAGCTTGTAGCCGCGGACGGCATTCTCCGATCCGTTGTTCGTGGCCAGGACGTCGAAGCGGGTGGCGAGTAGCCATACCTGGCTGGCCTTGCGTTTCAGCCGCCGGGCCAGGATCAGCCCGGGGTGGTTGCCCTTGTGCCAGGGCCGGGACAGGTTGACGGAGATCCCGAAGGCGACGGCCTGGTCGTAGCGGTGGCGCAGCCCGGCCAGGAGGGCGGGGTCCAGGCTGGCCTGGCGGGCGCCGCGGGCAGCCCAGACGGCGGCGGCGGCCGCGCGCAGGGCGCCGCCGGCCTGCCGGGCCCAGGCCTGGGAGCCCGGGCCGGTGGCGTAGGCGTCGTCAAGGTATCTGTATAGGTGGGCCAGGAACTGCTGGACTCCGGCCAGCGTGGTGTCGTAGCTGAGGTAGCCGCCGTAGTCGTCGCGGACCAGGGCCCCGCGGTAGCCGTCCAGGATCCCGAAGCCGGTGATGGAGCGCTTGGTGCGGTTGCCGGCGGCGCCGTACCAGATGAGGTCCGCCCCGCCGCCGGTATAGGCGTGCAAGGTCCGCACGGTGTAGACGTGCGGGTTGCCGCAGTCTTCCGCGCTGGTGGCCGCGGTGGTGAGCGGGGCGGGGGTCTCGTCGGTGCCGGGCACGTCCGCCGCCCGCAGCGCGTCCTTGAGCGCGTCCTCGAACCGGGCGGCGGTTAACGCCGCGTCCAGGCGGACCAGGCAGCGCGAGACGAACCCCGTGGAGACCGGCGCCTGGAGCAGGGCGCCCATCAGGTCCGCGGCCCGCTCGACCCCGATCACGTCCGTGCTGGCCAGCAGCGTCGCCGCGCCGGTCACGTTCGGCCCGTAGCACACCGGGCCGCCGGTCACGCCCGGCGGCGGCGGGGCGGTCGTGACCTGCCCGCACCCGCAGGTGCGGCACATCATCTGGTATTCGGTCACCGTCAGCGCGGCCGGCGGGATATCGAGAACCTGCACGCTGGACGCGACCCGGCCCGGAGCGCCGGCCAGGTCCGCGCCGCACCCGCCGCACGTGCCCGGCTCGACTGCCAGGGTCTCATCCGGCCGGGCCGTCCACGCCAGGCTCGCACCCGGATGGCCTTTCTGCCCGCCCTGCGCCCGGCCCGGCCGCGCCCGCCGCGCCTCCCGCTGGCCGGCCTTCGCCTTCGCTGCCGGGCCGTCCTGGCTCGGGGGCTGGGAGGAATTCGAGGAGTCCCGGCCCGCCTGCCGGCGCAGCGCCGCCACCTCCGCCCGCAGCGCCCCGATCAGCGCGGCCTGCTCCGCCACCACCGCCAGCAGCTCCGCGTTCCGGGCAGCCAGCTCCGCATACGACGGCTGCTCCGGACTCGGCATCCCCGAACCCAACCATGATCACAAAGCGGACGCCAGCACCGACACGCCGCAAATCAACAGGGGGCATGACTGGTTACCCGCTGACAGCCCGGCAGTCAGGGCCGCCGTCGCTAAGGGCTCGCAGGGGATTAAGCCGTAGCTTCACGTTCTGGCTGTCATTGTTGTGGTATGCGAGCCGAGGAGGGGTTTGAGGAGTCGCTGGCGGCGAAGTTCCAGGTGCTGTTCCCGCATCTGGACGAGCGGCAGCGGCGTCTGCTGATGGGAGCCGAGGCCCGGGTGCTGGGCCATGGCGGGATCCGGCTGGTGGCCCGGGCCGCGGGCGTGCGGGAGGCGACGGTGGCGCTGGGCGTGACCGAGCTGGACTCCGGTGCGGAGCCGCTGGGCCGGGCGCGCCGGCCGGGCGGGGGCCGCAAGCGGGTGGCCGAGGTGGACCCGGGGCTGCGGCCCGCATTACTGGCCCTGGTCGAGCCGGGTACCCGGGGTGATCCGATGTCGCCGCTGCGGTGGACGACGAAGTCGACCCGCAAGCTGGCCGGCGAGCTGACCCGGCAGGGGCACCGGGTATCGGCGGACACGGTGGGCGATGTGCTGCGGGAGGAGGGCTTCAGCCTGCAGGGCAACGCCAAGACCATCGAGGGCCGCCGGCACCCGGACCGGGATGCCCAGTTCCGGTACATCGGCGGCCAGGTGGCCGGGCACCTGGCCGCCGATGTACCGGTGATCAGCGTCGATGCGAAGAAGAAGGAGAAGGTCGGCAACTTCGCCGGTAACGGAGCGGAGTGGGAGCCCGAAGGCCGTCCGGTCCAGGTGCGCGATCACGACTTCCCTGATAAGGAACTCGGCAAGGCGGTCCCGTACGGGATCTACGACGTGGCCGCGAACACCGGCTGGGTGAACGTGGGCACCGACGGCGACACCGCGGCGTTCGCGGTGGAGTCGATCCGCCGCTGGTGGCAGGCAGTGGGCTCGCCCGCCTACCCGGACGCCACCCGGCTGCTGATCACCGCCGACGCCGGGGGATCCAACGGTTACCGCACCCGGGCCTGGAAGGCCGGGCTCGCGGCGCTGGCCGCCGAGACCGGGCTGGACATCACGGTGTGCCACTTCCCGCCGGGCACCTCCAAGTGGAACAGGATCGAGCACCGGCTGTTCAGCCACATCTCGATGAACTGGCGGGGCCGGCCGCTGACCAGCCACGAAGTCATCGTCGAGACCATCGCCGCGACCACCACCCGCACCGGCCTGACCGTCCGCGCGCAGCTCGACACCGGCTCCTACCCGGCCGGCATCAAAATCAGCGACCAGCAGATGGCCGCCCTGCCGATCACCCGCCATGACTTCCACGGCGACTGGAACTATTGCCTGCACCCGCGACCCGGCGACACCGCCGGGCAGGCCGGCGACGCATCACACGCAGGCCATACCCGGTAGGACCGCACCGCCCTGGCCGACCCCGCGCTCACCGGGCTGTCCCGCCAGGCCCTGGACGACCTGGCCGCCGGACTGGCCGCGGCACGGAGCGCGCAGCGGGAACAGGGCCTGTACGAACGGCGGGGCGGGCAACGGCGCCGGGCACCAGGAGCCGGCAGCCGCCCCCAGCTGACCCTCGCCGACCGGGTCCTGGCGACCCTCCTCCACCTGCACCTGTCAATCTCCTGCCCGCTGCTGGCCCAGCTGCTCGGCGTCAACCGCACCACGATCAGCCGGGCGATCCGCGACACCCTGCCACTGCTGGACCAGCACCCATCTGCCATCCCGGAACCAGCAACCGCCCGGATCCACACCCTGGCAGACCTCCGCGCATACGCGGCCAAGGCCACAGCCCCGGCACCAGAAATCAAATCAGCGTGTTAATCATCTGCGAGCCCTAACGCCCGTCACGGCGTCATAACGCACCTGACGATCGGCGGCGAGCGCGTGGCCGCTATCGTGCCCGGGTCGGTGATTGCGGCACTGCGCGCTGCGGAAGATGCGGAAGATGTCGCCGAGGCCGAGGCCGCATGGGATGAGCCGGGTGACTCCGTGCCTCTCGAAACGCTCGAAGCCGAGTTCGGGCGCTAGCTCATGGCGGTCTATGCGGTCCAGGCGCGTCCGCGTGTCCGCAAGTCGCTGCGTCAGTTAGATGCGGTGACGCGTAAGACGTGTTGGCCGCAATGCGCTCTAGCCGATGATCCGCGGCCTGCCGGTGCCACCGCGCTCAAGGGTCGCCGGCCGTGGCTACGAATCCGCGCGGGCGACTACCGAGTGATTTATGCCGTAGATGACACCGCGCGTGTGGTTACTGTGGCGGTGGTCGGGCACCGCCGGGATGTGTACCGAGGGCTGGATCTGTCGTGACCAGCCCCACCGCTGGCCTGTGACCACCCAATCAATAATGGCGATGGCACATCGGCGTGAAAACAGCGACAGCGATGCGCCATCGCCGCGATTGGACAACAACAGCGCTGCGCCATCGCCGCTATTCAAGGCTCCGGGGAGGTCGGGGTCGCGGCGGTAGCGGATCAGCTGGGTGGCAGCGCGGTGACTCAGCTGGATGACAAGCGCAGTGGCGTGCCGGGCCGTCCACCCCGCCGCCAGAGCGGACCCGCCGCGCCAGAGCGGACCGGCCGCGCGGCGTTTACCTGGCCGGGCCGGAGATGACCTCGCGGAGCCGGACTCGCCGGCCGGTGCGGAGTATGGATCTGCGGTAGATGCCGGCGGCCAGTCTCGCGACCGCCGCGGTGCACACAATGCTGATGGCGCCCGAGACGGCGAACTCCCACCAGGTGACCGCGCCCAGGCCGACCAGAACCGGCATGGCGAATGGCGCGGTCGGCGGCAGGTAGGCCAGTACCTCGAAGAACGTCGATGGGCTGCCGGAGGACGCCACGGCGATGGCGAAGGTGTAGCCGAAGATGATCGGGAGGCTCAGCGGGAAGGCCAGGGTCTGCACCTGGTCCGGCGTTCGGCCATGGATCCCGCGGCAGCGAAGACCCAGCAGTAGAAGGCGTAGCCGAGCACCAGCCAGGCCAGCGTGGCTGACCAGCACCACGGGTGCCGTGCCGTTGAGCAGGTCCGAACCCACGGCCTTGGCCGCCACGACGGCGACGGCCACGATCAGGGCCGCCTGGGCGAAGGCCACCAGCCCGATCCCGAGCACTTTGCCAGCGAGCAGCTGGACCGGGCGGACGGCGGCGAGGAGCACCTCTACTACCCGGCTTGACTTCTCTTCCATCACCCCGATCAGGGTCCAGGTGTTGTACTGGGTGAGCATCACGAACACGAGGATCAGGCCGATGATCGAGGTGCTGCGCACCGTTCCGGCCTGAGCGCCCGGCTGCAGGCTCGTCACGGGCAGCGCCCGGGCGCCAGCGATCTGCGCGGCCTGAGCTGCCGACAGCCCGGCCGCCTGGAACGCCTCGGTCACGCCGAGGGTCCGGGCGGCGGCCCGCACGAACTCGGCGGTCGTCAGAGGTGTCTGCGGGCTGATCGCCTTGTTCACCAAGAGCTCCCGGGCGTCAATGATGGCCAGGTCGATCCGGCCCGAGCGCAGGCTGTCGCGGGCGGCCGCGACGTCTGCCTCGGGCACCAGATGCACGGTCGTGCCCGATGCTCACGGCCGCGGCGCGACGGCCGCCCGCAGCGGTGGGGGCAGCGAGCCGACCACGCCGACCTGCTCGAGGCTGCGACTTCCCCTGGTTGACCGCGGGGATCACGATGGCCGCCGCCACAGCCACCAGGATGAGCAGAGTCCCGACCCGGAAGATCCGGCCGCGGAAGCGGTCGCGCACCTCCCGGCCGCCACCAGCCCGGTCGCGCCCAGTACCGGCTCGGCCGATGACGCCCCGGCCCGCCTACCCAGCGGACGACTCAACAGACTGGGCAGGCCGCCGAGCGGCCCGGCAGCGGCCCGCCGAGCGCCCCGGCAGACGGCCCGACACGCGCAGCACCAGCACCGCCGCGACCAGCCCCAGGACGATGATCGGTACCAGCTGCTTCACGCCAGGGCCTCCCGGAACACCTCGGACAGCCGGCGGCGCTCGAAGGCGAACTCCGTGACCCGGCCCGCGGCCATGGCCGCCTCGCAGCACCGAGTCGCTGTCGACCGACGTCGTCGAGCACGAGCCGCGCCGCGCCGCCGATCGACCTCGGAGATCGTGACGCCGGCGATGCCGCGCGCCCAGGCCGCGTCGCGGTCGCCCTCCACCCGGACGACCAGCCGGCGCGGGCCGCTGCGTGGCCAGGTCGTCGACCGTTCCGGTCACGACGAGGCGGCCGTGGTCGATGATCGTGACCGTCTCGCACAGATCCTCGACCAGGTCGAGCTGGTGGCTGGAGAACAGCACGCAGCACCCGCTCGGGCCTGCTCGACGAGCACCTCGCCGATCGCGTCGATTCCCGCCGGGTCCAGACCGGCCAGCGGCTCGTCCAGGACGAGCAGCTCCGGGTCGTGCACGCAGCGCGGCCGCGAGCTGCACCCGCTGCTGGTTGCCATGCGACAGCGCCTCGACCTTGCTGTCCGCCCGGTCGGCGACGCCGAGCCGCTCCAGCCATGCCGTGCGTCGCGGCGGCCGCGCCGGCCGCGCGTCATCCCGTGCAGCCGCCCGAGGTACTCGAGCTGCTCGCCCACCAGCATGCTCGGGTAGAGGCCCCGTTCCTCGGGCATGTACCCGAACCGGCGGCGCTCGGCCTGGCCGACCGGGGCTGGTTCCACCGGACGGTCCCGGCGTCGAGATCGGTCAGGCCGAAGACGGCTCGCATCGTGGTCGTCTTGCCGGCGCCGTTCGGGCCCAGGAAGCCCACGACCTGACCGGCGGGCACGGAGAAGGAGAGGTCGTCGAGCGCCATGACCGGCCCGAACCGGCGGGTCAGCCCGTCCAGCTCCAAGAGGCCGCCCGTCATTGCGCTCCTCGCCCGGCCAACGGCCGGAAGCCGACGGCCTGACAGTAGATCTGTACGTG
>CAVZKE010000031.1:0-110846 GCA_963775745.1 uncultured Actinomycetota bacterium
TGGCGCAAGGCTCAGAGCGCGACGTGAACGCGACAACAGCCGGGCTGCCTGGTAGCAGCCATGCGGTCCTCGCGCCGGGGTTGCGGTGATCGGGCTGGCTCGCACCAGATTGCGCAAGTGGAGCCTCCGCCCGGAAGATCCGATACTCGCACCGTTCGTCCGGATCTCTGTGATGACGGCTGCGGCGGACCCGATGCGCAGGCGCCGATCGGAGCCCGCATGCCCCCACGCACCACCTGGGAAGATCGCCCGGCCGTAGCTGCTCGACCAGGTCAGAGCGCCGAGTATGCCACCACCCATGACATCGGGGTTGTGTAGGACCTCCTGCGTGGAAATCCGCGTTAGGCGTCAAAGACTTCGCCGAGGCACTCAATGCGCAATCCTGGCCGTGCCTCGCAGCAGCCCCAAGGCGGACGGCCCTCCGGTCTTTCAACCCCCTTGTGGCGGGGGGCACATCGTCTCGGCCGCCGTGTACGCGGCGACGCTGTGGGCAGACCACGCCTCGCTCTATGCCTTCTCCGCCACGGGCGGTAGGAACTTCAGCACCCGGCCCGGGCGCAGGCCCGGGGTTGATCACGTCGAGTTCTGGCCGCGGACGCTGCCCTCTCAGCAGGAGGGGCAGCCTAGCCGCGCCGCACTGTCGAGCTCGCCGAACAGGGGCAGGTGACTGACCGCTACACCAAGGCGATCGAGCAACTCGGCTCCGGCAAGCCCGGCAGTCGCATCGGCGGCATCTACGCGCTAGAGCGCATCGCCCACGATTCGCCCGGGGACCACCCCACAGTGTCGGAAGTCCTGGCCGCATTCATCTGCGAACACTCCCACGAGCAATGGCCACCGAGCCCTACGCTCGGCACTGCGACGTCGGGCTCAGCGAGAACTCACGCCCCAGCGGCCACACGCGCGTCCACGCCCTGCCGACGGCCCCGGCCCGCGGCCCGGGGATGACCTATGACCGTAATGGCGGTTGAATAGTCCCGAGAAGGTTGGGTGGGTGTCACGTGGTCCCTGCGTACATTCTGATCCAGACCGAAGTCGGCAAGGCGGCCATCGTGGCTGCGGCGCTCCGGGGCTTGCCGGGTGTCTCGGAGACGGCGAGCCTGGCCGGGCCCTACGACGTCATTGCGTGGGCACAGGCGCGGGACATCGACGAGTTGGCCCAGCTTGTAGCCTCCCGCGTCCAGGTGGTGGGCGGCGTGACGCCGACGATGAGCTGCCCGGTCGTTCACCTATAAGGACACTGATCGCTGTGGAACACCACACCACAATCCACGAGGTGGGTGAGGGCGGCGTCCAGGCGGCCTGCTCATGCGGTTGGCGCAGTCCGGTGTTCGGCGCGGACAAGATGGCCGGCACAATGGACCCACTTCAGCGCGCGGCCGATGCTGGCGATCTGCACGAGTGGGAGATGTCTCTGCCATAGGCGGCGC
Organism: uncultured Actinomycetota bacterium; assembly: GCA_963775745.1. GTDB lineage: Bacteria > Actinomycetota > Actinomycetes > Streptosporangiales > Streptosporangiaceae > DATBGO01. The sequence continues at coordinate 1,431 of CAVZKE010000031.1, forward strand.
CGCGGAAGCGTTCGAGCTGGTGCTGTTGCGCAGGCCGGAGAATGCGCCGGCGTACGCCGGCGATGTCCTGCAGCGCATCCAGGATGAGCATCTGGCCTATCACGCCAGGCTGCGCGAGGCCGGCCAGGTCGTGACCCACGGCCCGGTCAGCGATCAGCCTGACCTTTCCCTGCACGGGCTGACGTTCTACCGGACCGGCTCCCTGGCACAGTCACGGCAGCCCGCCGAGGCCGACCCGGCTGTCCGCGCCAGATGGCTGACGCTCGAGATCATGACGTGGTACTGCCCGCCCGGCACGATGAACCAGCCCGGCCGCGCCGTCTCGCTGCCGTGAATCCAGCAATCCCAGCCGGCGCCCGCCCGCTGACCCGCAGGCATCAGGTACGACAGAACATCCGTGATCTGGGCGGCCTGCGTCCTTGTCGACCTCGGGCCGACGGCCGCGCATATCGGCTAGGCGGGTGTGTCGAGTAACTGGTTCTGGTGCTTGGGACAAGCGGACCGAGCGGCGGCGAGCCCTCAGCCATTCCACGTCACCGGGCCGCCAGGCCGCTGGCAGGCTGACAGGGCAGAATGCAGAATATGGCTGCACGCTCGCGGGGAGGGCAGTGATGACAACCGACGCGACGGGGACACTGGACGAGGCTTACGAGCGGCTGCACGCCACGGGACCGGAGTTCGACGGCTGGCTGTCCTACCATGGCCCGATGGCAGCAGAGGCCATGGTTCGCCACGGGCACGCCGGCAGCGTGCACCGCTGGCTTGACGGGTACATGCGGCGGCTGGAGGAGTTCCCGCGCGACAGCACCCCGATCGGCGAGGACTGGCGGGAGGCGCTGGGCGATCCGCGCCGGGTCGCCGACTGGACCGCCTACATCCGGCGCGAGGTGACAGGGCAGCCGTGGCGCCGGGTGCTGGGAACCTGGTGGCCGCGGCTGCTGCCGGGCGTCGCCGCGGCCGCTACCCACGGCGTGATCCGGGTCGGCCACGCTGTCCGGGCGCTGCTTGAGGACGGCGACGACGTCGTTCATGTCACCGAGTTGGCCCACCCTCGGCGGCGGATGCGCTGGCGGCTGTTCCGCGGATCGCCGACCAGTCCGGCGGCGTCCGCGAACGCCTCGGCCGGCTGGCCGACCTGCCGGGCTGGCCGGCCGCCCTGGCCGCGCCCGGCATCCCCGCGCCCGCCGCGGAGATCAGATCCTGGCTGGCCGATCTGGCCGATGCCGCCACCATCAGATACCTGTCCTACGGGCACGGCAACGGCATCATGCTCGTGCACTCGGCGACCGCTCCGGGCGCCGTCCTACGCACACTGCCCGCCCTGGACACCAAGCTGTGGGCGCCCAGCCTGGCCGCATCGTGGGCGGCAGCCGCGGCGCTGACCGCGGTCTACGCGCCCGCCGCCCCGGCCGCGCGCACCGACTTGCCGGGCCCGCCAGCCGGCCCGCAGCCGACCGAGGGCACGTTCGCCCGGGCTGTCGACCACGGCGATGAGCACGTGATCAAGTTCGCCGACACCGCGGCTGACGCGTACGCGCGCACCGGCAACCCCGATGCCCTCGCCGCGGCGTTCCGCGCGGCCGACTTGATCGAGCGCTGACCCCGCGCACCCAGGAGAGCCCAGTACACAGAACAACCCGATCAGGAACATCGGCAACGCCAGGCTGCAGCTTGCCGACGGCGTACCGAACGGCGGCACTGCGCGCTTACCCAGCAGCCGGCACCACCGCTCTCCGTGACCAGTCCGCAAACGCTCGGTCGGCGGTATGACCGAGGCGTACCGACGGCCCCTCCGGTTCATGACAGTGCCGGGCCGGAGCAGGAGGGCTTTCCTGTGTGCCTAATGGTCAGCGGAGGTGGCGCGTCGGCCGCGTCCAGCGGGCCCGAGGCGGGAACGCAGACGTTCCCGGCGGGCATCTGCCCGGATTACCCGGGATGCGTTGCGGGCGGGGGCGCCCATGACCCCTCCGCCGGGGTGGGTGCCTGATCCGCACAAGTACAGGCCGGTGATCGGCGACCGGTAATCGCCATACCCGAAGATGGGGCGCAGCGAGAACATCTGGTCTGGGCTCATCTCGCCTTGAAAGATATTGCCCCCCAGCAGCCCGTAGCGCGTCTCGATGTCGGGTGGGGCCAGCACCTCAGTGTGCAGGACGGACTCCATGATCCCTGGGCAGTACTCGTCCAGGGTCTCCAGTACGCGCTTGCCGTAGGCGTCACGTTCGGTGTCCCACGATGTGTTCGCCAGGTGGTAGGGGCCGTACTGGGTAAATGCCAGGGCGATGTGGCTGCCATCGGGGGCCAGCCCTGGTTCGTGCGCGGTGGGAAAGACGACTTCGATGTAGGGGTACCGCGAGGGGCGGCCGTACTTGGCGTCGTCCCATGCGTGTTCGAGATACTCCACCGACGGGGAGATCGCCATGAGGCCCCGGTGGAGCGGCTCTGGCCTGCTGCTGTCCCACGCGGCCGGCCGCGGCAGTCCGGATAGGGCCAGGTTCACCTTGACCGAACCCGACCGCGTCCGCAGCCGCCGCACGTCGCGCACGACCTCATCGGGGAGGTGCTCGAATCCGACCAGGTCCTGGTAGGTGGTGATGGGATGGGCACTGGAGACGACACGCCGGGCCACGATGACCGTCCCGTCGTCCAGCTCCACCCCGGCGGCCCTGCCGCCGCGGACATCCACCCGGCGCACGGCCGCGCCGGCGCGGATCTCGGCCCCGGCCGCCCGCGCGGCACCGGCCAGTGCCTGGCTCACCCCGCCCATACCGCCATGCACCCATCCCCAGGCGCCGTCATGCCCGTCCACCCCGCCGATCCAGTGGTGCATCAGCACATACGCCGAGCCGGGGCTCATCGGCCCGCACCAGGCGCCGATGATGGCCTGCGTCGCAAGCGCTCCCTTCACCCGGTCATCCTCGAACCACTCATCCAGGAAATCCGCGGCCGACATCGTGAACAGCCGGACCGCCTCGGCTACATCCCGCCCGGTCCACCTCCGCAGCCGGCCCCCGACCGCCGCCCACTTCGGGAGGTCGCCAAGCGATAGATTCGGCGGCACCACGAACAGCAGATCCCTCAGCAGGTGCGCCACCCGGCCGAAATACCGGTCAAACTCCACATACGAGTCGGCGTCGGCCGTGGAGAACTTCGCAATCTCCGCCGCGTCCCGCGCTGTATCGCCCCACAGCGTCAGCCCCGACCCGTCGGGGAACGGGACGAAGTAGTCCGGCGTGACGATCGACACCCGGTAACCGTGCCGCTCCAGGTCAAGCTCGCGCACGATCCGCGGCGGCAGCAAGCTGACAACATAGGAGGCGCTGGAGACCCGGTAACCCGGCCACGGCTCCTCGGTAACGGCCGCACCACCCAGCACCGCGCGGCGTTCCAGCACCACGACATCCAGCCCAGCCTTCGCCAGATACGCCGCGCAGGCCAGCCCGTTATGCCCCCCGCCGACCACCACCACGTCCCTGACCCCATCCGCCTGTGACGTACTCACCGCCTGCACCTCCGCGGGCCTTCCCGCTGGCATGACACCCGCCCGGGCCACGGCAGCGACCTCCCGGCCAGCGCGCTCTATCACGCGCCGACATGCCCTCATCCCAGCGGGTTCTCTTGCCACCATGTTGACGTACACCCCGGCTAACCCGCAGTCCCGGGACCCCTGCAGGCAGCGCTCGCCAACGCGGCAAGAGAGGATCAGTCCACGGTGCCCGTGGTGGCCATCTGGTTTGTGAATATCCTGCCGCCGCGCTGTGGCTTCAGCCGGACTGCGGGCGGTGGGCTCGGCGGCGGCAGCAGCCGGGCCCCGCAGCGCGGCCGGTCTATCCCCCCGGCAGCGGGCCTGCCCGGCGGCTCGGAGCGGTACCCAGCCAGGCACTTCCGCCAGGTAAGCCCGGTAGCCGCCGCCGAAGCGGCCCAGAAGCCGCCGCTCCTCCCACCGCACGACCTCCGCGAACGCGGCGCACTGGATGGCCAGCCCCGCCCAGACGGCCGGGCGGTCGTAGAACAGCGCCCATCCAAGCCAGACGACAGCCTCTCCGGCGTACATCGGATTGCGGCTCAGCCGATACGGGCCGTGTCGCAGCAGGTACTGCGGCGTGAGCCCAGATTCCAGCGCCCACCCCCGCGGCGCCGCCTCGGAGTGGGCGACCAGCGCCCACGCCATCAGCCCCGCGCCCGCCGCCACTGTCACGAGCCCCGTGCTCCGCATAGCGGGGTGCCTCCTGGCAGGCCGCCCGGCCCGATCGTCCAGCTGCGAGAACTCGAACGGGACAACGGTGTGCATCGCCACCGCCCCAAGCGTCACGGCGAGCACCCCGGCCGGCCTCGGTATGCGCTTCACGTAGCAGACCCTCGCAGGCCCGCCTGACCCCAGACCCAGCGCCCCGTACGCGGCAAATGAGGACGCAGCTAGCCTTTGCGAGGCGCGGGCGGCTTCAGCCTTGATGCTGAGCGAGTGCGGATCGGACCGCCGTCTCGAACGTGGCTGCCAAAGGGAACGCGGTGCTGGGTTAGGGCGTGTCTCTAAATTATATTTACATGTCCTGATTGTCCTGGCACAGTTCTGGTATGGCACTGGTCATGGAGATCGACGAGCGGGTCCTTTCGGCGAAGTTCGACGCGATCGTGCCGCACCTGGACGAGCGGCAGCGCCGCCTGGTGCTGGCCGCCGGGGCCCGCTCGCTGGGACACGGCGGGATTTCGCTGGTGGCGCGTGCCTCCGGGGTATCCCGGGTGACGATCACTGCCGGGGTCGGGGAGCTGGAAGGCGGTGGGGACGCGATGCCCGGGCGTGCCCGGCGCTCCGGGGCCGGCCGCAAACCGCTGACCGAGACCGACCCCGGCCTGCTCGACGCCCTGGACGCGCTGGTCGAGCCCGAGACCCGGGGTGACCCGATGAGCCGGCTGCGCTGGACCATCAGATCGACCCGCAACCTCGCCGGCGAGCTGGCGGCACAGGGGCACCATGTGTCCCGCCACAGCGTCGGCCGGCTGCTGAGCGGACCGCTGGGCTACCGCATGCAGGCCAGCGCCAAGACCGTGGAAGCAAAGCAGCACGCAGACCGGGACGCCCAGTTCCGCTACATCAACGGCCAGGTCACTGCCTGCCTGGCCGAAGGCGAGCCGGTGATCAGCGTGGACGCGAAGAAGAAAGAAACGGTCGGCGAGTACGCGAACAAGGGCCGGGCCTGGCGACCGGCCGGCGAGCCACGCCGCGCCGGCGTGCACGACTTCCCCGGCGAACAGGGCAAGGCGGTGCCCTCCGGGGTCTACGACCTGGCCGCCGACACTGGCTGGGTATCGGTGGGCTGCGACGGAGACACCGGGCAGTTCGCCGTCGAGACCATCCGCCGCTGGTGGTCCACCGTCGGCGCCGCCGCGTATCCGCAGGCGGCCAAGCTCATGGTCACCGCAGACGCGGGCGGTTCCAACGGCTACCGGCTGCGGCTGTGGAAGAAGGAACTGGCGGCCCTGGCCACCGAGACCGGCCTGGCGATCACGGTCTGCCACATGCCGCCGGGCACGTCCAAGTGGAACAAGATCGAGCACCGGCTGTTCAGCCACATCTCGATGAACTGGGCCGGGCAGCCGCTGACCAGCCACGAGGTCGCGGTGAACCTCATCGCCGGGACCACCACCCGCACCGGCCTGACCGTGCGTGCCGAACGCGACACCGGCGCCTATCCGCGCGGAATCAAGATCCCTGACCGGGAGATGAAGAACCTGCTCCAACGCCACGTCACCCCGCACGAGTTCCACGGGGAATGGAACTACACCGTGCACCCAGCCGACATGCCTGATTGAGCGTGTCGTTCATTTCCAAGCCCTTAGCTGGCTCAGCATGTGACGTGCAGGACGGCGTTGGTGTCCTTGATAGTCCCGGCCAGCACGCCGATCGCCTCTGCTGTGGGAAGGACGACTAGGTCGACCTTGCGCCGACGGGCCTGTTCCCGGACCTGCTTCATCACCGGCAACGCGCCGTCAGCACCGGTGCCAATCACCAGCCGGCGGCATCGCCAGGGGATGTCTTCGGCGGTCGACAGCGGAGTGTGCCCGTACGCGCCGCGGAACTTCTTGGACGCGGCCTTTTTGCGCTTGCGGATCTTTCCTCGGTCAATGATCAGATCGTGGTCGTAGGTCACGCCGTCGACTTGCACAGAGCCGAATGAGTACTCGGTGAATCGCACGCTGCTGTCCCCTTGCCTGCACCGGGACCCCAATGGCCGGTGCCCGCGGCCAGTCCAGGTACCTCACCGGATCTGTGCCCGCGCAGGACGGGTCGCAAGCCGCTGCGGTTCGGCTCGCGTCTGTCCGCCTGGACTCGAGCCCTGACATCGCCGTCGGTCTGCGAAGATGCACACTCATCGGCGGACGACCGCTGTTGCGCAAGATCGCGCCCCCCCGCAGGGCACCGGGAGCGGCAGTTGCGTACTACGGCCAAGGGGCTGGGGCGCCGCTATCTTGAATCGTGTGCCGGCAATCTGGCAGGACCTGGAACTCGGCGCACCTCATTGCGCCGGGGCTGGCATGGCTTGGAAGCGGCAGGCCGGCGCCTCGTCTGCGGGGTCGCGGGCGGCATCGATGCTCAGGGACTCGGGCGGGGAACGTGGGGGCCGGCCACCACATGCGCAGGTACGGGCACGGGCTCGGCATGCCAGATGTCGCGGCAGTAGTCGCGAGCTGCCCGGTCGGAGGAGAAATAACCCGAGCGCGCCGTGTTCAGGATCGACATCCGGCTCCACCCGTCTTGATCGGCCCAGGCCGGGCCGATCCGGTCGTAACAGTCGATGTAGGACCGGTAGTCGGCAAGAATCATGTACTCGTCCCGGTTGAGCAGTGAGGCGATGACCGGCTCGGCGGCGTCGCGGTCCCCGCCGGAGAACGCAGCAGAGGCGATGGCGTCGATGGCTGTCTTGAGCTCGGCGTCGCCGCGGTAATAGGTATCGGGGGAGTAGCCCGCTTGCTGGAGGGCGCCGGCCTCGCCGGCGGTGAGGCCGAAGAGGAAGAAGTTTTCGGCGCCGACCCGGTCGCGGATCTCGATGTTGGCGCCGTCGAGCGTGCCGATGGTGATGGCGCCGTTGAGGGCGAGTTTCATGTTGCCGGTGCCGGAGGCCTCTTTTCCGGCGAGGGAGATCTGCTCGGAGATATTTCCGGCGGGCACCACGAGTTCGCTGATCGAGACGTTGTAGTCGGGGAGGAAGACGACCTTGATCCGGTCGGAGACGTCGGGGTCGGCGTTGACCACGGAGGCGACCGAGTTGATCAGCTTGATGATGCGTTTCGCCTGCTGGTAGCTCGGCGCCGCTTTGGCGGCGAAGATGACCGTGCAGGGCGTCACGGCGGCAGCCGGATCCGCCTTGATCCGGTTGTACACGGTGACGACGTGCAGCAGTTTGAGGAGCTGGCGCTTGTACTCATGCAGCCGCTTGACCATCACGTCGAAAACCGAGTCGGGGTCGATGGTGACGCCGGTGGCGGCGAGGGCATGGGCGGCGAGGTCGAGTTGGTTCCGCCGCTTCACCTCGCGCCACTGCGCCCGGAACCCGGCATCGCCGGCGAAGGCCTCGAGCTCCCGCAACCGGTCCAGGTCGGTCAGCCACCGTTCGTCCCCCAGCCGGGCGGTGATCAGAGCGGACATGCGCGGGTTGGCGAGGCGCAGGAACCGGCGGGGACTGACGCCGTTGGTCACGTTGCGGAACTTGCCGGGCCACACGTCCGCGAGGTCCCGGAATGTCGTCTGGGTGAGCAGCCGGGACTGCAGCTGCGCCACGCCGTTGACGGCGAAACTCCCGGCGACCGCCAAGTTGGCCATCCGCACCCGGCGCTCCGGGGTCTCCTGGATGAACGACACCCGGGCGATGCGCTCGTCGTCGCCTGGATGGCGGTCACGCACGTTGTCCAGGAAGAACTGATTGAGCGCGTAGATGATCTCCAGGTGGCGGGGCAGCAGCCGCCCGAACATCGGGACCGGCCATGTCTCGAGAGCTTCGGGCAGCAGAGTGTGACAGGTGTAGGCGAAGGTACGGCGGGTGATGGACCAGGCCTGCTCCCACCCGACCCCGTATTCGTCAACGAGCAGGCGCATGAGCTCGGGGATGGCCAGCACCGGGTGGGTGTCGTTGAGCTGGACGACGACCTTGTCGGGGAAAGCGTCCCAGTCGCTGTTGCGGAACCGGAACCGGCGGATGATGTCCCGCAGCGAGCAAGAGACCAGGAAGTACTGCTGCTTGAGCCTCAGCTCCCGGCCGGCCGGCGTGCTATCACTGGGGTACAGCACCTTGGTGAGGTGTTCCGAGCGCATCCGCGCCTCGACGGCCTCCGCGTAGTGACCGGCGTTGAACAGCGCCAGGTCGAACGACTCCCGGCCAGCGCGGGCCCGCCACAGCCGGATGATGTTGACCGCCTCGGTGTCATAGCCGGGAACCAGTATGTGGCTGGGCTCGCCGCGTACGGTCTCATCCGGCACCCAGCGGGCCCGCAGCCCTCCCTGATCGTCATCCACCGGCTCGGTGTGGCCGTAAAACCCGACGACCTGCCGGTCGTCGGGGGCGGGGAACTCCCACGGGTTGCCGTAGAAGGTCCAGTCGTCGGGATGCTCGACCTGCTGGCCATCCTCGAAAACCTGCTTGAAGATCCCGAACTCGTACCGGATGCCGTAGCCCACAGCCGGTATGTCGAGGGTCGCCAGCGAGTCGAGCAGGCAGGCGGCCAGCCGGCCCAGGCCCCCGTTCCCCAGTCCCGGCTCCACGTCGAGAGCCTCGAGGGCATCGGCCGAAACACCGACGCTGGCAAGCGCCTGGCGGGCGAGGTCGGCGGTGCCGGTGTATATCGCGTTCTGGCGGAGCTGGCGCCCCAGCATGTACTCGGCCGACAGGTAGTAGACGAACTTCGGGTTGGTCGCATAGTGCGCCTCGGCCGTCCTGGCCCGGCGATCGGCGAGCCGGTCGCGGATGGTGACGGCGAGTGTCCAATAGGCGTCGAGGGCGCTCGCCGACTCCACCGTCGTCCCCCGCTCGTAACACAGGTTGTCAGCGAGGTCCCGCTCGAACTCGGCCAGCGTGTTACCCACCAACCGGCCCTGCGGTCTCGGCCCCATGGACGTCATGAGCCGAATCTAACCTCAGCACCGGCAACCCCTGAAGTGCTACCGCTGTGCAGGAACGCCCGCCACACCGCGCCCAGCCCGCCCGCGTCGGCGTGCTCATGCAGAGCCCGGGCAGCCCCACCATGCGTGCGGCACGCGAGGCACCGTACCAGCAAGGCGGAGCCTGCCGCCTACCCCGCTGGAAAGATCCAGTCCTTATCCGGACGTGAAATATCGTCGCGAGGCCTCAGCGGCGCGGACCCGCCGGCCAGCGAAGCGGAAAGGGCCGCCGGCCCGGCAGCGTCCGTGCGGCACATGCAGGCCACCGTCCCACTCGGCAGCCCGCCGAGAAGCCGACGGAAGCCGGATCACGTGACCCGCCGATTCAGGGGCGGCCTCAGCGTGGGTGAAGCCGCCCGAGCCGGTCCGGTTCTTTGGTCAGGGCATCCGCCGCCGAGCTGGCCGACGGTCCCCCGGGTCTGTACGGCGATGTTGCTGCTCACGTCGCTGCTCGTGCGCAGGTCGAGCACGGGTGGGCCAGGCCGCGCCGAAGCGGCCGGGGAGCCCGGGTCAGTTGTCACCCAACTTAGGGTCCTTGGCCCCTTTTGCCGGACCATTCAGCCCTAGGCACCCAGAACCCTCAGGCGAACAGTCGCAGCAACACCACAGGGCGCTGCCCTCGGAACGGGCCGAAGGAGGTTGTGATGGGAACGCAACCAGCTGGCAGAACGCCAGCGCCAGCGGCCGGGAAGAGCCCGACTGCCTGCACCGCCGGGCCATCTTATGCGTGGCCGGATACGAGGGAAGGCCGAGTGCAGATCACCGATGGCCACGCCGCCAAGGCTGACCTATGCGGGCACTTGCATGGGTCACGAGCCGAGGCCGAGCGGTGCGCCGAAAGCTTGGCTGCCCGGCTCAATTCCAAGCTCATGCCGACTGACTACTACTTGGGATAGACCCCCCAGGAGGTCGTCTCCCCGTAACCCATCGAGTACAGATCGAGAATGCTCGCAGACCAGCACACATGCAGGGCGGACGATTTGCGTTTCCGCAGGTAAAGGCGTTGCACCAGTGTGCCGCCCGCCGATCCGTTCATGAACGTCGGTGCCGCCCATGCCTTCGCGCTGGTCCCCTTGGAATCTGCTATCGAGGCTGAATGGGACTATCGGCCGACGGCAAGGGCCGAAAGCTCAAGCGCGGAGGCGATGTTGCCCGGCCAGGCTGGAAGAAGACAGCGCCGCCACCTGGCTGTCCTGTCCCGTCCAACCTGAGTCAGGCGTCGTGGAGCTGAGTCATTAGCTCGTTGGTCCCGTTGACCTGAGTCATCGGCGCAACATGTCATCGCGCGGACGCATCCTCGGCAAGGGCTGGGCCTGGCACGAGGACAGCGGCGGACGCAATCACCGTCGAGTACGCGGAAGCACCGCGTGACTCCGATCGGCGGGACGATCCGGTCCGGCAAGCCGTCCCATCAACATGAACCACGCTGCTATATCGAGCGTCGATGACTCAGGTTGCTTGGGACAGGACACTGGCGCAGGGGCCACGCCAGTCGAAGACTGGCTGCGGACCGTAACACTAGACACAGGCCAGGACCAGGGGAATTACGTGAGCGCAGGCCTGGGGAATAACGTGAGCGCTCACACCATAGCCGAGTTCTCGGTACCTACAGGCATGCGTCAGGTCACGCTCGCGTCACCGGCGGACGTGAAGCACTGGGCACCGTTGCAGTGCCTTTCATCGCGTGACCTTCCGCGAGCCGCCTTTCCTGCGGCTCATCGTCAGGCCACGTCACTTACACAGCCGGTAAGACACGCCCGGCTCAAACCGTGACACCTCCTTGAGGGTGGTGGCGCGCTGCGGCGAGGTTGTCTCGCACGATGTTGGTAAAAGGGTGGTCGCTGCTCAGGACCCGCTCGGTGTCGGCGAGGGCCTGCTCGTGCGAGGGGATCGCCCGGCCCAGGTCCCCGCCGCCTGGTAGCCGGAGGCGAGGTTGTTGCGGCAGGCCAGAGTGTCGGGGTGGCCGTCGCACAGGACTCGCTCGGTGTCGGCGAGGGCCTGCGGGCACCGGACGACCCGAAATCTGCGCGAACCCTGCCTCGGCGGTTCTCAAGTCCCGCGCTGAATTGGCCTGACCTGCGTGAATACGCGTCCGTGCGGGAATCTGGGCACATATTTGACACGAGCAAGCTCCGGACGGCTGTGAGACGGTCCGTTTAGATCTGCGGGCATGCCGGAATCGCGCCCGCACCCAGGACAACGCAGTGGCCCGGGCGCGGATGGTCACCGATTTCGCTCAGGCTTGGGCCACGCGTCGCCGTGCTGATTCCTGGCGACTCCAGCCGACGAGGTTGGCGCGGTCGGTCAGGTGGCGGGGTGCTCGGCACCCGAGTGGTGCTCGCGGTCGGCAATAGCCCGGCGTACTGGTCTCGCGGGCGGCGCTAGGTCCCGACTGCGGACAGACCCCCGGGAGATTGGGCCTCCTGGGGGTCTGCTGTCAGGTCTTCACGTTTGGCCCTGAGCTGCGCGAAGAGAGGCTGATCGCGGGGTTGCCCACGGGTTAAGCGGGCCGCACTCACGGTGTTATGGGGTGGTGTGTCCGGTATTGCCGGTGGCGGCGCTGTGCGTGTGCTGCCAGCGGGGGTCGGCTTCGAGGGCGGCGGCTCCGGGGGCTTCGAGCTGGGCGAGCAGGTCGCGCAGCCGCCGGTCGTTGTCGATCCAGGCCTGGTAGTCGTGCTGCTGGCCGGGGCTGAGCCAGCGGCAGATGGTCCTGGCGGCGATCTTGCGGGTCCATTGCCAGTAGGGGCCGTGCAGCCGGGGCGGGTCGGCGTGGCAGGCGCAGGGACGTGCGCGGGCCCAGGCCACGCGCCGTGCCCGTGCTGGCCCGCTACCACGACGCGCTGCTCGCCCCGGCTGAGTTCGCCGGGGATCAGCTGGTCACCGGGGGCACCAGCCCGGACCGCGGCAACATCACCAACCCGCTGGTCGCCGCGCTGGCCGGCGGGACCGGGCTGCCCCGGCCAGACACCTCCCGGCTGCGCGCTACCTGGCTGGCCGGCTGCGCGGAACTCCTCGGGCCCGGCCACGTTCCTGCACGCCGCCGGGATCACCTGCAGCCAGCGGCCCGGCGACCTGCTCGCCGCCCTTACCCCCGGCAGCGAGGCCGCGGCGGTCGCGCTGCTCCGGGGCGACGGCACGATGACCAGCCTGGCCGTACTCACCCGGCTGGAGGACATCACCGACGCCTCCGGCGCCGCCGCGCGGATCGAGGCGCTGCCGCCCATCGGCGCGCGGCACCGCCAGCTGCGGGCCCGCACCTTACCGCCGGGCATGCTGCTCACCCTCGCTGACCGCCGGCCCGCCTTCCTCACCGAGGCGCATGCCGCGCTGACCGCGCTGCCCGGGCCAGACCAGGCCCGGCTCGGCGTGACCGAGGACTGGAAGACCGGCCCGCACCAGCTCACCTACCGGCAGGCCGAGCGCGCCTTTCACCTCATGATGAATGCGCTGAACAAAAACCATCCCGACGGCGCCCCCTCCAGCGTTCTCGCCCGGACCGGCGATGACCTGCCGGAGGCGAGCATCCCGGGCCAGCACAAGGACGCCAGCACCGCGCTGGCCATCGACCGGACCGACGTGGAGAGCTTCTCCCGCCCGCCGCGGCACGGCACCACCGGCTGCGCCGACCCCAAGGCATCCCGGGGACACCGCAACAGCAACCTGCCCGGCCCCCAGGGCGAGATGTTCTACGGCTACCACCACTCAGTCGGCACCATGACCGGCGAAGAACGCGGCCCCGGCATCCCCGAGCTCACCTCGCGGATGACCCTCACCAGCTGCACGCCGGACCCGGCCCGCGCCCTCGTCCCCGTCCCCGGCGCATGGCCGAAGACGGCATCGGCCCCGGCGGCATCCTCGCCGACTCCGGCTACGCCCACCGCGACGCCGGCACCTGGGCCATCCCGCTCCGCGCCGCCGGCGCCCAGCTGGCCCAGGACCTGCACCCGCACGACCGCGGACCCCGCGGCACCCACCACGGCGCCATCATCGCCAACGGCAACCTGTACTGCCCCGCCACCCCCAAACCACTGCTGGAACCCGGCCCGCTGGCCCCCGCCGCCACCCCACAGGAAACCGCCGCGCACGACACCCGGGCCGCCGAGACGGCCCGGCACAAACACGGCCGGACCAGCGCCGGCGATACTGACGGCTACCACCGGGTCATGTGCCCGGCGGTCACGGGCAAGATCCGCTGCCCGCACCGGCCCGCCTCCATGACGCTCAGCCGCGGCCGGCCCGAGATCCTCGCCCCGCCGCAGTACCCGCCGGCCAGCTGCACCCAGCAGACCATCACCGTCCCACCGCAGGCGGCGGCCAAAACCCGCCAGAAACACGACCACCCCTCACCACAGCACCGCCGCTCCTACACCCGCCGCACGAGCGCCGAACGCACCTTCGCCACCACCAAGGACCCCGCCAGCAACAACATCAGCCGCGGCCGGTGCCGCCTCATCGGCCTGACCCCGCCCTACCCGTGGCCGGCCCGCCTGCTCACCATCCGCAACCAGCGCACCCCCGCCGCCTGGGACGCCCGCCAGGCCGACAACACCCGGCGCGCCGCCGCCGGGCTCCCGCCCAGGACCAGGCGCCGCCACCGCAAGACCCTTGCCACGCTCGCCGCCGCCCCGCCATAACGCCCGCAGCCAGCCACCTGCAGCCCAGCCCCCCGGCAGCGCTCCCCACCATCCAGCCAAGCCGCGTCAGCACGCACACACACGGCCAAGACCAGCATCCCAAGATCAACCCAGGCCAAGACGCCGGGTATCCGAAGCCCGGCCAACGAAAATGTCAGGCCCAAACCAGCGTAAGAGGGCGAATGTCGGGTCTGTCAAGTCTTCGGTGTAACTGATCTTGTGGGTTCTAGTTCCGTCCTGCGGACAGGCGCCCGTCAAAGGTGATGTCGAAGGCGTTGAGGGCGGCCTTCCACCGGTTGGTCCAGCGCTTGCGGCCCCGGCCGGTGGGGTCCAGGCTCATGATCGCCAGATAGAGGCACTTGAGCGCGGCCTGCTCGGTGGGGAAATGCCCGCGGGCGTTCACGGCCCGCCGTAGCCTGGCATTGATGGATTCGATGGCGTTGGTGGTGCAGATGACAGTCCTTATTTCCCGGTCGAAGGCCAGGAATGGCACGAATTCCGCCCACGCGTTCTCCCAGAGCCGTATGATGGCCGGGTAGCGTTTCTCCCACTTACCGGAGAACCCGGCGAACCGGTCAAGGGCTTCCGCCTCGGACGCCGCGGTGTAGACGGGCTTGAGGTCTTTCGCGATCTGCGCCCAGTCGCGCTTTGAGGCGTACTTGAACGAATTCCGCAGGAGATGAACAATGCATGTTTGCACGATTGTCTTCTCCCACACGGCGCTGACGGCGTCGGGCAGGCCTTTCAGCCCGTCGCAGACCAGCATGCACACATCCCGGACACCGCGGTTCTTTATTTCCGGCAAGACCCGCAGCCAGTACTTCGCCCCTTCCCCGCCGCCGTGCTCCCCGGCCCACAGGCCCAGCACGTCACGCTCGCCGTCCACGGTGACACCCAGGACCAGGTAGATAGGCCGGTTCGCGACCTGGCCCTCCCGGATCTTCACGTTAACCGCATCGATGAAAAGCACGGCGTAGACGGCTTGGTTTCTACCGGTGGTTGCGAATCCTGAGCGTGAGGGGTTCGCATGCCGAGGTATGCGTGGAACAAGATGCCAGGCCGGGGTCAAGGGCCGTTACTTCGAGCTGATCAGAACGGGATTGTCGGGGTCTCAGGCCGCGGGGCGGGTCGGCGTGTCGCTCAGCTGCGGGTCGCTGTGGTTCATCGACGCTGGCAGCGTGAGCTTCATCGAGACGCCTGTCAGCCCGAGGTATCTGAGCCAGGACGACCGGATCGAGATCGCTGACGGGCTAGCCTGCGGTGAGCCCGTCAAGGTGATCGCTGCGCGGATCGGGAAGAGTTACCAGTCCGTCTACCGGGAGCTCGCCAGGAACCGCAAGCCAGACGGCCGCTATCAGCCCTGGTATGCGCACAGCCAGGCCTACGTGCGGCGCAGGCGGCCTAAGCACCGCAGGTTTGACTGCGATGCGCAGCTGCGCGAGGTCGTGGCCGGCAAGCTGGGCAAGCGCTGGTCACCGGCCCAGATCAGCCGCTGGCTGCGGCGCCGCTACCCGCGGCGGGCTGCCTGGCATGTGTGCGCCGAGACCATCTACGAAGGCATCTACCGCGGCCGCGGTCGTCCGCGCCGCGCCAGCGAGCCTGCGCACCGGCCGCACCTGCCGGCACCACCGCGGTCGGGGCCGGTCCCGCGAGGGAGCGCTCCGGCAGTCCACGAACATGAGGTCGATCCGCGAGCGGCCGCTGGCCGCCGGATCACGGCGCCAGGCCGGGCACTGGGAAGGCGACCTCATCGTCGGCGCCGCGCAGCGATCCGCGATCGCCACGCTGGTCGAACGCAAGACCAGGCACACCGTGCTGGTGAAGCTGCCCGGCGATCACTCGGCCCAGTCCGTCGGCGACGCCCTGATCGGCGCGTTCGCTGCCGTGCCGCCGCAGCTGCGCCGGACGCTGACCTGGGACCAGGGCAACGAGATGTTCCAGCACGAGCGCATCGAGCAGGCCACCGGCCTGAAGATCTACTTCGCCGACCCGCACTCGCCCTGGCAGCGCGGCAGCAACGAGAACACCAACGGCCTTCTGCGCCAGTACTTCCCCAAGGGAACCGACCTCGGGATATGGACCGCTCAACACCTCGCTCAGGTCGCCGCCGAACTCAACGACCGGCCGCGCATCTGCCTCAACGACAAGACCCCCGCCAGCTCATGCGACGATGGGACCGCCAGCAGGCAACGGAATGATTCGCGACCTCGGTAGAAACCAAGCGGCATCGAGAGGCCGGTTCTGCCATTCTGCCATGCCCTCCATCACCCGGTCGGTGATCGCAGTGATCGTCTGCTTCGAGACCTCCGCGCCGTACACCCCGGCCAGGTGCGCGCAGATCTCCCCATGCGTCAGCCCCTTCGCCGACAGGGAAATCACCAGCTCATCCACACCGGTCAGCCGCCGCTGCCTCTTGGCGACGATTTTCGGCTCGAAACTGGAATCCCGGTCCCGCGGCACCGAGAACTCCACCGGGCAGGCCTCGGTGAGCACGGTCTTCGCGCGGTGGCCATTGCGGGAATTACCGCCATCACGACCCGCCGGGTCATGCTTTCCATAACCGAGATGATCGTCCAGCTCGCCTTTCAGCGCGCCCTCCACGACCATCTTGGTCAGCTTACCGAGCAGCCCGCCCTCCCCGGTCAGCTGCAGCCCGCCGGTGCGGGCTCGCTCGGTAAGCTCCCGGAGCAGCTGCTCATCGGCCGCCGACAGCTCCGGGCCGTCCTGGTCCTGGCTGGTCATCACGTCAGTCACTGGTGTCTCCTCTGCCTCTGGAGTTACACCGTTGAAATTACAGTCTCCGAATGTCAAGCGGTGCCGGCGGGATTCCGTTGTTGATCTTGCTTGGGGCACTGGCCTGGGGGTCTTGCTACGGCTGGCGCTTCGCCCCGTGGTGGCTTGGAGGTGGCCGGGCCGGTGACGGGCATGCCGGAGCCACCCGGCGAGAAGAGGATCTTACCCGGGTGGTGCGGCGCTCTGCGGCCCGTGGCTTCTCGCTCTACGTAGTGGCAAGCGGGCTCGGCCCGTGGAGGGCCTGCCCCGACAGCGTTCAACCGAGCTGGTGAGAAGCTCCGGGCGACCAGGGGAGAGCTGCCCAGGGTTTGGGACGAGGTTGGTCCTCGACGTGAAGGCGGGCTCGCTCTTCCCCCATCTGGGGGGGTTGGCCTGGGGCACCGGGGTGCGGCACGGATGGGCGGTAAGCGCTGGTCAGGCCGCCTCCGGCTGGTAGCTGGGGGCAGCCTGGGTGTCTTTGCGGCCGGCCGCCACGGCGGGGTCCCAGCAGGTGCCATGGACCACCAGGGAGTAGATCCAGCGCAGCAGCGCGGCAGCGCACGCTACGCGGGCCTTGGCGCGGCGGCGCCTGGCCGCCTCGGCAGCTGAGGTGGCATGCCCGGCCCGGCGGCCGTCGCCGGCCTGGGCTTCGGCGGCGGCCTGGTCAGCGGCCTGCGTCATCGCCGCGTACTTCGCGGCCATCACGGGGTTGTGGATCAGCATCGGCCATACCGCGCGCCACACGGTCAGGCGCAGTGCGGGCCGGCCGCGGCGGGAGATGTGCGCCTCGCCGTCGAACGCGCCCGAAGCGTTATCGGAGGGGGACAGCCCTGCGTGCTTGACCATCGATGATGATGTGTCATACCGGCCCGGGTCCCCGGTTTCGGCCAAGATCGCCGCCGCCCCGGCTGCGGTCAGCCCCGGGATCTCGCCTAGCCGGGCCAGGCCGAGGCTGGCCAGGCAGGCGACCATCGCAGCCTCGGTTTCCCGCTGCTGGGCGCGGGCGCGCTGCAAGTCGCCCAGCTCGGCGGCGATCCGGCGCAGCAGCCCGCGCCGGTGCGCGCGCACCACGCCCTCAGTGCTGGTCAGCGCGGTGAACACAGCCCGGCATACCGAGCCACAGACCCGCTGCCCGCCCCAGCCGGGCACGGCGGACCGGACCAGGGCGGTAAAGGCCTCCAGGCCGAGGGCGGCCAGCTTCTCCGGCTCACCGCCGCACCGCGATGTCACCACCTGCATCGCCGCCAGCCAGGTCACCGAGTGGAACGGCCGGGCGCACGCCTCGGCCGCCACCGGCCAGGCCACCGACAGGAAATCCCGCACCCGCTGCACCGACGCGGTCCCCGACGTGATCAGCGTGATGCGCCGTCGCCCCAGGTGCCGCAGGTCCGCCCACACCTCATCGAGTGCTTCCGGAATGTAGCAGTGCAGCTCAGCGGCCAGCCGGGCGATCATCACGCAGTCAGCCTCATCAGTCTTATGGCTGGTGTAATCCTGCTGCTGGCGGGCGATATGGGAGACCAGCGGCTGCACGCACACCACCGGCAGACCCCGCTCGGCGCACAGCCGCTGCACCTGCAGCCACCGCGGCCCGGTCGGCTCACACGTCACCGTCACGGCCGTGAACCCCTTCACCCTGGCCTGCCCCGCGGCCCAGTCCAGCGCCTCACCCAGCCGGAACGCCTTCACCCGCACCGTCTTGCGGGCCAGCACCCGCACATCATGATCGATCACCGCGATCGCCTGCTTCTCATCCGCCAGGTCAATCCCGATCACCGCGCCGTCACGCGGCAGCAGCCCGCGAAACAGCTCACGCCGCGCGTTCCGCCGCCGGTCCCCCCGCGTCATGCCGCTACTACCCTTGCTCACAGGACGTCCTCTCTGGCTGCGTTTGGGACACCAAGCCCGCACTATCGCACCAGGAGGACGTCCCTACCTCAGCAGGCTCCAGCAGGCGCCTCCAGCGCTTCGTCCTATTACTACGTGAACATGGACACTGGTGAAACGTGAAGACCTCGCTGTGGGCGGTACCGGGATCGAACCAGCGACCTCATCCGCGGGCGGATGCGCTCTCCCGCTGAGCTAATCGCCCCAGGCCGAACCCTACGAACTGTAGGGTTGCCAGGTCGGCCTGATTAGGGCCGACATGGCGTTGACCTGCGGTGGGCGGTACTGGGATTGAACCAGTGACCTCTTCCGTGTCAGGGACAATCGGTGCACTGCTGACCAGCAGGGTTTCCGGCTCACCTGCGATTTTCATGCCTCTAAGAGGCTGAAGGAGTCTCCAAGCCTGCCCGCCATGGCCCTCTTGATCTTGATTTTGGCCCTCACCACAGCGGCCATCGGGAGCGGCTCGCCGATGCTACTGTCGTGGCGGACGGCGGAGGCGCGCAGGCCGTGCCCCGGCAGAACTCGATGGCCACGCCGGGCGCCTCGTGCGAGCCCGATCTCGGGTGTCGTCGATCGTCACGCAGCTCGCTTGTGGCAGGCTATCAGGATATCTACCCCGCTGGCGCGCACGAAGATGTCAGCAAGGTCCTCACTCAGAGTGACCAGGTTCCCGGCCGGCGCCGTGAGCCTGTTGCATATCGCCGATTACGAACTCCTTGATAATGGCGGGAATACCGCGAAGGTTGAGCGCAGAATATCTGTTCGGGTTGGGAAGACGGCCTCGTGAGCCTAATTGCGGCCGGTGCTGCACCGGGTGAGTTGCACTCCGGATTGTGGGGAAGCTGAGGGTTGGCTAGGCACGCAGGCAGGTCACGGTGTCGCAGGCGCTGCGGCTTCTGACGCGTCTACGGCGATTCAGGATCTCCTCCTGTGGATTGACTCCGGGAATCGGCCTTTGGGCGGGGCCATGACCGTGACATCCGGGACCCGGACTGCCTGATCACCCGGCGTGGGCACTCTCGTTTCCGCTGGCAGCTGGGGCGGGCGCCGTTCACGCTGCTGCCGGACCGCTCGAGTTCAGCCGCTGCTCAGGCAAGGCCCGGATAGCGCGTTAGCTCCGCTATTGGATCATGTGCGCATGCCCTTCCGGCTTCCTGGGCCATCGTCTGCCTCGCCGAGCGCGCGCAGGTCGATGGCCAGGTTGGGGTCTGTCAACTTAACGGTGTAACTTGATCTTGGTCGTTACTTCCTGCCGGCCCCCGCCCGGGAACTGGGACCGGGCCGTGGACGCACATTGCCGTGCTGGCCAGAGAGCGCTGGCCGTGGCGCATGAGGAGGTCCATGCGGGACTGCCACAGGATGAGCCTGTGTGTTCTTGACGGGCGACCCGTGGCACCGCTAGACAGTCCCAGTATCTGCTGGTGCTGGCCGAAGGGGAGAGGTCAGGATGGCACACCCCAATGAGGAACTGCTGCGAGACGGATATGCGGCCTTCGGGCATGGTGATATCAGCGTGCTGAAGAGCAGGTTCTTCGCCGAGGACATCCGGTGGCATTATCCCGGCAGGAGCCCCCTCGGCGGTGACTATGACGGCGTCGATCAGGTGGCGGGCTGGCTTCTGCGCACATTCGAGGCCTGCTGGGGGTCCATCACCGTCGAGTTGCACGATGTGATCGCCAACGACGAGCACGCGGTCGCGCTGACCACGGTCCGCGCCCAGCGCGAGGGCAGGAGCCTTCAAGACGACACCGTGCAGGTCTTCCACATAACGGACGGCAAGGCCACCGAGGTATGGACCTATCCCAGGGACCAGTACGCCTCGGATGAGTTCTGGTCCTAGCTCGGCAAGAAGCCGAAGCGTGCGCCTAGGACGGCTCTGAATAACTGAACGGACCATCCCTAGCGTTTCTGCCGGCTGTGTGTTCGACCTTCTGGGATGATCTTGCCATGCAGGGGAGATCACGGCTGGACCGGGAACTGCTGGACGCGGAGATGATCGCCGGGCACCTGGTCCCGCCGGGCAGCGTGTTCGCGTTCCTCGCCGCCCACCGCACGGAATTGTTCCCCGGCAGCTTCACCGTGGACTTGTTCCCGTCGCGGACCGGGCGGCCGTCGCTGCCGGCCGACCTGGTCGGGTCGGTGCTGGTGCTGAAAGAGCTGTATGACCTGTCCGATCCGCAGACGGCGGATGCGCTGAAGTTTGACATCCGGTGGAAGGTGGCGTGCGGCCGGTCGCTGACCGAGGTGAGCTTCGACCCGTCGACGCTGGTGTACTGGCGCAGGCGGATCGCGAAGTCTGATCGGCCGGACCGGGTGTTTGACGCCGTCGCTGCGGTGATCGCCGAGACCGGTGTGCTGCGGGGTCAGCGCAGGCGCTGCGTCGACTCGACCATCTTCGACGACCGTGGCGACCCAGGACACCGTCACTCAGCTGATGGCCGCTATGCGGAAGGCGGCGCGGGTGGTGCCCGGGGCCGGCGAGGTGATCGCCGGGGTGTGCCGGCTGGATTACTCTAAGCCGGGCAAGCCAGGCATCGACTGGGACGACCCGCAGGCCAAGGACGCGCTGGTCAGCGACCTGGTGAACGACGCGCTGGCGGTACTGGAAGCACTGACCGGCGAGAACGCGCCGCGGCGGGATGATGCGGCGGTGGACACGCTGGGGCTGCTGGCGCTGGTCGCCGGGCAGGACGCCGGGCCCGCCGAGGGCTCCGGCGGGACCGATGGGCGGTGGCGGATCGCCCGCAAGGTCGCTCCCGACCGATCAGCACCGTGGACCGCCAGGCCCGCCACACCCGCAAGAGCAAGTCGAAGCGCCGCGACGGCTTCCGCGGGCATGTGGCCACCGAGCCAGAGAGCGGGCTGATCACCGACTGCGAGATGACGATGGCCGCCGGGGAGGGCAGCACGGATGCGGAGAACGGCGTGAAGATGGCCGGCCGCGACCGGTTCCGCCACACCGGGCCGCAGGCGGCAGCGGATCCCGGCGCAGACGACGGTCCGCAAGGCACACAGACGGAAGACATGCTCGCCAAGACGGTGCACGACGGTGCAGCCGGCAGAGGCGATGCTGACCCAGCGGCGGACGGGCAGCGGCTGGAGATGTACGGCGACTCGGCGTACGGCAGCGGCCAGGCCCGCGCTGACTACCGTGACGGCGGGCACGACACCATCATCAAGCCCGGGCCGCTGCGCCCGGCGGTGCCCGGCGGGTTCACGATCGATGACTTCATCGTGGACGAGGAGCAGAGCACCATCACCTGCCCGAAGGGCGTCACCCGCCAGATGGGCAAGAACCGGACCGTGACCTTCGGCGCCGCCTGCGCCGGCTGCCCGCTCCGCAGCCAGTGCACCACCGCCAGGGATGGCCGGTCGATGACCATCCACCCGCATGAGGGCCTGCTGCGCGCTGCCCGCGCTCAGGCCAGGACCGAGGAGTTCAAGCAGGCCTACCCGACCCGGTCGAGTATCGAGCGGACCATCGCCTGGATCGCCACCCAGAACGGCCGCCGGGTGAGGCTCCGCTACCTCGGCACGGCCAAGAACGACACCTGGCTGCACAACCGGTGCGCCGGGCTGAACCTGCGGACCCTGGTCAACGCCGGCCTGACCCGCTCCGGTGGTGCCTGGATCCTGGCCTGACCGGCTGGCAGCCCCTGCGCGGGCTGCTTCCGGCGCCGGTGGCCCGGGCACGGAAGGCTCTCAGCAGGCCACCAGGCGCCGCTCATCACGAAAACCAGGGGACGGGCCCGAACCGGTCACTGCATGTCCGGCCCGCATAGCGAACACAGGCCGCCTGTCGACAAGCCTTGTTCATAGGCGTCCTAGGCCGAGGCCGGCCGGTAGTACGCAGACCCGCTCGATATGTGCGCCCAGCAGCGTAGAGGGCCTAGGCCCGAAGTCCGACCATATCGGCGGCTCAGTGTGCGCCGCAGTGCTGGCCTCTGCCTCAAGGGCAACTACGTATCGTGACAAGCTGGCCGCCGAAGGGCGCGCGGCATGACCGACAGGAGCACGATTCCGATAACCGTCCACAGACGCGCTGGTTGATGTGACCGGGTGGGTCCGCCCATCCCCGGCCAAGGCCTCGACGTATCGCATCGTCGATCTCGCTCGAGGATGCGCTCGTACCTCATCGCGGCATTATGAGCGAGCGTTCTCGCTGCCAAGCCGCCTTATAGTCATGCAACCGGATCGTCCGTTTGCAGCCGTGGCGGGGAGCGCGGGCAGGGGCCGGTGCTAAAGAATCCGCTGTCGCGGGAAACGTTCTAGCGGGTAGCGGAGACGGTATTAGAAATCATTCGCCGCTTCGCGGCGCACCCGTGGGGACGAAACTGGGCCCGGCGGGCGGGCTCGCGGCTAGGGAGTGCGGGCGGTCCGGTCGTCTGCCGGGCGGATTGGCTGACACGGTTCGTGCGGGGTGGGCAGGCTTGGGCTGGCGTGCCGCTTGCCGTCACCGATTACGCCCTGGTCCGTTCGAGGCCGTGTATTAGTTTGGTGCTGGAGCCCTGTGTCGGGTACCCCCCGTTGCTGCTGCGTGCGCGTGTGTCAGTCTCCTGTGCTGATGTTGGGGCTCCGGCGGGCGGCTCGCCTTCCCTGTTGTTGTGAAGTGAGCCGTTGCAGGAGGCGGGCGGGCGTATGAGAGTGATGTTTGAGCGAGTCGCCGGGATCGATGTCCACAAGGACATGATCAAGGTGGGGATCCGCGTGCCGGGGCACCGGGCGTGGACGCGCACCTGTGAGGTGCTGGAGTACCGGACGTTCTACGGGGTGCTGCTGACGATGGCCGCCGACCTGCGCAAGCGGGGCGTCACGCACGTGGTGATGGAGGCCAGCGGGGTGTACACCGAGCCGGTGTACTACGCGCTGGCCGGGCAGGGCTTCGAGCAGGTC
This sequence comes from uncultured Actinomycetota bacterium, assembly GCA_963775745.1. Lineage (GTDB taxonomy): Bacteria > Actinomycetota > Actinomycetes > Streptosporangiales > Streptosporangiaceae > DATBGO01. The sequence continues at coordinate 24,771 of CAVZKE010000031.1, forward strand.
GCGGTGATCAACCCGGCGCACGCCAAGGCGCTGAAGGGGCATAAGACCGATGCGAAAGACTGCCTGCGGCTGGCGGAGTTGTTCGAGTGCGGGCTGCTGCGCGGCAGCTACATCCCGGCGCAGGAGCTGAAGGACCTGCGGGACCTGACCCGGTACCGGACCAAGACCGTGCAGGCCCGTACCTCGGAGATCCAGCGGCTGGCCAAGGCGCTGGAATCGGCGGGGATCAAGCTCGACTCGGTGGTGTCGGAGCTGACCGGCAAGTCCGCGACACTGATGATCGAGGCGCTGATCGACGGGGAGCGGCGCGGCCAGGTGCTGGCGGACCTGGCGATCGGCCGGATGCGCACCGCGGGCAAGCTGGCCGACCTGTCCCAGGCGCTGACCGGCCGGTTCACCGATCACCACGCGGCGCTGTGCCGGCTGCACCTGGACCGCATTGCGCTGTTCGACACCGCCGTCGCCGCCCTGGAGGTCAAGCTCGCCGTCAAGGCCGCCCCGTACCGGCGCGAGCTGGAGCTGCTGAAATCGATCGACGGGTTCGGTGACGCGGTGGCGCAGGCGTGGCTGGCCGAGATCGGCCCGGCACCACATGAGTACTTCGCCAGCCACGAGAAGCTAGCCTCCTGGGTCACGCTGTGCCCGGGCAACCACATGAGCGCCGGGAAACGCAAGCACGGCCGCACCGGCAACGCCGGCGCCTACATCAAGCCGATGCTCGTGCAGGCCGCCTGGGCGGCGATCAAAACCGAGAGGCCGGCTGCAGGCCAGGTACCACAAGCTGGTCCGCCGGCTCGGCGGCCCGAAGAACCCGGCCGCGGTGAAGAAGGCCATCCTCGCCATCGCCCATACCCTGCTGAAGATCGCTTACCAGGTGCTCAGCAGTGGCAAGCCGTACCAGGACCTTGGCACCGACTTCTACACCAGGCGGGAGTGGCCCGAGCAGCGCCGGGCCTACCTGCTGCGGCAGCTGGAAAAGCTCAGCCCCGGCTGTGTCATCACCATCACCCCCGCGGAGGCTGCCTGACAACCAGCGTCATGCCCGGCGTCGCAGTTCCAGCTTACCGCCGAATCATTATCACGCGCTGCCCGCACCACCGGCCCTCAGCACCGCGCACATAACACCTCGCACGATCCCTCGCCGACCTCACGGGCCAGGGTTCGCTGCCGCGGCCTAGCGGGGGGCCAGTTTCGTGTCAGGGTCGGGTGGTGCTTGCGCTGAGGACGATTGGGGCTGCGCCGCACGTGGCGCTGGCCGAGGTAGCTGATCCGGTGCCGCTGCCCGGTCAGGTCCTGGTCCGGGTCGTGACCTCGTCCCTGAACCGGGGCGAGGTCCTCGACCTGCCGGGGAAGCCACCGGGGTCGGCGGCTGGCTGGGACGTGGCGGGTGTCGTCGAACAGCCTGCCGCCGATGGCAGCGGGCCGCCGTCGGGGACCCGGGTGACCGGGCTGGTGCGCAGCGGGGCGTGGGCGCAGCTGGCTGCGGTGCCGGCCGACCGGATGGCACCCACCCCGCCGCAGGTGTCCGACGCCCAGGCCGCGGCGCTGCCCACCGCCGGGCTGACGGCGCTGCGCGTGCTGGAGGTCGGCGGCCTGGTCCTGGGCAAGCGGGTGCTGGTCACCGGCGCGACTGGCGGGGTCGGCCGGATGGCGGTCCAGCTCGCGCATCTGGCTGGCGCCCAGGTGACCGCGCTGGTCCGCGACCCGGCCGCCTCGGCTGACTTGCTGCGCCGCCTGGGCGCCACGGTTGTCACCGCCGACCTCGGCAGCGACTTCGACGTCATCATGGAGGGCGTCGGCGGGGCGACGTTCGGGCTGGCGATCGAGCACCTGGCCCCGCGCGGGGTACTGGTGAACATCGCCACCCAAGATGATGCCGGGACCGTCACCTTCCGGGCCAAGCGCTTCGACCGTGCTGTCGGGGCGCGGATCTACACGCTGGACCTCCCCGACGAGCTCACCGCGCACGCCAGCGGTTCCAGCGATCTTGCGCGCCTGTGCGCCCTGGCGGCGGGCGGCCGCCTCGACGCCCAGGTCGAGCTGGAATGCTCCTGGCGCCAGCCCGCCGAGGCGATCGGCGCCCTGCTGGGCCGCCGCATCGGCGGCAAAGCCGTGCTGCACATCGACTGACCCCGGGCCTGGTCCGACCGCCGAGAAGTAACAGCCCGCTCGGTGCCTTGGCACCTCCGCGCCTCGCGGCAAAATAGCGCGTTTCCCGGTGACACGAGGCCATGGATAATCATGCAAGCCGGTCCGGTCAGGCAGCCGGTGACTATCCCTGGCGGGACATCGCGGAACATGAGTTGCGCGCGCGCCAGCCCGGTCGTTATGCGTCGACGGCAGGGCGTGCACCTGACCGGTTCGGGCCTGGCACCGGGCCGGGCCTGGGGGCCGCCCGGGCGGCACGGCGGCAGGACACCACCACCGCCAGCGGCCACAGCGCCTGCGCGGCGCCGAAGACGCGCTCGGCCAGGCCGGCCTGCCCGCCCCCGGTGACCAGCTCCGCGCCGAACCAGGCCAGCAGGGCCAGCAGCACCGCCACCGCGCCGGCGGATACGGCCGGCCGCAGGCCCCACGGCACCGACGGCCCGCGCCGCCAGGCCCCGGCCGGCCAGGCCACCAGCGCGGCGCACCCGGCGGCTGTCCAGATCATGTGCGGCAGCGGGAAGCTGATCCCGGGATGCTCCGGGTTCGCCGCCACCAGGACGCCCGCCGCGGCCGCGGCCATCAGGATCAGCCGCCCCGGCGCCCTGGCGGGCCGCAGCGACATCCCGGTGACGACGTCACAGGCGCCCACCAGCAGGAACGTCAGCGTCATCACCCACCGGTCGGCAGCACCCGGCGCGGCCAGCACGCTGACTGGCTGGGCAACGGGGTCGAAGGAGCGGGGCTGCAGCCCGGCGGCAGCCGTCCACCCGGCGACCATCAGCACCGGGGCCGCGGCCGACGAGGCCTCGGCCGGCTGCAGGATCTTCGGCAGGGTGCGCGGCACCCGCACCAGCGGCACGGTCCGCGACGTCCGTGACCCGCCCTGACGCCGGGTGGACAGGCCACGCGGCACCGGGTTGACCTGCACCGGCGTATCGCCGCGGGCGACCAGGTAGGCATACAGGCCCGAGACCGATGACAGGCGGCGGGCGATACGAGAAAGGCCGCTGCGCACGATGCTCCCTGCGCCGCCGCGCCCACGATCTGCTGTCGGCCGGCACCGGGATCATCCCCGCGCAGCTGAGCGGCGTGTTCGACGCGGTCACCGCTGCACGCCAGCCGCGCAGCGCGCTGAACTGGCTGCGCAAGGGCGCCGGCGCTGGCCTGCTCGCCGACGTGGCCGCCGGCGCTGGCTATCAGCCACGAAGCCCTGGACGCCCACCCTAATGGGGTTTACCGGGTTAGCCCGAGCGGGACATCGGACCCGTGCGGGAGACTCGGGTTCTGGTAGCCGCTGGCGGGTGAGCACCCAACCTCCCCCTGGGCCTTGAGCCCTATGGTGAGACCGTGCCCCCGCTGGTGGCCGGGAGGATGGACCGCTGATGGGGTGTCGTGCCCGGCCTGGAGTGGGCTGTGAGCACTGTATCCATTAGGGCGCTGGTGGTTCTCCCGCAGGCTGCCGTACGGGACCGGGCTGCGCACTGGAGAGGAATGCGAGTTGCTTTTTGTCGGAGATGACTGGGCTGAGGATCATCATGATGTGTGCCTGCAGGATAAGGACGGGAAGGTACTGGCGGCCCGGCGGCTGCCGGAGGGGGTGGCCGGGATCACCCGGCTGCATGAGCTGATCGCCTCTCACCTGGACGGTGATGACCCGGCGCAGGTGGTGGTGGCGATCGAGACCGACCGCGGGCCGTGGGTGCGGGCGCTGGTCGCGGCGGGCTACCGGGTGTACGCGGTGAACCCGAAGCAGGCGGCGCGGCACCGCGAGGTGGTGGCGGTGTCGGGGAAGAAGGACGACGCCTTCGACGCGGCCGCGCTGGCCGACATGGCGCGTACCCGCCGTCACCAGCTGCGCGAGGTCGCGGCCGACAGCGATGAGGCCGAGGCGGTGAAGGTAGCCGCCCGGGCGCATCAGAAGCTGGTGTGGGAGCGGACCCGGCATGCGCTGCGGCTGCGCTCAGCGCTGCGGGAGTACTTCCCCGGCGCGCTGGAAGCCTACGCGCCGCTGACGCTGACCGGGGCCGACGCGCTGGAGCTGCTGGCCAGGGCCCCGGACCCGGCCGCGGCGGCGAGGCTGACCATCGGTCAGATCACCGCCGCGCTCAAGCGGGCCCGCCGGCACGACACGGCCGGCAAGGCAGCCCAGATCCAGGCTGCGCTGCGCGCCCCGGCGCTGGGCCAGCCCGAGATCGTCACCGAGGCATACGCGGCCAGCGTGCAGGCGGCAGCCGCGGTGATCACCGTGCTGAACGAGCAGATCAAGAAGATGGAAGCCACGGTGGAGTCGCTTTTTCGACGCCACCCTGACGCCGGGGCCTACCTCAGCCAGCCCGGCATCGGGGTGATCACCGGCGCCCGGATCCTCGGCGAGTTCGGTGACGCGCCCGGCCGGTACGCCGACGCCAAAGCGCGCCGCAACTACGCCGGCACCTCGCCGCTGACCATCGCCTCGGGCAAGACCAAGACGGTCCACGCCCGGTACATCCACAACGACCACCTGGTCAGCGCGCTGCACGACCAGGCGTTCGCGGCGATCTCCGCCTCGCCCGGCGCGCGGGCCTTCTACGACGAGCTGAAAGCCCGCGACATCGACCACACCGACGCGCTGCGCCGCGTCGCCAACCGGATGGCCGGGATCTTGCATGGCTGCCTGAAGACCGGCACCAGCTACGACGAGGACACCGCCTGGGGGCATCGCCGCCAGCCAGCTGCCGCGTAAGGCCGGCCCGGGCTGCCAGCCCTTCCGGCGCGATCAACAGCCGCCAGGAGGGCTCGCTGGCATGCCCGGAAACCATGATCGGAAAAGAATTTCCGGGCCTTCTATTGACAGCAAACGCCATGGGGTGTCTCACCGGCGGGCCGCCGACTACCTGCGGCACATGCTCACCGCCGCCGGGGCGCTGCCGGCCCGCGACGAGGAACTCGCCCGCGCCGGGCAATGGGTCACCACGATCCTCGAGGCGATCGAGCCGGCCGCCGACCGGCGGCTGGTGCAGGCCTACGCCACCTGGCAGGTGATGCGGCGGCTGCGGGCCAGCGCCGCAGCCGCCGCCCGGCCGCGCACCCCCACCGCGCACGCCCGCAACAGCATCCGCGCCGCCGCGAGCCTGCTGGCCTGGCTCCGCAGCCGCGGCACCGAGCTCGCCGCCTGCGGGCAAGCCGACATCAACCAGTGGCTGCGCACCGGGCCGTCGGCCTGCCTGGCCAGGGATTTCCTGGCCTGGGCCGCGTCCCGCGGCCACTGCCAGAAGCTGAGCATCCCGGCACCGCCGCGCGCGACCGGTCCCGCCATCAGCCAGGACCAGCGGTGGGCGCTGACCGCCCGGCTGCTGCACGACACCGCGCTCGACCCCACCGACCGGGTCGCCGGGTGCCTGCTCCCTGCTCTACGGCCAGCCGCTGTCCCGCATCGCCGCCATGACGACCAGCCAGGTCACCCGCCACAACGGCGAGACGTCCCTCCGGCTCGGCCGCCACCACGTGCCCGTCCCCAGCACGCTCGCCAGCGCCGTCCTCCAGCTGATCAGCGGCGGCCGCAGCTACCGGGGAGTCGGATCCCCGCCCGCTACCACCTGGCTGTTCCCCGGGCACCCGCCCGGCCGCCCGATCACCCCAGCCAGGCTCGGCGAACGCCTACGGGCCATCGGCATCTACGCCCAGACAGGGCGCCGTGCCGCGCTGCTCGATCTCGCCGCCCAGCTCCCCGCCGCGGTCCTCGCCGACCTCCTCGGCCTGCACCAGACGACCGCCGCGAAGTGGATGCACCAGGCCGGAGGCGACTGGTCCCGCTATGCAGCCGAGCTAGCCCGCCATCCTCACCAACCCTGACGAATACCTCGCCGACCCCCGCCCTCAACCAGAGGTATTCAGCATGGTTCGTAATCCGCTCCCTACCAGTTTCACCCGCATATAAAACACCGCAAGATGGAGATGACGCTGATCTACGCCCGGATCGCCAACCGCGTCGTCGCCGATGAGTACGCCGCGGTCAGCGCCCAGATCGACGCCCTCTACGGGCAGCCGCCCGCGCTGCCCGCCGACTACGAGACCACCGGCGTGGCCCGGCTGCGCCGCGAAGCGCACGCCCGGATGCTCGGCAACGGGGTGTGCACCCGCCCGGCCGAGCTCGACTGCCGGATGGAATCGGCCTGCGAAACCTGCGCCTACTTCCGCACCGGCACCGAGTTCCTGCCCATCCTCACCCGCCAGCACGACCACGCCCGCGACCACGGCCAGAACGACCGGGCTGCGCTATTCGACGGGCTCATCCAGCGCGCCGGAACCACGCCCGCAACCACCGAACGGAGCTGGCCACCATGCCCGAGATAAGCCTCCACCTCAGCGACGCGGCAGAACTCGCCGAGATGCTCACCTTCCTCGCCAGCTGGCTATCCGGCAGCCAGAAACCGACCCTGGCCGGCAGCTTCGCCGCCTTTGCCGGCCACCCCGCCTACAACACCGACGCCCTCTGCGCCGACCTGCACCGGTTCGTCTTCCTCCTCGGCGTCAGCGACGGCGAAGAACTCTTCGGCGAGCCGACACCATGATCAGCAAGACCGCCGCAGCGGACGCACTTGACAGGATCACCCGTATAACGCCGAATATTTGCTGTATCGATCTACCCTGCCGGTGCTTGGCCGCAAATACAGATCGTTCAATTCTGGGCCAAAGGCCACCCACGCCCCGAACTCTGCGAGCTGGCCGAGCGCTTCAGCTTGCTGCCATAGACACTGGCCGGGTGCGGTGCCGGAAGTGCGGGGCGGCGCTGAGGGTGTCCGGCGACACCGAACGGCGCACCTACACGTGGTGCGAACCGCCGTGGCGGAATCACATCGATAGGGTGATTGCCGCTCATCCTGTCCGGAGCCAGCCTGATGCCAAGGACCGGGACGACGGGAGGGCCATCATCAAGCTCATCACTGGTGCGCCCGCTTGCGTGCGGGCTGCGGACTCACGCGCGGGCCATCGGTGAGGGGCGCGGAACGAGTGCGCTGGCCGCAGCGGTACCAGATCCGTGTCCGCGGCCGGCTGGGCCAGACGATCCACTCCGCGTTCCCAGCCTTCCAGGCCAAGGCGGAAGGCGGCGAGACCGTGCTGACGGGCGTGCTGGCCGACCGGGCCGCGCTTTACGGGGTGCTGGCCGAGGCCGAGGCGCTCGGGCTGGAACTCATCGAAGTCCGCCGCGCGCCGCCGGACGAGCCGCAGGAGCCATTGTCATGAGCCGCTCCGCACGCAGCCGGGCCGCCTCGTGAGGACCAGACGGGAACTTGGGTCTCACAGGACCCGTCGTGGGTAGGTCTTGGGTGTGGGACCTGGCGAGACGGATGACGTTGCCGGGCGGGTCGTTCCTCGTCTTGGTCCGGGCCCGGTGGTGGCCCGGCCGGGGCTCTGGCAGCGGCTAAGTGGGCCTTCCCGGGTGACGGTCGTGACCGCGCCGCCGGGCAGCGGCAAGACGGTGTTGCTGCGATCGTGGCTGACTGAGGCTGGCCTGGCCGAGCGCGCGGCATGGGTGCCGGTGGGGCGGGACGACCAGGATCCGCAGCGGTTCTGGTTGTCTGTCGTGGGCGCGCTGCGCCGGACAACGCCGGGTTCCGCGCGGATGCAGGCATTGACCGCGGCGCCGGACCTGGACGGGTGGGCGATCGTGGAGCGGCTGCTGGCGGACCTGGCGCCGCTGCGGGACCCGATCTGGCTGGTGATCGATGACGTGCACGAGCTGGACCCGGATCAGGCGCTGCGGCAGCTGGAGCTGCTATTGATGCGGGCGCCGCCGCAGCTGCGGTTCGTGCTGGCCACCCGGCATGACGTGCGGCTGGGGTTGCACCGGTTGCGGCTGGAGGGCGAGCTGGCCGAGATCCGCGAGCCCGATCTTCGGTTCAGCCCGGCCGAGGCGGGGGAGTTGTTCGCCTCGGCGGGGGTGGAGGTGCCCCGGCCGGCGGTGGCAGTGTTGCACGAGCGGACGGAGGGGTGGGCGGCGGGGCTGCGGCTTGCGGCGCTGTCGCTGGCCGGGCACTCTGATCCGGCGCGGTTCGCAGCCGAGTTCTCTGGCAGCGAGCGGACGGTGGCCGAGTACCTGCTGGCCGAAGTGCTGGACCGGCAGCCCGAACCGGTGCGGCTGCTGCTGCTGCGCACCTCCATCCTGGAGCGAGTGAACGGTGAGCTGGCGGACCTGCTGACCGGAGACCAGGGCGGGGAGCGGGTGCTGCAGGACCTGGAGGCCGCCGGCGCGTTCGTGGTGTCGCTGGATGCGGCGCGGTCGTGGTTCCGCTACCACCAGATGTTCGCCGGGCTGCTGCGGCTGGAGCTGCGGCGGACCGCACCTGGTGAGGTGGCCGGGCTGCACCTGGCTGCCTCCGGCTGGTTCGCTGGGCACGGGTTCGGGGTGGAAGCGGTCCGGCACGCCCAGGCGGCCCGGGACTGGGGCCTGGCCGTCCGGCTGCTCGCCGGTTACTGGCCGCGCCTGCACCTGGACGGGCAGGCCGCTGCCTTCCACGAGCTGCTCGCCGGGTTCCCCGCCGAGGCTCCTGCGGCCGATGGCGAGCTGGCGGCGCTGGCTGCGGCCGATGAGCTGGCCCGCGGATCTCTGGGGGAGGCGGAGCGGTATCTAGGGCTGGCGGATCAGGGATCGGTGCCGGCTGGTCGGCGCGGGCAGTTCCAGATGCTGCTCGGCGTAATCCGGCTGCTGCACGCGCGCCAGCGCGGGAACCCCCAGGCGGTGGCCGAGGAGGCGCAGCGGCTGGAGGCCACGGCGGAGGCGGCGGAGGCGGCGCAGCCGCACCTGGGCGAGGACCTGCGCGCGCTGGCGCTGATCAGCCTCGGCAGCGCCGAGATGTGGACCCCCCGGTTCCCGGAGGCACCCGGGCACCTGGAGCAAGGCGTCGCGCTGGCGCGCCGGGTCGGCCGGCCGTTCCTGGAGTTCAGCGGCCTCGCGAACCTGGCGATGGCCACAATCGCCGGGCCGCCCGCGGGGACGACCGGCATCGGGAGGCCGTTTGCGCGCATAGCCGAGCACTGCAGACAGGCCATCGAACTGGCCCAGCGGCACGGCTGGACCGACGAGCCGGCCGCCGGCATTGCCTACCGGACACTCGGAGTCGTGCTGGCCTGGCAGGGACGACCCGAGGAGGCAGAGCCGTTAATCCAGCACGGCGAGCGCACCGTGACACCGGAAATCGAGCCCGGGGCGGCGATAGGGGTCTGCTTCGCCCGCGCGATCCTAGAGCTGGCACGCGACCGGTATCAGGACGCGCTGGCCGCTGCCCGGGCCGTCGAGCGGCTGGCAGCGCGCCTGGCGACACCGGACCTGGTGGTCCCGCGAGCGCGGGCACTGCAGTTGCTGGCCTATGCGCGCCTCGGCGACACCGAGCACGCCGAGCAGGCCCTCGCCGGCCTGGAAGAACGAGAGCGGGAGCCCGGGGACGTACGCATCGCCACGGCTGTATTGCGGCTCGCCCAGGACGACCCCCAGGCGGCGGCTGCCGCGCTCGCGCCGGTGCTGGATGGCTCTGCTTCCATGTTTCCCTGGGAGTGGCCGGCTGGGGCGTTCCTCCTCGAGGCCAGTGCCCGGGACGCGCTCGGCGATCAGATCGCCGCCGGCCGGGCCCTGGAGCGCGCGCTGGACCTGGCCGAGCCGGACGGCGCGCTGTTGTGGTTCCTGGTGCACCCGGTGCCTGGCCTGCTGGAACGCCATACCGGGCACCGCACCGCCCACGCCGCCCTGATCGCCCAGGTCCTCAGCCTGCTCGCCAGGCCACGGGGGTCTGGGGGAACGGCGTCGGCTCCTGGGCGGCGGGGTCTTGGGGAGTGGACCCCGCGGCTGACAGAGCCGCTCAGCAGCAGCGAGGTCCGGGTGCTGCGCTACCTGCCCACCAATCTGACCGCGCCGGAAATCGCCGGCGAGCTGTCGGTCTCGCGCAACACCGTCAAGACCCACATGCGCAACCTGTATGCGAAGCTCGGCACCCATCGCCGCGCCGAGGCCGTCACCCGGGCTCGCGACCTGGGCCTGCTCGCACCCTCGGCCCGCAGCGCCCGTTAGCGCTTGCGCTGGCGCATGGCCGCGACACCGACGCACTAGCCGTTTCCGGGCCACCGGGCAGCTGGCCCGTCCACTGCGTCCGCGGGTCGCAAGAACTGTTGCTCCTGATGGAGGCGAGCGCGAGGGGCCAGCGCTCGGCGGAATCACACCATTAGGGCGATTGCCCGCTCACCCTGGCCGTCCGGAGGCTGAAGGCGAACCGAGCCACCGCGATCCGGCCGGCTGAGTCAGCAGGCGGCGATTGCGGAGGTCATTTCGCTCACGGCAAGGGAGAGGGTTCGCATGATCTACCACATCAACCGCTTCGCTATCAAGAAGGACGCACCGGAGGACCAGCTCGAGGCCGCGCTCGACTACCTCCGCAGGATTGGCAAGGAGCTCGACGTGGTCGAGTTCTACTGTGTCGGCCACGACCTCGGCGGCGAGTTCGACGTGGGGGCGATGTACGCGCTGAAGGACATCGACGACTACCGGACATACATGTTTGCGCCGATCCACGAGGAGACCGACAACGCCGGCCTGCCCATCGTCTCCAACCAGGTCTCCTACGACCTCACCGACGATCCGGACCCGCAGATCGGCGACAAGATGGCCCAGGTCCACCGGGACCGCTTTGCCGAAAGGCCTCACCTACGTGACCTCATCCAGAACTTGGGCTCGTACACAGGCCCTGGAACGGAGGACGTGACACCCCGCCCGTCAGGCACCAGCGGCCAGCTGGCTGAGGACTGAGACCATGAATCTCAGCACAGACCCTTCCTTCGACTTCAACCTGCTCCGCTGGATGGGCACCGCCCCATACCACGGCGCCGACGTCGCCGAGGTCCTCAAGCTGGCCGGCTGACGGCCGGCGATTTCGAGAGCTGGCACTCCGAGTTCTTCTCCCTCGCCGAGCGCGTCGCTCACGAGGGCTGGCAGGACCGGCCGGCCTCCCCGGTCACCCGCCGTGACCGGGCCTTCCGCGCGGCCGCCTACTACCGGGCGGCCGACTTCTACCTGCACGGCAACCCCGGCGATCCGCGGATCAAGATCACCTGGGCAGAGGCCAGGGATCAATTCGACCGGGCGATCGCCGAGCTCACCCCCGCCGGTGAGCGGGTCACCGTCGCCGCGGACGGCTTCGACATCCCCGCGATCTATTACCGGGCCAGCCGCGACCCCGCGCCCCGCCCGACGGTGCTGATGTTCAACGGGTTCGATGGCAGCCAGGAGGAGATGCTGCATGTGAGCGGCTTCGCCGCACTCGAGCGCGGCTTCCACGTCCTGACCTTCGAAGGACCCGGCCAGCCAACCGTCCTTCGCGAGCAGGGTCTCGGCTTCCGGCACGACTGGGAGGCCGTCGTCTCGCCCGTGGTCGATTTCTGCGAAACCATCCCGGAGATCGACGCCGGGCGGCTGGCCCTGCTCGGCCTGTCCTTCGGCGGGTACCTCGCGCCCCGGGCCGCGGCCTTCGAGCCGCGGATCGCAGCGGTGATCACGATCGACGGCCTGTTCGACGGCTACGAATCGGTGACCAACCTGCTGACGCCGCAGCTCCGATCGCTGCTTGAGGCCCGCGACGCCGATGCCTTTAACGCCGCCATCCGCCCGGCCATGGGCCACGGCACGGGCCTGCGCTGGTGGATCGAGCAGGGAATGTGGGCGTTCCGCGCCGACACTCCGTACGAGTTCTACGACGGGGCCCGCCTGTACACCCTGGAGGGAGTCGTGGACAAGATCGCCTGCCCGGTACTGGTATGCGAGGCAAGCGCCGACGACTTCAACCCTGGGCAAGCCGAACGGCTCGCCGCCGTACTGGGTGACCGGGCAACCCTCCGGTCCTTCACCGCCGGGGAATCGGCCGAAGCCCATTCGCACCTCGGCGCCTGGGTCCTCATGAACGGGGTCGTCTTCGATTGGCTCACCGGCACCTTCCGCGCCTCCGGCCAGGGACGGCCGCGATGACCGGCAGGCTCCCGGGGCTCAGGCCTGCCGACCTGGACCCGGCCCAGCGTGCCCTCTATGGCAGCATGGCGGCCAACGAGGTGCCCTGGGCCGAGACCGGCGGGGCCCGTGCTATCGCAGCGGACGGCACGCTCCTCGGCCCGTTCAATCCGTTGCTGTTCAGTCCCGCCATCGGCGCCGGACTGATCGGCCTGTTCCGCGCTGACGGCAGCAACACCTCACTGCCGCCCCGCGTGCACGAGATCGTCATCCTCACCGTGGGGACGGCATGGCACGCGGCATACGAGCTCTATGCGCACCGCGCGATCGGCAAGGCCGGGGGGCTGCCGGATGCCATGATCGACGCGATCGCCGCCGGGAAGCGGCCCGAATTCGACCACGGTGCAGAAGCGTCGGCCTACGACTTCACGTGGCAGCTGACGCACAACCACGCTGTCGGCAACGCCACCTACCTGCGGGCGGCACGCGAATTCGGGGAGGCAGGCGTCGTGGAAATGGTCGTGCTCTGCGGCCTGTACCTGACGGTCTGCGCCATCGTCAACGCCTTTGAGGTACCGGTGCCGGTAGGCACCCAGCCCGAATCGAGTGCACCATGACCGTCTACAACGTCGTCCTGTTCGCGCACATCACCTCGGTGATCATCATGTTCGCCGGCGTGAGCGCCGACTGGCTGGCCGTCGCTGGCCTGCGGGCCACCCGGGACGCCGGGCCCGCCTGCGCCTGGATCCGGACCCTGGAGATATCCGCGGCCTTCGGGCCCTGGGCCCGCCTCGTGGTCCTCGGCGCTGGCCTCTACCTCGCGGTGGACGCCTGGTCCTGGCCGGGCTGGATCATCGTCGGGCTCATCTCCTGGGTGGCGTTCGTCATCCTCGGCGAGCCGCTGACCGGCCGGGAGCTCCGCGAGATGGGCGCTGCCGTGCGAGCCGAACCCGGCACCCTGCCACCAGCCCTTATCACCCGGCTGCACCTGCCGCGCATGTGGCAGGCGGTCTTGACCAGGGCAGGCCTCGGTATCGGCGTCGTCTTCATCATGGCCGTCAAGCCACCAGCGGCGGTGGCCGGCACGGCCGTCGCGCTCGGCGCACTAGCCGGCTACAGCGCGGCACGGCTGACATCACGGCCTGGCCTGGCCAACACCCCCCCAGGGAGGAAACCCGATGAGCAACCCAGCAGTGCTGATTGCCGATGACAACCGGGAAAGCCTCGATGCCGTAGAGGCCGCCATGGCCATGACACGGATGCCCCCGGCGCGCCGGTCCCGGCGCCCGGATCGTCGCCCGCCAGGCCGGCCAGCAGCGCCGCGGCGGCGGATGCCTTCGACCCGGCCGGGCCCCGCGCGCTGACCGTCCCGGCGATGCCCGACACCCGTGCGGTCACCGTGCAGGAGAACACCGGCCGGTGGGCAGCCCCCTCCGCCTCGCTCTCCCACGCAAGATCGGTGACAAACCCGGCCTGAGCCAGCTCATTGAGCGTCCGGACCCTATTCCCCGCTGATGACCGCCGGCGCGGGTGGCGGCACGCCGACAAAGGCCCGTGCGGCGGATCCTGCCGCCGTGCGGGCCCGCCGCGGCCCTGCTCCTTCCCGGCCGTGCCGGGAGGAGACGGTCCCGAGCCGACGGGCCCGGTGAGCGTGCCATCGGCACCGACCCGGACCCCGGCCTCGCAGCCAGTGCCGCAACGCCGACGTGGACACGCCCAGCCCGATCACCCGCCGCGCGGATCGCCGCCTGGTGCAGAAGCGGGTGCGCGACCCCCACCAGCCGCGCCCGGTCCCGCGCCCCGGCCGCAGGCATGCCCGCCGCGCTCCCGCGTCCTGCTCGGCCGCGGCCAGGCCGACGCCCGCCGACCAGGCAGCTCAGCGAGCAGTACAGCCCCACCCGCAGGTGCCGCCCACCGCCGCCAGCAGCACGCTCCAGCACATACCAGCCAGCCGGAACTCACCGGCCCCGTGCCGTCAGAGGGCACGACCGGCAGTAGAACGTCCGCTCCACGCTCTGCCCGAACGAGCGCGGTGCCGCCGCATCCAGCCCGCTGCGGGACCGTCCGGCAGGCCACCCCGATCCCGGCACAGCACAAGGATGCCAGCCCGATCTCACTCGCGCAGTAGCCCCCATAGCCCCGCCGGCACTCGGCCCCCGCCGTTTCGCCGACGGCCGCACGGGTTGTCCGGGTGATGCCACACCCATGCCGCCCGGCCGGCATGGACCTGCAGATCGATCCATCTGTCGCGCATCCCGAAGCCGGCGGCGGCACGCCATCTCCGCGCATATCGGTGGATACGGATCGTAAAGCCGCAGGTAGGTGCGCTGAAGACCGTGACGTCCGCGCTGGGCTGCGGCGGCGGCGCCATAGCGCCCGTGCTCAGCGTGATCGTCAGTGGCGCGATCTTGATGATGGTCCACGGGGCATCTCGCGCGGAGCGTGGCGCTGAACCCGGATGTCTCGCCCAGCCGGCCGATCACGGCCTCTATCAGCTCGTCGTCGCCGAGTTCTGCGGTGTCCGGTTCATCGGTGACGGCCGTGCGCGCGGGTAGGCCGGATCTGCGGTCCAGTCTGCCGTGCGCTCGGGCGCAGGCGGCAGACGTGCCGGCGGCCGTCGCCGTCCACCTGGGGGTAGCGTGGAAGCGAGGCGGCCATGGACGGTTCGGCGGTAGCTACGAGGTACTGGCATCGCACCGGTGACGGGCGGGTCCAGTGCGATGTGTGCCCGCGGGCCTGCCGCCTGCACGAGGGGCAGCGGGGGTTCTGCTTCGTGCGGATGCGCCAGCAGGACGCGATCGTGCTGACGACCTACGGCCGCTCCAGCGGCTACTGCGCGGACCCGATCGAGAAGAAGCCGCTGAACCACTTCCTGCCGGGCTCGGCGGTGCTGTCCTTCGGCACGGCCGGCTGCAACCTGGGCTGCCGGTTCTGCCAGAACTGGGACATCTCCAGATCTCGCGAGATCGACACGCTGGCCGACCAGGCGGCGCCGCAGGCCATCGCGCTGACCGCGGCCCGGCTGGGGTGCCGCAGCGTCGCATTCACCTACAACGACCCGGTGATCTTCCTGGAGTACGCGATCGACGTGGCCGATGCATGCCGGGAGGCGGGCATCAAGACGGTGGCGGTGACGGCTGGTTACATGTGCGCGCAGCCGCGGGCGGAGTTCTTCGGGCACATCGACGCGGCCAACGTGGACCTGAAGGGATTCACCGGTGACTTCTACCGCCGGGTGTGCCTGGCCGCCCTGGACCCGGTGCTGGAGACCCTGCTGTACCTCAGGCACGAGACCGGCGTCTGGCTGGAGATCACCAACCTGCTGATCCCGGACGTCAACGACTCCGATGCCGAGATCGACGCCATGACCCGCTGGATAGCCGGGCAGCTCGGACCGGACGTGCCGGTGCACTTCACCGCGTTCCACCCGGACTTCAAGATGCGGGACCGGCCGCGCACACCGCCGGCGACGCTGGCCCGGGCCCGGCGCATCGCTATGGACAACGGCGTCCGCTACGCCTACACCGGCAACGTCCACGACCCGGCCGGACAGAGCACCCGCTGCCACCACTGCGGCACGTGTGTGATCGAGCGCGACTGGTACCAGCTGGGCGCCTGGCGGCTCACCGACGACGGCCGCTGCGCGGACTGTGACACGCCGCTGCCAGGGGTGTTCGACGGCCCGCCGGGAACCTGGGGACCCAGGCGGCTGCCGATAAGGATGGCAAATAGGTAACTGCGACCACTGGGCGTAACACCTCCGACGTCTCAGCCGGGCAACGGACCGCCGACTCGGCACGCCTCGCTGCGGTTGACCTCGGCTGTGTATGGAGCACAGATCTGCCAGTTCGGGTGGCCCGTGGCGTGCATGTCTTCCACTGAGCCGGGTCAGCTGGCCCCGGGGCGGTGCTGCCCTCCGGGATGGGTCCTCTCATTGCCTTGGCGGCCCGGCCCGAACTGGACTACTAGACGGGCATGGAACTGGAACTTACGGGCAGGCCGCCTGCCTCCTAGCGTCAAAAGCATAAGCGTCAGCAAGGAACCGATAGGCAGGAGGAGCCGTCATGGCCACCACCAGCACACCCGCGGCCGATGAGGAGCAGATCCGGGCGGCGCTAGCCGACCGGGCGGCCGCGATGCACGGCCGCGACGCCGAGCGATTCGTCGCACACTACGCGCCGCAGATCGTGAAGTTCGACCTCGCGCCGCCGCTGCTGCTCACGGCACCGGAAGCCCGCGACGCCGAGGCGCTGCGCGCCTGGTTCGCCAGCCACCCTGGCGGGCCTATCGCCTACGAAATCCGCGACCTGACGGTCACCGTCGGCGGCGATGTCGCGTTCTGCCACAGCCTCAATCATCTCGGCGGCGCGCTGTGGTTCCGCTCAACGATAGGACTGTGCAAGATAGGCGGCGAGTGGCGGATCACGCACGAGCACAACTCGACGCCGTTCTACATGGATGGCTCGGACAAGGCGGCCCTCGACCTGCAGCCCTGATACCGGCTGACGATCAGGGCAGGCCAAGGACCGAGACGTGATCGTCTCTGGGCCTTCCACCAGGGGCGGCGCGGATCTGTGACGCGGTCACGGGCATGCCCATCCTGCAGCGGCTTACCGTCACGACGGCCAGGTGCTCACCGTGGCGCTAGGGCGGCCGGCGACCGGGACGTCACTGTCTTCGGCCCCAAGCGGCGACGCGGTATCCGTTCGCCAGCATCACATTTCACTTTCCACGCGCTGAACGGTCGCGATGCCGGGCATACATCCACAGAACATCCGGATCGGCGCAGCTCTCGTCTTGATCGGAACTCAGCCGATGTCCGCGCAGATAACGGCGGTTATCTACGCGCATGCTGTCATCGAAGGTCAGTCACGCTCCGTGGGTGTGGCAAGGGAAGGCGATGATTCGGGGTCCGCTGCGGGGATGGTGGCGGTGGTGACCGCTCATCAAGCGGCGTCGGGTGGGCCACCGGCGAGGCGCTTGCCGACGTCAGCGGTATGCCGGGCCAACCGGGGCAGGTACCGGCCGACCCGAGCTGTTCCGGATGTCTGAATCCTCGGTGCTCGTGCCGGGTCAGGCGGTGAGGAGTTGTGCCAGGTCGGCGCGGTCGTGGGGGGCTGGCAGGATGTGGCGGGCGCGGATGAGGTGGTCGGCGGCGGCGATCTCGCGGTCGTAGCCGGTGGCCACCGCTGCGGTGTTGGGGTAGTGGCGGATAAGCCAGGCGGAGACTTCCGCCCAGGAATACAGTGCCCACTGCCCGGCGGACACGGGGGCGGGGAATCCGCCGGGGCCGCGCTGGCCGTGGGCGAGCTTGCGCACCGATTCGTAGCTGCGTCCGGTGCGGCCCGCGATGTCCTTCAGCGACACCAGGTCGGCGGATTGGATACCGGTGACGGCGACGCCGAGGCCTTCGATGTGGCGCACGGCGGTGGTGATCGCGGCGGGCAGGGTTGCAGCGTCGATGGCCAGGTGCGCCAGTGCCGGGCGCGGGCCCTCGGCGCCGATCGCGTCCAGTCCGGCCGACACGAGAGTTTCCAGCTCGGCGTGGCTGGGTTCGCGGTCGAGCACCAGGGTGAACTCGTAGATCATGATGTGCTCCCGTGGTCGCGGTGTCGGCGGATAAACCCGTGGATGAGCTTGGCGCCGAACTCGGGGTTCCTCCCGGTGGAGTAGATCTTGATGTGCTGTCCGCAGGGGCACTCGACCTGGCCCCAGGTGTGCCCGCTGAAGGTGACCACCCGCAGCCCGGCCTGCTCGGCCTCGGCGATGGCCTTGCGGATCTCTTTGTGGAGCCCGCGCTCGGCCATGTTGTGAGTATACGACACCTGCTGCTGGGTCCGGGCGCATCCCGGCATGGCAGATCGCAACCAGGATGGGTTGCGCGGCGGATGTTCGTGCAGTCGGGTGGCGCACCGGGCTTGCCCGCAGGGTCATGAAGATCGTTTCAGTCACCCTGACGGTGACCTCCGCGGGAGGACTGGCATCCGGGCCCTTGCCCGGCTCACCGTCGAGCTTCTCTCAGTTCCCTGAGCTTGTCGCGGACCTCGGTCTTGGTCCGCCCGTAAACCTTCTCCGGACCCGCTTGCCGTCCGCGTCGAAGCCACGCGAGATCTCGGCAACGACGCGCTTGCGCGCCTCCCACCGGTACATCGAGTCCTCGCCCCAGCCACGCCGAGAATGGCCTGTCGCTAACCTTGACGATCTTGGATGGCCCTCACCGCAGTCATCGGCCTTCCCTGCCGGGGGGCAGAGAAGGCCCGTGACCTGCGGGAACTGGTGGGCGGTACTGGGATTGAACCAGTGACCTCTTCCGTGTCAGGGAAGCGCTCTCCCGCTGAGCTAACCGCCCGCGAGGCGGAAGCGGGAATCGAACCCGCGTACAGGGCTTTGCAGGCCCTTGCCTAAGCCACTCGGCCATTCCGCCAGGAGGCCCCGCGAGCCGGGGCCACCAGGTATCGAAGAGCCGTGCGGACAGTCGGCTCGCGAGACGACGTCCGGCACCTCCGAGCGGACGACGGGATTCGAACCCGCGACCCTCACCTTGGCAAGGTGATGCTCTACCAACTGAGCCACGTCCGCGTGCCCTCGCCGAGACGAGGTGGCGCAGGCCAACCGAGGCCGGCGTGCGTTCAGAACTGTAGCCGATCCTGCCCGGCAGGCAAACTCACCGGGGCGCGAGGACGCCGACGAATTGCCGGCCCGCACCTCCTGGACCGCCTGCAGGCCGCCTGGACCGCATGCGGGGCGCACGGCCCGCGTGCGGGCGCAGGGCCGTGCGTGCGGCCGCGGGGACCCGCCGGCGCCTCAGCCGAGCTCTCCGACCTGCTCGGCGTAGTAGCTAACGTTAGCGACGTGCTCGGCGATCTCACGCAGCGTCCAGGCGCTGCCCCGGCTCGCATCCCAGGCCTGCGGGCCGACGGCGGCATAGCGCAGCAGGTAGCAGCGGCCGAGCCGGGTCAGCCTGGACTGCGCCTCATCGAGGTCGAGCCCGGTGAACGGGGCCAGGTCAGTGCCGAGCGTGACCGCACGGCCATGCCACTGATCCGGCAGGGCCTGCGCCCCAGCCAGCAGTGCCTCGACCTCATGCAGATGATCGACGAGGTGGTCGGCGATCCGGCGGACCGCCTTGTGCGGCGTCCAGGTGTTCTCCGCCCCGCCGTCGTCCCGGATGATCGGCTGGCTGTCCCAGGACAGCCAGCTGGCGGCGAGTTCCAGGCAGCGCCGCACGCCCTCGACGACCAGCTGGGCCGGGTTGGCCGTCCCGGCGGGCGGCTCCGGCCGCTGTCCCGGCTGTCGTCCCAGCCGCCGTCCCGGCGGTGTGCTCGCCTCGGTCACCTCAGGGTCTGTCATGCTTCGATCCTGGCCGAAGGATGCTTCGGCTACCGTCGAAGCATGACCGTAATTCAGGCCGACTCTGCCCGGATGCCCGCTGGCGGCGCGCTGCCCGGCACCGGGACCACATCGGCGAACGGCGGCGGCCCGCCCTACGACAGCGACATCGCGCCGGTCGCCGCGCTGCTGGCCGACCGGGCCCGGGCGGTCATGCTGATGGCGCTGCTGGACGGCCTCCCGCGGGCGGCCGGAGAACTCAGCAAGCTGGCCGGGGTAACCGCGGCGACGGCCAGCACGCACCTGGCCCGGCTGCTGGACGGCGGCATGCTGGCCGTCCAGCAGCAGGGCAGGCACCGCTACTACCGGCTGGCCAGCCCGCAGGTCGCAACGGTGATCGAGGTCCTCGCGCAGGTCAGTCCGGTCAAGCCAGCCCGTGGCCTGCGCCAGTCCCGGGAAGCGGTAGCGCTGGCCGAGGCGAGAACCTGCTACGACCACCTGGCCGGCCGGGCCGGTGTGGCCCTGCTCGATGCACTGCTGGAGACCGGCATCCTGACCAGCCAGGATCCGGACGGTCTCGGTTCGGCCGAGGGGGCGCCCGGAACGGGAGCCGCCTGCGAGCTGACCGAATCGGGGGCCGGATACACGGTGACCGAGACGGGCGCGGTCACGCTGGCCAGCTTTGGCGTAGACGTGGCCGCCCTGCTGCGCGGCCGGCGCAAGTTCGCCGGGTCCTGCCTCGACTGGACCCAGCGGCGCCCGCACCTGAACGGCGCGCTGGGCGCCGCCATCACGGCCAGGCTGCTGCAGCTGGGCTGGATCGAGCGCGGTCGCTCCCGCCGCTTTGTGCGGGTCACCCAGGCCGGTCAGGACGGCCTGGCCGCGACGTTCGGCTGGTCGGCCGGCGACTGACCGCCAGCTGCGCGCCGGGTGGGTGGATCCTCGCCGGGCCGGATACCCGCCCGCGACTGCAGGCGGGTCCGGCGGAACCGTGCCGGGGCGGATGCAGATAGTGATCCCGCTGAGCCGGCGGTGCCCGGGCGGCCCGGGGATGGCAGGCTGGCAGCCATGCGAACTGTGATCGTCAGCGGCGACGCGCTCACCGTCGAGGACGTGGTGGACGTGGCCTTCGGCGCCGCCCGCGCCCAACTGGGGCCTGATGTGCCGGACCGGATGCGGCGCAGCCGCGAGGTCGTGACCACGGCCATCGCCGGCGACGCGCCGGTCTACGGGGTGAACACCGGATTCGGCGCGCTGGCCGATACCCGGGTGGGGGAGAAGGACCTGCGGCGGCTGCAGGGCGCGATCCTCGTATCGCACGCCGCGGGCACCGGGGATCCGCTTGATGATCCGACGATCCGCGCGATCCTGCTGCTCCGGGCCCGGACCCTGGCCGCCGGCTTCTCGGGCGTCCGGGCCGAACTGCCCGCCCGGCTGCTCGAGCTGCTGTCCCTCGGCCTGCTCCCGGTCGTCCCGGGCAAGGGCTCGGTGGGCGCTTCGGGAGATCTGGCGCAGCTCGCGCACCTGGCTGAGCCGCTGATCGGCGCCGGCCGGCTGCGCACCGCCGGCGACGGGTGGTACGGCCGGCCGGCCGCCGAGGTGCTGGCCGAGCACGGCCTCGCGCCGCTGGACCTGGCCCCCAAGGAGGGCCTGTCACTGGTGAACGGCACCGAGCCGATGCAGGCCCTGCTGGCGTTCTCGGTGCACGAGGCGGACCTGCTGGTCCAGGCGGCCGACGTGGCCTGCGCGCTGTCGGTCGAGGCGCTGCTGGGTACCGACCGGCCCTACGACGAGCGGGTCCAGGCCCTCCGGCCGCATCCGGGCCAGCTGGACAGCGCGGCCAACCTGCGTGCCCTGCTGGCCGGCTCGGCGCTGCTGGCCAGCCACCGGGAAAGCCGCCACGCCGTGCAGGACGCCTACTGCCTGCGCTGCGCGCCGCAGGTACACGGCGCGGTCCGCGACGTGCTCGGCTATGCCCGCCGGGTGATTGAGACCGAGCTCGGCGCGGTGGTCGACAACCCGGTCATCGTGGCCGACGGTGAGGTGATGACCACCGGCAACTTCCATGGTGAGCCGCTGGCCTTCGCGGCCGACATGCTGGCCATCGCCGTCTCGGAGCTGGCCAGCATCAGCGAGCGCCGGGTGGACCGGCTGCTCGACCCGGCCTCCTCCAGGGACCTGCCGCCGTTCCTGGCCCCGGACGCGGGTACAAACTCCGGCTTCATGCTGGCCCAGTACACCGCCGCGTCCCTGGTCAGCGAGAACAAGGTACTCGCCCACCCGGCCAGCGTGGACACCATCCCGACGTCGGGAAAGCAGGAGGACCACGTCTCGATGGGCTGGACCGCCGTGCGGAAACTCCGTGAGGTGCTGGCCAACGTCCGGACCTGCCTGGCGGTCGAGATACTGTGCGCGGCCCAGGGCATCGATCTGCGGGCTCAGATCGCCGCTCCGAGCGAGCCGCTGGCCGCGGTGCACGCCGTGGTGCGAGAGCGGGTACCGATGATGGATACCGACCGGGAGGTGGCCGGACAGATGGCGGCGGTCAGCGAGCTGCTTACCGATATTTGCATAACGGCTGCCGCGCGCTGCGGCGGGCTCCGATAGGGGAATGCCGTGACGGTGTGGATCAACGGGACCCTGCTCCCCGACGAGCAGGCCAGGGTCTCGGTGTTCGATCACGGGCTGGTGGTGGGCGACGGGGTCTTCGAGGCCCTCAAGGTGATCGACGGCGTGCCCTTCGCGCTGTCCAGGCACCTGGCCAGGCTGGCCCGGTCGGCGGCCGGGATGCAGCTGCCCGAGCCGGATCTCGATGAGATCCGGGCGGGCGTCCTGGCGCTCGTGGCGGCATCGGGCCGGCCGGCCAGGGCCCGGTTGCGGATCACGCTGACCGGGGGCATCTCGCCGCTTGGCTCGCAGCGCGGTGACGGGCCGATGACCGCCATCATCGCGCTGGGCAGCCTGCCGGAGCACGAGCCGGCCTGCGATGTCGTGTCGGTTCCCTGGCCGCGCAACGAACGCGGCGTGCTGGCCGGCCTGAAGACGACGTCATATGCGGAGAACGTGCGGGCGCTGCGCTACGCGATCGACCGGGGTGGCCAGGAGGCCATCTTCGCCAACCTGGCCGGCCACCTGTGCGAGGGAACCGGGGCCAACGTGTTCGTCGTGTCCGGCGGGCGGCTGCTCACCCCGCCGCTCAGCTCCGGCTGCCTGGCCGGGGTGACCAGGGACCTGGTGATCGAGTGGGCGGGGGCGGTCGAGGAGGACCTGCCAGCCGGCGCCCTGGCCGCCGCGGATGAGGCATTCCTGACCGGAACGACCCGGGATGTGATGCCAATCAGGACCGTCGATTCGGTGCCGCTGCGCGCTGCACCCGGTCCGGTGACGGCAACGGCGGCCGAGGCATTTTCGGCGCGGTCCGCCGAATGTCTTGATCCCTAGGCTGATTGGCCGGCGGGCCCGATCGGGTTAAGCGCGCCAGAGCAGAACGTCGAGTTCGCCATCGAGATCGATGTAGTCGCTTTCCCGCCCGGCGGCGATGACCCCGAACGTCCGGGCCACGAACTGCGCGGTCGCGGTCAGCGGGGCTTCGAAGTGCGCCTGCCCGAAGGGGGAGGACAGCGCGATGTTCAGCACGCCCTCGCCGCCGTCGTCGGCAGGCCACACCCGGACGTCGCCCTCGCCCGCCGGCCCTTCCAGGCCTGCGGCCAGCAATTCTCTTGCGAAGATCCACTCCACCGGCTCGTCCGTCCCGACGTGGAAGGCCATCCGGATGGCGTAAGGATCATCGGCGCTGTAGTAGAGGCTCGCCACCAGCGGCACTATGCCATGGTCGGGCACGACAAGGCTTAGGCCGAGTTCAGATGAGACGGGTGCGCTGCTATTCATGATCAAGCTTGACCTTTGTCTTGTCGTGTCCCGGAATGCCGGGCTTCGTTAATGCTGCGAGGTTATTCATCAGCGATGGCTTGCAGGTGCCGATGAATTGTCATCGACGGAGATAAGATTCCGCGATCGGGGGCACTCGTAACCTCGGTCACTGGTCAACAAACCAGCAGCGACCTGGTCAAACGCTCTCGGAAATTAAACACAGTTTTCGTCGCGCTGTGTTCCTGTGACCAGCGACGATGCAGTGTGACGTTCGTCTCACACGGCTTGGCCAGGTTTTGCTGGCCGAGCGCCTGAAGCCCGCGGCTTGTGCGGGGATGGCGCTCCGGGGGGCGTTTGCCATGGTAGGGCTCACTCACTGCGGGGGCTTGCTGCCTCGCCATGCTATGTCCGCAGTGGCGGGTCGCGCTATCCGGGATGCAAATCTACATAACCGAACGCCGGGGCGGGATTCGCCCGGAATATTAAATGAGGATAATGTCCGTATTTAGAAAGTTTAGGCAAGTTGACCCGATCAAGGCGGATACCGCACCCGGCCGGGCGCGGCGGGCGCCGGTACGGTAGGGACGGCGCCGGTGGCGGCGGGCCCGGCCTGCGATGCGCTAGTCTGTGATTCGCCCCGGGCAGAACGGACGGCGTCCTGGCCAGGCGGCGACGGGCGATTGGCTCAGCGGGAGAGCGCCTCGTTCACACCGAGGAGGTCACTGGTTCGATCCCAGTATCGCCCACGCAAGTTCTTGCACGTCAGCGACCTGAATCAGGGCCTCGTCGCCTTGCGTCTGAGGTTCGTGTCCGATTCTGGGAGCCAGGCGAGAGCCGATTTTGGACGGGATGGTCCGTCCCGCTGCCAGCAGGGCGTCCAGGACCGGGACGACGGAGGGTGAGGACAGCCGCTTCTGCTCGCCGTACGCGTCCTCCCAGTGCTCCTGTAACGCAGCCTTCAGGTAGGAGCGCATGGCCGGGGTGACATGCCGTAGACGCTGCGAGCCGACTGGCTGCTGCCACGACGGGACCACCGGTAGGCCTTTGGTCCCTAGCTGTTCACTGTTTTGTCCGGGGAACGTGGTGGCGTATCGGTGGTTGCTCGTCGAGCAAACATCTGGTGTTGGTGCAGTTAGGCAGCACCGATAAGCGTTCTGCGCGAACGCGGGGGGTGATGGGTCGGCCTGTCTTCTGGTGGATCTTGTTTGCTGTTATCTGGCTGCTGATCGCGTTCTGGCCTGCCCGTGTGGCTGACCGGAAGGGGCACAGTTTCATCGGGTATTTCATCTTCAGCCTGTTCTTCTTCCCGGCCGCGCTCATCGTTGCCTACCTCGTCCACGATCGCACCCACGTCGCGCCCAGGGCTGCGGCTGTCAGTTAGTGCCGAGTCCTGGTGCCCCGGGAGGACTGGCCTCAGATGGCATAGGCGGCGGCGAGGCCATGCATGGAACGGCCTTCGGCAGCGGCCTGCGCGCCGAGCGTGATGCGGCGGTCTCCGCGCTGAACTAGCAAGGGCGGCGGCAGGCCCGCCGGGGCTCGCGCCCGCCGGGTGTCCGCGGCCTTGCTGGTGGTGGTTTTCGCGATCTTGCTTCCGGTTACCCTCACCGCGACGTGGGCGCACCGCACCGTGGTCAACACCAGTTTCTACGTTGCCACGGTCACCCCGATCGCCGCGAACCCCGCGGTGCAGGCCGCGGTGAGCCGGGAGGTCACAAACGAGATCTATGCCACGCTGAACCCGCAGCATCGCCAGCGCGCTGCCGCCCAAGGCGGCCGCGCTGGCCGACCCGCTGAGCAACGGGGTCAAGGGATACCTGCAGGAGGGCATCAACAAGATTCTCGCCAGCCCGAAATTCCAGCAGCTATGGGTATCGGCGAACCGGTTCGCCCACGCCCAGCTCATCACCGTGCTCAACGGCGACAGCAAGGCGCTGCAGACCACCGGCGGCCAGGTGGTACTCAACCTGGTACCGCTCCTCAACGAGGCGCTCATGAACGTCCAGGCCCGGGCGTCGGTGCTCCTCGGCAAGGACATCACCCTGCCAGCCATCAGCGGCACCACCATCCCGGCCGCGGCCTGCGAGAAGATCGCCACAGCGATCCGGCGGCCGCTCCCGCCGACCTGCGGGCAGATCCCGCTGTTCAAGGCGGCAGCGCTGACCTCAGCCCAGCGCGCCTACCAAGCGTTCAACCGCCTGGTGCTGGCGCTGCTGATCATCACCCCGCTGGCCTTCATCGGCGCGCTGTGGGTCTCACCGCGACGGCGCCGCACGCTGCTGCAGCTGCCCTCACCCTGTGGTTCCTGATCGGCGGCCTCATCCTGGCAGCGCTGGCGCTGCTGTCCGGCCCCTACCGCTGGGCCGTTGCCATCCGGTCGCAGGCGCGCCGCGCCGCCCAGACCCTCGCCCACCTAGGATCGGCGCTGGCCGGCCAGGCCAGCAGCGACGCCACGGTCGGCTGGATCCGGCTCCACCTCGACCTGTTGCGCATCGGCGGCGCCGTGGCCGCGGCGCTGGCACTGCTGATATTCAGCATCAACTGGGCCGGCTTCTTGATCATCGCGGCCGGCTGTGTGTGAGTTGAGCCTACCCGGACGCCTGCGGCCGTGTTAGGTGACGATGTAGTAGATGCTGGTCGCCACCAGCCAGAAGCCGAGTACCAGGGAGACGATGATGATGACCTGGTCGGTATGGGTGTCGATCCAGCGCCGCGACCGGGCGAGGAACTCCTGTGCTGGCTGGGGGCGGAAGCCGGCGTAGATCTCCATGGCGAGGATCGCGGATGTAGCGATGACGCAGAACAGCGCGAGCGCCAGGTAGCTCTCCCAGGACGAGAGCTTCGCCTCGACGATGACCGAGACGCCCGCGGCGACCAGGCCCCAGGGCTGGGTGAGCGGGCCGAGCCCGATGGCGAACCACGGCGTCATGTTGTCGATATGCGTCTGCCACCTGGGGGGCTTTTTCGGCGGTTTGGGCTTGTTCAGCTTCCGGTACTGCCGGACGGCGATCACCAGCAGCGCGGCGCCGATGGCGAGCTTGGCTGCGAGTGCTGCCAGCGAGGGAGCCGTGTTGGGCTTGGGCGGCTTGTTCTGCGTGACGAGCACCGTGAACGCGATCACGATCGCGAGCGACAGGAGCCAGCCGAAGATGAACCCGGCTCCCTTCCGCACGCCGCCCTTCGAGGCGAGAACCAGAATAAACGCGGTGAGCGGGATCGGCTCGAGCGTGATCGTCAGGCCGATGAGAACGAGGCTAAGGACGAGCATGTGCCCCCGATCCGCTGGCCGCGCCCACGCGGCCGAGCACCCTCGCTGCGGTACCGCGGGAAAACTGACTGGGACACATAGCGCGCGGTCAGGTGGTCAGTCCGAGGTGATCTGAATACGCGGTTAGCCCCGCGGCCATGGAGGTGTAGGGCCCGCGGATCTGCTGAAGTGACAACGGGATCTCGGAGTAATCCCAATAGGGCCGGTCACCACAGTCACAGCAGACGACCTCGAAAACCTCGCCGTAGCCGCCTTCGTTGCGGCCGTACACGATGCGGACCGGCTGGCGCCGGAGGCTCGCCGTACGGCCATGCCCGGGCCGACCAGCACGAGGGACAGCAATAATGTGACCGGGCTCAGCGCTGCGACGCGGATCACCTGCATGGCGCGGCGCGTGCTGTTCGCTGACGTGATTCGGATGGCCAGCCGACCGGATACCGGTCACGACATATGAATCTTCGGCGCTCATTTCGACCCCCCCGACCAGTAGGCTACTACCCCGCCAGGATCTGGAGTGGCGCTATGTAATTAGGAGGTTTGTCCCGGGTTCCGTGGAATCCGGTGGCGGCCCCTGTGATCATCAGGTCCTGGATGTCACCCGGACGGTCGCGCCAGGCCTGCCACGCCGAATCGGCGCTGCAGGCCGAGGGGCTGCTGACGAACCTCGCTGCCGAGCTGGACAAGACCCATCCCGGTGCCGCAACCTCGCTGCGCGAGGGCATGCACGAGACGCTGTCCGTCCTGGCCTTGGGCGTGCCGCTGACCCTGGCCCGGACGTGCCAGGGGTCAATAATTCGTGCGCAGTTGACGCGAGACCTAGGTCCTCGGATTAGAGGCTGACTCGCTCTGGGCGCGGCGCAGCAAGCCCAGGCAGGTTGGTGGTATGCGAGTCGATCGAGCTCACGGCAGGGCCAGGGCGGGGAGGTCACAATGGAAAGCGACATTGGAGCAGGGCATGCCGCCCCCAGGACAGCTGGAGCCATGATCGCGGCACACACCCGGGGATCAGCACGCAGGTCGCGGGCGGTGGCCAGGAATCATCGCAGGGTGATGCTGATGATCGGGCTGGGTCTTCTGCGCAGCCGCCCCGTGGTTGAACTGGCCATCACCGGGGGGATCACGCTGGCGGCGCTGGCGAGTCTGGCCCGGGAAAACCAGGCTCGGACCCGGGCACGCCTGGCTGCCTGGGACAAACGGCAAAGCCTGCGCTATCCGCGGCCCATCAGGACCGCTTAACCGAGGGCCAGGGGGTGTGAGCATCATCCGTGCCGGGTGATGTGTGCTGTGCCCTGGTGCCTCAGTCTGTGCGTCATCAGGCGCGCAGCCGAACGGGAGTGGTCGCGGTGGCAGTTGTCGAGTATGAGTCCGGTGCTGGGTTTCCGGGGGTGATCGGGCGGACCGCGGATGAGTCCACGCCGGCGTGGCCTGCGCCGGTGCGGGCGCGGGAGGGCGCGCCGAATGTGCTGTTCATCGTCTTGGATGACACCGGGTTCGGGCAGCTGGGCTGTTACGGCAGCCCGATCGCCACGCCCAATTTCGACGCCATCGCGGCAGATGGCCTGCGCTACAGCAACATGCACACGACGGCGTTGTGCTCGCCGAGCCGGTCGTGCATCCTGACCGGCCGCAACCACCACAGCAACGCGATGGCCTGCATCACCGAGCTGGCCAGCGGCTACCCCGGGTACAACGGCGTCATCCCGTTCGAGAACGGTTTCCTGTCGGAGATGCTGGTCGAGCACGGGTACAGCACGTTCCTGGTCGGGAAGTATCACCTGACACCGAGCAACCAGGAAACCGCCGTCGGCCCGTTCGACCGGTGGCCGCTGGGGCGCGGCTTCCAGCGTTTCTACGGCTTCCTCGGTGGCGATACCAGCCAGTGGTATCCGGATCTGGTGTATGACAACCACCAGGTGGAGCAGCCGCGCACCCCGGAGGAGGGTTACCACCTCAGCGAGGACCTGGCCGACAAGGCGATCGAGTTCATCGCCGACGCCAAACAGGTCGACCCGGCCAGGCCGTTCTACCTGCATTTGTGCTTCGGCGCCACGCACGCCCCGCACCACGTGCCCAAGGAATGGGCCGACCGGTACGCGGGCGCGTTCGACGAGGGCTGGGACGCCTACCGGGAGAAAGTATTCGCCCGGCAGAAGGAACTGGGCATCGTCCCCGCGGATGCGCAGCTGTCGCGCCACGACCCGGACGTGCCCGACTGGGCGTCGCTGCCGCCGGCGGCGCGCCAGCTGTTCAGCCGGATGATGGAGGTCTTCGCCGGGTTCCTGTCCCACACCGATCACCAGGTCGGGCGGCTGATCGAGTTCCTGCACCAGCTCGGGGAACTGGACAACACCCTGGTCATGGTCATCTCCGACAACGGCGCCAGCGCCGAGGGCGGGCCCACCGGCACCACCAACGAGGCACAGTTCTTCAACAATGCCCAAGAGCCGTTGGAGGACAGCCTCAAGCTGATCGATGAGATCGGCGGCCCCAAGCACTTCAACCACTACCCGTGGGGCTGGACGTGGGCCGGGAACACGCCGTTCCGCCGGTGGAAGCGCGAAACCTACCGGGGCGGCGCCAGCGATCCGTTCATCGTGTCCTGGCCGGCGCGGATCACGGCCAAAGGCCAGGTCCGCACCCAGTACGCGCACATCATCGACATGGTGCCCACCGTGCTGGACCTGCTGGGCATCGAGCCGCCCAAGACGATCCGGGGCGTCACCCAGTCACCCCTGCAGGGGGTTAGCTTCGCCCACACCCTCGACGACCCTGACGCCGAAAGCAACCGCCACACGCAGTACTTCGAGATGCTCGGCCATCGTGCGATCTACCACGACGGCTGGCGGGCCGTCTGCCCCTGGCCCGGCCCGTCGTTCACCGAGGCGGGGATGCCCTTCGGGCAGCCGATCTCGTCTGAGGCGCTGTCGGAGCTGGACGCTACCGGGTGGGAGCTTTACCACGTTGCGGAGGACTTCGCCGAGAACCACAACGTGGCCGCCGAGCACCGCGACCGGCTCATCGCGATGATCGCCACCTGGTACGTGGAGGCCGGCAAATACGACGTGATGCCGGTCGACGGGAGCGGCCTGGCCCGCATGATCGCCGAGAAACCGCTCGCGGCGCCGCTCCGCGATAGCTACACCTACCGGCCCGGCACGCAGTCGGTCCCGTTCTTCGCCGGGCCGCGGGTGCTCAACCGCCCGCATAGCATCACCGCGCAGGTTGACATCCCCGCTGGCGGGGCCGAGGGTGTGCTGCTGTGCCAGGGCACCGCCGCCGGCGGATATTCCCTGTTCGTCAAGGACGGCAAGCTCCGCTACGCCCACAACTACGTCGGCCGCGCCGTCTACAGCGTGGAATCCGGCCAGGCCCTCCAGCCCGGCAAGCACGAGCTCCGATTCGAGTTCGAACCGACCGGGCAGCCGGACATGGCCCACGGCAAGGGCGCGCCCGGCAGGCTCCAGCTCTATGTGGACGGCGCCCTCGCCGGGAACACCGAGGCACCCGTCACCACCCCGTTCGTGCTCAACCCGGGCGCGCTCACCTGCGGCGCCAACCCCGGCTCGCCGATCACCGACGACTACACCAGCCCCTTCAAGTTCACCGGCACCATCCATGCCGTGACGGTCGACGTCAGCGGAGAACTCATCCACGACCCCGAAGCCGAACTGCGCATGCACATGGCCCGCCAATAGGCCATCGGGTAGCGGCCCACCAGAGGGGAAACGGTGACGGTCGCGGATCTGGCGATCATCGCCGGGCTGGTGTTCGCGTGGGGCACGTTGTCGGCACGGCTGGAACGCTTCGACATGACCGCGCCGATCGTGTTCACCCTGGCGGGCGTGCTGCTGACCCACGGCCCGCTGGCGCCGCTGGGGATCACGCCTGGCAGCGAAGTGGTCAAGGTACTGGCCGAGGCGACGCTGGTGCTCGTGCTGTTCTCGGACGCTTCCCGGGTCGGGTTGCATCAGCTCAGAGCGGATCTCGGGCTGTGCGCGGCTGCTGGGCATCGGGCTGCCGCTGGCCGGTGCACTACTTCCCGCGCGGCTCGTATGGCTTTCAGCAGAGCCTGGGCTGCGTCGAGCCGCCTTATGCGGCCGCCGGGCAGGCGTGGTCCTATCTCGGCTACGGAAGCCTGATCACCGTATCGGGCTGACGTGATGGGCCTGTGGCCATTTCTCGCTGAATTCTTAACCTTCTCCCAACTCGCGCGCCGCACCGCGCAGTTACGCTCGGTACCGCGGATTAACTGGTATACATCGACGTACGTGGCAGTTCGCCCGCCGATGCGGCCGGGCCAGCAAGACGAGGAGCCGATCTTGTCGCGAGTGGCGCTGCTGCGTGTCCGGCTTGTTGCGCTCGCGACCGCCATCGCGGCGATTCTGGCCACCGGCACCTGGTTCGCGCTGACCAGGGCCGCTGCTCAGCCGGGGCCCGCGCACCGCGGGCCGGCCGCCAGGCAGCAGGCAGCGGCCCGCCAGCCGCACACGGTATCGTCCCGCCCGCTGCGGGTCGTGTCGGTGTCTCCGGCCTCCAGGTCGGCCGGAGTGGACGGCGCGAGCCCGGTACGCGTCGTCTTCTCCACGGCGCTGGCCGCGGACTCGCCGCTGCCGCAGCTGGCCCCGCGGATCGCCGGCCACTGGCAGCGCGGCACAGGGAACAGCCTGCAGTTCGTGCCGCGGCGGGCGTTCGCGCAGGACACCGTGGTCCGGCTGCGGATACCGGGCGGACCGGCCGGCGTCCGGTCGGTCGCTGGCGGGCTGCTGGCCAGGCCGGTCTCGGCGCACTTCCGGACCGGCACGTTCAGCCCGCTGCGGCTGCAGCAGCTGCTCGCGCAGCTCGGCTACCTGCCGCTGACCTGGACCCCGGTCGGGTCCAACCCGCTGCCGTCGGACGCGAACGGTCAGCTCAGCGCCGCCTACAGCGCGCCGCTCGGATCGTTCAGGTGGCAGCACGGGTACCCGAAGGCGCTGCGGACCTTCTGGCGGCTCGGCGCGCCCAGCCTGATCATGACCGGCGCGGTGATGGCCTTCGAGTCCGATCACGGCATGACGATGGACGGGGTCGCCGGATCGGCGGTGTGGAGCGCACTGCTCAAGGCCGTGGCCGGCGGCGAGCCGAACCGGCACGGCTATACCTACGCCCGGGCCAGCGAGAAAACCCCCGAGACCCTGACCATCTGGCACAACGGCCGGGTCGTCTTCCACAGTCTGGCGAACACCGGCATCCCGGTGGCGCCGACCACCATCGGCACCTCCCCGGTCTACCTGCGGTACCGGTTCCAGATCATGCGCGGGCGTAACCCGGACGGGTCGAAGTACGCCGACCCGGTCGCCTGGGTGGCCTACTTCCGGTCCGGCGAGGCCGTGCACTACTTCCCGCGCTACTCCTACGGCTACCCGCAGAGCCTGGGCTGCGTCGAGCTGCCGTACGCGCCGGCCAAACGCGCCTGGCCGTACCTCACCTACGGCAGCCTGGTCACGGTAGCCGCGCCGTAGCGGCCCGGCCGCCCGCGCGCACCCGGCTACCTCGATAGCATGCGGACACCGGCGATCGCCCGGGTCCGCAACCAGCCAAGGAGCAGCCGTGCCTGCCGACCAGCTTCACATCACTCTCGCCGGACGCGAGCACGTGGTGGCCGCGGGCACGACGGCAGGCCGGGCGCTGGCCGGGGCAGATGGCGCGCACGACGCGGCCGAGGTGATCGCGGCCCGGGTCAACGGTGAGCTGCGCGACCTGGCCCGCGAGCTGGCCGACAGCGACGTCGTCGAGCCGGTGACCATCGGCAGCGCCGACGGCCTGTCCATCTTGCGGCATTCGACGGCGCACGTGCTGGCCCAGGCGGTGCAGCAGCTGTTCCCCGGGGCGAGGCTCGGGATCGGTCCCCCCGTCGAGAACGGCTTCTACTACGACTTCGACGTGCGACAGCCGTTCGGCCCGGAAGATCTTAAGGCGATCGAGCAGCGAATGCGCCAGATCGTGCGGCAGGGCCAGCTGTTCTCCAGGCGCGTGGTCACCGACTCGCAGGCCCGGGCCGAGCTCGCCGCCGAGCCGTACAAGCTGGAGCTCATCGGCCTGAAGGGCGGCGGCGCGGATGCCGAGGAGGCGGTCGAGGTGGGCGGCAGCGAGCTGACCATCTACGACAATCTCGACGCCAGCAGCGGCGAGGTGCGCTGGAAGGACCTGTGCCGCGGCCCGCACCTGCCGACCACCAGGAAGATCCCGGCGTTCACGCTGATGCGCACCGGTGGCGCGTACTGGCGCGGCAGTGAACGCAATCCGCAGCTGCAGCGCATCTACGGCACCGCGTGGCCGTCCCGCGAGGCCCAGGACGAGTACCTGCACCTGCTGGCCGAGGCGGAGCGACGTGATCACCGCAAGCTCGGCGCGGAGCTGGACCTGTTCTCGTTTCCCACCGAGATCGGCAGCGGCCTGCCGGTGTTCCATCCCAAGGGCGGGACCATCCGCCGGATCATGGAGGAATACTCGCGGCAGCGGCACGTGGCGGCCGGCTATGAGTTCGTCAACACCCCGCACCTGACCAAGGCCGAGCTCTTCGAGACCTCCGGGCACCTGGGCTGGTATGCGGAGAGCATGTTCCCGCCGATGGAGCTGGAGGGCGCCAAGTACTACGCCAAGCCGATGAACTGCCCGATGCACATCCTGATCTTCGCCGCACGCGGCCGGTCCTACCGCGAGCTGCCGCTGCGGCTGTTCGAGTTCGGCACCGTGTACCGCTACGAGAAATCCGGGGTCGTGCACGGGCTGACCAGGGCCCGTGGTTTCACCCAGGACGACGCCCACATCTTCTGCCGGCCCGACCAGCTCGAGGGCGAGCTGGCGTCGCTGCTTGACTTCGTGGTGGGCCTGCTGCGCGACTTCGGGCTCACCGAGTTCGAGGCCGAGCTGTCCACCCGGCCCGAGAAGTACGTGGGTGAGCCGGCCGACTGGAAGAAGGCCGAGGCAGCCCTCCAGCACGCCCTGGACGTCTCGGGGCTGCCCTACGTGATCGCCGAGGGGGAGGGCGCGTTCTACGCGCCCAAGATCGATGTGCACGTGCGGGACGCGATCGGGCGGCGCTGGCAGCTGTCCACCTTGCAGGTCGACTTCCAGGAGCCGGGCCGGTTCGGGATCGAGTACCAGGCCGCCGACGGGACCAGGCAGCGGCCGTACATGATCCACCGGGCGCTGTTCGGCTCGATCGAGCGGTTCTTCGGTATCCTGCTCGAGCACTACGCGGGCGCGTTCCCGCCCTGGCTCGCCCCGGTCCAGGTGATCGGCATCCCGATCGCCGACGCGCACGCCGGGTACCTGCAGGAGGTAGCGGCCCGGCTGCGGGCCGCAGGAATCCGGGTCGAGGTGGACACCGGCGACGACCGGATGCAGAAGAAGATCCGGACCGCCCAGCGGCAGAAGGTCCCGTACATGCTGCTGGCCGGCGACCAGGACGTGGCCGCGGCCGCGGTCTCGTTCCGGTACCGCGACGGCGAGCAGAAGAACGAGGTCCCGGTGTCCGACGCGATCGCCGAGATCGTCGACGCCGTCGCGCGGCGCGCCCAGGTCTGAGCCCGTCCGGCGGGCGGGTCCGGGCGCGGCAGCCCTGGCGGGCGTCCTTATGCTGCATGCATGGCTGCTGCCCCTCCTGATGAGCCGTCCGCCGAGCGGAGCGCGGTGCCCCCGGCCGGCCCCGGCGCCAACGGGGAACCGTCGTGGCAGGACGGGGTCGGCACCCCGGACGGCTTTCAGCGGCTCTGGATGCCGCACCGGATGGCCTACATCAAGGGCGAGAACAAGCCCGCTGAGACCGGCGGGCCGGACTGCCCGTTCTGCCGGATCCCGGGCCTGCCCGATGCGGAGGCGCTCATCGTCGCCCGCGGCTCGCTGGTGTACGCGGTGCTGAACCTGTATCCGTACAACAGCGGCCACCTCATGGTGTGCCCGTACCGGCATGTCGCCGACTACACCGAGCTCGACGAGGCCGAGAGCGCCGAGCTGGCCAAGCTGACCAGGCAGGCGATGCGCACGCTGCGGGCGGCCTCGGGCGCCCAGGGCTTCAACATCGGCATGAACATGGGCGACGTGGCAGGCGCCGGCATCGCCGCGCACCTGCACCAGCACGTGGTGCCCCGGTGGGGCGGTGACGCCAACTTCATGCCGGTGGTCGGCCGGACCAAGGTCCTGCCGCAGTTGCTGGCCGATACCCGCGAGCTGCTGGCCGGCGCGTGGCCGGGTCACCAGGGCGGGCCGCCGGGCGGCTAGCTAGCCGGGCCTGGAGGCGGCCGCCACCTTCTCGGCCAGATGCGCGGGCAGCGGCTCATAACGCAGGTAGGAGCGGGCGAATGAGCCGGTGCCGTGGGACATCGACCGCAGGTCGATCGCGTACCGGGTGATCTCGAGTTCCGGGATCTCCGCCTTGACCAGGGTCCGGCCGCCGGGCACCGGCTCGGTGCCGAGCACCCGGCCGCGGCGCGAGGACAGGTCGGACATCACCGCGCCGACGTAGTCGTCGGCCACCATGACCGATAGCTCGTCGACCGGTTCCAGCAGCAGTACCTGAGCCTTCTCGGCGGCATCCCGCAGCGCCGCCCGGCCGGCCTTCTGGAACGCCATGTCCGAGGAGTCCACGGAGTGCGCCTTGCCGTCGAACAGCGTCACCTTGATGTCCACCATCGGGTAGCCGGCCAGCACGCCCTGCTCCATCTGGGACCGGACGCCCTTCTCCACCGAGGGGATGAACTGCCGCGGCACCACCCCGCCGACGA
This sequence comes from uncultured Actinomycetota bacterium, assembly GCA_963775745.1. Classification (GTDB taxonomy): domain Bacteria; phylum Actinomycetota; class Actinomycetes; order Streptosporangiales; family Streptosporangiaceae; genus DATBGO01. Next base: position 60,109 of record CAVZKE010000031.1, read on the forward strand.
TCTTGTCGACGAATTCCAGGCCCGATCCAGACGGCAGCGGCTCCACCTCGATGTGGCAGATCCCGAACTCGCCGTGGCCGCCGGTCTGCTTGACGTTGCGGCCCAGGCCCTGCGCCTTGCCCCCGACCGTCTCGCGCAGCGGCACCCGCAGCTCGGTCGTCTCCACGGCCACCCCGTACCGGCTGGACAACCGGTCAAGCAGCAGGTCGACATGGGCCTCGCCCATGCACCACAGCACCAGCTGGCGGGTCTCGGCGTTCATCTCCAGGCGCAGCGTCGGATCCTCGGCCACCAGCCTGCTCAGCGCCTGCGACATCTTGTCCTCGTCGGCCTTCGACTTGGCGGTGATCGCGACCGGCAGCAGCGGCTCGGGCATCGCCCACGACTCCATCACCAGCGGGCGGTCCCTGTCCGACAGGGTGTCGCCGGTCTCCGCGCTGGCCAGCTTGGCCACCGCGCAGATGTCCCCGGCCAGGCACTGCGCGATGGTGCGCTGCTGCTTGCCCAGCGGGGAGGTGAGCGCGCCGATCCGCTCATCCTGATCGTGGTCGGCGTGACCGCGCTCGGCCCGGCCATGGCCCGAGACGTGCACGATGCCATCGGGCCGCAGGGTGCCGGAGAACACCCGGACCAGGCTGATCCGGCCCACGTACGGGTCGGAGGTGGTCTTCACCACCTCGGCGAGCAGCGGGCCGTCCGGGTCGCAGGACAGGCCGCTGGCCGGCTTGCCGTCCACCGTCGTCACCGCGGGCATCGGGTGCTCCTGCGGGGCGGGGAAGGCCTGGGTGATCACCTCGAGCAACTCGGCGATGCCGATGCCGTGCGGGGCCGACGAGGCCAGCACGGGGTAGAAGCTGCCCCGGGCCACGGCCTTCTCCAGGTCCTCGATCAGGCCCTTGACATCGAGATCCTCGCCGGAGAGGTAGGAGTCCATCAGGCTCTCATCCTCGCTCTCCTGGATGATCGCCTCGATCAGCGCGCTGCGGGACTCCGCGATGGCGTCGGCCTGGCCGGGCTCGGGCGAGCTTTCCCTGCGGCTGCCGCCCGAATAGTCGTAGAACTGCTCCGAGAGCAGCCCGATCAGGCCGCGGACGCCGCCGTGGCCGTCGGATACCGGCAGGTACAGCGGCGCCACCGAGTCGCCGAACGCCCCGCGGCAGGCATCGAGCGCCTCATTGAAGTCGGCCCGCTGGTGATCGATCTTGGTGATGACCACGGCCCGCGGCATCCCGACCGCCGCGCACTCGTCCCACAGCATCCTGGTCAGGCCGTCCACGCCTTCGGCCGCCGACACCGTGAACAGCGCCGCGTCCGCCGCGCGCAGGCCGGCCCGCAGATCGCCGGTGAAGTCGGCGTAGCCCGGCGTATCCAGCAAGTTGATCTTGACTCCGGCATGCAGGACGGGAGCCAGCGTGAGGTTCACCGACCGCTGCTGCCTGACCTCGACCTCGTCGAAGTCGCTGACCGTGGTGCCGTCCTCGACCCGCCCCGCGCGCTGGATCGTCCCGGTGCCGACCAGCAGCGCCTCGACCAGCGACGTCTTTCCTGCTCCCGAATGGCCGACCAGCACCACGTTACGCACGCTGTCGTGCTGGCCGGCCGAGGGTGCCCTGCCCGCGGCTCCAGCTGAGCTCGTCTTTTCCGGCATCTGCACCGCCTCCTGTTGTTCCCGCGTTCGGCTGCTGCACGACCAGCCTTTACCTGCCGGCATGCGATCACAACCCCTCGGAGAGAATCACCCCTGCTGTCCAGATTTTTGGCCCGGCGTTCTGGCCGCGGACCTACCAAACCTGCCCGCCGGGCGCCAGTAAGATCAAACGGCCATGCTCACCGTGCTACGCCCCGCCCTCGGCCGGCTGCTCAAGCCGCTGGGAACTGCGCTTGCCCGGACGCCGATCACCCCCAACGCGCTCACCATCACCGGCACCATCGGGATGAGCGCCGGGGCGCTGGCGCTGTTCCCCACCGGGCATCTGTTCGCGGGCACGATGGTCTGTACCGGGTTTGTCGTCACCGACATGCTCGACGGGACGCTGGCCCGGATCAAGGGCACCGCCGGCCCGTTCGGCGCGTTCCTCGACTCCACCCTGGACCGGGTCGCGGACGCGGCGGTCTTCGCCGGCCTGGCCGTCTGGTTCGTGCTCGGCGGCCACAGCAGGCTGCTCGCCGGGGTGGCGCTGTACTGCCTGGTGGCCGGGGTCCTGGTGTCCTACGCCAAGGCCCGGGCCGAGGGCCTGGGGCTGCGCTGTGACGTCGGGATCGCCGAACGGACCGAACGGCTGCTGATCGGCCTGGTCGCCGCGGGACTGGCCGGACTTGGCGTACCGTATGTCCTTCCGGCGGGGCTGTGGCTGCTCGCGGCGGCCAGCACCGTCACGTTCGGCCAGCGGGTTCTCGCGGTGCGCCGCGAGGCCGCTCTCGGCTCCGGGAGCCCTGCGGGAAACCCGCCAGCAGGAGAGCACTGATGCCCGGACTGAGGGACAGGATCGTCGACGCGGCCTACGGGCTGGGCTGGTCCCTGGTCTGCCGGGTGCCGGAGTCGTGGGCGCGGGGGGCCTTCGGGTTCGGCGCCGAGATCGCCTGGCGCCGCCAGGGTCCCCGGGTCCAGCTCCTGGAGGCGAACCTGCGGCGGGTGCTCGGCCCGGGCAGCACCGGGCAGCAGCTGCGCGCGCTGTCCAGGGAATCGATGCGGTCCTACGCGCGCTACTGGCTAGAAGTGTTCCGGCTGCCCGTCATGCCCGTCGAGCGGCTGGTCGGCGGGATGCATCCGGAGGGCCCATTCGACAAGGTGTTCGCCGCGCTGGCCGACGGGCGCGGCGTCGTGTTCGCGCTGCCGCACATGGGAAACTGGGACCAGGCCGGCGCCTGGATCATCGCCCAGGGGGCCGGCTCGATCACGGCGGTCATGGAACGGATCGAGCCGGAGTCGGTGTACGACAGGTTCGTGGCGTTCCGCCAGGGCCTGGGCATGGAGGTACTGCCGGCCAGCGGGGGCGCCAGGCCGTTCGGGACGCTGGCGCAACGGCTGCGGGCCGGCCGGGTGGTGGTGCTGGTCTCCGACCGGGACGTCACGGGCAGCGGTATCGAGGTGGAGTTTTTCGGTGAGCGGGCCAGGATGACGCCCGGTGCGGCCGCGCTGGCCATCCAGACGGGAGCAGCGCTGGTGCCGGCTGTGCTGTGGTTCGACGGCGACGGCTGGGGCGTGCGCATCGGCGAGGAGATCCCCGCCCCGCCCGACGGGGACAAGAAGCAGAAGGTGGCCGCGATGACCCAGCAGATCGCGCGGTTCTTCGAGGACGGCATCCGGGACTATCCGCAGGACTGGCACATGCTGCAGCGGGTCTTTACTGCTGACCTGGACCCGGCCCGGCTGGCCGCGGCGCAGGCGCGCGAGGCGGCCGCGAGCCGGCTGGCGGGCGATCCATGAGGATCGGCCTGGTCTGCCCGTATACCTGGGATGTGCCGGGCGGCGTCCAGGAGCACATCAGGGGCCTCGCCGAGGCCCTGATCGAGCTGGGCCACCAGGTGTCGGTCATCTCGCCGGCCGACGACGACACGCCGCTGCCCGGCTATGTGGTCCCGGCGGGCCGCGCCGTCCCAGTCCCCTACAACGGAGCGGTGGCCAGGCTCGCGTTCGGGTTCCTGTCGGCCAGCCGGGTCCGCCGGTGGGTCCGGGATGGCAACTTCGACGTCCTGCACGTGCACGAGCCGACGGCGCCGAGCCTCTCGCTGCTGGCCTGCTGGGTGGCCGACGGGCCGATCGTGGCCACGTTCCACACCGCGAACCCGCGGTCCAGAATCCTGCACGCGGCGCAGCCGATGCTGCAGTCCGCGCTGGAGAAGATCAGCGGCCGGATCGCGGTCTCCGAGGCGGCCCGCACCACGCTGGTCGAGCACCTGGGCGGTGACGCGGTGCTGATCCCGAACGGGATCGCCGTGCGCAGGTTTGAGAAGGCCGACCCGCTGCCGGGCTGGCCGGGGCCAGGCGGGGCGCTGGGCTTCGTCGGCCGGATCGACGAGCCGCGCAAGGGGCTGGGCGTGATGCTGCGCGCCTTCGAGATCCTCGGCGGGCAGCGGCCGGGGGTCCGGCTGCTGATCGCCGGGCCGGGCGATGCCGAGGAGGCGCTGGCCAGGCTGCCGGCCGGGCTGCTGCCCCGGGTGGTGATGCTCGGTCAGGTCAGCGATGAGGACAAGATCCGGGTCTACCACTCGGTGGACGTATTCTGCGCGCCCAACACCGGTGGCGAGAGTTTCGGGTACGTACTGGCCGAGGCGATGGCGGCCAGCGCCCCGATCGTGGCCAGCGACCTGGACGCGTTCCGCCGGGTGCTACGGGACGGCGAGGCCGGCGAGCTGTTCGAGACCGGCAGCGCGACGGGGCTGGCTGCGGCGGCCGCCCGGCTGCTTGACGAGCCGGCCCGCCGGGCCAGCCTGTCAGCGGCCGCTGCGGCGGCGGTGCGTGCCTACGACTGGCCGGTGGTAGCCCGCGACGTGCTGGCCGTCTACGAGGCCGTGGTGCCCGCCCTGGGCCATGTCGAGGTGGTCCGATGACCACTACGACGATCATCATCGTGGTCGCCGCGGTGGCGGTCTTCGGCGTGTATGTGTCCTGGCGGGCGGGCCGGCTGGACCGGCTGCACGCCCGGCTGGAGACGGCCCGCGCCGCGCTCGACGCCGCGCTGGTGCGGCGCGCCTCGGTGGCGATGGAGTTCGCCTCCTCCGGTCTGCTCGACCCGGCCACCAGCCTGCTGCTGGCCGGGGCGGCCCACGACGCGCGATCCGCCAGCACCGCGCGCGAGCTGCCGGAGAGCGACCTGACCAGGGCGCTGCGCGCGGCCCTGGGCCAGCCCGGCTTCCTGGCCACGCTGACCGGCAAGGAGGACGCCGCCGAGCTGCTGACCGAGCTGGAAAGCGCCGCCCACCAGGTGTTCCTGGCCAGGAAGTTCTACAACGACGCGGTGGCGGCGACCAGGTCGGCCCGCCGCCGGTGGCTGGTCCGGCTGTTCCACCTGGCCGGGGGCGCCGCGCTGCCGGACTTCTTCGAGTTCGATGACTCCCTGGTCGCGCCGGGGCAGGCCGCGCAGGGCGCGGACATGCCCCACCTGACCAGCTGAATCTGGCCTCCGGGCCGCTGGCCATCCCCGCCCGGCCGGATCTGCCCGCCAGCTGGCCAGCACCTACCATGAATGAAACTACTTCAGTCGCGATCTAGTGAGGTTCGCTATGCCGTTTCCCAGTTCCGGCGATCCGGTCGGTTCGGCCAGTTCTGCCCCAGCCAGTGGCGCCGCCGCCCAGACCGGGACGCAGCGGGTCAAGCGCGGGATGGCTGACATGCTCAAGGGCGGCGTGATCATGGACGTCGTCACGCCCGAGCAGGCCAAGATGGCGCAGGACGCGGGCGCGGTGGCGGTGATGGCGCTGGAGCGGGTGCCCGCCGACATCCGCGCGCAGGGCGGCGTGGCCCGGATGAGCGATCCGGACATGATCGACGGGATCATCGCCGCGGTGTCGATCCCGGTCATGGCCAAATGCCGGATCGGGCATTTCGCCGAGGCCCAGGTGCTGCAGGCGATCGGGGTGGATTACATCGATGAGTCCGAGGTGCTGACCCCGGCCGACGAGGCGCACCACGTGGACAAGTGGGAGTTCACCGTGCCGTTCGTGTGCGGCGCGACCAACCTGGGCGAGGCGCTGCGCCGGATCACCGAGGGCGCCGCGATGATCAGGTCAAAGGGCGAGGCGGGCACCGGCAACGTGGTCGAGGCGACCAGGCACATGCGCGGGATCCGGGCCGAGATCCGGCGGCTGGCCACCTTGCCCGCCGAGGAGCTCTACCGCGCGGCCAAGGAGCTGCAGGCCCCGCAGGAGCTGGTGGCCGAGGTAGCCAGGGCCGGTCAGCTGCCGGTGGTGCTGTTCACCGCGGGCGGCATCGCCACGCCTGCCGACGCCGCGATGATGATGCAGCTGGGCGCCGACGGCGTATTCGTCGGATCGGGCATCTTCAAGTCGGGCGACCCGGCGGCGCGGGCGGCGGCGATCGTCAAGGCGACCACCTTCCACGACGACCCGGACGTCATCGCCAAGGTGTCCAGGGGGCTCGGCGAGGCGATGGCCGGCATCAACCTGGACACGCTGCCGCCCGAGCAGCATTACGCGGGCCGCGGCTGGTGACCCGGGCCGCTACCGGGCCGGACCCGGCCATCGGCGTGCTCGCGCTGCAGGGGGACGTCGCCGAGCACCTGCGCGCCCTGCGCGCGGTGGGCGTCCGCGGCCTGCCCGTGCGCAGGCCCGGTGAGCTGGACATGGTGGACGGGCTGATCATCCCCGGCGGCGAGTCCACCACGATATGGAAGCTGGCGGTCGCCTTCGACCTGGCCGAACCGCTGCGCAAGCGGGTCAGCTCGGGCATGCCCGCCTTCGGCTCCTGCGCGGGCATGATCCTGCTCGCCACCCGCCTGGTGGCCAGCGCCAGCGGCCAGGAAACCCTGGGCGCGATCGATATGACGGTCCGCAGGAACGCCTTCGGCCGGCAGGCGGAGTCCTTCGAGAGCGACATTGTCCTGCACGGCGTGGGCGGCCCGGGCTACCGCGCGGTGTTCATCAGGGCGCCCTGGGTCGAGGAGACCGGCGACGACGTCGAGGTTCTCGCTACCGAACCGGGCACCGGTAGGATCGTCGCGGTCCGCCAGGGACCGGCGCTGGCCACGGCATTTCATCCCGAGCTCACCCCGGACCGGCGCATCCACGGGCTCTTTGTCGACATGGTGAGGGAACGTTCATGAGCGGCCATTCGAAGTGGGCGACCACCAAGCACAAGAAGGCCGTCGTCGATGCCCGGCGGGGCAAGCTGTTCGCCAAGCTGATCAAGAACGTCGAGGTGGCGGCGCGGACCGGGGGCGGTGACCCGGCCGGCAACCCGACGCTCTACGACGCCGTCCAGAAGGCCAAGAAGAGCTCGGTGCCCAACGACAACATCGACCGTGCGGTCCGGCGCGGCGCCGGCCTGGAGGCCGGCGGAGCGGCCTACGAGCACGTCACCTACGAGGGCTACGCACCCGGCGGCGTGGCGGTGCTGGTGGAGTGCCTGACCGACAACCGTAACCGCGCCGCATCGGACGTGCGGACCGCGTTCTCCAGGAACGGCGGGTCGATGGCGGACCCGGGCTCGGTTTCGTACCTGTTTCACCGCAAGGGCGTGGTGATCGTCGGCAAGGCCGGCGGGGCGACCGAGGACGACGTGCTCGCCGCGGTGCTGGACTCCGGCGCCGAGGAGGTTAACGATCTCGGCGAGTCGCTCGAGGTGGTCAGCGAGGCGACCGACCTGCACGCGGTGCGGGACGCGCTGCAGCAGGCCGGGATCGAGTACGACTCCGCCGAGACCCCGTTCCTGCCGACCGTCGAGGTCGAGCTCGACGAGGACCACGCCAAGCGGGTCTTCCGGCTGATCGAGGCCATCGAGGACTCCGACGACGTCCAGGACGTCTACGCCAACTACTCGGTCTCCGACGAGATCATGGAGCAGATCGGGTGACCCGGCGGCCGAAGCGGGCCCGGTGACCGGGCCGGGCCTGGTGGTCAGGCCGCTGAGCGACGATGACGACCTGGGCGCGGAGGTTGAGCTACGGCACCAGGCCTTCGGCCCGATGGACGACTCGGACCGGGACCGGACGCTCGCGGTGGCCGCCGAGAGCGTCGCGGCCGGCCGCTATGTCGGCGCCTTCGACGGCGCGCGGCTGATCGGCACGGCCAGGTACCTGGACATGCGGCAGTGGTGGCACGGCCGGAGCGTGCCGATGGCCGGCGTGGCCGGGGTCAAGGTCGCCCCTGAGGCCCGGGGCCGCGGTGTCGGGAAGGCGCTGATGTCCGAACTGACCGGGCTGATCGCGGGGCGCGGCTATCCGGTCTCAGTGCTCTACCCAGCGACCACCCCGCTGTACCGGTCGCTGGGCTGGGAACTGGCCGGCGGTCTCTACCACGCGACGGTACCGGCCAGATCGCTCGGCACGCTGGTGGCGCCGGACGTCGGTGCGCCGCCGCCGCCGATGGCCTTGCGCCGGGCCGGGCCGGACGACGCGGCCGGGGTGATCGAGATCGTCGGCGCGGCACACGAGGCCGCCCGGCATTGCGGGCCGATTACCCGGGCCCCGGCGGACGTGCGGCGCCAGCTGTCCGATCCGCACCGGTTCAGCTACCTGGCCGCCGACGGCTTCCTGGCCTATCGCTGGCAGGACGGTAACCGCGAGCTGCTGGTCGAATGCGCCGTGGCCACCACGGCGCAGACGACCAGGGACATCTGGTCGGTCGTGGCCTCGCACGCATCCATCGCCGGGCGGGTCAGGGCGCTGCTGGCCCCGGATGATCCGGTGGCCTGGCTGACCCGCGAGGCTGACCTGGCCCTGGCTGAGCGCACGCCCTGGATGCTGCGGGTCCTCGATGCGCCGGCCGCGATCGCGGCTCGCGGCTTCCCCGCGGCGACCGTGGCCACCGCGGTGCTCCAGCTTGATGACCCCCAGCTCCCGGCCAACTCGGGCTGGTGGGCGCTGCAGGTGTCCGATGGGAAGGGAACCCTAACCCCATTCAGAACGGATGATCACGGGCCGGTGCCGCCCGCCCCGCCGGTCTCGCTCGGCGCCCGCGGCTTCGCCGCGCTGTTCGCGGGGACCCCGTTACCGACGCTGCGCCGCGCCGGACTGGCCGCCGGCGGCGACCGCGCCAGCGATGACGCGCTCGACTGCGCGTTCGCCGGGACAGCCTTCCTGCTCGACTACTTCTGACCCGGTGCTGGTGCAGAAAGCCCGCGGGGGGCGGCGGCCGGGCGCCGAGGCGCCCGCTGGCCGCCGTGGCCAGGAAGGCGGCCGGAGGGCCGGGAGCGGGCCCCGGGGCGACACGCCGGGGCGTGTCCCGGCGTGGCCGCCGCCGAGCCGGTAGTGTCCTAGCCGAACTGGAGTTCGCAACTGGAGTTCGCGACCGACCGGGATGGTGAGCGGCATGCGGGTGCTCGGCGTCGATCCCGGCCTGACGCGGTGCGGGATCGGCGTCATCGACGGCGATCCCGGCCGGCCGCTGACCCTGGTGGCGACGGACGTGATCAGGACCGACGCCGGAGCCGACATAGCGGCCCGGCTGCTCGCGCTCGAGCAGCAGATCGAGCGCTGGCTGACCGCCTACCGGCCGGACGCGGTCGCCGTGGAGCGGGTCTTCAGCCAGCACAACGTGCGGACCGCGATGGGCACGGCGCAGGCGGGTGCGATCGCGATCGTGTGCGCGGCTCGCCACGGGCTGCCGGTGGCGCTGCACACGCCGAGCGAAGTGAAGGCGGCGGTCACCGGGAACGGCCAGGCCGGCAAGGCGCAAGTGACGCAGATGGTGGCGCGGCTGCTGGTGCTGGCCGACCCGCCCAGGCCCGCTGACTGCGCCGACGCCCTGGCCCTGGCCATCTGCCACCTGTGGCGGGGCGCCGCGCAGCGGCGGCTGGCGGCGGCCGCCGCGGCCGCCCGGGCCGCCCAGCCGGTCAAGTCGGGAGGAAGCCGATGATTGCGCACCTGGACGGGGTCGTGTGCTCGGTAGCGCCGGATGGCGCGGTCATCGAGGTGGGCGGGGTCGGGCTGCTGGTCCAGTGCACGCCGGGCACCCTGGCCGGGCTGCGCGGCGGCCAGCGCGCCAAGGTCGCCACCTCCCTGGTGGTCAGGGAGGACGCGCTGACCCTCTACGGCTTCGCCGACGAGGACGAGCGGAACACCTTCGAGCTGCTCCAGACGGCCAGCGGGGTCGGGCCGCGGCTGGCGCTGGCCATGCTCGCCGTGTTCAGCCCGGACGGCCTGCGGCGGGCGATCGCGGCCGAGGACCTGGCCGCGCTGACCACCGTGCCGGGCATCGGCCGCAAGGGCGCCCAGCGGATCATGCTGGAGCTGGCCGGCCGGCTGGGTCGCCGGCCGAGGCCGCCGCCGGGCAGCGTGCAGGCGATCCGGCCGCGGGCGGTCCGGCTGCGGCCGGGCGGCGGGCGCCGTGGCGGGATCAGGTGCGGGCCGGCCTGGTCGGCCTGGGCTGGCCGCCGCGCGACGCCGACCAGGCCATCGCGGCGGTCGAGCCCGAGCTGCTCAATGGCTCATCCGGCGCTCCGGACGGCCCGGACATCGATGTCGCCGCGGCGCTGCGCGCCGCGCTGCGGGTGCTGGGGCGCACGTGACCAGCCGCGATCCAGCCTCGCGGGCTGACCAAGGGCCGGCCGCTGCCACCGGTCCCGGGGCCGGTGACCGGCTGGTGTCCCCGGTGGCCGAGGCCGACGACCGGCTGATCGAGGGCGCGCTGCGGCCCAAGCGGCTCGCCGAGCTGGTCGGCCAGGGCCGGGTCCGCGAGCAGCTGTCGCTGGTCCTGGAGGGCGCGCTGGGCCGCGGCAAGCCCCCCGATCACGTGCTGCTGTCCGGGCCGCCCGGGCTGGGCAAGACCACCATTGCCATGATCATCGCCGCTGAGCTCGGCGCGCCGTTCCGGGTGACCAGCGGACCCGCGATCGAGCGGGCGGGCGACCTGGCCGCCGTGCTGTCCACGCTGAGTGAGGGCGAGGTGGTGTTCATCGATGAGATCCACCGCGTCGCCCGGCCCGCCGAAGAGATGCTCTACCTGGCCATGGAGGACTTCCGGGTCGACGTGGTGATCGGCAAGGGCCCGGGGGCCACCGCGATCCCGCTGGACATCGCGCCGTTCACGCTGGTCGCGGCGACCACCAGAGCCGGGCTGCTGCCGGCGCCGCTGCGGGACAGGTTCGGCTTCACCGCGCACCTGGACTTCTACGAGCCCGCCGAGCTCGAGGTCATCGTGCGCAGGTCGGCCGGGCTGCTGCGGGTGGCGCTGCGCGACGACGGCGCCGCGGAGATCGCCGGGCGGTCCCGCGGCACCCCGCGGATCGCCAACCGGCTGCTGCGCCGGGTCCGGGACTACGCGGAGGTGCGGGCCGACGGGGTGGTGACCAAAGCGGTGGCCCGGGCCGCGCTCGAGCTCTACGAGGTCGATGACAGCGGGCTCGACCGGCTGGACCGGGCGGTGCTTTCCGCGCTGGTGCGCAGGTTCGGCGGCGGCCCGGTCGGCCTGTCCACCCTGGCGGTGGCGGTGGGGGAAGAGGCCGAGACGGTCGAGGTGGTCGTCGAGCCGTTCCTGGTCCGGGCCGGCCTGATGGCCAGGACGCCGCGCGGCCGGGTGGCTACTCCGGCCGCCTGGCCGCAGCTCGGCCTGGCCGTCCCGCCGTCGGCCGCCGCGGCGCCGCAGCCGGGCGCTGACACCCTTTTCACCTGATCAGCGGGGCCGTCACCGGAGGCGGGCGGCGCCGTGCGGCAGGCTACGCCTGGTCGCGGCCTGGTCACGATCACTCATCAGAGGTCGTAGCCTGTTGGTGCGTGCCCTGCACGCCGCTACACTTCGGCAGTTGGTCAATTGACGCCGCCTGGTGCCGGTGCCGGCCTGGCCGGCCTTGCGCCGGACCGGTCCGCTCCCTGGGACGGCGCCAGCCAGTGCGGCCATCAACGGAAGGAAGCCCCGTGATGGGGAACATGTTTCTCGCGACTAGCACCAAGTCGTCCGGTAGCAGCCTGCTGCCCATCCTGTTCATCGCAGTGCTGTTCGTCGTGCTGTACATGGTGATGATCAGGCCGCAGCGGAACAGGCAACGGCAGGCCATGCAGATGCAGCGCACCGTGGTGCCCGGGCAGCGCGTCCGCACCACGGCCGGGATGTACGGCACCATTACGGCGGTCGATGACAACGACGTCGAGGTCGAGGTGGCGCCGGGCGTGCGCATCAAGATGCTGCGGCGAGCCATCATGGACACGCTGAGCGACGAGGGTCCTGGCGACGACGAGCCGCAATCGGGCGAGGCGCAGTCGGCCGAGGGGCAGACCAACTTCAGCGATGGCCAGGCCCAGAGCACGTTCGGCGAGAACGCCGCCGACGACTGGAATCCCCAGGACCGCAATCCGCAGGCGTGACGCAGGCCTTCACCTAAGGACAGCGAGAAGTGGCTCCCCCAAGCACCAAGATGTCACGCCCGTGGCTCCCGATCGCGGCGCTGGCCGTCCTGCTCATCATCATGCTGGCCAGCGTCATCGGCGGTGACCTCATGCACCCGGGCAGCTGGACCAAGAACTTCAAGATCGGCCTGGGCCTGGACCTGTCCAGCGGCACGACGGTGACGCTGAAGGCGGTGACCCCGAATTCCTCGAAGCCGCCTAGCCAGACGGCCATGACCGAGGCCAGGACGATCATCGTGAACCGGGTCAACGGGGCCGGCTTCACCGGCGCCCAGGTCCAGCAGCAGGGCTCGAACATCATCACCGTGGCGGTGCCCGGCAAGGGCGCCCAGCAGGTGGAGAGCCTGGTCGGCCGGACGGCGCTGCTGCGGTTCCGCCAGGTGCTGCTGGTCGCGCCGAACCTGACCACCCCGACGGCCACCCCGACCCCGACCCCGACGCCGACCCCGTCGGCGTCGGCGAGCAAGAGCGCGGCCCCGCCGTCCAAGAAGGCGAAGGCAGGCAGCAAGGCTACGCCGACGGCCAAGGCCAGCCCGAGTTCCTCGCCGAGCCCGGCCGCCTCGCCAAGCGCTTCCCCCTCGCCGTCCACGACTCCGGCGCTGTCCACCGTGGCCAACGGCCAGGGTGACGCGGCGGCGCTGTCTCCCGCGGTCAAGGCCCTGTTCAACAAGCTGAACTGCAACGACGCCAACTGGCAGCAGAAGATCTACGGCTCCAACTCGGCGGCCTGGGACAACGTCAACAACCAGATCGTGGCGTGCTACCAGGGCCAGAAATACGCGCTGGACAAGTCCACGGTGACCGGCGAGATGCTGAAATCGGCCAGCGGCTCGCTGAACACCAACGGCACCTGGCAGGTCAACCTCAACTTCAACCCGCAGGGCGCCAAGGCCTTCGGCCTGCTGAGCTCGTCGATGTTCACCAAGTACCAGGGCTCGGCCACCAACCCGCTGAACAACTTCGCGATCGTGCTGGACGGCACGCCGGTGTCCGTCGCCTATATCGCGCAGCCGATCAACAACGGCATCGGCCAGATCACCGGCTCGTTCACCGAGAGCCAGGCCGACTACCTGGCCAACGTGCTGAGCTACGGGCACCTCCCGCTGAGCTTCACCAACGAGTCGACCCAGTCGATCTCGGCCCAGCTCGGCTCGGCGCAGCTGCACGCGGGCCTGGCGGCGGGCGCGGTCGGCCTGCTGCTGGTGGTGATCTACTCGTTCCTGTACTACCGCGGCCTGGGCATCGTGTCGGTGTCCAGCCTGGGCATCGCGGCGGCGCTGGCACTGCTGTCGGTGATCCTGCTCAGCAAGTACTCGGGCTTCACGCTGAACCTGGCCGGCGTGGCGGGCCTGATCGTCGCGATCGGCATCACGGCCGACTCGTTCGTGGTGTTCTTCGAACGGCTGCGGGACGAGGTCAGGGAAGGCCGGACTCTGCGGCCCGCCGTGGAACGCGGCTGGCAGCGCGCCCGGCGGACCATCCTGGTGTCCGACACGGTGTCCTTCCTGGCCGCGCTGATGCTCTGGTACTTCTCGATCGACCAGGTCAAGGGGTTCGCGTTCACCCTCGGCCTCACCACAGTGATCGACATCGTCGTGGTCTTCCTGTTCACGCACCCGATGGTGACGATGCTGGCCAGGACCAAGTTCTACGGCAACGGGCACCCGCTGTCGGGGCTTGATCCGGCCCGGCTCGGGGCCAGGTCGCCGTGGCGCGGTTCCCGGCGCCCGGCAGCCCGTCCCGTCTCCAACCAGGCCAGCGCCACGGCCGCGGGCCAGCCGTCCCGGACCACCCCGAAGGAGGCGTGATGTCCTGGATCGGCAACGTCGGCGGCCGGCTGTACCGGGGCGAGGTCTCGATCGAGTTCGTCGGCCGGCGGCGGCTGTGGTACACGATCTCCGGCCTGATCCTGGTGATCAGCGTGGCCGCGCTGCTGGGGCGCGGGCTGAACGAGAGCGTGGACTTCAAGGGCGGCTCGGTCTTCGAGTTCAAGGCTCCGGCGGCCACCCTGGCGCAGGTCAACGCGACGGTCGAAAAAGCGGGCGGCGGAGCCGGCGCGATCATCCAGACGGTCGGCGTCGGCAGCCACGCCAGCTGGCAGGTGCAGACCGCCAAGCTCACCTTCCAAGAGCAGAGCAGGGTTCAGGACGCGATCGGCGTCAGCCTGCACCCGGTGGGCGGGATTCAGGGGGTCAGCACGTCCTTCATCGGGCCGAGCTGGGGGAGCCAGATCTCGCAGAAGGCCCTGGAGGCGCTGATCGCGTTCCTGATCGCGATCGTGATCTACCTGTCGATCGCGTTCGAGTGGAAGATGGCGACCGCCGCGCTGGTGGCACTGGCCCACGACATCGTTATCACGGTCGGTATTTATGCACTGGCCGGCTTCCAGGTCAGCCCGGCCACGGTCATCGGCCTGCTGACCATCCTGGGTTACTCGCTGTATGACACGGTGGTGGTCTTCGACAAGGTCAGGGAGAATACCGCCGGCCTGCTTGGCACCAGCCGGAGCACCTACAGCCAGGCGGCCAACCTGGCGCTGAACCAGACCCTGGTCCGGTCCATCAACACCTCCCTGATCGCGTTGCTGCCGGTGGTGGCGATCCTGGTGACCGGCATCACCCTGCTCGGGCCCGGTGAGCTCGAGGACCTGGCGCTGGTGCTGTTCGTCGGCATGCTGTCGGGCACCTACTCGTCGATCTGCATCGCGACGCCGGTCCTGGCCGCCCTCAAGGAGCGCGAGCCGCAGTACAAGGCGCTGGCCAAGCGGGTGGCGCTGCGCGCGGCCGGTGGCCGCGCCGCGCAGCGGGCCAAGGCCAAGGCGGGCCAGCGGTCCCCGGGGCGGGCTGGCGCGGCGGCGGGCCGCCCGGCCACCGCCCCCGAGCTGGCTGATCCGGCCGAGCCGGAGCTGCCCGCCGACGAGGAGGCGGCCGCCGGGAGCGGCGGGCCGGCCGACTCGGGGCCGGACGAGCGCGTGCCCGCGGCCCGGGCCGCCGGCGCCACCCCGCGCGGCGGCCCGGCGCCCCGGCCAGGCCCGCGGCAGCAGCCCAGACGGACCAGCGCGGCCAAGAGGCGGCCGACGGGCAAGAAGAAACGCCGGTAGGCGACTGCATGGGCAGCGGCAGGCAGGCGTCGGCCGGCCGCGATGTCGCGGCGCTGATCGGCGGCATAATCCGGGACATCGCGGACTATCCGGAGCCCGGCGTGGTGTTCAAGGACATCACGCCGCTGCTCGCTGACGGCGAGGCGTTCGCTGCCGTGGTCGCGGCGCTGGCCGCCGGGCACGGCCCGATCGACAAGGTGGCCGGCATCGAGGCACGCGGATTCATCCTGGCCGCGCCGGTCGCGTGCCGGCTCGGCGCGGGCTTCGTGCCGGTCCGCAAGCACGGCAAGCTGCCCGGGCCGACGCACGCGCAGTCCTACCAGCTCGAATACGGATCCGCCACCATCGAGGTGCATACCGACGCGTTCCAGCCCGGTGACCGGGTGCTGATCGTGGACGACGTCCTGGCCACCGGCGGAACGGCCGCCGCGACCGCGGAACTGGTCCAGCGCAGCGGCGCGCGCATCTCGGCGGTGGCCGTGCTGATCGAGCTTTCCTTCCTCAGCGGCCGGGCCGGCTGCCCGGCCTTGACGTCCGGTCGCTGCTGTTGGTCTGACCGACTCGCCGCGAGCCGGGCACTTCGGGAATCGCCCCTCGATAGACTGGGTGCTTGGCGGACGTGAGGAGCGCTTGTGCCCGGTGACGTAGCGACGGCCGGCGCGGCCGGAGCCGGTGTCACCCAGTCCGCCGCGGGTGGGCCAGAGCAAGACGGTGCAGTAGGGCCCGGGGCGGAGAACGGGGTGACGCCGGCCAATGGCGCGCCCTCCGCAGGCCAGCCTGAAGGGGCGCCGGCTGAGCCCGAAGGCGCCACGGCCACCGCGGAGGGCGGTGCGGCGCCCGCCGCGGCGGTCAGCGGCGCGGCCGCCGGGACGGCGGGCGTCCGGCGCAGGCTGGCCAGGCTCGGCGCGCCCCGGGGCGGCGGCACCAACCCGGTGCTCGAGCCGCTGATCAAGACGGTCCGCACGACGCACCCCAAGGCCGACGTCCGGCTGATCGAGCGGGCCTACGAGGTCGCCGCGCAGATGCACGCGGGCCAGGTGCGCAAGAGCGGCGACCCGTACATCACGCACCCGCTGGCGGTGGCCACGATCCTGGCCGAGCTCGGCATGAATCACGAGACGCTGTGCGCCGCGCTGCTGCACGACACCATCGAGGACACCGCCTATACCCTCGACGAGCTGCGCCGCGACTTTGGCGACGAGGTCGCGGCCCTGGTGGACGGGGTGACCAAGCTCGACAAGGTCAAGTACGGCGACGCCGCGCAGGCCGAGACGGTCCGCAAGATGGTCGTCGCCATGTCCCGCGATATCCGGGTCCTGGTCATCAAGCTCGCCGACCGGCTGCACAACATGCGCACCCTGCGCTACCTGCCGCGCGCCAAGCAGGAGCAGAAGTCGCGCGAGGTGCTGGAGATCTTCGCGCCGCTCGCGCACCGGCTCGGGATGAACACCGTCAAGTGGGAGCTTGAGGACCTGGCCTTCGCGACCCTGTTCCCCAAGCGCTACGACGAGATCGCCAGGCTGGTATCGGAGCGTGCCCCGCGGCGTGATGTGTTCCTGCAGGACGTCATCGAGGATGTGTCGGCCGACCTGCGGGACGCGAAGATCAAGGCGCGGGTGACCGGGCGGCCGAAGCACTACTACTCCGTGTACCAGAAGATGATCGCCAGGAATGTCGGGTTCGATGACATTTACGACCTGGTGGGCATCAGAGTGCTCGTTGATTCGGTCCGCGACTGCTACGCGGCGCTCGGCACCGTCCACGCGCGGTGGAATCCGGTGCCCGGACGGTTCAAGGATTACATCGCGATGCCGAAGTTCAACATGTACCAGTCCCTGCACACCACGGTGATCGGCCCGGAGGGCAAGCCGGTGGAGCTGCAGATCAGGACCTGGGGCATGCACCGGCGCGCCGAATATGGCGTGGCGGCGCACTGGAAGTACAAGGAAGAGACCACCACAGGCGGCCGCAGCGCGGCCGACCTGGCCTGGCTCAAGCAGCTGGTCGACTGGCAGCGCGAGACCACCGACCCGGCCGAATTCCTCGAGTCGCTCCGGTTCGACCTCGGCGCCGGCGAGGTCTACGTGTTCACCCCGCGCGGCGAGGTCATCGCGCTGCCGCAGGGCGCCACCCCCATCGATTTCGCCTACGCGATCCACACCGAGGTCGGTCACCGGACCATCGGCGCCCGGGTCAACGGCCGCCTGGTGGCGCTGGAATCAGCGCTGACCAACGGCGATACGGTCGAGATCTTCACCTCGAAGGCGGCCGACGCCGCGCCGAGCCGGGACTGGCTCGGCTTCGTCAAGAGCGCCAGGGCCCGCAACAAGATCAGGCACTGGTTCTCCAAGGAACGCAGGGAAGCGGCGGCCGAGACCGGCAAGGCGGCGATCGCCCGGACCATGCGCAAGCAGGGCCTGCCGCTGCAGCGGCTGGCCACCGGCGACGCGCTGGCGGCCATCGCCCACGAGCTCCGCTACGCCGACCTGTCCGCGCTGTACGCGGCGATCGGCGAAGGGCACGTCAGTGCCCAGTCGATCGTCGCCAAGCTGATCAAGTCGGCGGGCGGCATCGCCGGGGCGCAGGAAGACCTGGCCGAGACCACCCTGCTCACCCGGGCACCCGAAGCCCCGGCCGGCCGGCGATTCCGGCGTGGTGGTCGAAGGCTCGGCGGACGTCTGGGCCCGGCTGTCCAAATGCTGCACGCCGGTGCCAGGCGACGACATCACCGGCTTCGTGACCCGCGGCAACGGCGTCTCGGTGCACCGCGCCGACTGCGTCAACTTGCGTCACCTGCTCGAATCCGAGCCTGAGCGGCTGGTCTCGGTGCACTGGTCGCCCCGGGAGGGCTCGCTGTTCCTGGTGGCGATCCAGACCGAGGCGCTGGACCGGACCGGCCTGCTCTCCGACATCACCAAGGCGCTGTCGGATCAGCACGTCAACATCCTGTCCGCATCGGTGACCACGACCAGGGACCGGGTCGCGGTCAGCAGGTTCACCTTCGAGATGGGCGACCCTAAGCACCTGGGGCACGTGCTGCGCGCGGTCCGCTCGATCGACGGTGTCTACGACGTGTACCGGATCACCAACTAGCGGGCCTGTGCTGAGCGGGCCGTGCTGAGCGGTCCTGTGCTGAGCGGGCCGGTGCTGAGCGGTCCTGTGCTGAGCGGGCCCGTGCTCAGCGGTCCTGTGCTGAGCGGGCCCGTGCTCAGCGGGACAGCTCGGCCAGCGTCCGCTCGGCCTCTTCCAGCCAGGACCGCCGGGCGGTCAGCGCCTCCTCGGCGCGCTGCCGGGCCGCCTGGTCGCCGTCGGCGCGGGCTCGCTCCAGCTGATCCTCGAGCTGGCGGATGGCCGACCTGATCTGCTCCACCGTGCCCCTCGCGCGCGACAGCGCCTCGGGATTCGACCGCCGCCAGTGGGAGTCCTCGGCCTTGCGGACCGCGTCCTCCACGCGCCGCAGGCCGCCCTCCAGCTTGTCGTAGGAGTCCCTGGGCACGCCGCCGACGTGCTCCCAGCGCTCCTGGATGCCGCGCAGGGCCACCCGGGCCCCGCGCGGGTCGGTGACCGGCAGGAGCTTCTCCGCCTCCGCGAGCAGCCTGGCCTTAGCGCTGGCGTGCTCGCGCAGTTCGGTGTCCTTGGCCGAGAAGACCTGTGAGCGCGCCTGGAAGAAGCTGTCCTGGGCGGCCTTGAACCGGTTCCAGAGCGCTTCCTCCACGCCGCGCTCGGCTCGCCCGGCCTCCTTCCAGGCCCGCATCAGCTCCCGGTAGGCGCTGGCGGTCGGCCCCCAGTCGGTCGAGGCGGCCAGCGCCTCGGCCTCGCTGACCAGCTTCTCCTTGCGGACCCGGGCGGTCTCCCGCTCCTCCTCCAGGCCGGCGAAGTAGGCCTTACGGCGCTTGGTGAAGGCGTTGCGCGCCGCCGACAGGCGCTTCCACAGGGCCGCCTCGGTCGCCCGGTCACCGCGCGGGGCGGCCTTCCACTCCTCAAGGAGCTGCCGCATCCGCTCGCCGCTGATCTTCCAGTGGGTCGCCTCGGCCGCGATCCGCTCCGCCTCGGCGACGATCCGCTCCTTGACCTCATGAGCCTGCATCCGGGCCTGCTCGCGGGCCGCCTTGTGCTCCTCACGCCGGTGCTCGACCAGCCCGGTCATGGCCTCCAGCCTGCTGCGCAGTCCGTCGAGGTCGCCGACCGCCTTCGCGTCGGCCACGGCGGCCAGCAGCCGGGCGATGGTGGCCTTGGCGTGGGCCGCGGACAGGTCCGTGGTGGCAATGCGCTGCTCCAGCAGGCTGATCTCGGTGGCCAGCGAGTCGAACTTGCGCTTGAAGAACGCAAGCGCCTCCGCAGGGCTGCCGGCCTGCCACGAGCCCACGACGCGCTCGCCTTCGGCGGTGCGCACGTAGACAGTGCCGTCGTCGTCTACCCTGCCCCACGGATCGTTAGCGGTGCTCACCGCGAACCTCCTGCTCAGCAACCTGGCTGGCGGCGGCCAGTCAGGTCTTCTTGATAGTCACGCTCTCGATGACGACGCTCTCTTTCGGCTTGCCACCGCCCGCCGGATTGAGCGGCGGCCCGAATCCGCGGCTGCCCACATTCTGGATGATATTGAGTCCTTTGACGATGGTGCCAAACGGCGTATAGCTGGGCGCCAGGGTCGAGTTCCGGTAAACCAGGAAGAACTGGCTGCCGTTGCTGACCGGTGAGCCCGAGTTGGCCATGGCCAGGGTGCCTGCCGGGTAGGTCGCGCCGGTGAGGTTCTCGCTGGCGAAGAGGTACCCGGGCCCGCCGCTGCCGGTGCCGGTCGGGTCCCCGCACTGCAGGATGTACACCCCGCCGCTGGTGCTCAGCCGCGGGCACGGGGTCCGGTTGAAGTACCTCTTGGTAGCCAGGTGGACGAAGGAGTTCACCGTGCAGGTCGCCTTGCTGTTCAGCAGGTCGACCACGACATCGCCCCGGTTGGTGTGGATGGTGGCCTGGTAGCTGGCCCGGTAGTCCGGCGTGGCCGTCGGTTTCCCGACATTACGGGCGGCTGGCGGGGTTGACGCGTAGACACAATGCTTGGCGGGTTCGGCGACCGCGGCCGCCGAGGCGGTGGCGCTGGGAGTGGCGCTGGGACTGGCGCTGGGGGTGGCGCTGGCGGTCGGCGTGGCCGCGGCCGGGCTGGCCGCCGTTGACTTACCGGAGCCGCTGAACGCGAAGCTGCCGACCGCCAGCGCGACGACCACGAGGCAGATGATGCCGATCGCGGTCCACCGCCGCGTCCGCATGGCCGTCGGCCCGCCGCGCCGCCCGGCGCTGATAGCGCTCCCTGGCGAGCTTGCGCTCGGCGCTCCTTCTTTCCAGCCAGTGCTGCCCTCCCTCGGGCCTGGTCGCTGACGGCGAAACTTCGCGAACGGTACCGGCGTGCAGCCAGTAGTGGCGCTTCCGTTATGAGTTCGCAGCGCCAACTGCGATCTGGCCGTGTCCGGCCGCCGGCCGCTCAAAAAATTTTTTTCTGCTCGCTATCGCCGGAGGCGAAACGGGCGGCACCGCGAACCGCGTGCCCCGTCGGTAGCCTGTACGTACGTCGCGGAGCGTGTCGCGTACCGCGAGGAGGAAGCTGTGCTGGTAGCGGGGTTCCCGGCCGGGTCATTCGCCGCCAACTGCTATGTGGTGGCACCGGGTCCAGGTCGGAGTGCCTGATCATCGATCCTGGCGAGGACGCGGAGCAGGGCATCGAGAGATCGTCAGCGGAACCGGCTGCGCCCGGCCGCGGTGCTGCTCACGCACGGTCACATCGATCACATCTGGTCGGTGGCGCCGGTCTGCGGGGCCAGCGGGATCCCCCCTTCGTCTACCCGGCCGACCGGGCGCTGCTGACCGATCCGGCCCGCGGCTTCTCGCTGCAGCCAGGACAGCAGTTCCTGCGCGGGCTGACCTTCACCGAGCCTGACGAGGTGGTCGAGCTCACCGACGGGGCGCGGCTGGACCTGGCCGGGGTGCGGCTGGTGGTCGACCACGCGCCGGGCCATACGCCGGGTTCGGTCACGTTCCGGCTGCGCGCGGCTGATCCGGCGACCTTGTTCACCGGCGATCTGCTGTTCGCCGGGTCGATCGGCCGGACCGACCTGCCCGGCGGCGACTACCCGACGATCCTGGACAGCCTGGCCAGGGTGTGCCTGCCGCTGCCGGACGAAACGACGGTGCTGGCCGGGCACGGGCCGCAGACCACGATCGGCGCCGAGCGCGCGTCCAATCCATTCCTGGCGGGCCTGGCGCCCGCCTCCGGCCCGGCGAGAGGGCTCTAGAATGGTCCGCACGCACGGGGCAGGGATCCTGCGAGCCCCGGACCAGGGCCAGCAGGTCACACTGGCCGGCTGGGTGGCCCGCCGCCGGGATCACGGCGGGGTGGTCTTCATCGACCTGCGCGACGCCAGCGGCGTCGTCCAGGTGGTCTGCCGGCAGGAGGATGTCGCGCATGACCTGCGCGCCGAGTTCTGCGTGCTGGTCACGGGCGAGGTGCGGCGCAGGCCAGCGGGCAATGATAACCCGGAGCTGCCGACCGGCGAGGTAGAGGTGGCCGCCGCCGGCATCGAGGTGCTGTCCCGGTCGGATCCGCTGCCCTTCCCGATCGAGGGCAGCGCCGAGCTGACCGAGGACATCCGGCTGCGTTACCGGTACCTCGACATCAGGCGCGCCGAGGTGGCCGCCGCGCTGCGGGCCCGCTCCCGCGCCGCGTACCTGGTCAGCGACGTGATGCAGGCGCACGGATTCGTGAACGTCGAGACGCCGTTTCTGACCAGGTCCACCCCGGAGGGAGCCCGCGACTTCCTGGTGCCGGTACGGCTGCGGCCCGGCCACTGGTACGCGCTGCCGCAGTCGCCGCAGCTGTTCAAGCAGCTGCTGATGATCTCCGGGCTGGAGCGCTATTACCAGCTGGTGCGCTGCTTTCGCGATGAGGACTTCCGCGCCGACCGGCAGCCCGAATTCACCCAGGTGGACCTGGAGATGTCCTTTGTCACCCGGCAGGACGTCATCGAGGTCGCCGAGGACCTGGTGGCGCGGCTGTGGACCGAGCTGACCGGCTTCGAGGTGCCGCGGCCGATCGGACGGCTGAGCTACGCCGACGCGATGGCGCGCTTCGGATCCGACAAACCCGACCTGAGATTCGGCTGCGAGCTCGCGGACCTGACCGGCTATTTCGCGCAGACCGATTTCCGGGTGTTCCAGGCGCCGCACGTCGGCGCGGTCGTCATGCCAGGCGGCGCCGCCCAGTCCCGCACGGGACTGGACGGCTGGCAAGAGTGGGCGCGCTCGCGCGGCGCCCGTGGCCTGGCCTACGTGCTGATCGATGCCGATGGGTCAGTGGCCGAAGCGGGCCCGGTAGCCAGGCACCTGTCGGTGGCCGAGCGAGCCGGGCTGGCCACTGCCACCTGGGCGAGGCCGGGGGACTGTGTGTTCTTCGCGGCCGGCACCGCTAGCGCGGCCCGCACCCTGCTGGGCGCAGCGCGGCTGGAGATCGGTCACCGGCAGGGGCTCATCGACCAGTCCGCCTGGGCGTTTACCTGGGTGGTGGACGCCCCCATGTTCGAGGAAGACGGCGAGGGCGGCTGGACCGCCGTGCACCATCCGTTCACCGCGCCGCTGCCGGAATGGGCGGACAAGTTCGAGTCCGAGCCCGGCGGTGCGCTGGCCGACGCCTACGACATCGTCTGTAACGGCACCGAGATCGGGGGCGGCTCGATCCGGATCCACCAGCCTGACATGCAGCAGCGGGTCTTCGACGTGATCGGGCTGTCCAGGCAGGAGGCCAGGTCCCAGTTCGGTTTCCTGCTCGATGCCCTCAAGTTCGGGCCGCCGCCGCACGGCGGCATCGCGTTCGGCTGGGACCGGCTGCTGATGCTGCTCACCGGCCGGGACTCGATCCGCGAGGTGATCGCCTTCCCGAAGGCGGCATCCGGGCACGACCCGCTGACCGGCGCGCCAACTCCGATCACCGCGGCGCAGCGCAAGGAGGCGGGCATCGACGTGATCATCGAGCCGGCTACCGGGCCCGGTACTGCGCCGCCCGCAGGCTAGCACCTGGTACCGCCGGGTCACGTCGGCAGGCGCTGACCGCAGCCCGGGGTAGGGTCGAGCCGTGGCCAGGGTAGAAGGCCAGCGCGATTCCCTGTTCGACGCGGCCGCCGAGGAAGCCGCGCGGGCGGCCGCGCCGCTGGCGGTCCGGATGCGGCCGCGCACGCTGGATGAAGTCGTCGGCCAGCGGCACCTGACCGCCGCCGGAGCCCCGCTGCGCAAGCTGGCCGAGCATGATGCCGCGATGTCGGTGCTGCTCTGGGGACCACCGGGCACGGGCAAGACCACGCTGGCCTACGTGGTGAGCCTGGTCACCGAGCGCAGGTTCGTGGAGCTGTCCGCCGTCTCGGCCGGGGTACGTGACGTGCGGGCCGCTATCGAGCAGGCCCGTAGCCAGCTGGGCCTGACCGGAACCCAGACCATCCTGTTCATCGATGAGGTGCACCGGTTCAACAAGGCCCAGCAGGATGCGCTGCTGCCCGCGGTGGAGAACCGCTGGGTCTCGTTCATCGGTGCCACGACGGAGAACCCCTCGTTCTCGGTGGTCGGCCCGCTGCTGTCCCGCTCGCTCCTGCTCACCCTCAACCCGCTGTCCGATGAGGACCTGGCCACGGTCATCGACCTGGCGCTGGGTGACGAGCGCGGGCTGGGCGGCAGCCTGCGGCTCGCCGACGGCGTAGCCGAGCACCTGATCAGGCTGGCCGGGGGGGACGCCAGGCGCGCGCTCACCTGCCTGGAGGCGGCAGCGCTCGGGATGCCGGCAGGCGGGGTCATCGATGTCGCCGCCCTGGAACGCGCCGTCGACCGCGCGGCGGTCCGTTATGACCGGGCCGGCGATCAGCACTACGACGTGATCAGCGCGTTCATCAAGAGCATCAGGGGCAGCGACGCCGACGCGGCGCTGCACTACCTGGCCCGGATGGTCGAGGCCGGCGAGGATCCGCGCTTCATCGCGCGGCGGCTGATCGTGCACGCCAGCGAGGACATCGGGATGGCTGATCCGTCCGCGTTGCAGGTGGCCGTGGCCGCCGCGCAGGCGGTCGAGTTCGTGGGGCTGCCCGAAGCCAGGCTGGCGCTGGCCCAGGCGGTCATCCACCTGGCGCTGGCCCCCAAGTCGAACTCGGTGTACCGGGCGATCGGCGCCGCTGCGCAGGACGTCCAAGCCGGGCTGGCCGGGCCGGTGCCCGCCCACCTGCGCGACGCCAGCTACCGGGGTGCAGCGCGGCTCGGGCACGGCCGCGGTTACCAGTATCCGCACGACGCGGCGGAAGGCGTGATCCCGCAGGCCTACGCGCCTGATCTGGTGGCGGACCGTACCTACTACGAGCCATCGGGGCACGGCGCGGAGGCCCGCTACCGCGAGCGCTCCGAGCGGATCAGGGCGATTCTGGGCCGCGGCACTGAACATGGCCGTGGTGACGAGCCACCTGAGCCGCAGCCGCCTACGCGGTAGGGTCGGGCAGAACCGAGCCCCACCGGTCGAAGGAGCAGCCAGAGTGAATGCCGTGCCGCTCGCCGCCCTGATCGCAGCGGGTTTCTTTGCCATCGGGGTCTGCGCTGCCGTCTTCGTGCTGGTGCGACTCGGGCGGCTGATCTCGCTGGCCGGCGGGATGCTGGCCGAGTACCGTGACCGCACCGACGTGCTGATCGAGCGCGCTCAGGCCGCCGTCGACCGCAGCCACCAGCAGCTGGCCAGGACCGACGAGATCACCGCGAGCATGGACGAGGTCAGCAGCAACATGGCCGAGCTCTCCGGCCAGGTCTCGGCCCTGGCGGGCCTGGCCCGCGGGATATCCGCTGGCCTTGGCACGCCGCTGACCAGGCTCGCGGCGCTCACGTTCGGGATCCGCCGGGCGGTCGGCGCTGCACCGGGCGGTGGAGATCCGGGCCGCGGCGGCGGGGCGCCAGCCGCTGCTGCCTGGCCAGCGCGCGGCACTGATCGCCGGCGGGGGCAGGCGCAGCGGTGATACGCAGGCTCTGGTGGATGTCGGTCGGCGCGGCGGCCGGCATCGGCCGGCTACCGGAAGCTGCAGCCGCCTCGCGCGGGCCATCCAGCCCGCGGCCCGCGGCCCGAGCCGGTCGGGCGCCCGCCGCGGCCAGGAGCAGCCTGGCCACTTTCCTGAGCGACGTGCGAGAGGGCATGGAACTCTATGTGAACCGCCGCGCTGCTCCGCCCGGCCACAGGCTCGAAGGTCAGCACGTCCTCCCGGACGGCCGCGGCGAGGCCGCAGGCCCGCGCTTACCCGGGCACCCACTATGCGAAGGATGGCCGTTGATGGAGTCGGCAGAGATCGTCCGCCGTTTCCTTAATTTCTTTTCCGAGCGCGGGCACACCGTCGTTCCGTCAGCCAGCCTGATTGCCGATGATCCGACCCTGCTGCTGGTGAACGCCGGAATGGTCCCGTTCAAGCCGTATTTCCTCGGCCAGCGGGTGCCGCCGTTCCGCCGGGCGGCCTCGGCGCAGAAATGCGTGCGCACCCCGGACATCGAGGAAGTCGGTAAGACCACGCGGCACGGCACGTTCTTCCAGATGCTTGGTAACTTCTCGTTCGGCGACTACTTCAAGGAACTGGCTATCCCGTTCGCCTGGGACCTGCTGACCAGGGCGGAGTCCGACGGCGGCTTCGGATTCGCCGAGAGCAGGCTCTGGGTCACCGTCTACACCGACGACGATGAGGCGGCCAAGCTCTGGCATAACCAGGTAGGGGTGCCCGAGGAGCGCATCCAGCGCCGCGGCATGGCCGACAATTTCTGGTCCATGGGCGTGCCGGGCCCGTGCGGGCCATGCTCGGAGATCTACTACGACCGCGGCCCCCAGTACGGCCCCGAAGGCGGGCCGGTCGTCGATGAGGACCGGTACCTGGAGGTGTGGAACCTCGTCTTCATGCAGTATGTGCGGGGTGAGGGGCCGGGCAAAGAAGGATTCCCGATCCTCGGCGAGCTGCCGTCGCGCAACATCGACACCGGGATGGGCCTGGAGCGGATGGCCGCCCTGCTGCAGGGCGTCGACAACATCTACGAGATCGACACCATGTGGAAGGTACTGGAGCGGGCGGCTGAGCTGACCGAGCAGCAGTACGGCCGGGATCACCGGACCGACGTAGCCCTGCGAGTGGTGGCCGACCATGTGCGGACCGCGGTCATGCTGATCGCGGACGGGGTCATCCCGTCCAATGAGGGACGAGGCTACGTCCTGCGGCGGATCCTGCGCCGGAGCATCCATAATCTGCGGATACTGTCCGGCGGGCAGCGCGGCGGGTCGGGAGGGATGCCCGGGCGCGGTGCCGAGGGCGAGCACTACCTGCATGAGCTGACCTCGGCCGCGATCGAAGCGCTCGGCGACCAGTACACCGAACTGCACAGGGACGCGCCGCACCTCTACACGGTCATCGACGCCGAGGAGACCGCCTTCCTCGGCACGCTCCGCACCGGTACGGCCATCTTCGACGCCGCCGTGGAGGAAACCCGCCGCCGCGGCGCGGAGATCATCCGCGGTGATGCGGCATTCCAGCTGCACGACACCTACGGCTTCCCGATCGACCTGACCCTGGAGATGGCGGCGGAGCAGGGCCTGACCGTCGACGAGCCGGAGTTCCGCAGGCTCATGACCGAGCAGCGGCAGCGGGCCAAGCAGGACGCGGCGGCCAAGAAGACCGGGAACGCCGACGTCTCGGTCCTCGCGGGCTTCCTGGAGCGGGCCGGCCAGGTCAGCTTCACCGGCTACGACGACGTGGCGGATGAAGCGACCATCGTCGGGCTGCTGGCCGACGGGGTATCGGTACCCGCCGCGGGCCAGGGCACCCAGGTGGATGTGGTGCTGGACCGGACGCCGTTCTACGCCGAGGGCGGCGGGCAGCTCGCGGACACCGGCGTGATCAGGGCCACGGGCAGCGGGGCCGGCGCGGCCGCCGAGATCCAGGTGACCGACGTGCAAGCGCCCCTGCCCGGGCTGATCGTGCACCGCGGACGGGTCACGGCGGGCGAGATCACCGTGGGCGCCCCGGTGTTCGCCGAGATCGACATTGAGCGGCGCCGCGCGATCTCCAGGTCGCACACCGCGACTCACCTGGTGCACCGGGCGTTCCGCGGGGCGCTGGGCGAGTCGGCGGCCCAGGCGGGCTCGGAGAACTCCCCGGGCGGTTCAGGTTCGACTTCACCGCGCTGGGCGCGGTACCACCCGCCGTGCTGGCCGATGCCGAGGACGAGGTCAACCAGGTCCTCACCGACGACCTGGACGTGCGGGCGTTCTACACCTCGCTGGCGGAGGCCAGGGAACTAGGCGCGCTGGCCCTGTTCGGCGAGAAGTACGGCAACGATGTCCGCGTGGTCGAGGTGGGTGACTACTCGCGCGAACTATGCGGCGGTACCCACGTGGCCAGGTCCGGACAGCTCGGGCTGGTCAAGATCCTCGGTGAGTCGTCGATCGGATCAGGGGTTCGCCGCGTCGAGGCGCTCGTGGGGATGGACGCCTTCAGGTACCTGGCCAGGGAGCATGTGCTGGTCAGCCAGCTGACCGAGCAGCTCAAGACCCGCCGGGAGGACCTGCCGGACCGGATCGCCGGCCTGGTGGCCAGGCTGCGGGACGCCGAACGGGACCTGCAGCGGCTGCAGTCCGCGCGGCTGCTGGACTCGGCTGCGCAACTGGCCAGGGGTGCTGCTGATATCGCCGGCGTGGCGGTGGTGATGCAGCGCGCCCCGGACGGGACACCCGCGGACGGCCTCCGCAAGCTCGCGCTCGATGTACGCGGCCTGCTGCCGGCCGACCGCCCCGGGGTGGTTGTCATCGTGGGCGTGCCCGCTGACCGGCCCACCGTGGTGATCACGGTCAACGACCCCGGGCGGGCGCGTGGGCTGTCCGCAGGACGGCTGGTGCAAGCGGCGGCCGGCGCCCTCGGCGGCCGGGGCGGCGGAAAGGATGACATCGCGCAGGGCGGCGGGCCGCCACCAGGTGAAAATGCCACTCACGTGATAGAGGAGTCATTTAGGGCGGTTCGTACGGTTATCAGGGACATCATTGGTTCGAGTGGCGTAGCGTGAGACCGTGCCGCAGCCGCATCGTTGCCAGCCTGAGACATATGGCACAGAAAGCCTTCTCTTGAGAGCTGGAATCCGCCTTGGTGTCGATGTCGGCTCGGCCCGGATCGGCCTGGCCCATTGCGATCGGGATGGCCTGATGGCCAGCCCGCTGACCACCGTCCAGCGCGGTGCCGGTGATGTGCAGCGAATCGTCGAGTTGGCGGCGGCCGACACGGCGATGGAGATTATCGTCGGGCTACCGGCCACGCTCGCCGGACGAGAGGGCCCGGCCGCCGCGGATGCCCGGTCGTTCGCGACCGAACTGGCCACCAGGCTGGCCCCGGTGCCCGTGCGCCTGGTGGACGAGCGGTTTACCACGGTGATCGCGCACCAGGCCTTGCGGCAGGGCGGCAAGGATTCCAGGAGCCGCCGCTCGGTCGTGGACCGGACGGCCGCCGCGCTCCTGCTGCAGGGGGCGCTAGACCAGGAGCGCGCCACCGGCCGGCCGGCCGGTGAACTCGTCCGAGCGCAGTCGGGGGGCGCCCGATGACGCGCGACGACGACCAGGACTGGCTCAAAGACGAGGCGCTGCGCCGCAGCGCTCAGTCCGCCGCGGGCCGGCCCGGCTATCCGGACGCCGATCCGCCCACCGTGCCGGGCCGCAGTGGCAGGCGCGCCCGCCACGCGGGCCCGAGCGCTGAACCGGAGGTCGGCGGGTACGGGCCAGAGCATTCCTGGCCGCGATCCCGCTACGGCGAGCCGGCGGGCTTGGCCGGGACTGGTCGTTATCCGGGCCATGCCGCAGATCGGGACGGTTACGGCGCCCTGGATCCCTATCCGCAGGCCGAGCCAGCGGACTCCTACGGCCAGCCGGGGCTGCGGCTTGACCGCGATCCGTACAGCCAGCCCGGGGTGTCGCGGGACCGCGATCCGTTCAGCCAGCCCGGGCTGTCGCGGGACCGCGATCCGTTCGGCCCGTCCGGGGTGCGGCCGGACCGCGATCCCTACAGCCAGCCCGGGGTGCCCGATCCGCTGGGTCAATCCGGGGTGCCGGACTCCTATGGCCAGCGGGGGGCGGGCCCGGACCGGGATCCTTATGGTCAGCCCGGGGCCCGGGATCCGTTCAGCCAGCCCGGCGTGTCCTGGGACCCGGATCCGTACAGTCAGCCGGGGGTGTCGCGGGACCGGGATCCCTACAGCCAGCCCGGGGCGCCGTTGGACCGGGATCCGTTCAGCCAGCCCGGGGCGTCGGACCGGGATCCCTACAGCCAGCCGGGGGTGCGGCGGGACCGGGATCCCTACGGCCAGCCGGGGGTGCGGCGGGACCGGGATCCCTACAGCCAGCCCGGGGCGCCGGACCGGGATCCCTACAGCCAGCCGGGGGTGCGGCGGGACCGGGATCCCTACAGCCAGCCGGGGGTGCGGCGGGACCGGGATCCCTACAGCCAGCCCGGCGTGCCGCGGGACCGCGATCCGTACAGCCAGCCGGGGGTGCCCGATCCGTTCGGCCCGTCCGGGGTGCGGCCTGACCGCGATCCCTACAGCCAGCCCGGAGTCCGGGATCCGCTGACCCAGCCCGGGTTCCGGGACTCCTACAGCCAGCCGGGGGTACGAGATCCGTTCAGCCAGCCCGGCGTGTCCTGGGACCCGGATCCGTACAGTCAGCCGGGGGTGTCGCGGGACCGGGATTCGTACAGTCAGCCGGGGGTGTCGCGGGACCGGGATCCGTACAGTCAGCCGGGGGTGTCGCGGGACCGGGATCCGTACAGTCAGCCAGGGGTGTCGCGGGACCAGGACCCGTACAGCCAGCCAGGGGTGCGGGATCCGTTCGGCCCGTCCGGGGTGCGGCCGGACCTAGGCGCCTACCGTCAGCTCGGCGGGCCGGACGCATTCGGCCAGCAAAGCGGCGCCGGGCCGCAGAACGGTCATGCTCAGCAGCCGTTCCCTGGCTCCCCGGACAGCTATGGCCGGACGGGCTACCGGGGCGGTAGCTACGGGCCCGCCGACGGACCTGGCCTGGCTGCGGGGTACGCCCGGCCCGGCGACCACGGATCGTCGGGCGGGTACGGACCGCCGGGCGGATATGGCGGTCGCGGTGACTACGGTGACCCGGGCGCCGTACCGCGCGAGGGGGCCAGCGGCCCGTTCCGCTGGCAGCCACCGGCGGCAGGCACCGGGCCCCAGCCGCCCGTCGGCAGGCCAGGCGAAATGCCTGAGCATGGCCAGTTTCCGCCCGAGCCCGGACCGCCGATCGGGCGCCCGGCAGGCAGGCGCGGTGCCGCCGACCCGGGCGGCCCGGCCGGTTACCAGCCGCGCCGATTCGGGCTCCAGCCGGGACGACAGTGGGCAATTCGACCGCAGCTGGCTGACGGACACCGGAACCGGGGTCCGTCAGGCTGCGGCCGATGGCGACGGCTTCATCCCCGGATTCGGCGACGGCGGGAGCGGCCCGGGCCGCGGCCCCAAGCGGCGCCGGGGCCGGCTGCTCGCGCCGGTGATCGCGATCGGGCTCGCGGTCGTGCTGGTGTGCGGCCTGGCGGTCGGCGGCTACTTCGTATGGGGCAAGCTGCACTCACCGGACTACTCGGGGCCGGGTACCGGTGCGGTCACGGTCCAGGTCATGCCGGGCGATACGGCCACGTCGCTGGCTCCGCGCCTGGTCAAGCTGGGCGTGGTGGCCAGCACCAGTGCCTTCATCAGCGCCGCGAAGAAGAGCAGTAACCCGGCCGGCCTTGAGCCAGGCACCTTCCGGCTGCGCAAGCACATGAGCGGAGTGCTCGCCTATGCGCTGCTGCTGAACCCCAAGTCCCGGCTGCAGAGCCTGGTCACCATCCCCGATGGGCTGCGGCTGACCCAGATCCTGAGCCTGCTCGGCCGCAAGACCCAGTGGCCGACCAGCGCGTACACCAAGGCCATCAAGGACACCGTGGCACTCGGCCTGCCCGCTTACGCCCACGGCAACCTGGAGGGGTATCTCTACCCGGCGACCTATACCATCCAGCCAGGCACGAGCGCGCTCAACATATTGCGCGCTATGGTGCAGCGATTCAACCAGGAAGCCACCAGCCTGAACCTGCCCGCGGTGGCCACGCAGAAGCTGCTCACGCCGGCCCAGGCCGTCGTGGTGGCCAGCCTGCTCGAAGCGGAGGGCGGCAGTCCCGCCAATTACGCGAAGATCGCCCGGGTCATCTACAACCGCCTGAAGATCAACATGAAGCTGCAGCTCGACAGCACGGTGCTATACGCCCTGCATACGTCCGGCTTCCTGCTGACGCCCGAGCAGCAAAACGTGAGTTCCCCGTACAACACCTTCATCCATCACGGCTTGCCGCCCGGGCCGATCGACAACCCGGGGGAGGCGGCCATCGAGGCGGCGCTGCACCCCGCCGTGGGACCCTGGCTGTATTTCGTGACGGTGAACCCGAAGACCGGGCTCACCAAGTTCACCGACAGCCCGACCGTGTTCAGGCAGTACGAGGCTGAGTGCCGGGCCAACCGAGCTTGCTGAGCGCGCCACGATGAAGGCCGCGGTGCTCGGCTCGCCGGTGCGTCATTCGCTCTCGCCGGTCCTGCACCAGGCGGCTTATGCGGCACTCGGCCTGGCCGGCTGGACGTACCAGGCGATCGAGTGCGATGCGCCGCAGCTCCCGGGGCAGATCCGGGCCTGTGGCCCGGAATGGGCCGGCCTGTCGCTGACCATGCCACTGAAGCAGGCGGTCCTGCCGCTGCTCGATTCGGCCGAGCCGCTGGTCACCCAGGTCGCCGCGGCTAACACCGTGGTATTCGCCGATGGCGCCCGGCGCGGCTTCAATACCGATGTGCCCGGAATCATGATCGTGCTGACCGAGGCGGGCGCCGGGCAGGCCCGGCCCGCGGTGATTCTCGGGGCCGGGGCCACGGCGCGCGCGGCACTGGCCGCCGTGCACTGGCTCGGCGCCCGGGAAGCTATCGTGGCCGTTCGCGACCCGGCCCGGGCGGCAGGGATGTCCGCGACGGCTGGGCGGCTGGGTATGACGATCACGCTGCGGCCGTTCACCGAGCCCGCCGCGCCCCGCGGGCACCTGCTGATATCGACCGTGCCCGCCGGCGCGGCCGACCGTTACGCACAGGGGCTGCCTGGCCGGGGCGCCACCCCCGGGGCCGTCCTCGACGTCGTGTATCACCCCTGGCCCACCCCGCTCGCGGTGGCCGCCCGCCGGTGCGGCGCGATCGTGATGGGCGGGTTCGAGATGCTGCTGCACCAGGCGGCCGCGCAGGTGGAACTCATGACCGGCCGCGCCGCGCCGACCTCCGTGATGCGGGCGGCGGGCCTGGCCGAGATCGAGCGGCGCGGCACGATCGGGCTCCGCGACGCCGTCGGCCAGGGTTAGGACCGCCGCCGGACGGCGGAATACCACTGGGGGTCAGAATGCGTTACTCTTGCGTGACGATAAGTCCGGCAAGCGCGCCGGACGTGCAAGCGGAGGACCACCTCGGCCGCCTCCCACCTGGCCAGCACCGCTGCTGGCGGGTTTGACGTACAGTCAGGCGAACCGGCTCCCGGGCCGGTGGCCAGGCCGGACGCGGGCTGGCCGGGCGCTACGCGCCCCAGGCCCGCTCGCGTTGCGTGGCGCACCTGGTCGTGCGGGAATTCCTGGCCAGGTGTATCCGCGCGCATGGTGGCCCCGCGCGCACGTCCGGCGGGGCCTTTCGCATTCCGGCCCCGCACTGCGCTGCGCGGTCGCTCTGCGCGGCCGCGCCGGGCCGGATCCTGCGTCGGGAAGGTCCCGCCGCAGGAGAGACGGTGACACAAGGAGGTCACATCAGCACTGAACCACGTATCAACGAGCGAATCCGCGTTCCTGAGGTCCGACTCGTGGGGCCCGCTGGCGAGCAGGTCGGGATTGTCTCGATCAATGACGCGCTCCGGCTAGCCCAAGAATCCGATCTTGACCTGGTCGAGGTCGCTCCGACCGCGCGGCCGCCGGTCTGCAAGCTGATGGACTACGGCAAGTTCAAGTACGAATCAGCGCTCAAGGCCAGGGAGTCACGCAAGAACCAGGCTCAGACGGTCATCAAGGAGATCAAGCTCCGGCCGAAGATTGACCCGCACGACTACGGCACGAAGAAGGGCCACGTCGAGCGGTTCCTCCGGCAGGGCGACAAGGTCAAGGTGACGATCATGTTCAGGGGCCGGGAGCAGTCCCGCCCGGAGCTCGGCTACCGGCTGCT
Source organism: uncultured Actinomycetota bacterium (assembly GCA_963775745.1). Lineage (GTDB taxonomy): Bacteria > Actinomycetota > Actinomycetes > Streptosporangiales > Streptosporangiaceae > DATBGO01. The sequence continues at coordinate 93,505 of CAVZKE010000031.1, forward strand.
GCAGCAGCTGGCCGGAGACGTCGAGGAGCTTGGCTTTGTCGAGGCACAACCCAAGCAGGATGGCCGGAACATGATCATGGTGATCGGGCCGCACCGGCGGAAGACGGAGTCAAGAGCCGAGCGCAGCGCCGCGCGGACTACCGCTCGCGGGTCTGCCCACGACCGCGGGTCTGCCCACGACCGCGGGTCTGCCCACGACCGCGGGCCCGCTCCCGACCGCGAGCCCGCCCCGGCCAGCGGGCCGGTGCCTGCGCCGCGCGGCGAGACACCGAACCGCAGTGCAGCACCGGGCAGTTCAGCACCGGGCAGTGCAGCACCGGACAGTGCCGCACCGGGCAGTGCCGCACCGGGCAGTGCAGCACCGGGCAGTGCAGCACCGGGCAGTTCAGCACCGGGCAGTGCAGCACCGGGCAGTGCAGCACCGGGCAGTGCAGCACCGGGCAGTGCAGCACCGGGCAGCGGAGCGGCACCGAACCGCAGTGCAGCGCCGAACCGCAGTGCGGGTCCGAGCCCGGCGCAGGTCGCGGCGGGCAGGCGGGCGGCGGCCGGTGCGCCCGGTCCGGCCGCCAAGCCGGACGCGCCAGGCGGCCAGACCGAGAGCTGACCTGGAACCTGGATTGACCCGGGCGCGGCCGTGACCCGGAGCTAGACCGGCCTAGGGACGCTGGGGCGTGTCGCAGTAACGTGCCGCAGGCACGCAGAGGAAGGCCGTGCCCGCAGGCACGCAAGGAACGGAGACGACGGCGACATGCCGAAGATGAAGACGCACAGCGGTTCCAACAAGCGGTTCCGGGTGACCGGCACCGGCAAGATCATGCGCCGTCGCGCCAACCGCCAGCACTATTTCGAGCACAAGTCGAGCAGGCGGACCCGCCGGCTGGCCAACGAAGTGACGCTCGCGCCCGCGGACGTCAAGAAGATGAAGAGACTGCTGGGGCGCTGACCCGGCCCGCCACAAAGGAGTCGAAGAAATGGCACGTGTGAAGCGGGCGGTGAACGCTCATAAGAAGCGCCGGGTAACCCTGGAGCGGGCCAGCGGGTACCGGGGCCAGCGGTCACGGTTGTACCGCAAGGCCAAGGAGCAGGCGCTGCACTCCATGACCTATGCCTACCGGGACCGCAAAGACCGCAAGGGAACGTTCCGGCGGCTGTGGATTCAGCGCATCAATGCCGCAGCCCGCGCCGACGGCATCACCTACAACAGGTTCATCCAGGGCCTGCGGCTTGCCGGCGTGGACGTCGACCGGCGGATGCTCGCTGACCTGGCGGTCGCCGATCCCAAGGCGTTCTCCGCGCTGGTCGAGGTGGCCAAGCAGGCCCTGCCCGCCGAGATAGGCGCGCAGCCCGCGGCAGGCTCGGCTGCGGCCTGAGCGCGGCGGGCGGCGCGGCGGACGGCCCGGCAGCGGGCCGCCAGGCCGCAGCGGCCGGGAGCTTCCGGCCAGCACCGAAGTTACCGACGCCAGCTCACCGCGAGTCAGGTCGGCCCGCCAGCTGGCCAGGCGGACCTTCCGGCAGCGCGCGCGGCTGTTCCTGGCCGAGGGCCCGCAAGCCGTCCGGGAGGCACTGAGCTCAGCGGACGTGGTCACCGAGCTTTTCATCACCGGCCCGGCGCTGGCCAGGTTCGGTGAGCTGGCCGGGCAGGCGGCCGCGCAGGGCGCGCCGGTCCGGACCGTCAGCGGCGAGGTGATGGCCGAGCTGGCGCAGACCGTCACCCCGCAAGGCGTACTGGCCGTATGCCGGTTCATCGACGTGCCGCTCGGCAAGCTGATCGCGGCGGCGCCGCAGCTGGTCGTGCTGCTGGCCGGGGTCCGCGATCCCGGCAACGCCGGCACGGTGCTGCGGACCGCGGACGCGGCGGGGGCGGCCGGTGTTATCTTCACCGACGCTTCGGTGGACCCTTACAACAGCAAGTGTGTCCGGGCCTCAGCGGGCAGCCTGTTTCACCTGCCGGTCGTGGCGGGCGTTCCGCTGCCCGAGGCAGCCGCGGGGCTGCGCGGCGCGGGCCTGCGGGTGCTGGCGGCCGACGGAAAGGCGCTCGTGCGGCTCGATGACCTGGAGGCGGGCAGCAAGCTGCGGCAGCCTACCGCGTGGCTGTTCGGTAATGAGGCGTGGGGACTGCCGCCCGGCGCGCTGGCGCTGGCCGACGAGGCTGTCGCGGTGCCCATCTACGGCCGGGCCGAGAGCCTGAACCTCGCGGCGGCCGCGGCGGTCTGCCTCTACGCCTCGGCCCGGGCCGGGCGGGATACCTAGGCTCAGGCTCCCGGGACCAGAGCCGGTCGAGCCGGGGACCCGGCCGGGCCAGCCTCGGGGAATCGGAGCCTGCCGCTTGGGGACCAAAGGGCATGTTTGTACAGTAGAGGCCAGTTTTATGCAACTGGTTTACCGTTCTGGATGCACCGGGGGGTGCCGCGTAGTATTCCTGACGCGCTAGAGTCTGATCACGTTGCGTCATGGCACCCTGAGCCGGAGCGTCCAGCCCGGCCGATGCGACGAGAGCACGGCCAGCCCGCGGGTAGCCCCCGGACCCACGGGCCGGCGGGACGCGCGAGCCCCCGGGGACCCTGCCGGGCGGAGGCGGCGCGCGAGTGGAACGGATCATGTCGGGACGGGCGGCGGCCGCGGCCGCCGGTGCGGCCGCGGCCGGGTTCTCGGCGGCAGGCTCCGCGGGACCGGGTAGTTCCGCCTCGGCCAGAGAATTCGGCAGCGGCCTCGTCTTCGCCGATGACCTGCCGGACGGCCTGGTGATCGCCGACCGGTCGGGCCTGGTGACCGTGTTCAACCGGGCCGCCAGCCGGCTGACCGGCCTCGAGCCCGGACGGGCACTGGGCCGGGACGTCCGGGAGATCTTGCCGCTGCGGGACTCCCAGGGCCGCTGCTGGTGGACCCGCTCGCAGCCCTACGACGGCCTGTCCACCCGGACCCGCCATCCGGAGCAATCCCTGTACCTGGCCGATGGCACCGAACTGCTGGTGACCATCGGATACGTGCGTGACCCGCGAGGCGGCCAGCCGCGGCCGGACTGGCACCGGCCAGGTGGCGCCGTCCGCCGGATGGTGGTGTCGCTGCGCGGCGCGCAGCAGCGGGCCCGCCTGGAGCGCAGCCGTGCCGACCTGGTCTCCACCGTCGCCCACGAGCTCCGGTCCCCGCTGACCAGCGTCAAGGGATTCACCGCCACGCTGCTGGCCAAGTGGTCCCGCTTCACCGATGACCAGAAGCGGCTGATGCTGGAGACGGTCAACGCGGACGCCGACCGGGTAACCCGGCTGATCACCGAGCTGCTGGACGTGTCGCGGATCGAATCGGGCCGGATCGAGATCCACCGTGAGCTCGTCGATATCCCGGAACGGGCGGCCCGCCTGGTCGCCGGGCGGGTGGCGGCCGGTGACCGGCCCGACAAGTTCCGCATCGAAGTCCGCGACGAACTGCCGGAGACCTGGCTGGATGCCGACAAGCTCGATCAGATTCTGTGCAATCTCATCGAGAACGCGGTCCGGCACGGTGCTGGTACGGTTACGACTGTGGTGGAGTCAGTGCCGAGCGCAGGCGCCGGATACGTGGCGGTATCCGTCCGGGACCAGGGCCAGGGCATTTCACCTGAGCTGGCCCCGCGGGTGTTCCGCCAGTTCTGGCGGGCCAAGCGGCGCGCCGGCGCGGGCTTGGGCTTGTTCATCGTGAAGGGCCTGGTGGAGGCGCACGGCGGCGACATCACCGTGCGCCAGGCGCCGGGCGGCGGGGCTGAGTTCCGATTTACCATGCCCGCCGGCGCGCCTGACTTCGGCTGACCGGCGGGCCCGGGGGAGTACCATCCCCGGCACCTAACCGGCACCGCCCGGCCCGCCGCGGCGGCCAGGTAAGTAAGTCACCCGCGCGGGGGCTGGGCGGATGCTCGCTGATCAGCCCGCGCTAGCCGTTCAATACTGGTTTTCCGCAACAGCCCGCCCGACGTCGATCGGTGATAGCAGGAGCAGCACGTTATGTCCGCACCGAACAAGAGCTACGACCCCGTGGAGGTGGCGGTGCTATCTCCCGAAGAGGTGGAGCAGATGCGCCACACGGCGCTCGCCGCCATCGCGGGCGCCAGGAACCTGGACGAGCTGAAGGCGGTCCGGCTGGCCCACGCCGGTGACCGGTCGCCGATCGCCGAGGCCAACGCCGAGATCGGCGCGCTGCCGCCGGCCGCCCGGGCCGAGGCGGGCCGCCGGGTCGGCGCGGCGCGCGCTGCCATCAACGCCGCCGTGGCCGGCCGGGAGGCCGAGCTGGCCACCGAGCGGGACCGCCGGGTCCTGGTCGAGGAAGCCGCCGATGTCACGCTGCCGTGGGACCGGACGATTCCCGGGGCCAGGCATCCGGTGACGTCCGTCGGGGAGCGGCTGGCCGACGTCTTCATCGGAATGGGCTATGAGATCGCGGAGGGCCCCGAGGTCGAGGCGGAGTGGTTCAACTTCGACGCCCTGAACTTCCCGCCTGACCACCCGGCGCGCGACATGCAGGACACCATCTTCGTGGCCGGGCCGGACGGGGCGGAGCATTCCGGCATGGTGCTGCGTACCCACACCTCGCCGATACAGATCCGGGCCATGCTGACCCGCAGGCCGCCCATTTACGTGGTCGGCCCGGGCCGGACCTTCAGGACCGACACCCTCGACGCGACGCACAGCCCGGTGTTCCACCAGATGGAGGCGCTCGCGGTGGATGAGGGCCTGACCATGGCCGACCTGCGCGGGGCGATCAAGGCGTTCGTGGACGCGATGTTCGGCACCGGGCTGCGGACCAGGCTGCGGCCGGACTTCTTCCCGTTCACCGAGCCGTCGGCGGATGTGTCCATGGAGTGCCATGTCTGCCGCGGCGCCTCCACCAGGCCCGGCGGCAGCCCATGCCGGGTGTGCCGGTCGCAGGGCTGGATAGAGATCGCGGGCTGCGGCATGGTCAACCCGCGGGTGCTGATCGCCTGCGGCATCGACCCCGACCGGTACAGCGGCTTCGCGTTCGGGCTCGGCATCGAGCGGACCCTGATGATCCGGCACGGCCTGGCCGACATCAGGGACGCCGTCGAGGGCGACGTGCGGTTCAGCCGCGCATTCGGAATGGAGGCGTGATGCGGGTCCCGCTTTCCTGGTTGCTTGAGTACGTGGCGCTGGAGCCCGGTGCGGACACCGAAGCCGCCGAGGTGGCCCGCCGCCTGACCGCGGCCGGGCTGGAAGTCGAGACGGTCGAGCAAGTCGGCCACGACATCACCGGCGTCGTGGTGGCCCGGGTGCTCGAGGTCGAGGAGCTGACCGGGTTCGCCAAGCCGATCCGGTACTGCCGGGTGACCGCCGGGGCCGCCGACCACCAGGTGATCTGCGGCGCGTTCAACTTCAGCGCCGGCGACAAGGTACCGCTGGCGCTGCCCGGCGCGGTGCTGCCCGGCGGCTTCCAGATCGGGGCCCGTCAGACATACGGCCGGATATCGGAAGGGATGATCTGCTCGGCGGCCGAGCTCCGCATCGGGGACGACCACGCGGGAATCCTGGTGCTGCCGGACGACGCGCCGGTCGGTACCGATCTCGTGGCGTACGCCGGGCTGCGCGATCACGTACTGGATGTCAACGTCACGCCGGACAAGGCGTTCGGCCTGTCGATCCGCGGCATGGCCAGAGAGCTGGCCATCTCCTACGAGGCAGGCTTCATCGACCCGGCCGAAACCGCGCTGCCGCCCGACGTCGGCCAGGTCTCCGCTGAGGTGTACCCGGCCAGCATCGAGGACCCGACCGCCTGCGACAGGTTCGTGCTGCGCGAGGTACGCGGCTTCGACGGCACCAGGCCGGTCCCGCTGCCGCTGCGAGTCCGGCTGGCCAGGGCCGGGATGCGCAGCGTGTCGCTGGCCGTCGACGTCACCAACTACCTGATGCTCGAGCTCGGCCAGCCGCTGCACGCCTTCGACCTGACCCGGCTGAGCGGGCCGATCGTGGTCCGCCGGGCCCGGCCCGGCGAGCGGCTGGAGACCCTGGACCATGTGATCCGCGACCTGGATCCCGACGACATCCTGATCACCGACGCGTCCGGGCCGATCTCGATGGCGGGCACCATGGGCGGGCTCGCCACCGAGATTTCGCCCAGCTCAACCGACCTGGTCATCGAGGCGGCGCATTTCTCCGCGACCGGTACCGCCCGGATGAGCAGGCGGCACAAGCTGGTCAGCGAGGCATCCAGCAGGTTCGAGCGCGGCGTCGACCGGGAGCTGCCGCTGCGCGCGTCGGCCAAGGCCGCTGCCACGCTGGCCTGGCTGGGCGGCGGGACCCGGGTGCCCGGCTGCACGCACGCATCGGTGCCGGTGGAGCCAGTCACGATCGAGATGGCGGCCGGCTATCCGGACCGGGTGGCCGGCCTGGCCTACGGCCGCCCGACGGTGACCCGCAGGCTGCAGCAGGTCGGCTGCCAGGTCAGCGCCGACGATGGCGACGGGACGCTGGTGGTGACGCCGCCCTCGTGGCGGGCCGACCTCACCGATCCGGCCGATCTGGCCGAGGAGGTCATCAGGCTGGAGGGATACGAGAAGATCCCAGTCCGAATGGCTCGCGCGGTCGCCGGGCACGGCCGCACGCCGGCCCAGCGGCTGCGGCTGAGCATCGGGCGCGCGCTGGCCGCGTCCGGCTACGTCGAGGTCATCGGCAGCCCGTTCAGCACCCTCGCCGATGCCGACCTGCTGCAGCTGCCCCCGGGGGACCGGCGGCGGCACGCGACCCGGATCGCCAACCCGATCCGGGAGGACGAGCCGTTGCTGCGGACCTCGCTGCTGCCGGGACTGCTCCGCGTGCTGGCCCGCAACCTCGGCCGCGGCTTCGCCGATGTCGCGCTGTTCGAGCTGGGCCTGATCTTCCTGGCCCGCCCCGATGCGCCGGGAACCGCGCCGATCCTGCCGGTCTCGAAGGCGCCATCGGCGGCGGACCTCGCGCGGCTGCAGGCCGCCCTGCCCGATCAGCCGCTGCATCTGGCGGTGGCCGCCACCGGGCGCCGCGAGGCGTCCGGCTGGTGGGGCGAGGGACGCCCGGCGACCTTCCAGGACGCGATCGAGGCGGTCCGCGAGGTCGTGCGGGTCAGCCGGGTCCCGTTCCGGGTCCGGCCCGGCCAGCATGAGCCGTGGCATCCCGGCCGGTGCGCGGCGATCTACGTGCGGGGCGACGAGGGCGACGAGTGGCTGGCCGGGCACGCCGGCGAGCTGCATCCGCGGGTGATCCAGGCCTTCGGGGTCCCGCCGCGGACCTGCGCGGTCGAGCTGGACATGTCGGTGATCGAGACCGCCGCCGCCGCGCTGCCGCCGGTCCAGGCTCCGGTGATCTCGACCTATCCGCCGGCGACCCAGGACGTCGCGCTGATCGTGCCCGAGACGGTGCCCGCCGCCGAGGTCGCCGAGGCGCTGGCCTCCGGCGTCGCGGCGGCCGGGACCGGCCTGCTGCTCGAGGATCTGCGGCTGTTCGACGTCTACACCGGCGAGCAGGTCGGGCCCGGGCGTAAGTCGCTGGCCTACACACTGCGGTTCCGGGCGCCCGACCGTACCCTGACGGCCGAGGAGGCCAGCGCGGCCCGGGAGGCGGCGGTGGCCGAGGCGGCGCGCCGGACCGGGGCGGTGCAGCGGACCGGGGCGGCTAGCGCGGGCGGTGCAGCGCGGCGGTGCGCCGCTGGGCGCTGCGCCCGCCTAGGCGGGCGTGGGCAGGATGGCCAGGATCTCGGTGCCGCGGAAGACGCATTTGGAGGCCTGCCCGGTTCGCAGCACAACCGGCGTGGCGAAGCCCTGGCACGTCCAGCCGTCGATCTTCACCGGGCCGCCGCCGCCGTTGCCCGGGGCGCTGCCGTCCTTGATCGCCTTCGCGTAGTCCCGCTCGATCGCCAGGGCGGCGGCGCAGCTCACCTTGCCGAACTTGACCTGGACCTGCACCGGCACGTTGGCCGCGGTCTTGGTGGTGCCGCAGGCGATGACCGTGCTGCTGCTCGCGGTCTGGCCCGCGGTCCCGGCTGTCCCTGAGGCGGCGGGCGAGCCCGGCGCGCCGCCGCAGCCCGCCGCCGCGGTGACGATCAGGGCCACGGCCGCCCGGCCAGCCAGGCCGCGTGAGCGCATCCGGTGCCTCCCTTCCGCGCCCCTCATCATGCCGTCCGTGATGCGGCGGCGCCCCACCAGATTGCCCGATCTGATATGCGCAGTTGCTGTTCGCGGTTCCGGCCCGCGGCCGCCGATGGCCGGCCCGAGCGGCCGCCGGGCGAGGCGGCGGCTTTGCATATTCAATCATGAGCCTCATGATCATGCATAAACATTCATGCATGCCGGGCCTGCCTGCTGGGGTCCCGGGCGTCGGGTTAGGGGCCGGGTACGGGCCGGGAGGGTCGGACAATGGGTGCGCGGGTAGCGGTGGCCGGGGCCAGCGGCTATGCCGGGGGCGAGCTGCTGCAGGCTGATCGCGGGCCACCCGGACCTCGAGCTCGCCGCGGTCACCGCCGATAGCAACGCCGGGCGGCTGGTCGGGGCGGTGCACCCGAACCTGGCCGGCGTTCCGGCGCTGGCCGGCCGCAAGTTCGAGGCATCGGAGTGCCGAAGGGCGCGGCATTCGATTGCGACCTGGCGTTCCTGGCCCTGCCGCCCGGCCAGTCCGCGCCGTTCGCTGACCAGCTCGCGACGGCGTCAAGGTGGTTGACCTGGGCGCCGACTACCGGCTGGCCGACGCGGCGGCCTGGGCGCGGCACTACGGCACCGCGCACCCGGGCCGCTGGCCGTGCGGGCTGCCGGAGCTTCCGCAGGCCCGCGAGCAGATCCAGGCGGCGGACCGGGTGGCCGTGCCCGGCTGCTATGCCACCGCCTCGATCCTGGCGCTCGCGCCGCTGCTGGCGGCGGGCCTGATCGAGCCGGCCGACATCGTGATCGTGGCCGCGTCCGGCACCTCGGGCGCCGGACGCGTGCTCAGGCAGGAACTGCTCGGCAGCGAGGTGATGGGATCGGCCGCGGCCTACCAGGCGGGCGGCGCTCACCGGCACACTCCGGAGATCGAGCAGGCCCTGGAGGCGGTCCGGCCGCCCGGCGGCCCGCGCGGGACGGGCAGCGTGCGGGTCTGTTTCACCCCGGTGCTTGCGCCGATGCCGCGCGGCATCCTGGCCACCTGCACCGCGCGGCTGACGCCGGGATCGGGACCGGCCGGGCCGGCGGGCACGGCGCGGCTGCGCGAGGCGCTGGCCGATGGCTACCAGAGCGAGCCGTTCGTCTGCGTGCTGGCGGACGGCTGCTGGCCGGCCACCGCCGCGTGGCCGGTTCGAACGGCGTGCACCTGCAGGCCGCCGCCGATGCGCGGACCGGCCGGGCCACCGTGGTGGCCGCCATCGACAACCTCGGCAAGGGCGCGGCCGGGCAGGCCGTGCAGGTCGCCAACCTGATGCTGGGCCTGCCGGAGACGGCCGGGCTGACCGCGGCCGGGATCGCGCCGTGAGCGTCACCGGCCCGGCCGGGTTCCGGGCGGCGGGCCTGGCCGCCGGGATCAAGTCCTCGGGTGACCGCCGACCTGGCCGTGGTGATCAACGATGGCCCGTCGGACGCCGCGGCCGGGGTGTTCACGTCCAACCGGGTCAAGGCCGCGCCGGTGCTCTGGACCGAGCAGGTGGTCAAGGGCGGGCGGCTGCGCGCGGTGGTGCTCAACTCCGGCGGCGCCAACGCGTGTACCGGACCGGCCGGGTTCGCCGACACCCATCACACCGCCGAGCGGGCCGCCCGCGCGCTACCGGCGTCGGCGGGGGAGATCGCGGTCTGCTCGACCGGCCTGATCGGCGACCGGCTGCCGATGGACCGGCTGCTGCCCGGCGTGGACGCGGCGGTGGCGGCCGCATCGGCCGACGGCGGCGCCGCGGCGGCGGATGCGATCAGGACCACCGACACCGTCCCGAAGACGTGCTGCGTGGCCGGGCCCGGCTACACGGTGGGCGGCATGGCCAAGGGCGCGGCCATGCTGGCGCCGGCGCTGGCCACCATGCTGGTCGTGCTCACCACCGACGCCGATCTGAGCGCCGCGCAGCTGGACGCCGCGTTGCGGGAGGCGGTGCAGCACCACCTTCGACCGGCTGGACACCGACGGCTGCATGTCGACCAACGACACCGTGCTGCTGCTGGCCAGCGGCGCAGCCGCGGTCCAGCCCGATCCCGGCGACTTCGCCAGGCTGCTGACCGCGGCCTGCGCCGACCTGGCCAGGCAGATGCAGCAGGACGCGGAAGGCGCCAGCAAGACGATCGCCATCGAGGTGACCGGCGCCGCGACCGTGGACGACGCGGTGACGGCCGGGCGCGCGGTGGCCCGCTGCAACCTGCTCAAGTGCGCCATCGCTGGCGAGGATCCGAACTGGGGCCGGGTGCTGGCGGCCGTGGGTACCACCGGCGCGGTGTTCGAGCCGGACCAGCTGAGCGTGGCCATCAACGGGGTGTGGGTGTGCCGCGAGGGCGCGGCCGCGCAGGACAGGTCACTGGTGGACCTGCGGCCGCGGGACGTGACGCATCACCGTCGACCTGGCCGCGGGACCGCACGCCGCCACGATCCTGACCACCGACCTGACTGCCGAGTACGTCTACGAGAACTCGGCGTACTCGACGTGACGGCGATGACGGGCAGCGAGCGCGGCGGCGCCGGATGGACTCCGGCGGCGGATCCGTCCGCGGCACGCGATGGCCAAGGCGGCCACCTTGATCGAGGCGCTGCCCTGGCTGGAACGGCTGCACGGCAAGACCGTGGTGATCAAGTTCGGCGGGCACGCCATGGCCGACCCCGACCTGTGCTTCGCCTTCGCCCAGGACGTGGTGTTCCTGCGGTATGCGGGGCTGCGCCCGGTCATCGTGCACGGCGGCGGCCCGCAGATCGACCTGCATCTGGACCGGCTGGGCGTGCCGAGCACGTTCCGGGCCGGGCTGCGGGTGACCACGCAGGAGACCATGGACGTGGTCCGGATGGTCCTCACCGGCTCGGTGAACCGGGACCTGGTCGGCCTGATCAACCGGCACGGGCCGTTTGCCATGGGAATGTCCGGGGAGGACGCCAACCTGCTCACCGCGGCCCGGGCGCAGGCCACCGTGGATGGCGAGGCCGTCGATCTCGGCCAGGTCGGCCGGATCGAGGCGGTCGATCCCGGCGCGGTCCGCGCGCTGATCGCCGATGGCCGGATCCCGGTCATCTCCAGCGTGGCCCGCGGCTCGGCCGGCGAGATCTACAACGTCAACGCCGACACCGCGGCCGGCGCCATCGCGGTCGCGCTCGGCGCGGCGAAGCTGATCCTGCTCACCGACGTGGCCGGGCTGTACGCGGACTGGCCGCCCGCGGTCGGCGGCGGGACGATGGCGGGACTCCGGCGGCGGCCCCGCCGCCGCCCAGGTGATCAGCACGCTCAGCGTGTCGGCGCTGGCCGCCATGCTGCCCGGGCTCAGCGAGGGCATGATCCCGAAGATGGAGGCCTGCGTGGCCGCGGTGCGCGGCGGCGTGCCGCGGGCGCACGTGCTGGACGGACGGCTGCCGCACGCCGTCCTGCTGGAGATCTTCACCGACTCGGGGATCGGCACCATGGTGCTGCCCGATGAGGCTGGCGGAGGCCCGGCGGGTCGGCGCGGCGGATCGACGCCGACGCGGCGGAATGCGGAGCAGCGGAGTGCGGAGCAGCGGAATGAGGAGCACGGCATGAGCAGCACCGAGCAGCTTCAGGCCAGGTACGCGGCGGCGCTGATGCCCAACTACGGCGTCCCGCCGGTCGCGCTGGTCCGGGGCGAGGGCTGCCGGGTGTGGGACGCCGACGGCCGCGAGTACACCGACCTGCTGGCCGGCATCGCGGTGAGCGCGCTCGGGCACGCCCACCCGGCCATCGTCGAGGCGGTCACCCGTCAGATCGGGAGCATCGCGCACACCTCGAACCTGGCCCTGCACGAAGGCGAGATCGTCCTGGCCGAGCGGCTGCTCGGGCTGCTCGGCGACGGCAGCCCGCGGGCGGTCACCGCGGGCGGCCCGGCGGGCGGGCGGGTGTTCTTCGCCAATTCCGGCGCCGAGGCCAACGAGGCCGCCATCAAGCTGGTCCGGCGCCGCCAGGGCAGCTCCCGCCCGGTGATCGTGGCCGCTGACGGCGGGTTCCATGGACGGACCATGGGAGCGCTCGCCATTACCGGCAAGGACTCGATCAGGAAACCGTTCGGTCCCTTCGGTCTTGACGTTCGGTTCGTCCCCTTCGGGGACCCCGGCGCCCTGCGATCGGCCGTCGGCGCCGATTGCGCCGCGGTGTTCCTGGAGCCGTGCCAGGGCGAGGCCGGCGTGGTGCCTGCGCCGCCCGGCTACCTGCGCGCCGCCCGCGAGGCCTGCGACGCGGCGGGCGCGCTGCTGGTCGTCGATGAGATCCAGAGCGGCATCGGGCGGACCGGGGCCTGGTTCGCCCACCAGGCCGAGGGCATCACGCCCGACGTCGTCACGCTGGCCAAGGGGCTCGGCGGCGGGCTGCCGATCGGCGCCTGCATCGGGCTCGGCGAGTGCGGCACCGTGCTGGGCCGGGGCGACCACGGCAGCACGTTCGGCGGGAACCCGGTGGCCTGCGCCGCGGCCCTGGCGGTGCTGGACACGATCGAGCGGGACGGGCTGCTGGCCCAGGCGGAGCGGGTCGGCGGCCAGCTGGCGGCCGGAATCACGCGCGGCCGGGCACCCGCTGGTGGCCGGCGTGCGCGGCCGCGGGCTCTGGCTGGCTATCGCGCTGACCGCGCCCGCCGCGGCCGGCCGTCGAAGCGGCCTGCCGGGACGCCGGGTACCTCGTGAACGCGGTGCAGCCGGACGCCATCAGGCTGGCCCCGCCGCTGATCCTGTCCGCGGCCCAGGCGGCCGAGTTCACCGGCGCGCTGCCCGCCATCCTCGACGGCGTCAGCTCGCACGCGCTGCAGGAGGCCTGATGGCGGCGGTCAGCCCGATGACCAAGGCGGCGCGGCACGCGCAGATCGCCGCGATCTTGTCGCACGCCGACCCGCCGGTCCGCTCCCAGGAGGAACTCGCCGACCGGCTGGCCCAGCGCGGCGCGCGGGTCACCCAGGCCACCCTCTCGCGTGACCTGGAGGAGCTCGGGGCGGTGCGGCTGCGCGGGGCCGGCGGCATGCTGGTGTACGCGCTGCCCGGCGAGCCGGGCGGCCCGGGATCGCGGCCGGGCGGGCTGCCCGACGGCGCGAACGGCGGGACCGGCGGCAGGCCAGCCAGCCCGGGCCCGGCGACGGTCCCGGGCCCGGTGACGGGCTGGCCAACGGCGACGGGGCCGGCCCGCTGGCGCGGGTGGCAGCCGAGCTGCTGCTGGCCGCCGAGGCCAGCGCCAACCTGGTCGTGCTGCGCACGCCAGCGGGCGCGGCGCAGTTCCTGGCCTCGGTGCTCGACCACGCGAACCTGCCCGCCGTGCTCGGCACCGTGGCAGGGGACGACACCGTCCTGGTCATCTCGCGGGACCCGGCAGGCGGCGACGACCTGGCCCGCGCCCTGCTCGCCCTGGCGGAGCGGCGCGGCAGCCGGGCCGCCGCCCCGGCGCCCGAGCCCAAACGTGACACTGGCATCCCCCTACGGAGGAAATCATGACGCAGCGCGTGGTACTCGCCTACTCAGGCGGTCTGGACACGTCGGTGGCGATCGGCTGGATCGCCGAGCAGACCGGCGCGGAGGTCATCGCCCTGGCCATCGACGTCGGCCAGGGCGGCGAGGACCTGGACGTCATCCGCAAGCGCGCGCTGGACTGCGGCGCTGCCGCCGCGGAGGTGGTCGACGTGCGGGATGAGTTCGCCGCCGGCTACTGCCTGCCCGCGCTGCAGGCCAACGGCGCTCTACATGGACCGGTATCCGCTGGTGTCGGCGCTGTCCCGGCCGCTGATCGTCGCCCACCTGGCCCGGGTGGCCCGCGAGCAGGGCGCCGGCCTGGTCGCGCATGGCTGCACGGGCAAGGGCAACGACCAGGTGCGTTTCGAGGTGGGCCTGGCCAGCCTGGCGCCGGAGGTCGCGGTGCTGGCGCCGGTCCGGGACTCGGGGATGACCAGGGACAAGGCGATCGCGTTCGCGGCCGAGAAGGGCCTGCCGATCGACGTGACGTCCAGGTCGCCGTACTCGATCGACCAGAACCTGTGGGGCCGCAGCTGCGAGACGGGGCACCTGGAGGACATCTGGGAGGCGCCGCACGACGATGTCTACGGGTACACCGAGGACCCCGGGGCTGCCGCCGCGAACCTGACGACGTGGTGATCGGGTTCACCGAGGGCCTGCCGGTCTCGCTCGACTCCAGGCCGCTGACCCCGCTGCAGATCATCACCGAGCTGAACGCGCGCGCCGGAGCGCACGGCGTGGGCCGGATCGACATGGTCGAGGACCGGCTGGTCGGGATCAAGAGCCGGGAGATCTACGAGGCGCCCGGTGCGATCACCCTGATCACCGCGCATCAGGAACTCGAGAGCGTGTGCATGGAGCGGGACCTGGCCAGGTTCAAGCGCCAGGCCGAGCAGCGCTGGACCGAGCTGGTCTACGACGGGCTGTGGTTCTCGCCGCTGAAGCGGGCGCTCGACGCGTTCATGGCCGAGGCGTCGCGGCACGTTACCGGCGAGGTCAGGGTCCGGCTGCAGGGCGGCCGGGCGGTGGTCACCGGGCGGCGCAGCCCGGCCGCGCTCTACGACTACGGGCTGGCCACCTACGACACCGGCGACAAATTCGATCAGCGGCTGGCCAAGGGCTTCGTGGAGCTGTGGGGGCTGCCCAGCAAGATCGCGGCGGACCGGGACCGGAGGCGCGGTCGAGCGGTCGGCCGCACCCCCGCGTAGCGCTAGCCTTTCTCCTTGATCGTGGTTGACCGGGGGTGCTCGCACCCCGCCGAACAACCATGATCATGGACTAGAGAGGAGCGCTGTGGCAGACGACGAAACTGCGCCGCCGGTCCGGCTGTGGGGCGGCCGGTTCGAGTCGGGTCCCGCGGAGGCACTGGCCAGGCTGTCGGTCAGCGTCCAGTTCGACTGGCGGCTGGCGCCCTACGACCTGCTGGCCTCCGGCGCGCACGCGCGCGTGCTGAACAAGGCAGGGCTGCTCGACGACGCCGAGCTGGCCCGGCTGCTCGCGGCGCTCGACGACCTCGGCCCAGGCCTGCCGGACCGGCAGGTTCCGGCCCGCGGTGACCGACGAGGACGTGCACACCGCGCTGGAGCGGGGGCTGCTCGAACGGGCCGGCACGCTCGGCGGGCGGCTGCGGGCCGGCCGCAGCCGCAACGACCAGGTCGCCACCGACCTGCGGCTGTACCTGCGTGATCACGCCCGGCTCATCGTGTCCAGGCTGGCCGAGCTGCAGGCCGCGCTGATGGGCCAGGCGGAGCGGCACCTGGACACGCCGGCGCCCGGGCTGACCCACCTGCAGCACGCCCAGCCGGTGCTGCTGGCCCATCAGCTGCTCGCGCACGTGCAGGCGTTCGCCAGGGACGCCGGGCGGCTGCGGGACTGGGACAAGCGCGCCGCCGTCTGCCCGCTCGGGTCCGGTGCGCTGGCCGGCTCGTCGCTGCCGCTGGACCCGGAGGCGGTCGCCGCCGAGCTTGGCTTCGACTGCGCCGCGGCCAACTCGATGGACGCGGTCAGCGACCGGGACTTCGCGGCGGAGTTCTGCTTCGCCGCCGCGCTGCTCGGCGTGCACCTGTCCCGGCTGGGCGAGGAGATCGTGCTGTGGTCCTCGCACGAGTTCGGCTGGGCGGAGATCGACGACGCCTACGCGACCGGATCCTCGATCATGCCGCAGAAGAAGAACCCGGACGTCGCCGAGCTGGCCCGCGGCAAGGCCGGGCGGCTGATCGGCGGCCTGACCGGGCTGCTGACCACGCTCAAGGGCCTGCCGCTGACCTACAACCGCGACCTGCAGGAGGACAAGGAGCCGGTCTTCGACGCGGTGGACACGCTGCTGCTGGTCCTGCCCGCCATGGCCGGCCTGGTCGCGACCTTGCGATTTCATGCGGAACGGATGGCCCACGAGTGCTGCCGCCGGCCACGCACTCGCCACCGACCTGGCCGAACTGCTGGTCCGGCGCGGGGTCCCGTTCCGCGAGGCGCATGAGGTGGTGGGGCACCTGGTCGTCTGGTGCCAGGTCAACGACTGCGAGCTGGCCGAGGTGAGCGACGCCGACCTGGCCAAGGTGTCCGGGCATCTGACGCCGGACGTGCGGGAGGTGCTCACGGTGCCGGGTGCGCTGGCGGCGCGTTCCGGATTCGGCGGCACCGCCCCGGCCCGGGTCACCGAGCAGCTGGCGGCGCTGCGATCCCGCGTCGAGCAGGACGCCGCGTGGGCCTCGCGCTGACCGGAACCGGGTCCCCGTGGTTGCCCGAGCAGTGGCCCGCGGGTCACGGCTACCGGGGCAGCCCTCCCGGGGCAGTGGCTCGCGGGGCAGTTTCTTCCGGGGCGCTGCTGCCCAGGGAGTTCTTGGCCAGGCCCGCCCCGGAGGTGGCTCCCGGCCTGCTGGGCTGCGTGCTCTGGCGCCAGAGCGCCGACGGCCCGGTCGCGGTGCAGATCGTCGAGGTGGAGGCGTACGCGGGGGAGAGCGATCCGGCCTCGCACGCGTTCCGCGGCCGGACGGCCCGCAACGCGGTGATGTTCGGGCCGCCCGGTCATGCCTACGTCTACTTCACCTACGGCATGCACTTCTGCGTGAACCTGGTCTGCCAGCCGGCCGGGAACGCGTCCGCGGTCCTGCTCCGGGCCGGCCGGGTGATCGAGGGTGCCGAGCTGGCCGCCGCCCGGCGCTGGGGCGCTCGGCGTCGCCTCTCCGGCCGGTCCGCGCCGCCGGCTGTCAGGCTGCCGTCCGCCGCGGCGCCGTCAGGGAGATCGATCTGGCGCGCGGACCGGCCCGGCTCTGCCAGGCCCTGGGCATCGACCGGGCGCTCGACGGCGCCGACGTCTGCGATCCGGCCTCGCCGTTGCAGGTCTGGCCTCGGCCGGCGCCGCGGGTGACGGCCCGGTGCCCCGGGCCGGGCCGGGTACGGCGTACGGCCGGTCGGCCCGGCCGGGCCGCTGCGGCGGCGGGCCGGTCCCCCGGCCGGGCCGGCCATCAGCTGCGGCCCGCGGGTCGGGGTGAGCCGGGCAGCGGAGATCGCCTGGCGGTTCTGGGTGACGGGGGAGCGGACCGTCTCGCCCTACCGGGCCAGCGCGCCGCGGCGCGCCCGGGCGAAACCGGTTTCCGGTGCGGCCGGCGATGATGGGACGATGCACCGGTGAGTGACATCATTGACGAGCTGAGCTGGCGTGGCCTGATCGCGGTCTCGACCGATCTCGACGACTTGCGCAGGGCCCTGGACGGCGGGCAGCTCACGTGCTACGCCGGATTCGACCCGACG
>CAVZKE010000032.1:0-96689 GCA_963775745.1 uncultured Actinomycetota bacterium
GGCCAGCGCTGCGCATAACCCGGCACTGTTCATAAGGGGGCTTATGTGCAGCTGAACATAAACCGCCTTGCGGACTGCCCTCCTCGGTGGGCGCGAACCCCTTACCCGGCTCAAACACCCCCGCCGTCAGCCAGGCCCGGATCATCCCCCGGCCGGGGAACAACCCGATCGACGACATCAGGTGAGAATGATCAAGCTTGTCGAACGCCGCGGCCAGATCCGCATCCAGCGTCCACACCCGCGCGGCCCCACGGCCTTTACACGTGTCGTAGATCGCCTCGATCGCGTCCTGGCAGCTGCGGCCCGGCCGGAACCCGTACGAGCGGGCCTCGAACCGGGCCTCCCACTCCGGCTCCAGCGCGTTCTTGGCCCGGTTCTGGTGACACCGGTCCATGATCACGGGAATGCCGAGCGGGCGGAGCTTCGCGTTAGCCTTCGGTACGTACACCCGCTTGACCGGCAGCGGATCCCAGGTACGGACGCTGCGGTGCACCCGCACCGCCAGCGCCATCCTGGCCGGTGCGGTCAAAACGACCTCACCGTCGATCCCCGCCGTCTTGCGGCCGGTGTTGCGCTGCGTGACCTGCCGCACGCTGACCAGCGTGTTCGACCAGGACCGCAGCATCATCTTCTGCAAGGACCTGACTTTCGCCAGATCCTCATCCTTGACCGCCTTGAAGATCCTGCGCCGTAGCCGCCCTACGTTGTCCTCGTGCAGCCGCCAGTTGATGGCGTCCCACTCCAAGGTCACGTCCTCGGTTCCGTTCACCGTCATGGCGTCTAACTTGCCCCTCGGTTCCGGCGTTTCCGGTGCTTCGTCTGCAAAGGCTCACCCGCCTCACGTCAGCCTGCTTTCGCAGCCGGGCACCAGGCCCGGTATCCGGCCGGTTATACGACGAGCACCCGGCTTCTGCGGTGCTGGTCTTTGCCCTGGTGAGGACGGGGTTGGCGCTCGATGGCGGGCGGGGCGTCGTGGCGGGTGCCGTGCTGGCCGGGTTTCTTGACGGGGTAGTGGTTGTGGCGGGCGCGTTTGACGACGCGGGGGTAGCTGCGCTCGCGCCGTTTGTTCAGGTGCTTCGGGTCCGTATGCTGGCCATGACGCGTTCGAGGACGCGCTGGCGCTGGTCAGGGGGAAAAGCCGGGTCAGCGGCCCGGCGGCGGATGATGCGGACGGTCCGCTTGAACTCGACCCGGTCCGGGTCGATGCACTGCGGTGGCGGCTGTGCAGATCAGGGCGCTGATCGCGTAGTGGGTGAGCAGGTAGCCCCAGATCTCCTGCCGCACCATCTCCGGCGACTCCGAGCGCAGTATCTTCCCCGGGCTGCGCAGGTAGGTCTTAACTTGCCGGTTTCCGGTCTCGTGCTCCCACCGCCGCGCAGCAGCGGGCGAGGACGGCGGCGGGCGCATCCGTGAACCCGGTGATGGTGGTGATCAGGGCGATGATCTCGTCTTTCCCGTCGCCCTCGCGGTCGGGGACCTCGTACTCGACGACCCGCACGTACCGGGCTTTCTCCGGGTCCAGGTCCTTCCCGCCGCGGGCGGAATCGAGGATGTTGTCCCGTGCCTTGCCCTTGACCTTCGGGTTTACGAGCACCGACCGGTAGCAGCCGTCCGGGTAGAGCACCAGCGGGTCCAGCCGCAGGTCGGACTGACCGCCACAGCAGCGCCGCCCCGGCGTCAGCCGCGGTGCACCAGTCCTGCCAGTTATAGAAGTTCCGGTCGGCGATGAGCAGCCAGCTTCCCGCAGCCGCGGGTACAGCGTGCGGGCCAGGGACTGCTCGCCGCTGCCCTTGGACACGCACGGGCCGATCGCCGCCAGCACCGCCGCGTGCGACGCGCACTCGCCGACCGTCACTGCCCTGGCCAGGGGAACGCCGCCAGGCAGCGCCAGCAGTGCCGGGCAACTGGAACGCGGCGATGTTCACCTCCGTGGCCGGGATGTCCCATTCCAGCCCGTCCATGTCATCTT
Source organism: uncultured Actinomycetota bacterium (assembly GCA_963775745.1). Classification (GTDB taxonomy): domain Bacteria; phylum Actinomycetota; class Actinomycetes; order Streptosporangiales; family Streptosporangiaceae; genus DATBGO01. Next base: position 1,970 of record CAVZKE010000032.1, read on the forward strand.
CCGCCACGGCCCCAGGAATGCGCTTTCGGCGTCCTTGGTCGCGACCGGCACCGCGACCTGCGTGAACACCTCTTTCACCGGTTCGCCGCCGTGCCGCCCGGCCTGCGTGAGCCCGCCCGTCGTCACCGTGCCTGCGCGGGATCCCAGCAGCCCCAGTCCGCGAGGGTCTCCGACAGCCGGGCCAGGTTTCCTCGTAGTCCTCCTCGGCGAAAAGCGCCAGCGCCATCGCGAAATACACCATCACGTGCGGCGGAAGCTTGCCGCCTTGCGCTTCGCGCCTTTTCCCGTGGCCTCGACCGCGTCATCGACCGCGTCGCGCGGCCCCAGGCGCCAGCCGCCAGCGAGATCCAGTCGCTCAGCCTCGCACCCGCAGTTGCGTATACCGCGATCATGGGAGCGGAACAGGGCGGGGGGAGGACCGGTGCAAACGCTCCCGCTTTCCCGCTGCCTTTCGGCCGCCGGCATTCGCTTTTTGGGCGTCCTGTTCCCGCCAGGGAATCCGGCTTTCCTTACGGTCGGCTTGCCGGCCGCGCCCAGGCGGCGCTACCGGACCCTGACGGGGTTTCCACGTTCCGCGCGCATGAGATGCGGCCGGGCCGGGGCCGGGTAGCCCCGGTGCATTGCTGCACCGGGGCCCCCTCAGGACCGCGCATGCCACTCATCGCGGCACACGGCCCAAGCAAGCCACCAGGGCGGCTCAGGTCTTCTGCTGCAGCACGGTGTTTCCCGCCAGCCGGAGCGGATGCTTGCTCCGGTGGCAGGTGGCGTGCACGAGGTGTGTTCGCTTGCTACGCGCGGCGCTGGGCGTGTCGTGGTGGACCAGGTAGTCCGCCGTGATCGCCTGCCTGGTGACCCACAGGAACCAGTGTTCCCAGCCCTGGGGGGACTGGGGAGGCTGGTCAGGGGTCAGCAGGTTCTCCCCGCATAGGCTGCACCGCCCGTCCTGCCGAGACAGCAGGCGCACGGTGTAGGAATCTAGCGGGGGTTTTATCTTCTGGCGACGCTGCGCCCAGTACCCGGCCAGGTTCGGGTCATCGGGTGATGCCCCGCCTTTGACCAGGGTGTGCCGCACGATTTCGGTCCAGGCCGGTTTCGGCAGATAGGCGCCGGTGTCCCGGTCGCCGAATACCCACCGGTCGTTCCTGAACTTATTGAACTTCCCGAAGTACCGGCCGACGATCCAGTGTTTCGGCTTATTCCGGTGGCTCCGGCACGCCCACTTATAAGTGAGCCTCCACAGGTAGTCGGTCAGGGCAGCGAACACCCTGGACGATACCACCGTCTGGTAGTAGGCGACCCAGCCCCGTACAATCGGGACGATCTTCGCCAGTACCGCTGCGACGTTGGACCCGCGGAGTGCACGGAACTCCTTGGCCAGCCTTTCTCGGAACCTCTTGATGGCCGTAGCGCCCGGTTTGATGAGCAGCTTGCCGTTGGGGTAGCGGCGGAGATTAAATCCGAGAAAATCGAACCCATCAGAGAGGGGGACGATCCGGGTCTTGACGTCATTGAACGCCAGCCCTCTCGGCTCCAGCCACTCGGCCAGCCGCGCCCTGGCCTGCTCGGCCTGCTGCCTGGAGTGGCAGCACACGAGCAGGTCATCGGCGTACCTCGTGAGCGCCGGGCAGCCGTCCCTCACCCTGCCGGCATAGGTGCCGACATGGTAGCGGACGCCCGCGGCCTCCTCCAGCCCGTGCAATGCGATATTCAGCAGCAAGGGAGAAATAATGCCGCCCTGGGGAGTTCCCTCCCCGGTCGGCGCGAACCCTTTCCCGGCCTCGAAAACCCCTGCCTTCAGCCACCCGGCTATCATCTCCCTCGCGGGGAAACCGCCGAGCTTTTCCAGCAGGTGCTCGTGGCTGATCTTGTCGAATGCGCCCGCCAGGTCAGCATCAAGAATCCACACCCGCTTAGATTTACCGCGCAGGGCGTTAAACAAGGACTCTATCGCGTCGTGGCAGCCGCGGCCCGGCCGGAACCCATACGATCGGGGCTCGAACCGGGCCTCCCACTCGGGCTCCAGCGCATTACGCACCCGTGCCTGATGACACCGATCCGCAATAACCGGAATTCCGAGCGGCCGCATTTTAGCCTTATCACGAACCTTCGGTACATACACCCGCCGGACCGGGGAAGGCTGATGCAAGCCGATGCTGGCGTGCACGCGCACCGCCATCTCGGCCCGCGCCTGGCTGGTCAGCGCGACCAGCCCGTCGATTCCCGCAGTCCTGCGGCCCGTGTTGCGCTGCGTCACCTGCCGCACGCTCACCAGCGTATTGGCCCAGCTCCGCAGCATGAGCTTCTGCAGGTTCCTGGCCGTAGGCCAGTCACCCTCCTGCACCGCCTTGAAGATCCGCCCGCGCAGCCGCCGTACCTGCTCCTCCTGGCGCCGCCAGTCCACACAATCCCAGGCGTCACCGTCGAATGAGGGCAGGCCCTCAGGTCCGTTCACCGAGGTGTCCAACGTGCCCATCAGTACCGGCATTTACGCTCGCTTCGCCTCAAAGGCTCACCTGCCCACGTCAGCGCCCTCGCAGGCCCGAGCATCAAGCTCGCTATCCGGCCAGTTATACGAGCACCGTCCGGGAGGAGACCCGGCCCTGCGGCACTCGCTTTCCTGCTGCCTTTCAGCCGCCGGCATTCGCTTCCTGGGCACCCTGTCCCGCCAGGGACTTCCGCCCCCCTTACAGTCGGCCTACCGCCCCGCCTGCGCATACCCGCGCCTGCACGGCGGACCCTGACGAGGTTTACACGTTCCGCACGCATGAGACCCAGACCGGGCCGGGCGCTCTCTCTACCCCGGGAACAGCGGGTGCTCACCGGCCGTCGGGACATCCGCGGCCGCCGCCTGCCGCCCCTCTGCGGCTAGTCCCTGCCACCCCGGCGACACAACCCAGCCCGGAGTGCGTACATGACGAGGCATCAGCAAGAGTTTCCTGGTAGTCGCCCTATACCGGTCTTTCCCCTGGCCTGTGGCCACCCTGGCTGGAACGGCGGCTCTTGGGCTTTTCCGTGAGCTCCGCACCCGACCGGTCAGGAACCGGCCACGCACGTCACGGCGGGGACAGGCCGAGCACGACCTGTAGCTATGTCTCCGGCATCAGCCAGACCTCCTCGACTAGCTCACTCACCACGTGCGACCTCGTGTCGCAATGTCCTCTTTACCCCGGGGGCGACGGTGTTCCTGCGACCATCGGGACGTCCGTGGTCGCCGTCTGCCGCCTTGCAACTGCTGGCCCCTGCCACCCCGGTACTGACTGCCGACCCGGGATGTCAGATTGACGAGGCATCAACAAGGATTCAGGGTCATTCACCCTTCCGGCCTTCCCCTCGCCTGTGACGCCCGGTCGGAACAGGCGCCCTTGGGCTTTCCCCTGAGCTTCGCACCCGGCCGTTACCAGCCACGCACGTCAGGGCGGGGACAGGTCTGGAACACAAACCCGAAGTCACGTCCTCGGCATCATGCCGAACCTCCAATCGACGAACCTACTCATAACGTGCGACATCGTGTCGCAGCATCCGCATCTGCCGCCTTGGGAGAGTTCGGCGGCTAGGGTTCCGCCGGACTGGTCGCTAACGAACCGGCCTTTGCCGGGTGCGTTCGGACGGGCCGCTGTGACGGAGGGCCGCAGGTCAGCCGCAGCCCAGGATGGAGCCGAGGGGCTCGCAGTTGTCGGGCTGGTTGCGGGTTACCGATGAGCCGGCCAGCGTGACGGTGGCGCCGGTGTCGTCGTAGATGCCGCCTCCTGCGCGGGCGGCAGTGTTGCGCAGGACCCGCGTGCCGGTCATGTCGACTTGACCTTGGTTGTAGATCCCACCGCCGGACGCTCCGGCGTGGTTGACGGAGATGATGCTGGCGGTAACGGACAGGCTGCCGAAATAGCCTTCGCTGTCGATGCCGCCGCCGTTGGCGGTGGCGCAGTTGCCGGAGATGGTGCTGCCGCTGATGACGAGGTCCCCGGACGAGGCGTTCTCGATGCCGCCGCCGTCAGCTGCGCTGTTCCCCTCCATGTCAGTGCCGGTCACGGATGAGATGGGGCCGCCGTCGGTGTAGAGGCCGCCGCCGCGGCCGTCGGCGTGATTGTCGTAGAGTTTGCTGTCGGACAGGAGCACGGCGTTTCCCTGGCGGCCGTCGTTGTAGATGGCGCCGCCGTCGCCGGTGGTGCTGTTGCGTACGAAGATGTGCCCGCCCAGGTACTCGGGGTAATTTTCGTCGAGCCAGATGGCGCCGCCGGTGTTCCCTCGGAATGTGGAGCCGCCTATGCTCCCGCCCCAGCCATATTCAGATATTGCGCCGTCTTTGTTCGCGATGAAGGTGCATTGGGACACGCTCATGCTGCTGCCGATGCTGTAATTCGAGATGGCCCCTTCATTTCGGATGAAGGTGGCGTTGCTGATCTGCGGCGAGTAGTCAACGTTGTCACTGTCGATGGCGCCGGAGTTCCCGGTGAAGGTGCCGCCGTTGACAGTGAGCTGGCCGTCGCTGGCCGCATAGATCGCGCCGGTGCCGTTCCGGAAATTCAGTGAGGTTTTCCCAGCAAGGGTAAACCCGACAGTCAGGTCGTAACGGCAGCATCGAGGCAGACACGCGGACATATGCGAAGATCCGCTGACAGGCGCGGAGCCCCCGGGAGAAGAGGTCTCGCCGAAGATCATCCGCTACCGGGAGAGGCTCCGCGTGGTCTGCTATCGTGTCATGCTCGATGTCCGCAGAGAACTGATCGTGTTCGTGTCCGGGCTGCTGGCAGAGCACCGCCGCGAGATCGGCACCCGGAAAGGCACCCGCAAGCTGGGCTGTTACCGGCAGGCGCTGTTCGCGCTGGCCTGGTTCCGCGACCAGGGCAGCATCCCGCGCCTGGGCGGCGGCTTCGGCCTGGCGCAGTCCACGGCCTACCGGTACCTGGACGAGGTCATCGGCGTTCTCGCGGCCCGGGCGCCGGGGCTGCGCGAGACGCTGGAGCGCGCCGTGGCCGCCGGGACACCGTACGTGATCCTGGACGGCAAGATCGTGGACACCGACCGGTGCCACGAGAAACCCTCAGCCGCAAGGGCAAGGTCATCGACCTGTGGTACGCGGGGAAGACGCATGACTTCGGCGGCAATATCCAGGCCCTGTTCTATCCCGCGGGCATCCCGATGTGGGTTTCTGACGTGCTGCCGGGCAGGGTCCATGATCTGGCTGCGGCCCGGGAGAATGTGCCGGCGGTGCTGCGGCCGTTCCTGGACGCGATGCCTGCCCTCGCTGATCCCGGCTATGAAGGCGCAGGTCACGGCGTCCACGTCCCGGTGAAGAAACCCGCCGGGGTCAAAGAGCTAGACATCAATACCCGGACCCGGAATGCGCTGCTGCGGTCAGCGCGCTGCCTCGGCGAGCGCGGCTTCGCGCTGCTGACCCAGCGCTGGCAAACCCTCCAGCACGTCACCGCCAGCCCCGGCAAGATAGGCCAGATCGCCCGGGCGGCGCTGGTCCTGATGCTATTCGAGCACAAGATGATCACGTGAAAGTCGCTGAGAAAACCTCAGTGTGCTGACCGTCAGGTTGCCGGATTCCACCGTCAAGATGTCGAACCTCGCTGTGCCCGGGGCGTAGCTGCGCACCAGGGTGGCTCCGTTACCTGCTATATCGAGCGTGCCGGTGGGGACAGGCAGGGCTTGCTCCAGGACGTAGCCGCAGCCACGGGCCAGGCTCAGTGTCTCGCCGCTGCTAGCGCTCGTCATCGCCGCAGCTAGCTTGCCGGCGCTGCAGGGCACGTGCGCCACGGTCGCCGCCTGCGCCAGTCCGGTGGCCCCGAGACTTGCAGTCGCCATCGCGCCGACCGCCGAAGCTACCGCGAGTCGTACTATTTTATGCCGCATGAATCCATGCCCCCGTATGCGAAAGACGCCGGGCAGCGCCGGTATCCCCTCTGCCAGGCTGGTAGTATCTTCCGCCCGGCCCTGAAGCAACTGCCACATTGCGGATCAGGTGACAGCGGCTGGCTGCCTCAATGACATTAAGCTGAACGGTAACACGTCAGAACAACAAGGTCCGCGATAACTCTCTTGGGTTGTCACTCGTGTTTCCGAGTTTCTTGGTGAGGCGGCTGAGCGCCGGTAGGGGATGCGACCGGAGTAACTGGCGGGGCCGAGACGGCTGCGTGGGCGTGATTTGCCGGTTATGAGCTGATAGGACAGCATCGGCGGTGCTATCACACCACCGATGACCGGAGTGTCCGCCGATGCTGCCGCCTGCGAGCCTACCCATGCCCTCGACCTGGCAGGACCTGCTGGAAGAGCTGCGCCCGGTGTTCCGCCGCGGATCGACGTACCGGCTGTTCGTGGCGCTGGCGTGCGGGATGATCCTAGCCGACCGCAGCACGGTGGTGGCGCTGGCCGCGGCCGGCGGGATCGCCGGGAAGTGGCGGCGGGCATGCTGGTTCTTTGCCGCCGCGGTGTGGGACATTGACGAGCTGGGCCTGGCGACAGCTCGGCTGATCGTGAAATACCTGATCGCCGAGGGCGAGCCGCTGGTGGTCGCGGTGGACGGGACGTTCTTTCAGCGGTGGGGCCGGAAGGTGTTCGCTGCCCGGTGGGCCTATGACGGGTCCGCGCAGGGCGGGAAGAAGATCGCGTTCGGGAACACCTGGGTGGCCGCGGCGATCGTGTGCCGGCTGCGGTTCTGCTCCTCCCCGGTGGCGCTGCCGGTGCTGTTCCGGCTGTGGCGCGGCAAGGGCACCGCCTCCCAGGTCGAGCTGGCCGCCGAGATGATGCGGATCCTGGCCGCCGCGTTTCCCGGCCGCATGCTGCACGGGACCGGGGATGCCGCCTTCCACGGAGAATCCCTGGCCATGACGGAGGCCACCTGGACGACCAGGCGGCCGGCCAACGCGGTGCTGTACGGGCCGAAGCCGCCGCGCACCGGCAAGCGCGGCCGGCCGCGGGTCAAGGGAGACCGGCTGGGCACCTGCGCCCAGATCGCGCAGGCCGCGGACTGGAAAGCGGCGGTCATCAACGTCTACGGGCAGGACGCGGCCGTGCAGATCACAGCCGTCGAGGCGCTGTGGCACGGCAGCTTCAAGACCGCGCCCGGCCGCGTCGTGCTAGTCCGCGATCCCGGCTCGGCCCAGGCATACGACCTGGGCCTGTTCAGCCTGGACACCGGCGCTGATCCCGCCGCCATCGCCGAACGCTACTCCTGGCGGTGGCCGATCGAGCCGTCCAACGCAACAGGAAAACAGATCCTGGGCGTCGGGGACGCCTGCAACCGGACCCGCAAGGCCGTCGAGCGCACCGTCCCGTTCGGGTTCCTCATCCAGTCACTACTGATCGTGTGGTACTCGGCCTTCGCCTACGACCCCGCCGACATCGACCTGCGGCGCCGGCTGTGCCCTTGGTACCGCACCAAGACCAGCCCGTCCGCTGCCGACATGCTCGCCAGGCTCCGCCGAGAGCTCCTCCACGCCCGATTTTCCGCCATCGGGCCAGGCCAGGACCGTCCTGATCAAATCAACCTGGACACATGGACCTGCGACAGCATCGCCGCCTGACTCGGAAACACGAGTTGTCAGGCTCACGCGGTCATTTCGTCGGCCCCGACTGCATCCGCTCATGCCGCGCCTGGTGCAAGTTTTCGTGAGCTTCGTGGCGGCGGGGAGCAGGCGCAGTGTCAGGTCATGACGAACCTCACCGGAGTGGCCCCAGTCCCGTCCGATCGCCTGCTGCTCGTCGCTGATCACCTGCTGCCCGTCGCTGATCAGTTGCGGCTGGCCGTGGCTGCCTACCTGGCGCGTGCGCGCCACCCGGCCGCTGGTCGCCCACCTCGATCTTTCCGAGCTGTTCGCGCTGGTGCCGGTGCGCGGCGATACCGCCGACTTCCTCACCCCGCCTCCCACCTCGCCGCTGCCGGACTTCGCCCAAGAGTTGGAGTCAGTGCGGGCCACCACTCCGGAGCGGGTGGCCGCCGAGCTAGCCGGAGTGCCCGGCCTGCCCCGAGACGGTCGCCGCGCCGATCCGCGCTGACCCGCAAGCGGCAATCGCCCGGCTCACCGCCACCTTGCAGGCCTACTGGTACGTCATCGCCATGCAGTTCGCTGTCAGCGACCACGCCGCGATCGAGTTCGCCCCGGCCTCGTACGGTGCTATCACCACCGGCCGCCCCATCGACGCCGCGCGCCGCGCCGATGCGGCTGCTGCATCTGTCGATGCTGACCCGAAATAGACCCTGGCGGCAGCAAGGGCAATACGCCGCACCTTGGCACATCCGGTTGGCCCGGCCGCACCAGGTCATCGCCCAACGTGTCCCCGACAGCGAACGCGACCCTCGCCGCATCGCCGCTATCGACCTCGGCAGCGTACGGATCCACTGAAAATCCGTCCTCAACGGCCTGATCAACGAGTACACGCGAGCCGCTTGATGCTCCGACGAACCGCAGGTCACCTGCCGAATCCTATTTAGAGCGGGACAGCCTATGCGCCTCCTATATACTCAGGTATGAATAGCCCTTTAGGTAGAGATCGGCAAGTGCAAAAATCTTCAGGTAATATTGGTCGACACGAGGAATTAGGTCCTTGGCTCCGACTTCTCGGGTAAAGAATGACTCCTTGCCGTTCTCCAATCTAAGAGCCGGACAATCAATTTTCTCAATCTGCCCGGCGAAAAGTCGCATCCCATCGGCTAGATCGACCTGTACGAGCCCTGATACCTCGGCTTCGTCGAGATGATAGTCCTTCAGCTCCCGGTCGTCGCGCAGTAGATATACGTGTGAGAACTCTCGGTTGCGTATGCCGTTTGGCTCGTCCATGACATCATGTTTGATTCCAAGACTGACGAGGCTAGTGGAATCCACATGTAGTCCGAGTTCTTCCTGAATCTCACGGATTCCATCTAGAGGCTGTTCGCCACTTTTGAGATGGCCGGCTGCCGTTATGTCTAGCATGTTGGGATAGTCCTTTTTGGAAGTTGATCTCAGCTGCAGCACCATGAATGGTGGGCCTCCTTGGCTCCCAATGATCCAGCAATGAAATGTCTGATGCCATAGGCCCAGCTGATGAGCGGCTACTCTTTCGAAGGCACCGATTAGTGTGTGATTGCCATCGAAGATGTCGATCATTTCCGCCACTTTGGGAGCCTCCAATGGTGGGTTGTCTTTGCTATATCGTATGCATGTTATCGCTTTATCGTAGATCTCTCGCGACCTCTCGTTCCAGGCGAGAGAGCCGGGTGGCTGCTTCCCGATACTTCTCTTTTCTAGTGTCATGTACCAGGAGCTGCACCTTTACCTTTAGCGCTTTGGCTTCGCGTTCAGTATCTCCGAGTGAGTTAAATGTCGATTCGGCGGTTTCAGCGAAGGTGATCGCCTCGTTTAGTAGTTTTACCAGGCTGCCTGTGGGATCAACCTGTCCCGTGGCGCCAACTTCACGGTCAATGCGACGTAGCAATACTTCTGCCTCTGAATGGTCTATCTGTGCGTTGTTAAGTTCGCGCTCCGCGCCTTCAAGCTGGTCAGCAATTTCTCTGGGCTTTGCGAAGTAACTTCTCGCATCGGCTAGTGATGAAGTGTCCGCCTTGATATTAGCTATATGTCGTAGTGCCTTTACCTTCAATGACAGATAGCTAGCATTTGGGGCGTCGCCAGCGAGTGCCTCATCGATAATGCGAACTGCCTCGGTGATGTTGGCTAGCGCCGTGTCTGAGTCATGCACCTTATAGATTGACCATCCGAGGTCATCAATAAGTATGGAAGCCTGCGTCTGTCTGTCCTGCAGCGCAGCTGCTGCCGTCAGTGCGATCTGGCCAAGCTCAATTCGCTGCTGGACCGCACCCATAAGATGTAGCAAGCGGCTTGACCAGCTGCGGAGATCCAGTATTGCCGAGTCCTTATACTGACCTACGGCGGCAAGGCTTCTGGCATAGCTTATAAGACCTTCAGCGAATACTTCTTCCGGACTTGCGGCCGCCCGTTCGAGAGACGGCCGGGGCCGAGTAACATTGAGTATTATCAGTTCTATGCTCAGAAAGACGACTAATGAGGCGATCCCGTATACCAGGAAGCCTCTCCAATTGCTTGGGATTACATTAATCTTAAAGTTATTTAGAATTTGCAGAAGCGCCCAGGAGAACCCGAATGTTGCTGACAGACGGATTAAACTCGGTAGCTTGTGGTCGGAGGCAACCCATCCGATTATCACCCGACGGCGAGACTTGTGGTTCACTGCCGGTACGTCGATCATGGTCTCCCCCCGGATCGGTACGTTCGCCCTTTGGCTGGCCCGTGTACCCAGTATGGCGTGTAGGTGAACTGATTGGGTTGTATCTAAGCCGAATACCTTCCCTCGCGTCAGACTGGATCGTGTGTTTATTGTGACGATTTATGTGCTTATATTACGTTTCGCACCATGGGGAGACTTCATCACCTAGATGCCCGATTCGCTATATAAGATTGGTGCGAGCGTTCCGCGGTGGCGGCCTCAGATCATCGGTTCAGCGGAACCGCGTACATGCCACGATGCTTCCGAGGCGCCCGGGTGGCTCTATGCAGCGACGCTGGGCACAGAATCGATAATCTTGATAGCGCCATCGGCGCCTTTGATCGGTGGATGTTAGGAACGCTGGCGGCTTTTGCAGTCTGAATGCGCCGAAGTTGTCGTCATTTTTCCGGTGTTCATGACGAGATGGACCGCGCGTGCTGGGTTGCGTGCGGTGTGCCGTAGTGCCCGGGCGATGCTGGCCCGAACGACGACCCCGAGAAACCCGGGTCAAAGACAGGCGTGAGTACCTGCGCGATGGCCTGCTGAATCAGCCTGTCCAGGCAGGTGGGCACCCCCAGCAAGCGCTCACCGGCTCCCCCGGGCTTGGGGATCACCACCCGGCGGACCGGCGACGGCCGGTACGTACCCGCGTCCAGAGCCTCCCGGATTTCCGCCCAGTGCTCGGCCAGCCACGGAACAAGCTCCTCCGTGGTCATGCCGTCCCCGATCTGGTCGGTGGCCCCAGTGGACTGAGTCACTGCGCTAATGGCTCCGAATGGTCATTCTGCGCCTAGAGCGGTGGCCTTAGACGAGGCGACCCTCGTGTCTGTGACGTCCACCTGACCGCGGTCGCTGCTGGTGAGCTGAGCGTTGCTTTCGTCACGCGTGCCCACGCTCATCCCTCGACGAGCTGCTGGCCGCCGTCGATGTCGAAGGTCGCGCCGGTGACCGCGGTGTTGGTCATGAGGTGGACGGCCAGTGCGGCGATGTCGGCCGGGCCGACGACGCGGCCGATCGGCAGCGTGACACGGAGCTGCTCGCGGCGCTGGCCGATCTGGTCGCCGAGCAGCGAGGCCGACAACGGCGTGTCGACAAAGCCCGCCGCGATCAGGTTGACGCGGACGGGCGCGACCTCGACCGTGAGGGTCTTGGTCATGGCGGGAAGCGCGGCCGTGAGCGCCGCCAGCCGCAGGCGGTTACCGACCACATCCTGAAAGCGGCCCGCGCTGTCGCCGGTGCACACCGGTAGACGACAAGTACTGTTCGACCTGCCCAACGCTCCCGTCCCGACCCCGCTTCCTCCGAGGCCGGATGCTCCGCGTCCCCTCGACCTGCTACTCGACGGGCTCGCCTTGCTGACCACCAGCGAGCCCACTACTGCATCGACCAGTTCGCCTCCTCGACCGCAGTGCCGTACTCCACGATCCGCCCCGCCATCTTCTCCGCGTCGCTGCTCGCCGCGGCGCGCGAGGTGCGCGCCTCGCGCACCCGGACCGGCCTGGCCGGCAGCGGCCGCATGGCCTTGATCGACCATCGCGACGCGGCCGAGGCCGGGCTGCGCGTGCTCACCGACCCGGCGCTCTGGGGCGCGCACCACGACCTGACCGGACCGGTCCCCATGTCGTGGCCGGAGGCGCTCGAGCTGCTTTCGGCAGAACTCGGCGAGCCCGTCACCTTCCGGGTCGCGGCCGAACGGCAGTTCCTCGAGCGCCTCACCGGCGCCGGGGTACCGGCGGGGACCGCTGAGCTGCTCATCACGCGCGAGTGGGCGATCCTCGCCGGAGAGAACGACTACACGACCAGCGCCTTCCAGCAGATCACCGGCCGCCCCCCGCGCCCGGTGGCCGAGTTCCTTCACGAGCACCGCGCGGAATTCGCCTGAGGCCCGCGCGTCACCCTCACCCGATCCCAGGAGGTCCAATGCCCGCAGCGGCGCAGCCCCGCCAGCAGCATCGCCAGCACCATGGCGCGGTCCCGGTCGGTGCGCAAAGCTCCGAGCAGCCGGTCCGCTTCGGCCGACCGCAGGATCTTCGGCAGGGTGCGCGGCACCCGCACCAGCGGCACCGTCTGTGACCGCCCTGACGGCGGGTGGAGAGGCCATGTGGCACCGGATTGACCTGCACCGGCGTGTCACCCCGGGCGACGAGGTAGGCATACAGGCCCGACACCGACGACAGGGGGCGGGCGATCGTCCGAGCCGACAGGCTCTATTCCCGGTCCGCCAGCCGCACGACGCTGCGGTCCCCGCGCTGATCGGCCAGGAACTCGAACACATCGGCCGCGGACACAGCAACCGGGTCCTTCGCGACGACCGTGAAGAACGCCCTCAGGTCGAACGCCACCGCGCGCAGGGTGTTCGGCCGCGCGGCCCGACACGAACTCCAGATAACGGTCCACCAGCGGATCACCGAGCCGATACCGCGCCTCGCCCGACCGCGAAACCAAACGCACCAGGCACGGGAAACCAGTCATCACGACAGGCTCCCAGCACCCCACCGGCCACAGCGTTATGTCGCATAGATCACCCGTGTATTAAGCGATCTGGCGCTGCTCGGGCACCTCGACACATGCGGAGATACGCACCCCTGTAGCGGGTCGCCGTCGCGTGCGCGCGGCCGCAGCTGGCTGCACCACGACCGCAGTCGGCCACGCCCTGAAGAGAGATGCCGATCCGTGCCAGTCCCTCGTGCCTCCTGTCACGCTCGAGGGCCCAATCCCACGGACGAGCCGCGGACTAACGATCAAAAGGCCCGGTTGCCGTCTGGCAACCGGGCCTTTGACCTGTATCTCCTGGTAGCGGGGGCGGGATTTGAACCCGCGACCTCTGGGTTATGAGGACAGCGAGACACCGTTCAACCCACAACAGCACCGGGCGCGCACGGCCAGCACGCTCGGGCAGGCGCAGTCATGACGAGGCTGCCGCGCATCCCCGCGGAGTTCCCGCCGAGCCTGTTTGACGCTGGGCAGCCGGACGGCACACGATGAGTACATGGACCTAGGACGGATCAGTGTCGACCACCAGATCATGGGCGGCGTTCCCTGCGTGACCGGTACCCGGATCCCGGTCGCCACGATCGTCGGACTGGTAGCCAGCGGGCTGGCCACCGATGAGATCGTCGCCGAGTACCCGCAGCTAATCCCGGCCGATGTCCAGGCGTGCCTCGGGTATGCCGCGCGCGCCGTCGACGAACGTGAGCTTCCGGTCCGGCTCACCGCGTGAGATTCCTGGTCGACGAGTGCCTGCCACCTTCGATAGCGAGGCTACTGCGAGTCGCGGGGCACGACTGCGCGCACGTCTATGAGCTTGGCCTCGGCGGTCGGCCCGACGAGCAGATCATGGCCCTGGCCGACCGCGAGAACCGGATCCTCATCTCCGCCGACACCGACTTCGGTGAACTCCTCGCTAACGCACCCGTTCTAGCGCCCAGCGTCATCCTGCTGCGACGCGCCGACAAACGAGCCGAATCTCTCGCCGCAGTCATCCTCGCGAACCTCGGACAGATCGCCGACGACCTAGACGCAGGCGCGCTTATCGTAATCAGCGACACCCGCATCCGCACGCGACGACTGCCGGTGAAACCGTCCGACTGAGGACCGGCGCGAACCCTCCGGCCACATCCACGGTGCAAGTTGCGGCCGCGGACCACGGGTGATTTGAGTCGACCGCTCATGCATGTTATGCCTGTGATCTTCCTGTCATTTCGGCCAGCCTTGGTGAGGCTGGGTCGTGTGTGACGAGGGGAGCTTTGCTGTGCATGCTGATGGTCTGCGCGTGGCCCGTTCAGCTGACCGGGCCGGCGGGCTGGCAGTCCGGGTGGGGGTGCCGCTGGCGGATGTGTATCTGGAGTTCCTGGGCGGGCGGTGCCGGCCGAATACGGTGCTGGCGGCCGCCTATGACCTGAAGGTGTTCTTCACGGTGCTGGGCAAGCCACCGCAGGAGGTCCGGCCTGCGGATGTGCTGGCGTTCATCACCGCCCAGCGCACCGGCCGGGCTGACGGGCAGGTCGTGCTGCAGCCGTTGGATCCGGACGGGGAGCCTGCCGGGGTGGCCGGCTCGACGGTGCGCCGGCGGCTGTCGATCGTGTCGGGGTTCTTCGCGTTCTTGCAGGCCCGCGGGGACGTGGCGGCCAATCCGGTGCCGCGGGGACTGCCGACCCGCCGGGAGCGGTCCCGGCCCCGCCAGGGCGTCCCGCTGGTGCGCGTCACCCGGACGCTGCCGAGGATCTTGTCCCCGGCCGAGGTAGATGCGCTGACCGCGGCGCTGCGTACCCACCGGGACCGGGCCATGGTCGCGGCGATGGTCTTGGGCGGGCTGCGGCGCTGCGAGGTGCTGGGGCTGCGCCTGGAAGACCTGCACGCCGCCGAGCGGCGGGTGTTCATCGCCGAGGGCAAGGGCGGCCGGCAGCGGCTGATCCCGGTCTCGGGCCGGTTCTTCGCCGCGGTGGCCGCCTACCTCGATGCCGAGCGGCCGCCGGGCACCGGAACTGACCGGGTCTTCGTGGTCCTCAAGGGACCGCGCTGCGGGCAGCCGCTGTCGGCCAAGGGGACCGATGAGGTCCTCGCTGCCGCCCGGCGGCGGGCCGGCCTGGAGCACGCGACCTGCCACCAGCTGCGCCACACCTGCCTGACCCGGCTGCGCGAAGCCGGGATGGCGCTGGAGGCGGTGCAGGCCCAGGCCGGGCACGCCTCGATCGAGTCCACCCGGATCTACCTGCACCTGGCCGATGACTGGCTCGCCGCCCAGTACCGCAAGGCCGCCGAGGTGATCGACGCGCAGGTCTTCGCCGGCCAGCCCGCCGGGCCAGCCGCTGCCGGCGGGAGCTGGCGGTGAGCGGGCCGGGCCAGCGGGGCGCCAACGGAATGGGTCCGCTGCCCGCCTGGGCTGACCTCGAGCCAGCCGTCCCGCAGATCACCGCCACGATGCGCCGCTACCTGACCCAGATCGGCTGCGTGCTGCGCCCGGGCAGCGTCAGCGGCGCCGACCTGGCCCTGCGCTGCTTCGCCGGCTTCCTGGCCCAGACCGCGCCCGAGGTGACCAGCACCACGCAGGTCACCCGCCGCCACATCGAGGACTACAAGCCATGGCTCGCCCGCCGGCCCGGGCAGAACAAGCCGCAGCTGACCACCGCGACCATCGCCCACCGCCTCGGCACCCTGCGGATGTTCTTCGTCCGCCTCGACGAATGGGCCTGGGACGAGGCCCCGCCCCGGGTACCGATGTTCCCCGGCGACCTGCCCCGCCAGGACCACCCGCTGCCCAAAGCCCTCGACGACGCCAGCGCCGCCAGGCTGCTGCGCGCCGCGCAGAACGACAAGCGCCTGCTGGTGCGCGTCACCGTGGAGATGCTGCTGCGCACCGGCCTGCGGGTCAGCGAGTACACCTCCCTGCGCGCGGACGCCGTCGTGCAGATCGGCGCCGGCCCGTGGCTGCACGTCCCGGTCGGCAAGCTCCGCGAGGACCGCTACCTGCCGCTGCACCCGCACCTGGTCGCCCTGATCGACGACTACCGCACCGCTCACGTGGCAGCCGGCAACCCCTTGCTGCTGCCCCGCGAGAACGGCAAGCCGGCTGACCGGCACGCCGTCACCCGCTACATCAACAAGGCCGGCGCCGCCGCCGGACTGCCGCATATCAACCCTCACCAGCTCAGGCATACGCTGGCCACCCAGGCGATCAACCGGGGCATGAGCCTGGAGGCGATCGCCGCGATGCTCGGCCATCGATCCCTGGACATGACCCTTCGGTATGCCAAGATCGCCAGCCGCACCGTTGCTGATGAGTACTTCGCCGTCACCGACAAGGTCGACGCGCTCTACGGCCAGGCGCCCGTGCTGCCCGGCGACGCGATCGGCCCGAAGATGGCCCGGCTGCGCCGCGAGCACCACCGGCTGCTCGGCAACGGCTACTGCGCCCGGCCCGCCGAGCTGGACTGCGCGTTCGAGTCGATCTGCGAGACCTGCACGTTCTTCCAGACCAGCATCGCATTCCGCCCCGTCCTCCAGGCCCAGCACGACGACGCCGTCACCAGACACCAAGATCACCGCGGGCAGCTGTTCGCCTCGCTGCTCGCCCGCCTCGACCAGGACGCCTCATGAACCGCCCGCCCCTGCACCTCACCCGGCCCGGCCAGCTGCCCGCGCCCGTCACCGGTGACGACAGCCTCGAGATCCTCAGCCAGGCGATCGAAAGCCTCGCCCAGCTCCGCACCGCCTACTGGCTCGGCGACTCCGCCGTCCATCTGCACGCCCTGACCAGCCTCATCGCCCAGGCCCAGCAGCTCCTGCCCCGGGCCGTCCACGACGCCCGCGACCAGGAACTCACCTGGGCACAGATCGGCGAGCTCCTCAACACCACCGCCGCCACCGCAGCTCGCCGCTACCGGAACAAGCCATGATCAACTTGACAAGGATCACCGGCATAATGCCGATGTCCGGGCATTGTTGGATGAGTTGACGCGCAGTCGCATGGGTTTGCGGCGGCAGCACTTGATCCGGTACCGAGAGTCATCACGCGGGTGTCGGATTGAGTCACCCGTGTTCGTGGAAGAGGTGACGGCGCCCCGCGCACAGCGGGACCACGACCACGGGAGATGATCGAGATGACCGAGACAAAGCCCTCAGGGACCCTGGCCCGCCGCCTCTACGGGCTCACCGAGCCGATCGCGATGGTCCCGTACGCCGCCCCGGAGCCGACCGCCGAGGTCATGGCGCTCGGGTACCGGAACTACTGGGACACCTACTTCGCCGGGCGCGCCGCCCCGCTGGGCCGGTGCCCGGCCGAGGTGGTGCACGCGATCTTCTACAACTTCGCCGACGGCGAGGTCGCCCGGCACATCCCGCACGTCTGGGACATCGCCACTCCCGAGGCGGTCCTGGCCGCTCGCGAGCGGGGGTGCGCCGCCGCCGTGAGACGGATCCTCGCTGACCTGGCTGACTCCCCCGGCGTGACCCGGGCCGCCGAGCTGGCCACCAAGGCGGCCACGAGTGCCCCGACCGAGGGCCGCGCCATGTACGCGGGCCTGCGAACGCTCCCTATCCCCGACGAACCCGTCGCCCGGCTCTGGCACTCGGCCAACCTGCTCCGCGAGCACCGCGGCGACGGTCACGTCGCCGCCCTGGTCTCGGAGGGCATCGGCGGGCTCGAGTCCCACGCGCTGTATGCGGTGTCCCAGGGCATGCCCGCGGAGAAGTTCGGCCGGATCCACCACCTCCCCGCCGCGACGCTGGCCGCGGTGGCCGACAGGATGCGCGGCCGTGGCCTCATCGACGACGCCGGACGGATCACCGACACCGGACGCGAGACCAGGGAGCGGATCGAGGCGCTCACCGACGACCTCGCGGCACCGCCCTACGACATCCTGACCCCGACCGAGCTCGACCAGCTCATCGCCGAACTCGAGCCCCTCGCTGCAGCGTTGGCCGCAGCCGGCTCGGAGTGACGCTTCTGCTCTACCCCCGGACGACAAGCGTGAACGCCTGGGCGGTGCTCGTTGCACCGGCCGATCGCGACCAGGCTGATCCGGTACGTGCCGACCTCGGTCGGCCGGAGCACCCCCGCTGGGCCTCAGGCGCCGGAATGGCATTCGCTGAGATCGCCGCCATCCTGCTCGACGTACTGCAGCACGACTCTGCCGTGCCAGATCCCGCCTGACGCTGAACAAGTGCCTACGGGCGCTCTCGGGACCCACCACCGGACCGTCAGCGTGACCAGAGAACGCGTCAGCCTTCGGCGCGGCGTGGGTCCTCGCGGGTGGCCGGGTACGCCGGATCGGTACGGCGCTACTCCTCGGGGATGCTCTTGGTTTCGTCGCCTTTGTCGTCTCTGTCCTGTGGGAGTTCAGCCACACGAACATCGGTTGGGATTGATGCGAGTCGATCGACCGCTCATGCCGCGTGTGGTGTGTTTCTGATCTCTGAGGCCGTTGGCGGGCGGTGCGGGTGGATTCGTGCGAGGCCGAGGCGACGGTGGTCCATGGTCAGGCGGAGCGAGCGCTTCCAGCGTCTTCGAGCTGGTGTTTCAGCCCGGCCCAGATCCGGCGCTCCATGCGGCCGCCAAGGGCCCCGACCAGCGGACCGAGCATCCGCATCCAGCCCCTCGGGCGCACCTGCCAGTCCCAGCTCATGACCGTGCCGTCGCCCTCGGCGGCGAAGGTCAGCCCTCCGGTCGTTTCCATTATCGAGCTGGCCGTGCGCGAACTGAGCCGGTGCGGCCGTTCGAACTCGGTCAGCTCAACAAGCATCTCGCCGCCCGCCTTGCCCATGCGCGCGCGGAATCGCGTGCCCAGCCCGATCGGCAGCGGGGTGAGCAACTCAACGCCGGTCATGGCCGGGTTGAATGATGGCTCGTTGCGCGAATCGGCGGCCGTGTCGAATACCCGCTCGACTGGCGCCGCAATGCGGATACGACCGCTGATGCGGGCCATTGTTCGAGGGTACTTCTGCCCGCTGCCCGGATCGCCCGAAGTCCTCACAAGAGCGTCCTGCTCAGCCAGCTCGGGCCCGCCGAACAGCGCCGAGAGACTACCGGCAGAGGTCCAGGCGCCAATACGGACCGTCCTCAATTGCCGCATAGGGCGCGCCAGGTCAGGCGGGATCTAGCCGCGGCGGCCAGGCCGTTCGCTCGCAGCATCGTCGATCACCTCGCCCCGCAGGGATCTCCAGACCAGTTACGCCGCACTGAGTCGGCAGTCGGCATCGGCGAAACGGCATCACGGTGAGTGATGGAGAAGGCCAGGGAGAACGCGCGCCGAGCCGCCGTTATCTCAACCCCGGACTTGGGTGTCCTTGCTGTAGCCGCCGCGGGTGTTTTGTGTGCTTTTTGCTGCGTGGTGGACACGTTACCTGAACAGTGTCTCTGCCGCAGACCCCGTGCAAATCCCCTTGTCGCTGCTGTTTTTAGAACTAGGCGGCTACTATGTGAACGCTGTGCAGCTACATGTCCACGCCGCAGACGTCCTGGTCAGGTGCGGCATACACAGGGAGGGCTTCATGTAACCGCCGTTAGGTACGCGCTCGACGAGGGGCTGGACCGCGTGGACGTCCCAGATCGCGATGTTCTGAGCTCAGCCACGCCAGTCTTGCTGCTCGCTGGTCGTCCTAGGTTTCAACCGGGCCGAAGGCAGCGCGGAGCCTCATCGAGTGATGGGGCCGGGGTGACCTTCGTGCTGCCGACCGCCTTGTCCGCCTGATGGTCGTCGAGTGGGTCTTCTGATGCCGTTTTTCGCGAGACCTTGGCCGGCCAGATCAACTCC
Source organism: uncultured Actinomycetota bacterium (assembly GCA_963775745.1). Classification (GTDB taxonomy): domain Bacteria; phylum Actinomycetota; class Actinomycetes; order Streptosporangiales; family Streptosporangiaceae; genus DATBGO01. The sequence goes on from CAVZKE010000032.1 coordinate 21,448, forward strand.
GACCGGTGACGGCGAGTGCAAGCAGACGCTCTATGACGCGGGAGGCGACATGGCGGCACTGCAGGCCATGGCGGAGGGTTCCGGGTGGCGACGTACCAGCGGTGGAGGCTGGCTGTGCCCGGATCACGCGTGATCACTGTCATCCGATGACCCCCGAGTTCCGCTGGCGCGCTGGTAGGGCACCTGTTCAGTCCGGATCTCCGAGAAGCGGACGCGCTGCGACTTCATGCCGTGTCGCGGAAGCCTTCGGGCCACTCCAAGAACTCGATGCGCCAGGCACGCAGCTCGCGCCGTTGTACCGGGGCCGCCTCCTTGTCCCGATGCACGGCAGGGTCGCCGCCACGCGCCTCACCGACCGGGCACTGGTCAAGATGGTGTCCACGCAGTGCCAGGCCGATTTCTGCCGCCCGAGCGTGGATCAGGGGCGCGCCGCCGCGACGATCGCGCGTACCGACCGGTCGACGTCAGCCTCGGTGGTACGCCAGCTCGACACCGAGATGCGCATAAGCCGCTGGCCATGCCAGGTCGTCGAGCCCATCCAGCACTGGCCCGAGCGCTGCACAGCCTCGATGACCCGCTCCGTCGTCGCGTCGTCGTCGCCGAATCGCACCAGCACCTGGTTCAAGACAACGTCGTTGACGACCGAGATGCCGTCGACGGCGGCGAGCTGGGTAGCGAAGCGCCGGGCCAAGGCACAGCAGCGGTCGACGAGCTCGGCAATGCCGCTGCGCCCCAGCTCGCGCAGCGCCGCCCACGTCGCGAACCCCCGCGCCCGGCGGGACGACTCGAGCACGTAGTCGCCGGGCGGGCGCACGGCGGCCGGGGTGGTGCCGACGAGATATGCCGCCGTGTAGGCCATCGCCGCCGCGTGGGCGTCCCGGGTGAGCGCAGAACGCGTAGCCCGAGTCATAGGGCACGTTGAGCCACTTGTGGCCGTCGGTGCCCCACGAGTCGGCGGTCTCAATGCCGGCCAGCAACGGCCGCGTCGCCGGGCTCGCCGCCGCCCACAGCCCAAACGCCCCGTCGACGTGAGCCCAGGCACCGTGCTCGTGCGCCGCCGCCACCGCCCCGGCCAGGTCATCACACGCCCCGGTGTTGACGTTGCCCGACTGCAAGCACACGATCGTCGGGCCAGCAGGCTTGCTCGCCAGCACGGTTCCCGAGCGCGGCCACGTCGATGGCGCCATTCCCGTCCGCGGGCACGAGCTGAAGCGAGCCGGCACCGAGGCCGAGCAGACGCAAAGAGCGGTCGATCGTCGCATGGCGCTCCTCGCTCGCCACGACGCTGACAGCGGGGCCTCCGGCAAGCCCGTCGCGCTCCACGTCCCACCCGACCTCCGCGAGTACCTGGTGGCGTGCCGCGGCCAGGCACACCGTGTTGGCCCCCTGAGCGCCGGTCACGAACCCGAACGACACGTCACTGGGAAGACCGAGAAGCTCAACCAGCCAGGCGCCGGCGACCTCCTCGACGAGGGCGGACGCCGGCGACGACAGGTGGTTGTACGCCGGCTGGTCCCAGCCCACGGCGAGCACGTCGGCTGCGGTCGCGGCGTCCAGGGCGCCCCCGATGACGAAGCCGAAATAGCGAGGACCGGTCGTCGCGACCATCGCCGGCTCTACCGCGGCGACTAGCTGGTCGACGACCTCGCCCGCAGTGGCGGGGCCATCAGGCAGCCGGCCCCCGATCGCCACCCGCGCGGCGTGCAGGTCGACCTCCGGGAACACCGCGGCCTCCGAGGCGGCCTCGCGGTAGGCCGCCACGTGGTCTGCGGTTCGGGCGAGCAACGCGCGCAGATCGGTCATGACCCCCATCCTTGACCACGCCAAACGGTCCCGCCAACGAGTTCAGCCGTGCGGCGCGCCCCACTTCGACCTGACGCCGCACCGGCACCGAGGCGATTGCACGCCTCCGCGGACAGCCCACGGCCCCAAATCGGGAAATGCCATGGCCGGGCTTTCGCATGGGACATGAACCGCCCGCCCTGCTGGTTCACGGCGGCCCGAGCGTTCGCGAATTGGTCACGGAGCGTACCAGAGCTGCCCGTTGGTTAAGCGCGCAGTGCCGCCGATATGCTTGGCAACCTGGTTGCCGAGACGGTCGCCTGACGCCACGCCGAACCGGACGATCTGTGTCCGGCCACGCGCATGGCCCAACGGCCAACTGACGCCCGGATCTGCCGAAATGAGTACTTCATCCGCGCGGATATCTATACACGAACTGGAATACTCACTCATGCTCTCTCGATCGGGAATGCCAGCTCTAGCGGCTGGCCCGCGGTGCCAGTGAACGCCGGGCGGCGGCTCTGATGGAGAGAAGAAGCCTCCAGCGGCACCGGCGCCCACGCTCAGCGGCGTGACCTTGCACGTCAGGGGAGTGCCAGGCAGCAAAGTCCGGGAAGTCGTCAAGGTCGCTGTACTTCCGCTCAGCGCGGCCAGCCCGGAGGTGACCGTTGATCTGATCATCCGGGCCGAGGGCGGCATAACCGGCATCCCGCGCGAGACGCTAAATCTCGTCGTCCTGGAAGGCATACGCCAACTCGGCCTGCGGGACGTATCTGTCGACATAGATAGCCGCGAGTAGCCTGATTCTCTTCTCAGGAACTGGCCCCTAGGCCCATTCGCAGCGACTGTACCTGCGCAAAGCCGACCGCGCTGGGCTGCCGTGATGGCTGGTCTCGACCAGCCGATCGTGGTCAGGTGCTCGATCGCTGCGCCCTCCCGAGATGCTCGTCCATCCCGGCCGTCAGCAGGTCCGTGAGCAGCGCAGCGGCAGCACGGCAGGAGGGATCCTGAACCGGTTCGGGAACCGGGAGCAGGGTCAGCGGACTGGTTCCCAATGCCCGGTGGAGGAAATGAATCACCATATTGACCTGAGCGTCCACGAACCGGACCTGGGCGGCTAGCTCGTTCCGGCGTGGGGTGAGCGCTCGGCCGAAGGCGTTCAGGTCCCGAAGCAAGCCTGGGTAGGCGTCAATGTCATCATAGAGAACGTGAATGCCCACGGACGCCGCCAGGCACGAGCTAACGAGAGCGAGGTCCGAGTTGGGACGCAGTGCGACTCGTGCTCGAATCGCGTCGTCCACCCGGCGGATGTCGCCAACCGCCGAGGTCGATGTCGTCGGGGACAAGACGACGTGTTCCAGCCGCAGCCATAGGTTGCTGCGTTCCTCCCATCGGGGGTCCATCAGCCACAGGTTCACCAGCGGTTCCAGATGACGGCTGGCCGCCGCACGAAGGCCGAGTTGGCGGGCGGCATGAACCGCGGCTCGAGCCGCGGACTCCGCTGCCGGATCGCCGGTCCGGCCGAGCTGGGCGAGGACCACAGTAGCGGCGAGACCCGGGACGAGATCCAGAACAAGCCCGGGGCTGGTTCCAAGCAGCCGCCCGCCATGCTCACCGAGCCACGCCCGGGCGGCTGACCATGACTCTTCTCGTGCCGGGGCGTCCGGTTCGCGCGAGACATCGTCGGCGGCAAGACGTAGCGCTGCCTGGACGATTGCTTCGTCCGTGTCGAGGCGCGGATCTGCCGGAACTGGGCCAGGCCTCGGTGCCCTGTACCGGACGAGCCGTTCCGGTGGCTCGAGCAGCCCTCTTTGAGGATTGCGGACCCAGGCGGGTAGCGCCATGCTCATCCGGCGTGCTCCCAAATCGCACACACGCACGGTCGGCCGATGCGCCATGGCGGATCGGTACTCGACCTCGCAGAAGCGCGGACGGCCCACCACGGGAGCCGGCGCGTCTGCGGAGATCTGCAGCTCAACGAACAGATCCGACAGGTAGATACGGGCGAGGTAAGACAGCCGCTCGGGCTGCGAGCCGGCCCCGTATACGTCTGCGCTGGCCGTGGCGATCGGCGTGCCCGTGGCGTCCAGAACGTCGACCCGGAGCGGATCACCGACCTGCAACTGCTCCAGCCGCTGCCGATTCACGGCGGTATGTACAACGGAAACGTTACCCCCGGACCGGACGGCAACCGAGACCTCGCGCCGCTGCCCGGCCGGTACACCCCGGCTGGGGCCAGCATCTTGGCTCACGCCCACCCAGCCAGCCAGCTGCCTAAATGTAGGCGTGGACCACCCGCAGTCCGCAGCCGACAGCCAGCGCGGCCGCCGAGCGTCCGATTCCCAGCACAGGATACCGGTCGTGGCACCGTCGAGGGCGGCCAGCAGCTGGACCCGGCTTTCCTTCTTCTGCGGAAACCGGCCATGCTCATCGGGCAAGCCGATCGTCAGGCCGCTGCGGGTTGTGCCGGTCAGCCACAGCGTTTCTGGGATATGCCCAAGGACCTGCAGCGCTGATGCGCCGTGTTCAGGCGGCAGGCCGGGGATAAGGGTGGCTAGCGCGCACCGGTACAGCCGTGCGCCCGCGCGGAATACCACGGACTCCTGCAGCAGCCCCAGCGGCTTGCCCGGCACGAACTGCCCCTCCGGCAGGGCGCCGTCGTGCTGCTTCCGGCGGGAAAGCCCGACCCGGTCGCCAGTGATCCATTCCACGGTGCAGGGCAGGGCGCCACCACACATGCTCAGCAAAGCTGATCGGGCCGGGCCGTCGAGAACGTCACAGACCCAGCCGCGTCGGCTTGCCAGGACTATCTCGGGCTGAACCGCTTCCGCCCCGAGCACGACGAGCCGGTCGCCGGCCAGCCCGACCAGGACCACGTCCCCCGGGCGCAGCTCGTCGCGGACCGTCCCGGCACTGGTGACCTCGTTGGCGGCGGTCAGCCAGACGGCTTCGCCGGCTTCCGGGAAGGCGCGATCGGGCTCAAGCGGGTACTCCAACGACCACTCGCCGACACCGAGGGTCGCGGCCAGGGTTTCCATGTCCAGTCGGAGCACCGGTAGCAGCGTTCTGCGGTCAAAGCCGCCGCGGGGCCCCGGCCGCCATTCATGCAGGCTGATCGCGCCGATCTCCAGGCGATGGCTGCGGTGTACGGTCAGGGCCACGATGTCACCAGCGGCGAAATGCGGCCATGCCAGCCCGGCAAGGGACTGCTGGCCGGGGTCGTCGGTGGTCAGCATCGAGCCAGCCAGTTCGACCAGCCGTCCCGACGCCACCTCGACCCAGATCCCGGTCACCTGCCCGCCGCGACGAGAAACGGCGGCGACGGGGAAGGCTTTCGGGCGGCTAGACGACTGACGCCCGAACCCGCCATCGACCAGTTCGGTGGCCGGGAATCCGAATCGCTCCAGGTCCTGCGGGGGATGTCGCAGCGACCAGTTCGCGCTGAAGAATACCGGTTCGCCCGTGATGGTGGCGCGCGGCAAGCCCACCTGGGCTTGCGGCCGATGTGGCGGTCGCGGGTGCCGGTATGAGGTCGTCAGATCGTGATACTGCCACCAGCTCTGGATACAGTACTGGCGGATCTCACGCTGCCCGGCGTCCCGGAAGGACACGAAGGCCCACGGGATCCGGTGCCGATCAGTCTCGCCCAGCGCGGAGACCTCGACGGTGCCCGCGGAGTCGATGGACAGCGTGCCGACCCGCACGGTTTGGTCCGGCGCAGCCAAGTGGTAACGAGTAGACCGGCCTGCCTGGCCGGGAGCCGGGGAGATCAACGCGATCTTTGGATGTCTGGTCGTGATCAGTTTTCTGGCGAATGCGGTCTGCGCATCGAGAGCACGCCCCCGCGGTGCGGCCGATACGGTGACGGCTGGCAGCCCGGCCACGGTGTACGAACCTTTTTTCAGCGCCTGGTCCAGGGTCTCCGTGGGCCGGAGAAGGTTCTGCATGGGAAGCATGAGCGCCGGCCGACCCGCCTGGGGAATGTATGCGTGATCGCCGATCAGCGTCGGCCAGAGCGTCAGGGAGCCGGAGCGGTCACATGCCACGCGGACGATCGTGCCGGAGCTGATCTCTCCCCGGAGCTCTATATCCTGCGGCTTGAGCTGGAAGATCACGTTCGGCCTGATCTCCAGCCAGATTTCGTTCGACCGGAGCTGCGCGACGGCGAAGCAGGGCATGTCGCTGGAGGCCACATAGCTGCGCAGCACCCGTCTCGGCCGGGGCAGGCGATCGTTAATCTGCCCCTCAGCCTGGAGAGTTTGGTGATGCAGCCTCTTGAGCTTGACTAGATAGAGGTCACCGTGAAGCGCGTCAGCGCGCGGATTCGCCGGATCGTCGCCCTCGTAAATTTGGCGCAGCAGGTCCTGGCGCCAGGAGAAGTCACGCCGTAGCACGCTCACGCTGAAGGATCTCTGGGCGCCTGAGCCCAGCATCTCCTCCGGGTGCAGGACGAGCTTGAGGTCATTTGGCAGCGGCTGGATGTCGCCTGCGACTAGGAAAGCAAGCTTCCCTTGGGGCAGGCCGCGCCGATCATCGGGTTCCCTGCTGGACCACTCAGGCCGGTCATCGAGCGTGGGCCAGATGAAGTCGAACTGAGCGTCACGGCCGCCGCTTTCTCGGAATCGCTCCGTCCGCAGCTGAACGAAGGCGCGCCGCGGCCCATCTGCCGGAGTCCAGACGGCGGTGATCTGCCGGGCGGCCGGATCGCTGAGCCGCAGCCGGGACGGCCGGATCTGCTGACCATCACGGTACGACAGACCTCGTTGGCGGAGGTCCCGGCGCCATCGCACATAGATCGACGTGATCCGCGGCGAGGTCCCATTCTCGTCGGCCTCGATCTCCGCCGTGGTGATAATGTCGCCGTCGGCGTCGCGGAACAGGTCGCCGTACCATCCTTGCTGGACTGCAGCTGGGGCGAAATCCATGGTGAACTCGCCATCTGCACGGGGATCGGGACAGATCAGCACCTCTGTTACGGCGTCCCCGTGAAATGGGGTTAGCGGCCAGTTCGCCGAGGCGTGGCCGCCGACCGTAAGCCGGTCGTCGGCGACGCAGAGCGTGAATCCGAGGCCCCACTCGAAGCGGTGTACGATGCCTTCCGGAAGCTCCCGCCGATCGACATAGCGCAGGGGCTGGCGCAGCGCGCTGCGCGCACCGACGACTAGGCCTTGGCGCCGCAGGAACGACACCGCCGCGGGGAGGCCGAGTACCGGAACATGACGATAGCTCGCAACCGGCCGCCCGTTCTGCTCCTGCAGGATGACGCGAATCCCTTTCCGTGAGTATTTGTTCGTGTCCACCCAAGGTTCCTCGCCTGGAGCAAGTGCAAGGTCACGCGTCCTGGCGTCACCGTCGGGAATCGTCCATGGAGTGAGCAGCCGCACTTGTTCGGTGCCGCCTACCTCGACCAAATCGGCATCCAGCGGCGCTCGCTCGCTCGCTAGATACTTGCTATAGCCGTCGATCTCGTCCGCGACCGGCTGCGGCTCGGCCACGGCTGCGGGCGCGAGGCGTGATGACAGCACGAAGAGGCGATATGCGCTCACCTCGCTGGCGCCGTCACCCATACGGCGGCGGGGCAACTGCTTCAGCTCCATATCCACGCGCTCTGGCGACGGATCGGGGTCAGAACTGCGCTGACGTATCTGCCCCGCCAGCAGCACCTGAGTCCCGCGACCGGTGCCCAGGTGGACGACCACGCGAGAGCCCCTGTCGGCCGGGATCCGGGTTATCTCGACCCGGCCGTCTTGCAGGGACATAGCTGGGTCAGCCCAGTACTCCGATGCGTGCGTCTGGTCGGCGTGCTCGGCCCGACTGCGTCGGCGACCAGCAGACAGGTGCGGCTGCGGCCGGTCCTCCGCGGCGTCGTACACGTAAAGCACGGGCTTGTTGGTGGCCTGGACGAGATGGCAGCGATCTCCATGCCAGGGCACGACGCCGAGGAACAGGCAATCGTGGATCGATGATGGTGGGCCTTCGTGTAGGTTCCAGCGCGCGCGCGTCCGGATAATGCGCGTATGGGCGGTGAAGACCCAGCCTCCGGCTGCGTTTGCGCGCCCCTCGATCACGGCGGCGGGAGCTGTGGGTGGGTGCTCGAAGTCCCTCCGGCGAAGGCTGCACACGGCAGCCCTTTCACCGAGGCCGAGGTCCAGCCAAACGGTGTAAAGAGCATCATCTCTATTACGGTCATCGCCGGGTGGAATACCAACAACGATTCCTCGCAGAAGCTGGCTCCGGACCAGGAAATCCTCTGCCGGGGCCTGGTCCGATGGACTCAGGCCCCGCAACAGGTCCGCAGGCCGCACGCCGTCGACGCGACGGGGCGTGCCTTCGGCGGTCCGGAGCTTCACATGGGTGACGTCGAGTCGGCGGCCCCTGATCAACGGGGACGGGATTTTGCCGTCCTCCCGCAACGCCCCGAAATGAAGGGACTCGGCTTCGACGCTGACCTTGAGCCCACTGGTCGTCCAACCGGTCAGGTTGCCAAAGCGCGGCGTCGGAAGCGCATGGCCCAGCGTCAGTTCGGTATCCTTAGCGATCTCAAGGAGGAATCGCAGATTGTCAGCTGACGGCTCGCCGAGACTCAGTTCCTTCCGCTCCTCTGGTATGCCGTCGACCCGGGCTGCTCGTTGCTGTGCATCAGTCCAGCTCCGCGGGGTAAACCAGCAGGCGCTACCCTCGACTGTGCTCGGGACATCCACGGTCACTGGCGGGAAGCCGCGGATGCCGGTGCCGAGCTGGAACTGCCCCGTGGCGCCATCCAGCCGGGCTTCGTAATCCTCGCCGTTACCGAAGACGTGGTACCAATCCTGCGCTCGTTCGTCGAAGGCATTCTCGGCTAGTACGAGAAACGCCTTCCCGTCTGACCGCGCTGAGATTCGCACGTTGACCCGCAGCCCTGTCGCATCCCCGCCGAGGGCCTGCAGTTTGCGTGTCACCCGCTGGCGGTCTGGCGCGCTCCATGCCGCGTGCGGGATGATGACGTTGAGCCCGGGCGCGGCCGAGTACCTGGCCCCTTCCGAGGAGACCAGCCCGCCCGCCACAACTAGCGCAAATGAATCCGCTTCGCCGTGTTTCGCCGTTGCCGCAGTCAGGAACTCCGTAACCCCCTGATCCGCCGGAAGCCAGTGCTTCCCGTTCCACCGAGCGAAGGCCATGGAATCCGGCGGAAGCTCGCCGGTCAGCAGGCTGGTGATGTCGGGCAGCCACAACCGTCGAAGCCGCGCAGGCTGGTCGTCATCTAGGTTAAAATGCGGGCCGTTCTCGATCGTGATGGAAACCCTGGAAACACCGGAAACCTGCCGAACCACGACAATGGCCTCGCGCAGGTCGCCCACCTCTGGCTCTGACGCCGGTCGTGACAGCTTACCCATCGCGTCCACGCCCGGACCAGCTGCAGTCTCGTGCACCGGTACTGCTACTAGCTCTCCGACATGCCCTTCCGAACCATCTAGGTCGACCGGGACCGGCTCTGCCAGCCCGAGGTTCAACCAGCCCTTGCTGCCCTCTCGGGCTGCGACAATGCCCAGCATCATGGCGGGGCCGCGGCGCAAACGGTCGCGAACTGCCGTGGCGGATTCGAGCGTCATACCGTCGACGAGACCATCCATGCGCGGCCGCCGTAGCGTGTGCACCCGCAACACATCGGCGGCTGGATCGGTGGCGACACCGACCATAAGCCTCCGATCGAAGTCAGGCTGCTCTCGGCCGGGGATGTCCGACGCAAGCGTGACGGGTATCTCCCGTAGGTTGGCGGCCTGGTGCACTTCTCGCCATAGCCTCGGGACCAGTTCAACCAGCGGGACTGGTGAAAGGACCGTTTGCTGCTGTCCCAACCCGACAATGAAACGCTCCAAGAGACGGGCCAGCAGCGTGTTGCTCCGACTGATCTCGAATACCGTCCACGGGTCTCGCATCTGCCCGATGCGAACCGGGTGCGCCTGCCGGATGTAGATCCCGCGCAGCATACGAGAACGCAGCGCCTGCGCCAGCTCTGCGGGAAGAGAAGAACGCTCGCCGAGTCGTCGGAATAGCATCCAGCGATCCAGCGGTGTTCCTAGCCCGAACTCAATTTCCGCATCGACGACCTCTTCAAGAATCTGCCGCTCCAGATCTGAGCCTTGCAGAGGGATGGCGAGGAAGTTCAACAGTTCCAGCCTGAGCGCGCGAGGTAGATCCTTGGCCTCCATTACTTGTCCCAGAAGGCGGCGCCATCGACCGATCCAAGGCTGGCAGGCCTCGTTCCCCAGCTGTCCCGCCTTGAGGGCCGCCGCAAGCCAGACGGTGGCTAGTGCTCGGGCCGCGTTGCCGCGGATTTTCGCAGGCCATCGGGTATTGATCCACTGCTCGAAGCTGAGTTCGTCGGCCGAGAGGACGGGCCACAACCCGACGTCGTTCCAGGATCTGGCGCTGCGGTGCCATGACGCATCACTAGCCCTCTTGCCCGAGTACCCGAAATGCAGCCGGAGCAGGGCAGCGGGCTTGTGGAACTTATCCCCCGAAAAGTGCTCGGTCATGGCCAGCAGTACCCGCTCGGCATGACCCCGGCCGCCTTGCGGGGATGGAAGTAGCCACCGGCCGACTCCTGTGGTGTCGCCGGGCAGGGAACCACTTAGGACGTCGTCGATCCATGGCCCGGCCGCTGTCAGCGCACGACGTCCGCGTAGCCATCTTTCCTGGTCCGGAACGAAACCCCCGTACGAGTCGGCTAGGAGATAATCAGCGAGCCACGCCGGATCCACCTCGTCGGAGAGGGCAATCCCGATCCGTCGCATGGCCCGGTCGACAAAGAGCGCCAGGCCTGACAGCGGGACCGACATCGGCGCTTCGGCCGGCGCCTGCTGACGACGGAGATCGTCGATGAAACGACGGTGGCCTGACTCCTCCTGAACATTGCCGACGTGCAGGCAGAATGCCATGGCATGCTGATGCTGCTCGACGGATGGATGATCGAGCAGATCACAGGCAATGATCGCTGCGCTGAGCATCCGCAGCAGCGCGAGCCCGTCGGCGGCGCGGGGGAAAGCCTCAGGTCCAGTGCTGGGCGCTGAGGCCCTGCTGATCCACGGAGAAACGAGGGCGACCGCTCCCCATGGGGTGAGCTGCAGCGATCCGGATCGCGGTGCGAAGTCGATGGGGGCAGCCTCGCCGATGCTGCGCAGCTTGGCCAGTGCGATGGCCCACCGCCGCCACGCGTGCAGGCCGGTCGTCGGGACGGGGATCGTCGGCCGGATCGGACCGGAGATGTCCTTATGCGGAGCAATCCATAGCGTGGCCATCGCCTCGGCCGTTGCCTTGGGATCGAACTGCGCCGCGAGCTCCCAGAGGACCGCCTGCCACAGTACGAGGGTAGTCACCTCGTCCGGCGCACTGTCCAGGCCCAGCCGACCCAGGACATCTTGGGCACCGGGAGTACTCTGACGCCGCCGCGGAAAGAACCGGTACAGCCGGGTAAAGGTTGCGATCTCGGCCACTACCTGTCGCTGAACTGCGTGCGGTGACCGGGTGGCTGTTGTGTCGCCAGGGAAACCGAAAGACAAGCGGGCCAGCAAAGCCAGCACGTCGGGCTCCCAGGGTGCCTCGGCATGCGCCGGGCTGAGCAGGCTAGCTTCGGGCGCGCCGGCGCCCGCGACCTCTTCGCCGAGCACGCTGGCCAGTTCCGCGGCAAGCAGCAAGGCGAGCCTGCCGAATCCATTCGCAAGGCCACCTCGTACGAGGGTGCCGACCGCTTCGTTAGCGGCCAGTGCCTCGGCCGCGAGCGCATCCCGCCGTGCCCCGCCGAGGCAGACAGACAGCAGGCCGATCTCGGCGACGAAGTCCTCGCTGTGCACATAGGGCGCAGGCTCCGGCGGCTGCGGCTGGCGGACGTGTTCGGCCCGATCGATAGCGACGCGCAGCGAGACAAGCACCTCATCAGGAGGCGCATTCCGCAGCAAGGCGTCCCATCCGGAGAGCAGCGCATCTCGCACGTCGATATCGACCACGTGCAGCGCATCGGTCAGCATCTCACGGACATCACGCTGGAGTTCCGACCGCTCGAGATCGTGGCGCAGACCGAGCGCGACCACCTCGGGCAGCGCGTACCGTCGCATGACCGGCTCAGCCCGCGCGAGCTCCCGCAGCGCCAGCTGGATCAGCTCTGGCGCGGCTCGCCGGGACCGCAGGATATGAATCACGGTCATGAATTGCTGCGTGACAACGGGGGAGGCTTGCACCGAAGAGCAGAAATACCAAGTCTCGATCATGGGATAACGTCGCCCTCCGGGAGGTTGTGCAGGATACGGCGGAGCTCGCTGGCGGTTTCGCGGAGAATTGGCTCGGGCAGAGTAGCCAGTGCGGCTAGGCCGATCACCACCCGAGCACCCCAGGTCCCGGTCCCGGCATCCGGCCGGTTGAAGCGGCTCAGCACGTCACTGAGACTGGCGCGCGAGCCTTGCTCGGCACGTAGGGCGAGCCAGCTCTCTTCCGCCCACCAATCGCGATCAGCCGGGCGGACTTCAGCGGGCAGGGCGCCGGCCTGGCCGAGGCAGGCAATCACCCCCCGGGAAAGCCCCGTCAGGTCAGGCTGTGAGTTGCCGCGGACAAGGTCGGCGGCGGTGGCAGCCTCTGGACTCGTAATCAGAGATTTCCAAGCCTCGGCATTCTGGTGAGTACGCGCCAGCTCGAGCAGGACAGCGTCGCCGGGAGACGTGCCGTAGCGCAGCGGCAGGGCGTCATCTGCTGAGTCGGGTCTGCGCTGTGCTTCCATCGCGGCTGCCAGCCAGGCGCGCAGATCCTCGTCAGCCTGGGCAGCCACAGCGAGCGAAACGCCCCAGCCGGAGCCGGTCCGGTTGGCAGCATAGCTTCGCAGCAGGGCGCGGAACAGCGTCGGCATCAGGTCACGGACCGAGCAGAGGAGAGCTTCATCCGGGTCGCGTCCGGGTGGCCCGGCGATTGCCTGGCCTGACTCCAGCTCGGCAACCAGCTGTCGCGCGACATCGCTGACGGCGGCCAGTGCTGTCGTCTCCGGGGAGACTGCGCCCGCGGCAGCGATCGTCGCTACCGGGGACAGCACGGGCACTGGCAGGTCACGGCGTCGCGCCGCGTCCGCCAGAGCCGCCACCACCTGGGACAGGTCAGTGCCGGGCAAGGACTGCTCCACAATGATGCTGGCAGATGTCCGCGTGAAGGCAACCCATGTACGGCCATCTTCGGACCGGCGCACGTCGAGCCGCTGCGCGAGCAGAACGGCCATCAGCAGCGCGTCGACTGCTTCGGCGGCGCGGATAGTCACGATCACCGATGCCCGGGGAAAGTCGACCGACAAGCGGATCAGCCAGCCGGCGACCTCGCGATGGTAATTATCCGCGGTGGCCGGGGTGGCGGTGCTGACATCGAGGCGGAGGACGAACGCGGGCTGAGATGCCTTCGTCCATTCCGCATCGCCGTGGACGATCGACGAATAATCACTCACCGTGGCTGGATCACCCCTTCCGGTCACCTCGATCGTGAACCAGCGGCGGCTTTCCAGCGCCGTGACCGCTGTACCGCGGACCGCTTCCTGTGCAGCGGCGAAGTCGCGTTCGGCTGCTTCCAAGGCCTCCTCAGCTCGGTTTAGATCGGCCGCGGCATCCGCATCCACAGGATCAGCCAGCACGGCGGTCGCCCGGTTCCGGTCCACCACCCAGCGCAGATCCAGCCAAACGCTCGATCCCGTCCGGCTCGCGGCGGCAAAACCCGCAGGCTGCCAGTCGCGTGGTACGGCCGACGCGAGCAGTGAGACCTGCCGTCCTGGCGCCTTACCGCCTAGCTGCTCAGCGAAGACGCCCCATGGCGTGTGGTGATACACCTGAGTGCGGTCACGCGCCTCGCCAAGCAGTTCCGCCAGCCTGGCCGGGACCCTAGCCTCCAGATCGCCAAGGTTCGGGGGCCAGCTCCCGAACGATTCCCTGGCGGGCTCCAGGTCATGCAGCACTGAGCGAAGCGCCTCAGTGAACGTTGCCCTTCCGGTCCCCGGGTCGAAACTGGCCGCCGTCCCGGGCCGTGAGCTCACGAGAATCATCTGGTCCGCCCCCCTCGACTGGTCCTCCGAGGGGCGGGGTAGCGGATCACTCCGGGGAAGGTCTCGGGCTTCAGTCTGGCACGCGTCTACGGTCCAGATCTGGAACGGGAATCCAGCGCCGCCCGGCCGGGACCGGAGCAGCGAGGCCAGTTCCGTCAGATCGACGTTGTACGGGTTCCCGAGAGTCGCCGTCGCGAGCAGTAGCCGAGTCGCCATCCTCTGGTAGAAACCATGCCCGCTCCAGTGCAGCCACAGCAAATGGCCGCGGTCTGCCGCGATCTGCTCCAGGGCTGCGCGGAGACCGTCGAGATTCGGGTATCCAGGCGGCGGAGTGCCAGGAGGAAGGGACTCTGGGTCGTACGGTCCTGATAGCAGAAGGCGGATTCTGGACGCCTGGCACGCCACGGCCATGGAGGTAAGCTGCCAATTCGATCGTTTGCTCAGTGATGCCCCGCAACGGCGGAATCTTCTCGCCGTACTCTTCGATGCCAATAAGGAGCGCGGCGGTCTGCTCGGGATCGCACGTCCATGAGGCCTGATCCTGCTGGCGGAAGGCGGCCATGTCAGCCGCCTGCCCGAAGCACGAGGCCGGACACTAGCTCGTAGAACTTCGGGTCCGTGAAGTAGGCGCTGTGTGCGGCGGGCATGGCCCGGCTGCTGGAAATCTCCACGTCGGTGACATGCGGCGCGAACACAGGTTCAGCCAGGTAGGAGAGAAGATCGTACCGGCTGTAGACGTTCGTCCACGGCGGGAAGCGCTCCGGAAGTTCTGATCCTTCCGGAAGATTGGGGAGGGCGCCCATCTGGTACAACCGTGAGCCCTGCGATCCCACCGTTATCAGCCGAGCTACCGCCGAAATCGGCGTGCTGGCCAGGAGATCCAGGCAGGCTATTCCGCCAAGGCTGTGCCCGATTAGGATGACTGGCTTACCCGCCGCCGCAACACGGCCTTCGATGAAGTCCCGCACGGTCTCGCCAAATGCGAGATACCGGAGAATGTCACCGACCGAGGGATTCGCCCAGTCATCCAGGGGGCCGCGGAACCGCTGCTCAGCGAACGCGCCGCCGAGCCGCATCGTGGTCTCGAGGGCAGCCCCGAAGAACAATCGCCCAATGCCGAGTTGCCCGCCGTGAAACGCGCCGACCACTAGGTCGACCAGTCGCTGCCGCTCCTCGGGCCAAAGCTCGACGTCGGCTTCCCTCGCCGCCCTGGCGATGACCGCCTCGCCTAGCGCGGTCACGAACTCGCCCCACTCGCCGTCGTCAACCCGGATCCGGGCCAGGGCCTGCGCCACAGCATCCGACTCCGCGATGAAGGAAAGTGACTCCCGAAACGACACGGTCAGCCCGGCGGCGCCGAGTTCCGCCTGCAGCGCCTGCTGCCCGGGTAGTTCGGCGATGTGCCTCTGCAGGACCGCCGACGCCGTCTCTTCCCCCGGAAACTCGAGGTCGGCTTTCGGCCGGTGCCGCCACGCCAGTGATATCAGGCTGAGCTGATGTAAGGGGTCGATGTCCAGGATGTATCGGCGGGCCGTCACCTCGTCCAGGCCGTTGGCCTCAGCCTTCGCGGAGGACTTCTCCCGTATTCCCTTTCCCGGGATGAGCGATGGGCCGCCCGGAGGTATTGCGCCGAGCGCGTCGCCCCAGGCACACGGCAAGATGGTTACGTCCGGGCACCTGCTGGCCAGGCCATCGCGGACACGCGCGAGGGTCCGGGCGTATCTGACCTCGCGAACTCCCGTCCCGTGCACGAATATGACCGAGGTCACGGCTTCCCCCCCCGCTGCCGACGATCCCCATTGCGGGCCGACCCTAGCTGCGTCCCGCCTTTCCGTCGCAAACAGAACCTAAGCTAGGCATTCTACTCCTGTGGCGATCAGTCATGCCTGGAATGCTGCGTCAGATGGCCTGCTCAGAGGCCCTTTGACGATGGGAGCCCGGCATGCGAACGGAACCTGTCATCCCTGATGAGGCGCCATTGGGTGGCGTTTACTGAGTGGCGGCTTCTTTCTCGGCGGGTTGATCCAGGATGTAGCCGGCAGGGCGGGTGGGATGGGGGCCTGCGGACGAAGCGCTCGGGGTGCTGGCGGTAGGCGTCGGTCAGCGCGGTGGCTCGGTTGGGCTGGATGGCCGCGGCGGTGCCGTGATGGATGTCGGCGGCGGTGTGCAGGCCCAGGCCCGAGTGCCGGTGCTGGGTGTTGTACCAAGGGAAGAACGCCTGGCAGTGCGCCCGTGCCGCCTCGATCGAGGGGAACGGGGAGAACCCGGGATGGTATTTCAGGGTCTTGAACTGCGCCTTGGAGTACGGGTTGTCGTTGGACACATGGGGCCGCGAGTGCGACTGGATGACGCCGAGGTCGGCGAGCAGGAACGCGATCGGTTTGGAGGTCATCGACGAGTCGCGGGTCGGCGTGCAGGGCGAGCTGCCCGCGGCCGATGTGCTGCTTCGCGACGGTGGCGGCGATCAGCTTTTCGGCCAGGCGGCGGACTCGCGGGTGGCGACCATCCAGCCGACGGCGTACCGGGAGTTGATGTCCAGGATCACGTAGAGGTAGTAGTAGGTCCACTTCGCGGGGCCGCGCAGCCTGGTGATGTCCCATGCCCAGACCCGGTTCGGGCCGTCCGCCATGAGCTCGGCTTGACGGCGGCGGGATGCGTGGCCTGGGCGCACCGCTCCCGGGTCTCGCCCGCAGCGCGCAGCAGCCGGTAGAACGTCGACAGCGACTCGAGGTAGGTGCCCTCATCCAGCAGGATGGCCCAGACTTCGGCTGGGGCCAGGTCGGCGAACCGCTCCGCGTGCAGGGCAGCCAGGATCGCCGCCCGCTCCGCCGGGGACAGCGCCCGCGGCTGCGCCCGGTCACGGTGCGGCACCAGCGCCCGCCGGGCCGGGGGCCGGGCTCGGTGTCCGCGCCCTCGGAGATCGTCTCCACGAGGGCCTGCAGCTTTGCCTGGACATCCACCACGAAGCGGGCTTTCGCCAGCTCCTGCTCCAGCCGGGCCTTCTCTTCTGCAGCCGAGCGATCTGCGCGTCCCGCGGGTCAGCCGCCGGGCGCCCGCGGGGCCGCGCCGGCCGGGCCAGGGCACCGGAGTCCCGCACCCGCCACCACTCGATCAGGTGACTGGAATACAGGCCCTCGCGGCGCAGGACCGCACCCTTCTCGCCAGCTGCCCAGCGCAGCGCCGCGCTCCGGCACAATAAGCGCTCACCGCGAACCCACCGCCTCGATCATCGGGCGGCGGACCTGCCGAGCAGCTCACAGAACACTGGACCTACCGCCCATGGCAGGGGCACAGAACGCCTGTTCGCGCGCGGAACGCATCCCGGTCCCAGCCACCTGAGCTTGCGCGCAGAGGCGGGAGTGCGCGCCGGTTATTAGAGAGTCTTCGCGGCGTTGACCACTCAGCAGTCCCAGTTGTGGACAATCGGACAGTCAGCCCAGCCGTATATTTATACATCGCCGCGCTTGGGCTGAACGTCCTCAATTGCCGCATAGGGCGCGTCAGGTCAAGCACCGCCGGGCGGCCGTGACGCTAGATCCACAAGCACCTCGGCTGCGACCGACTGTGACCTCCTGCAGATCGCTCACACCGGGCTGGTCCGAGGTCAGCCTCGGGCTACGTCGATGGACAGCATCACGCTGAGTGACGAAGAAGGTTAGGGAGAACGCTCGCCGAGCCGCCGTTCGGTACGTCAAGATGACCCGCCTCAGTGATCACGGATGAAGCGCCGAACGGGACATTCTGCGTGGCCGACACGGCCTGGAGCCGAGGATGCAGGTGGGGTTAGGGCTCGCCGAAGATTTATTTCCGTGATGTCGGGTGTGTCGGCCGCGGGGCAGGGAGCAGGGCATAGTTCCACTCTCCATGGAAAGCGTGGCGCCTGATCGAGCGTTGTTCCAGGGCCTGCATCTCCTTGCCGGAGATCTTGATGCCCTTCTGGTAGGTGCCGGTGTCGAGCGCGGCCTGGACGGTCAGTAGACGCCGTAGGGGACGGCCCGGCCGAGCTCGCCCTTGAAGTCGTGCACCTCCACCCATCCGGGTTCGCCGCGCGGGCGCCATCCTGTCCCGCCGTTGCGGTAGTTGCCGACCAGTTCCTTCTTCTTGGTGTCCACGCTGACCACCGGCTCGCCGGCCGCCTGGAATTCCCGCACCAGCTCGTTGATGAGCCGGAACTGGCCGTCCCGGTCGGGGTGCTGCTTTCCTTCCACCGTCTTGGCGTTGCCCTGCAGGCTGTAACCATCCTGTTTCAGCAGCCGCCCCACCGTGTCGGCAGATACCGGATGCCCCGCCGACGTCAGCTCACCGGCCAGCTTCTCCGTCGACTTGGTCGTCCACCGCAGCGGCGACTCCGGGTCACCCCGGGTCTCCGGGTCCACCAGCCGCCGCAGCGCCGGCACCAGGCCCGCGTCCGCCTCCCCGGCCCGGGGCCGCCCCGCCCCGGCTCGCCGGACCCGGCCATCCGGCTCAACCCCGGCCTCCAGCTCCCGCGCTCCCCGGCCCACCGTGTCCGGATGAACCCCGGCCAGCGCCGCCACCCGCTTGACCCCGCCCCGGCCCAGCGACCGCGCCTGCGCCCCCAGCAGCAGCCGCCACTGCAGCTCGCTCAGATGCGGGCGCACCTCAGCCAGCATCCCCGCGAACTGCTCCTCATCCACCACCAGCTGTCCCCTACCACAACCGTAGACAACCGTCTCGGGCAAACCTACTTAATTTTGCGGCGAGTCCTAAGCCTGCTCAAGTTCGTCGATGAGCACATAGATCGCTTCGATGATGACCTGCCGCACGCGGTCCCACGACTCGGCCCAGTCTCCCATGAGCCGTACGCCGAGCCGGGCTGCGGGCCTTCCGTGATTCGGGAGCCGCACGTTCACGCAGCGTGCCCCGGTCAGTTACCGCTTCCCGGCGCCGGAACCGCACCTCCGCCGATACTGGGCTGCAAGCTTTGCATTACGGTGCCGTCCGCGCGCAGATCAAGGTGATCGGCAGGGATGCCAGCGCGGTTGGCGCGCGGGACGCGGATAAGGTTCCGGTATGGCTGTCTCGTCGTTGATGGTCCCGCTCGGCACGCAGGCGCCCGACTTCACTCTCCCCGACACCAGCGGCACAATGACAGGCCGCGACGACTTCACCGCCGCGCCCGCATTGCTGGTCGCCTTCTTGTGCAACCACTGCCCCTACGTCCGCCACGTCGAGACCGCGCTGGGCACGCTGCTGTCGCACTACCCTGACCTGGCCGTCGTGGGCATCTGCACCAACGACGCCGATGCTTACCCCGACGACCGGCCGCACGAGCTTGCGGGGCAGGCCCGGCGCGCCGGCTGGAATTTCCCGTACCTGGTCGACGCCGACCAGAAGGCCGGCCGCGCCTACCACGCCGCCTGCACGCCGGACTTCTTCCTCTACGACAGCGCGCGCCGGCTGGCCTACCGCGGCGCGTTCGACCAGTCCACACCCGGTAACGGCAAGCCGGTCACCGGCGAGCTGCTCCGCGCGGCCATCGAGCTGACCCTGACCGGCCAGCCGGTGCCCGAGCCGCACCGGCCCAGCATGGGCTGCTCAATCAAATGGCGGTCCTGACCATCTTCATGACCGGGGCAGCCCGTCGCCAGGCCGTTGACCCGGTACCGCCTGTCACCAGACCGAACGCCTATGCCGTGCCAGAATCCGCCTGCCTGCCGAGCCTGGGATCGGGTCACTCTGGGTGACCGACCCTGGTCCGGGACCGGTGAGCGCAGTGCCGCCCAATGCGCGGCAGCGCTGCGGTGTGGAAGAGTCGGGTCATGAACGCACGGGGGAGGGGCTTGGTCCTGGAACTGCAGTTCGTCGTGGATGCGCCGCGGGAGCGGATCTTCAGAACGCTCACCGAGCCCGCTGAGCTGGCGAGATGGTGGGGGCCGCATGGGTACACAACGCCCGAGATAGACCTCGACCTCCGCGTGGGGGGCGGCTATCGCTTCACGATGCAGCCGCCCGACGGCGACCGGTTCCACCTCGCAGGCGAGTTTCTCGAGATCGAGCCGCCGAGCCGCCTCGTCTGCACCTTCCGCTGGGAAGAACCGGATCCCGACGACCGCGAGACAGTCGTCACGTTGTCTCTGGATGACCTCGGAGACGCCACGGAGGTGTCGCTCTCGCAGGGCGAGTTCGCGACCGAGGCGCGCCTGGAGTTGCATCGGAGCGGCTGGACGGACAGCTCGGAGAAGCTGCGCGAGTTGATCGAGTCGAGCGCCTAGCCACCGATGCACCCCGGCGAAGACCGGAGCCGACGGCCTCGATCGCGACTTCGCCGGATGTCGTCCGCCAGCAGGATCAGCGCGCCTCCACGCCGAACTGGGAATTCGGTGCCCACAGGCACAGAGACCGGGTCATATTCGGCACCGCTCCGAGTCGGCGCTATGCGTGCTTACGAGCGTTCAGTGCCCACAACAGTGCTCACGCTATGTAGCGGATAGAGTGACACGCCCGATGTCGCCGCTGGCAGCTTGCGATGGCCAAATCTTGGCCATATGGCCGGCCGAGATGCCGATCCATACCAGCCTTCGGCGCAACGTGCCGCACTCCGGGGCCCCATCCCGCCAACGAACGGCCAACAAACGATCAAAAGGCCCGGTTGCCGCCTGGCAATCGAGCCCCTGACCTGCACTTCCTGGTAGCGGGGGCAGGATTTGAACCTGCGACCTCTGGGTTATGAGCCCAGCGAGCTACCGAACTGCTCCACCCCGCGTCGATGGCTCTATCACTTTAGGGTCTCCCGCCGCGCCAGGCAAATCGGGCCGGTCAGGTACCGCCTGCCCCGAATCCGCTCGGCACGGCCAGCCAGATCACGTACTGAACCGGCCAGGGCCCAGCCGGCGGCTGCGTCAGCGTATGCGGATCCTGCGTGGTCAGCAGATCCAGCACCCGAACCGGACTGCCGCCGTACCCGGCCAGCTGCCTGGGCCGGGCGGCCAGCAGCACCGGGCGGCGGCCTGCGCTGCCGATCCCCGAGACGACCGTCGCGACAGCGGCCGCGGGCTGGCCGGCCATCGACGCGACCGGTACGTCGCACATTCCGCGGATCGCCTGCATGAACCGCTCGGCCACCAGCCGGTCCAGAATGACGACCGAGGAGCCTGGCCGAATCGAGGCGCAGAGCCCGCGGATCGCGCTAATCTCCCCCGCGCCGGTCCGCTTGGTGGCCAGGCCGTCGGCGACCGCCCGCAGCGCGCCGCCCCGGCCCGAGTGCGTCAGCCCCAGCCCGAAGGTGGTCACCGCCGTCGGTACCAGCAGCGCCGCGAGGCAGCACGCCGCGACAAACGACCTCGCCGCCCGGCCGGCCCCCCGGTCCCTGGCCCGCCCGACCAGCCACGCCGAAGCCCAGATCGCGCAGAGGATCAGGCCGGGCAGCACCAGGGGCACGAGCCGGCGGCTGGCCGCCGGCTGGTCCGGCGTGATGGCGGGGTACCACAGCGCCGCGGCCGATCCCGCGCCGATGATCGCCAGCGGCAGCCCCCAGGCCCGGGCCACCCCGGCCGGGTCCTGCCAGCGGATCAGCGCGCGCACGCACCGCCGGACCAGCAGCGCGAGGCCGAACCCGCCGAGCAGGATGGCTGGGAACCCGATGTACCAGAGCACCCAGTACAGCGTGTCCTCGGCATACGTCCGCCCCGGGTCGGGCCGCAGGTGCGCGATGCGCTGCAGCAGCGCGACGTAGTTGGCTGCCGCGCCGGTCGCCGGGCCGCGCACGGTCTGCAGGTAAGGCCGGATGGCCAGGCCGATCAGCGCGGCCACGGCGAGGAAGGCGCAGGCCTGGGGCAGCCACCGCAGCGGCCGCCTGGCCAGCCCCCGCCGCAGGCTCGCCCGCACCCGGGGGTACCTGAGCAGCTCAACCGCGGCCAGCGTGACAGCAGCCACCCACAGCGCGATCAGCCCGATGACCTCGGGCAGTGGTTTCAGGGACGCCATGAACGGGCGGGCCAGCAGGTAAGCGCCGGCCAGCCCGTACATGGCTCCCACGAGAAGACCAATACTGAACGCAGCGCCCACAGCCCGTCGGCCGGCTATCAGGATCCCGGCGAAGGCAATCGCGGGAACCACGTCGAGCAGACCGCCTACCTGCACGACGGAGGTCATGGCCAGGGCCAGGCCGCCCAGGGCGATCATCGCCCGCTGCGGCGGGTACCAGTCTGTCCGGCGGCGCGGCCGCAGCATGCGCCGCCAGCGCGCCTCGACCGGCGCCGGGGCGGGCCCTGGCCCGGCGGCCGGCTCGGTCCTGGCTATCGTGACGGCGTCGATGACCAGGCAAAGGCCGCCGAACAGCAGGACCTGAACGGCCGTCTCGGGCAGTGCGCTCCTGCTGGCGTACTGCTCGGGCAGCGTGAACCCGAGCACCAGCGCACCCGCCGGGGCCCACCGCAGCCCGGCCAGCCGGCCCGTCAGGCCGCCGAACGTGAGGACGGCCAGACCGCCGATGACCGGGCCCACGATCGTGGCAGCGGAAATGCCGTTTACCCAGATCGCGCTGGCCAGCAGCATCGGCAGCCCGGCCATCGACCCGGGCACCACCGAGTTGCCCTGGGCGAAGAACCCGGCGCTGGAGAAGGTGAGCCCCGGGTGCGCGCCGCCGAAGGCGGCCAGCGACGCCGGGATCGGCAGCGAGCCGTGCTGCGCGATCCAGTAGGCGGTCTGCAGATAGGCGCCGCCGCCGCGCAGCACGATGACCAGCTCGGACCGGAAGATGAGCTGCCAGATCGTGAAGCCGACCGCCACCACGACAGTGCCCGCCAGGCCGTACCAGGCGTCCCGGCCGCGCGGCGGCTGAGCCCCGGCAGGGCCCTCGGCCAGCTCACCGGCACCCGGCGCAGGCCCAGCACGGCCAGGGCGACCGCCAGGGGTACCGAGATGAGCAGCATGGGCACCGGCAGGAGCGCGCCGGCCAGCAGCAGCGGCAGCCCCGGCAGCAGCCACGCGAGCACCAGGATCGCAGGCAGCACCGTGACCCGCGCGAAACCGGCGCCGCCCACTCCCGGGCGGCCCAGCCATCCCTCGGCCCGGCGGGCGGCGCGCGTTACCGCTCCCGCCCACTTAGGTTGCGGACGACTAGGCTGCGTACGACTAGGTTGCGGACAACCAGAATTCGCCCGCCCCGGCCTCAGCCTGGCCCCCGCCGCCTTGGCCGCCGCCGCGCCTGCTGCGCCCAGGCCGACCGTCTTGAGCCCGGCCGCCCGGAGCCCGGTTGCTCCCCGCCGGGGCCGCCCGGGCCGCGTTCTCATCCGGCCAGATCCGTCCGCAGCCGGGCCGGCCACGGCCGTCTGGTGGGCCGTGGCCCCGTCCGGCACCGAACTCGCCTGGCTGTCTGCCACGGCCCCCTCCCGTGGATGAGCAGTTCCCTGAACATCCCCGGCGGGCGGCATGACCTCTGTATCCTCGTGCTGCCTGGCGAGTTCGGCGCCCTTTTCGGGCTTGCCAGCGGCAGCAGAACTGCCGGTCTGGTGGTCTCCAGGGCGCACGCGTCCCACTGTAGATGGACCGTGGCCCGCCGGGTATCAACGGCCGCCCTGGCCACCGTGCGTCGCGCGCTTTTGCACAGCAACGTTGGCGTCATTAGACATGATCTTTGCTATCTGAATGTGATACCTCCCGTTAAGACCACGTACTATAGGGCGCAACCCCAACGCCGGATCCCCGTGCCAGTCGCCGAGGATCCCTGCCCGGAGGAGCGATGAGCCGCTACGACGAGCCCGACGGCGGGGACTGGAAGGCTCCGCGCCGCCGGTGGCGGCCTGCTCGCCGTCGCCGCTCGGTCTGGCTGCTCGTCACCGGCTGGCTGGCCGCGGTGCTGGTGGGCGTGCTGGTCATCGCGGCCCTCGGGGCCTACGTCAAATATCGCACCGTCTGGGACAGCATCAAGCGCGTCGATGTCACCAGCCTGGGTAAGCAGCCGCCCAAGTTCAACAATGCCGAGAACATCCTGCTACTCGGCTCGGACACCCGCACCGGTGCGAACGGCAGGATTGGCGGCCATCTCGGCTGCAATTGCTCGGACACTGTCATGCTGCTGCACATTTCCCCTGGCCACCACCGGGTGACCGTGATCAGCGTCCCGAGGGACACCGAGGTGCCGATTCTGAGCTGCGCGCCCAGTGATGGCGCCACCGGCCAGCAGGCGGCCCCCGGCCAGCTGGAACCGATCAACTTCACGCTGTCCTACGGTGGTCCGGTATGCACCTGGAAGACGATCGATACGGTAACCCACATCCATATCGATCACTTCATCCAGCTCGATTTCACCGGCTTCGAGAAGATCATCGATGATATCGGCGGAGTGAACGTCTGCCTGCCCTTCAGCGTCAACGATTCGTTGTCCGGCCTGAAGCTGACCGCGGGCCGGCACCATATCCGCGGATCCCAGGCGCTGGCCTTCTGGCGCACCCGCGAGGACCTGGGCTTCGGCTCGGACCTGCAGCGGATCCAGCGGGATCAGTACCTGATGGCGTCCCTGGTGCAGGGCATCGAGCGCAGCGGCCTGCTCAACAGCCCGAGCAAGGTTCTCGGCGTCGTCAAGGACGCCGCGGACGCGATGACTACCGACAGCACCCTGGATCAGTCCCAGATGCTCCAGATCGCGACCAGCCTCAAGGGACTGTCGTCGCAGTCGGTGCAGTTCGTCACCACGCCCAACGCGCCCTACATCCAGAACAACCAGAAGGTACAGCTAGAGCAGCCGCAGGCCGACGAGTTGTTCCACGCGATAGCGCACGACACGAGGCTGCCCAAGATGGGCAAGAGCAAGAAGTCACGGCATCCGGTGACGACTCCGGTCCTGGACACCACCCCGTCCAAGGTCAACGTGAACGTGCTGAACGGGGCAGGCATCAACGGGCTGGCCGGGCAGGCCGGATCCGATCTCACCAGCCGCGGCTTCAACGTCGTGAGTACCGGTGACGCCAGCACCTTTGGCTATACCAATCCCGTCATCGAGTACGCCTCGGCCGCTGACCTGCCCGCGGTCAACACACTGAAGGCACAGCTCAGCGGGGTCACAGTGCAGAAGAGCGCCAGCGTCACGCCGGGGACCGTCGACCTGATCGTCGGCTCCAGCTTCAACGGCCTGGCCGCCAAGTCATCGAAGTCCTCGGCTCCGTCGGTCAGCAGCCTCAGCACGACCTTCGGCGGCATCACGGCCAACACCAACATCTGCAAGGACACCGGCGCCTTCAGCGGCCCGCTCAGCCCGGGCGGCTGACCCGCCTGCAGCGGCGCGTTCGGCCCACCCGGCGGCAGCCGGGGCTGACATCCTCGGACGGCGACCGGTCCGGGCTGGCAGAGTACCGGTATGAACGTGCCCCCCGCGCCCGGTGAGCTGTTGGCCTACCTGTTCTGGCACTGGCCGCAGCCCGGCACTCCCATCCCGGCCTACGAGCACGACCTGCTGAACTTCCACGCCTCGCTGGCCGCCCGGCCGCCGGACGGCTTCGTGCGCTCCGCAGCCTGCGCGGTCGGAGCGGTTTCCTGGCTTCCCGGGCACCACGACTGCTATGAGGACTGGTATCTCGTGCAGGGCTGGACGGCGCTGGGCGGGCTGAACCGGGCGGCGGTCGGCCCCGCCCACGCTGGCCCCCACGATCAGGTCGCTGAACGGGCGGCGGGCGGTACCGCCGGGCTGTACGCCTGCCATTCCGGCGACGACGCCGCGGGTCAGACGGAATCGGCGTGGTTCGCCAAGCCACCGGGCTGGAGTTACGGCGAGCTGTTCGCGGCCCTGGGCGAGTGCCTGGCGCAAGGGTCCGCGCTCTGGCAGCGCCAGCTGACGCTGGGCCCGGCTCCGGAGTTCTGCCTGCGGGCCGCGACCAGGCCGGTACTGCCGCCTGCGCTCGGCGCCGAGCTGGCCAGCTACCGGCTGCCTGGCTGACCGGCCGCTGCCTGGCTGACCGGCCGCTGCCTGGCTGACCGGCCGCTGCCTGGCTGACCGGCCGCTGCCTGGCTGACCGGCCGCCTCGCGGGCCTGGCCGGTTCATCAACCGCCCAAGTTCAACGGGGCGCTCAACGTCCTGCTGATCGGCTCGGACTCCAGGGCCGGCCAGAACAGGAGATTCGCGGGCCGGCGTCCGGGGCCAGCGCTCAGATACGATCATGCTCTTGCATATCTCCCCAGATCACCATCACCTGACGGTGCTCAGCATTCCGCGCGACACCATGGTGCGCTACGCCGGCTGCCCGGCCGGGCCATCGGGGCCTGGCCAGCAGGCCAGCCTGGGCCGGCGCGACCGGATCAACCAGACCTTCGCCAACGGCGGCGTGCGGATCTGCCTGCCCACGGCCGTCAGCGATCCCGATTCGGGCCTCAACCTGACGGCCGGGGTCCATCACGTGATGGGCGCCCAGGCTCTGGCGTTCTGGCGGGAACGGCACATCGGGCTGGGCTCGGACCTGCAACGGATCCGGCGGGATCAGTACGTCATGGCGTCCATGGTGCGGAGCGTCGCGCACGCCGACCTCCTGGGCAGCCCGGCCAGGCTCTACGCGGTCCTCATCGACACCGCCCGGGCCATGACCACCGACGCCGGGCTGGACCCTGGGCACGATGCTGGACATCGCCGCGAGCCTGCACAGCCTGTCGTCGGAGTCGGTGCAGTTCGTTACGGTTCCCGAGGTGCCCTATCCGCGCGATCCGCAGGCCGAGATCAAATTCGCGCAACCGCAGGCCGGCGCGCTCGCACCGCGCGCCCGGGGACAGCACCGGTCGGGAAGCTGGCCAGGACCTATGGCGGCATTACCGGGAGCGCTCGCACGTGCGGCGACCAGGCGGCGTTCGCCGGCGGTGACGTTCCGGCCGACTTTCCCAGTCCGTGACGCTCGAATCGCCCGGGCGAGCGGCGGGAACGGCGATGCGAAGGCGCGGCTCAGCCGGGCCTGGCGAACGCCGGGACACCGAGCTTGCGCCGCTCGGTGTCCGACCAGCGCAGGCCGAGCAGGCTGACCTCCAGCCACAGCAGCAGCGCGCCGGGATAGATGTAGTACCCGAACCTGGTCGCCGGGGCCAGGGTGAACATCAGCGACAGGCCGATGATCAGCCACCTGGCCGCGGCGGGAACGGTTCTGGGCGGCCTGATGATCAGCGAAACGGCGATCGCGAAGCCGGCCGAGACGAGCAGCGCCACGGCGATCAGATGGCCGGTATGCCCGGTCTGGGCGATCAGGTGCCCGGGCAGCGGGCTCGCGGCCGCCGACTTGATGGGGGCCAGCCCGAGCGGGAACAAGATGGTGTTCTCGGCCAGCGCCGACGGCCAGAGGGCGGCGATCGGCGCGACCAGGGCCGCGCAGGACAGCAGTGCGGAGCCGATGAAGACGAGCATCGGCCGTCGGCCGTCGCGCACCCCGATCAGCACCATCGCGATAATCACCGCCGGCGACGCGGTGGCCTTGGCCGCCGAGGCGAGGCCGAGCGCGATCCCGGCCAGCACGAAGCGCGGTTTGCGCCACAGCAGGGCCAGGCCCAGGCACATCAGGGCCAGGATGGGCACATCGGTGCCGCCAACGGCAAGCTCGAACGCGATCACCGGGGTGGCCGCCACAAAAAGCGTCCAGCGCACCACGTGCCTGGCGCCCGCGACCGCGAGGGCCAGCCCGAAGCAGATCGCGAAGGCGAGCCCGAACCAGATCCGGGGATCGGTGATCACATGCGACCCGAACAGCGCTCGCGGCACACCGAAGAGCGACATGACCGGCAGGTAGGGGTTATAGGCGTTCGGGTCGTGCACCGTGGCCAGCGAGGCGGCGCTCAGATAGGGCGACTGGTGGTGCACCAGCTGGATCGCCGACCGGTTGATCACGGCCACTTCCGGCTGCCGCCGGCCGGTGGCGGCGTTCCAGAACAGCGGGGCGATCAGGGCGCCGCCGACGCTCAGCAACAAGGCGAGATCAAGGCCGCGCGACCGCCAGGCCAGCACCACCAGGCAGGCCGCCAGATAGGCGCAGGCCGCCACGACGCCCCAGCGCCGGTGCAGACTGTTCACGCTGAACAGCGCGACCCCGGCGGCGAACAACGCACAGACGGCGAACGCGGCCGCCGTCCAACGTGTCGGGACTGTGACGGGTGACAGCCATGTGGCGAGGCGGCGCTGGCGGGAGTTATCCGGCGGCGCGGCCTTTAGGGTGAGCATTGCGATCGGCTAGCATTCACCGGACGAATTCTAGCCGCTCGAATCCGGCGGAGCCGACCCCATTTTCGGTTACCCGGTACCAGCCTGTTCATCAGGGGCAGCCGGCCTCAGATCACCGGAGGGCGGCCCGGCGCGGGTCATCCGCCACGCAGTAGCGGCCGACATCGGCTGCCGCAGCCCCGGATCCATCCGCCAGCCCTGGGCGAACCCGGACAGCCACGCCTTGACGGCCACGACGGATCGCTCCCTGAGCACCGTGATCGCGAGCCAGTCGAGCAGATATACCCAGGCCAGCGGCCAGGGCAGGTTGCGGCGCGCCAGCAGCACCCGGTTCCGGCCATCGACCTCGTAGAACCCCGGATGCCGCTTGTTGGGCAGCGGGGAGTGGCACATCCGGGCCGCCGCGTCGTACTCAAGGCGGTAGCCCAGCCCGATCAGCCGCCAGGCCAGGTCGGTCTCCTCGTGCGCGAAGAAGAAGGCCTCAGGCAGGCCGCCCGCCTCCAGGTACGCCGACCGCCTGATCGCGCAGGCTCCCCCACTGAACGTGGTCACCTCGGACGACAGCTCCGGGTGACTGGCCTGCAGCCTCGGGAGGTGCCATCGGGCGCCGGGCCCGCCGTCTGGATCGACAACCCGGAAGGACACCACCGCCAGCCGGGGATCGGCCGCGAAAGCGCTGGCAAGGTGCTCGGAAAGGCCAGGATCGGGATACCAGCCGTCATCGTCGAGAAACAGCACCACATCGCCGGTACAGGCGGCGACCCCGGCGTTCCGCCCCGCCGCGACGCCGACATTCTCCGGCAGCCGGATGGTTCGCACCCCCCGGGGCACCGGCGGCACATCGGCGCCGTTGCCCACCACCACCAGGTCCACGCCGTCGCCGCGCAGCGCCGCCGCGCTGGCGATGGCCCGGTCCAGCTCAGCCGGGCGATTACCCATGGTGAGGATCACGCAGGAGAGCTTCACCGCAGCCTCCGGGAAGCAAGAATCGCGGCCAGATGCGCGACCACCATCAAGGCGGCCACCACCAGGCAGGCGATGACCAGCACCCGGGTGGCCAGCAGATCACCGCGGATGGTATCCGCGATCGCCGCGAACAGGATCAGCACCGAGAGCTCGACCGCCTGGATGATCCGGTGCACCCGCAGGACGCTGGCCAGGCGGCGCACGGCGGCCAGGCCGGACGACTGGGGCTGCAGCGAGTCGTCGTCGTGGGTGCCGGGCAAGCCCTGCTTGGCCCGGGCGACCACCACATTGTCGGTCTCCGCCTTGACGATCATCGCCAGCAACGCGGCGCCGAGCCCGGCGCTCACGTAGCCGCCCGAGAAGGTCAGGTGCCCCTGGGCCCGGATGCCGAGCCCGGCGAGCAGCGCCGCCTCCCCCAGGTAATGCCCGACGCCGTCGAGGTAGATGCCGGCCGCCGAGGTGCGGTGGCTCCACCGGGCCAGTTCGCCGTCCGAGCAGTCGAACAGCAGGTAGCCCTGCATGAGGATCGCGCCGGCCACGGCCGTCGCGAGCCCGCCGAACGCGACGACCACCCCGGCCGCCACGCCGCACACGATGAACAGCGCCGTGACCGCGTTCGGGCTCCAGCCGAGCCGGGCGAACACCCAGGTCGCCCACGGCGACAGCTTGCGCATGTACAGGCGGCCGAACCAGTGCTCGTCGTTCAGTCGTGCGATCACGGCCGGGGGCTGGCCTTCCGACCTGACCTCAGCCAGCGTAGGCCCGGGCATACTCCTCCACTCGCTCGGCCGTCTGCGTCTCGGTCATCGCGAGGCGCTCCAGGATTGTGTAGCGGCCCGGCCGGGTGGCCGGGGCGAGCAAGACTGCCTTGGCGAACTCAGCCTCGGACAGGCCGAGGTCGCCGTGACTGCGGGGCAGCCCGTGCCGCTGCAGGCACGCCGAGATCACCGCTGCTTGCGCAGCGTCATCGCGCAGGAACGCGCAGAACAGGGCGCCCACCCCGGCCAGCTCGCCGTGGCTGGCGGTGCCCGGGTACAGCTGGTCGATCGCGTGCATGATCTCGTGGTCGCCGCCGCTGGACGGGCGGCTTGAGCCCGCGACGGCCATCGCCATCCCGGACAGGATCAGCGCCTCGGCGAGCACCGTGAGGAACTCATCCGAACGGGCCTGCCCGGGCTGGTGCAGCACGGCCTGGGCCGCAGTCCTGGCCATGGCCACGGCCAGTCCGTCCACGCGCTCGCCGGTGTCCGCCGCGGCCAGTTCCCAGTCGGCGATCGCCGACAGGTCGCTCACCACATCACCGATCCCGCCCACCACGAGCGGGTCGGGCGCGCAGCGCACCCGGTCCAGGTCCACCACGACCGCGACCGGGGACACCACCCCGTAGGAGCCCTTGCCCGACTCATGCTCCAGCGAGCTGACCGGCGAGGCGATGCCGTCATGCGCCAGGTTGGTCGCGACCGCGACCATCGGGATGCCGGCCATGTGCGCCGCGAACTTGGTCACGTCGATGGTCCGGCCGCCGCCGATGCCCGCCACTGCCTCGTAGGCGCCGGACCTCAGCCGTTTGCCGAGAGATACGGCGCTGTCGTGGGTGCCATCGGCGATGCGGAATACCTCGGCCGCGTCGATCTGGAGGTCCGCGAGAACGCTGTCCCCCTGGCCCGGGCCGACCGCGACGGCCACCCGCCCCTCATTGGCGATCCGCCGGTCGGCCAGCAGCGTGCCCAGGCTGGTGATCGCGCCCGGCCGGACGTCGATGACCAGCGGCGCGGCGAGCATCCGGGCCAGGAGCGGCATGAACTTCCTCCGACTGGGCGTCAGGACCCGGCTTGACCGGGTCCTGGCGAGCTGTGTGGTCGGCGATCCGCGACGGCAGGCGGCTCCCGGTGTGGCGAGCGGCCGCCGATCGCAGCAGCCACCCGCGAGAGTAGCAGCGGCCGGCGAGATTGGCAGCGGCGCGCGAGGCACGCGGCGGTCCCGCGACGGCTCAGCGACGGCGGCGGCGCCGCGACGGCGGCAGCGGCCCGCGGCATTTAGCAGCGACCCGCGATCTCCCGGGCCCGGCGCAGGTCATCGTGATCGTCGACCTCGACCCACTCGACCGCGCCGATCGGCGCGACGGCGATCTCGCCACCCCGGTCGGCCAGCTCCTGATAGCCATCCTCGTAGTAAAGGCCGGGATCTCGCCGCCAGGTTGCCTCCAGGGCGGCGGCCAGCGGCGTCGCGGCCGCGGGCTCGATGAGCGTGGCCCCGATGTACTCGCCGTAGGCGGCGGCCGGGTCGAGTTGCTTGCTGATCCTGGCCAGCAGGCCGCGCCCGTTCAGGATGACCTTCATTTCCTCGTGCGCGAGCCGCTTGACGTGGTCGATCGCGAGGATCACGTCGGCCTGGCTCTGGCCGCTGGCGGCCCGCGCGGCCAGCAGCGTCTTCTCGACGCCCACCGGATGCACGGTATCCCCGTTGACCAGCAGGACCCCGGCGCCGAAATGCTCGCGGGCCAGCCACAGCGAATAGGCGTTGTTCCAGTCCAGCGCGCGTTCGTTGTGGACCAGCTCCAGGGTGATCCGGTGGCTGCGTTCCAGGCCCGCGGCCCGGTCGGCGATGACCCCGGCGGCGTGCCCGACCACGATGACGACCTCGGTGATTCCGACCGCAGCCAGGTTGCGCAGCGCGATATCCAGGATCGTCGTCTCGCCCGCTACCGGGAGCAGCGTCTTGGGCAGCTGATCGGTCTCCGGGCGGAGCCGTCGGGCGGCTCCCGCCGCCAGCACCATGCCGATCAACGGCTGGCTTCCCTTCGCATGACTTCTGACCAGATAAGCACACCAAGATACGCCGTCAGCACCGCGTACGCGAACGTGGTCAAGCCGGCCAGCGCGCCGAGCCCCGCGACCAGCATCCGCCCCTCCCAGCCCAGGGCCTGGCCGGCCGCCGGCGGGCCGCCCGGGCCGGGCCGCCCGGGGCTGGCCAGCAGCGCGTAGTGCAGCGCGATGACCGCGCACAACGTGAAGGTCAGCGGGGCGGGAACGCCGCAGCGGAAGCCCAGTGCGGCGAGATAGAGGAACTGGCCGGCCTGAAGCAGCGCGGGCATCCGCCAGTCCGCCGGCCCGGTCGGCGGGGCAGCCGAACCGGGCGCCGCGAGCAGCATGGCCACCACCGGGGTCAGCACCAGCACCCCGGGCAGGTTCTGCAGGCCGAGCAGGGCGAGTGTGGCGGTGGCCGCGAGCCCGGCCAGGGCGGGCGGCAGAGCGGGCAGATTCCCCCGGACCAGCAGGCCGAGCCAGCGGGCGATCTGCCCGTCGTCGCGGCACCGCGACACCACGGCCAGGACCCGGTAGGCGGCCGGCCGCGACGTCAGCGCGTAGCCGGTAGCGGCGATGCCCCAGGCCAGCAGGGCCAGCAGAGCTATCCGGCTCCCCCAGATCGATGCCACCGCGGCGATCAGCGCCAGCCGGCCCGCGCCAGCGGGGCCAGGGTCCGCGGGCTGCGGCCAGCCGGCGACGTAACTGCCGCCCAGCGCGATCGCCGCCTTGGCGTCGTCCGCGCCAGTGCCCCCGGAGAACCAGGCCGCGGCGCAGATGCCCAGGACGAGGGCGATGGCGGTGGCCGAATTCGGCGGCATGCGGCGGTGCCTGGCCCAGTCCGCGACGGGACCCGGCAGGTAGTCGAGGACCTCCGCCGCGCTGCTGGCTGGCCCGTCAGCTGGCCCGTTCAGCCCGGCTTTGATCGAGTCCTCCACACGCTACGCATTAAGTCAGTTACTTAGAGTACATACCCCATCTCGCCCGGCCGGGACCGGCCACCCGCCACAGACTCCGGGCCGCCGCCACCATGACGGCGCGCCGGGCCAGGTAAGGTCCCCTCATGCGGACGGTCGCGGTCGTGCTCGCCGGCGGGACCGGCCAGCGATTCGGCGGTGGCTTGCCCAAGCAGTTGCAGCTCCTGGCGGGTAAGCCGCTGGTAGAGCACTCGATTGCCGCGTTCGAGGCCGCCCCCGGGGTCGACTCGATCCTGCTGGTGATGGCGGCCGGGTTCGCCGACCAGGCCAGCAAGCAACTGGGTGCCGGCCAGTACGGCAAGCTCACCGGGATCGTCGACGGCGGCACCGCTCGGGCGGACTCGACCCGCCGCGCGATCGCGGCCCTCGGCGCCAGCGAGTGCAACGTCCTGCTGCATGACGCGGCCCGGCCGCTGGTCGACCAGCGGATCATTGCCGACTGCGTGACGGCGCTCGGCTCCGCCCCCGCGGTCGGGGTGGTCGTCCCCTCGCCGGACACGATCGTGGTGGTCAGCGACGGCGTGATGACGCAGATGCCCAGCCGGGATAGCCTGCGGCGCTGCCAGACCCCGCAGGGATTCCGGCTCTCGGTGCTCAGGCGGGCTCACGAGCTGGCCCTGGCCGACCCCGCCTTCAGCACCGCGGCGGCCACCGACGACTGCGGTGTCGTACTGCGCTACCTGCCCGACGTGGCCATCAAGGTGGTGCCGGGCAGCGAGCGCAACATCAAGATCACGTACCCGGCGGACCTGGACGTGGCTGAGGCGCTGCTCCGCGGCTAGCGCGCCCGGCGATGCGCCGATAGCCGGGCCAGCGGCGGCCAGGCCAGCGGCGGCCAGGCCAGCGGCGGCCAGGCCAGCGGCGGCCGGGCCAGCGGCAGCCGGGCCAGCGGCAGCCGCGATACCCGCGTAGTGCGACGGTAGGTCCCGGGGCGACGCTAATCTGTGGGTTTGTGACTCTCTTCAGGCGCGGCCAGGCACCGGCGGGCGTCGCGACAGCCAGAGGAATCCAGAGCACGGCGGGCACCGTAGACACCGAAAGCACCGTAGACACCGAAAGCACCGCCCCCCTTCAGCTGCCGGGGGATGAGCCCGGCGCCCAGCCTGACCAGCCGCCGCGGCCGGGCGGGCTGGCCAGGTTCGCCAGGCAGCACGGGCTGTTCGCGGCCGTCCTGCTGGCCGCCGCCGTGGTGCGGGCCATTGCCATGCTCGGTTTCCGCGGGCCGATGGTGACCCCGGACAGCGCCGACTACGTCGCTAACGCACTACGGCTGACACCCGCCCTGATCCGCCCCTCCGGCTATCCCGCCCTGTTGCGGCTGCTCGAGCCGTTCCACAGCCTGGCCGCCCTGACGGGCCTGCAGCACGTGATGGGCCTGGCCATCGGTGTGGTGGGGTACGCGGTGCTGCGACGTGTCGGGCTGCCTGGCTGGGGTGCCACCGTCGCCATGGTTCCGGTGCTGCTGTCCGCCTACGTCATCCAGCTGGAGCATTTCCTGCTCAGCGATACGCTCTTCGCTCTTCTCCTGGTGCTGGCCGTCGCGATCATGATGTGGTGGCCGGAGCCGCCCGTGTGGGCCTGCGGCCTGGCCGGGCTGCTGCTGGCCGCGGTGACCCTGGTCAGGTCCCAGGGCCTGCCGTTGCTGATCATTTTCGTGGTCGTCCTCCTGGTCAGATTCGCCGGGTGGCGAACGATCGCCAGGGCCGGTGTCTTGTGCGCGGTATTCGCCATTCCGGTGGCTGGTTACGCTGCGTGGTTCGACAGCGCGCACGGCACATTCGGCCTCACCCGCAGCCAGGGTGCCTTTCTCTACGCTGCGGTCGCCCCGTTCGCCGATTGCGCCACGATGAAGCCCACGCCTGCCGAACGGCGCCTGTGCCTGACCGCGCCGCCGGGCCAGCGCAAGTACTCGCAGGCCTACATCTGGGATCTCGATTCCCCGCTCCGGGCCCTGCCCGGTGGCGAGTTCGGCAAGGTCGCCAACCGGCTGGGCACGAAGTTCGCGGAGCGGGCTATCCGGGCCCAGCCGCTGGATTACCTGCGGTTGG
This sequence comes from uncultured Actinomycetota bacterium, assembly GCA_963775745.1. Lineage (GTDB taxonomy): Bacteria > Actinomycetota > Actinomycetes > Streptosporangiales > Streptosporangiaceae > DATBGO01. Next base: position 56,206 of record CAVZKE010000032.1, read on the forward strand.
CGTGGCGCACCTTCTGGGAGAGCTTCGTGACGCACCGGGGCCCCAATACGAATACCTACGGCCAGCTCCCGTGGGTAGCCACCCGGCTCCAGGCCGACGACATGTTCCCGGCCGCGGCCCCTACGCTCCCGCACTACGCCGCGCGCGACTACTTCAGGTACGAACAGTCCCGCCCGGTCCTGCGGGTGGTTAATCCGTATGCCGGCTGGATCCGCGCCTACCAGCGCTACGTCGTCGTCTCCGGGCCGCTGCTCGGGGTGATCCTGCTCGTCGGCCTGGGCGGCCTGATTGCCGCGTGGCGCCGGATCGGCGGTCCCGCGCTGCTGCCCTGGCTGACCGGCCTGGCTCTGTTGGTGGCCCCGGCCGCGGTGGCGGACTTCGCCCCCCGTTACTTCGTATGCGCGCTCGCGCCGTTGTGCATGGCCGCCGCGATCAGCGTCCAGCAGATCGCCGGGCGGATCAGGCAGTTCCGGGCCAGGCGAAGCCAGCCGGCTCACTGACCCGGCCGGGCCGGGCAAAGCCAGCCGCCTCGCTGACCCGGCCGGGCCGGGCGGTTACCCGCCGGGCGGGCCCAGTGGCGGCGCGGCCTGAGGGCCGGGCGGCGGCGCGGCCTGCGGGGCCGGGCGGCTGCGCGCGAAAAGCAGCGGCACGAGCATGACGCCGATGAAGATCCCGCCCGCCATATAGCGGAAGAACTGGGCCGGAACGTCAACCAGAATGCCGAGCTGCAGCGCGGCCGCAGGCGCCCCCAGCGACAACAGCGCCCAGTTCCTGCGGCGCCGGGCAAATAGCCACACCGCCAGGTAAGACAGGTAGCACCAGAAGGCGCCGCGCCACAGCAGCCAGTCCAGCTGCGGCGTATTGCTCAGGGACCGCAGGAACAGCGCCGCCTTGTTCAGCTCCGTCGACAGCGGCCGCGTGACCATGGCGCTCCGGTACGGATTATCCCGCACGCTCGCGCGAGAACCCAGGGTCCACAGGCCCGGCTCAATCACCGTGGGATCATGCGTGGTCTGCGCATTCAGGCGGACCGGGCCTTGAAAAAGGCTCCAGGCGATCGAGCCACGGCAGATACGCGCACCAACGACCAGGTCCGGGGTGCGCTTGAGTACGCGCACCCACAGCGCCATGAGCTGGCCGCTCAGCGGCTCGGATCGCGCGCTCTTGTCCAGGATGAAGGTCGTCCAGTCCGTGTCGTAGCAGTTCGCCGTTTTCTGCCACGTGGCCAGCGGAGCCGCACGGGCCATGACCCGCAGGTCGGCCGCGGTGAAACTGGCTGGCCGTTCGGCGTAGGCAACCGCGACATCTGAGTACTGGATGACGTAGGCATCCCAGGCGGGCGGCTTCTGCACGCCCACCGCCGGATACACCAGGAACGTGAGGAACGCGGCGACGAACGCGGCGGCCAGGGTTACGGCGGTGAGCCGTATCCGGATGCCGGGCAACACGATCAGCAGCACCAGTACCGCGATCGCGACGATCAGGAACCCGTTGAGCCGGAACAGCAAGATACCGAGCAATTCCAGGCCTAGCGCCACCAGGAGCCGGTTGACCCGGCGGTCATGGCGCCAGTCGGGCAGATCGCGTAGCGAGACGAGATGGGCGACCGTCGGCACCAGCAGGTACAGGCAGATGACGAAGCCGACGTCTTTCCAGATGAAGATGACGAAGGTGCCCGTCGGCGGCAGCGCGGTCAGGATAACCGCGGCGATGGCGGTCCACCGGCCGGGGATGCCGAGCCGCCGGAACGCGACCACGGTGTAGGCAAAGGACGCGGACATGACGACGGTCTGCATCAGCGCCAGCGCGGCCAGCCCGCCGGTCAGGTGCAGGGTGAGCCAGACGAGCGCGTTATAAAGAATCGAATAGTTGTCCACCCACGGCCCGACCGTCACCTGGATCACGTAGGCCACGGAGTCGTAGCTCATCAGCGCCGGGTAAAAGGCCGCCCACCAGAACAGGAAGATCGCCTGGCAGACCACGAAGGTCGCCAGCGGCAGCCGCCATGGCCTGGGTATCCGCCGCAGCGCCCGGGTGGCCGGCTGCAGCAGCTGCTGGGCCCGCTCGCGACCGCCCGCCCGCGCCGAACCCCGGTCAGGATCGGGCGCCGCTCCCGGCTCGGCGCGGGGCGTAACGTCGTGCAGGGACATGGTCTCCTCTTGGCCGACTGCCGGGGTTGCCTGATGCTAGAACGCTGGCCAGTTTAGCCAGCCGATCGCTTCGTACCGCCCGATCAGCCGATACTTTGGCAAATCCCGCACCAGAGCCGGGCAAGACGGCCGGGTCAAACCCCGGCTGGGGCGGCCAGCATGCGGTCCACGACGCGGGCCGCCGCGGAGCCGTCGTCCAGCGCGCAGAACTTCGAGGTGAACGCGTCGTAAGCGGCGCGGTGCGCGGCAGCGACGGTGCCGATGTCGCCGAGCGCATCGATGACGTCAGCGGTGGCGCGCAGCAATGGCCCCGGAGCTTCGGCCTCGAAGTCGAAGTAGAAGCCCCGCAACTGGTCGCGATAGCGCTCCAGGTCATAGGTGAAGAACAAGATGGGGCGGCCGGTGACAGCGAAGTCAAACATGGCCGAGGAGTAGTCGGTGACCAGCACATCGCTGATCAGGTACAGGTCGGCGATGTCCGGATATCCAGTCACGTCCATCAGGCCCGCGCCCAGGTCGCGCTCAGCAAGCGGGTCCCTGACATTGAAGTGCGCGCGCAGCAGGATGACGTGATCCTCGCCGAGCGCCTCCGATACGGCATCAAGATCGAGCCGCAGGTCGAACCGGTAGCGGCCGGCTTGCTGGAACGCGTCGTCCCGCCAGGTGGGCACGTACAGCACGACGCGCTGACCAGCCGGAATGTGCAGCAGCGCGCGGACCTGCGCGGCGCGCTCCGCGCGCTGGCGGCTGCTGAGTATGTCGTTGCGCGGGTACCCGGTTTCGGCGATCTCGCCGCCGAACGCGAACGCCTGGCGGAAGATCGCAGTCGAGAACGCGTTAGGGCTCAGCAGCAGATCCCACCTGGGGGTATCTTCGTCCTGCCGGGCCAGGTAGGCGAGCGTGTTAGGCCGCCGGGGCGACGCGATGTCCAGGCCGATGCGCTTGAGCGGCGTGCCGTGCCAGGTCTGCAGGTAGAACTGGCCAGCCCGCTTCCGGTACCAGACCGGAAGCAGATCGTTGCTCACCACGTAACGCGCCTGCGCCAACGCTTCGTAGTGCTCGCGGGTGCCCGCGACCAGCTGGCTGAGGCCGGCCGGCATCGTGAACTGACCGTCGCTGGTCACCCAGGCGCATTCCAGGCCGGGGGCGCGGCGCTGTAGCTCCGCGCAGATGGCCCGCGGGTTACAGGAGTACTGCATGCCGCCGTAGCTCACGAAGACGGCCAGATCACGCAGCCGCCGGGCGCGGGCGGCCGGGTAATCGCGCTGCTTGAGCTGACGCTGCGCGTACTGGCCGCGCTCGTCTGGGCCATAGCCGATCCGGACGCTGAGCCGGAGCCCGTCGGGATGGTAGACCTTGAAGCTGACCTCATGGATCCCGGCGCGATGATAACCGGGCAGGCCGCAGCGCAGGCTGGGGTGCACAGCGAGGCTGACCTCGGTGTCGTGGCCGCGGCCGATCAGCTCCCAGTCACCGCTGCGCAGGGGCAGCGGCCCGGTCAGGGCTGGCATCGCGGCCGGGTCGAACTCGGCCCTGAACTGCTCGTCTTCCCAGGTCAGATCCACAACATGCTGGTCGCCTGATTCGGTCTGGCGGAGCATGAGCTCGGTCGGCGTGGCGTCGCCAGCGCGCTGGTGACCGGCGATCAGCAGCTGGCCGCCCGGCGTCCACTCCACGCGCGAGACCACCAGATGGCGGCTGCGCTCCAGGATGCTCAGGCCGCCGAACGGGGTCAGCGTGGTCGCGATCTCCCGCCCGCCGGAGGCGACCCGCACCCCGGCGACCTCGGCGCTCGCGCTGATCCGTACGGCAGCGGCGCCACCGCCCGGATCCAGCGTCAGATCCCAGGCGATCTCATCCTGGCTGGGCAGCGCCCGCTCGATGGCGGTCGGCTTGGTAGCCGCGGCGGTCAGCGCGGCCAGCGGCACCCGCGCGCGAAATCCGGTCCGGCCGCCCGCGTCCGCGCTGCTCTCGACCGGGAGCCGGATCCGCTGACTACTCTGCCGGCGGGACACCACCAGCGCGGCGTCCGCGGTGAGGCCTGAGGTGGTCCAGCCGGAAAGCTGCAGCGCGCCGTCTTCGGCGCGGCAGGCGGCCGCGAACGCGCCGACCCGGCTGGCCCGGATATTGAAACTGCCGTCGTGTTCGGGGGCCGGCTGCAGCCACACCCCGTCGGCGGCCCAGCGGCCCTCCGGCCATTTCGCCGAGCCCACCGCCACCGAGCTGACCGGCCCCTCGCGCTGGATCCGGCGGCCGCTGACCCGGACCCTGAGCTCCCAGGCGGCGGCCCGCCAGGACCCCAGGGTGGCGAGCCGTCTCGGGTCGATCTCGACCGCGAAGCCTGACCAGTCGTAGCAGGCCGCCGCCTGGTTCGACATCGCCGTGACGTCCGGTCGGTGGATCCGCTGCGCGCGCAGCCGGATGGTCCGGTGCAGCTTGTGATTGCGCAGGCGTACCTGGATCCGGGTATCGTCCTTGGCCGGCGCGTTGAGCCGCCGGATGTAGGCGTGCCCGGTGATCCGCAGGCGACCGTCGCGCCAGGTCACCTCGTCCAGGCGCGCGTTCAGCGTCATCTCCGCTGTGGCCTCGTAGATGTAATCGGGCACGCCAGCACCGCGGTCGCCGAAGTACGGGTAGGCGGCATACCACCGGGGGCGAAGCAGCCCGCGCCGCACCACTTCGGCGGCCGCCCCGTCCTGAGCCGCGGATTGCATGACATGCTGCAGTTCAGGGAGCATCCGGCGGCGGATGAGGTGGTAACGGAGCCGCCGGAACGGATCGACCTGCTGATACACCGAGTCATCCACGGTGGCCAGGTACTCGCCGGCCACATCAACCAGCAACTCGCGGTCGGCATCCTCCATCAGCCGCAGGGCCCCGGCCAGGATGGCCAGGTCTCCCTCGAAAACGCACCGGTCGTAGACCGGCTTCAGGTCCGGGGCGCGGTCAGCAAGAAACGCACCGACCACGCATACCGAGGCCATCCGCTGCTCGTTGTTGGACAGCCCGGTGCTGCCCTGGCTGATGGAAAGCTCGCCGGACTGCCGGATCCGGTAGTAGTAGACGACGTCCCTGAACACGTCGACCGACGTGGCCATCACGTGCGCCGGGACCATGACCGGGGAATCCTCATACAGGCCGGGCGGGAACTCCAGCTCGCAGGCTTCCCAGAAGGAGCGCCGGATCACCTTGTTCCAGGCCGTCCAGTCGTGCATCAGCGCGTGATAGCGCGAGACGTGCGTGCGCAGCACCGTCGACCGGAACGGCTCGCTGTGCATCGGCGATGGGAATATGCCGGCCGGGCTGAACCGCCGGACGCCGCCGCAGGCCAGGTCCGAACCGGTCTTGTCGAGCGATCCGGCCAGGATCTCGTAGGCGTGCGGGGCCAGCAGATCGTCACTGTCGAAGAAGGCCAGGTATTCCCCGGTCGCATGCCTGGCTCCGGTATTGCGGGCCGGTCCGAGTCCCTGGTTCTCCTGCTGCACCAGCCGGAATCGTGCGTCACGTGCCGCGAATGACTTGGCGATGGCGGTGCTGCCGTCGGCGGACCCGTCATCGACCATAATGACCTCGAGGTCGGTCAGAGTCTGGCCGGCGACGGACTCAAGTGCCGCGCCGATGTACGGCTCGACGTTGAAGAACGGCACCACGACGCTCAGCTTCGGCACCTGCAGAGCCTCCTTCTATCCCAGGGCCTGCTGCGATCGCAGCAGGACATCGACGGCCCGCGCGGCGGCCTGGCCGTCATCGAGCGAGCAGAACCGCGCCGTGAAGGCGGCCTGCGCCTGTTGATACGACCGGGCGACCTGGTCGATGTCGCGCACCGCGGCGATGACCTCGGCGCTGGTGGCGAGCAGCGGCCCGGGCGCCTGCGACTCGAAGTCGAAGTAAAAGCCGCGCAGCTCGTCGCGATAGCGCTCCAGGTCATAGGTGAAGAAGAGCATCGGGCGGCCGGTACTGGCGAAATCGAACATCACCGAGGAGTAGTCGGTGATAAGGATGTCCGTGATCAGCAGCAGGGCGGTGATATCCGGGTAGCCGGTGACGTCCAGTACGGAGCCGCCGCCCGGGATGGCCCCCAGGCCGCCCCTGACGTTGCTGTGCATCCTCAGCAGCAGGACGTGGTCGTCGCCCAGCGACGCCGCGGCGGCATCGAGATCAAGCTGGAGGGCGAACCGGTAGCCGCCGTCTTGGGGCAGCGCGTCGTCGCGCCAGGTGGGAGCGTAGAGGACGACCTTCTGGCCGGGCGGAAGGCCGAGCTGGTCCCGGAGGCGTCCCGCGAGTTCATCCCGGTGCGGATGCCGCAGCACATCGTTGCGGGGATAACCGGTTTCCGTGATGTCGCCGCTGAAGCCGAAGGCCTGGCGGAAGATCGCGGTGCTGAACGCGTTCTGCGAGAGCAGGACGTCCCAGTCGGCGGCATCCTTGCGGATCAGTTCGGGATAGATGAGGCCAGTGGAGAACTGCGGGCGCTCGATATCGAGGCCGATGTGCTTCAGCGGCGTTCCGTTCCAGGTCTGCAGGCAGGTCTGGCCGTCTCGTTTCCTGAACCAGCGAGGCAGCAGGTCGTTGGATACCACATAGCGGGCGCCTGCCATCGCCTCGTAATGGGCCCGGCTTCCCTGCATGAGCAGGCGCGCGCCTTCGGGCACGCCGAATTGGCCTTCGGTAGTGACCCAGACATAATCAAGATCCGGATTCCGGCGCCGCATTTCTTCGTAGACGGCCCGCGGGTTGCAGGAGAACTGGCGCCCGCCGTAGCTGCTGAACACGGCCATGTCGCGCAGCGGGCCCGCCACCGCGGCCGGATAGTCGACCAGCTGCAGGCGGCGCTGGGCGTACAGGCCACGCTCATCGTCGGATAGCGCCGCGCGCACGCTGAGCCGGAGCGCATCGGTCCGGTGCGCCTGGAGCTCGACCTCCTGGATGCCGGCCGGGTGATAGCCGGGCAGTTCGGGCAGCAGGCTCCGGGCCACCGTCACCTCCCCGCCCGCCGGGGCCAGCAGATCCCAGCTGCCGCTGGCCAGCGGCAGGCCGCCGGACGTGGCCGACTCCCCGCCCGGGCTGAAACCGGCGGTGAACTGGCTGCCGTCCCAGGCCAGCGGGAGGGTGCGGGCGCGGCCGGACGCGTTGTGCCGCAGCCGCAGCGCAGCTGGCCTGCTGCCCGGATCCGCGCAGTTACCGTGGAGGGTCAGGCGCTGGCCGTGCGGTTCCTGCGCCCACTCCAGCTGGGTCACGACGGGATGGTGACTGCGCTCGAGGACGGACAGATAGCCGAACTCGGTCACGAAGACGGTGATCTCGCGGCCGCCGTGACTCGCCCGTGCGCCAGCGGTCCCGGCCGCGGCGGCCAGGCGGGTCTTGGTCCCGCCGGCATCGATCGAGATGTCGCAGGTGATCTCGTCGTGCACGTGGATGGCCCGATCGATCGGGCTGATGCCCTTCTCCGCCGAGCTGATCAGGCTGGCCACCGGCACCTGGGCCCCGAAGGCGGCGCGCCGCCGATGGCCGCGCGGGCCGCGGCCGCGGCCTGCGGTCCCGGTGGCCTCGACGGGGACCCGGACGGCCGACGCCCCGCCCCGGCGGGGCTTGATGACCAGCGCTGCGCCGGCTGGGAGACCCGAGGTGCTCCAGCCTGCTATTTCCAGCAGGCCCTCGCTGACCCGGCAGGTGGTCGCGAAGGCGCCAACCCGCAGGCCCCGGATCACGAAGCGCCCGTCCGCCTCCGGGGAGGGCTGCAGCCACACCCCGTCGGCCGCCCAGCGGCCCTCCGGCCACCGGGCCGACGTCTGGGCGACCTCGCTGATCGGGCCTTCCCGGCTGATACCGGTCGCGCTGACCCGCACCTTCATTTCCCAGTCCGCCCCCCGCCAGACACCCGGGAAGGTGGCCAGCCGACGCGGGCTGATCTCCACCGCGAAGCCGGACCAGTCGTGACAGGCCGCCGTCTGACCCGAGCGGGCGGTGACGTCCGGGCGGCGGATCCGCTGCGCTCGCAGCCGGATCGAGCGGCGGGTCTTGTTGTTGCGCAGCGTCACCCTGATCCGGATGTCGCGGGCGCCGGGAGCGTCCAGATTCCGGATGTAGGCATGTCCCTCGATGCGCAGCCGGCCCGCGCGTCCAGGTGACCCGCTCCAGGCGGGCCTTCAGCGTCATCTCGTCAGTGACGTCGTAGACGTGATCGGGGATGCCGCGAGCCGGGTCGCGGAAGAACGGGTACTGGATATGCCAGACAGATCCGCGCCCGGTTCCGTTGCGCACCACCGGGGCGTTGACATCATCGCCGCGCCGCCAGAACTTGAGGACCTCGAGCAGCTCAGGAAGCATCCCGGCCCGCATCAGGTAGCAGTAGAGCCGCCTGAACGCCACTAGCTGCGGGTACACCGCTTCGTCCACGGTGTGCAGATAGTCCGCGGCCAGCGTCATGATCTGCTGGCGCTCGTCATCATTGGCCACCTCGATAGCGGTGGCCAGAATGGGAATGTCGATGTCCAGAGCGAAACGGTCGTAGCTTGGCTTAAGCGCCGGCGCTTGGGCGGCCAGAAATTCGCCGATCGTGCGCAGCGAGGTCATCCGGTCGCGGACGTTGGACATCTCGCGGGTGCGTTGCGTCGTGGACAGCGCGCCGCCTTCGCGAAGCCGCCAGTAGTAAACAATGTCGCGGTAAACGTCGACCGCCGTGGCCAGCACGTGCGCCCGGACCATGGGCGGCGCGTCCTCGTACAGGCCAGCAGGAAACTCAAGACCGCAGGAATCCCAGAACGATCTGCGGAATACCTTGTTCCATGGCGTACGATCCTGCAGGAGGACCGGATACCGGGAGGCGTGCGTGCGCTGGGCCGTTATCTTGAATATCTCCTTGTGCGCGGGAGATGCCCAGATCCTGGCCTGATTGAACCGCAATACGCCGCCGCATGCGATATCCGAGCCGGTCTTCTCCAGCGACCCGACCAGCAGTTCGTACGCATGCGGGGCCAGCAAGTCGTCGCCGTCGGTGAAGGCCAGGTATTCCCCGGTGGCGAGGCTCACTCCGGCGTTGCGCGCGGGCCCGGGACCCTGATTGTGCAGCTGCACGAGGCGGAAACGCGTATCGCGGGCCGCGAAGCTCTTCGCGATGACGGCGCTGCCGTCGCTGGACCCGTCATCGACAATGATGACCTCCAGATCACCGAACGACTGCCTGGCGATCGACTCAAGCGCTGCCTCCAGATAAGGCTCCACGTTGTAGCAAGGCACGACAACGCTGAGCTTCATCACGTGATTAGGCCTTCCTGAGGTAGTACGCCGCGGCGGCACGCACGGCCAACCGGAAACGGGCACTGGGCGCCGGACTGCATGATATCCGAAGGCTATCGTACAAGACTGTTCTTATCCGTCATGGCGGTAGACCCGCCATGACGCCGGGCGGCCTGGGCCTGGCGTAGTCCGGGCTCTGCTGGATGTCCAGGGCCAGGGCGTGCACCAGCATGTTGATCCCGACCAGGAGCGGCCCCACGGCCAGCAGCACGGTGCCGGCGCTCGGCGCGGCACCGCTGGGGGTCACCACGATCGCCCAGATTCCTATCGCCGTCCCGGCCAGGCACAGGAACAAGCCGGTGAACAACAGCAGCGCGATTGGCGAGAACGACATCAGCACGTACTTGAGCAGCATTCGCCGCCAGAAGCCTGTGAAGAGCAGCCTTGAAATCTCGGGGACCACCTTGACCAGGCGCATCCCGGAAATCTCGTCGCCGTACACGCTTGGCACCGGAACGTCCTTCGCCCGGACGTTGGCGATCCCGAGCGAGATCAGCAGGTCATTCTCGAATGAGTAACCCCGCGCGATCCGGTCCAGATCAATCCTGCCCAGCGCCTGTTTGGTCACGGCCGTATAGCCGTTCTGCGGGTCGAACAAGTTCCAGTAGCCGCTGGCCAGCTTGGTGGCAAACGACAATACGATGCTCCCGAAGACCCTGATGGCTGGCATTCCGGCTAGCGCCTGACGGCTGTAGAAACGATTTGCCTTCGTGAAGCCGTAGCCATGGTCGGCTATCGGATCGAGCAGCGCGGGCACGTAGGCCGGATTCATCTGGGCGTCGCCGGCCATGACCACATTGACATCCGCGCCGAGTTCAATGGCCCGCTTGTGACCGTCGATGATGGCCCCGCCGACGCCCGTATTGACCTCGTGCTCGATGATACTCAGACGTGGATCGCCGGTTTCGAGTGCCCGCTTGGCGGTCTCATCAGTTGATGCGTCGTCGATGACCACGATGGAGTCAACGTATTCGGGAACCGTGGTGATCGTCCGGCCTATTAGCTGCTCCTCATTATGGGCCGGAACGACGACGGCGATGTGCATGCCCTTATACATCACTCACCCCAGGCAGTTTGCCTCGTCACGAATACGGATAGCCATGCCCAGGGCCGCCAGGCCTTCACGGCCGCTCACATCGGGCTTGGTGTGGCCGGTGACACATTCGATGAAATGGCGCTGTTCGAGCGCGAGCGGCTCGCCCTGGTTCTCCAGATAGGGAATCTCGATGACGCCGCTTTGCCGGTACCTGGCCCCCTGCCCATCCACGTACTCGGCGTGCTCGACCCGGTGCACGGTCACCTGCTGGCGGATCAGGTCGGCGACGACGACGTTATCCCGCTGGGTCAGCTCGATCTGCCGCTGCTTGGTCTGGCTCACCCGGCTCGCGGTGAGCGCCGCCGAGACGCCGTTGGCGAAGGTAAGCAGGCAGCTGGCGATGTCTTCGGAGGTGCTGCGCACCCGCCGGGTCAGCGCCGCCACGTCCGTAGGCTCGCTCGCCGCGAGCGCGGTCACCAGGTCGATGTCGTGAATCATCAGGTCGAGCACGACCCCGGTGCTGATCCGGGGGGTATACGGGCCTACCCGCCGGACATCGACATGGATGAGGCCGTCCAGGTAGCGGCGCAGTTCCATGACGGCCGGGTTGAACCGCTCGACATGACCGACCATCAGGATCCGGTCGCAGTGATCCGCCGCGGCGACCAGGGCCTTGGCGTCCTCGAGGGTAGACGTGATCGGCTTCTCCACCAGCACGTCGATCCCGTTTTCCAGCAGTGACAGGCCGATGGCGGCATGCATCTCGGTGGGCGATGTCACGATGGCCGCGTCCACCCGGCCAGGCAGGCGGTCAAGATCAGGTTCGTAGTCCGCGCCCAGGTACCCGGCCAGCCGCTCGCCCTTGCTGGCGTCCGGGTCGACGATGACGGCGATCTCCGCCCCGGGAACACCACGGGCCACCCGCGCGTGGTGACCGCCCATGATGCCGGCGCCGACGACTGCGAGCCTAACCACCTAGCGCCTCCCGCGAGGTCTGGATAACCCTGGCCAGCTGCGCCGCCCCCAGGCCCGGATGCACCGGTAGCGACACGACCTGCGCCGTCATTTCGCGGGCGCGCGGCGTCTGGTCGGGCGCCACCTGCGGGTCGGTCCGGTAGCAGGAGTAGTCGTGCATGAGCTTCGGGTAGTAGATGCCGTGGCCGACCTGAGCGGCCTGAAGCCGCGCGCAGAACTCGTCCCTGCTGACTGCGGCATCGCCGCCGATCCGCACGGTGTACTGGTGCCAGACATGACCGCGGCCCGGCGGGGCGGCCGGGAGCACCAGCCCGGGCGCCCCCGCCAGCCCGGCCGAGAGGGCCACGGCGTTCGCCCGGCGCGCGGCGGTGATCTCGGTCAGCCTGGCCAGCTGCGGAAGTGCGACCGCCGCCTGAAGATCTGTGAGCCGCCAGTTGTAGCCAGGCAGCTCATAGTCATAGCGGCCGCGCATGCCCTGGTTGCGGAGCAGGCGCAGCCTTCTGGCCGCCTCGGCGTCGTTGGTCGTGACCAGGCCCCCCTCACCGCAGGTGATGTTCTTGGTGCCGTACAGCGAGAACGTGCCGACCCCGAAGCTACCGACGCGCCGGTCACCGCACCAGGCCCCGTGAGCCTGTGCGGCATCCTCGACGATGGCCAGGCCATGACGCTGGGCCAGGGCGGTGATCGCGGTCATGTCGGCGGGCAGGCCGTACAGGTGGACCGGCAGCAGCGCGGCGGTGCGGCTGTTCACCAGGCCGGCCATCGCCTCCGGGTCCACGGTGAAGTCGTCCCGGATGTCGGCGAACCTGGCCGTCGCGCCTACCTCCAGGATCGCGTTCAGGGTGGCATTGAAGCTGAACGGCGTGGTGATGACCTCGTCACCGGGGCCAATGCCGAGCGCCCGGAGCGCCGCCACCAGCGCGACGGTCCCGTTGCTCACCGCGACCGCGTGTGCGACCTGATGGGCGGCAGCGAACGCCGCCTCGAGTTCGGCCACCTTTGCGCCCTGGGCGAGCATTCCGGACCTGAGAACCTGCAGGACGCCTTCTTCTTCCGCCTCGCCGATCATGATCTGGCTGATCGGGACCTGGCCGGCAGGCGCCCGGCCAGTAGGTGCCAGATCAGCAGGCGTCAGATCAGCAGGCGCGAGGCCAGTAGGTGCCAGATCAGCAGGCGTCAGATCAGCAGGCGCCCGGCCAGCAGGCGCCGGGTCCGCGGCGCCGGCGCCGGCGCAATCCGGGCAGGCCAGCGAGGACGGCTCAGGCTCGGCGCGCGACAGCAGCGCACCGCACCGGCAAACCCAGCCCCGGTGCCGGGCCGGATTCCCGGCGACCAGCTCGTGCGGGCGAACCGTCCTGGTCACCACGGAACCGGCCCCGATCATCGCGTTCGCGCCGATCTCAATACCGCAGATGACGGTGGCATTCGCCCCGATGGACGCCCCTGCCCTGATCATGGTCGGCGTGATCTGCCAGTCCGGCCGGTGCGCGCGCGGCCGCAAGTCGTTCGTGAAGACCACGCTCGGCCCCACGAAAACGTCATCGCCGAGCTGGACGCCCTGGTAGACGGACACGTTGTTCTGGATCTTGACCCGGTCACCGATCCGGGCGCCCGTATCGACGTAGACGTTCTTCCCGAGGTTGCAGGAACTACCGAGGACGGCGCCCGCGCGGACGTGAGCCTGGTGCCAAATCGTGGTTCCCGCACCGACCGCCGCCCCGGCCTCGACCGTCGCGGATGGGTGTGAGCGGACCTCCGGCCCCAGAGCCTCAGGCGCCCCGGAAGCGGGGATTACTTGCATGGCAGGCTGTCCGACGTCCCTTCAGGCACGCCCGCTCCGGCTGATGAGGCTCGGATGCATCGACACGCTGACCAAACTCCCCTGGATCAGGACACCCCGCTGTGGCCGGGCAACCGTGGCCGGGCAACGTCTTGGGCCCGGTAGCCCAAGATACCCGGGCATGCTGACTGTTTGGCCGATATTAGTTAATGATTACCCTATAAGCCGACCTGGCCGTGGCGTCCGCTGGCCGAGCGGATCAGGCCAGGATGGGCAGGTAGGGAGCGGCAGTTGCCCCTGGCGTCCGGTGGTGCCTCGTTCGCGACCCGCTACGGTACATGGCGCCGTATGATGCGATCCGTGACATCCGCCGAGTCGATCACCGCGGAATCCGCGGTGCCCGCCGACCGCGCACGGCGTCCGGTTTCGGCCAGCTTGCCCCGGTTCCTGGTCATCGGCGCGCTCAGCTTCGCCGTGGACCTGGGCACGCTGTTCGTGGCGCACGGCGTGCTGCGGATCTGGCTGCCGCTCGCGACGACGCTCGCCTACGCGGTCGCCTTCACGATCAATTTCAGCCTCAACCGGTTTTGGGCCTTCGGTAGCACGGCCGCCGTCGGCCATCAGGTCGCCCGCTACCTCCTGCTGACCGGCGTGAACTATGTAGTGACCGTCGCCGTGGTCACCGGCCTGGCCGCAGCGGGGCTGCAATACCTGGTGGCCAAGGTGATAGCCGCGACCGTCATTGCCGCCGGGAACTACCTCGCTTACCGGCTGTGGGTATTCCGCTGACGACCGGCTAGACGTAGCGCGGAGGCCGGCTAGACGTAGCGCGGAGGCCGGCTAGACGTGGCGCGGAGTCCGGGCGCCGGGCATCAAGCTGCGCGGGCTGGTCAGGAAGCCCACGCCCCAGCACACGTGCATGGTCACCAGCGCGGCGGGCAGCCGCGCCAGTACCGGCCGGGTCAGGCTGCGAGCCGCAGTCATCGTGACGGCCAGGACGCCGGCCAGATAGCCGACGGGTATCGCGAACCCCACCGCCAGCCAGCGCAGCGACCCCCCGGCCGCCAGGCCGGCCAGCCCGATGACGATCCCGGCCGCCATGGCCAGCACGGTGAGCGGCGGGGCCAGGTAGCGGGGGTTGATCGTGCCGGTATGCTGGCGCGCCACCACGCGGCGCCACCGGCCGTAGTGGAAGTACTGCGCGCCCAGCGTCCGGATGCTGGCGCGCGGACGGTAGGTGACCCGCAGCCCGGGCTCGAACCAGATCAGGCCGCCCGCCAGCCTGATCCGGTGGTTCATCTCCCAGTCCTCGGCGCGCTGATAGGTCTCGTCGTACCCGCCCACGCGCTCGATCGCGGCCCGCCGGTACACCCCCAGGTAGACGGTGTCGGCCGGGCCGGGCTCGCCGCCGGTATGGAACCGGGAGGCGCCCACGCCCGCCGGCGAGGTCATCGCCCAGGCCACGGCCTGCTCGAACAGCGTGACGCCCTCGGCGGCCATGATGCCGCCCACGTCGTCCGCGCCGGTCTGATCGAGCGCGGCCAGCGCGGTCCGCAGGTAGCCCGGAGGCAGCAGGGCATGCCCGTCCAGCCGCGCGATGACCGAGTGCCGGGCGGCCTTGATCGCCGCATTGAGGGCGGCGGGGATCTGGCCGCCGGGATTGGGTATCACGGTGATCCGGGGATCAGCGGCCGCCAGCCGTTCGGCGATCTTTAGGGTCCGGTCCCGGGACGGGCCCACGGCCAGCACCAGCTCAAGCTGGCCTGGATAGTCCTGGCCCAGCACGGAGGCGACCGATTCCTCCAGATGCCGTTCCTCGTTCCGGATCGGCATGACCACGGAAATGGGCACGAGCTGGCCAGGCGGGCCGGGCGCGTGGGGCGGAATGCTCATGACCCACGCACCGTATCGCGCCGCGACCCGCAATGCGACCTAAGACCGGCGGCTTCCGCCGGGGCGGCTCGGAACCCGGCATCCTCAGGCCGGCGGCTTCCGCCGGGCGGCTCAGAGCGCGGCATCCTCCAGCATCTCGGTGACCAGCGCGGCGATCGGGGACCGTTCGGAGCGGACCAGCGTCACGTGCGCGAACAGCGGATGCCCCTTGAGCTTCTCGATCACCGCGACGACTCCGTCGTGCCTGCCGACGCGCAGGTTGTCGCGTTGCGCGATGTCATGGGTCAGCACCACCCGCGACCCGGCGCCGATCCTGGACAGCACGGTGAGCAGGACGCCCCGCTCCAGGGACTGCGCCTCGTCCACGATCACGAACGAGTCATGCAGCGACCGGCCGCGGATATGGGTCAGCGGCAGCACCTCGAGCATGTCACGGCGCTGCACCTCGTTGATCACTTCCTCGGAGGTGACCGCGGACAGGGTGTCGTGGACCGCCTGCGACCAGGGGTTCATCTTGTCCGCCTCGGAACCGGGCAGGTAGCCAAGCTCCTGGCCGCCGACCGCGTAGAGCGGGCGGAACACCAGCACCTTGCGGTGCTGCTTGCGTTCCATGACGGCCTCCAGCCCCGCGCACAGCGCGAGCGCCGACTTACCGGTGCCGGCCCGGCCGCCCAGCGAGACGATTCCGACGTCCGGATCAAGCAGCAGGTCCAGCGCGACCCGCTGCTCGGCGCTGCGGCCGCGCAGCCCGAACGCCTCCCGGTCACCCCGGACCAGCCGGACCGACTTGTCCGGGTGCACCCGGCCGAGCGCGCTGCCGGCGCCCGAGCCCGACAGCAGCACCAGGCCGGTGTGGCAGGGCAGGTCACGCGCCGACAGGCAATCCAGCCTGCCCGTGCTGTACAGCTCGTCGATCTCGGCGGCGGTGAGGTTTATCTCCTGCATGCCAGTCCAGCCGGAATCGACGGGCAGCTCGGCCAGGTACTCCTCGGCGGGCAGTCCCACCGCCGCCGCCTTCACCCGCAGCGGCAGGTCCTTGCTGACCAGGACGACGTTCTCGCCTTCGGCGGCCAGGCTCCGGGCCACCGACAGGATCCTCGTGTCGTTATCGCCCAGCCGGAAGCCGGCCGGCAGCACGGCCGGGTCCGCGTGATTCAGCTCGACCTTGACCGTGCCGCCCTCCTCGCCGACCGGCAGGTCAGCGTCCAGCCTGCCGTGCGAGATCCGGAGATCATCCAGGTGCCGCAGGGCCTGGCGGGCGAAGTAACCGAGTTCCGGGTGATGCCGTTTGGCCTCCAGTTCGGTGATCACCACCACCGGCAGGACCACCCGGTGCTCGGCGAACCTGCCGAAGGCAGCCGGGTCGGCCAGCAGCACACTGGTGTCGAGGACGTACGTGAGCCTGGTGCCGCTGGACAGGCCGGCCGCTGGGGTGCGGCGGCTGATACGGCGGCTCGCTGGATTGGCTGAGGGACTGGCCACTCGCTCTCCCCTGGGCGCCGGGGGTGGCGCCGCGTTCGGACACAGACGTGTCGGCGGGACCGGGACCGGCCAGCGACGGGCCGGGCGCCGGCCCTTCGCTCGTCTCGCCTGCGTACCAGGACGCGAAGCTCGAGGATCTCGAGGGCCTTCCCGTCGGGCGGCTACGCACCGCCCGTCGCCTCTGAACTTACCCTCGGTAACCCGCTTCCCGGAAGTACCGCAACGCGGTGTTAACAAGCCCGTCACCCAGGCCTCCGGCCGGCTCCGGGCGGGACCGCCGGGCCGGGCCGGGACGGGCCCGCGCGGGCCGTTAAGGATCTTCTGTAGATCTTGGTCAGGTGCCGAACCTGCGCTGCCGGGCCGCGTAGGAACGCAGGGCGCGCAGGAAGTCAACCCGCCGGAAGGCTGGCCAGTAGGCATCACAGAAATAGAACTCCGAGTGCGCGCTCTGCCACAGCAGGAACCCGCCGAGCCGCTGCTCACCCGAGGTCCGGATGACCAGGTCGGGATCGGGCTGCCCGGCCGTGTAGAGGTGCTCGGCGATGTGCTCGACGTCCAGGATCTCGGCCAGCTCCTCGATCGTGGTGCCCCGGGTGGCGTGGTCCTGCAGCATGGACCGCACCGCGTCAGCGATCTCGCGCCGCCCGCCGTACCCGACGGCCACGTTGACCAGCAGTCCGGGGCGGGCCGCCGTTGCCTCGCCGGCGTCCTTCAGCACCTGGGCCGTCTCGGCGGGCAGCAGGTCAAGCGCCCCCATCGGATTGACGTGCCAGTTCTGGGCGACGAGTTCCTGGACGGTCTCCTCGATGATCCGCAGCAGCGGATCAAGTTCGGCGGCCGGGCGGGCCAGGTTGTCGGTGGACAGCAGCCACAGGGTCACCACCTCGACGCCGGTCTGACGGCACCACTGCAGCAGCTCGAAGATCTTGTCGGCGCCCTTCTGGTGGCCGCTGCTGACATCGATCAGGCCGGCCGACCGGGCCCAGCGCCGGTTACCGTCGCACATCACTCCGACGTGCCTGGGCATCGCCTCCGGCGAGAGCGACGCTTCGAGCCTGTGCTCGTAGAGCCGGTAGACGAGATCGCGCAGTCCCATCCGGCACCCTTCCTCGCTGCCGCCAGGGCGGTCTGGTGATCCCGCCTAGCAGCTTTCCGGCTCTTTTCGCCCCCGCTGGTGCCGCGACCGCGGCGACCTCGGCATCCGGTTCGCTTAGCACCGTATCCAAGAATCTAGCCAGTTCGGCCGAGGTCAGCACGGCCCGGACGCCGATTCCTCCCGCCCCCCACGCCTCAATGACCACGCGGCGGGTCAGCCGCCAGCCGTCGACCCAGCGCACGCCGCGTGACCCGGGTCCGCCGGGTTCGCCCGGATGGCCCGGCCCGCCCGGCTGACCAGGGCCGCCCAGCCATTGCGCGGCCGACCGCAGCAGGCACCGCAGCTCCCCCGAGCCCGGCAGGTCGGTCCGGTCCCTGGACCTGAGCTGGAAATACTCGCGTTCGGAGGGCGGGTAGTCCCGCAGCGACCTGGGCTGATCGCCGTCCCCGGCGTCGGGAAACCGGTCATCGGGATCGGGCCAGGCGGCCGCCTGCTCGGGGTCGCAGCGCGCCGCGCTGACCCGGGCCGCCAGCCGCGACAGCCGGAACCCGCAGCGCTCGCCGACCCGCGCGAACGGCTCGCCGTCGCGCCGGAGCTCCAGCGTGATCTCGTACGGCTTCCCGGCCCGGTCACGACAGCGAACGGGGATGACCGTCAAGATCGAGCCATCGACGCAGCGTAGTTCCCCCATGACGAAACGTTAACATCTTGGGGCGGGATCCTGACATCACCCCACGCCGCGGTGGCCGGCTGGGCCCGCACGCGCCGGGCGGACGCGCCGGGCGGGACGCGCCGGGCGGTCAGCCGATCGACTTGACCATGGCGTCGTCGAGACCGGGGAACGAAGCCAGGTATTCGCGGCGTTCCCGCTTGAGCCTGGCCACCATGGCGTCATACTCATCGAGCCGGCCGGTGCGCTCATAGAGCCCGCGGGGCTGCAGGATGTCGAGGTCATCCAGGCCCGGCAGCGACGAGGCGATCTCGTAACCGAAGTCGTCGTCGGTCACCCACTCACTGGTGCCTTCCACGATGGCCTGCACGATGGCCGACGAATACGGGATCGTCACCTTCTTCGACTCGGGGTTGTCACTGCCGCCGCCGGCCCGGCCGGTGTTCAGCACGAACACCTTCATCTCGTGGCTGTCGAGCAGCTCCAGCATCCGGTTGCCCATATCGGCCATATCCCGCGGGAAGAACGGGTTGGTGCCAGGTACCCGCAGGAACTTGCCTTCCTCGTCCTTGCCGCCCGCTGACGTTCCGGTGGTCTCGCCGAGCATGAAGTAGGCCGCCGCCTGCTCACGATCGAGCCGGGCCACGCCGGGGACGATGTTCTCATTCTTGTTCAGGATGAGCAGGAATTCCGCGGGCGGCACCGCATTGCCCGGCCACGGGTCGACGTAGGAGAACGGCCAGGTGGTGCGGCCGTTCTTGGTGTAGGAGGTATCGAAGAAGTCGACCTTGCCGTCGGCATCGACGGAGACGTTCTCCAGGTAGGCGTCCGGCTTGGTCGTGGCGTTATAGATGGCGGGCTCGAGCTCCGGGTCGAGCCCGAACGTCTTGGCGAAGCACCCGTTCTCGGTGGTGTAGACCCGGCCGCCCGGCATCAGCGCGATGAAGTCATCCTGCGCGGGCTTGCTGCCCAGCTGCGTGGTGAAGGTGGTCGTGGTCTTGCCGGTGCCCGACAGGCCGACGATCAGCACCGTGGTAGGCGTCCCGTTGACCGGGATCACCTTGCAGCCGGCGTGCAGCGACAGGCCACCGCGGCCGTACACGATGTTGTTCCACATCCGCAGGCCGCCCTTCTTGGACTCACCGAAGTAGTCCGAGTTGAGCACCCGGGTGATGTTCGCGCGCAGGTCGACGGCGATGAGCCGGTCGTCCGGGTAGCCGGGCGCGGCCAGGTTCGGCGTATAGATGACGGTCGTGTCGGGCCGCCAGGCAGCCGGGTCGTAGTCCTCGCCCACCGGGTAGTAGAGCTGCTTCTGCATGCCCGCGACGTTCGCGTTCGCCGCCTCGATGATCAATCGGGCCCTGGTGCGGAAGTCCGGGTCTGAACCGATGTATCCATCCACCACCACCATGTGCTGGCCGGCGATGTAGGCATCCTGATCGGCGGCCACCCGCTCGTACTCCGGGCGGGTGATGGTCTGCTTGGTCGCATTTGTCGAGTCCTCGACCACAAAGGTGGACCTGGTGCTCCGCGAGTCCACCCGCGCCTTGACCACCACGTTCCCGAACTCGGTCAGCTGACTGTTCGGCATCTTCTCGGTCAGTTCGCGGAGCCGTTCCCGGGCCGGGTTCCAGTCCACCGACGCGGCACTCAACTCGTATACCACTACCGATCCTCCTCACCGGCGCCTGCGCAGGCGCCCGCTGCCGTCACCTGCCCAAGTTGAGCGGGTAAATGCACCCGGCAGACCCGGGATCCGGGGAGTGTACCCCGACGCCGGGAGGATCAATTGCGCCCGGTGGCCCGAAGATCCGCCCGTGACAGCCTGAGAGGAGGATACTCGTTGTTACCTGTCATAACGGAAGGTGATACCGGCGGGGGCCGGATAATCAGGATCTGGGCCCCTCGCCGCGTACCTGCTCGACCTTGCGAAGCGCGTCCCGAAGATCGGTCAGCCAGCTGTCCTCGTGCTCCCCGACCAGCCGGACGCACCAGGCCAGCGCGTCGCTGCGGCTGCGCGCCACGCCCGCGTCGACCAGCGTGTCGAGCACCAGCCGCTCCGGCTGCCGCAGCCTGGTCATGACCGGGACCGAGAACGTGGTGAACATGACCTTCTTGCCCTCGCAGACCACGCCCCAGGACACCTTGCGGCCGAACTTGTGCTCAGCCTCGCGGGCGATCTCGATCCGCTGCTGGCGGGTCTCCTCGCGGAACCTGCGGCTGCGCCCGTCGGCCGCCGCCGCCCGCTCGGCGTCCGTGGCCGCCGCGGGGGTCTGCGGATCGGGGAGGACGCCGACCACGGTGACCTCTTCCCGGTCCAGTGTGACTTCCGGCACGTCGCTGAACCAGTCGCTCGGCATCCGCCCGGTGAACCAGCCGCGCAGGTGCTCGGCCAGGGATACTGCGGGGCTCTCATCCGTACTCATGTAATCATAATTACACATCGATCCGATGGCAGCAAGACGCGACCCGCTCAGCCGCACCCCGGCGCCCTCAGCGCCCCCGGGCCGTCATTGAGGAACAACAGCGCTGCGCCATCACCGCGGTTGGGCCAAACCGGCGCCGGCGCCCCAGCCGGAGCGTGCCGTCATTGAGCAACACCAGCGCTGCGCCATCACCGCGCTCGGCCGGGAGCCGGCGCAGGAGCCGGAGCGTGTCTGTGGCGGTTCTCGGTCAGCCGACCGGACTGGCGGCTACCGCGGCGGCGACCCGCGGATAGACCCGAACCGCGCCAGCGAACCCGGTGCCGAAGTCGGCCGGCACGATCTGCACGTTCATGCCCGGCTCCGGCGCCTGGATCATCAGGCCCTTGCCGAGATAGATGGCCACGTGCGAGATGTAGCTTGGCGCGGTGGGGTCAGTGTGGTAAAAGAGCAGGTCGCCGGGCTGTAGCTGGCTGACAGGCACCTGCGGCCCGGTGCGCGCCTGATCGACTGCGACCCTGGGCATCACGACGCCGGCCTGGGCGAGCGACCATTGCACCAGGCCTGAGCAGTCGAACGACCCTGGGCCAGCCGCGCCCCATACGTACGGCAGCCCCAGCCTGCTCACGGCCGCCTTCAGGAACACCGAGAGCTGCGCGATGGACAGGCCTGGTCCGCTGGCCGCCGAGACTCCTGGTGACCCGGCGGCCCCGGGCGCCACCGCAACCCCGGACACCGGGGCCTGCGCGACCAGCACCGCGACCGTCGCGCTGCGGGGCAGCAGCTTGGCGACCCGCTTCATCAGCGCGGCCAGCTCGGCGTGCGGGGCACTGATCACGATCGCGTTGCCCGCCGGCATGCCCAGCGACCGCGCGACCCGGTCGGAGACCACCGCGTCCACGCCGGAGATCCCCACCGTGCCGAACCCGGCCACCCGCAGATCCTGGGTGCTCCGCCCGGCCACCCGCAGCGACTGGCTCAGCGGCAGGTTGTCCAGCTTGCCCATCGTGTAGGAGACGGCCACGCCGCCGGCCGCGACGTTGCGCCACAGCGCCTCGGACTTTGCGGTCGGCTTGGCCGCGAACGCGCGGAACTCCAGCGGGTTCACGCCGAGCATCGCGACGAACTTTCCGTCCACCTGGATCCTGGCCGCGTCGACCGGCTGGGCGGCAACCACGCCCGGCAGCCGCGCCACGGCGGCGGCGGCGCCGCGCGGCAGCGACCTGGGGGCCACGACGAGCAGGTCAGCCTGGAGCAGCCGGTGCAGCTTCGGCAGCGGGCCAGCGGCCGCCGCCGCCGAGAACAACCTCACGTTGATCGTTTGGGATCCAGAACGGATATTCCCCGGTAGCTCCGATCCCCACGGCAGGATCTCGTCGTGCAGCCGAGTGAAGGCGACGGCCAGCCCGGCATGCCCCGACGGCTCAGGCAACACGGGCCTGGCGGCGGCCACGGTGAGCAGGGCAACGCCGACGCCGAGCATGGGCAGCGCACGACGCGCTAGGTTGCGCACGGCACTCCCCTCGGCCAGGAGGCACTGGGCCTCGGTTGTCAACCTCATCGCGCGCACGGCAAACATGCGCGCCCGTCCATAACGCCAGTTCCCATAATTGCCGCAGTCATGCTGGCGGGCAAGCGCAGGAATGCGGTATCGAACGTGACCGGGACAGTGACCGCGAACCCCGCCGTACCCGGCCGGCGGCGCCTGCCCCCAGTAAGCCGAGTCCCGCTACCGGGTGGTGGCGTCGAGTTCGGCCCGCAGTTGCTCCGGTTCGGTAACCGGCAGCCGGCAGGCGAGGTTCTTGCAGACGTAGGCCGCCGGCCTGCCGTCGACCAGCCCGCGGCCGGCCAGCAGCGGGATAGCCGACGCGCCGGTCTGCCCGTCGGCGTCGCCCAGGGCGATGACCGCGCCGGGCGGCGCGGCATAAAGCGCCATTGCGTGCAGCGCCGTGGTCCGCTGGTCGGCGCGGGGACCGACAATGGCGATCTCAGCCGGACCGGAAAGGAGCGCCTCCGCCACCGCGAGCCCCGAGCCGGCGGCGCGCGGGAACCTCGACGCGATGGCGGGCAGCGGCCCCAGTGCGGCGGCCGCGGCTTCGGCGTGCCGCGCTGATCCGGTCAGCCCGGCGTAGCTGAGCAGGGCGCCGGCCGCGGCGAACGCACCGGACGGGCTCGGCCCGTCAGCCGGGTCGGCGGGCCGGTAGATCAGCGGCTCGCCATCATCCGCGGTGTCGTAGAAGCCGCCCCCGCCGTCGCCGAACCGGTCCAGCGCGGTTTCCAGCAACTGCCCGGCCAGCCGCACCCAGCCTGCTTCGCCGGTCACGCCGGACAGCGCGATGAACCCGTCGGCGACGCACGCATAGTCGTCCAGGACGCCAGCGCTGCGGCCCGCGACGCCGTCCCTCGATGTCCTGGCCAGCCGGCCATCGGTGAGCTGGACCCTGGCGATCGCCGCCGCGGCGCTTCGCGCCGCCGAGACGAACTCTGGCCGGTCCAGCAACAGGCCCGCCTCGGCCAGCGCCGCGATCGCCAGCCCGTTCCAGGCCGCGACCACCTTGTCGTCGCGAGCCGGGCGGACCCGTCGCTCCCGCGCCGCGAGCAGGGCCGCGCGGATCCGGGCCAGCCGGTCGGCATCGGCTGGGTCCGCGCGTAGCTGCAGCACCGAGCGGCCGTGCTCGAAGGTCCCGTTCTCGGTGACGCCGAACACCTCGGCCGCGTACCCGCCATCGGCGTCCCCGAGCACCTCCCGCAGCTCACCGGGGGTCCAGGCGTAGAACTTGCCCTCTTCGCCCTCGCTGTCCGCGTCGAGCGCCGAAGCGAAGCCGCCCTGCTCGGTCTGCAGCTCCCTGATCATCCAGGCGCAGGCCTGACCCGCCGCGCGCCCGGCCAGCTCGGAACCGGTCCGCCGCCACAGGTGCGCATAGACCCTGGCCAGCAGGGCGTTGTCATACAGCATCTTCTCGAAATGCGGCACCACCCAGCCGGCGTCCACGCTGTACCGGGCGAAGCCGCCACCCAGCTGGTCGTAGATACCGCCGCGCGCCATCGCCTCGGCCGTGCCCGCGGCCATCCGCAGTGCCGCGGATCCGCTGGGGCCGCCGGCCCGCTCGTGGTGCCTGAGCAGGAATTCAAGCACCATCGAGGGCGGGAACTTGGGCGCGCCGCCGAATCCGCCGCGCTGGGCGTCGTACTCCGTTTCCAGCCCGGCCACCGCGGCCTCGGTCGCGGCCGCCAGCCGGTTCGTCCCGGCGCCGGGCTGCTCACCGGTCCAGCCGCCGGGACCGGCCGCGATGGCCCGCTCGGCCAGCGCCTCGGCGATCCGCCGGGCCTGGCCCACCACGCCGCCGCGGTTCTCCTGCCAGGTCTTGGCCACGCCGAGGATCAGGCGCTGGAACTGCTCCCGGGGATAGTAGGTGCCGCAGAAGAAGGGTTCACGGTCGGGCGTCATGAAGACGGTCATCGGCCAGCCGCCCTGACCGGTCATGGCCTGGGTCGCGGTCATGTAGACGGCGTCCACGTCCGGTCGTTCCTCCCGGTCGACCTTGATCGAGACCAGATGCTCGTTCATCAGCGCGGCCGTCGCGGTGTCCTCGAACGACTCGTGCGCCATCACGTGGCACCAGTGGCAGGCCGAGTAACCCACCGAGAGCAGGACCGGGACGTCCCGGCGCCGGGCCTCCGCGAATGCGTCATCGGACCATGGCCACCAGTCCACCGGATTACCCGCGTGCTGCAGCAGGTAAGGACTTGTGGCGGTGCTCAGCCGGTCAGCCATTCCCCCATCTTTACCCAGGCGGCCAGGCCAGGTCGCCGGCCGGCGGCTGGCCGCGCGCGGGTCGGGAAACCGGTCATGGGCTGCTACCGTGCGAGTGTGAGGACCCCGCCATCCGCTGCCCCGTCCCGGCCCGCCGCGCCGCCGGCCCGGGGCACCCGCGTCCGCGGGACCAGGCAGGCGGAGGCGCTGTCCGCGGTGCTTGACGGGCTGCCCGGGTTCTGCAGCGCGCAGCAGATCCATGCCGAATTGCGCAGCCGTGGCGAGCACGTCGGCCTGACTACCGTGTATCGCCACCTGCAGGTGCTCAGCGAGGACGGCAACCTCGACACCATCAGGGACGCCGGGGGCGAGACGCTCTACCGCAAATGCCGCAGCGGCGCGCATCACCACCACCTGACCTGCCGCAATTGCGGAAAGAGCGTCGAGGTCGAGGGACGCGCTGTGGAGCACTGGGCGGAGCACGTGGCGGCCGAGGCAGGTTTTACCGCCGTCGACCATACGGTTGAGCTGTTCGGCCTGTGCCCAGAGTGCAGCGGCCGGAGCTGACGGCCGCCCGTCAGCACCGTCATCCGCCAGCACCGTCATCCGCCAGCACCGGCTGCCCGTCAGCGCCGCCGGGCTGGCTCGGCGGTCGACGAGCCCACGCGGGCCGCGAGCCAGTCAGACAGCGGCGCGGCGGCGACCAGGAAATCGATAAGCCGCTGCTTCACCGCCGGGGTGCCGAGCCATGCTCCGGCCGGCCAGGCCTTCCAGGCCCACAGGCCCTTATAGCGCAGTAGCTCGATACGGGGATGATCGGGCTGGTAGCCGCGCGGTGCGGTCTTCAGCGCGTCCCGGTAATGCACCTCGATGTCCTGCGCCTCGAGGGCGCTGACGATCCGCTCCAGTTCCGGGCCGCTGTCGTCGGCGGCGACCGCCCGCCGGTAAGCGTCCAGCTGATCAGCGGCCATCTCATACATCCCGCGGCCCGCGGCCAGGCCAGTCGCCGACAGCTGGATATAGCCGTCGGCGCCGACGACCCCGCCGATGTGCGTTTTGTAGGGCGTCTTGTCTTTGCTGAACCTGACGTCGCGGTACGGGCGGAACATCCGGGTCTCGCCGAAGTCGGGGCCCAGCTCGTCGAGGAGCTCAGTCATCGGGCCGAGGACCTTCGCGTCATAAACCGGCTTGTTCGCGGTCCAGTAGGCCCTGGTGTTGTCGGCCTCCAGGCCCTCGTAGAACTCGACGGCTTCATCGGGCCAGCCCTGGAAGGTCATCGCCGCCCTCCTCCTCTACCGGCTAGCAGCCAGTGTCCGGCAGCGTACCGCCGAGCGCACCGCCCACGGCGGTTACCGGCTGCCTGAAGGCATGACGGAACGCCCACCGGCCGGTTGCCTGAAGGCACGACGGAACGGCGGTTACCGGCCGGGCTGCCTGAAGGCGCGACGGTAGGCGCTGGGGGCAACGCCGACGGCGGCGGTGAAGTGGCGGCGGAAGTTCGCCGGGCTGCCCAGGCCCGACGCGCTGGCCACCTGGTCGACCGGCAGCTCGCTGGTCTCGAGCAACTGCCTGGCGTGCAGGACCCGCTGCGCGGTCAGCCACCTCACCGGCGTGCTGCCGGTGGTGGCGTAGAACCGCCGGATCAGCGTGCGCTTGGCCAGGTGGGCCTGCCTGGCCAGGTCGGGGATGGTGAGCGGCTCGTGCAGATGCGCACGCATCCAGTCGAGCAGCGGCGCGAGGCTGGCCTCGGGCCGCTGGATGGCCGGGGTCTCGATGTACTGCGCCTGCCCGCCGCCGCGGTGCGCGGGCGCGACCAGCCGCCTGGCCAGCGCGTTCGCCACCGCCGCGCCATGATCGGCATACACGATATGCAGGCACAGGTCGATGCCCGCGCTGGTGCCAGAACTGGTCAGCACATCCCCGTCGTCGACGTAGAGCACCGACGGGTCCAGCTTGACCGCTGGGTAGCGGCGAGCCATCTCATCCGCGTACAGCCAGTGCGTGGTCGCTGGGCGGTCGTCCAGGATGCCCGCCGCGGCCAGCACGAACGCGCCAGAACACAGCGACACGATGCGGGCCCCCTGGCGGTGCGCGGCCCTGACCGCGGCCACCAGCTCGGCGGGCGGCTCCTCGCGCGCGTCACCAAGTGCGCTGATGATCACGGTATCGGCCCGTTCCAGCAGGTCGTAGCCATCGGATGTGTCCGGTACGAAGCCGCCCCCGGTGCGCACGGGCGGCCCGGGCGGCGCGCAGATCCGCAGCTCATAGCCGAGATCGGGCAGGCCGGCCCGGCGCCTGCCGAATATCTCGCACGGGATGCCCAGCTCGAAGATCGGTGCGCCCGCAGTGACGGCCATGGCGATCAGGTGCCGCTTCTTCGTCATGTCACTAATTTAGCGCACATTGTCATTGTTGCCACTTGGACGGCCGGCTGGGGTGCGGCAGCCTCGATATCCGGGGTCCTAACCGGAAGGGTCGGTGACAGTGATGATCACGCGAGAGGCAGCGACCGCGCTGCGCTCGCCAACCGTACCGGTCCAGCGCACGAGCTGGCCGGCCTGGGCAGGCCGGTGGCTGGGCGTGGGTTTCGCGATCGCCACGGTCGGCTGGGGTGCCAACCAGTTCACCCCGCTGTTGCTGCTGTACCGGCCGTTGCTCGGCCTGAGCGCGGCCACGGTCGAGGCCACGTTCGGCATGTACGCGATCGGCCTGATTCCCGGGCTGCTGGTGGCGGGCCGGATGTCGGACCGGATCGGCCGCCGGCCCGTGGTGACGTTCTCGGTCGCGCTGTCCGTGGCGGCCGGGCTGGTGCTGATGCTCGCCGGGCACGGCGCTGGCTGGCTGTTCGCGGGGCGAGTCATCATGGGGGTGGCCAGCGGCTGCGCATTCAGCGCGGGCAGCGCCTGGATCAAGGAGCTGTCGGCGCCCCCGCACGAGCACGCCGCCGCGGGCTCGGGCGCCAGGCGGGCGGGCGCGGCGATGACGGTCGGGTTCGGGGCCGGGCCGCTGGTGGCCGGGGCCGCGGCGCAGTGGGCGCCGCTGCCGACCACGCTCCCCTACCTGCCGCAACTGGTGCTGGCGGCGCTGGCCATGCCGCTGATCGCCCGCACCCCCGAGACCATCACCCGCCACCCGGCCGGCCGCGCGGGCAGCGGCAGCTGGCGGCTTCGGATGCACGGCATCAGCGAGCCCCGTTTCGCGCGGGTCGTGCTTCCGCTGGCGCCGTGGGTGTTCGGCTCGGCGGCCATTGCCATGGTGTTCGTGCCTGGCCTGGTCATCAACCGGATGCACGGTGCCGCGATCTTCTTCGGCGCGCTGGCCGCGGTGTGCACGGCTGCCGCCGGCGTGCTCGTTCAGCCCCTGGCGCGCCGCCTCGACCGGCCGGACCGGCCGCGACTACTGGTGATCGGCATGTCGCTGGTCACGGTGGGCCTGGTCGCCGAAGCAGGGGTGGCCGCGCTCCGCCAACCGGTCCTGGTGCTCGCCGCCGCGGCGCTGCTGGGCTGCGGGTACGGGTTCTGCCTGGTCTTCGGCCTAGCCGAGGTGCAGCGCCTGGCCAGGCCCGCGGAGCTGGCCGGGATGACCGCGATGTTCCAGGCGGTGACCTACGTTGGTTTCGGCGCGCCGTACCTGCTGTCGGTGCTGCACGGCTACGCGTCGGCGAGCACCCTGCTGCTCGCTATGGCCGCGCTGGGCGCCGTCACCCTGGTATTCACGGCCACGCAGGCCCGCCGCTAATAGCCCGAGGGTCAGGTCTTCCATGATCATGGGTGTTTGGTGGGCTGTAACCCCACCAAACACCCATGATCATGGAATCCGAGCCGGGGTGGGCGCCGGGACCGGCATCGATCGTCGGCGCGGGCTGATACGAAGGACTGCATGGCCGCCGACAATAAGCACGCGACCCAGCCCGCCGAGCCCCAGCCCGGTCAGCAGCCCCAGCCCGGTCAGCCCCAGACCGCCGAATCCGCGCCCGCCGAGCCCGCCCACACCGAGTTCCGGCCCAGTCAGCCTCAGTCGGCCGAGCCTGACGAGCCCCGTCGCGCTGAGGCCGAGAAATTTCTGCGCGCCCTGGCCGGGCCGGACGCCCGGCTGCGCGAGGACCAGTGGACGGCGATCCGCGCTCTGGTCGAAGAACAGCGGCGGGCCCTGGTGGTGCAGCGGACCGGATGGGGCAAGTCAGCGGTCTACTTCACGGCCACCGCCCTGCTGCGAGCCCGGGGCGCGGGGCCGTCGGTCATCGTCTCTCCGCTGCTCGCTCTCATGCGCAACCAGATCGAGGCGGCGGCCCGGGCTGGCATCGTGGCCCGCACCGTGAACTCAGCCAACACCGACGAGTGGGACCAGGTGTACGCCGAGGTGTCGGCGGGCGCCGTCGACGTCCTGCTGGTCAGCCCGGAGCGGCTGAACAACCCGGGCTTCCGCGACCTCGTGCTGCCCAGGCTGATGGCGGCGGCCGGGATGCTGGTCGTGGACGAGGCGCACTGCATCTCGGACTGGGGCCACGATTTCCGTCCCGACTACCGGCGGCTGGCCACGCTGCTCGGCGAGCTGCCGCCCGGGGTTCCGGTGCTGGCCACGACCGCGACCGCGAACGCGCGGGTCACCAGGGACGTCGCCGAGCAGCTCGGCGCCGGGCACGAGCCGCAGACGCTCGTGCTGCGCGGCCCGCTGGACCGCCGCAGCCTGCACCTGGCGGTGGTCACCCTGCCGTCCGCGCAGCAGCGCCTCGCCTGGCTGGCCGAACACCTGGATGAGCTGGCGGGCTCGGGCATCATCTACACGCTGACCGTGGCCGCGGCCCATGACACCGCCAGCTTCCTGCGGGAGCGCGGCTTTAACGTCGCTCCTTACACCGGCCGCGACGAGCATACGGAACGGGAAGCCGCCGAGAACTCTCTGCTGAAAAACGAACTCAAGGCCCTGGTGGCGACGAGCGCGCTTGGCATGGGATTCGACAAGCCTGACCTGGGATTTATCATCCACCTGGGCGCCCCGCAGTCGCCGATCGCCTATTACCAGCAGATCGGCCGGGCCGGCCGGGCCGTGGACCGGGCCGACGTGATCCTGCTCCCGGGCCGGGAGGATGCCGACATCTGGTCCTACTTCGGCTCGCTGGCCTTTCCGCCTGAGTACCAGGTGCGCGCCACGCTCGCGGCCCTGGCCGGAGCGGGCCGCCCCGTCTCGACGAGCGCGCTGGAGACCAGGGTCGACCTGAGCCGGAGTCGCCTGGAGATGATGCTGAAGGTCCTGGACGTCGATGGCGCCGTCCGCCGGGTGAGCGGCGGCTGGGTGGTGACCGGTCAGGACTGGGCCTATGACGCCGACCGGTACGCGCGGGTGGCCGCCGAACGGTCCCGTGAGCAGCAGGCCATGCTTGGGTACCTCGCCACCAGGAACTGCCGGATGGAGTACCTGCGCCGCGAACTCGATGACCCGGCGGCGGCGCCGTGCGGGCGGTGCGACAACTGCACGGGCCAGCCCTGGCCGGACACGGTGCGGGAAGCCGACGCCCGGGCGGCGGGTGAGCGCCTGCTGCGGCCCGGAGTGGAGATCACGCCCCGCCGGATGTGGCCGACCGGCATGCGGGACCTGAACATCGACGTGTCCGGGAAGATCGCAGCTGACGTATCCGCCGAGCCTGGCCGCGCCCTGGGCAGGCTCACCGACCTGGGCTGGGGGCCGCGGCTTCGCGCCCTGCTCGAGGCGGATACCCCGGTCCCCGCGGACCTGGTCGACGCCGCCGTCCGCGTGCTGGCCGCCTGGGACTGGGCGGCCAGGCCGGTCGGCGTCATCGCGATGCCGTCCCGCAGCCGGCCACTGCTGATCGACAGCATGAGCCGGCGTATTGCGGAGATCGGCCGGCTGGAATACCTAGGCGCGCTCGCCTACGCGCAACTGCCCGAGCCTGGTAACGGAACGCCCAGTGCCGATGTGCGATGGGCGCCCGGCCGCCAGAACAACAGCGCGCAGCGGCTCCGCATGCTCTGGGACCGGCTGGCCGTTCCCGGGCCGGTTCGCGATGCCGTTGCGCACGGCAACGGCCCGGTCCTGCTGGTGGATGACCGGATCGAGACGGGCTGGACCATGACCGTGGCGGCCAGGATCCTCCGCGACGCCGGCGCTCCCGCGGTGTTGCCCTTCGCGCTAGCGGTCACCGCCGGCGGCTAACGGTGGCCGTCGGTCAGGCGGGGCGGGGCTCACGATCAGCCCGGGAACGATGATGGGGACGCGACCCACGAGCCCGGCCTGGCCGGGCCTGGTCGCTCAGTGTCGGCCCGGCCGGTGAACTGCATGGCTTGCCGGTCCGTTCTGGAGTCATCCCGAGCTAAGACCTGAGGAGTCTGACATGGCCAAGTTCATGGACGTCCACGACGGATTCGGTGGCGTGACCGAAGACCAGCTGCGTGAGGCGCACAGACGCGACCTCGCGTTCGAGGAGACCGAGGGCGTGCACTTCGAGCGGGCCTGGCTGGACCCGGATTCCGGCAAAGTGTTCTGCCTGTCGTCTGGCCCGTCGAAGGAGGCGGTACTCCGGGTACACGAGAAGGCCGGACATCCCACCGGGGAGATCTACCAGTTGCCGGTCGAGGTTGAATGACGGACCAGCACGAGCAGCCGGCCGTGTCAGTGCTGTCGACGTTAGATCGCGGGGCGTACTACGCGCTACGTAGTACGCGCCGCGTACTTGAAGGAACGAGCGCGAGGGCGCGGGCGCCCAGGAGCTCGCCCGTCAGGCGACCCGGATGCGCGCTGGCCGAACTGAGCCTCACTCGCCTCGCGGTACCGGGAATCCGACGGGCCACGGCCCGCGGGCGGGCGAGACCGTCATGGCGGACAGCGGGACCGGCGCCTCATACCCGTTATGGATAATTTCCGGGCACCGGCCCGCGCCGCCTACTGGCCTGTGATCAGCGATGACCTAGGACGGGGTGCGGAACGTACAGCTCCTCAAGGCGCTGTACCTCGTCTCCGGTCAGCTCGAGTTCCTCGGCGGCCAGCGCGTCCTCCAGATGGCCAAGCCTGGTCGCGCCCACGATCGGCGCCGTGACGCCCGGCCGCTGCAGCAGCCAGGCCAGCGCGACCTGCGCGGGCGGCACGCCGCGCGCGGCGGCCACTTCCGCCGCCCGGTCGGCGACATCGAAGTCGGCCGGGATGTTGTACAGCGAGTCGCCGAACGCATCGGTCCCGGACCTGGTGGTGCGCCGCTCGCCGTCCCTGGTCCTGTTGCCGGCCAGCACGCCGCGGGCCAGCGGGCTCCACGGGATGACCGCGACGCCCTGATCGATGCACTGCGGGATCATCTCCCGCTCTTCCTCGCGGTAGATCAGGTTGTAGTGGTTCTGCATGGAGACGAACCTGGTCCAGCCGTGCCGCTCGGCCACGTGCTGGGCCTTGGCGAACTGCCAGGCGAACATGCTGCTCGCGCCGATGTAGCGAGCCTTGCCCGCGCGCACGACGTCATGCAGCGCTTCCATGGTCTCCTCGATCGGCGTCCGGTAGTCCCACCGGTGGATCTGGTAGAGATCCACGTAGTCCATGTCCAGCCGCCGCAGCGACGCGTCGATCCCGGACAGGATGTGCTTGCGGGACAGGCCGCCGCTGTTCTCGCCCGGGCCCATCGGCATGAACACCTTGGTGGCCACCACGACGTCGTCGCGCCGGAACAGCCTGGCCAGCAGCCGGCCGGTCGCCACCTCACTGGCGCCGCCCGAGTAGGTGTCCGCTGTGTCATAAAACGTGATGCCGCCGTCGGCCGCCGCCTTCACGATCGGCTCGGCGGCGTCCTCGTCCAGGACCCAGGGCCGCTCGCTGCCGTTGCCGTAGCTCATCATCCCCAGGCAGACCCGCGAGACCCGCACGCCGCTCGCACCGAGGTTCACGTACTTCACGCCAAACATCTCCCGTCCGCATCCCGTCACGGCCAGCTGTCTCAATGACCGTACCCGGACCAGTCACCCGGCGGCCGGCTGGCGCAGCAGCCTGCTCGTAGCCGAACTGGTCCTTCCCGAACTCGTGATCTTCCTCGACGGTCCGCCTGCGGGCGCAGACCCTGGCCAGGAGACCGGCGCCTGGAGCAGGGCGCCCATCAGGTCCGCGGCCCGCTCGACCCCGATCACGTCCGTGCTGGCCAGCAGCGTCGCCGCGCCGGTCACGTTCGGCCCGTAGCACACCGGGCCGCCGGTCACGCCCGGCGGCGGCGCAGCGGTCGTGACCCGCCCGCACCCGCAGGCGCGGCGCATCATCTGGTATTCGGTCACCGTCAGCGCCGCCGGCGGGATATCGAAGACCTGCACGGCAGAAGCGACCCCCCCGGCAGTGCCCGACAGGTCCGCGCCGCACCCGCCGCACGTGCCCGGCTCGATGACCCGGGTCTCATCCGGCCGGGCCGCCCACGCCAGGCTCGCACCCGGATGGCCTTTCTGCCCGCCCTGCGCCCGGCCCGGCCGCGCCCGCCGCGCCTCCCGCTGGCCAGCCTTCTTCTTCGCCTCAGCCGCGGGGCTGTCCTGGCTCGGGGGCTGGGAGGAGTTCGAGGAGTCCCGGCCCGCCTGCCGGCGCAGCGCCGCGACCTCGGCCCGCAGCGTCTCGATCAGCGCAGCCTGCTCCGCTACCACCGCCAGCAGCTCCGCGACCCGCGCCGCCAGCTCCGTGTTCTGGGCAGCCAGCCCCGTGTTCTGGGCAGCCAGCTCCTCATACGACGGCCGATCCAGATGCGGCATCCCCGGATGCAACCATGATCACAAACCGGATGCCAGCACCGACACGCCGCAGATCAATAGGGGGCCTGACTGGTTACCTTAGCTTAAGTTGATCTTGGTTTGTCCTGGCGTGTAGCTGCCGAGTGTTTTGCCTGCTGGCCGGCATGATCGCGGGTTATGACGCAGACTGGCGGTGTGGCTGAGGGCAGGTTGAGCGTCTGGATCCGCTGGGCGTGCTGGCGTCCTGGGTGCCGCGGGACGCGGTCGATGACGCGATTGAGGCCACGGGAGAAGGCGCGAAGCGAAGGGCGGCAAGCTTCCGCCGCACGTGATGGTGTATTTCGCGATGGCGCTGGCGCTTTTCGCCGAGGAGGACTACGAGGAATCTGGGACGGGCTGTCGGAGACCCTGGCGGACTGGGGCTGCTGGGATCCCGCGCAGGGCACGGTGACGACGGGCGGGCTCACGCAGGCCCGGCAGCGGCTCGGCGACGAGCCGGTGGAAGAGGTGTTCGCGCAGGTCGCGGTGCCGGTCGCGACCGAGGACACGGAAGGCGCGTTCCTGGGGCAGTGGCGGAAGATGAGCATGGACGGGCTGGAATGGGACGTCCCGGCCGCGGAGGTGAACATGGCCGCGTTCGGGTTCCCCGGCACCGGCAGGACGCTGCCCCGGCGGCGTTTCCCAGGCCAGGGCGGTGACGGTCGGCGAGTGCGCGTCGCACGCGGCGGTGCTGGCGGTGATCGGCCCGTGCGTGTCCGAGGGCAGCGGCGAGCAGTCCCTGGCCGCACGCTGTACCCGCGCTTGCGGGAAGACTGGCTGCTGATGGCCGACGGAAGTTCTATGACTGACAGGACTGGTGCACCGCGGCGGACACCGGGGCGGCGCTGCTGTGGCGGTTCAGAGCAGACCTGCGGCTGGACCCGCTGGAGTCTACCCGGACGGCTGTACCGGTTGATGCATGGTGAACCCGGAGGTCAAGGACAAGGCACGGGACAGATCCTGGAGGCCGCCCGCGGCGAGGAGGAACTGGACCCGGAGAGAGCCCGGTACGTGCGGGTCGTCGAGTACGAGTTCCCCGACGCGAGGGCGACGGGAAAGACGAGATCGTCGCCCTGATCACCGCCGTCACCGAGTTCACGGATGCGCCCGCAGCCGTCCTCGCCCGCTGCTATCGCGAGCGGTGGGAACACGAGACCGGAAACCGGCAGCTCGAGACCTACCTGCGCGGCCCGGGGAAGATACTGCGCTCGGAGACGCCGGAGATGGTGCGGCAGGAGATCTGCGGCTACCTGCCGCCCACTACGCGATCAGCGCCCTGATCTGCACAGCCGCCACCGCCGCCCGCATCGACCCGACCGGGTGAGTTCAAGCGGACCGTCCGCGTCGTCCGCCGCCGGGCCGACGACCCGGCTTTTCCCCCGACCAGCGCCAGCGCGTCCTCGAACGCGTCATGGCAGGCATCGCGGACCCGAAGCACCTGAACAAGCGGCGCGAGCGCAGCTACCCCCGCGTCGTCAAACGCGCCCGCCACAACCACTACGCCGTCAAGAAACCGCAGCACGGCACCCGCCACGACGCCCCGCCCGCCATAACTGCCAACCCGTCCTCACCAGGGAAGACCACACGCAGATGATCGCGAACGGGGCACTGGACATGGACGTGCAGCAACGGATTCAATGTGCACTCGACGGGCCCGGGCGCTAACAACTGGCAATGGACGGTCACGGCCGGGCATTGCCCGGACCCCGTCGGCGGAGACTACGACGATGACGACGCGCAGTGGGTTGGCTCTCTCGGTGGCAGCTATAGCGTTGGCGACAATTACCCCGACGACGGTGTCGTCATGCCCTACGTGGTCACCGGCGGGGTCAACTACGCCACCTATTGGCTGAACGGCCAGCCCAAGAATCGAGGTGTGGGACGCCAACCTACTCAATCCCCTTTACCCGATCTATGGCATGTACCAGCTGAGCCAGATTCAAGTGGGCTGGGTCGCGTGCCGTACCGGAGCTGCATCTGGCGACATGGCTTGCGGCGA
Organism: uncultured Actinomycetota bacterium; assembly: GCA_963775745.1. Taxonomy (GTDB): domain Bacteria; phylum Actinomycetota; class Actinomycetes; order Streptosporangiales; family Streptosporangiaceae; genus DATBGO01. The sequence goes on from CAVZKE010000032.1 coordinate 91,498, forward strand.
GGTCCTGGACAACCGCATTGGTTATACTGGCGGCCTCACGATGAACATCTCAAGCTGCGCTGGTGACAGCGGCGGCCCGTTGTTCAGCGAGGTTGATCAGCGCGCATACGCATTCTCGACGGCGCCTTCGTCAATGGGACAAGCACCTGCGGCTCGCCAACTTTGTTCACCGGACTCTCGGTGATTCCCGCGGGGGCAGATGCCGAGTCCGGGCTCACATTTGTTAGCGACCTCGTTATTTGGTGATGTAGCGGCGTAAACATTCACCTCAGGTGCGCTGGGTGACTGTTGCCTACGGGGTGGGCAACCCGAGTGCGGCATGCACGAGTATTTCGACCGCTCCTTTCGCTCCCAGGATGGGGGATTGCTGCTGGTCCAGGACTCGCCAGCCGTGGTCTTCCAGCGCGCGGACTGCGGCATCCACGGCCGCTGCGACCTGGTCTGGCTGGTCGGCGAGTGCGGGGGTGTGCAGTTCAAAGGTTGGCTTGACCAGCGCGATGAGCTGTGCGGCTGGTGCCAGGAGCTGCTGGCTGATCTGGCCGATGGCCTCGGCGACGGCGAGGTAGGACAGGTCCATCGTTACTAGATCCACCGGTTCGCCGATGAGGTGCGGGCCGAGTTGGGCCAGGTTGGTGCGTTCCAGGTTGATCACCCGGGGGTCGGCGCGCAGCCACCCGCGGAGCTGGCCGACGCCGGCATCGACGGCATAGACGCGGGCCGCGCCGGCGTCCAGCAGGGCCTGGGTGAAGCCGCCGGCGGCCGCGCCCAGGTCGAGCGCGACAGCGCCGGCCGCATCGACCCCGAAGGCGGTCAGGGCGTGGGCGAGCTTGATCGTTCCCCGCAGGGGGCGTGGGCGGCGTATCCGGATGGCAGCGTCCGCACGCACGCGGGTGCGCGGGCTGGCCGCGGGCACGCCGTTGACCAGGACATCGCCCTGCTTGATCAGCCGGGCGGGATCGTCTAGGCCGGGGAAGCGGTGCTTGAGCAGGGTGAGAAGCGCGACGAATGGGGCGCGCCTGGCAGTGGGCACGGTGGGGTTCTCCTTGGGCTCGGACCGGCGAAGAGGACCGAGCGGTCAAGGAGGGCCTCGGGCGGGGCCACCGGGATGGCTGCCGCGCCCGCGTACGCCAAAATGGCCGCTGCCGATGGCAGCGGCCAGGCGGCACGCAACGTGCTAGTGCTAACGCAATCGCATGATCGTGATGCTACCGGCAGCCACGTCACGCGGGATCATTCCCGGGCCGGCCCAGCGTGCCGGCTTGATCACGGCTGGAACATCCTGATCATGGTGGTCTGTGACTGGTTTGCCGCCGCCTGCCGCTGGGTGCACGTCGTGCGCGGCCCGGGATGAGGTGATCGGTGAGCTGGTGCGGGCGGTTGAGGAGCTACGGGCGGAGGTTGCGGATCTGCGGCGCAGGCTGGGGCGTAACAGCGGTAACTCCTCGATGCCGCCGAGCACGGATGACCTGCCGGGGAAGACGCCGCCGAAACGGGAAGCCCGCGGCAGGGGCAGCGGCCGCAGGCGGGGGAAGCAGCCGGGAGCTGCGGGAACGTCGATGACATGGGCGCAGCCCGATGAGGTGGCCGATCATTATCCTGCCGGGGCGTGCGGGTGCGGCGCGGACCTGGCGGGGGCGGTGGACTTGGGGGTGGCCCGGTCGTTCCAGCAGCTGGAAATCCCGCCGCCATCGTTCAAAGACTATCGCCTGGCACCGTCAGCGAGACGCTTCGCGAGCACGCTCAGGCTTTGGCCGCACAGCTCCGGTAGCGGGTAAAGGAACCGGCCCGGCCTGCGGACGTCGAGTCCGTTGCGGCGGCGAGGCCAATCATCGGCGGCGGCCAGGCAATTTACCGGCACCGCCACAGGCCGGTCAATCACGGATCACCGTGATCAGCGTTCTGAGCATGAGCACGGTGGCGAGGAAGAGCCCCAGGTAGCCGAACACGTCGAAGAGCGAGATGGATCGGGTGACCTGTGGTCCGCCGGGCACGGCGAGGAGGGCCACTGAGATCAGGCCGATCACGCCGCCGAGCAGGGCGAGCACGACGCGGTTGACGAGGTTTGTCACGGCCCGCACGTCTTGTTCGTCGGAGAACAGGCTCAGCCGGGCCCGGGTCTCGCCCCGTTCGATGATGGTGGCAATGTGATCTAGGTGGCGGGGGGCGCGGCGCAGCAGCGGCATGACACCGGCGAGTTCGTCGTGGGCGGCCTGCTGCCAGGTGGCGGGGGTCATGCGTTCTTGGACTAGTTCGGCGGCGAAGTCCTCGGACGCCTGGACGAGGGGATAGCCGGGGCACAGCGTGCTAAGCGTGCCTTCCAGGGTGGCCAGGGTCCGGAACAGCAGGCTGGTGGTGGGCGGCATGGCGATGCCGAGCGTCAGGAAGATCTGGAGCAGCTCGATGAGCATCGCGGCGGTCGGGACCCCCCCTGGGCCAAGATGGCGGGACATGAACCGGGCCAGCGCCCGCTCAAGCCCGCGCTCGTCCACCGCCTGGCGCACGGTGGCGACCTCGAGCACCGCGTCGCGGAGCTGGGCCGGGTCACGGCGGTGGATGGCGATCAGCATGTCCGCTACCGAGGCCTGCTCCAGGGCGTCCAGCCCGCCGGTGGACCCGAAGTCCAGCAGGCCGAGGCGCCCGTCCTCAAGCAGCCACACGTTGCCGGGGTGGGGGTCGGCGTGGAACCGCTCTCCCAGCAGCATCACCCGCAGCGCTGAGCGCAGCAGGACGTCGGCGAGCTTTTGCCGGTCTGCCCCGAGTTGCTGCAGCCGCCCAGTGTTGGCTACGCTCACGCCCTCGAGCTTTTCCATGACCAGGACCCGTGGCGTGGAGAGCTCGCCGAACACGGCCGGGATGTGGATCTCTGGGACGTCTTCCAGCCCGGCGGCCATCTCGGTGATGTTGCGGGCTTCGGCCGCGAAGTCAAGCTCTAGGCGGAGGTTGGCGGCGAACTCGGCAGCCAGATCGCTCACCCGGTAGGAGGCACCCCACGTGGTGCGGGCCTCGATCCGGCGGGCCAGCCGGCACAGGATCGACAGGTCGATGTCGATCGCCTCTGCGATCCCTGGCCGCTGGACCTTGACGATAACCTGCTCGCCGCCTGGCAAGGTGGCCTGGTGCGCCTGGGCGATGGAGGCGGCGGCGACCGGTTCCCGGTCGAACTCTGCGAACACCTCGGCGACCGGCCGCCCCATCTCCTGCTCCACCAGCGCCCGCACCACCTCGGGATCGGCGGGGGAGGCATGCTCTTGCAGCCGGGCCAGCTCCTGGGCCACGGCCGGGGAGACCACGTCGGGGCGGGTGGACAGCATCTGGCCCCCTTCACGAACATGCCACCCGCTTCCTCCAGCGCCAGCCGGGCCTGGCGCGCCGGGTTGGCGGCCCGGCCCGCCCCCCGGCCGCTTCGCCCGAATCCGAGGTAGGGGCCGAGCCCGTGCCCAAGGGCGATCCGGATGATCTGCAGATCCCGGCGGCCGCGCCGGGCGCTTCGCTTGATGCTCCGGATGGGATGGGGGAGCGAAGTGGGAACCGCCGCTGTTGCCAGGCGCCGTCGCGGTCTGGCCAGCAATTCGAAACCGGCCGTGGCGGCCATGGTGAACACGACACCAAAGATCCACACGTTCCGGCCAACTCGCCCGCCGTGGCCTCACCGTGCGCCATTAGCAGCGCGAGCGATCCGCCCGCGAGGTATCCGGTGAACCCGCAGACCAGAACGCTTACCCACGACCGGCGGCGCACACCCAGAAGACGGCGTGCTACCCAGGCCAGCAAGAGCATCGCCGGCAGGTTCACCAAGATCATGGCGGGAGCGAGGAGGTTGACTGACGTGGTCTCGCCTGCCGCCAGGCCTGCCGGGCTGGCCATATGGAATAGGGCTTGATCCATTACTCACCCCTGTTCGGAGGGCCGCCATGCGGCCGTGGTGATGGTGACCGGGTGTGGCAACGGCGTCGGCTCCCGGCTGGGCGGCGCGGCGGCGGGCCTTGCCGGCGGCCGCGCCCGCTAAGCTGGCCGGGCTGTCTGCGGCGGCTGCCGGTCCGATGTCGTCACTCACCGCACCTCACTTCCCCCCGGATCAGCAGATCGCCAATCGGGTGGGCTACCGCTCAGGCCGTTGACTCAGGCCCGGGGCCACTATGTGCGGCCGAGGCGGTGTGCGGCCGCCCGGGCGGTGGTGCGAATGCCCGGGAAAGGGCGTGGCGGACTTTGGGTAGATGGTGAGCGCGTCGATGCCCTGCAGGATCCAGACTTCGCCGGGGGCGGCGTGGAGGGTCGTCTATCCTCGTCCCACTTCACGTTGACCCGGGCGGTCATCAGGGGAAAGCGCCGGACCTTCAGGGTGGAGTCGGACGTGGCGGTCACCGTGTAGGCCGCGTCCCAGCGCGTCGCTCAAAGCACGCTGGATTTCTTCGAGCGGTATGTCAGCGGCTTACCTCGTTGTTGTCGACATTCTGCTCCACCTCCTCGTTCTGCCGGATAGAAGACAGGCGGCTCCTACTCCCATCGGAAGTAGCGCACGGCCAGGAAGCCGAACACCACCGCCCAGCCAGCCAGGACCAGGAGCGATTGCGCGGATGGGAAGGTGCCCTGCATCGAGCTCTGCATCGCGTGCACCGCGGCACCTAGCGGCAGCCACTCGCTGATCTGCCGGAGCGCGGGTGCCATGTGTTCCTGGGGGAGCCACAGTCCGGCGGAGAAAGGGAGGGGATACAGGAACAGCTGCCCGATGGCGCCGGCGCTGCCCGCCGTCCGCGCGATGGCCGAGACCCACAGCCCGATGGCGAACATGGCGGCGATGGTCAGTACCAGCGCCAGGGTGAACCCAGCTGGCTGCTTGGGGGCGCCGAGGCCGAACCCCACGATGCCCGCCACGACCAGGATGGCCGAGTGCCACACGGCCAGGGCGAGGTTGATGATGACCTGTGCGGCGAGCATCCAGGCGGGGGGCACCGGCGTGGTGGACATGCGCCGCAGGATGCCCTGCTCGCGGTAGGTGGCCAGGTGTACCGGCAGGCTGATGAGCGACAGCATGGCCAGGACAAAGGCGATCAAGATCGGGAAGTAGACGCTGAAGTAGGTCAGGCCGCCCAAGCGACCCGGCGGGTTTGTTCATTGCCGGGATGGTGCCGAAGATGACCAGCAGCAGAACCGGAACAGCGACTCCGAAGATCAGTCCGACCGGCACTCGCCAG
>CAVZKE010000033.1:0-349294 GCA_963775745.1 uncultured Actinomycetota bacterium
GGGAGTTACTCCTCGCCGATGTCGGCCAGGCTCTGGCGCAGTTCGGTGATCAGCGGATCGCCATCGGGCAAGGTGCGCTCCAGGCGGTCGACCGTGTCGCGCAGCAGCGCGCGGGCGTCGCCATAGCGCCCCAGCCGGCGGTACACCTGGGCCAGCCCCGCACGGCTCCGCAGCGTATCAGGGTGACGGGGGCCGAGCACCCGCTCGAACCCGGCCCAGGCCTGCTCGCAGGCCAGCTCCGCCGCCGCCGTCTTGCCCGTCTTCTGGTAGGCGGCGCCGAGGTTCTTCCGCGCCGTAAGGGTGTCCAGGTGATCGGGCCCAAGGACGCGCTCCCGGTCGGCCACCACCCGCTTGTAGGCCGCGACTGCCTCTTTTGCCCGGCCGCTGGCCAGGTAGGAGTCGGCCAGGCCGTGACGCGTAGTCATCGTCTGCGGGTGCCGGGCTCCCTGGGCGCGCTCCCGGTCGGCCAGCGTGCGCCGGTAGAGGGTGATGGCGTCGGAGTACTGGCCCGCAGCCAGGTAGGCGGCGGCGAGCTCGTCCCGCGCGCCGAGCGTGTCGGCATGCCCGGGCCCGCAGACCTGCTCGAATTGGGGAACCGCGCGTTCAAGGACGGTGATCGCAGCCGGGAGCTGGAGCGCCGCCACGAGGGCGTGGCCCAGGCGGCGCCGCGCCTCGATCACGTCACGGTGATCCGGCCCGAGCTTGTCGGTCAGGCTGTCGAGTACCCACTGGAACCACGGAATGGCGTCGTCCGCGCGCCCGGCCGCAAGGTAGGCGTCGGCCAGCCGCTGGCCGGCCAGCATCGTGTCCGGGTGCCCGCCGCCGAGCAGGCGGCCGCCGGTCGTGGCCAGGTCGCGCCAATGGTCCACCGCGGGTTCGGTCAGGCGGACGCGGTCCAGGCTGTCCCCCGCCCGCACCAGCAGGGGATGGCAGCCGCCGTGCCACAGCAGGTCTCCGGTGATCCGCCGGAGGGTCGCCACGCAGGATCGCAGGCCGGAAGCAGGCCAGCCGGGCAGCTCCCGTTCCGGCCAGGCCTGGAGCAGCGCGTCCGCGACCGAACTCGCCGCCTGATCCGGCATGCCTTCGGGCATCGCGGCCCGCAGCGCCGCCTGCAGCACTGGGCTGATCCGGACCGTCGGCGGTGCCGTCACCGGTTCGACGGTCAGCAGGCCGACCTGTTCCAGCGCCGCCAGCGCCGCGCGGGCGCGCTCGCTGCTGGCCGGGACGTCGCCGCCGCCCGCGAGGAAATCGCCTGCCGCAGGAGCGGCGAGGACGGTTTGGGGAATGCCGTGCCCGTCCAGCAGCGCGGCCAGGGCCAGCAGCAACTGGGCCGATCCGTCCGGCGACAGCTGGTCCGCCCGTCCGAACGAGAACGTCCACGTCACCGCGGCTGCCGGCGGCCGTGCGCTGGACGACTCCGCCAGCTGCTCCCGCCTGCGCACGAAATGGGCCCGGTACTCGCGGCACGACAGCGGGGAGTTGGCGATCACCGCGCTGGCCTGGGCCAGCGCGACCGGCTCGAAGTCCAGGTCCTGAGCCAGTTCGATCGCGCCCTGCCGCTTGTCCGGGTAGGCCGACAGGCGCCCGTTCAGATAGTTAATGGCCTCACGCAGGCTGAACGGCCCGACCGGCACGACCCGCATGCCGCCGGGGACGGCCGCAGCGTCGGCGGAGGTCACCAGCACCCGGCCGGCCGGGCCGGCCGGCCACAGGCCATCCAGGTTCGCCGGGTCGGCCAGGTCATCGAGTACCACCAGCCACGAACGGCTGGTCTCGCCCAGCCAGCTGAGGAACTGGGCGGCGACTGACTCACAGCTGCTCGCCTGGTCCCGGCCGGTCGCGGCGGCCGTCGCCGCAGCGTAGCCGGACAGCACCGAGGCCCGGCTCGTGGCCTCGATCCAGACCAGCAGGTCTACACCGCCCGACTGCCACAGCGACTCGGCGAAAGCTGCGGCGAGCTGGGTCTTACCCGACGACCTCAGCCAGTCCTGCGCATCGGGAGCCGCCACCGGGCCAGGGACGGGAGCCGGGGCCGGCGCCCGATCGGGGACGAGCGCGACCGCGGCCCCGGCCGGCAGCGCAGCCGCCAGGCCGGGGGCCGTCTCCAGCCTGGCACTGAAACCGTCGGCCAGCGCCGGCACTGTCCCGGACCGGATGGGCCAGGACGGCCGGCCGGGGGCCGCGCCTGCCGGGCCCGCGGGCGGCACTGCGCTGCTCATGGCGCGCTGCTCATGGCGCGCTGCCCACGGCCCGCCGTACGCGGGCAGCGCGGCCGGGGCCGCCGGCCCGTCTGGCTGAGCAGGTCATGTCAGGGTGCACCGTCCGTGCAACCGCGGCATGGCGGGCCCCAGGCCGACCGGCGCGCGGAGCCAGATCCGGCTCACTGGCTGCACCGACGTCGGCTGGCCGAGCTGAAGAGGCCATATCCTTTCCCCCCGCTGGCCCCGGCCGAGTCCGCCTTCGTCGGCGAAACCAGCGAGCGGCCAGACTGCACATCGTTGCCCTAGCCTGCCAATTATCAGCGCGGATAGGCAATCCCCTCCAGTGACTAGGCCGTTTCCCGGGTCCATGGCATCCGGATGCCGCCCGCTCTGCCAAGACGCGGCCCGATCCGGGAAAGGCGCGAACGACGTGCCCGACGTCCCCGGGCCAGCCGCCGGCTCGTCAGGCCCTGGCTCGGTGTCCGGCGGCGGCTGACCCAGCGCCGGCCTGGCTCACAGCTCCTGGCTGAAGACCAGCACGGGAGTGGTCCTGGTGAGTGTTTCCTTGCGGAAGAAGGCGGGGGCGGTGACGCGCATGAAGGCAAAGCCGATCACTCCGGCCAGCGCGGCCAGCGCGGCGATGATGAAGATACCGCCGATCTGCCAGTGCAGGACCGGCACCGTCCACGTGGTGTAGCTGTTGGACGCGACCCAGTCGCTCTGCAGGCTGTAGAAGCCAGCCGCGTACATGATCAGCCCGCCTAGCCCGGGCAGGATGCCGCGCATCCACAGATTCCGGCCGCTGCTGGTCAGAGTGGCCCGGTAGTACCAGACACAGGAGAACGCAGTCAGCCCGTAGTAGAACGCGATGTACAGGCCAATCGCGGTGACCGCGTCAGCGATCGGGTTGCCGCCGGAGATGTAGTTCAGCGGGATGTACAGGATGATCGAGATCGCGCCCATCACGAGAGTGGACACCGTCGGGGTCAGGTACCTGGGGTTGATCTTGGCGAACGACTCGGGCAGCGCCCCGTAGGCGGCCATCGACAGCGTCGTGCGTGCGGTCGGCAAGATCGTGGTTTGGGTCGAGGCGGCGGCCGAGCTGAGCACCATGAGGATCAGAAGCCGGGACAAGACCGTGCCGAGCCCGGAGGTGCCGAAGATCGCGCCCCCGGTGACCGACAGCACGTCGAACTGGTGCGCCGGATTCGTCAGCCCCACGCCCTTGCCGCCGATGCCGGCGAACGCCTGCACGGCGATGATCACGATCACGTAGGTGACGAGCAGCACGACCGTCGAGATGATCGCCGCTCGGCCCGGCGTCCGGGACTTGTCCGCGGTCTCCTCATTCACCGACAAGGCGGTGTCCCAGCCCCAGTAGATGAACAGCATCAAGATGATCCCGGACACAAAGGCCGAGACGGGCAGGTGCGACGGCGACAGCCAGCTGAAGCTCGGGTGCAGCGACCCGGGCGGCGGATGACTGCCGAACACCCGGACCAGCGCCGTGACCGACATGACCAGCAGCATGATGATCTCGATGGACAGCAGCGCCTTCTGGAAGTTGGCCGAGACCTCGATGCCGCGGTAGCAGATGTAGGTCATCGCGACGATCCACAAAATGCCGACCAGCAGCACCCAGCCGCTGGAGGGATTGCCACCGATCGCGCTGTTCGGTCCCTGGATGAGGAAGAACAGGTACTGCCCGGCCACCTGGGCCAGGCTGGCCATGACCAGGACGTCGGCCGCCACGACGCCCCAGCCGCCGGCCCAGCCGGTTTTCGGCCCGAACGCCCGGGCCGCCCAGATGAACGTGGTCCCGCAGTCGGGATCGGCCTTGTTCAGCTCGCTGAAGCCGATCGAGCACAGCAGCATCGGCACGAACGCCAGCACGGCGACCAGCGGGGACTTCAGCCCGACGGCGGCCACCACGAAGAACAGCGTCGCGGCCAGGCTATAGGCCGGGGCGGTCGAGGCCACGCCCATGACCACGCTGGACACCAGGCCAAGAGCGCCTGTCTTGAGACCCTTGTCCCTGGGCTCCTCCACTGGCCGCAGGCCAGGACTAAAGATGGCCATGGCTCGCCTTCCTGTTAGTCGCCCAATCGTGCTGCGATTCCGCCCCGATCGTGCCCGGGACACACTAGCGCGGGACCGCCGACGACGACTTTTCAGGCTACTGCGGGTCGCTGTAGGACGGATGGTAATCGGGCTCGGTCCGGAGGCACCGTGCTGCGCGACATCGGGGCGCCCTCCTCGCAGCCGTGGCCCAGCAGATCGCTGCCCTGAGCCTTGGCCCTCACGGTGCGGCCACGAGTACGGTGCGGCCATCAGATGGCAGTCGGCCGGTCTGCGTCCGCGGAGTGCGGCTTTGACTCGCGCTATTCCCGCCAGCGCGCCGTATCTGGCCCGAAGAGGCGATCTCCCTGGGGCCGGATGACGAAACTGGACGGGGGAAAGGTGCGGCAGGCTAGCCGGAACGCCCTGGCTGTGGACGACGAGCCATTGGCAAGCCACTTGGCCCTATCTTGCCGCACAAACATCGCGAAAATTACGTTACAAACAGAAGTTAATCTCGAAAATAGCCTCTGAACTGCGGAGCCCTCTTACGGAATCGAACCGTAGACCTTCTCCTTACCATGAACCACCAGCAAGTCTCTGTAACGGCCATAGAGCCGTTGAACTGCTCAAACGCGAGCTCACGCTAGCTGTCGCAAGCTGAGGCGAGCGCTCGCTAGCTGGGTTCTGCCCCCCGATCTGCCCCCCCTGAATGATCCTCAGGCTCTCACAGCCTCCCGTTGGTAGGAACACCTTCCTACCAACGGTTATGATGGGGCATGGCCGTACGGAAGCTGTCGATCTCAGTCCCTGCCGAAGTTGAGGAAACGATCAAGGCCGCCGCCGCCGACGAGGGCAAGCCGGTATCGGCCTGGCTCGCCGAAGCCGCCACCGAAAAGGCCCGCGCCGCCGCCCAGCACGCGGCGGGCCGCGCCGCCGCCCGCGAGCTGCTGGCCGAATACGAAGCTGAGCACGGCCCGCTGCCTGAAGCCTCCCGGCAGCGCGCCCGCCAGTTCCTCCTTGAGACCGGGCTGATCGATGACCAGCCGCAGCGGGCCGCGGGATAGTGGCCACCATCATCTACGACACCGGCGCGCTCCTGGCAGCCGAACGGCGCAATCCTGACTTCCTCGCCCTGCACGACGAACTGACCGCCGCGCGGATCCGCCCCATCGTGCCGGTGGTCGTGCTGGCCCAGGCCTGGCGCGGCGGGCCCCAGCACCACATCTCCCGGGTCCTCAAAGCCTGCGACATCGCCCCCGACGACGAGCGCACCGGCCGGGCTGCCGGGATGGCGTGCGCCGCTGCCGGTACGGCCGATGTCGTGGACGCGATCGTGGTCGCCACCGCCGTCCGCCACCAGGCACCTGTCGTCACCGCGACCCCGGCGACCTCACCCACATCGCCGACGCGATCGGAATGAAGATCCGGCTCTACACGACCTGACCAAATCAGCGCCATCTGGTAGGCCGATCAGCGCACCCAGATCGCCGATTATCTGGAGTCCCTCTCGGGGTGTCTCCTCTTTAGATTGTGGGTCCTCGGATTGCGGCGTAGACAGGTGATCGGGAGTGTGGCTCCGGCGTGGACCTTCACCCAATCCCCTTGTCGGTGCCGCTTTTAGGGTTTGTTCTCATACGGGGGATACGCCGGGGCGATATATATCCTGCGCACAAACGCATAGGACACGCAACATACACGCGCGCGCACAAAAAACGCCGAATCGGAGCGGGTTGCTGTCGGTGGACCCACAATCCTCGTCGCCATTCGGCGAGTGATTATGCACTCCAGACTGCTGAGCGGGCGACGGCCGCGCTCGCGGGAGTTGCTACGCCCGGTACAGCACTTCAGGATGCACCTGCGAGGACCAAGCCTTTGCGTCGAGTCCGCGCTGGTGCGGTTCGGACCGCTCGGTCTGGTGAAGGCGGGAGGATCTCGTCGACGGCGCTGAGTGCGTTGGCGCCGCTTGCCGGGTCTGCCCGGCCCGGGGGTACCCAGGCCAAAAAGAACCGAGGACGCTGCCCACGGCGTTGATCACCCCTGACAATCCCGGGGGGACAAAGTACTCATCGCCCGGTCCGCGACGAAGCTCAGTTCGTCACGTCGCGGGGGAGGATCTCGATGTACCCGTCGGTTCCGTTCACACGGATCCGCTGCCCATCCTGGATCAGCTGCGTGGCGTGTTCCACTCCGACGACGGCCGGCAGGCCGTATTCCCGTGCGATCACTGCGCCATGGGTCATCAGGCCCCCGACCTCCGTCACCAGGCCCGTGATCGCGAGGAACAGGGGTGACCAGCTGGGGTCCGTGTGAGCCGTGACCAGGATGTCGCCCGGTTCGAGATCGGCCTCCGCCATGTCCAGGATGACTCGGGCTCGCCCTTCGATGGTCCCGGCAGAAACCGGCAGGCCGACCAGCGCACCGGCTGGCAGGTCGTCGCGTCGGTACGCTCCGGAGATGGCCTCGCCGTCCGATGTGAGCACCCGGGGTGGCGTGAGCGCTTGATATGACCTGAACGCCTCCTTGCGCCGACGGATGAGCTCGTCATCAACCTGCTTCGTGCGCACGACGTCGTGAAGTTCCTGGAACGTCAGGAAGAAGATGTCTTCCTTCTCACGAAGCACGTCGGCCTGCACCAGGCGCTCGGCCTCGTCCAGCAAGGCCTGCTTGTACACGAAGTAGCGACTGACCATGCCGTACTTCGGATACTCCCGGTACCCGATGAACGTCCGGACGCGATCGATCATCCGTTTGGTTTCTTCGGCCTTCCGCTCCCCGTCTGGCAGGGCTCGCAAGCGCTCCAGCAGTTCCTGTTCCTTCTTCCACGCCTCCTGCCGCCCTTGCTCGAAGCGGCGCTCGCCGGCGCCCGGCTCGAAGTTCTTGATGTTGGCGAGGATCATGGGCAGGAGCGTGGTGGGACGTTCGCTCCAACGCGGCCTGGTGATGTCGATCTCGCCGACGCAGCGCATGCCGTACTTGTCGAGGTAGGCCCGGATGGCGTCGCGCGCTTCTCGTCCACCTTCGAGCTTGGCCAGCTCGTCGGGGAAGCCCTCGTCCCCGACATCGTGCAGAAAGGCGACGACTTCTGGATGCGGGCGGATCACGTCCGCGACATCGAGGAGCGCCAGCCCCATCTCCGACGTGACGTTGTGGGGGACGGACTGTGTGAGCGTGTCGGCCGCGTTCTTCTCGCCCAGCCACTCCTGCAGCTGCTCGTTGAGCCACCACGTCGCTTCCATCGCCGCCATGATCACCTGATGGCTTTGCGGATCGAACAGGATCCGTTTCAGCTCCTGGATGTCCGCCAGGATGAAGTCGAACAGCGCCGATCCGGACTTCGTCCGGATGTCGCGCTTCAAAGCGGCGATGGAAGCCTGGCTGCGCCCGATCAGCTCGGTGACGATGGCCGGATCGGTCTCGATCGGGGCTGGCGCGCCGCCAGGGGCAGGCTCCCCGGGATCCTCGTCCGGGGGCGACGGGATGAAGTCGCCGCGTTCGAGGATGTTCTGCAGCCCGTCCCGGATCAGCGGGTCGGACTTCCCCAAGACCTCGAGGAGGCCGGCGCGGCTCGCTGGCGACGCCAGGCCCTGGGTGACGTCGACGAACAGCCTCCCGCCGGCCTCGTACATCGGCCGGAGGGCCGTCAGCTGCCACAGGGAGAGCCCCAGGGGCTTCATGGGGTCGGTCATCATCTGCTGATGACCGACGGAGACGTAGACGTGGTTCTCTCGGTCGCCGACCTCCGGGATGGGGAACAGCGTGGTGATCGGCCGGCTCTGGACGATCTGGAAGCCGTCGTCGACCAGGCACCATTCGATGTCCTGGGGGCAGCCGAAGTGCGCTTCGATCCGCCGGCCCAACTGCGCGAGCTGCACGATCTGCGCGTCTGTCAGCGCTTGCTGCTCCTGCTGCGCCGGCTCGATCGGCTGTTCCTGTGTTCCGCCTGCCGGCGAGGCGTGGATGGCACGCTGCTTGGCGGCGACCGCCTTGGCGACAATGTCGCCGTCGCGCACCTTGTAGACGTCGGCGTTGACCCGGCCGGAGACCAGGGCCTCGCCGAGGCCGAAGCTGGCCTCCACGGAGGCGACCTTCCGGTTGGACGTGACGGGGTCGGCCGTGAAGAGGACGCCGGCCGCCTGCGGGAAGACCATCTGCTGCACGACCACGGCCATGTGGACCTTCCGGTGGTCGAAGCCGTTCCGCAGGCGGTAGGTCACGGCCCGCTCGGTGAACAGCGAGGCCCAGCACCGGCTGACGTGCTGGAGGATCGCCGCCGGCCCCACGACGTTCAGGTATGTGTCCTGCTGGCCTGCGAAGGATGCCGTCGGCAAGTCCTCTGCCGTCGCGCTCGATCGGACGGCGTAGGCGGCTTGCTCGCCGAGTCGGGCGAGCGCGCGGGTGATCGCCGCCGCCAGATCGTCAGGGATGACGATCCCTTCGAGGGTCCGTCGGATCTCCGCGCTGCGCGTGCGGATCACCTCCCGGTCGTCCGGGTTCAGGCGCGACAGCCGATTCAGCCGATCGTCGATCGACGGCGCGTCCTCCATGATTCGCCGGAAGGCGTCCGTCGTCACGCAAAACCCAGTCGGCACGCGGATGCCTTCGATCCGCGAAAGCGCTCCTAGGTGCGCGCCCTTGCCGCCGACGACGTGCGACCTGCGCCCGGTCGATCTCCTGGAGACCCAGCACGTAGCGGCCCATCCGTTCACCTATCCCTTCAGCCCCGGCGGGCCTCTCTCGCTTCTCGTTTGCGCCGCTGACCCGTGCCGCACGACCCCGGGGCTTGCCGCAAGCCCCGGGCGTGTCGCTACAGCTCGGGACGGCAGACCACCGGCTCGCGGCCTGTCGGCCTCGTGGTTGGTGCGTCGTTCGACGATGACAACGTCGACGCTGGCCAGTTGCAGCTCGCCAACAGCATCAGGCCGGTCGGGCCGGCACCGGCGATTGCCACCGCATGGTCCGTCATCGTCCCGCTCCCGTCGTCATCAACTATTCGGCATCTATCAGGTGCCGGTCCCTTCTGCGTGCTCATCTCGTGTCGGGCCGTTGGCGAGGATGGCGTACAGCTCCCGTTTGACATCCTCGAGCAGAGCAGCGGCCCTTTCGACCTGGTCGGGTGAGCCGAAGCGACGAAGTTGTCGGGCCTGGCCGGCGATCTCGGCAGGCAAGGGCGGTGATGAACGCCAGCACGTCGACGGGAGCGACCTCCTCCGGTGGCTTACCTACCGCCGTGAAGAACACCCTTAAGTCGTATGCAGCCGCCAGCACGGTGTTCGGCGCGGCACCGCCCGGCCAGGAACTCCAGATACGTATCCGCAAGCAGCACCCCCAACCTCGACAGCCCGACCGTCGGCACGATCAGCTGAACCGGCCACACGCAAACCAGCAGCACGCACAGCAAGGCTCCATCGTCACACGCGACACAACCTCATCAAGGCTGGCCGAAATGACAGGAAGATCACAGGCATAACATGCATGTGCGGCTATTGGACCGGATCCACCAACGAGTGCTTGATGTCCGCGCGGTAGTCCCGCAGTTTCCCGGGCGACAGAGGCGCACGTCACCATGGCCAACGGGCCCGGCCCACCCCCAGTGCCGGTGGCCGGCTTTCCCCAGATCACCGCGCGGGCCTGCGCCAAGTCCCCAGAACCTATGATCCCGGACTCATGACCTCTTGCATATCGTGAAAGCCCTGCCCTACTGCCAGGCAGGCCGACACTTCACGTTCCCCGCAGGTCAGCAATCCGGCCCCAAGCAGGTGTGCCCCTTAAATGCCCCTCGGGGGCAGCCCTGGTCATCGGTAGGTTTTTCGAAATGTGTTCACGACCTGGTGGAGCTATGGAGATTCGAACCCCAGACCTCTTGCATGCCATGAATAACTCGCGAGTTCCCTGACCAGGCTATATGCGGCTTGATCGGGCCATACGCTAGCTCAGCATCCTTCGATGCCGGTCGAAGGATAGGTAGGTTAGCGTCAAAATATGACCGCACCAGCGCCTTCGGCACTGCCAGGACCGGTGACTGGGAGAGCACGCTTCCGGATAGTCCATCCGAAGCTGATCTGATCTAGGTGGACGCCATGAAGACACGGGGTACCCGCGACTCACCCATGCAGGGCACCGCAGCGCCGGGCGTCGGCGCGGGCGGGGTCGCGATCCGGGTCCGGGGGCTGCGCAAACGGTATGGGGACGTTGAGGCGGTGCGCGGGATTGACCTGACCGTGCGGAAGGGTGAGATCTTCGCGTTCCTCGGGCCGAACGGGGCGGGGAAGACGACGACCGTCGAGACGCTGGAGGGCTACCGGCACCGCGATGCCGGGGAGGTGGCGGTGCTGGGGACCGACCCGGCACGGCCGGCACCGGGGTGGCGGGCGCGTATTGGCGTGGTCTTGCAAGAGTCCGAGCCGGAGGCTGAGCTCACGGTCGGGGAGTGCGTCTCGCTGTACGCCGGCTACTACCCCAGGTCTCGGTCAGTGGCCGAGACGCTTGAGCTGGTGGGCCTGGCGGATCGCCTGGCCATCAGGTGCGGCCGGCTGTCGGGCGGCCAGCGCAGGCGGCTGGATGTGGCCCTGGCCCTGATCGGTGACCCGGAGCTGGTGTTCCTCGATGAGCCGACCACCGGCTTTGATCCGGCGGCGCGGCAGTCGGCGTGGGACGTGATCGCCGGCCTCCGGGATCTCGGGAAGACGATCTTCCTGACCACTCATTACATGGAGGAAGCCGAGCGGCTGGCGGACCGGATCGCGGTCATTGCGGCCGGGCGCATCGTCGCGGAGGGCACCGCGGCCACCCTGGGCGGGCGGGATGCCGGAGCATCGATCGTCAGCTTTACCCTGCCTCCCGGTGTGTCCGCCGCCGGCCTGCCGCCCGCCGTGGCTGCGGCAGTGACCGGCGGTCCCGGAGAAAAGGTCGCAGCGCGCGTCACGAGCCCGCTGCCGCTGCTGGGCGCCCTGGCCGGCTGGGCGAGCGCCCGTAATGTTGATCTTCCTGACCTTCAGGTGCTCCGCCCGACGCTTGAGGACGTCTACCTGCAGCTCACCCGGGAGTCCCGATGACCGCCATCAGCCACGACACCGAGCACGCCGGTGGCTCCCGCCGCCAGCTCCCGCAGCTGGCCCTGCATCAGTCCCGCGCCGACCTGCGCTGCTTTCTCCGCAACAAGGGGAGCGTGTTCTGGACGCTCGCCCTCCCGATCCTGTTTCTCGTGATCTTCGGGTCAGTGTTTCAGCACCAGAACGTCGCCGTGCCGGGCGGAAGAATCGACGAACCGGCGTACTACGTCCCCGGCATCATCGCCTACGGCGTCATAGCCGCCACGTTCTCCAACCTCATCATCTCGGTTGTCCGCTACCGGGAGACCGGCATCTACAAGCGCCGCCGCGCCACGCCACTGCCCGCCAGCGCCGTCATCGCCGCACGCGCCCTCGTTGCCGCCCTGTCCGTCCTGGCCATCACCGCTGTCCTGCTCGCCATCGGCTGGGTTGGCTTCGCAGCGCATATCCCCGGCCGGACGGGCCCGGCCTTCCTCCTCGACATCATCGCCGGCGCGGTCGTCTTCTCGTGCCTGGGCTTCGCCGTGGCCAGCCTCATCACCAACATCGACGCGGCGCAGCCCGTCACCCTGGCCATCGTTCTCCCGCTCTGCTTCCTGTCCGGCGTGTTCATCCCGATCTTGGAACTGCCTCACTGGCTGATCGACGTCGGCAAGGTCTTCCCGGTACACGCTCTGGCGGACGCCCTCCTGGCCGCGTATAACCCGCACACGCCAGGATCCGGGCTGCGCTGGGGCGATCTGGCCGTCCTCGCCGCCTGGGGCGCGGCCGGGCTCATCATCGCCATCCGCCGCTTCAGCTGGCTACCGCGCGGCGGGTGAGTCCCTAGCGGCTCAGTCCCGAACCGAGGCCGGCAGGCCCAGCGTGACAACACCAAGAGCCATTACCCCGCAGGAGCTATACCCGCCGCAAACCACCAGGCCGAACCCCGCTTGACACCGGCCCGCTCCCTCAGGGATGACATCGTATCTCCCGCCGCAGGAGTTCTGCCGTATCCCTGCACCGCCGGGCCGAAGGTCCTGTGCGCAGGGACGTTGATCCGTGGCGCGTGCTCCCGTGACGCGGTGGACTGACCATGACAGAGGACCCCAGGCAGACGCGGAGGAACGGACCAGATCCGCGCACCGTGCCATCGAGATCCGCGAGAAGCGGAGGCGGGTCCTCTCGTGACGTCCTGCCCGGATTACCCTCGCGCTCCAGCCGAGGCGGATATCGCACGTCGGCGGTATGCGGGTGCGGCTTCGCGACCGGCGACGGGAGATAGAGGAGATCCGTCCGTAGAAAGCGGTTGCCAAAAACTTGTCCAGCTGTACTAAAATCTAGTCGTGAGGGTAGAAATCTGTACGAGCATCGAGGAGTGCGAGCTGTGATGGCGAGAACCGCGGGGAGCCGGTCGTTCATCGAGCAGGCCCGCCGCGAGCAGATCGTGGCCGCAGCGATCGACGTCCTGTACGAGAGCGGCTTCGCGGCCGCGTCGCTCGGCGCGATCGCCGAGCGTATCGGCGTGAGCAAGGGGGTCATCTCCTACCACTTCGCCAGCAAGGACGAGCTGCTGCGCGAGGTCGTGGCGCATGTCCTCACCGAAGCGAGCCAGTACATGCGCCCGCGCATCGAGGCGGCCGGCTTCGCCGTGGACGCGCTGCGGGTCTACGTGACCTCGAACCTCGACTACATCAGCGCCCAGCGCCGCAAGATCTTGGCGTTCACCGAGATCGTGAACGGGACGCCGCCCGGCGGTGCTGAGGCTGCCCCGTACGACGAGGGCCACCGGCAGGCCATGGCCGGCTTGCAGCAGCTGCTGGAGAGCGGTCAGGCGGCAGGCGAGTTCGGCGAGTTCTCGGCGTGGGCGGCTGCGGTGTCGCTGCGCGCGTCGATCGATGCCCTGGCCGGGCTGCTGCGGGCTGACCCGGCGATGGACGTGATCGGGTACGGCAGGCAGCTGCTCGCTCTGTACGAACGGGCGGTGCGGGCATGATCGCGACCCGGCCGACGCCAGAATGCGGCGCGGCCGACCCCGGCCAGCCGGCCCTGCATATCGCGGGCCTGACCAAGTCGTTCGGCGACACCGCCGCGGTCCGCGATGTCGAGCTGAGCGTGCCGGCCGGAACGTTCCTCGGCCTGGTCGGGCCCAACGGCGCGGGCAAGACCACGCTGCTGTCGATGGCTGTCGGGCTGCTGCGTCCCGATCGTGGTACCGCCCGCGTGCTTGGCCAGGACGTCTGGTCGGCAGCGGGAGCTGGGCCGGCCAAGCAGCTGATCGGCGCGCTGCCCGACGGGCTCGCGCTGCCGCAGCGGCTGACCGGCCGGGAGCTGCTGACCTATCTGGGACTGCTGCGCAGGATGGCCGGGGATGTCGTCCGCGACCGGACCACCGAGCTGCTGGACGTCCTGGACCTCGCGCATGCCGAGCGCACCCTGATCGCGGACTACTCCACCGGGATGCGCAAAAAGATCGGATTGGCCACCGCGCTGCTGCACGGACCCAAGCTGCTCGTGCTCGACGAGCCGTTCGAGGCGATTGACCCGGTGTCCGCAGCCGAGGTCCGCGCCATCCTGGACGGCTTCATCGCGGCCGGGGGGACGGTCGTGCTGAGCACGCACGTGATGGCGCTAGTCGAGCAGCTATGCGATCACGTCGCGGTGATGGCACGCGGGCAGATCCTGCGCACCGGGACCCTGGCCGCGGTCCGCGACGGCCAGAGCCTGGAAAACGCGTTCGCGGAACTGGTCGGCGCGGCGCCGGCCCGGGGGCTGTCATGGTTCACGTCCTGATCGCGCTGCGCCGCACCATCATCGGACATCAGCTGGCCCGGACGAATCAGGCCGCATTGCTGGTGACGGCCGTCCTGGTGCTGCTGTCGGCGCTGGGCACCTGCTGGCTCGGCCTGGTGAGCTATCCGGACCTGGGGGGCGGGACCGATGTGCTCGCACTGCTGTTCCTGCTCTGGCTGGGCGGCCGGATTGCGCAGACCGCGCTGGCCGGCGACCCCGTGCTGCGCCCGGAGCTGTTCAGCCTGCTGCCGCTGTCTCGCCGGAAACTAGCGTTCAGCTTGCTTGTCATAGGAACGCTCGACCCGGCCGGCCTGTTCACGGCGGTCGCGTTCGCGGCGCTGGTCGTCCATGGAGCGCGGCTTGGGGCCGGCCCGACGGCGGTCGCTGTCGTCGCGGTCATCCTGACCCTCGCACTGGCCAGCGTGATCTGCACGGTCGCGGCGGCGGCGCTCGGCCCGGGGTCCCGGCGCGGGCATGACACAGGGACGATCGTCACCGCGGTCGCGATCAGCGCGATCGCGGTCGCGGCCACGCTGCTGCCCGCGCTGATCGCTGTGCTGCGCCGCGGGCCTGGAGGCTCGGCGACCTGGCTGGCGGCCGGCCTGCGGGTGCTGCCGTCCGGGTGGGGGCCGGTCGCGGTCGAGGCGGCGGCGCGCGGTGAGTGGATAGCAACGGCCGGATGGCTGGCCGGCCTGGCGGTGCTCACCGTGGCCGTGGCCGCGTGCTGGCCTGCAGTGCTGTCGCGGCGGATGGACGCCTCGGTGCGGCAGGCCCGGGCTGGCGGCGGGCATCGCGGCCGGCGGTCTGTGCTACCCCGGACGGCGGCCGGGGGGGTCGCGGCCAAGGAGGTCCGGATGTGGGTGCGGGACCCGATCCGGCTCACCTGCCTGCTGATCGCGGTCATCGTCGGAGCCGCCGCATGCGCGATCCCGCGGGTAAGCACCGGGACGAACCTGCTGCTGCCGTTCGCCGGCATCGGCACCGCGCTGATCGCCGGGGCGTGCGCGTGCAATCTCTACGGCTCCGACGGGACCAGCCTGTGGCTGACGATCATGACACCGGGCGCCGCGCGGGCCGATGTGCGCGGCCGACAGGCGGCCTGGCTGCTGGTCGTCGCGCCATACACGCTCGCGGTGACCGTCGCGTTCACCGCTGTGAGCGGGGACGACGCGGCCTGGCCGTGGGTGCTGGCCGTGCTGCCGGCCCTGCTGGGCGTGGCGGCCGGGCTGGCTCCGCTCGCGTCGCTGATCAGCGTTCAGCCCTTGGACGAGACCGGCAACCCGACGCCGGCCTGGTCGCTGAAGGTGCACGTGATGCTGGTCGTGGTCGCGCTGCCCGCGGCCGTGCCGGTCCTGTTGCTGGTGACGGCGTCGGCCGGGCACGTAACGTGGCTGTCCTGGGCGGCGGTGCCGACTGGGGTGGCGATCGGCGTGACCCTGGCCGGCTACCTCGGCCGCCTGGCCGCCCTACGGCTGGAGACGCGGCAGGCCAGCGTCCTGAAGGTACTGGCCGACGCGGCTCGCTAATGGGCCGTGCCGTATCCGCGCAGGAGTTCCGCGACCTCTGGGCTGGGCGGCTTGGGGTCATCGGGGGACAGCGTGAAGCCCGGAGGGAGGCGGCGGCCTCGATCAGGGCCCGGATGGTGGCGATCCAGTCGGGGCGCGGACTGGTCACGCGCCGTTCCCCGCTACCAACAATGGCCCAGTCCAGCTGGGGCTGTCCCAGCGGGTGTCGCGTGCCTCGATGTCGGCGCCACGGTCGATCAGGGGCCTGGTGGTTGTCGGCCTCAGCGGCCTGCACGATCGCTGCGGCCTGCTGGGTGCTAATGAGCCGGCCAGGCAGCCCAGGATCGCGCGCCAGCTGCCGCTGCACGCCGACGTGGTCGGGGCGCAGGCAGGCGGACAGGAACCGGTCGGCGTCGCCGGCGTCGTCGCTGGCGCCGTAACGGCGCAGCAACCCGGCCAGATCGGTCCGGCCCTGGCTGGTGGCCAGCTGGTGCGGCAAGCGGCCATCCGGGCCTGGGATGCCTGGCTCGGCACCGTGGGCCAGCAGCAGGTCGACCAGCTCGGTGGCATAGTCGGCGCGAACGGCCGCATACACCACAGAGGATGGCGGGGTGTCGTCGGCGACGTACCGGCGAGCCCGCAAGCCCAAGGCCGCCCGCATGGTTGCTCTTGGCTGGGGAGGGTCCTGGTGGAGGAACAGCCCGTAGCTGACCGATGCCGCCGGTGCTGTACGGACTAGCAGGCCGCGCGTAGCGGCGGGTTTTGCGCGCTATCGACCGGTAGTTGCCACCATGCTGCATGAGCATCTGCCCGAACGCCGGTGCGGGCTTCCGCCTGCCCCGTGCCCCTGCCAGTGGGTAGTGAGGCCAGGCGCGTGGTGAAGCACCATGGGCTCACTTGAATAGGCACGTCCGACGCACGCACCCGGAGTGGCATGGTCGCGCGTCCCCGCACGGTCGGGGGAATGACCGGAACTTCCGTTGAAGAAGCCCAAGGCGTCCGGTGGTGATCGCTCAGTCATCCCGCATCGCTGGCGCATCGCGCGCAACTTCGTGACTGTGCCGGGCGAGCAGGAAGACCATCGCTTCGCCTGCGTCTATTAGCGGCACTGGGCTGGGTATAACCGGCAAAGCAGACCAGCGCCCGATCCGGCTGCCACCGGCCTGAGGACTGCATCCTGCTGGCGTGGCGGTCAACATCGGCAGTCCGTCAAAGCGGGGCAACCCCAGTGCCGTACGTGACCGCCGGTCCCACGGCTCCGGCCTAGCCGGGCTGTACGACGGTGGCCATGGTGCTGATGAGTTGCCGGAATCGCTGGACTGGCCCGGTTTCGCCGGTGATGTCGGTGCCGGTGTCTGATCCGGCGAAGATGAGGGCGGTCAGGGCTTGGGTGGTCGCGGTGATCGTGACGTCGGCCGGTGCGGGCGGGGCCCCCGTGGTGAGCGACCAGTGGCGGCCGTCGTTTTCGGCCAGGTAGTCCGCACCGTCGAGGCGGAAGTGCCAGCGGGCTGTGACGGCCGCTCTTACCCAGGGCCAGATCGCCCCGATCTGTACCGGTTCCCGGTCTGCCCGGACTTGATCGCGAGGCCGCGCATAGCGGCGGTTCGCGAGCAGGTGGTGACGTCACCGTCGGTGATGGCGGCGGTGCCGGTGATCCGCCTGGCCGTCCATCGGCCAGGCGGATGACGTGCGGCTAACCCGGGACGCTACCGGGCTGCTCCGGCGACATAGGCGGCGACGATGTAGGTCGCGTGCCGGTCCAGGGAGGCGCCTCATCGTGGTGCGCGGGTCGGGATGCGAGGCCACTTCCTGCACATCCCGCAGCGGCACTCCGGCGTCCAGACCCGTAGCCCGTTGAGGGCCAGCAGGGAGATCAGCGCATGCTCGTCCGGCGGTCCGAGCCCGGCGGCGACCAGCAGCGCGCCGAGCTCGTTACGGTCCAGGCCGGTTGCATGCGACTCGTAATCCAGGCGCGGCCGGCGGACGTGCGCGGCCGGGGAATGGTCGAGCAGTTCCTCTTCCACCGCGTACCGGTAGAACCCGGCGACCGTGCACAGCCGGCGGGTGGTGGTGGCCGGGCCCGGCCGCGGGTCTCCAGCTCGTAAGCCTGCCGGGTCAGGCCGCTGTACCCGGCCAGGAACCCGGCTAACGCCAGCCGCTCGGTGTTGCTGAACGCCGGCGTCACTGGGACGAGGGCAGCGGATGTGGTTGTGGTGGGCATCAGGCACCTCCGGGGACTCGGGCTGAGACCCCAGAGCTGGGCCAGCCGAGGCCCCAGCAAGACGATGTGAGCCCCACGGTAGATCGGCCATGACAGTCACACCAGGTCACAGCCCCGCGTACCGCCATGGTCAGTTCACAGCACTATCCACATCCTCCCTGCCGACTATGCGCGTATCAAGTGGATGCCGCTGGTTGCGGATGCTGCCCGCATGTTTCCTTATTACGTGCGGCTTTCAGGCGAGCAGGTCTTTGAGGGCTGATGGCATGGCGGTGTTCGGCAGGTTCGGGAATGCCCGCCGGGTGGGGTCGGGTCGAAGCTCATGTCGGTGGTGTCCATGGTGAGTGCGGCGCGGGCCTGGCGCGCCAGCGCGGGCTTTATGGCGGCCGCCAGCCATGCCATCATCTGGAGGGCCGGGCGGGGGATGTGCCATACGGCGCCGCGGCGCCCGGTGGTTTCGTGCAGGATGGCGGCGACCTCGTTGAAGGTCAGGTTGCCGGGGCCGCCGAGTTCCAGGATCCGGCCGCGCAGGCTGGGGCTGGTCGCGGCCTGGCTGACGAGGGCGGCGACGTCGGTGGCTGATACGAAGTTGACCGGGTTGTCTCCTCGGCCGAAGACCAGGATCTTCCCGGAGGTCTGCAGCGGCCGGCTGATGATCGTGCCCCAGGTCTCCATGAACGCGGTGGCCCGCACGATGGTCCAGGGGAGGCCGCTGGCGCGCAGCGTTTCCTCCGCAGCGTGCTTGGCGCGGAAAAGGCTGATGGGGTGGCCGGGGGATGCCCCGACCACTGAGACGAGGATGAAGGCCGCGCCGGTGCGGGCGGCGGCGTCGATCAGGTGGGTGTTGCCGACCCGGTCTACCGATGTCGGCGAGATGCCCCCGGGGCCGGCGAAGCCGTGCACGGCGGAGATAACCGTATCGGCGCCCCGCAGGGCCCCGGCGACGCTGCCGGGGTCGCGGACATCACCACGAACCACCTCCACGCCGGGGCCGGCCAGGTGCTGCCCTCGCACCGGGGCCCGGGTCAGCACCCGCACCACACCGCCCTGGCCGGCCAGCCGCGGGACCAGCCGGGTGCCGAGGGTGCCGGTGCCCCCGGCGACGACGATCACCGCTGGGAGCCGGGCGCGGGCCCGGCACCGGCCCGGACGTGCCGGCGTACCGCCTCGTTGACGTCCGCCCCTCCCGCCTGCACGAGCTCGAGGTAGAACCGGGCCCAGACGAACCGTCCGTCGCGGACGCCGAAGAGGATCACCCCAGCCATCTGATGCGCGGTGCCGTCCCAGCGGGTGCCGCTCATCTCCCACTCCGACCACATCACATCGCCGTCCTGGGCGCATCGCAGCAAGCGGGCGGTGATGTCGGGCACGAAGGTGAAGATCTGCCGCCAGTTGCGCCGGACCTGGTCGCGCCCGCTGAAACCCTGGGCCGGGTGGGCCGGGGTCTCGTTGCGGTAACCGGGGGCAAAGCAGCCCTCGACGGCATCGAGGTCATGGCGGTTCACTGCCCCGGCCAGCCGCTCCAGCAGTACCTCACCCGACTCCGGTAGGTTGCCCATCACCGCAACCTCCATCTTTGATACACTGCCCTGTAACGGTTACATGACTATGGAACAGAAATCCTCATCTGTCAACGCCCGGCGCTACGACTCCAGCGGCCGGCGGGAGCGGGCACGCCAGACCCGCGGCCAGATCGTCGATGCCGCCGAGGAGCTATTCCTCTCCGGCGGCTACGCAGCCACTACCGTCGCCGCCATCGCGGCGGCGGCGCGGGTATCGGTCGAGACGATCTACAAAGCCTTCGGCGGCAAGCCCGGGCTCGTGCGGGCCATCGTCGAGAAAGGCCTGGCCGGAGAAGGCCCGGTACCCGCCGAGCAACGATCCGACCACATCCGCGACACCGAGCCCGACCCCGAGCAGATCCTCACCGCCTGGGGCACCTTCACCACTGAGATCGCCCCCCGGGTCGCCCCCATCCTCACGCTGGCGCGTGAGGCCGCCACCAGCGACCCCGAGATCGCGGCTCTGTTGGAGGAGATCAGCGCCGCCCGCCTGGAGCGGATGTCCTTCAACGCCCGCGGCCTGTCCGACGCCGGTCACCTACGGCCCGGCATCACACCCAGCGAAGCTGCCGACATCATGTGGACCTACAACTCGCCCGAACTTTACGACCTGCTTGTCATCCGTCGTGGATGGCCAGCCGAACGCTTCGGCAGTTTCGTGGGACAGGCCCTGATCGCCGCCCTTCTCCCCACCCAGGGCACCTGAAATTGATTTACCAGCGCGCCCAATAATGGGCACCTCCATATCGGTGCTCCCGCCCAGATCAGCCAGATCTGGATCGCCAGTTCCCTGACCGGCATCGATCGAGATTACACCTACTGCGGAGGGTGATATGTCAGAGCCGGGCGCGTCCCTGCAGCCCTGCATTCGCCAGGCCAGCGAGCATCAGCGGCTGGCCTACACCGGTGGCAGTGAGCTGGCCATCTTGCTTGACGCCGCGATCACTGGCGGGCAGCTGACGGTGATCGATACCCATCCCCGCCGTGGCGATGCCTCTCCGGTGCACATCCATCACCACGACGACGAGGTGTTCTTGCTGCTGGAGGGGGCAATGACGATCTGGGTCGGTGAAGCGCGCCACCAGCTGCTGTCGGGCGGTTTCGCGTTCCTGCCCCGCGGCATCCCGCACGCCGTGCGGTACGACATGGCCTCCCGGGCGCTGGTGCTGTGCACCCCGGCCGGGCACCAGGAGACCATTTTCCGGGCGGCCGGCTGGGACCTGAGTAAGCCGCTGCCCGAGGGGTGGCAGATCACCCAGGAGCAGCTTCGCGGCGCCGCGGAACAGGGCGGGAACACGGTGATCGGGCCCCCGCACGGGCTGGACGACTGATCATCCCCTTCGCCTAGGACGGCACTGAATAACTGACGAGCCGCGGATCAGCGTTTCTGCCGGCAGTGTGTTCGATCTTCTGGGATGATCTTCTTATGCAGGGAAGATCGCGGGTGGAGCGGGACTTGTGGGACGCGGGTGAGGTCACCGGGCATCTGGTGCCGCCGGGCAGTGTGTTCGCGTTCTTGGCGGAGCACCGGCGTGAGCTGTTCCCCGATTCGTTTACCGCGGACTTGTTCCCGTCGCGGACCGGGCGGCCGTCGCTGCCGGCGGACCTGGTCGGGTCGGTGCTGGTGCTCAAGGAGCTGTATGACCTGTCGGATACCCAGACCGCCGATGCGCTGAAGTTTGATCTGCGGTGGAAGGTGGCGTGCGGCCGGTCGCTGCTGCAGGTGAGCTTCGACCCGTCCACGCTGGTGTACTGGCGCAAGCGGATCGCCGCCTCGGACCGCCCGGACCGGGTGTTTGACGCGGTGGCGGAGGTGATCGCGCAGACCGGGATCTTGCGGGGGCGGCGCAAGCGGTGCGTGGACTCCACGGTGTTCGACGACGCGGTGGCCACGATGGACACCGTGTCGCAGCTGGTGGCCGCGATGCGGAAGGTGGCCCGGGTGGTGCCCGGCGCTGGCGAGGTGATCAGCCGGGTGTGCGGGCTGGATTACTCCCGGCCGGGCAAGCCGGACATCGACTGGGACGACCCGGCCGCGAAGCAGGGCCTGGTCGGCGACCTGGTGAATGACGCGCTGGCGGTGCTGGACGCTCTGGCTGGCCCGGATGCCCCGGAGCGGGACGCCGCCCAGGCGGACGCGCTGGGGCTTTTGGCGCTGGTCGCCGGGCAGGACGTGGAGCCGGCCGAGGGGTCGGACGGGACCGACGGGCGGTGGCGGATCGCCCGTAAGGTCGCCCCGGACCGGGTGATCTCCACGGTGGACCGTGAGGCCCGGCATACCCGTAAGTCGAAGTCGAAGCGCCGGGACGGGTTCCGCGGGCATGTGGCCGCCGAGCCGGAGACCGATCTGATCACCGACTGCGAGATGACGATGGCCGCCGGGCCGGGCAGCACCGATGCGGAGAACGGGGTGAAGATGGCCTGCCGCGACCGGTTCCACGGTGACGGCGGGGACGCGGCGCCCGGGCCGGCCGGTGACACCGCGGAACCTCCGGCTGCGGGCGGGGAAGCCGGGCCGGCTAGCGGCCGGGACGCCAGCGCGCAAGGCGGTGCCCGGCCGGCCAGCGCCCCGGGTCAGGTGGCGGATACCGCAGATCAGCAGCATGCGCAGGCAGACGTCGGCCCGGCCGGCGCCCCGCAGGACGCGTCCGGGCAGGGCACGCAGGACCAGGCGCAGCCGGCGAGCGCCCAGGCCGGAGGGCGGCTGGAAGTGTATGGCGACTCGGCCTACGGCAGCGGGGAGGCCCGCGCCGCCTACCGCGACGCCGGGCACGACACCATCATCAAGCCCGGGCCGCTGCGCCCGGCCGTGGACGGCGGGTTCACCCTCGATGACTTCACCATCAACGAGGAGCAGGGCACCGTCACCTGCCCGGCCGGGAAGGTCCGCCCGATGACCAAGAGCAGGACCGTCACCTTCGGCGCCGCGTGCGCGGCCTGCCCGCTGCGGGAACGGTGCACCACCGCCAAGGGCGGCCGGTCGATGACCATCCACCCGCACGAGGGGCTGCTGCGCGCTGCGCGCGCCCAGGCCCGCACGCCGGAGTTCAGGCAGGCCTATCCCACCCGGTCGATGGTCGAGCGGGTCATTTCCTGGACGGCGACCTGCAGCGGGCGGCGGGTCAGGCTGCGCTATACCGGCACCGCCAAGAACGACGCCTGGCTGCACAACCGGTGCGCCGCGATCAACCTGCGCACCCTGCTGCGGCACGGCCTGACCCGCCAGGACGGCGCCTGGGTCCTGGCGCGGCCAGGACCCGCCGCACAGGCCCGCCGCCGATCCTCGCGCCGCCCCCTGAGCGGCAGCCCGGGCCGCTGCCAGAGACCAGCCTGGCGGAGGGCGGCATATTCCCGGTGCCACAGCCGGATCAACCGACTGCAAGGCCATCCACCGGATTCCGGTTATTCAGAGGCGTCCTAGGGCGGCGCGGGCCGCCGGTCAGCGCTTCCCGCCCGGACCTGGGCCGCAGTGCGGGAACGCGTCCGTCCTCCACGCCGTGGGTAAGCATGAGCTGGTCATGCCCGGCTGGCCGGGTGCCTCCTGGCACCTGGAGCTGGTTGCCGGCCCGGGCGGCAGGCGCCGCCCGGGCCCACCGGAGAGGGCCTGCTCGTCCTCAGTCCCCGGACCTGCCCGTGACTGAGTTGATGGACACCGTGCCCGCCGGTGATGCCCCGCCGTTCCGCGCCGAGCCGTTCGAGATCGCTGTGGCTCCGGGAGTGCTCGATGACATGCGGACCCGGATCCGCAACACCCGGCTGCCCGAGGCCGCACCCGGCGAGCCGTGGGCGCAGGGCACCGACCGGGACTGGCTGGCCGGGTTGCTCGGCTACTGGGCTGCTGGGTTCGACTGGCGGGCCGCCGAAGATCACCTGAACCGCTATCCGCAGTACCGTGCCCGCATCGGCGAGACGACGGTTCATTTCGTGCACCAGCGGGCGCGGCACGGCGCCGGGATCCCGCTGATCCTCGGGCGCGGCTGGCCCAGCGCCTTCCTCGAGTACCTGCCGCTGGTCCCGCTGCTCACCGACCCCGCCGGGCACGGAATTCCGGGGCCGGAGTTCGATCTGGTGATCCCGTCGCTGCCTGGGTACTCCTCCCGGCCGACGGTTCCCGGCGGGGTGACCTACCGGTATGTCTCCCGGCTGTGGCATCAGCTGATGCGCGGCCTGGGCTATCAGCGGTATGGGGCGGGCGGCGGGGACTTCGGGTCCGGGATCGCCACTTTCATGGCCCTGGACGACCCCGGGCCGCTGCTCGGCCTGCACCTGACCAACCTCGAGCTCACCCCCTGGACCGGGCCCGGCTCCCGCCCGCTGACCGCAGCCGAGCAGGAATACCTCAGGCAAACCCGCCGGTGGGATGAGGCCGAGCGCGGCTACACCGCGATCCAGTCCACCAAGCCGCAAACCCTCGGCTACGCGCTCAACGACTCCCCGGCGGGGCTGGCCGCCTGGATCATCGAGAAATGGCGGTCCTGGAGCGACCCCGGCAGCAACCCGCAATCACCCTTCTCCCGGGACTTCGTGCTCACCGTCGTCACCTTGTACTGGGTCACCGGCACCATTGTTTCCTCGATTCGCGACTACTACGCCAACCGCCAGGGTGAGCCCCGCCTCAGCCTCGGCGACCGGGTCAGCGTGCCCACCGCGGTCGCGGTCTTCCCGCACATGCTCGTCCCGGAAGGCCAGCCGCCCAGGGAATGGGCTGAACGCCTGTATGACCTTAACCGCTGGACCCTCATGCCCCGCGGCGGGCACTTCGCCCCCACCGAAGAACCCCAGCTTGTAGCCCGCGACATCGCGGCATTCTTCGCCGCCATGGTCGGGTAGGAACACCAGGCGCGGAGCAACTGCGAGTCGGTCCCGGCCCGCGCAGAATCTCCCCGCCGGCGCCGCCGCCAATGCACCTGATCTTGATCGCGCACCCGCCCGTAACGGCGGGTACGCGCGCCCGCCCGAGTCAAAGGCCGATTACGGACCGTGAGGCGGAACATCCCAGCTCAGGGACCCAGCCCTGCCGAGTATGAGTTCTTGCTAAAAGAATAGGGATTTACGGGTCTGGGTGCGCAGATCGTCCGATGCGCGCGGGGCACAATCGGCGACCCGGCCACGACGGGCTGGTCAGGAGGTCACCGGGTTGACAGGCGAGCCCAGTGGGCTTCGGCGTTGTCCAGTGCCTGCCGAATTTGCTGGTGCTCCCGGCTGCCGGTGGTCGGTAGCCGCAGCAGTGGCATCTGGTGAGCATCCAGGATCTCGTCCTTGAGCGCGTCTCGTGCCCGCTGGTCCGGGCTGTTCTCGTGGAAGGCAAAGCCGTCGACTTCGATGGCGAGCAGCGGCTGGTTGGTTACCCGGTTGTAAACGACGAAGTCAACTGACGCTCGATGTTGTATGTAGGCCCGCTGAGCCAGGGTAAGCCTGCCGAGGTCGGGGAGGAGGTTCCGCAGCAGCACTTGGGGACTCACCGTCATGTGCGCGTAGCGCTGCTCAGCGATGATGTCGTGCAACACGGTCCAGATGATGTCTTCGGACGGATACTTGAGTTCCTTCCTCAGCCGGGCGGCGAGCGGTCGCAGTCGCTGCGAATACGCGCGGTAGAGCAGGTCGAACACGGAGACAACCATGCTGTCCACGACATCTTCGCCGGGGTTGTGGTAGCGGATGTAACCAACCAGGTCCCAGATGTGGCGGCTAGTGGGCAGCATGTCGTAGTTGGTCACCAAGATGAACCGCTGAATCGCCCGCGAGACCGCGACGTTGATCATCTGCGGATCGTCCACGAAGGGCAGCCCCGTCCGGCCGCGCCAGGTCTCGTCCAGGACTGTGGTCAGGATGACCACCTGCTTTTGCCGGCCCTGGAATTTGTGGACGGTATCGGCCTCGGACTGATCGAGCACGTCAGCGGCTTTGGTGGCCTGGCGCCGGTACGGCGTGGTGACGCCGATATCGGTCTCCGCGAAGCCCCGGCAGTACTCCGGGATCACTTCCTGGGCGATTACATCCACCTCGCGCTGGTTCGAGCGGCCTCCTTCGCGGTGCTGGCGCATGTGGTTGCCCTCGACTGTGCGTACCACGATCATTGGCCGCTCGGCGCCACTGCTGGTGTACGGAATGAGTTCGCCCCTGTAGAACTTCTTGTTGCAGAACCCGATGATGACCGGGTCGCACCGGTAGTGCTCGCAGAGCAGCGTTCGCGGGAGGTTGGCGCCGTACAACTCGGACAGCGAGGCCAGGAGATTGCGCTGGCAGTCGTAGGCGGGCACCGGCGGCATGAGCCCATTCGCAGCATCGATCGGGATCGGCGGCAGCTGCCGCTGGTCGCCGACCACCACTACGTAGCGGGCACATGACATCGCCAGTCCTGCCAGCAGGAGGTTGACTTGCGAAGCCTCATCGATGATGAGGTAGTCGAGCAGGTACCCGTCAGCGATGCTGTCCCGCAGCGAATGACAGGTACTCAGCAACGCCGGATAGTCCTTGATGAAGTCGTTGAACGTCTTGCCTCGTCGGTAGGAGTCCGCGCGGTAGGAGGTACGCTGCGATTCCTGGTACCGAGCGGCGAGTTCGGAACGCAGAAACTGAACCGACAACTGCTGGTGCTGCCGGGAAAGCTGCTCGAAATCCGCTCGCCGCAGATCGTCCTCGACCCGCCCGATTTCCCGCTCCAGCTCGGCGATCCGCTTGTGGTAATACGCCAGCTGCAGCCGGAGCACGATGCTGGTGTCTGCAGGGTCAAGCGCCCGCACGGACCCGTACCTGAAGTAGTTCCGTATTCGCCGCAGCGGCCCCGGGCGGATACCGGCCAGCTCCATCTCGCTCTCGGCCAGATAGTCGAGAACGCGGTCGGCCGAGCGGTGCAGGAGCGGAAGACCCGCCAGGTCGGGCAGCTGGTCCCGGTGCAGGTGATCTTCAAAGTGTCGCAGCTCCAACCTGTGGCCGTCGAGCGCTTGCCGCCGGTCGGCGCGGATGCGTTCGGCGCTCTGCAACCCGCGGAGGCGTCTGTCCAGATCCGCCAGATGCTCGAGGTCTGGCCGATCCGGCGTGCGGACCAATAACTGCGCGACCTGAGTGTTGCGGACCGCCTGCCCCGCAAAGAATACCTCGCGCTTTTCTTTGCGGCCGAGGTTCCCGATCACATACCCGAATCCTAGCTCATCGAGTTTGTCGCGGACATTGTCGACGGCGGCGTTGCCGAACGAGACGATACCAACGGTCATGTGCTGAACTGCGACAATGTTGGCGATCAAGTTCAGGATGGTCTCGGTCTTCCCGGTACCCGGCGGCCCCTCGATGACCGAAATCGAACGGGTCAGGGCTTTCTCCACTGCCGCGCGCTGACTGAGATTGCAGCGGAACGGAAAAATGGGGGTAATATCCTGGGACCGCGACTCGATCGGCGAGCCGCTCAGGAAAGAATTGAGTACGCTCTCGGGGTGAACGAAAGTGAGTTTTTCGTATCCGGGCCGCAGGGGATCGTCGCGGGGAAGGCGGGATACGACTGTGCGCCAGTAGTGCAACATACTGGCCACCGTAGGAGTCTCAGTGGCCGAGGTAATGACGCGCACCCGGGAAGCAGGGTAGGTGCAATAATCTTCCCCTGCCTGCGTACTGTAGAAGATTCGAGACCATGCACCGTCGGCACCGGTGAAGATCAAGACTTCGGTCGCGCTTTCCCAGGCGCTCCCGTTAACTTCGACCCGCTCGCATTCCGTCAGCGCGTGCCGCTTAGGATCGCGGAGAAGCCTCACGCGATCCCGTCCGTACCGGAAGGGCTTATTGCTGTCAATGAATACGATTTCGATTCGCTGACCTGCGGTCCGGATCTCCGAAACGTCTCGCGTCCTGTCTTTAAACTGATTTGCCGCGCGATCGCGGATCAGGACCGCCGTACTCCGAGGGTTGATCACACCACCACCTCAGCTGCGACGTACCGCGATTGTACGATCCCAGGCCACAGCCCACAAGAAATTGATCCGGGCGAGGTCGCCGACGTTATCCATGATCGGTCGGTACTACGGCGACCGGTGGCGTGCCCAGTGAGGTTTCCCAGCAAGGGTAAACCCGACAGTCAGGTCGTAACGGCAGCATCGAGGCAGACACGCGGACATATGCGAAGATCCGCTGACAGGCGCGGAGCCCCCGGGAGAAGAGGTCTCGCCGAAGATCATCCGCTACCGGGAGAGGCTCCGCGTGGTCTGCTATCGTGTCATGCTCGATGTCCGCAGAGAACTGATCGTGTTCGTGTCCGGGCTGCTGGCAGAGCACCGCCGCGAGATCGGCACCCGGAAAGGCACCCGCAAGCTGGGCTGTTACCGGCAGGCGCTGTTCGCGCTGGCCTGGTTCCGCGACAAGGGCAGCATCCCGCGCCTGGGCGGCGGCTTCGGCCTGGCGCAGTCCACGGCCTACCGGTACCTGGACGAGGTCATCGACGTTCTCGCGGCCCGGGCGCCGGGGCTGCGCGAGACGCTGGAGCGCGCCGTGGCCGCCGGGACACCGTACGTGATCCTGGACGGCAAGATCGTGGACACCGACCGGTGCCACGAGAAACCCTCAGCCGCAAGGGCAAGGTCATCGACCTGTGGTACGCGGGGAAGACGCATGACTTCGGCGGCAATATCCAGGCCCTGTTCTATCCCGCGGGCATCCCGATGTGGGTTTCTGACGTGCTGCCGGGCAGGGTCCATGATCTGGCTGCGGCCCGGGAGAATGTGCTGGCGGTGCTGCGGCCGTTCCTGGACGCGATGCCTGCCCTCGCTGATCCCGGCTATGAAGGCGCAGGTCACGGCGTCCACGTCCCGGTGAAGAAACCCGCCGGGGTCAAAGAGCTAGACATCAATACCCGGACCCGGAATGCGCTGCTGCGGTCAGCGCGCTGCCTCGGCGAGCGCGGCTTCGCGCTGCTGACCCAGCGCTGGCAAACCCTCCAGCACGTCACCGCCAGCCCCGGCAAGATAGGCCAGATCGCCCGGGCGGCGCTGGTCCTGGTGCTATTCGAGCACAAGATGATCACGTGAAAGTCGCTGAGAAGACCTCAGTCTGATGGAACAGCTGGCGCAGCACGCTGCCCGAGCTGTCTCGATAAAAGCCGGTACGTCACTCGGGACACCCAGTTCTGCGCGGCACCAAGCCGCGATCCCTGCAGCCAGCTTGTTGAGCATAACGGCGGCAGTGTGGGCGTTGCCCCAGGCGAGCGCTGATCACGTAGCGCGACGAGGACCGTTCGACCTCAGTGAGCCGATCGGCCGACTCGGTGCGGCGGATGGAAGTGTAGCTCGGATGACCGCCCGTGTGCAGATCATCCCTTACGGAGTCGGTGCGTTATCTGACTCAGTCGTGGTATTAGCAAATCCTTGAGACCATAGGCAACGCGGCGAGCCAGGCGGACGATCCCGAATTCCGGCGCACGGCAGCCAACAGCGCAGGACTTGGGGGCGACGGCCAGCCGTCCGCGCCAACGAGATCGGCAATCGCGGGACTCAGCCCGGCGATCACGTCCGCGAGTGCCCGGGCCTTCCATGGAATGATTTCGGCGGCGAGCAGGCCGAGCAGCACCTGACGGGCGCACGCCCGGTCCTCCGCGGTCGGGTCCAGCCCGGCGTCCGCCTCCGCCAGTTCCCCGCCCTCAAGGAATCGGCCTGGCCGGCGAGCAGGCCGAGCAGCACCTGACGGACCTGCGCCCGGTCCTCCGCTGTCACCGTGAGCCGGGCGACCGCCTCCGCCAGCTCCCGGATCATCCGGGGATGAGCCTGGCTGGCGAGCAGGCTGAGCAGCGCCTGACGGGCCTGCGCCCGGTCCCCTTCTGTCACCGCGAGCCGGGCGATCACCTCCATCAGCTCTCGCCCTCTTGAGGGATCGATCTCGCAGGCGAGCAGGCCGAGCAGCGCTTTTCGGGCGCGCGCCCGCTCTTCTGAAGTCGGGTCCAATCCGGCGATCGCCTCCGCCAGTTCCTGGACCCTCCAGGATTCGCCGGGGAGCAGGCCGAGCAGCGCCTCCCGGGCACGCGCCCGGTCCTCCGCGGTCGGGTCCAGCCCGGCGATCGCCTCCGCCAGCTCCCGGGTCACCCAAGGATTGGGCCGCTCGGCGAGCAGGCCGAGCAGCGCCTCCCGGGCGCGCGCTGCCGTTACATCACCAAATAGCGAGGTCGCTAAGCCCTGGCATCGGTCGGGGCCGGTATACGGCGATCGCGCCTGGCGCAAGGCGTCGCGGATCTTGTGCCTGAGTTCCTCGGCTGTCGAGGCGACGATCGTGTCGGGAACGCCGATCAGCGCCACTGCTGACCACTTACCGTCGCGGTAGTCATAGTTGATTCGGTAGGCATCCTCCCAGTGCCAGCGAAGATCCGCCGACACCTAGGCTTGTCGCCCCGCATACGGCAGGCGGCGGGATCCGACGGTCCGAGGCGCGCGACCGTGCATTCTCGGTCCCACTTGCCTGTCGCTTTCACAGTCGACGCCAGCAAGGCATGCCGCTCCCGTGCATAACCTGTGTACGACTTGTGCAAAAACTCTGGAAGACCTGTGGGCAGCGTGGGGATAAGATTAGGAATTCTCCAGCAGCTCGGCCATAGTGTTGCCCTTAACCTGCGCAAACATAATTCCCTCCCTATGCACAGGAGAAAAGCTGAAACGGTCCACAAGCAATCGCGGCACCAGCTCCTAAGATAAGCGACAGGTTCCCGCCATGTTAATTCCAGCTGCTACGCCGCAGGCGAAGACCGGCAGTCCTGGAGAGTCCGGCGGGTGAATCCTGGACGCTGCTGGGGAGAGGGGAAAGCGTCATGAAGTCATGCACGCCAGTGGGGGTAAGCCAGAGCTGGTACTTCGACATGTTGGACTCCACGTGTCCTGGCTGGTAATCGCCATCCCCGCGGCGGCGGTGACCTCGATGATCCTGGTCGTCACCTGGATCGTCTTGACCTCCGACCGCCAGGGCAGTCACCACCGCGGGCAGCCCCGGCCCGGCCGGGGACGTCACCAGGGTGCGCACGCCCGTCGGCCGCGCCTGGTACGCCATGGCAGTCACGGCCTGCCCGTGTTATGGACGGCTGCCCGGCCTGCTGAGTAAGTCCTCCTGCGGTAGCCACCCGGCTGCTGCGCAGAAAGGGTGTGCGGCCAAGCATCACGTGAACGGCGACACCCGCCCGGCCCGCCGCGTCCGGTAGGCCGCGACGTTGGTGCGGTTCGCGCACGAAGTGCTGCAGAACCGCCGGGACCGGTTCTTCGACAGGTCGATGTGGACGTCCTCGCAATCGTCCGCGGCGCAGACTCGCAGCCGGTCCAGCTGCCCGGACCGGATGACGTCGGTGAACGCCATGGCGGCCTCGACGGCCATCCGGGCGGCGAACGGCGCGTCGGCAGGGGTCGCGTGCAGGTGGTAGTCCCAGTCGTCGTGCTTCACCAGCTGCGGTAGCGCATGCCCCTCCTGCAGCAGGGCGTTGACCAGGGTGACGGCATCGTCCTCGTCCAGCTTCCATAGCTGCTCGATCCGGGGACGCAGCCTGCGGACCGCATCAAGCTCGGCCTGATCGCCGACCCGCTTACCGGTCCAGCCCCAGGTCACCGCGAAGTCATCGAGGTCGGCCGGGTCGGACAGCTCCTCCTTGCCGCCACGGCCGGTGTTGACCAGCGCCGCGGCGCAGATCAGTGCGACCTCCGTGTCATGGGCAAAAAGCACTTTGACTCCTTTCGCCTCCCTCCGCTAGCGTCACAAGCGTAGCTCCGTTTTGCTCATTACAGGAGGATCGCTGTGACCGCAGTCGGGACCCGGGGCGGGCCAGGCACCCGAGGCGCGGCAGGCGGCCGCGGTGCGGCAGGCGGCCGCGGTGCGGCAGGCGGCCGGGGCGGCTCGGGCCTGGCTCTCGGCATCCTGTCGGCCGCGACCTTCGGGACCTCGGGAGTGTTCGCCACGTCGCTGATCAACGCCGGCTGGAGCCCGGCGGCCGCTGTGACGGCCCGGGTCGGCGCATCCGCGCTCGTGCTCACGATTCCGGCCCTGCTGCAGCTGCGCGGCCGGTGGGCGCTACTGCGCCGCCGGGCGGGACGCATCGCGGCGTTCGGCCTGGTCGCGGTGGCCGGATGCCAGCTGTTCTACTTCAACGCGATCCAGCGGATGCCGGTCGGCGTCGCCCTGCTGCTGGAGTACCTCGGCACGATACTGGTGGTCGGCTGGCTCTGGCTGCGCCACGATCAGCGGCCCCGGCGGCTCACCGTGGCCGGCGCGATCGCCGCGATAACCGGGCTGGTGCTGGTCCTCAACCTGACCGGATCTACCCGGCTGGATCCGATAGGCGTCATGTGGGGACTCCTGGCCGCCGCGGGCCTGGCCATCTACTTCATGCTCTCGTCCGCGACCGATGAGGAGCCGCTGCCGCCGATCGTCATGGCCTGGGCCAGCATGTGCCTCGGCGCGGCCCTGCTCGCCGCGCTCGGTGCCATCGGCGTGCTCTCGCTGACCGCCCGGGCCGCCGATGTCAGTTTCGTCGGCCACCGGGTCAGCTGGATCGTGCCGGTCCTGGGGCTATCCCTGCTGGCGGCGGTGATCGCCTACGTCGCGGGGATCGGCGCCGCTCGCCGGCTCGGACCCAAGGTCGCCTCGTTCACCGGGCTGGCCGAGGTGCTGTTCGCGGTCCTGTTCGCCTGGCTGCTGCTCAACCAGCTGCCCTCCGGCATGCAGCTGCTGGGCGGGGTGTTCATCATCACGGGCGTCGCGCTAGTACGGGCCGACGAGCTGCGCGGCAAGGGGCCGATGGCCCGGGTCGATCGGTGAATGACGGGGCCGCTTGAGAATCTGCCGGTGACGGCAGTCGGCGTGACCCGGGCTGGCTGCGTTCGGAGAAGATGCTGGAGAACTTCGGCGTCACCGAGGCAACTGGCGTGATGATGATCCCGCCCTGCAGAAGGAGGCCAGTGTGAGCACTGTCGTGCATAAGCCCGGGCGCGAGCTGGGCGATCCGAAAGAACTGCTGCTGGGCTTCCTGGACTATTACCGGTCGGTCATCATCCGCAAGATCGACGGTCTGACGGATGCGGAACTGCGGGCGAGCCGCCTGCCGTCCGGCTGGACTCCGCTGGAGCTGGTCAAGCACCTGGCCTACATGGAGCGCCGGTGGCTGCGCTGGGGATTCCGCGCCGAGCAGCTCCCCGATCCGCGCGGGGACGAAGACCAGGCCGGGCGCTGGCACACCGGGCCAGGCGACACTGCCGCCAGCCTCATCGCCGAACTTCACGCCGTCGGCGAGCAAACGCGGGCTATTGCCTCCGCAGCCGAGCTGACCGACATCAGCGCCCCCGGCGGCCGGTTCAGCGACAACGATCCCTGGCCCCTGCCGACGCTGGCGTGGATCCTCACTTATGTTCTGCAGGAGTATGCCCGCCACGCCGGGCACCTGGACGTCGCGCGGGAACTGATAGATGGCACGACCGGAGAGTTACCCGGCGTCGCCGGCCGGGCGCTGGTCAGGCTCACATCTGGATGCGCTTGTTGCCCGGGTCGTACATCGGCCGCAGCGAGGCGACCGCCGGGTAGACCTCGTTCCCGATCTGGACCGTCCACTCGCCGGAGTCCAGGTAGGCCTGGTTGACGGGCTCGTCGGCGTCGATCATCGCCAGCCCGACCGCGCCGCCCAGCGTGAACCCGTAGGACGCGGATCTGATGTAACCGGCGGGCCTGCCGCTGCGGCGGACCACCTCGGCGTGGAACATCAGCGGCTCCGGATCGGTCACCAGGACCTGCAACAGCCGCCGCGTGAGCGGCCCGCGAGCCTTCTGGGCGAGCACGGCGTCGCGGCCGATGAAGCCGCCCGGCTTGTCCAGGGCGACCGCGAAGCCGAGTCCGGCCTCCAGCACGCTGTCGGTGTTGTCGACGTCGTGGCCGTAGTCGCGGTAGCCCTTCTCCATCCGCAGGCTGCCCAGCGCCTTGAGCCCGGCATGCCGCAGGTCCACCGCGCGCCCGGCCCCGGTCAGCCGGTCGTAGACGTGCCCGGCCTGCTCGGCCGGGATGTACAGCTCGTACCCGAGCTCGCCCAGGTAGGTGATCCGGATGCAGAGCACCCGGGCGAACCCGATGTCGATTTCGGCCGCCGTTCGGAAGCCGAACGCTTCGTTGGACAGATCCGCCGAGGTCACCGCGGCCAGCAGGTCCCGTGACCTTGGGCCCTGGATGTTGATCTGCGCGTAGCCCGAGGTCACGTCCGTGACGAAGGCGTGCGCGTCGTGCAGGTGGCGGCGCATCCACGTCTCCGCGTGGCGACGCGCGGTATCGGAGGCGACCACCCAGAACCTGTCGTTGTCGAGCTTGGTCACCGTCAGGTCGGCTTCCAGCGTCCCGGCCTCGTTGAGCCACTGGGTGTAGGTGATCCGGCCGGGCTCGCCGTTGACCTGGTTGGCCGAGATCCGGTCCAGGACCTGCCCGGCGTCACGGCCGCGCACGTCGAACTTGGCCATGAAGGCCATATCCATCAAGATCACGCCGGCGCGCGCGGCGTGATGCTCGGCCTCCCAGTAGCCGAACCAGTCCGGCCGCCCCCAGGACAGCTGGCCGGCCTGCGGCTCAGCGCCCTCGGGGGCATACCAGTCAGCGCCCTCCCAGCCGCTGACGTCCCTGAAGTACGCCCGCTGCGCCACCAGCCGGTGGTGGATCGGCGACAGCTTCGCGCCCCGGGCGGTCCGCATGGCCCGGCCCGGGTAGTGGGTCTGGTACACCAGGCCCAGCGACTCGACCGTGCGAGTCGCCCGGTACTCAGGATTGGCCTGGTAGCGGTGCAGCCGGTCGATGTTGATGGCCGTCACGTCGATGTCGGGCAGGCCGTCGGCGATCCAGTGCGCGATCACCCGGCCGATTCCGCCGCCGGTCAGGATCCCGATCGAGTTCAGCCCGGCCGCCACGAAGTAGTTCTTCAGCTCCGGCGCTTCGCCGACGATCGGCAGCAGGTCGGGGGTGAAACTCTCCGGGCCGCAGAAGAACTTCTTGATGCCTGCCTGCTCGCACACCGGGATCCGGGACATGGCGCGCTCCAGGTAGGGCGCCATCCGTTCCCAGTCCGGCGGCAGCTCGCCGAAGGAGAAATCCGCCGGGATGCCCTCGACCTTCCACGGCGCGCAGACCGGCTCGAACAGGCCGAGCATCAGCCCGCCGCCCTCCTCGCGGTAGTAGCCGTAGCTGGCCGGGTCCTCCAGCACCGGCCAGCTGCCGTCCACCCCCTCGATCGGCTCAGTCAGCAGGTAGTAGTGCTCGGCGGCCTGCAGCGGGATGTTCACCCCGGCCAGCTCGCCGAGCTGGCGGGCCCAGATCCCGGCACAGTTGACGACGTACTCGGCCTCGAGGTCACCGTGCGGCGTGCGCACCCCGGTCACCGCGCCGCGGCGCTGCAGGAAGCCGGTGACGGGCGCGCCTTCGATGATCCGCACGCCCCGCATCCGGGCCCCCCGGGCCAGCGACATGGTCACATCGACCGGGTTCACCCGGCCATCGCCCGGGATGTAGAAGCCGGCCAGCACGTCATCGACCCGGGCCAGCGGAAACAGGCTGGCCACCGCACGCGGCGTGATCTCCTCCACCTCTACGCCGCACAGCCGGTTGAACGCGGCCACCCGCCGGTACTCCTCCAGCCGCCCCGGCTCGATGGCCAGCTCGATCAGCCCGACCTGCTTCAGGCCGGTCGCGAGCCCGGTCTCCGCCTCCAGCCTGGCGTACAGGTCCCTGGTGTACATCCGCAACTCGGTCGAGGTCTGCGAGGTCGAGCCGAAGGTGGCCATGAGCCCGGCCGCGTGCCAGGTGGTACCCGAGGTCAGCCGGTCGCGCTCCAGCAGGACCACATCGGTCATCCCGCACTGCGCGAGGTGATAGGCGACCGAGATCCCGATGATGCCGCCGCCGATGACGACGACGCGAGCGCGGTCAGGGACTGCGGCGGTGCCCGGCACGGTCATGCGACGCGAATGTCCGATCAGTCAGGGACCCGCGCGGCGGCCGTGCGGTCCGGTCAGTCAGGGGACCTGCGCGGCGGCCGTGCGGTCCGGCACGCCGCCGCTGCCCGAGCATATGCCCCGTCAGCGCGGCCGGCCCGGCGGGCCTGCAGGCAGGTTCTGCTCGGTGATCCCCTGCCCGGCGGCTCAGGCCGCGCCAAGTGCCCCGCCGGCGGATCAGCGGCGCCCGCGCCTCCGGTCGCTGGCGCCGGTCCTGGTGCCGCTGCTGATCGCGGCGGTCCTGATCGCCGGATCCGCCCTGGGCGGCTGGCACCACCGGTGGGCCGGCGGAT
The DNA here is from genome assembly GCA_963775745.1 of uncultured Actinomycetota bacterium. Lineage (GTDB taxonomy): Bacteria > Actinomycetota > Actinomycetes > Streptosporangiales > Streptosporangiaceae > DATBGO01. Next base: position 35,624 of record CAVZKE010000033.1, read on the forward strand.
GGGCGCCGTGGCCCCTGCTGTGGCTCATCCCGCTCATCGCGTGGCGGTTCGGCTGGCGGCGCCGCGGCTGGCGGCGGCAATGGCGGTGATGCGGCACCGCCCATTCACGTAGTCGCGCCGGCGCGGCTTAGTTGACCTGTGCCAGACTCGCATGGGACGTTTGGGAGGACATCCATGCGAACGTATATTCGAGCGCGGAGCTGCATGCGATGAACGTCACCGAGGCGCAACGCAGGCTGCTTGAGCTGTGCGCCATCCGCGTGGAGGAAGCGAGCGTGGACTGAAGCCTGATCGCCCGTCAGGCGCAGTTCGATGGCGGGCTCGAGGACCTGTGGCGGGGTGTCACGAGCGAGAAATCGGCCGCGGCCAAGCGGTCGGCCATGGTGCTGCGGCGCGGCCTTCGGGATCCGGCGAGCCTGGCCCGCAAGGTGGAGACCGAACTGGAAGCGGCAGCACGGGCCGGGGCCAGGCTGATTACCGTCCTGGATCAGGAGTATCCGGCGAACCTGCGCCTGATCCCGAATCTGCCGCCGTTCCTCTTCTACCGGGGTGATCTTCTCGAGGCGGACGCGCTGTCCGTCGCCGTCGTGGGCACCCGCACGGCATCGGACGACGGCCTGCGCAGAGCCGCACGCATACGACGTATGCACGACAGGCAGCCAGCTCGACGCCGTCGCGGCCTGCCTCCTCGACGATGGCCACGCTTCCCACGTGGAAGCGATCACCTTGGCCCGAGCGCGCTGGACCGGCCGGTGACGCGCTGGCCAGCCTGAAACCCGCCGTCGGCTAGCCAACAGCTGGCCCCGGGCGTCCCCGCATCGGGTATCCGCCGCCATCGGAGAGGGCCACCACGAATCAGCCGGTGCGCAGGGCCGCGCCGATTCCCGCACAGCGCGCCTGCAGAAGCCGGCCAAGCTCGGCCAGGTCTCGCTGGTGCATCCGGTCGGTGAGGCCGGACACCGAGATCGCCCAGGCCGGCCTGCCGTCCGTGCCGCAGATCGCGGCGGCCACGCAGCTGAGCCCGGTCTCGTTTTCCTCTTCATCCAGAGCGAACCCGCGCTCCCGGGTCGCCGCCAGCTCAAGATCAAGATCACGCCGCGTGGTGATCGTGCGCTCGTTGAACCGCTCGTACGGCTCCGGCCCGAGCAGCAGCTCGCACATCGCCGGGGGCGACAGGGCCAGCACCGCCTTGCCCAGCGCGCTGCAGTGCGGGGCGACGGTCTGGCCCAGCGATGGCAGGCTGCGCAGCCCATAACCGCCCTCCAGCACCGCCTCGTACACCAGCCGCCCGCCGTGCACCCCGACCAGGTTGATCGTCTCGCCGGTCTCGTTCCGCAGTGCGGCCATGACCGGCTCGGCCAGCTGCGTGATCAGCGGCCTGGTGGCCTGCGCGGCCAGCAACCGGGCGCCGGGCCCGAGCCGGTAGGTGTGACTGGCCGCCACGTGCTCGGCGAATCCGCGGGCCCGCAGCGTCTCCAGCACCCGGAACATCGTCGTCCGTGACGTGCCCATCTCCTTGGCCAGCTCGGCCAGCCGCGCCTCGCCCCGCCGGGCGATGAACTCCAGCACGGCCAGCCCGCGGTCCAGAGAGCCCAGCACATTGCTCCCCGAGCCAGCCGCGCCCGAGCCAGCCTCCGCCGAGCCGGCGCCCGCGGAGACATCGCCCCCTGGCCCAGCATTCACCACGATCCCCCCAACCTCTTCGCGGGCGCGGCAAATCCGTCCTCTTGACCGCGATCGCCCGCGCGACTAGCGTAACGCTATACGGTTCAAGCTGTTTCAGTATACGGAACACCGGACCGCACCGGAAGGCCCGTCGGAATTCCCCGCCGGATCGCCCCTGCCGGACGGCCGCGGGCCGGAGACCGCAGACCCGGAACAGCTGATCAGCGGCAACGGCGCAGCGACCCCGGCAATGACCACCAGGACACAGGTGTGGCCCGACGGCGTATCTACTTCGTCTCCGACGTGCACGCGTCGGAGCGCTGCTGGCTGAAATTCCTGGCCGCGCCCAAGTTCTACGGGGCCGACACCGTGATCGTCGGCGGCGATATCACCGGCAAGTTCGTCGTCCCGATCATCGCCCAGCCCAACGGCAACTGGACCGTGCAGAACTTTCTCGGCCGCCCATGGCGCCTCAAGACCCGGGACGAGCTCATCAGGCTGAAGGCCCACATCGCCGATACCGGCCAGTACGCCTTCGAGACCACCGAAGAGGAGCATGCCCAGTACGAGGGCGACCAGCCGAAGATCGACGAGCTGTTCCGCGGGCTCGCGCTGGAGCGGGTGCGCCACTGGGTCGACATGGCGCAGGACCGGCTCGGCTCGGCCGGGATCACGGTCATGGTCAGCGGCGGCAACGACGACTTCTACGAGGTCGATGAGGTACTCGCCGCCTCCACCGTCATCCGGAACCCGGATGGCGCCCTGCTGGACCTCGGCGACGGGTTCCAGATCATGGGCATCGGCTACGGCAACCCGACGCCGTGGAACTGCCCGCGCGACATCCCCGAGCCCGACCTGGCCGCGAAGATCGCCGCCGTCGCCGACCAGGTCGAGCACCCCGACCTGGCCATCTTCAGCCTGCACGTCCCGCCGCATGGGTCCGGCCTGGACTTCGCGCCCGAACTGGACAGCGAACTGCGCATGGTGATGTCCGGCGCGGGCCCGCAACTGATCCCGGTGGGCAGCACCGCCGTCCGCGACGCGATCCTGCGCTACCAGCCGATGCTCGGCCTGCACGGGCACATTCACGAGTCCCGCGGCGTCCGCAGGCTCGGCCGCGCCACGGTGGCCAACCCCGGGAGCGAATACGGCGAGGGCGTGCTGGATGGCGTGCTCATCGACCTGGACCCCCGCAAGGGAGTCACCGACATCAAGCTGACCTCCGGGTAACGCCCGGCCCCCACAACCGCACGCAGCCAGACCAACGGCAGCCTGACCAGGGCCCGCCCGACCGAAAGGAGCCGCTGATGGGCCGCGGCGCGTTCGGTGACCGCTTCCTGCAGGCCGCGCCGAGCTCACCGAAGGTCCCCGTGCCGCCGTTCCTGAACGTGTTCGCCTCGCTGCTGGGCAACAACGGCTTCCTGACCATCCTGATGAGCCTGTGGATCATCTTCGTGATCCCGTTCGCGCTGGGCAGCAACGTCATCTACTCATCGCGAGCGATGCTCGCCTGGGGCCTGGACGGCGTGGCCCCCGGCCCGTTCTCCAATGTCTCGCAGCGCCGGACACCCCGGTCTTCGCCATTATCACCCTGGTCGTGCTGGCCGAGATCGCGCTGGCCGTCTTCACCTACACCACCCTGGTCGAGATCCTGTCCGGCTTTCTCGGCTTCGCGATCGCGTTCCTGGTCGTCGCCATCGCGGGCGTCTTCTTCCCGTTCACCCACCGTGACACCCTGGAGCGCTCCCCCGCCAACCTCCGGGTGGGCGGCATCCCGCTGATGACCATCTGCGGCGTGCTGGCCATCCCGTTCCTCGCGTTCATCGCCTACCGGACCGCCACGGACAAGGCCCTCGGCGCGAACGCGCACATCTCGCTGATCGTCAACGGCGTCCTGATCGCCATCGGGTTCGCCTGGTTCTACGCGCTGCGCTGGTACCGGCGCAGCCCTGGTGAGGACGTGGACCGCCGGTTCAAGGAGATCCCCATTGAATGAAGCAAATAGACTCATAACGGCTCGTCCCAGCCAGCCATGTTGCTAACCGAGGTCGGGAGAGAGCCTGGCATGAACCTTCCCGGTGCTGAGCACCCCGTCCTGGCGGAAGCGGATCAGCTCCTTCAGGAGGCGACCCGGCGCGGCCTGGTGCTGCGGCTGGCCGGCTCGGCCGGCGTGCTGCGCCATTGCGAGCACTGTCACCGCGCCGCCGGCGTGCTGCGCCGGGAACCCCCCGGGGATCTTGACTTCTTCGCCTACGGCAAGCAGCAGCGCGAACTGGGGCGGATGTTCACCGACCTGGGTTATCAGGCCGACCCATCGGTGGCCCACAGCCAGGAGTACGGGATCGACCGGCTCATCTTCACCGGAGGCGCGAGCGCAGCCAAGGTCGACGTGTTCCTCGACGCGCTGCGGATGTCGCACACGATCGAGTTCAAGGCGCGGCTCGAGTGCGCCCCGCCGACCGCCCAGACCGCTGACCTGCTGCTGGCCAAGCTCCAGATCCACGAGATCACCGAGAAAGACGTCAAGGACATGGCGGCGCTGTTCGCCGCGCATCGGCTCGGCGACGGCTCGCACGGCACGATCGAGTCCCACCACATCGTCAGCCTGATGGCCCGCGACTGGGGCCTGTGCTACACCGCCCTGAACAACCTGGAGATCGCCGAGGATCTGCTGGCCGGATGGGACACCGCCCAGACGGTCGCCGTGCCCGCCGCGATCGGCATGGCGGAGCTCAGGGAACGGATCGAACTGGCGCCGAAATCACTTCGCTGGAAGGCCCGGGCCCGGCTGGGCACCCGGGTGCGCTGGTATGAGGACGTCGGGGATGCGCAGCAGCAGGGCCAGGGCGACTCAGGCATCCGGGAGAGGTGAGCACGGTGATGATCGAGGATGCCGCGGACCTGCTGCTCGAGCGCATGACGTGGGAAGAGGCCCAGGCCGCCCTGGATGCCAAGCGCGTGCTGATCATCCCGATCGGCGCGATCGAGCAGCACGGCCCGCACCTGCCCCTGGCCACCGATGCCATCGTGGCCTTCGAACTGGCCCGCCGGGCCGCCCGGCGGCAGGGTGCGGTGGTCGCGCCCGCGATCTGTTACGCGGCGCGCTCGTCGCCGCGCAGCGGCGGTGGCGGCCGCAGCTTCGCCGGGTCGACCGGGGTCGCCGGCCAGACGCTGATCAGCCTGGTCCGGGACGTGACGGCGGAGTTCTTCCGGTCCGGCTTCCGCCGGGTCGCCTTCCTCAACGCCCACTACGAGAACTCCTCCCTGGTCTACGAGGCGCTGACCGAGGCCATCGAGCCGCGCCTGGGCACCTGCAAGGCGATCCTGGTCAACTGGTGGGAGCAGATCCTGGCCGAGGACATCGGCCAGATCTACGGCGAGGACTTCCCCGGCTGGGAGGCCGAGCACGCCGGGGTGGCGGAGACCTCGCTGATGGAAGAACTGCGCCCGGACCTGGTCCGGACCAGCCTGAAGGGCGAGGGCGGCACGGCCCGGCTGGAGACCTACGACATCTTCCCGCCGCCCGTCGACGTGATCCCGCCCACCGGCGTGCCCTGGCGGTCCGATCCGGCCTCACCCGAGATCGGCAGGTACCTGGCCGGCGCGCTGGTCGAGCGGATCGCCGACATCCTGGACCGCGAGTTCCCCCGGTACCCGCCGAACAGCCACCCGGCACCCCCGGCCCACAGCGACCCGGCCGCGGCGCCCCCGGCCTACGGCCAGCCGGCCGCGGCTCCGGCGCCGGGCGCCCCGCCGGGCGAGAGGGCCTTGCATGGCCAGTGACCCGGCCGTGGCCGCACGCCCGCCTGCCCGGGCGTCGGCCACGGCCGCCGCGCTGACCGAGTCGGTGATCAGGGAGATGACCAGGCTCGCGCTCGAACACGACGCGATCAACCTGGCCCAGGGCTTCCCGGACTTCCCGGCGCCCGACGCGGTCAAACGGGCCGCCATCGCCGCGATCGAGGCCGACGTCAACCAGTACCCGATCACCTGGGGCCAGCCTTCGATCCGCGACGCGCTGGCGGAGAAATACCGCCGCTGGTACGGAATGGACGTCGACCCCGAGCGCCAGATCTGCGTGACCTGCGGCGCCACCGAGGCCATGATCGCCGCGATGACCGGGTGCGTCGACCCGGGTCAGGAACTGATCGTCTTCGAGCCGTTCTATGAGAACTACGGCGCCGACGCCATCATCGCGGGAGCGATACCGCGGTACGTGACCCTGCGCGAGCCCGACTGGACGTTCGACGAGGCTGAGCTCGGAGCTGCGTTCAGTAATAAAACCCGCGCCATCGTGATCAATGACCCGAACAACCCGACCGGCAAGGTGTTCAGCCGTTCCGAACTGGCCGTGATCGCGCGGCTGTGCGAGCGGTACGGGGCGCTGGCCATCACCGACGAGATCTACGAGCACATCCTGTACGACGGCGCGCGCCACATCCCGATGGCCACGATGGCGGGCATGGAGGACCGCACCATCACGATCAGCGCCCTGTCCAAGACCTATTCGGTGACCGGCTGGCGGGTCGGCTGGACGATCGCCCCGCCGGACCTTACCGACGCGATCCGCCGCGTGCACGATTTCCTCACCGTCGGCGCACCGTCCCCGCTGCAGGAGGCCGGCGCCGTCGCGCTGCGGCTGCCGGACCCGTATTACCGGCAGCTGGCCGCCGACTACACCGAGCGCCGGGACCTGATGGTCGGGATCCTGGACAAGACGGGCCTGCGGCCCATCACGCCCGCCGGCGCCTACTACGTGATGACCGACTCCTCAGCGCTGCGCCTGGGTGACGACCTGGCGTCGGCGATCGGCCTGATCCGGCAGGCCCGGGTGGCCGCGGTACCCGGCTCGTCGTTCTACTCCCGGCCTGAACTGGGGCGGTCCAAGCTCCGGTTCTCGTTCAGCAAGAAGCTGGCCACCCTGGAAGAGGCAGGCCGGCGGCTGTCCTGGCTCGCGTCCCCCTGAGCGCGGCAGGACCGGCGCCCGCTCCGGTTTGCCACACGGGGCCCGGTTAACTCGCGGGCATCGACCGCGAACCGGACGTCAGCCAAAATGTCTGGTGTACGCACAGGTGCGTGCACCGGCCAGGCGCCCCGACGGCATCCAGATAGCCGTCGCCGGCGTCAACGTCACCCCGCGGAAACCTGGTGGCCTGATGCCTCGAAATCCAAGCAGGCCATGGCTCACCTCCGGGCGGCCGTCTGCGTGTTCTCGCAAGCTCAGGGCCACGGCCAGCCGCCCGCCAGCTGAGACCAAGAATGCCTGGGACAAGGCCGCGGTACTCGTCCAGGCGGTCGGGGCATTAGCCATCTTCGTTTCGCTGGCCGCACTGTTCACCGGCGTGCGCCAGTTCAATGAGCAGCAGAAGGAGAGCGCGGCGCAGGCACTGAATCAGCAGCGCGAGGCCGTCCTGAATGGCTATCTCGATGACATGTCGGCGCTGATGCTCCGGTACCACCTGTCGAAGTCCAAGCCAGGCGCCCCGGTTCGCTCGATTGCCGGAGCGCGAACGCTGACCGCCGTGCGGGACCTGGACGGGGCTCGTAAGGCCACCTTGATCCGATATCTCTGGGAGGCCGGTCTGATCACCAGGCCGCTGCCGATAGTGAACATATTCAGCGGCGGGGGCATCGAGCCAAAAGTGCTAGTCCGATTCGCGGGGAGCGGCGCGGGCAGCTCGGCGCCGTTCCTGGTCAACACGGCCGTCGTGACCGTGCAGTACAGCTACAACTGCCCGTCGGCGGGCGGTTCGGAGAGCTTCGTCGCCGAGCTGATCAGCCTCCCGTCCAGCGCGAATGGCGATGAGCAGATCATCGCGAACCAGATCAGCTCCGTCGGGTCAGCGACCGCCACCGCGCACCCGAAGTTCGTAGGGAGCGACTACTACCTGAAGGTCAATTCCGTGTGCGGCTGGAGCATTCTGGTCGCGAGCGGCTGACACGCCACCTCTCAGGCCCGGCTATCGCAGGTCCTTGGCCAGAGACCATCGCGCCCATGGGCACGGCCACCGCGCGCCCCCTGGGCACGGCCATCACGCGCCCCTCGGCCCGGCCACCTCGCGCCCCTCGGCCCGGCCACCGCGCGCCCCTCGGCCCGGCCACCGCGCGCCCCTCGGCCCGGCCACCGCGCGCCCCTCGGCCCGGCCACCGCGCCGGTGCCGCTACTCCCGCGTGGCTGGTCGTCGAGGGAGCCGGCCACTTGTACCGGATTTGCTGAGAACATATCGGGCATAAGGTTCCGTTAGAGTCAACAAATCCGGGATAAGTGCTCAGACCGGACTCAATCGGTCCGTCGGCCCGGCCAGGATCTGCTTGGGCGGGCTGCGTTCCGGGCCGACCGACTGACACAGGCCGTCCGGCTGTGCTGACGATAGGCAGCGAGATTCACGACGGTTCCCGCACCGCCCCCGGGCGGCGGCCAGCTGTTCGGCGCCGCCGGGGGCGGGGCGAGCAGCTGATCATCCCAATCCGCGCGCCCGTATATTCTGCGGGCGGCCATGGCCAGCAGGTACGGCACCAGATTCGACCGGCGCAGCACCCACGCGGTTCCCTGGGCTGCCAGGCGGCCGACCTCAGCCAGCCGGGCCTGCGGCAGGTTCCCCGGTTCCGGGTCAGGAACCGGCGCGACCGGATGGCCAATCGGCCCCGCGCGCTGCAGGCCGCCGGAACTGACCAAATTCGAAGAGGGACTCATACAGCCTCCGGAACTATGTTGTTCGGCGTCGGTCAGAACACCTCCATGTGTCTCACGGTCTCGTTTCCGTAACGTTTCATCGTCGTGACGCCATGGCAACAGAATGTGCCGGCGGTGTCAACCGGCAAGCGCGGGATGCCGCCGGCATCCGGCTGGACGACTCGGAGGTCAGCGGTGCGGTTGTACTTGTCGTCGTTTCTGTTGGGAGACCACCCAGAGCACCTCAGGACGCTGGTCGGTGAGGATGACCGCGGCGCGGTAGTCATCGCGAACGCCCTCGACAATGCGCCGGCCGAGGCGCGCCGCAACAGGGTCAGAAGTGAGCTGGCTGCGCTGGCTGACCTTGGCTTCGATGCTGCCGAGCTTGACCTCCGCGACTACTTCGGCCAGCAGCAGCGGCTCCGGGATGATCTGGCCAAGATCGCTATGGCCTGGCTCACCGGCGGCAATGTCTTCATGCTCCGTTACGCGCTTTCCCGTAGCGGCGCAGACACTGCGTTCGGTGATCTGCTCGCCGCCGACGCGCTGGTCTATGCCGGATACAGCGCGGGCCCCTGCGTCCTGGCTAAGAGCCTGCGGGGCCTTGACGCCGTTGATGACGTCGGCGCGGTCAGGCAGGCCTACGGCGCCGAGCCGGTGTGGGACGGCCTGGGGCTACTCGACAAGGCGTTCGTCCCCCATTACCAGTCGCCGGGGCATCCCGAGACGGCCGCGATGGAGGTCGTGGTGGCGCGCTACCGAGCCGAGGGGACCGCTTACCGGACCCTGCACGATGGCCAAGCCCTGGTCGTCAACGGCCCGGACACCATGGTGGTCTAACTCCGAGTGGCGAGGTGAACCAGGCCGCGCGGCCTGGTATCCGGCTACTTGCCTGGCCTCTCCGGTCTCCTATGGCCAGGCCGCGGCGGATCGTCTCCGACTTCTTCCCTGGCCAGGCGGCCGGGCCGCCTTACGCCCGCTGCGAAAGCGCTTTTCCCATCAGCGACACGCTGGATACCGTGGCTAAGCGATAGGTGCGCATGACGGATCAGCAGCAGCCCGGGAGGTAACGGCGATGAGCGGCGGTCCGGCCGTTATCGGCCCGGGTGGACACGCGCCGCGACCCAGACCGCTGCTGCGGACCACGCTGGGCGACGTTTTGCGCCGGACCCGGCTGCAGCAGCACCGTACCCTGGCCGACGTGGCGCGGGCCGCGCGGGTCTCGATGCCCTACCTGTCCGAACTGGAGCGCGGGCGCAAAGAGGCCTCCTCGGAGGTCCTCGCCGCAGTCTGTGACGCGCTGCGTATCGAGTTGTCCGACTTGCTGTCCGCGGCGGGGCGGAACCTGCTGGCCGACGGTCTCTCGCGCCGCGCCCAGGTCGTCCGGCTAGCGGCCATACGCGGCGGGCGGGTACCGGCCGAGATCGCAGCCCCGGCGGAGACCACTGCCACGCCCCAGGCCACTGAACCGGCGGAGACCACTGCCCCGGCGAACGCGACTGCCCCGCCCCAGGCCACTGCCCCGCCCCAGGCCACTGCCCCGCCTCGGGCCGCCGCGCCCGAAACTGCCGTCCTGCCTCGGGCCGCCGCGCCCGATTCCGCAGACCCGCTACGGGCCGCCGTCGCGGCCGCGCCGGAGGACACCGTCCCGCCAGGGGAGGTCACCGCGCCTGAGGCCGGTGTCCGGCCCTGGGCGCGTGTCACCACGCCAGCGGAGATCACCGCCGCGGCGGATGTCATCACGCTGGCGGGCGGCCCGGCTCAGGTCAGCGGGCCGCGCAACCGGGGCACCGACGACGTCCGGTGCCTGCTGGCCGCGTGATCGTCAGGCGCTGACGAGCTCAGCCGGGACCGCCTTACGCGTGGTGATGACCTCGTCGGCCAGCCCGTAGTCGACGGCCTCGCGCGCGCTGAAGGTCTTGTTCCGTTCGGTGTCTTGCCTGATCTTGGCCACCGGATGGCCGGTATGCCGACTGAGGATCTCATCCACCTCGGCCCGGACCCGGGCCACCTCCTTGGCCTGGATGGCCAGGTCGGGAAGGGCCCCCTGGGCCTGGCTCGACGGCTGGTGCAGCAGCACCTTCGCATGCTGCAGGACGGCTCGCTTGCCCGGAGCCCCGGCGGCGAGCAGCACCGCTGCCGCGGACGATGCCTGCCCCATGCAGGTGGTGGCGACATCGGGCCGGACATACTGCATCGTGTCGTAGATCGCCGTCAGGGCACTGAACGAGCCGCCCGGCGAATTGATGTACAGGCTGATCTCCAGGTCGGGGCTGACCGATTCCAGGTGCAGCAGCTGGGCCATCACGACGTTGGCGACACCGTCGTCTATCTCGGTGCCAAGGAAAATGATGCGCTCGGTGAGCAGCCTGGAGTAGATATCCCAGGCCCGCTCGCCGAGCGGGGTGCGCTCGAGCACGGTGGGAATCGTGTACTGGCCCATGATCACAGCCCCGCCCTGCTGGCCGCCGCGGGCCGGACGTCGTCGAGCTGCTCGACGATGTGGTCGATCATTCCGTAGTCGCGCGCTTCCTCGGCGGTGAACCAGCGATCCCGCAGGCTGTCGTTCTCGACCGTTTCGACCGACTGCCCGGTGTGCTTCGCGATCAGTCTGATCATCAGGGCGCCCACCCGCTCGAGCTGCTCGGCGTAGATCTCGACATCGGCGGCGGTGCCGCCGAAGCCCGCCGAGCCCTGGTGCATCAGCACCTGCGTGTGCGGCAGGCTGAACCGCTTGCCCGGAGCCCCGGCGCACAGCAGGAACTGCCCCATGCTCCCGGCCAGGCCCATCGCCAGCGTCCGGACGTCGTTGGGGATCAGCCGCATCGTGTCGTAGATGGCCAGGCCGGCGCTGACCGAGCCGCCGGGCGAGTTGATGTAGAGGCTGATGTCGCTGCGCCGGTCCTCAGCCGACAACAGCAGTAGCTGGGCGCAGAGCCGGTTGGCGACCTTGTCGTCGACCTCGCTGCCCAGAACGATGATGCGCTCGTACAGGAGCCGGGCGGCCAGCTGTTCTTCGAGCGTTCCGGCGATCGTGGTAGTGGGTTCGGCAACGGCAGTCTGCATGGCCTCCCTGCTTTCAGCTCGGGGCCGGGTTATCCCGGCATCACGATCCACCATGGGCTGCCTGGGCCCGGGCAGCCAAGAGAATCTGCTGTTAGCAGAGGAACGCGGCCACCTCCTGGAGCCGGCCCGCGCTCGATGCCGAGGCACGGAAAGCGATCCCGGAGAGGTCAACAGGTAACGCGCCGGAGCACCCGGCGCAGGCCATCATGACCAGCGGTGGTTCTCCCGCTGAAGCCCTGGCCGCCGCGCTGCGCCCATTCCGCTTCCGTGATGGCGCCGGGTTCGGCCGGGAGGTAATGGGTGAGGATGAGTTCGCGGGCTCGGGCCCGCTCGGCGACGCCCCCGACCTCGGTGATATCGGTATGGAGCGCGGCCATCCGGTCAAGGGCGGCACCGGTGAACCCGTGCCGCGCAAGGTATCCGAGGTCAGCAACATGGTGGACGAGGAGATCGGCGCCCTGGGCAAGGGCGATCAGGTTGTCGTTCACGGTGGTGTCGCCGGAGAATACGACGGAGCCGTCACTGGTATCGAAACGGTATGCGAGAGCCGGAACCGCCCGCCCGTGCGTGACGGCGACGGTGGTGACCTGAACAACCTCATCGTCGAAGACGATGACCGGCTCCTGGGTGGTGCCCTCCTGCCAGCCCGGGACGCGGACATCGATGCCCCGGACGAGCGCGCCCGCGTCCGGCATGTGAGCGTCCAGCGGCATGAGGTTCAGATGGTAGGCGTAGGCAGCGAGAATGTCCTCGACCATGTCCGCCGAGCCGGGTGCCGGTAGTTCCGGGTGGATCGTGGTCTCACGGTGGAAGTCGGCATCACCGGCTGGCAACGTCTCGGGTCGCGACGGCCCGTAGACGCGGATCGGCGCTAGCGGGCCATGATCGCCGATGCGGATGCCCCACGGGTAAAGGAGCAGGCCGGCCAGGTCGCCGGTATGGTCAGCGTGAAGGTGGGTCAGGAACACGGCTTCCAGACGGGTGAAGTCGAGTCCCGCGTCGGCGAAGCGGGACGGCGACCCGCGACCGCAGTCGATGACGAAGACCCGGCCGTCGACGATGAGAGCTGACGAGATCCCCGCCCGCCCGGCCACCGGCTTTGGTGCGCCCGCGGTGCCGAGGAGCACTAATTCGGTTGTCATGCTCACCTCTAGTTTCCTACTGTCTCGCCAGTGATCCTGCCGCACCGTGGCCGGGCCCCGGGCGCTGACCGGCACCACGCCCGCCGCGGCCGGAAATATCCGAGAAATAGGCCATCTGCCGGATGCTAAGCCCGGTCCGGACGGCGAGTCTCGATGGTGGCCGGAACGGCAGCCCTCGAATCGAGGAGGAGTGATGCATCCCTACATCTCGCAGGCCCTGTCCGCGGAGCGAATCCGGGACCTGCGAAACGAAGCCACCCAGGCGCGACGGGCGCGGCTGGTCCGGCAAGGCGGACAGGGACGGCGCGACCGGCACCGCGGTCACGCCGCGAGCCAGCCGCCGCCGCCGAGCATCGCGCCCGGCAGCTACGAAGACTTTCTCCTCATGACCCGCATGCCGCCGCCGCGCGAGCCGTCGGCCGCGGAGCGCGCCCGGGGGCAGGCCGTCCGCTGAGCCCCAGGGGCAGGCCATCCCCTGAGCCCCGGGGCAGGCCATCCGGTGAGCCCCGGGGCAGGCCGTCCTTGAGCGAGCCCGGCGCGTGGCCGCCGACGGCTGACCGTCGCCGTTACTGCTCGCGGTCGCGGCGCAGCCGCTCCAGAACCTCGCCGGGACTGTCGGCCGTGACCCGGATCATCGCCCGCACCGCATCCGCCAGCGCGACTCGCGGGACGTCCAGCGTGATCGCGGCCGAGTCCGCCAGCCGAGTGAGCTGCCGGTAAAGCTCGGGGCTCAGGTCCAGGGTGATCCGGACCGGCTTCGACCGGATCGCGGTCCGGCCCGCCGGTGCCGCGCCGACGTCAGCGCGCCTGGCCGCCGCGGCCGCCATCTGCGCCTTCCGCTGATCCCGCTGCTGGGTCATGCCCGCACCGAGGACAGCGGCGCACATCGATCGATGAGATCATGCGCCACATGGCGCCACACCTCGCGGCCGATGGCGGGGATCGGCATGCCGAAGCTCTGCGCGTAGACCTCCAGCCGCGGCACGGCCGTCCGGAGCACGTCGTACCCCAGGCCCTCGAGCGCCTCGCGGGCATCGGCTGTCGAGTTCGCCCGGGCCACACACCGGTTGAGCAGGATGGCCGACCGGACGCCCTGGTCCCGGAACGCCTCCATCTCGCGGATCTCGTCGCGCACCGGCGAGGTCCGGTTGATCTCGATGGGGCTAGGCGCGCACGGGATCAGGATCTCATCCGCGTACCGCAACGCCGACCGGGCTATGGCCGCGTGGTCCTCCAGCTGCGGCGCGTCGATAATCACCACGTCATCCAGCTGGGCGATCTCGGGCAGCCGACGGTGCAGCTCCCGAGACGGCAGCGCCACGATCCGGAACGGGAACGCCTCCTGGGGCGGCAGGCCCGGGTACATGGCCGCGAGATCAGACCATTCCAGGGCGCTGCCCGACGGATCGGCGTCCACCAGCAGGACGCTGTTCCCCGCCTGTGCGAAAATGTGCGCCAGCCAGACCGCCGAGGTGGTCTTGCCGGTGCCTGGCTTGAGGTTGGCAAGCGCCAGGCGAATCCCCGTCATCCAGGCAGTATTGCAGCGCGTGCGGGATATCGGTAGCCGGTCGGGGGCCTATTGGCGCGCGGTGCATCTGTCGGAACTGTGCGCTACCAGGAGCCGCCGCGTCATGGGCCGGCTCCTTCCCGGAGTACCTGGGCGGGGCGATCGAACGGCTCTGACAGCAGTGCAGTACTGCAGTACTTACGGTATTACAGATCAAGGATCGGCTGGTCACCTGCCCTGTCCTCCCCGTAGTCGGCCGCCCGGCCGCGGGGCGTCCGGTCATGCGGATACGAATAATTCTGGCATTTCATCATGAGCTGGGCAAAACTTACCCACAGTCTGTGGATGGCGATGTGGAGCAAAATCACAGCTATGTAAATGGGGTTGCGCAGCCCGAATCATGGACACTAGGAAGCGCCCGACTGAGGGCAGCCTCGACGGAGAGCCGGCCTGCTTCCCGAGCCGGTGACCTCTGAGCCGCCGAGTGGATTCGTTTTGACGGAAATATTCCCGATTATCCGAGTCGGTCAGTGCCAGCACGAGCTCCGGCTCCAACACCTGCCCCAGCTTGAGCGCAAGCCACGCTGCCATCGCGAGCCCCGGCTTCAGCGCAAGCCCTGGCTTCAGCGCCCCGGCTCGACCATCACCTTCAGGCCGCTTCGCCGGGCGGCGGTGCCGAACGCGTCCGGCGCCTGCGCCAGCGGGAACCGGTGGCTCACCACCGAGGAAAGGTCCACGGTCCCGGACGCGGCGAGGCCGATCGCGCGCGGGTAGGTATCGTTCATGCGTCGGACCATCGCGATGGTGAGCCCCTTGCGCCGGGCGACCGAGGCCTGGAACCTGGTCCGGTCGTCGCCGGGTATGCCGCCCAGCACCACGCGGCCGCCGGGCCGGGCCGCTGCCATCGCGAGCTGCACGCCGCCGTCGGTGCCCGCCATCTCGAACGCCACGTCCACACCGTCACCGGGCAGCACGCCCAGGTCATCCGGACTGGCCACCTGGGCCGGGTCCGCGGCCACGTGGGCGCCCAGGCGGGCGGCCGCCTGCCGCCGGTGCGGCAGCGGGTCGAATGCGCCCACCCAGGCGGTGCCCGCCGCCCGCAGAACCTGGATGAGCAGCAGCCCGATCGGCCCGCAGCCGGCGACCAGGGCCGAGCCGCCGAGCCGCAGGTGGCCCAGGTCGGCCGCGTGGATGGCCACCCCGAGCGGCTCGAGCATCGCGCCGTCGGCGTCGGTCAGCCCGTCGGGCAGCGGGTGCAGCAACCCGGTCGGCCAGGTGAGGTACTCGCGCATCGCGCCGTCCAGCGTGCCGTGCCCGGCGAACTGGATCCGGGTGCAGAGGTTCCGGTAGCCGCTGCGGCAGGGCCGGCAGGCGCCGCAGGCGATTGCCGGGTCAATCGCCACGCGTTCGCCGCGCCGCGGCCCGCCCTCGATGATCCCGGCCGCCTCGTGCCCGGGCACCAGCGGATGCTCCAGCACCGCATCCCCGATCCCGCCCTCGGCCCACCAGTGCAGGTCCGATCCGCAGATCCCGACCGCGGTCACCCGGACCAGGCTCATCCCCGGCCCGGGAACGGGCCTTGGTTCGCCGGATAGCCGCAAGTCAGCGACTCCGTGCAGGCGGGCGGCCCGCATGTCCATTATCGTCTCCGCACTGTCCTGCGGCACGGTGGGTGACCGGCGGCTGAAGCATCGTGGCGCCCGGCAGCCGGCGCCGGGCCCGGTTTATGAACTATCCCGCCAGATCGGTGATGAGTAGGGTCGGACGGTGGAATATCGCGCGCTTGGCAAATCGGGTTTGCGGGTGTCCGTGCTGACCATGGGCACCATGACGTTCGGTGGCCGCGGGAACTTCGCCGACGTCGGTTCCACCGGCGCGGAGGACGCCCGCCGGCAGGTGGACATGTGCCTGGCCGCCGGGGTCAACCTGTTCGACACCGCGGACGTGTACTCAGGCGGCCTGTCAGAGGAGATCCTCGGCGAGGCGCTGCAGGGCCGCCGCGACGAGGTGCTGGTCGCCACCAAGGTGCGCATGCCGATGGGCCGCGGGCCCAACGACGCGGGCCTGTCCCGCCATCACATCGTGACCGGCTGCGAGGCCAGCCTGCGCCGGCTGGGCACCGACCACATCGACCTGTACCAGGTGCACGAGTGGGACGGGCTCACGCCGCTGGAAGAGACCCTGGAGGCGCTGGACCTGCTGGTTCGCTCGGGCAAGGTCCGCTACATCGGGACGTCCAACTACGCCGGCTGGCAACTGCTGAAGGCGCTCGGCACCGCTGACCGGCTGGGCCTGCCGCGGTTCGTCAGCCAGCAGATCTACTACTCGATGCAGGCCCGGGATGCCGAATACGAGCTGATCCCCGCCGCTGTGGACCAGGGCCTCGGGGTGCTGGTCTGGAGCCCGCTGGCCGGCGGCCTGCTGTCCGGCAAGTACCGCAGGGACCGGCAGCCGCCCGCCGGCTCGCGGCAGCTGACCGAATGGAACGAGCCCCCGGTCCGCGACCAGGACGCCCTGCACGAAACGGTCGACGTCCTGGTCAGCATCGGCGACGAGCACGACGTCTCCGCGGCTCAGGTGGCGCTGGCCTACCTGCTGGGCAAGCCCGCCGTAACCTCGCTGGTGATCGGGGCGAAGACGACCGAGCAGCTCGCCGACAACCTCGCCGCCGCCGACCTGGCGCTGACCGCCGGGGAACGGACCCGGCTGGATGAGGTCAGCGCGGTCCCGCTCATCTATCCGTACTGGCATCAGGCCAAGACCGCGCGTGACCGGCTATCTGCCGCCGACCTGACCCTGCTCGGCCCGCACCTCCAGCGGTCGTCCTGAAACATATTTTCTCATGTTTCCTGACGTCTGCTGCTGATTAGCCGCAGATGTCAGTGGCGGCCCTGCGGCAGGTCGCAAATTAACTGCGGATGAGCTATCCAGTCAGGTATCTTGCTGCGCACGTTCTGTCGTTATCACAAGCCCGGCCCGGTATGAGCGGCGATAATCAGGGCGAGATCAGAAGGAACAATGCGCTCCTACTATCGTTTCCACGGCGTAGCAGCGGCGGACCTTGCCGCCGCGTCGTGGCGTAGGAGCTCATTCAGCGCCGCCAGCGCCAACTGCATGGACGTCGCCCGGACGCGCGCCAGCCACGCCGGTGTTCGTGACACCAAGGACAAAGAACCGGGCGGCGTCCCGTTCTTCACCCGAGCGGAATGGGAAGCTTTCATGTCCGAGCCCAAGGCGGCGAGCGTTACCTTAGGTGAAGGCTCATGGACAGCCCGGCCGTGGCCAGCGATACCGGGCGAAGGCTCCATTGAGGAACTGCTCGTAAACGAACACGATGAGCTGGCCGCGGTGATATCAAAGAACCGCGGCGGTATTCAGCCTGGTCCGGCCGCACGCTGGTGAATTGCGAGTTCGGCAACGCCGGCGGCTGGGTTCGGGTGACCGGGCCGTCCTCGAGGATTACCAGGCCAGCCGGTCCGGCGACCGATGTGACCAGCCCCGGCGGCGGGCGCCCCGGACCTGCCTTAGGGCCAGAGCCGGGCCGGCGAATAAGGCATGTGCCTGATGCCGGGCACCGGGCCTTACGAGGAGCCTCGATCCTGGCGGGCCGATGACGCGGCCTCCGTATCGAGGAGGACTCATGCATCCCTATATCTCTCGGGCCGTGGCCGCAGAGCGGATCAGGGACCTGCAGAACGAGGCCGCGGCGGCGCGCCTCGCCCGGCTGGCCCGGCCAGCGCGGCGCGTTTGGGGGCGGGCGCCCGCAGCGCGAGCGGCTGCAGGCAGGCCCCTATCCCAGCCGGCCCCCGATCCCCAACTCACCTGCGCGGAGTTCATGGCCCGGACCGCAGGCGCGCTGGTACGCGAGCCTTCGGCCGCCGAGCGCGCCCACGGGCAGCCAGTCGGCTGACGAACGCGCCGGACGCTATGGCCAGAACCGCAGCCTCGTCGCGCGCCCGCGGCGGGCCAGGCTCCCGAGTACCGGATCAGGTCAGCCGTCGTGCACGTGGTACTTGCCGCCGTGCTCGGCCCGGTATTGCTGGCCGACCGCCTCTGCCTCTTCCCGGGTGGCGTAACCGATCTTGCGGCCGACGGTCAGCGCGGCCACCCGCGAGGGCGTCCAGGTGACCCGCCACGGACCGCCCTGGACCCCGTTCAGGCGACGGCCCACCTCGTTGTTCACGGCCTCACGCAGGGCGGCAGCCTTGTGGGTACCCGAGGGCACCCCGGCCTTCCTGTAGTAGTCATTGGCGTCAACGGTGTTGTCAAGTTCGTCCCATGAGCAGGCGTCCCGGGGTACCTGGCCACTGTCCTGATCTTCCTTGATCATGGCCATGATGGCGTCGGCGTAACGCTGCACCTCTTCCTTGTCTGGCATGAGCCTGCCTCCTTCGCGCTTCTCAGCCGCATGACGCGGGAGCGCTGGGGCACTGACCGCCGCCGCAGGCCGGGCCACCAGCTCCGCTATTACGCCTGAATACCCTCATACTTCGCTGGGCAGGCCCGCACCGGCAGGGCAGTTGGGCCCGGCGCCGACGGACCTCGGTCACCGGATTCCGGCGCGGCAGGCGACCACCGGCCGGTCGCAGGCCGTGCTGACCGGACACCAGGCCGGCGTCGATGCTGTCGCCCGCCTCACCCTGGACGGCCACGTCCTGCTGGCCAGGCGCGACTCACCTGGATCGCCCCGTCCTGAAGGTCAGCACCGATGGCTTCGGCGGCCAGCGCCAGGGCCCGGGCGCGGCCCGGCGGCAAGACAGTACCACCACCGCGGGCCACAAGGCCTGGGCCGTGCCCATGACCCGTTCGGCCAGGCCGACCAGCCCGCCCTCGTCGATCAGTTCCATCAGGAACCAGCCGAGCAGCCCGACCAGCACGCAAGACACGACCATCGAGACACCCGGCCGCAGGCTCCAGGGCACCGAGGGCCCGCGCCTGCAGCTACCGACCGGCCAGACCGTCAGGGCGGCGAAGCCGACCGCCGCCCAGAACGCGTGCGCCACCGAGCCGCCGCCTCCGTGATCGGGGCTCGCCGCGACCAGCATGCCCGCCATGCCGCCCACGATCAGGATCAGCCGCCCGGGCGGGGCGGCCGGGCGCAGCGCCAGCGCGGCCGCGACTTCGCAGGCTCCGACGATGACGAAGGCGAGCGTCATCACCCACCGGTCGTTAGCGCCCTCCGACGCCAGGGCACTGACGGTTCTGGTCAGCTCGTTGTAGGAAGCAGGCTGCAACGCGGCAGCAAGTCTCCACCCGGCGACGAGCAAGACCGGAGCCGCCGCCGCCGAGAGCACACCCCACCACGGCACACCGCGCACGATCACCACCGTACGAAAAATGTCGCCACGGCCCAAGCACCGGCCGGCCGATAACGGCTCCGACCGCACCATACCGACGGCGGGCTCGGCTACGGCTAGCCGGTCGCCGTCGGCTACTGCCTGGGCGCCTGCTAAAGGCCATCAAACCGGGAGGTAACGGTTGCTTTTGATGAGGTTCGCGTGACCAAGATTGACGACCGACCGGCCGGTATTCGGCAGCGCCCGCCCGAACCTGTTCAGCCCGATGAAGTTATTGATCACCCGGTTAACCCGACTGCCTGGTCCCAGCGTGACACCGTTACCGGTATTGCCGCTGATCAGATCCGACGCGCGACCGCCGCGCCGGCCAATGGAATTGCGGTAGGCCCGGCCGCCGATCAGGATTCCGCCCCGCTGGTTGCCCAGGGCGCTGACGCCGCCGATCTCGGCACCGATGAAGCTGCCGAAGACCCGGTTGCCATGCGCCCGGCCGGTGATGGCGAGCCCGTAGCCCTGGTTCCCGGAGAACGTGTTCTGCGGGATCACCGAATGCAGCGAACCGCCGACCACGTTGCCGTGCGCGGCCCCGTCGATCAGGACGCCGTCGCCGCCGTTCGGCAGCGCGGCCCTGCCGCTGGTGGTCAGGCCCGCGATGTCCGGGTCGATCGTCGGCCGGCGGGCGCGACCCGCCAGCTCGATCCCGTTCCCGCGGTTGCCGGAGAACACGTTCGTCCGGGCCAGGTTGTCGCCCCCGGTCGAGGTGATCAGCAGCCCGTCCCGGCGGTTAGGTGCGGCGCCCTTGAAAGCCAGCAGTCCGCCGAAGGTGATGAAGGTGATGAATCCTCGCGCCCGGCCGGCTACCTCGATGCCGTTGCGGCCGTTGCCCGCGGACACGTTCCCGAGCGGAATCACCCCGCCGACCTGGGTGTTCGCCGACGTGCCGTCCACCCGGATGCCGTCCAGCCGGTTGGGCACGATCGCGGTGTTGTTGGCACCGATGCCGAAGAAGTTCCCCTGGACGAGGACCACCGGCAGACCGGCGGGAGAACCGCCCGCAGACCGGCGGGAGAACCGCCCGCAGACCAGCGGGAGAACCACCGGCAGACCGGCGGGAAGACCGCCCGCAGACCCGGCAGAAAGGCGCCCAGCGAACGGCAGACTGACCTATTGACGGGCTGTTGAGGCGGAGTTACGTTACGTTTTGAAATAAGCCTTATAGCAAGTCCGACCAAGCATCGGGCGGCGGCGCCCTCCTCACGATAGGGGTCGATCATGGATTCTCATGTGCTGGATGTGCGCCGGCCGTTAGCGCGCCGGAGGGCCTGGATCATCGCGGTGGTGATAGTCTTGGCCGCCGCTCTGGCCCTGGTGGCGGGCCCGGTCAGCCGGGCCGCCGCCGCCTCGACGTTGCTGTCGCAGGGCCGGCCCGCGACGGCCTCGTCGCTGGAGAACGCCTGCGTTCCCGGCCTCGAACGCCGTCGACGGCAACACCAGCACGCGCTGGTCCAGCGCGTTCAGCGACCCGCAGTGGATTCAGGTCGACCTGGGCGCCAGCGCGTCGATCACCCAGGTGGTCCTGCAGTGGGAGGCCGCGTACGGCAAGGCGTTCCAGATCCAGACCTCGCACCGACGGGACCAACTGGACCACGATCTACTCCACCACCACCGGCACCGGCGGCATCCAGACCCTGACCGTCACCGGCACCGGCCGGTACGTCCGCATGTACGGGACCGCGCGGGGCACCCAGTACGGCTACTCGCTGTGGGAGTTCCAGGTCTACGGCACGATCGGCGGCGGCAGCGGCTGCGGCACCACCGACGCCGCGCTCAACCAGCCCGCGACCGCCTCCTCGCAGGAGAACGCCGGTACGCCCGCCTCGGCGGCCTTCGACGGCAACACCGGCACCCGCTGGTCCAGCGCCTTCAGCGACCCGCAGTGGCTCCAGGTCGACCTGGGCGCCAGCCAGACGATCTGCCAGGTCACGCTGAACTGGGAGACCGCGTACGGCAAGGCGTTCCAGATCCAGACCTCGACCGACGGCACCACCTGGACCTCGATCTTCTCCACCACCACCGGCACCGGCGGCATCCAGACCCTCACCGTGACCGGCACCGGCCGCTACATCCGCATGTACGGCACCGCACGGGGCACCCAGTACGGCTACTCGCTGTGGGAGTTCGGTGTCTACACCACGACCGGCGGCGGGGGCGGCGGGGGCGGCGGTTCCTGCCCGGCGCAGTCGAACACCCCGAACCTCGGCCCGAACGTCGACATCTTCGACCCCAGCATGTCGGCCACGACCATCCAGAACACGCTGGACACGGTGTTCAACACGCAGAAGCTCAACCAGTTCGGCACCCAGCGCTACGCCCTGCTGTTCAAGCCGGGCAGCTACAGCGTGGAGGCCAACATCGGCTACTACACCTCCATCGCGGGGCTGGGCCAGAACCCGGACGACGTCACCATCAACGGCGACGTCACGGTGGACTCCTTCGACGGCACGGGCAACGCCACCCAGAACTTCTGGCGATCGGCGGAGAACATGGCCGATCAACCCGTCGGCGGGCTCGGACCGCTGGGCCGTGGCGCAGGCCGGGCCCGTTCCGCCGGATGGACGTGCACGGCGGGCTTGAGCTGTACCCGGCGAGCTACGGCTACGCCAGCGGCGGCTACATCGCCGACACCAAGGTCTCCGGCCAGGCGTCGTCGGTGTCGCAGCAGCAGTGGTACTCACGGGACAGCAACTTCGGCAGCTGGTCAGGCTCGGTGTGGAACATGGTGTTCTCCGGCGTGAACGGCGCGCCCGGCGCAGAGCTTCCCGACCCCGCCGATGACCACCCTGGCCACCACGCCGGTGTCCCGGGACGTGCCGTACCTCTACATCGACTCCACCGGCAACTACCACGTCTTCGTGCCGTCGCTGCGGACCAACGCGTCCGGTCCCAGCTGGGCCAGCGGCCCGACCCCCGGCACCTCGCGTGCCGATGAGCCAGTTCTTCGTCGCCGACCCCTCGATCAGCGCGGCGCACCATCAACACCGCGCTGGCGCAGGGCTGCAACCTGCTCTTCACCCCCGGCGTCTACAACCTCAACCAGACCCTCAACGTCACGCAACCCGGACACCGTCGTCCTGGGCATCGGGTTCCCGACCCTGATCCCGCAGAACGGCGTGAACACCATGCAGGTCGCCGACGTCAACGGGGTCCGGATCAAGGGTCTGCTGTTCGACGCGGGCACGGTCAACTCGGCGGCCCTGCTGACGGTCGGCCCGGCCGGCTCGACGGCCAGCCACGCCAGCCGACCCGATCTCCGTCCAGGACGTGTTCTTCCGGATCGGCGGCGACATCGCCGGCAAGGCCACCGCCAGCCTGGTCGTCAACTCCGGCGACACCCTCGTGGACGACATCTGGGCCTGGCGCGCCGACCACGGCAACTCCGGGCACGGTCGGCTGGACGATCAACACCGCCGCCAACGGGCTGATCGTCAACGGCAACAACGTCGAGGCGACCGGCCTGTTCGTCGAGCACTACCAGAAGACTACGAGGTGGCCTGGAACGGCCAGAACGGCAAGATCATCTTCTTCCAGAACGAGATGCCGTACGACCCGCCCAACCAGGCCGCCTGGATGAACGGCTCGCACGAACGGATATCCCGCCTTCGAGGTGGCCAGCAACGTCACCACGTTCGGCGGGTGGGGCCTGGGCAGCTACTGCTACTTCAACGTCAATCCGGCGGTCAATTCCTATAACGCGTTCTCCTCGCCGAGCACCTCGGGCGTGCATTGCATGACCTGCTCACGGTCTCGCTGGGCGGCGTGGGCACGATCACCCACGTCATCAACAACACCGGAGCGGTCACGGCGTCCAACACCACGCCGAGCAACGTGGTGAGCTACCCATGAGCGAGCGGAACGGGCCGGCGGCCCTGGCCGTGGCGGTCCGCGCGCTCGCGGATGTACGGCCCGCAGCAGGGCGAACCCGCTAGGTGCATGCCGACGGATCCTGCGACCGGTCTCCGGCCCCGGATGCGGCGAACTCGCCCGCCCGCCGTATCTGGCTGACCAAAATCGGATCTCAGCTTGAGCCTAAACTGAACTCCTGATACTTATACCGGGTTGAGTGATCTTAACGGACCGATATGCCCGGTATACGGTCACCCAATCCGGTATAAGTTAAGTCGATCTTGGTCTGCGAGGCGCTTTCGGCCGCCTCGGGACCGCGCCGTGGGGCAGCATCCGCCGGCGTCGGCTCGCTGACGTATACCGGTGGGTAGAGGGATGGCTCTAACCACGGCTTGCAGTGCGGGCCGCCGAGCTGAACCACGCTTGGTCACGTGAAACACATCGATGTAGTGACCGTCCGCGGGTTGCGCAAGTGCTACGGCGGCCGGACTGTGGTAGATGGCCTGGACCTGGACGTCCGGGCCGGCGAGGTGGTCGGGCTGATCGGTACGGCGGGCGCGGGCCGAGGCGGCAGCGCGGGCGTGGGCGAGGCGGGGCGGTTGGCGGGGTTAGTGACTCCAAAGCTGGCGGAGCAACCGGGCCGCCGCCTTGGGCTGGCGGTCTCGGGTGAACACGCCCTTATGGTTGCCGCCCGGCCGGTACACCGCCTGCGCGGTGGCGAAGTCGGCGAAGTTCCAGACGTGCTCGCCGATCACCTCAGGAATCCGCTGGAAGACCCGCAGCGACATCTCGATCAGCGCCTCCTGGTACTCCTCCGACCACAGGGTGGGCGGCCAGGCGTGCAGGCCAGGCAGGCCGTCGGCGCCGAATTCGGTCACCAGGATGGGTTTGCCGCGCGCGGCCCAGGCCCGGAGCTCACGCTCGAGATCCCGCTCGGCGGCGGTCAGGTCCCCGGGGCCGGCGTACCAGCCGTAGTAACGGTTCACGCAGATCAGGTCGAACAGGTCGGTCACGGTGTCCGCCTCGGGCGGCGCTGTCGCGACGTTGGCGAAGCACACCGGCCGGGTCGCATCGAGCTCCCGGGCCGCGGCGACCAGGGGGGCGAAGTAGCCGCGCGCCGCGGGCTCGGCGGTGTCCGGCTCGTTCGCGATCGACCAGGCGATCACGCTCGGGTGATGACGATCCCTAGAGATCAGCTCCCGCAGCGCCGCCAGGTGCGCTTTCGCGGCGGGTTCACCGATAGCCTCCGGCCCGAAGGTGCGCCTCCCGGGATCGCCCAGGTCCCCCAGGCTCAGGTGCAGGCCGACGGCCGGGGCCTCGTCGATGACGAGCATGCCCTGACGGTCGGCGTAGTCCAGGACCTCGTCGGCGTACGGATAGTGGGAGGTGCGGAACGAGTTCGCGCCGATCCATTTCAGCAGTGCGAAATCGCGGATCATCCGCGCGTCGTCATGGCCCTTGCCGTGCAGTGCGGAGTCCTCGTGCATACCGAACCCGCGCAGCCGCAGCGGCTCGCCGTTGAGCAGCAGCCGGGCCCCCACGACCTGGACCGTCCGGATACCGAGCGGCAGCGGGTACTCGTCCGCACCGTGCCTGACTTCCAGCTCGTACAGATACGGGTCCTGCGGGCCCCAGGGCCTGGCCTGGCCGACGGTCAGGACGCCGGCGGCGCCCGCGGCCCGCGCGGCCACGTGCCCGGCCGCATCCCGGAGCAAGACCGAGGTCTCGCCGGGCCCGGCGACGTCGGCCCGGTAGGTCACCCGGCCGGTCTTGGTCTGCGGGTCGAAGGCCGTGGTCACCGATAGGTCGGCGATATGGCTGCGCGGGGTCGAGTACAGCCACGCCGGCCGGTGCAGGCCCGCGTAGTTGAAGAAGTCACGGAAGTAACGCTGTTTCCGGTGGCCATCGGCGGCGCGCGAGATGACGCCCGGCGGGATCGTCGCCATCGTCAGCTCGTTGTTCACCCGCACCGTCACGCGGAGCCGCTCCCCGCACCGCACCTGATCGGTGACATCGGCCTCGAACGGCGTGTAGCCCCCGGCGTGCTCGGCGACCTGCACGTCATCGGCCCATACGGTGCCATGGTGGCTGGCCGCGTCGCACCGCAGGACGACGCGCCTGCCTGCCCAGCTGGCCGGCACCCAGACGTCGCGCTGGTACCAGACGTCGCCGACGTGCTCGCGCTCGGCGGCATCGGTCACCAGATCGTTGTAGCTGGCCGGGACCGGCATCTCGCGGGCGCCCGGGAGCGTCCCGCGCCACCACTGGCCGACTGTGCCCTGGGCAGCCGGGTCGAACCGGAAGCGCCACAACCCGTCGAGGCGGCGGCAGTCCCGGCTGCGGCTGTCCCGCGGCGCCAGCATCGTTACGTCACTTGATGGATCCGGCGGTCATGCCGGCCACCAGGAAGCGCTGCAGCAACAGGAACCCGACGACGATCGGCAGGCTCACGGTCAGCGACGCCGCCATGATCTGGTTCCAGTAGACCTGGTTCTGGGTGGCGTAGCCCTGCAGCCCGACCGCGAGGGTCCGGGTCGAGTCGTTGGTGAGGACCGACGCGAACAGCATCTCGCTCCACGAGGTCATGAAGGCGTAAATGAGCACCGCTATGATGCCCGGCACCGCGGCCGGGATGACCACCTTGATGAACGCGGCCATCGGCCCGTTCCCGTCGACCTTGGCCGCCTCATCGAGTTCGCGCGGCACCGTGTCGAGATAGGCGGCCAGCATCCAGATCGAGAACGGAAGCGTAAAGGTCATGTACGTGATGATCAGCCCGGTCCGGCTGCCGTAGAGGTTGATGCCGGTCGTCTGGCTGATGTTGACGAAGATGACGAACAGGGGCAGCAGGAAGAGAATGCCAGGGAACATCTGGGTCGACAGCACCGCCATGGAGAAGGCCTGGCGGCCGCGGAACCGGTAGCGGCTGAGAGCGTAGGAGGCGAGCAGGGCGACCAGCACCGACGCCACCGAGGCCGTCGTCGACACGATCAGGCTATTCACCAGGTAGCGCATCAGCGGAATCGTCCGCCACATGTCGACGAACGGCGTCAGAGTCAGGTGACTGGGCAGCCAGCGAAACGCGCCCTGGACATCCGGCAGCGGCTTGAGCGACGCGGTGACCATGACGTAGACCGGCAGCAGGGCGAACAGCCCGAGCAGGGTCAGGACAATCACCCGGGCCCAGCGGAACCAGGTGGGCTCATGCATAGCGCTCCCCTCGCCCGACGACAGCTAGATAAACGCCGGTGACCAGCAGCAGGAAGAGCAGCAGCAGCACCGACATCGCCGATCCGGTGCCGAAATTCCAGCTGACGAACGAGTTCTCGTAGATGTGGATCGAGATGATGTCGGCCTGGGCGGGCGCGGCCGCGCCGAACAGCGTGAACGGCGTGGTGAAGTCGTTGAACGTCCAGAGAAAGAGCACCAGCAGCAGGACCCGGTTGACCGGCCGCAGTAGCGGCAGGGTCACGTGCCTGACCTGCCCACCGATTCCCGCGCCGTCCAGGGATGCGGCCTCGTACAGATCGGCGGGGATGCTCTGCATACCCGCCGTGAGAATGAGGAACGCGAACGGCCAGGTCCGCCACAGGGAGACGATGACCAGGGAGTAGAAGCTGTTCTGCCCGATCAGCCAGAACGGCCGGGAGTGGGTCAGGTGCAGCGCGAGCAGGGCCTGGTTCACTATCCCGGTGTCCCGCTGCAGCATGAAGCTCCAGGTGATGACCGAGGCGAACACCGGCAGTGCGTAAGGGATGAGAAAGACGGTCCGGACCAGGCCCCGGCCGCGGAAGGCCCGCTGGGTGAGAACCGCGGCAGTCATCCCGAAGGTCCAGGCCAGGGCCAGGACCAGCGTGGTGTACAGCACCGTGACGATGAAGGAGTGCAGCAGTTCCTGGCCGGTGGCTCCGTTCAGATTCAGGGCGACCGCGTAGTTGCTGGTGCCGGCGAACGGCGCGGCGCGCCAGTTGCTCAGATATATCTCGGTGAGCTGGAGGAAGCTGATCCCCACCCCGGCGAGCATCGGGATGATGTGGATCAGTAGCTCGAGGAACACCGCCGGGATCAGCAGGACATAGGGCAGCCAATGCCGCCGCCACCGCCGGCGGACCGGCGGCGGCGGCGCTGAAGCTGGCGGAGCTTTGTCGACTCGGATGGTGTCAACCACCGAGAGTCAGCCTCCCAGTTGCTGCTGAGCCAGAGTGAGTGCCTGCGCGATCATGGTGTTGGTGACCGTCTTGCCGGTCGCGGCGTCGGCGTACAGATGAGTGATCGCCGTCCCCACGGTGGTCTCGAACTGGCTCTCCTGCGGCACCGGGGGCATCGGCGCGGCTGAGGAGTTGAGGATACTCCGGAACGTGGTCACGGCCGGGGTGTGGAACGCCGGGTCGGCATAGGCGGCCGACACCGTGGGCAGCGATCCGTAGGTCTGGTTGAGCGTCTCCTGCTCGGGGGTGCTGGTCATGAACTTCACGAACTTCAGCGCGGCGGACATGCTCTTGGTGTCCTTGAACACCGCCATGTTGATGCCCGCCACCATGCTCGTCACGTTCTTGCCACCAGGCGGCATCGGTGACGGGAGCGGAAGCGGCGCGACACCGATGTCCGCGGCGTTCATGCCCAGCTTCGCGAGCGACCCGGAGGCGGCCTGCCACATCACCATCGAGGCCTTCCCGGTGGCGAAGTCATTGAGCGCCTCGGTGCCGTTCGAGTACTGCGCGTCACTGGGATTGGCAATCTTGTCGGCCTGCATGAAGTCGATCATCTGCTTGACCGCGGCGACATTCTGCGGGGTGTCGAAAGTCGGCTTGCCCGCCGAGTCGAAGAACGCGCCGCCCTGCTGCTGGCTCAGCTCAAACGCCATGTGAATGTCCTCGGGGACCTGTCCGGCCTCGAGGGTCAGGCCCCAGTGGCCGGCGTGGGTGAGCTTCTTGCCGTCCGCCACGAGCTGGGTCCAGGTGGTCGGCGGCCCGCTGATGCCCGCCGCGGCGAATTGCGCCTTGTTGTAGTAGAGGCCGTAGGCGAGGGAATAGAGCGGTACGGCGGTAGGCGGCTTCCCCGGTGCGCCGGTCGCCGACAGGCTCCCGGCCAGGAAGCGGCTCGATCCGCCGATCTGGCTCATGACCGAGGGGGTGAACTGCACCAAGGCCCCGGTGACCTGCAGGGATGGTGACCAGGTATTGCCGATATTGAGGACGTCGGGGCCCTTGCCGGAAACCGTGGCGGCGGTGATCTGATTGAGAACCGTCGTCCACGGCAGGACCTGCAGGTCGACCTTGATGCCGGTCTGCTGGGTGAATTTCGCTAGCTGCGGACCGAGTACCTGCCGGTCGTCCTGCAGGCTGGTGCCCTGATTGGTGGCCCAATAGGTCAACGTGGGATGAGCGGAAGATCCAGATCCGCTGCTACTACCCGAACTGCCACAGGCCGCCAGCGCCACCGCCGCCAGCACGGCGGCAAAGGCCGGGGTCACGCGCTTCGTCGGTCTCATGTGGTGTCCTTCCATGGTCAACGCGAACACACCACGCACCCCGTACCGGATGGGACAAAAACCCTAGATCTTTTACACCTTCCTTTAAGCCGTAAAATATGTCGCTACCGACCGTACTGTCAACGTTGCGCCAGCCTCCGTTTCCGTTTTGTTACCAACAGGGCCCTGGCCGTCCGGTGCCGGCCCTGTCCGCCACGGCAGCGAGACCCGTGCTGGTCATCGCGTCGCACTGCCTTATTTCAGGCCGTAAAGTAGGGGTCCCAGCCGCATCGCCGCGGTCCCTCCGTCGATCAGGCAGGTCGATGCCCAGGCCCAGCACAACCACGGTGCGGGATCTCCGCAAGAGCAACCGGTCGCGTGCCTTGTGGCAGGTCTTCCTCAACGGTCCCCTGACGCGGCAGGAGGTCGGGACCCTGGCGGGCGTGAGCCCCGCCACCGTGAGCAACCTGGTCGCCGCGCTCGAAGCCGAGGGCATCGTCGCCGAGGTCGGCCTGGAGGACTCCAACGGCGGCAGGCCGCGCGGGCTACTGCAGGTCAACCCCAAGTACGGCTACGTCATCGGCGTTGATGTCGGAGAGACCGAGTTCCTGGTCGAGCTGTTCGACTTCGGGCTGCACATGTGCGCGCGGCACACCTCGGTCACCGGCCGGGCCGTGCTGGATCCTGACGATGCAGTCAGCCATATCGTCGAGGGCATCGAGTCAGTGATCGCCGAGTCGGGCGTGAGCCCGAGTGCCATCCTGGGCGTCGGCGTGGCCGTTCCCGGCCTGGTCGAGCACCGCGAGGATGCAGTCGTGCACGGCCAGAGCGTCGGCTGGGACGCCGTCCCGCTGGAGGCGATGCTGCGCTCGAAGACCGGACTGCCGATCCTGGTCGACAACGGCGCCAAGACTCTCGGCCAGGCGGAACGATGGTTCGGTGCCGCCCGCGGCACCGACAACGCTGTCATCGTGCTGCTCGGAATCGGCGTAGGGACCTGCATCATCAGCAACGGGGAGGTCTACCGGGGGGCGACGAGCAGCGCCGGGGAGTGGGGCCACACGACCGTCGTCGTGGGCGGCCGGCGGTGCCGGTGCGGCGCGGACGGCTGCCTGGAGGCCTACGTCGGCGCCGGAGCCATCGAGGCCAGGTACGAAAAACTCAAGCGCCGGGCCACCGCGGCCAGCCCGGCCGAGCTGGAAGACCGGATCGCCACGATCATCGGCGCGGCCGGCCACGACCGGGCCGCCCGCCAGGTGCTCGAGGAGACCGTGACGTATCTCGGGGCCGGCCTCGCTGATCTGGTCAACCTGTTCAACCCCGAGCGGGTCGTGGTCGGCGGCTGGCTCGGGCAGGCGCTGAGCGACGATCTGCTGCCCCGGATCCGCGAGGCGGCGGGCCGCCAGGCGCTGAAGCTGCCGTTTAGCCGGGTGCAGATCGTCAAGGCCGAGCTCGGCAAGGACGCGGTCGCCCTGGGCGGCGCCACGCTGCCGATCGCCCGGCTGCTGACCTCGGGAGCGGTCACCCCCGAGCATCCCGGGGCGCGCCGCCGGATTCGCTCCATGGCCGCCCCGCGCTGAGGCCCGGGCGGGCGCGGCCGGGCCGGCAGTCCGCGGCCGGGGCCGGCAGTCCGCGGCCGGGACGGCCGTCCGCGGCCAGGGCCGGCCGGCCGCGCCGGTCAGCGCCGACCTGGCCAGGCTCACGGGCCCTTCCGGTCGGCCCGGCGATGCTTGACAGCCTTTGCACAAGTCTTAACCTAAGTACTAAATTGATCAGGGTCGCTGGTCAGCGACGCGCCCAGCGAAGGAGCAGTCGGCATTGTCCATGCGCTTCCCACCGGGCTTCCTGTTCGGCGCCGCGACCGCCGCGTATCAGATCGAGGGCGCGGTCGACGAGGACGGCCGCGGCCCCTCGATCTGGGATACGTTCTCCCGGGTCCCCGGCGCGGTCACCCACGGCGACACCGGCGCCATCGCCTGCGACCACTACCACCGCGTCGACGCCGACCTTGACCTGGCCGCGCAACTGGGCCTGACCGCCTACCGCTTCTCGATCGCGTGGCCGCGCATCGTCCCGGACGGCACAGGCTCAGTGAACCAGAAGGGCCTCGATTTCTACCGCCGGCTGGTTGACGGCCTGCACGCGCGGAATATCGAGCCGGTGGCGACGCTCTACCACTGGGATCTCCCCCAGCCGCTGCAGGATTCCGGCGGCTGGGTGAATCGCGATACCGTCGGTTACTTCTGCGACTACGCCCGCGCCGTGCTCGATTGCCTCGGTGACACCGTCCAGCTGTGGGCAACCGTTAATGAGCCTTTTTGCTCGGCCATGATCGGTCATCTTCAGGCGCGGCATGCACCCGGAATTGCTGATCTGTATTCGGCGCTGACCGCCGCTCATCATTTGCTGATCGCCCATGGACGGGCGGTCGGCATCATCCGGGAGAGCGCACCCGGCGCGCGGGCCGGGCTCACGCAGCTGCTGTCAGACATAACCCCGGCGTCGGATTCGGATGCTGACCGCGCCGCCGCGCGACGGCTGGACGGGTACGAGAACCGCTGGTTCCTCGACCCGGTCAAGAACGGGACCTATCCGGCCGACATGCTCGCCTGGTATTCCCGTCAGGTGCCGATCGACTTTATCCGTGACGGCGATATGCAGGTCATCGCGGTACCGACCGACTTCCTCGGCCTCAACTACTACGAGACCAAGAGCGTGGCCCACGATTACCGTGAGCCTTATCATCACGCCCGGGTGATACCCAGTACCGGTGTGCTCACAGCCGGCGGCCTCGATGTACGGCCGGCCGGATTCGGCCGCATCCTGCGGCGGGTCCGCGAATATACGAAGCTTCCCGTCTACATCACCGAGAGCGGGGCCGCCTTCCACGACTACGTGAATCCTGAGGGCGTGGTTGATGACCTTGAGCGGGTGGCGTACCTGAACGATCATTTCGCTGAGACGCTGCGTGCGATTCAGTCCGGCCTGGACGTGCGCGGCTACTTCGTCTGGTCGCTACTGGACAACTTCGAGTGGGCCGACGGATACAGCCGCAGGTTCGGCCTGGTTTTCGTTGACTTCGGCACCCAGGCCCGGATTCCGAAGGCCAGCGCGCGCTGGTATCAGCAACTCATCGCGGCCCAGCGCGACACGGCGGCCTTCAGTGACGGCGCGGAAGCCAGCCGGTAAGGCGCCGGCAAGTTGGCCGCCGCCACCGCCGCGGTTCTGCGCTCGGCCCATAGTGTCGGCAACACGGGCTAATGTGAACAGGTGCTCGAATCGTTCCATCCTGCGGTAGCGGCCTGGTTCGCCCGGCGGTTCCCGGACGGGCCGACCGATCCGCAGGCGCAGGGCTGGGCGGAGATCGCGGCCGGCCGGCACACGCTGATCGCCGCGCCGACCGGTTCAGGTAAGACGCTGGCCGCGTTCCTGGTCTGCATCGACAGGCTCTACCGCGCGCACGAGGCAGCCGTCGCCGAGGCCGCCGGTGGCGGCGCGGGCAGCGGCGGCGCGGGCAGCGGCGGCGCGGGCAGCGGCGGCGCGGGCAGCGGCGGCGCGGGCAGCGGCCCGCAGCCAGCCGCGGGACCGCAGGTCGTGTACGTATCGCCGCTGAAGGCGCTGGCCGTCGACATCTGGCAGAACCTGGAACGCCCGCTCCGCGAGATCGCTGAGACCGCCGCCGACCTGGGACTGAGCGCGCCGGACATCCGGGTTGCGGTGCGGACCGGGGATACTGTGGCCGCGGAACGCGCCGCGATGCTCAAGCGCCCGCCGGATTTCCTGATCACCACCCCGGAATCGCTGTACCTGCTGGTCACCGCGGAACGGGCCCGCGCCATGCTCGCGCCCGCCGCCACAGTGATCGTCGATGAGATCCACGCCGTGGCGGGGAACAAGCGCGGCTCGCACCTCGCGCTCACGCTGGAGAGGCTGGAGCACCTGACCACCGGGCCGCTGCAGCGGATCGGCCTGTCGGCGACCCAGCGGCCCATCCAGACGGTCGCCCGGCTGCTGGTCGGCGCGGGCCCGGAGCGCTCCGCCCCCGACGGCTCGCCGCGCTGCGCGATCGTGGACACCGGGCACCGGCGCGACCTCGATCTGGCCCTCGAGCTGCCCGACGACGAGCTCGGCGCGGTCGCATCGGCCGAGCAGATGGCCGCCATCCTCGACATGATCGCGGCGCACGTCCAGGAGCACCGCACCACGCTGGTGTTCGTGAACACCCGGCGGCTGGCCGAGCGGGTCGCGCACCAGCTGGGCGAGCGGCTCGGCGAGGATCAGGTCGCGGCGCATCATGGCAGCCTGTCGAAGGACCGGCGGCAGCGGGTGGAGACCCGGCTGCGCTCGGGAGACCTGCGGGCGCTGGTGGCGACCGCGTCGCTGGAGCTGGGCATCGACATCGGACCGGTGGAGCTGGTCTGCCAGATCGGCTCGCCGCGCAGTTTTGCCACGCTGCTGCAGCGGGTGGGCCGGTCCAACCACACCCGCACCGGGACCCCGTCCGGGCGGTTGTACCCGACCTCCCGCGACGAGCTGGTCGAGTGCGCCGCACTGCTGCGCGGTGCGCGATCCGGGCGGCTGGACGCGCTGCAGGTCCCGGCGGGCCCGCTGGACATCCTCGCCCAGCAGGTGATCGCCGAGTGCGCAGCGGCCGACTGGGCCGAAGACGAGCTCCTGGCGCTGTTCCGGCAGGCGGCCCCCTTCGCGGAGCTGACTGCCGATGACTTTGGCGTGGTCGCCGAGCTGGTTTCCGAAGGGATTTCAACGGGTCGCGGGCGCCGGGCTGCCTACCTGCACCGGGACCAGGTCGGCGGGCGGCTGCGAGGGCGCCGTGGCGCCCGGCTGGCCGCGCTCACCTCCGGCGGGGCGATCCCGGAGCTGGGTGACTACCGGGTGCTGGCCGAGCCGGACGGCACCCTGGTCGGGACCGTGAACGAGGACTGGGCGATCGAGTCGATGGCCGGGGACGTGTTCCTGCTCGGCACGACGTCCTGGCGGATCCGCCGGGTCGAGCCCGGCATCGTCCGGGTCGAGGACGCCCGCGGTGCGCCGCCGTCGGTGCCGTTCTGGCTCGGTGAGGCACCCGGCCGGACGCTGGAGCTGTCCGAGGAGGTCTGCGCGATCCGCAAGGCGGTCGCGGAGCGGGTGGCAGACGGGCGGCGGGCCGAGGCGGCGCGCTGGCTGGAGGCCGAGTGCGGCCTGTCCGCCGATGCCGCCGAGACGATCGTGGCCTACCTGGCGGCGGGACTCGCGCAGCTCGGGGTGCTGCCCGACATGGACACCATCGTGCTGGAACGCTTCTTCGACGAGGCCGGCGGCATGCAGCTGGTCGGGCACGCCCCGTTCGGCGCCCGGCTGAACCGGGCGCTCGGGCTGGCCTTGCGCAAACGGTTCTGCGTGACGTTCGACTTCGAGCTGCAGGCGGCGGCCAGCGACGACGCGATCCTGCTGTCGCTCGGCCCGCAGCACAGCTTCCCGCTGGAGCGGGTGCCGAAGTTCCTGGTCTCGCGAACGGTCGAGGACGTGGTCCGGCAGGCGGTGCTCACCTCGCCGATGTTCGCCTCCCGGTGGCGGTGGAACCTGAACCGGTCGCTGGCCGTGCTGCGGATGCGCGGCGGCAAGAAGAACCCGCCGGCGATCCAGCGGATGGAAGCCGACGACATCATGGCGGCGGTGTTCCCGACCCTGGCCGCCTGCCAGGAGAACGTGGCCCCGGGGCCGCTGGAGATCCCCGACCATCCGATCGTGCGGCAGACGCTCGATGACTGCCTGCGCGAGGCCATGGACATCGACGGTCTCAAGGACCTGCTCGGGCGGATCGAGTCCGGGCGGGTCAACGTGGTGGTACGGGACACCACCGAGCCGTCGGTGCTGGCCCACGAGATTCTGAACGGGAAGCCATTCACCTACCTGGACGACGCGCCGCTGGAAGAACGCCGCAGCCGCGCGGTCCCGCTGCGCCGCGGCTTGCCGGTCGAGGCGCATGAGCTGGGCCGGCTCGACCCGGACGCGATCGAGCGGGTGGCGGCTCAGGTCCGGCCGGAGCCACGGGACGCCGATGAGCTGCACGACCTGCTGATGAACGTGGTCGTGCACCGTCCCGAGCCGGACTGGCAGCCGCTGTTCGACACACTGGTCGCCAGCCGCCGGGCCGTCGCTGTCCGCCCGATCGCCACCGCCGGCCCCCGACGGGGTGACCGGCTCCGACGCGGGGGCCGGCCCCGGCAGCCCCGGCGAGGCAACCGGCCCCAAGCCGGCCGCCGGCTCCACATCCGCCGCGGGATTGTGGGCCGCGGTGGAACGTCGGCCTGCCGTCCAGGCGCTCTTTCCCGGCGCGGCGATCGTGCCCGACCATCCGTGCCCGGTCCCGGGCGGGATACCGGACCAGGACGCCGCGGCGGCCGACCTGCTCCGGGGTCACCTGGAATGCCGCGGGCCGTCCAGCGTCACTGACCTGAGCGAGGCGACCGGCTTGCCGGAGCCGATCGTGATCCGGGGGCTGGCCCGGCTGGAAGCCGAGGGCTTCGTGATCCGCGGCGAGTTCACCGCGCCCGGTGCCGGGGAGTACTGCACCCGGCGGTTGCTGGCCCGGATTCACGTGTATACGCGGCAGCGGTTGCGGCGCGAGATAGAGCCGGTCAGCGCCCAGGACTTCATGCGGTTCCTGCTCCGCTGGCAGCATCTGGCGGCCGGGACCCGGCGCGAGGGCCGGTTCGGTGTGCTGGCCGTCATCGAACAGCTGCAGGGCTTCGAGACGGCCGCCGGGGTCTGGGAGAGCGCGGTCCTGGCTAGCCGCGTCGAGGGGTACCGGCGGGACTGGCTCGATGAGCTGTGCCTGTCCGGTCAGGTCGCGTGGGGCCGGCTAACCGTCCGCGACCCCCAGGCTGACGCGGCCAGCCCAGGCCCGCGCCGCGACGCCCAGCTGGGCCCAGACCCCAGGTTCGACGGCCAGCCCGAGCCCCACCCGCAGCGCAACGGCCACCCCGGTACCGACACGCGCCGCAGCGGGCTGACTCCGTCCCGCGCCACCCCGATCACGCTGACCATCCGCGACGACCTGCCCTGGCTGCTCGCCGCGGCCCGCGGTGATCTCCAGCCTGCCGAGCCGGGCCCCGGCCGGACCCGGGACATCCTCGACGCGCTGGCCCGGCACGGCGCGCTGTTCCGCCCCGACCTGGCCTCGGTCACCGGTCGCCTGCCCTACGAGGTAGAGGAAGCGCTGTGGGACGGGGTCGCCCGCGGGCTGGTCACCGCCGACGGCTTCCGCGCGGTGCGATCCTTGTTGCGGCGCGGCGGTCGCGACCATGCCTTCGGGCGGCGCGGGCTGCGCCGCGGCCTGCGCGGCTCCGGCAACTCCGCGGCGGCCGGCGGCTCGGCGGGCCGGTGGTCGCTGCTCCCCGCCCCCGCCGCCGCACCGGACCGCGACGAGCTAGCGGAGGCGATCGCCGAACAGCTAGTGGCCCGCTGGGGCGTCATCTTCCGCGATCTGGCCGTCCGTGAGCACCTGGCCGTCTCGTGGCGCGAGATCCTCTGGGCACTGCGCCGGATGGAAGCCCGCGGCACCGTCCGCGGCGGCCGGTTCGTGACCGGCTTCAGCGGCGAGCAGTTCGCGCACCCTGACGCCGTCGAGGTGCTCCGCACCGTCCGCAAGACGCCGCGCAACGGGGAGACGGCCTGCATCTCCGCCGCCGACCCGCTCAACCTCACCGGTGTCGTCCTCCCCGGCCCCCGGGTCGCTGCCATCGGCGCGAATAGCGTGACCTACGTAGACGGCGCCGTCCCCGCCAGCGCGGCGGCCGGGTCCCTGAGCGAGCCCGCCTGACCGGGACGCGGTGCCCGGCCGCCTGACGAGAGTCGGCCCGGCTCCCCGTTCCGTTCCCGCCCGGACCGGGATGAGGATTCGTCTCGCTGCCCGGTTCCGGCGTCCTGGGCCGCTGACATGCGACGCTACGAGCGCCGCCGGATCCTGTGCATGCGGATAACCACACACGTTGAAAGCTGCGCGGCGGCTGGATGGCCGTAGCTGGTCAGCTGGCGCCGCGGGCCATGTTGCGGGCCGTTACTCTCCTGGCGGCTCAGGTAGCAGCGGGCGCATGAAGCTCCGTTCGTAGCGGCGCACGCAGCCGCTCTGGTCCCTGATGCGGTCGGCTTCGATGAAGTCGGGGTCTGCGCCGAACAGGGCCCGATACTGCTCGTAAGCGGCGAGGCTGGGGAAGCTGAACAGGGCGAGGGCCTTGTCGCTCGCGCCCTCGGCGGGCAGGAAGTACCCGTGGTGGGTGCCGCCATGTGAATCGACCAGATCCATCCACCGGCGGCCGAAGCGCTCGAAGGCGTCGATCTTCGCAGGGTCGATGACATATTCGACGACGCAGGTGATCACACCTGCAGGCTAGTCCGAGCTGCTTCGGCGTACCTGGACAGGGCTGGGCATCAGCGAACCCGCATGATCAGCGACGACGCGGGCCGCCAGCCGACATCGATCACGTTGCGGCCGCCGTGAGCTGGATGTCCTTGAAGCGCCGCGTTGTCTCGATGATCGCCCGTTCAGCGGGCAGCGTCCCCGTAGGGCATCAGGCAGGCGAGCGACCCGCGGCCGGCCATCCGGTAGCGGCCCGAGCTGAAGACGGTCAGCAGGTCCGCGCCGCCCGCCGCGGCGCATTTGGGGGACAGGCCAGTGCCAGCGCTGGCTCCGATGATCGGGTGGCCGACCGCGACCTGGGCCCGCAGCCAGTCGAGTGCTTCTGGACGGTTCACGCCGTCACCTCCTGGATGAGATCGTGCAGCCGACCGGCGGTCGCCAGCGCGAAGGCGTTATCGTTGATGTCCGTGTCGAGCTCGTTCACCTCGACTGACGGGCCGAGCGTGTCGTGCAGGCCGTCAAGGAGTGCCCGGTCGGCTTCGGGGTCGTAGAACGGGCCGCCCACCACCGAGATCTGTGAGGTCCCCCGGAGGGGCACGAACACCGCCACCCGGCCGCGGGCACGGGATAGCTTGCGTCCGATCAAGCGGCCCAGGTCGCGGCATTCGCCCGGGGTCGTCCGGACAAGCGTCACGGCAGGGTTGTGCATGCAGATGTTGCGGCCGCGCATTTTCTCCGGCAGCGTCTCGGGCCGTCCGAAGGTGATGATGTCCAGGCCGCCAAGCGACACAACTTGCGGCAGCCCCGCCTCTCCTGCGGCGTCCAGCCGGTCCGGTCCGGC
Organism: uncultured Actinomycetota bacterium; assembly: GCA_963775745.1. Lineage (GTDB taxonomy): Bacteria > Actinomycetota > Actinomycetes > Streptosporangiales > Streptosporangiaceae > DATBGO01. The sequence goes on from CAVZKE010000033.1 coordinate 73,547, forward strand.
CGAGAGGATACCCCCGGCCAGCTCATCGGCAAGCTCAGTGGTGGTCAGGTCGAGCACGCCGACGAGCGACCGGGCCCGCGCGAGCGCTTCGAGCGAACGTCCCCCGGTCCCGTTGGCGTGGAAGACCACGACTTCGTAGCCGAGTTCTTCGAGCCGGGCTCTGGCCCGGGTCACGCCTGGCGTGGTGACGCCGTACATGCTCGCCGCGACCGTCGGCCTAGCCGCACGTTCTGGCAGCTGAACTCGCGCCGCCGCGACCACGGCCGCGGCGGCGTTCGCGAGGGTCCGCGCCAAGATCGTATTCAGCCCGGCGATGTCCACGACCGAGTAGGTCATCGAGATGTCGCTGGTGCCTACGTACTGCCGGATGTCTCCCGATGCCATGGTCGAGACCATGACCTTGGGGATGCCGAGCGGCAGTGCTCGCATGGCGCGGGTCGCGATGTAGGTGCCTCCGGAGCCGCCCAGCGCGATCAGCCCGTCAAGCCGGCCTTCCGCGAGCAGCCCACGACAGATCACCTCGGCGCCCTGGCCCATCACGTCCGTGGCCTGACCGCGATCGGTCAGGCTCGCGAGCTGACGGCCGACGGCCTCTGCCACTTGGGCAGCGGAGATGTCGGCGCGCACGGCGGGCTGGCCGCCTGTGCCCACGTCGACCAGGACGGTCTCGGCGCCCAGCTGACGCACCCGCTCCCGCAGGTATTCGTACTCGGCACCCTTGGTGTCGAGCGTACCGAGCAGCACGATCGTGGTCATCGCGGAGCGGCCGCTCAGCCCGTTACGAGGGGGGCCAGCTTCTTTTCCTGCTGTCTGAGCCATGCCTCGACGTCTTCAGCGACCGCGGCAGCGGACAGCCGGTACTTATCGAGCAGCGCCTCGTTGCTACCGCTCTCGCCGTAGACGTCCTGGATGCCGAGCCGCCGCACCGGCACCGGATACCGGCTGGACAGCACCTCCGCGACCGCACCGCCGAGCCCGCCGAGCACGGACTGCTCCTCCGCCACGACCACCAGGCCGGTGGCCCGGGCCGCCTCGACGATAGCCTGCTCGTCGATCGGCTTAATGGTGGGGACATGCAGCACCGTCGCGTCGATGCCGTGGCGGGCCAGCAGTTCGGCGGCCTCGTAGACCCGGACGGTCTGGGGGCCGGTGCTGATCAGGCTGACGTCCGAGCCGTCCCTGACCCGGACCGCCCGGCCCAGCTCGAACCGGTAGTCCGCATCGAACAGGACCGGCGACCGCTCGCGGGTCAGCTGCAGGTAGAACGGCCCGTCCGCGGCAACCATCGCGCGGATGGCCTGGGCCGCCTCCGTCTCGTCAGCCGGCGCGAGGACGCAGACGTTCGGCAGCGTCCGCATGATCGCGATGTCGTCGAATATCTGATGGGTCTTGCCGGTCATCCCGGTCAGCAGCCCCGAGTAGCCGCCGGTGATCTTCACGTTGAGCCCGGGCTGGGCGATCAGGACGCGGATCGAGTCGAAAGCCCGGCCGACGGAGAAGCAGGCGAACGACGACACGACCGGGATGTAGCCCACGGTGGCCAGGCCAGCGGCGACGCCCAGCATGGCCTGCTCGGTGATGCCCACCTGCAGGAAGCGGTCAGGGCAGGAGGTCTCGAAGGCTGACGCGCCCGTCGAGACCCCCACATCCGCGTCCAGCATCACGATGCGCGGATCCTCCCCCGCCAGCTCCGTCATGGTCTCCCCGAATACGACCCGCAGCGCCTTGCCGCCAGAAAGAGTCATGTCAAGCCTCCACGACCGCAGGATCGGGATCCGCGAGCTCGGCGAGCGCTGTCATCAGCTCGTCGTCGGTCGGGATCCGGCTGTGCCAGCGGAAATCGCCTTCCATGAAGGAGACTCCCTTGCCCTTCACGGTGTCGGCGATCACCACGGCCGGCCGGCCGCCTGGGGTCCGGGCGTCCTGGAGGGCACGGGTAACCGCCGATATGTCGTGCCCGTCAACCTCAAAGACCGCCCAGCCGAACGCCGACCAGCGGGCGGCCAGCTCTCCGTCGGCGTACGGGGGCATGCGCAGGCCGGTGCCATCGGCGCGCCAGCCGGTCTGCTGCAGCCGGTTGTGGTCGACGATGACCACCAGGTTGTCCAGCGCGTAGCGCTGCGCGATGTGTGCGCCTTCCCAGATGATGCCCTCATTGCACTCACCGTCGCCGACCATCACGAAGGTTGTGAAACTCCGGCGGGCCAGCCTGGCACCGAGGGCGATGCCGACCCCGGCCGCGAAGCCGAGGCCCAGCGACCCGCTGGACATGTCGAGCCCGGGCAGACGCGTCATGTCCGGGTGGCCCTGCAGCCGCGAGTCGATCGCGTCGAAGGTGCTGATCTCGGCCAGCGGGAAGTAGCCGCGCAACGCCATGACGACGTACAAGGCGATGCAGCTGTGGCCCTTGGACAGGATGAACCGGTCCCGGTCCGGCCAGTCCGGCTGCTCCGGGCGGATGTTCAGCACCCGGAAGTAGAGCGCGGTGAGAACGTCCGTGGCCGACAAGGGGCCGCCCATGTGGCCGCCCTTGGCATGTGCGATCGCCTTGACGATCTCTCGCCGGGCCAGCCGGGCCGTGGCATCAAGTTCGGCGATGCCCGGCGCGGTGCCGCTCATGGCCTGATCGCCTCGTAGGAGCCGGGAATCACCGGCGGGGTGAAGACGGAGACCAGCTCGAGCGGCCCGGGGCCGCTCGAGCTGGTCGCATGATGCAGGCCGGGCGGGATATGGACCGTGGTGCCCGGCTCCAGCCGGGCGGTCCCTTGCGGGGTCACCAGCTCGCCGTGGCCCGCCACGATATAAATGACCTCTTCCTCGGACGGGTGAATATGGCCGGGCGGAGCAGAGCCAGCCGGAAAGACGGCAACGCCCAGCGCCACGTTCTTGGCCTCGCTGTTGTCTGGACCGATGTACAGGTAGAAGTCGCGGCCCGGGAGGTGATAGACATCCGCCTCCTGCCGCGTTGTCCGCGTGAGCATGACGCCTCCGTTCGCGGGTGACGCTCGCGGCACAGCGCCGGGAGTGCCATTTTCCAGCAGAACCCTGCGGGGCAGGCGCCCATAGGGCCGGAGGTCCCGCCGGGGACCCCTCGGAGGTCCCCCGCTGGGCGCCTGCCGTTTGAGGCAGTCCTGGCTGGCCCCTTAGATGCCGAGGCGGGCCCGCCTCATCAGCTCCGCGCAACTGCGGTCGGTCGACGGGCGGTAGCCGGGGAGCGGAATTATCTGCTCGTGAATGGCGTCCAGAACCCATCCGGGCTGGGGGAAGAACATCTCTTCCAGCTCGGCGGGGGGAGTGATCCAGTTCCTGGAGCCCACGACCACCGGGGGCGCGTCCAGGTCATCGAAGCAGATCTGGCCCAGGTTCGCGGCCACGGTCTGCAGGAAACCCCCGCGCTCGACGGACTCGGAAGCGAGCAGCACGTTCCCGGTCTTGCGCACCGATTCGGCAAGCAGTTCGTAGCTCAGCGGATTAACCGAGCGAAGGTCCACGACCTCAGCCGACAGTCCGAACCGGGCCGCCAGTTCGTCCGCGGCGCTGATAGCGGTGTACAGGGCAGGCCCGAGCGTGACGATGGTCAGGTCTTCCCCTTTGCGCTTGACGGAAGGCTGGCCCAGCTCTATTTCGTAATAGCCTTCGGGCACGCCCCCGGGAGCGAACATCTCGCCGATATCGTAAAGGCGCTGGCTTTCGAAGAATACGACCGGGTCGGTCCCCGACAGCGCGGCATTCATCATGCCCTTGACGTCGTAGGGAGTCACCGGAAAGACGACCTTGAGGCCGGGAACGTGTCCGGCGATCGCCGTGAAATCCTGCGAATGCTGGGCGCCGTATTTGTCGCCGACGGATATCCGGAGCACGACCGGCATGGTGAGCAGCCCGCCGGACATGGCCTGCCACTTGGGCAGCTGGTTGAGGATCTCATCCCCGGCGCGGCCCATGAAGTCCGCGTACATCAGCTCGGCAACGACCCGGCCGCCTTCCATCCCGTAGCCCACCGCGGCGCCCACGATGCCCGCTTCGGAGATGGGCGCGTTGAACAGCCGGTGATACGGCAGTGCCTCCGTCAGCCCGCGGTACACGGCGAAGGCCCCGCCCCAGTCCCGGTTCTCCTCGCCGAAGGCGATCATGGTGGGGTCGATGGCGAACCGGTGCAGCAGGGCCTCGAAGATGGCGTCGCGGATGTTGAACACCCGCATCTTGGGTACCGGCACGCCGTCGGCGAAGGCGGTCCGGGTCTTGGCCCGGATCTGCCGGACCCTGGGATTGTCCGCGAGGTCGGCCGCTAGCTCGGGCGCGCGATCGGCCAGCCTCTCGGCGCGGCCGTTCGAGAACATCACGCTGCCCACCAGTTCGGAATGCGTCGGCACCCGCGGGCTGGCGTCCAGGTCGGCGGCGAGCCGGAACATCGCGAAGACCCGCTCCCTGGCCTCCTGCCCGGCAGCCGCCAGCACGGCAGCGTCGAGCACCCCGCTCTCGGTGAGCCGGTCGGCGTACGCGGAGATCGAGTCGGCCGCCTGCCAGAGATCCAGCTCTTCCCTGGACCGGTAGCTTGACGCGTCGGATGGCGAGTGGCCGCAGGTCCGGTAGGTGACCGTGTCCAGCAGGACCGGGCCCAGGCCGTCCAGTAGGATCTGCTTCTTCCTCCGAAATACGTCGATAACGGCCAGCGGGTCATAGCCGTTGACGCGCTCGGCATGCAGTTGCTCCGGGTTGACCCCGGCACCGATCCGGGCGATGAACTGGCAGCCCATCGTCTCCCCGTCCGGCTGGCCGCCCATGCCGTAGAAATTGTTCATGGCGTTGAAGATGACCGGCAGGCCGCCGCCCAGCGAACTGTCCCAGAGCTTGCGGTACTGATCCATGCTGGCGAACGTGAGTCCTTCCCAGACCGGACCGCAGCCGAAGGACGCGTCACCGATGTTGGCCACCACGATGCCCGGCTGGCGGTTCACCCGCTTATAGAGCGCCGCACCTGGCGCAATGGAGCCGGAGGCGCCGACGATCGCGTTATTGGGGTAGATGCCAAAGGGCCGGAAGAAGGCATGCATGGAGCCGCCGAGCCCGCGGTTCAAACCCGTGTCGCGGGCGAAGATCTCGCTGTACGCGCCGTAGAGGAAGAAACGCAGAGCGAGTTCCCCGACCGGGCCGCTGTATCCGTTCTCCACCGGCGCCAGCACCGCCCCGCCGCGGTAGGAACGCATGATCTGGGCCAGCTCGGCCTCGGTGAGCTGGCGGATCGCCGAGAAGGCCTTGGCCAGGATCTCACCGTGGCTCCGGTGCGACCCGTAAATGTGATCTTCTGGCGCCAGCGAGAAGGCCATGCCAACAGCGGCGGCCTCTTGCCCGATCGACAGGTGCGCGGGACCCGCATGGTGATAGCGGACGCCACGGTAGACACCCTTGATCTTGATCTCGTTAAGTATCGTCTCGAACTCGTGGATCGCGCACATGTCCTGCCAGATGTCCAGCAGATCCACCGCGGTGTAGCGCGAGAGTTCGTCGGCTATCGTTTTGTCATACGTATTGACCGGAATATCGTGAAAATGGATCGATCCGCGCGAGAGCACATTCTCGGGCTTGATCACGAGCGCTTTGGTCATCGCTGCCTCCCGTCAGTCCGGCCTGGATGCACCACGGCCGCGTCGCTGTCCGGGGCCGCCGTCGATGAGGATCAAGTCGTGCATAGTGCCTCGGCATTGGAGATCTCGCGGGCGAGTGCGTTCAGGAACCGGGCGCCGGGGGCGCCGTCGATCACCTGATGATCGAGGGTGAGGGACAAGCCGATGGAATCGATGAACTCGATGTTCCCGTCCGGCTTGCGCACCGGCCTGAGCGCGATCGCGTTCACGCCCAGGATGGCGACCTGCGGCGGGTTGAGCAGCGGGGTGAAGGACTCGACGCCGAGGCTGCCCAGGTTGGTGACGGTGAACGTGCCGCCGGCCAGGTCGTCGGGGGCAATGGTGCCTTGCACCGCCGCCGCGGCGAGCGTCCTGCGCCGCAGCGAGAGCTGGGCGAGGGACAGGCGCTGGCTGTCCCGGATGACGGGAACCATGAGCCCCCGGTCGGTGTCGCACGCGAATCCCAGGTGCACCTGCGCGTGCCGGTGCAGCAGGCCGCCGGCGAACTCGGCGTTCAGGCCGGGCGCCCGCAGCAAAGCCCGGATCACGCAGAAATCCACCAGGTCGCTGATGGTGATGGCGGCGGTGGCCGGGCTCGCCTTCATGACCCGGCGGACGGCGAGCAGGCCGCCCGCGTCCGCCGAGCCGTTCAGGGTGTACTGCGCAGTACCGCTCAGTGACTCCCGCATCCGCTGCGCGATCCGCTGGCGCATCGGGGAGATGGCTGCGGCAGGTGCCGCGGAGGACAGATCGCGCAGGTCCGGCTCGATGACCCGGCCGTGCGGCCCGCTGCCGGTGGCCGGCCGGGCCCGGACGTCATGGTCGCGGGCGAACCGGCGCGCTCGCGGACTGAATGCGGCTTGCTCCGCGGCGGCTGACACGCTGAGTACCGCAGCCGGAGTCGCCGGCCGGGCTGGGTGCCTGGGCGAGGCCGGCCGGGCCTGGCGCCGCCGCGACGTCCGGAGCTGACCCCGTCCCGCCCGCAGGTGCGGCGGTCCGGGTCGGCCCTGGCCGCCTCCGGGAGGCCGGTAGCCTTCGGCGCTTTCGCCCGCCGCGCCGACCACGCAAATCGGGGTGTAGACGGGAACCAGCGCGCCCTCCTCGAAGAACGCGTCCAGCACGAAGCCGTCTGCTGGCGCAGTGACCTCGAAGCTCGCCTTATCCGTCTCGACCTCCGCGATCACCTCGCCTGCCGCGACCGGGTCGCCCTTGTGCTTCAGCCAGGCTGTCAGTACGCACTCCTCGACGGTGTTTCCCGGCTTCGGCATCTCGACCGATGTGGCCACGGATCGGACCCTCCCCGTCAGGGCTCTACGATGATCTTGATCGCCCCGCTGGCCGGATCGTTGAACGTCGCCAGCGCCCGCCCGTATTCGGCCAGCGGGAAATGATGGGTGATGATGTCGCGCACCCGGATGCGGCCCTGCTCGACCAACGGGATGACGTGGCGCATCTCGCCCGCCGTGGCCCGGCAGCCGACCAGTTCCAGCTCGTCGAGGACGAGCCGCTGCATCGCGATCTCGGCTGCCTTGCGTCGGGATCCCCACCGCGGCGCACCGGCCGCCCCGGCGGAGCATCGCGAGCGCCAGCTGGACGGTGACGGGCACGCCCGCGCACTCGAGAACGACATCTGCGCCAAATCCGCCGGTTCGCTTCCGGACCTCGCCGGCCGGGTCGGCGTCGTCGTTATCGACCGTCTCGAATCCCTGGGCACCGGCTTTGGCCAGGCGGGCCGGGTTGGTCTCGAGAACGATGACGCGGGCGGCCCCGCGGACCAGTGCCGCGTCGCCGGCCAGCAGGCCGATCGCGCCGGCGCCGGTGATCGCCACCGTGTCACCGGGCCGGATGCCGCCGCGGTTGGCGACATGCAGGGCGATCGAGGCCGGGTCGATGACCGCGCCCTCGGCGTAGCTCAGGCCGTCAGGAAGATGGAAGACCGCCTTCACCCCGTGGACGACGTAGGTCGCGTCGGCGCCCTGGACGCTGTGGCCGTACTGCTTGTGCAGGCCGAGCCACGCCATAGTTCTCGCACAGGTTGTAGCGGCCCTCCACGCACTTCTGGCAGACGCCGCACGCGTCGTGCGATGTGCCGGCCACCCGGTCACCGGCTGCCCAGCCGTAGCGCTCGGTGCCCGGCCCGAGCGCCACGATGTCGCCCGCCCACTCGTGGCCCGGGATGAACGGGAACGCTGGCGGCCAGAACCCCGGGTAGTCGCCGCGGACGAGGTGCGCATCCGTCCCGCAGATCGACACCGCGCGCACGCGAGCGAGTATCTCGCCTGGCCCGGGAGCCGGAACCGGGACCTCCTGGATCTCGAAGCGGCCAGGTTCGATAACGACAAGCGCCTGCATGGTGCCGGGCAGGCCGGGCGGCGCCGCACCGGGCACATCGCGGGTGGTGACTGTGGACATGACAAGTCTCCCCTGGCTCCTAGATGACTGCGAGCGGATCGACCATGGAAGCGGTCGCGCCGCGGATCTTCAGCGGCAGGGCGACGAAAAGGAACTCGTAGACCTGGTCGCGGGCGAGCGCTTCCAGGTCGAGGCTCTCCATCAGGTGGACGCCGTTCTCGATGAGCAGCAGCGTGTGGACAGGCTGCGGGTTAGCCGGGGCCCCCAGGTCGGGTGCGGGCTGGACTTCATAGGTCTCGGTGTCGGTTCCGGTTGCGACGACCCCGCGCTCAAGCAGCCATCGAGCGGCGGTAACGTCCGGGCCCGCGGTCTTGTGGGCCGCCATCTTCTCCGCATCGGGCCACAGTCCCATGTAGCCGGTCCGGATCAGGACGACGTCCCACGGCTGGACCTGGATGCCCTGCGCGGCGCACATCGCATTCATCTCGGCGGCGTCGATGGGCGAGCCCTGGGGCAGGCAGTCCACGCCGCGGAACCTGGGGGCGTCGAGGAGCACGCCACGGGTGAAGAACGGCGGCAGCTTCGAGGCGTCACCGTATACCGGGCCCGAGTCGCTCAGGTGGGCGTCCGCGGTGCCGCCGCCGTACCAGTGCGAGTCGTCGCCGACCGTCATGTGCGCCAGCGCGTCGATGTGAGCGCCGGAATGCGATGTCGCCATGACGTACTCGGCCATGTATCCGAGCCCAGCGTCGTTCACCGGTCCCCACGGGTGGGCGCCGGTGACCCGGATGCCGCGCGGGGTCCGGAAGTTCAGGACCTGGAACGGCGGATGGCCGGGGAACAGGGGCATGCCGGGAAAGCGGGTCGCGGCCAGCGAGTAGGTGCGGCCCTCCCGGACCAGGCGGGCCGCTGCGACGATCCGGTCGGCCGGCAGCTGCCCGATGGGCCCGACCTCGGCGGGTGCCGGGCCGGCCGTCACCTCAGCCGGTGCAGCGCCGGCCAGCACCTGGGCCGGCGCGGTGCCGGCCGTCAGCTCAGTACTCATCGGTGCATCTCCTCTGCCACTTGGCGGGTTTGCGGCGCGGTCTGCGGCCGGTCGGAGAGGGCCCGCCAGACCCGTTCCGACGTCAGGGGCAGGTCGCGAATCACGGCTCCGGTGGCCTGCGTAACGGCGGCGGCCACGGCCGGGGCAACGGCCAGCAACGCGCCCTCGCTCATGCCCTTCGCCCCGTAGGGGCCAGGGCCGTCGGCGTTCTCCACAACGTCGCTGCGCAGGTCAAGCGGGAGGTCCATGCTGGTCGGGATCCGGTAGTCGATCGCCCCGAGGTTGCAGATCCGGCCGGCGGAGTCGAACACGTAGTGCTCCATGAGGGAGTGGCCGAGGCCCTGGATCGCGGCGCCCTCGTCCTGGCCGCGCACCTGCAGCGGGTTGATCGCCGTGCCGACATCGGAGACCGTGACATGACGCACGACCGTGATGTCGCCCGTTTCCGCATCGACCTCGGCTTCCACGGCAGTGCAGTTGAACTCGTAGAACGCGGCGCTGCCGCTCAGCGGATGGCCGGGCTCCGCCTCCTTGCGGCTCTCGCCGTTCCCGATCAGCTCGCCGCCGAGCTTGCCCAGGCCTGGCCTCAGCACCTCGGTGACACCGATCGCGCGGCTGGGCAGCCGGATCACACCGTGCCCCACCTCGATCGCCGTTTCTTCGATCCCGTACAGCCGGGCGGCCATCGCCCTGATCTTTTCCTGGATCTGCCGGCAGGCCTGCAGGACGGCGTTTCCCATCAGCACGGTGGAGCGGCTGGCCGAGGTCTGCTGGTCATAGGAGACGACGGAGGTGTCGCCCATGACCAGGGTGATCCGGTCCATAGGGACGCCGAGCTCCTCGGCGGCGATCTGGGCGAAAACGGTGCGGGCGCCCTGGCCCATGTCCGACGTGCCGGCGGACACGATGGCGCTGCCATCGGCCAGGAGCCGGACGGTGGCGTACGAGAGACCGGTCGTGGGACCCGACTTGATGCCGAGGGCGATTCCCCGGCCGCGGCCCGCCGACAGCGGGCTGCCCCAGCCGATCAGCTCGGCGGCCTTGCGCACTGTCTGGTTCCACTGCCCGTCGGCCGGCTTGTCGCAGGGGATGAACTCCTGCCCCCGGCCGGGCAGGTTGCGGAGCCGCAGTTCAACAGGGTCGATCCGGAGCGCCCGCGCCGCCTCGTCCAGATTCGATTCGGCCGCCCACAGCGCCTGGGGCGTCCCGAAGCCGCGGAACGCGGTCGACGGCGGCGTATGGGACAGCACGCTGCGAGCGACGATCCGGGCCGCTGGGACACGGTACGGACCGCAGGATATGTAGCCGCCCTTGCCGACGACCCGGTCGGAGATGTCGGCGTACGCGCCGAGCAGGTAGTCCGCGTCGATCTCCCGGAAGGTGATGGTGCCGTCCGAGCTGAATCCGGTCCGGACCCGGACCTCGGCCGAATTCCTGCGCACCGCCTGGAACGTCTCCTCCAGGGTGAGGATGAGGCGGACCGGACGGCGCGCGCGCAGGGCCAGGAAGGCCACCAGCGGCTCGTACTTGGCGTGCTGCTTGCCGCCGAAGCCGCCGCCCGGGTCGGGCGCCAGGACCTGGACCTTCGCCAGCGGCAGGCCCAGCAGCCCGGCTATGGTCCGCTGCAGCCAGTACGGGTGCTGGATCGTGCTCCAGATGGTGATGCCGTCGCCGTCCGGGGCGGCGATGACGCCATGCGGCTCGATCGCGAAGTGGGTGACCATGGGGAACGTGTAGCTTCCCGCGACGACGAGATCGCTCGGGGCCGCATCGACGTCGCCCCAGCCGTACCGGTGCTCGTGCAGGACATTCGTCCCGGCCAGCGGGTCGCCGGGCCGGAGGGCCGGATCCTGCACCAGCGGGCAGCCCGGAGCGAGCGCAGTGGCGACCGTCCATACGGCCGGCAGCTCTTCGTAGTCGACCCGGACTAGGCGGGCGGCCTCCTCCGCGGCATCGAGCGTGTCGGCAGCCACAGCCGCCACGGGGTCGCCGTGGTACTTCGTCTCACCGGTGGCTAGGACCGGGCGGTCGATGTACTGAGGGCCGAACCGCGGGACCGGCTGGGGCAGATCGGCGGCGGTCATCACCACCGCGACTCCGGGCAGCGCCCGGGCGGCGGTGGTGTCGATCGAGCGGATCCGGGCCCGCGCGCAGTCGACCGTGACGAGCTTGGCGTGCAGGACGTTCGGCAGGCGGATGTCGCCGAGGTACCGGTAGGCGCCGGTGGTCCGGGCCGGGCCGCCGGAGCGCTGGGCGGAGGTGCCGATCACGCTGGTCATCGCTCAGTCTCCGCACTGGCCGCGAGCACCGCTTCGGTGATCTGCCGGTAGCAGCCGCACCGGCACAGGTTGCCGGCCAACCCCTCCTGGATCTCGGCGATGGTCGGATGCGGTATCCGGGCCAGCAGGTCGCTGGCCGCCATGATCTGGCCCGGACTGCAGTACCCGCACTGGACGGCGCCGGAGTCGAGGAACGCCTGCTGCAGCCGAGACAGGCCGCCGGACGCCGCCAGTCCCTCGATCGTGGTGATCTCGGCGCCGTCGGCCTCGGCCGCCAGGACCAGGCAGGAATCGACGATCCTGCCGTCCAGGCTCACCGTGCAGGCGCCGCACTCACCGACCAGGCAGCATTCCTTCGTGCCGGTCAGGCCGAGATCATCGCGCAGCAGGTCGAGCAGCGGCCGCTGCGGCGCGACAGCTGCCTGCACGGGGATGCCGTTGACGGTCAGCCGGATCGCTATTGTCCCGGACATCAGCCTCACCCTTCCGCTCGCCGGGCCAGCGCCGCGCGGAGCACTCGCTGGCTCAGCACACCGAGCATGCTCAGGCGGTACTCGCGGCTCGCCCGGACATCGGAGATGGGGGTGGCGGTCAGCACGAGCCGGGCCAGCGTGCTCGCCTGCTCGTCCGGGTCGGCACCCGGATCGGCGAGCACGCCGCCCGCGTCGGTGGCCAGCAGCGGACGCGGGCCGACTGCCCCGAAACCGAGCCGGGTCATCCCCGGGCCGTCGACGGCCGCGCACGCGCTGACCGTGGCCAGGTCCGCGCCCCGCCGCCGGGTCAGCCGGCCGAACGCCGACCCGGCCGGCCCGTCGGGCACCGGCAGCTCAATCGTGATGACGAGCTCCCCGCGGGCCAGCGTGGTCTGGCCGGGGCCGGCGAAGAACGCCTCGATGGGGATCAGCCGGGCACCGTCGGGTCCGTAGGCCACCACCTGCGCGCCGTAGGCCAGCAGCACCGGCGCGGTGTCGGCCGCAGGCGAGGCGTTACAGATGTTCCCCGCGAGCGTGGCGCGGTTCCTGATCTGGACGGCTCCCACCACCGCCGCGGCCTCCGCGAGCGCCGGGAACTGCACGCGGATCCGACCGTCCGCGGCAAGATCGGACATCACCGTGTCCGCGCTGACGGTCACCCGGCCATCGGCGAGCCGGATATCCGGGCGCAGCTCGGGGATGGCCTTCAGGTCCACGACCACCTTCGGCAACCGCGTCCGCTGGCGCACGCCGATGATCAGGTCGGTACCGCCGGCCAGCGGCCGGGCGTCGGGGCCGAGAGCGTCGAGGAGGGCTACCGCCCGGTCCAGTGTCTGCGGGCGCTCATAACCGAAGGCCTGCATGTTCCCGCCCCTTAGAGGATCTTGTCGACCAGGTCCAGCAGCACCTGGGGAGTCGCCGCGCGGGCGAAGTAGTAGGGACGCTCACAGAACCTGCTGACGAATGCGGCGCGAGCCTTCCGCAGCGCCTCGGTATCGACGAGCGGCATGGCGAATCCCGCCGCGAGCAGCTCGTTGAGCAGCAAGTAGCTCTGGACCGAATGGAACGTCTGGAACTGCCGCTCGAACGGGATCATCTCGGCCACGCTCGGGTCGAAGTTCCCGTCGATCGCCGGGACGACCACCACGTCGACCGGGCTGGGCTCAAGGTACAGCTCCCAGGCCGGCATCGTCCCGAAGAATTTCTCGACGGCGCGTTCGGGCGCTGCCTTGTCGGCCCGCTCGGTTCCGGTGGTCCGCTTCCTGATGAAGGGCTCCTTCGAGCCGAGCACGGCGATCCCGCGCTCGTCAATCACGGTGGTCTCGGTGGAGATCAGCAACGCGCCGCGCTGGCACGCCTCGATCTGGCCCATCGACTTGCCGTGGTTCGACTCGCCGCCGAGGAACAGGACCGTCCGGCCCTGGTAGCGGACCGCTGACGCGTGGAATGGGTGCAGCCCAGCGGCCTCCATCCGCAGGGCGAGCAGCGCGACGATGACCTTCTGCAGCGGCCCGGCCGGCCACGGCCCGGTGAGCGTCATGGACCGTCCGTCGTAGCTGATGGATTTCTCCCCGTCCTGCTGCCAGACGATGTCCGGCTCGGGCAGGCTGACGGCCGGCTCGATCCGGACTTCGGCGAGGCGGTAGCTGAGGAACGAGTAATCATCGAGTACGTGCTCGCGTGGCTGGCCGCCGAGCACATCGACACGCAGCCGTCCGCTGCCCGCGGATAGCTCTTCTGACAATCGCAGCTGGCCGTTCATGGGTTCCTCGCTAGACCGGTCGCCCGGCGGGACCGGGGCTCACGCCCAGGCCCCGCCAGGCTTATCTCATACGGCGAACAGGTCGCTCTTGGCCTGAGCAGTCGTCTGCAGGATCTCGACGAGGCCGGTGGTGCCGTTGACCCGGATCCGGTCCCCGTTCTTGATCTGCTGGGTCGCGACCGATGCCCCGACCACGGCCGGGATGCCGAACTCGCGCGAGAGGACGGCGGGGTGCGAGACGGTGCCGCCCGCGTCGGTCACCAGGCCGGTGATCTTGGTGAACAGCACGACCCAGGCCGGGTTCGTCATCTGGCAGACGAGGATGTCGCCCGCCTTGACGTCATCGAACTGGTCCTCGTGCAGGACCACCCGGGCGATGCCTTCGACCACACCGGGCGAGCCACCGATCCCGGTGAACTGGCCGGCGACGGTGACGCCCTTGCGGTAGAACTTGTCGGGGAAGCCCCACAGGTTCAGGTAAGGGAAGTCGAGCTGCGACTTGGTGACAGTCCCGATCCACTCCCTCGGCCGGAAGGTGTAGGCCTTCTCCCGTTCCGCCTTGCGCTGCGCGACCAGGGCACGGCCATCCATCGTGGCCGGGTCGGCCATGAACACGCGCAGCTCGTTGTACCGGAAGAACACCACGTCGCCTGGGTCATCGAGAACGCCCTGGGCGACGAGCTTCTTGCCGATGGCCATGAGCACCATGCGCACGTGCGCGTTGGCGCCCTGGTCGATGTAGAAGTGGTGGTCGGGCGTCAGCGGAGCCATCTTCAGGTTGATCTCGTTGGCGGCCCGCATCTCCTCGAGTGCCTCGCCCTCGAGGCCCTCAAGGATCTCCTTGGCCGCCGCCGCGATGTCGTCGGCGAGCGCCTTGACCGTCTTCGGGTAGTTGTAGTCGGTCTCGATGTAGCCGCGGACCAGCTCAATCACCGGCTCCATCTGCTCGTACACGGTCGGGAAGATGAACTCGTGGCTCCAGACCGCGTGCCAGCCGAACTCCTTCTGGTACGGCCGCACCCGGTCATCGATGAACCGCTGCCCGCGGTCGGTCTTCTTCAGGGCCGCGATGATCTCGTCTGAGGTGTCGTGCTTGAAGGCCGCGGCCAGCTCGGGGTCAGCCTTGGCCTCCTCCTTCATCTTCCACAGTGCCTCGATCGAGTCCCAGTTGCGGTCCTTGGCCGAGTTCTGGAGCCGGCCGAGCAGCGCCTCGTCGATCGCGCCCCGGGTCTTCTCCATCACGGCCCTCAGGTTGAGGGTGGCCGAGAGCTGCGCGAAGTTGAGCATCCAGTGGATCTTCCAGTGCCGATCGTGCATGTCGATCGCGTCCTCGAGCAGGCAGGCGAGTTCCATGATCGTGAGCTCGTCCTGCTTGTCGAGCATGCCCTCGAGGTAGTCGAAGTTGCGGCGCATCTCCGGGACGAGCCGTTCGCGCCACCACTGGGCGAACTTGTCGCCGTAGGTGGGCAGGACGGCGCCCAGGTACGTCCCGATCTTCTTCGGGTAGTCAGGGTCGGTTGGCACGACTGCGCCATAACGGCCGCCGTACTGCTTCCCGTCGATCTTCAGCTCCGAGTCCGCCGGGATCGCGGCCGTGTAGAGATAGCCGTTGACATTCTTGGCGAGCCAGTCCGTCGCAAACGGCGTCCCGAACCGCCGGAACATGTGGGCGCACGACATCGTCCACAGGCCGATATCCTCGTGCATCGGGCTGAGCGGGTGCGGATTGTGCAAGTCGTCGTATACCCAGAAGAGATTCCTCTCGACGTCCGAGTCCCACTTGACGGGGAACAATTCGTCGCCGAGGAACTGGCCGAGAACTTCTTCCTGCGCTTCTTCGGCGCTCATCGCAAGGCCTCCCTGCCACTCGTGCCGCTGTCATGCTCGGCTGGCGGCGATGCCGGTGGCTGGTCCGATGGTGTAGCGGCCGGCCCCGCGATGTGCTCGATCGCCGGTGCCTCGGGCCCGGTGGTGGGCACCTCGTGCGTGAACATGATCGTCACGTTGAACCAGCCGAGGAACGCGCCGAGCAGCCCGGCCAGCCCCGCGCCGAGCGCCGCGATCCACGGCAGCGCGTACACGCTGGCGGTGGCCGGGAACGGGTGGACGAATGCGCCGGTGAAGAAGACGGCCAGGCCCATCGAGATCCCGTTGAAGAACGGCAGCGTGTTGTTGCCCCAGAACGGGATGTACTTCATCGCGTAGATGAAGACGCAGAACCCGACGAAGGCTGCGATGCCGAGCGCCAGGTCATTCGGCTTGACCCAGAACGTCGAGAACAGGTGGGTGAGCCAGAGGTAGAGCGTCATGATGGCCGCAGCCACGGCCACGCCCGACAGGTAAGCGGGAACGATCTTGACCAGGACTGACGCCTTCGCGCCCAGCGCGAAGTACTCGGCCCACACGATGAACGACACCCAGATTGGCAGGTTCCAATTGTTAAGCCAGATGCCGAACGGGAGCGATACGCAGACCGTAATAGCCACCGCCAGCCACAACGGGATGAGGTTCTTGGTCTTTACGGCCACTTCTTCGGTAGGCATGGTATTTGCCTCCCCTAATTCATTTGGGAGATTTTCCTCCATTGGAAACTCTCCTCCATTTTTAACGTTTTGCCCCGGGTGGGGCCGCAGGACAGGGCCGAACGGCCCGTCATCCGGTGGCCGATGGTCCTTGCTGGCCGGCCCGGTCGCCGCCGAGTCTGGAGCGGTCCGATAGCGACAGATGTCCGGGGAAGGCCCCGATGAACCCGACGAACCGAGCCGACGCGCCTTTGCACAAGACCGCCCTGTTCGGCCCGACCGACTACTGGAACGACTCATGCGCCGTAGCGGAACTCGGCTACGCCATCGACCGCGGCGCGGTCGGTGCCACCTGCAACCCGCCGATCGTCGTCGAGGTCATGCGCAAGGAGCGCGATCACTGGGTGTCCCGCATCCAGGATCTGGCGGCTGCGAACCCGGCCTGGAGTGAGGTCGAGCTGGCCTGGGCCATCACCGAGGAGATGGCGGTCCGCGGTGCGGCGACCCTGCTGCCGGTCTACGAGCGGGAGAACGCCAGAAAGGGCTGGCAGTCGGTCCAGACGAACCCGGCCAACTACCGGGACCCGGCGCGCATGCTGGAGCAGGGCGCGCGGTTCGCCGGGCTCGCCCCGAACATCCAGGTGAAATTCCCGGTGACCAGGGCGGGCGTGGTGGCCATCGAGGAAGCAACCAGCCTCGGCATCAACGTCAACGCGACGGTCTCGTTCACTCTTGATCAGGCGATCGCCTCTGCGGAGGCGGTCGAGCGCGGGCTCGGCCGGCTGGCGAGTTCGGGGGGCGACCCCACGAGGCTGGCCCCGGTCTCGGTGATCATGATGGGCCGGCTCGACGACTGGCTGAAGGTCGTCGTCGAGCGCGACGGTCTCTCGGTCGATCCGGGGGCACTGAACTGGGCCGGCATAGCCGTCACCAAGCGCGCTCACGCGATCTTCCGTGAACGCGGCTACCGCAGCCGGCCGCTGGCGGCGGCTTTCCGCCACCACCTGCACTGGACCGAACTCGTCGGCGGCGAGCTGAGCATGACGATCCCGCACGCGTGGCAGGTCCGTTTCAACGACAGCGGCATCGACCCGGTGTCTCGCATCGACGTCCCGGTCGATCCCGCGGTTCTCGCCGAACTGCGCAAGATCCCGGACTTCCGGCGCGCCTACGAGCCTGGCGGGCTGGCGCCCGAGGAGTTCGATACGTTCGGCTCCACGGTCCGCACGCTGCGCGGCTTCATCATCGCCAGCCACGATCTCGCCGGGATCATCCGGGATGTCATGCTGCCCGATCCGGATCGTCGTCCCGCCGCATCTCCTCCCGCGCAGCCCGCCGCCCTGGCTGGGGCGCGTCGATGACCGGCCCCGGCGGCTGCGGCCTGATTCCCGGACGCCGGTTCGGCGGAGCCGGCGGCCCGCACATCGCCCTGCGAGGAGAACCCCATGGCCCCCGGTACTTCCTTTAGCCTTGATGGTCGGGTCGCGTTCGTATCGGGCGGCGCGGGCGCGATCGGCTCAGCGATCGCCGAGGGGCTCGGCGCGGCCGGTGCGCGGGTCGCGGTGTGCGACCACGCGGCCGAGCGCGCCCACGCGGTCACGGCCAAGATCGTCGCCGCTGGCTCGGAGGCGTTCGCCACCGCCGCCGACGTGGCCGACGAGGTGCAGGCCCGCGACGCGGTAGCGGCGACCGTCCGGCAATTCGGGCGGCTGGACATCGTCGTCAATGCCGTCGGCGGCGGCGCCGGCAAGGTCATCTTCAGCGCCGAGGACTACCCGCGGGACGCCTGGGACTGGATCATGGAACTCAACCTGCGGAGCACGGTGGTGGCCACGCAGGCGGCCGTAAAGCCGATGATCGCGGCGGGGCGCGGCGGCCGCGTCCTGAACATCTCGTCGGTCCGGGCGCAGCTCGGGATCAGCACCGGGTACTCCGCCTATGTCGCGGCCAAAGGCGCCGTCAGCTCGCTCACCCGCCAGTGGGCCACCGAGTGGGCGAAGCACGGGATCACCGTCAACGCCATCGCGCCGACCTTCGTCGATACGCCGCAGGTAGCGATGCTGCTCGGCGACCCGGATTTCAAGGCCGGCGTAGTCAGCCGCATCCCGCTGGGACGCGTGGGCGAGACGCGCGATCTTGTCGGCCCGGCGATCTTCTTTACCTGCGACGCCTCCGCCTTCGTGACCGGGCAGGTCCTGACCATTGACGGCGGGCTCACCGCCACGCAATAGCGAGCGAAGGGACCGGGCTCATGACGCCGCTGACACCGAATGTCTGGACGCAGACTGGATGGCGGGGCTGCAATCCAAGCTTTGTCGTCACCTCAGACGGCGTCGTGGTCATTGACACCCCGCAGCTTCCCACCAAGGCCATCGCGATGCGGCGCCAGGCCGAGTCCCATGGCCCCGTCAGGTACGTGATCAACACCGAGCATCACGTGGACCACATCTTCGGCAACTTCTACTTCAAGGGCGCCGGGCAAGTGGTGCACCACCAGGGCGTCTACGACAGCTTCATGACCGTGTACCCGGAACTCGACCCATTCGCCTACGCGGCCGAAGCGATCCCGAGTGACGACCCCGACGGAGCGGCGCTCTTCCCCGACCGGGAGGAGTACTACGCGGACCCCAACAAGGGGACTGTCGTCTTCACCGGCGACCTGACGCTCCGCGTCGGGCAGCACACCTTCAAGCTGCTGCACACTCCCGGCCACACCCCCGGCCAGATCGCGGTGCACGTACCAGAGGAGCAGGTGGTGTTCACCGGGGACACCGTCTTCTCCGCCTGCCAGACGTGGCTCATGACCTCCGACATCGGCCAGTGGATCGCGGCACTCGACCGGATCAGCGGGCTCGATTTCGCGACCCTCGTGCCCGGTCACGGCCCGGTGACCGACAGGCAGTCCCTCGACAGCCAGCGGGCGGTGCTGCTGGAGTGGACGACCGCGGTGGCTACCGCTGTCGCCAACGGCTGGTCACGCGACGAGACGGTGGCCCGGGTCAGCTTCGCCGACCGCTGTCCCGTCGACGTGGGCCAGGGCCACATGATGCAGTACATCCAGACCCTTAACGCAGGATCCCTGTGGGACAAGCTCACGGCAGCCCATCCGGCGACGGCCCGGGGCGCGAAGCGATGAACCTCGACGGCACGGTCTCAGCTGCGGCCACGGCCAGCGGGTCCGCCGTCCGGCCGACCGCGGCGCAGGACGGACCAGGCGGCCAGCCAGTCAGCGGCCCGGCAGAATACGTCTACGACTTCGATCGCCCGCCATCACTCCCGCGGCCGGAACTCACCCGGCTGCTCGGCGGGAAGGCAGCCAACCTGGTGGACATGGCGACCGGGCTCGGCCTGCCCGTCCCGCCCGGCTTCACGATCGCCACCACAGCCTGCAAGTCGTACCTGATGCGCCGGCTGGCCAGCCGACCTTGACGAGCAGCTGCGGGTCCACGTCCGCCGGATCGGCGAGCGGATCGGCCGTCATCTGGGCGATCCCGCCCGTCCGTTGCTGGTCAGCGTCCGTTCCGGCGCCCCGGTATCGATGCCGGGGATGATGGACACGATCCTGGACCTGGGCCTGAACGATGCCACAGCGGCCGGGCTCGCCGCGCTGACGTCGGACCCGGATTTCGCGGCTGACTGCCTGCGGCGCTTCCGGCATATGTACCGCGAGATCGTCGGTTGCGAGGCGCCCGATGATCCCTGGCAGCAGCTGCACGGCGCGGTCGAAGCCGTGTTCCGGTCCTGGAACGGTGACCGGGCGCGGGCCTACCGTGCACACGAGAGCATTCCAGATGATCTTGGCACTGGCGTGACCGTGCAGGCGATGGTGTTCGGCAACCTGGGCGCCGATTCGGGCACCGGCGTGCTCTTCACCCGCAGCCCGGCCACCGGGGAACGGGCGCTGTACGGCGATGTGATGTTCCGCGCGCAGGGCGAGGACGTCGTGGCGGGCACCCACCGGCCCCAGCACCTGGAGATCCTGGACGACCACCTTCCCGCTGTCGCAGCCGAGCTCCGCCGTTACGCAGCGGTGCTCGAGCGCTTCTACGCCGACCTGTGCGATATCGAGTTCACCATCGAGCAGGGGAAGCTCTGGCTGCTCCAGGTCCGGGTCGGAAAGCGCAGTCCCCGGGCGGCGCTGCGCGTCGCGGTCGAGATGGCGGAGGACCCGGTCTTTCCCTGCTTGAGGGAAGAGGCTGTGCGCAGGACAGCGCGGTACCTGGCTAGCCCGCCGTTCGTCTTCGTCCGCACCCCCGGGGGTCCGGCTGCGCTGACCACCGGCCTGGGCGCGTCGCCTGGTGTCGCGACCGGCGAGATCGCTACCTCGCCCGAGGCGGCCGAACTCGCTGACGTCGCGGGACGGCAGGTAATACTCGTCCGCGAGGAAACCTCCCCGTCGGACGTGCGCGGGATGGCGCACGCGGCCGGCATCCTCACGGCCAGAGGCGGCCTGGTCAGCCATGCCGCTGTAGTCGCGCGCGGGTGGGGCATCCCCGCGGTGGTGGGGGCGGGCGCCGTCGAGGTGGCCGACGGGAAGCTCATGATCAATGGCCGCGCGTTCGCAGCCGGCGAGCACATCTCGATCGACGGCAGCAGCGGTGAGGTCTACCCGGGCGACGTGGCCGGCAGCCGCCAGATCGCCCCCGAGGCGGCCACCCTGCTTGGCTGGGCGAAAGAACTCGGCATCGATGTCAGCGGCCCGGATGCTGGCGACGGTCCGGAGGCCCCGGCGCGCGCGGAGACGGCCGGCCCCGCCACCGAGGATGACCTGGTCCGGGCGCTTGCGATCAAAGGTGCGGTGCCCGCCGAGCAGCTGGCGGTCGCGGTGGCGTGTGATCCGGGGCTGGCCAGTTCCCTGGCCAGCCGGCTGCTCGCCGCCGGGCTCGTTGAGGCCTCCGGCTTCGGCTGCCGCCTGACTGGCGAGGGGAGGCTCAAGGCATCGGTACTCTTCGCCGCGGACCGGGATCAGCTGGGCGCGGACCGGGCGGTTGTCTTTCTCAAGGGGTTCCGGGCCCTGGACGCAGCGATGAAGGAAACCGTGACCGCATGGCAGCTGCGCGCTGGCGCGGGCGAGCCGGTGATCAACGACCACAGCGATCCGGCGTATGACGCGCAAGTACTCGACAGGCTGTCCGGACTGCACCGCGACACCCTCGCCTGGATGGCGCCGCTGGCCGCCGCGTTCACCCGCTTCGGCCGGTACCAGGCGCGGCTCGATGCCGCGTTGGCTAGGGCGTGCGACGGTGACCCGAAATACGTCACCTCGCCCCGGGTCGACAGCTATCACAGCGTATGGTTCGAGCTGCACGAGGACCTGCTCCGGCTATCCGGCCATCAGCGCTCGGATGAGGCGGCAGTAGCGGGCGGTTGAGCCATGGATGTCCGAGCCGACGGGCAGGCTACCCCACGGGGGTGACTGGCTCACTTGCTGGATCGGCTCGCCGGCGAGGCTGAGGCGGCCAGCCTGCCCGGGTTCATGCGGCCTCGGCGAGGATCGCACGGAAATCGCTTTCGGCGAGGACGACCGCGTTGCCCTGGGTGCTGCTGGCCTTCACCGCGCCGAGGGCGATGTCGCCGAAGTTATCCGGTCGCAGGCCGAATTCGCGCAGCCGGGGAATGCGCAGCTGGGTGACGGTCTCGCGGATCCAGGCGATGCCATCCTCGATGGCTGCGCCAGGATTGCCGGTCAGCAGCCGAGCGGCTTCGGCGTACCTGGTTAGGGCCGGGCTGCCCGGCGGCGCGGACCGCAGCGCGCGGACGTTCGCCTCGACGACCGGCGCGAGCAGCGCGGCACAGGCGACGCCGTGCGGCACGTCGGCGGCTCCGCCGACCACGCTGGCCAGCCCGTGGACCGCGCCGAGCTTCGCGTTGGCCAGGGCCATCCCGCCCAGCAGGCTGCACAGCGCCATGTCGGTGCGCGCCTGAACGTCCGCGCCGTCGGCGTAAGCCTGGCGCAGCCCGGTCCCGGCGCGGCGCAGCCCGGCCGTCGCGAGGCAGTCCGTCAGCGCATTCGCCTGCACCGAGACGAACGGCTCCAGGCACTGGGTCAGGGCGTCGAGCCCGCTGGCCGCGGTGACCCGCGGCGGGCAGCTGACGGTGAGCAGCGGGTCGACGATCGCGACCCGCGGGATCATCAAGGGGCTGCGCAAGCTGGCCTTGACCCGGTGGACCGGGGAGGCGAGCACCGCGTTCGCGGTGACTTCCGCTCCGGTGCCTGCGGTGGTGGGCACCGCGACCAGCGGGACCGCCGGTTCGGTGATCTTCCGGCCGGAGCCGATGACCTCCAGGTAGTCCAGCGGGTCACCGCCGTTGCCGAGCAGCATGGCCACGGCCTTGGCCAGGTCGATCACGCTGCCGCCGCCGATCGCGGCGATGACGTCGGCGCCGTGCTCGCGGGCCGTGTCGGCCGCCGCCCGCGCCGACTCGGTCGTCGGCTCGCCCGCCACGGTGATGACCGTGGCGGGCAGGTCCAGCGCGGCCAGCAGCCCGGCATGACTGTCGGGGCGCGAGCCGGTACACACCAGGGCCCGGGATCCGAGCCCGGCCAGCACGGCCGGGAGTTCGGCCGCCCGGCCCGGTCCCACGATGACCGGCCGGCCGTGGCGAACTCGAACGACATCCCGGCCACGGCGGTCAGCTGGCCCAGTCGTCAGCCCCGGGCGGGAAGACCGCGGAGAACTTCGTCGATGCCCGCGGCTGCGCCATCATCTCCTCGACCGTGTCCCGCCAGGCGGCGTAGTGCGGGGTCGCCTTGTGCGCCGCTGCCGCGTCCGCATCACGGTAGACCTCCGTCAAGACGACATGCGCCGCGTCGGCATCGTCCCGGAGGACATCGAACCGCAGTACGCCAGGCTCAGTCAGTGATGCCCGCGCATTCACCACCGTGGCGGCCAGGAAGTGCTCGACACGCTCCGGCCGTACCTGTACGTGAACATGGACGACAAGCATGGGCCCCATCTTGCTACATCTGGCCTCTCAGCTCACCAGGACTGCCTCCGCGCAGGACGCGGCCAAACGTAGCCCAGGGCCGCCGGGTGAGGCTGCTGCCCCAAGGCCGGCCCGGAGCCAGAAGTGCCCTGAGGCAGCACCACGAGCACGGGTTCCACATCCGGCGGCCGGGCCAGCGGGTTCAGGCTGCTGAACCTGGCCTCGCGGTCCATGCGGGCGGGCTGGCCCTGCTGGGCCAGCCCGCCGGCTGAGCTGTAGCCCCTTCATGCAGGCGACGGGCCGAACTGGGCCGCGATGGTGACCGAGATCGCGTGGCCGATGAGGAAGCCGGGTCCTGCGGTGATTCCGGCGGTGCGCCGGTCCAGGGTGCCGGTCGCCCGCAGGCTGACCGGGGAGGCCGGGTCTGAAGCCGCGCGAACTTCGCTGACCTCCAGCCGCACCGGGCTGGTGACATCCTTGACGGTGAGCTGGCCGTCGACGGTCCAGCCGGTCGCGCTGGGACTGATGGCGGCGGCCTCGAAGCTGATGGACGGCCACCGATCGGTGCCGAAGAACCTCGCTCCCCGAAGGTCGGCGTCACGACGCTGGTGGCCGGTGTCGATGCGGCGGATGTCCAGCTCGGCCCGGATCCGGGCGGGCTGGCCGTCACTGCCGACGGTCACCTCAGCGCCGGTGACCGGGATCTGGCCGGTGACGGTGCGGATCCCGAAATTCCTGACCCCGAGGGTGACCGTGCACGCGGTACCGTCAGCTATCCACTGGCCGGGCCGGGCCAGGATCGGGGCCAGGCCGTTCGTCGCCCTGGCCAGGCTCGACTGGGCGGACGCACTGCGCAGCCGGGCGGCGCCCGGAGATAGCGCCGAGGCGCTCGTCCTCGCCCGGCAGGCTGCGGCGGAGACCCGCAGGCTCGACATGCCGGGCCACTTCGGGCGCGCCAGCGAGCTGGTGCGCCAGCTGGAGCAGGCGGTCCGGGCCGACGATCCGCTCACCCGGCGCGAGCACGAGATCGCCGAGCTCGTCTCGGCCGGGCTCACCAACCGGGCGATCGCCGACCGGCTGGTGCTCTCCGAGCGGACGGTCGAGGGCCATGTCAGGAACATGCTGGCCAAGTTGCAGCTCGCCAACCGGACGGAACTTGCGGCCTGGGCGCTCCGGAACAGCCAGGCTCCGTAGCTGGCGGGGACGAGCGGGTGGTTGCGGATCCGGGTGACGTCGTCGACGACGCTCTGCGCGTTGTCGGTGATCGTCAGCCAGTCGATGTAGCTGGCTTCCGCTGAACCTGGTCCGGTCCCGACATCCCGGAAGCCATCGGGGCCGAGTTCGGCGGTTTCCATTCCCTACCCGCCCCGTAGCGTTGTGCTCCATGTGACCAGAGGGACGCCAGGGACGCCAGCGGCCTCCGGTACAGGATCAGGGCCGGACAGGGCAGCAAGCCCCCGGCTCCGAACCGCAGCGACGGCACATAGCCGCGCAAACAGCAGCAGCGCTGGCGCCATCACCGTCTTTTGATGCCGCAGCGCTGCGCCATCACCGTCATGGGGAAGCTGCAGCGGTAGCACCTTGCCGTTGTCGGAGGGCCGGGCTCGGCCCGCGTGAGGGTTTCTGGCCCGAACCTGGTCACAACAACCGGGACCACTGAGGGCCGGGGGCAGGGCCGATGCAGAGCCGGGGCAGAGCCCGGGCAGAGCCGGTGCAGAGCCGGGTACGGATCGCCGAGCGAGCGGGGGGCAGACTTGATCCATGCCCGACGATTCCGCGCCTGCCCGGCGAGCCCGCGGCTTCGCCACTGCCGCCGCGCTCCTGGCTGAGCGAGACCCGGTCGTGCGCCGCCTGGTCGCCGACGCCGGCCCGGCCAGGGTACGGCCGCCGATGGAGACTCATTTCGCGGCGCTGGTCCGGTCGGTCCTCTACCAGCAGCTGGCCGGGGCCGCGGCAGCCGCCATCCATGGCCGCCTGATCGAGGCGCTGGGCGGCCAGGTCACTCCGCAGCAGCTGCTGTCGCTGCGGACGACCACTTTGCGATCCGTCGGCCTGTCCGGCAACAAGGCGGCGTCCTTGCAGGACCTGGCGACCAAGGTGCTGGATGGCACGGTGGTGCTCGACCCGGCCGGGCTGCGGGCCGAGAGCGACGCCGAGGTGATCACGCGGCTGTCCACCGTCCGCGGAATCGGGAAGTGGACAGCGGAGATGTTCCTGATTTTCCAGCTGCGGCGCCTGGACGTGTGGCCGACTGGCGACCTCGGGGTCCGGAAGGGCTTCGGGCTGGCGTGGGGAATCCCGATGCCGACGGCCAAAGAGCTCGAGCCGCTCGGAGACCCGTACCGGCCCTACCGCTCGGTGCTGGCCTGGTACTGCTGGCGAGCTGCCGAACTGTATGCGGGCGCCGCCGACAGCGCCCTCACCCGCTGAAGCTGCCGGGCCGGATCCGGTCGAGGCTGGCCCGCGTGGTACGGACATCACTCCGGTGCCCGGCCGGCGACCTGGTCAACGGGGAAGCGGCGCTCGGCGTCGGCCAGCTTGCGACGGGCAGCGGCAGCGAGATCAACGCCGAGGACATCTGCGAGCAGCACCAGGTACAGCAGCACGTCTGCCATCTCTTCGCCCGCCCGGGTCCGGAGCGGTTCAGCCTCAGCAAGAACCCGGGCATCGGCTGCGGGCAGCCACGGAAACAGCTCGGCCAGCTCCCCGACCTCGCCCACCAAGGCGAGCAGGACCGACTTCGGGTCGTGGAACTTTCCCCAGTCCCGGTCCGCGCTGAACCGCCGCATGCGGTCACGTAGCTCCTCAAGTTCTGGCACGCCCGCAGCATCCCACGGCGCTCGCTAGCGGCGCGCCTGCCCGGTCGCCCTGGACGTCGTGATCTGCCGCAGGTGCGCCGGACGTCGGCCAGGTCCCGGACGTCCGCTGTCGATTCGCGCCCTGGCCGGCCGTCGTTAGGGGTAGAGCAGGCCGGACGGCCGGCACCGGAGAAGGGAGCGATCGATGTCCACTTTCGTACTGTCCTTCCGCGGCCGGAGCGACCGGACGGCCAGCGCCGAGGAGGAAGCCGCCTGGGGTCAGTGGTTCCAGGAAATCGGCGGCAGCGTCGCCGACTTCGGGCACCGGGTGGGCCGGGTAACGGCGCTCGGCAGCGCAGCCAGTAGCGGCACCGGGAGCGACGTCCTGACGGGTTACGTGCTCGTCAACGCCGACGACCTCGAAGGGGCGGTCGCGCTGGCCAAGGGCTGCCCAGGCCTGCAGCACGATGGCGGCGTGGAAGTCGGCGAGACCATCCCGATGTAGCACGGCCGGCTCAGGCCGGGCCGGGGACACGTCAGCCGAGGGGGATGACGTGTCCCCTGGCGTGCCCGGGTGCGGGCCATCTTAACCGCGCTGCCTGCCGGCCTGGATGCGCTGGCGGGCGATCTCGTACAACACCGCGGTCGCCGCGCTCGCGGCGTTCAGGGAACTCGCGGCCCCCGTCATCGGGAGGCGGACCACGGTGTCGCAGAGCTCACGCCACACCTTGCTCAGCCCAGCGGCCTCGTTACCCACCAGCAGCAGCGTGGGCTGCGTGAAGTCAAAATCGAACACGTCCCGGTCACCGTGCTCATCCGTCCCGGCCAGCACGATCGGATAGCCGAGCGCGCGCTGTGCCGACAGCCACTCGGTCACCTCGCGGTGCGATGGGCTACGGACAATCGGCACCGCGAATACCGAGCCGGTGCTGGCCCGCACGCATTTGGGATCGTAGACGTCGGCCGCGTGGCCGGTGACGATGACCCCGTCCGCGCCGAAGGCGTCCGCTGAGCGGATGATGCTGCCGATGTTGCCCGGGCTGGCCGGACGGTCCAGCACGATGCCCAGGAAACTGGCGCCCACCGCCAGCCGATTGAGGTCGTCGCCGGGCATCTCGACGACCGCCACCAGCTCGGGGCTGCTGCCCTCGGCCTTCTCGCCGAGCTCGGCCAGCAAGCCGGGCGCCATCGCCACCTGGGGCGCGTCCACGTCACGCAGCAGGTGCCGCGCCCATTCCGACAGCGGGCGCTCGGCGTCGTAGATCAGCGCGCGGAACCGCCAGCCGGCCCGCGCCGCTAGCGAGATCGGCCGCACCCCCTGAACCAGGAACTCCCCCGCCCGCTGCCGTTTGCCGCGATTGCCGAGCAGGGCCTCCCACTGCTGGAAACGAGCGTTACGGGAGGAGACCCGCAGCACCGTGGCCACCTGTCCTCCAGATTCGCGTCCTTAGCCGCCAAGCCAGACACTACGCATCGGCGGCGCGCGGGCTGGCGCGCGGGCTCGCGTCAGCCGCCCGGTGACATGACGTACTCCTCCTCTCCCGGCGGCTCCTCTCCCGGCGGCGATGAGCGGTCGCGTGAGGATCTCGTCCCCGTCCAGATCCTCACGCTCGATCAGCAGGCCGCCGGGCTCGCCGGCCAGCACCGGCCAGATCAGCGGCCGGTGCATGCGGCGTCGCTGATGGCGGCCAGGCTGAACCCTTCTCAGGCCTGCTCCCTAACGGCGGAGCGCCGGCCTGCCTGCCCGTCGGCATTGGTTTGCCGCCCTGATGGCCGGAATAGCCGCTAGTCATCGTTAACGGCAGATCCTTCCCCATTGACCCGCAATCTGCGATCCCCGGGTTCGGGGGTCGAACCGGCGCAAGGGCCCGGCGTCCACCGCCGCCCAGGCCGCGGCATCGGCCAGCGGCGAGGGATACATGAGCCCGCCGCTGGCCGCCCTGCTCGTGGCCGGCCGCGCGGATGACGCCGAAGACGCCCCGGCGCTCAGTCCTGGAGAACTCACCTTGACGGTGGTCCCGGTCTGGGCGGGCTAGCGCTCGTCGATGAGCACGGCCTGTTCCGCGGTGAGGTCCCCGGTCAGCGAGAACGCCGCCGGAGCCGTGGTGAGCGTGGGCGCGGCGGCCAGCGCCTTCTCCATGCTCGTGACCGAGTCCCAGCGCCACATGTCGATCCAGGTGTCCTCGCTGACCCTGGCCAGCCGCGCTTCGGCCAGTCCCGGGTATCCGGCCCTGACCTCGTTGATCAGCTCGGCACGCCGGGCGATGAGCTGATCGGCCTGGGCCGGGTCGACCGTGAAGCGAGTCGTTCTGATGACAGCCATCTCGATTCCTCCTAGAGTTAGACTCTAAAGTGATACTCTAGTGCTACGCTCTAGTCGTGACGGATGTCAAACACAATAAGCAGGCCATCAGAGCCCGGCAGACCAGGGCCCGCATGGTGGCCGCCGCCCGTGATCTCTTTGTCGAGCTGGGCTACGGGGCGACCACGCTGCAGGACGTGGCGGCCCGGGCCGGTGTCGCCGTACAGACGATCTACTTCACCTTCGGTAACAAGCGATCGTTGCTGAAGGAGGTGGTCGACACCTCGGTCGCGGGCGACGATGAGCCAGTCGCGACGATGGAGCGGCCCTGGTTCCGCGCCGCGCTGGCCGCGCCCAGCGCGGCCGAGCAACTCCGGGCGCACGTGCAGGGCGTGCGGCAGATCATGGTGCGGGCCGCGCCGATCAGCGAGGTGCTCCGCACCGCCGCGGCCACCGACCCGGAGATTGCCGGGCTCTGGCGACAGGACGTCGACCCGCGATTCATCGTCCAGGCCGCCGCCGCGAACGCCCTGGTGGGCAAGCCAGGAGCCCGGCCCGGCGGGTCAGCGGAGCACGCCGCCGACGTGCTCTACGGCGTCCTCAGCCCGGAGCTCTACCTGGTGTACGTGCGGGACCGCGGCTGGACCGCGGACCAATGGGAGCAGTGGACCTACGACGTCCTGCATGCGCAGCTGTGCGCGGACTGACCAGTCGCCAGATTCTCGATCTCATCGGCCGCGCGTTCCCCCGAGCCGAGCGCCGCGATCGTGGCCGCGAGACGGCGCGCGGCGCCGCGCGCCGGTTCGTCCCGCAGCAGGCCGTCGACGGCCGCTGCGATCTCGCCCGCGGTCGAATCGGCCGGAGCAACCCGCCCGACGCCGCAGGCCGCCACCCGGGCGGCGTTGAGCGGCTGGTCCCGGCCCTGCGGAATACACAGGATCGGAATCCCCGCGGTGAGGGAGGCCATGATCGTGCTAAGGCCGCCGTGTGAGATGACCGCAGCCATGTGCGGCAGCACAAGCTCATGCGGCATGAAGTCGCACACCGTCACGTTGGACGGACAATCGATGGCGTCGGCAGGCACCGCGCCACCCAGCGTCAGCAGCACGCGGACCGGCAGCGACGCCGTGGCGGCGAGCATCCGCGGCAGCGCCCGGGCCTGGCCTTGCCGGGTGGTACTCAGGCTGAGCAATACCCACGGGTCGCCCGGGCTGGTGAGCAGCCGGGCATCGGGACCACCGGGCTGACCGGGTGATCGTCGCGGCAGCGGGCGGCTGACGGGTCCGGTGTAGCTGGTATTGGCGGGCAGCGGCCCGGGCTCGTCGAACCCGGGTGGCACGAGGGCCAGCACCCGGTCGGCCTGCGCCAGCAGGCCCGCCACGCTGGTGCCCATGACCTGATCTCCCCAGGCGCTGGCGAACGGCGTGTACAGCACGTGGACCAGCACCGCCGTAGGCAGCTCGAGCTGCCGCGCCGCGTCGAAGCCCGCGCCGAGCATGCAGTCGATGATCAGGACGCCGGGCGCGAAGGCTGCTGCCTCGGCCCGGATCTCATCCCTTGTCGCCGGCCCGTGCAGCAATGGCACCAGGCGCTCCCAGCCGTCATCCTGGGTGAGGTCCTGTGGCCAGGGCGGCACCGACCGGTACGGCGTGAACTCCAGGCCGGCCGCCGCGGCGTGCCCGGCCATCGACGACCAGCCGAGCATGCGCACCCGGTGACCGCGGCGGGCCAGCCGCGAGCCGAGGTTGAACGCGGGGATGGTGTTACCGCCGCCGTCCCAGGTCGCGATCAGGAACCTGGCCGGTGGCCTCATCGCGCGGGCCGCACGTTCTGGTTGCGGCTGAACAGGTTGGCGGGGTCGTGCTGGCGCTTCAGCCGGGCGAGCCGTTCGTAGAGCTCCCGGCCGTAGGCGGCGGGTGCCGGGTCGTCTCGCGTCTCGCTCAGGAAGTTCACGTAGGCACCATCTTGCGAGCTCGGCCGCAGGGCCGCGGCCAGCTCGCGGTTGGCCGCGATGTGCCGCGCATCCTCTGCGGGGTCAGTCCACGTCGACACCAGATTGTAGGTGTAGCCGGCGTCGCGGCCACTGAACGCCGTCGCCTCCGGCGCCACCCGCCCGACCGCGCCGCCCATCTGATGGAAGTGAATCTGTGACATCGGCGAGGGCAGCGCAGCGCCGTGCGCCAGCGCGATATCGATGATGTCGTCGCTCAGCTCCGCGGCATAGCCGCCGCGGAAGTAGTTGCGCAACCCGGCCGGGGCGCCAGCGTCGAGCATCCCCTGCAGGGCGACATAAGGCATCGGGCCGAAGACATCGGCGGCCGGATGGAGCTGCCGCAGCGGCTCAAGCGCCGCGGCCCCCGTCTCCTCCTCGCCGCACCAGCAGCCCAGGATCGCCACCGCCTTCGCCCCCGTGAGTTCGGGCGGCACGAACGGCTCGGGCGGCGCGGTGAGGATCGCGGCCAGCATCGACGCCTCATCGGGAGCCTCCGCCGCCCAGTCACGGAACACGCTGAGCACCCGCTGGCCGCGCTCCAGCGGGAACAGCATCAGCCCGCCGAGCACCGTCGAGACCGGGTGGAGCGCGAAGACAAAGCTGGTGACGATCCCGAAGTTGCCGCCGCCGCCCCGCAGCCCCCACAGCAGGTCGGGATGCTCGGCTTCACTCACCGTCACGATCTCGCCGTCCGCGGTCGCGAGGTCGGCAGCGATCAGGTTGTCGCAGGACAGTCCGTACTTTCGCTGCAGCCAGCCGATGCCCCCGCCCAGGGTCAGGCCCGCCACGCCGGTGGTGGAGACCAGGCCGCCGGTGGTCGCCAGGCCATGCGCGCCCGCCGCCGCGTCAAAGTCGGCCCAGGTCGCGCCGGGCCCCACGGTCGCCGTGCGCGCCGCGGGATCGATGGTGACCGCGCGCATCAGCGACAGGTCGATCACCACGCCGTCGTCGCAGGTGCTGAGGCCAGCCACGCTGTGGCCGCCGCCCCGCACCGCGAACCGGTATCCGCGGGTGCGCACGAGATTCACGGCGGCGACGATGTCCCCGGCGGTCTGGCACTGAGCGATCAGCGCCGGTCTGGCCTCGACGGCGCCGTTCCAGACGGCGCGGGCGGCGTCGTAGCGCTCATCGGCTGGCGTGATGACGGGGCCAGCCAGGGCGTTCGTGAACGAGCTGGCTAGCGGCGCGGTTTCAGTTCTGGTCATGATCTGGTCCCCCTCGATTCGCCGGTACCTGAGCAATACTCCGGCGTTCCGCTGCCCCCCGCTATGACGCCAGATCACGGCGCCATGGTGACGTGGCAGCACAGTGCGGCTGCTACGGGCCGAACCGCCGGTCCCGGCGCCCCGCCAGCGGCCAGTCTCTGGCCACCTGACGGCGCAGCCGCTGTTCATCGAGCAGCAGGTAGCGGCCGCGATCATGGCGGATCAGCCCGCTCGCGGTGAGCTCAGCCACGGCCCGGTTAACGTTCTCCCTGCTCACACCGATCATGGCGGCCAGCGTGGACTGTGAGATCTTCGGCGTGGCGGGGAGCCCGGATACCCGCTGCGGACTGGAGTCGGTGAGCTCGAGCAGCCGCAGCAAGAGACGATCGGCCAGCGGTCGCTTGGCCTGTGACGAGATCATCGTGGTCTGCCACCTGGTGTTGGAGGCAAGTCCCTCCAGGGCCCGATCCTTCACGTTCACGTGCCGCTCCATGAACGGGGCCAGCACCCGCCGGTCCAGCCGGATCAGCTCGGCCGGCGCGACCGCGATGACCTCGACGATGCGGGTGCGCTCCACGGCGAAATATCCGGGCTCACCGAACGTCATCCCCGGTCCGTGCACGAAGTGGATCAGCTCGTAGCCATCCGCGTCAACGACCGAGTCCTTCACCTCCCCGGAGCGCACCACGTAGATCTCGTCGGCCCGGTCGCCCAGATGACAGACGTACTCACCGCGGACCAAGCGCCGCGTCGTCGCCGCGGCGGCGAGTGGTTCGAGGTCCGCGCTGGACATGCCCTCGAACAGGTACGACCTCGACAGGCTCGCCAGGACCTCGCGCGCCTCCACAGTGACCAGTGTGCCCGCCCGGGCCACCGTGCGCTATGACCGGCCGCCCCGCCCGCGGGTCAGCCAGCCGCCGCGAGTGCGGCCCGTCCCGCGGCCAGATCCCGGTGGTGAGAACTCGGCAGGCGGCTAGCGAGCGCCCCAGGACGCGAGAACCTGGTCGATGGCGGCCCGGACCTTGTCGCGGGCCACCTCCCGGCGAAGGCCGGACATCAGCAGCGAATCATAGCCGGTGTCTTCGTGCCGCACCGAGGCGACCACGGCCAGGGTGACCGCGTCCTCGCTGAGCGCCCGGCCCGCGGCGGAGCGGCCGACGCGGCCGCTGCCGCGCAAGCCCGCATGCCGGGCGATCGCGGCAGCGCGCTCGGCCGGGCAGCCGGGGAACAGCCGGACGATCTCCTGCGCCATCCGGGACTGCAACAGGACGTCTTCGCGGGCCCGACGCTCCTGGTCACGCTCACGGCGGCGCGCCCGGGCCGCCTGGTCCGCGAGGCATTCCCGTTCCGCCTGCTCCAGGGCCGGTTCCTCGACCAGGATTCCCTGTCGCTCGTACCGCTTCCTGGCCCGGCTCCACCGGACGACGACCGCCGACAGGCCGCTGGCCTTCTTGGCGCGCCGGGTGAGCGCGGCGTCGCCGGCCGGCAGGAACTCCAGATGATCCAGGTCGGCGCAGGTCAGGCACAGCGGGCCCGCGCTGTCCATGATCAGCAAGTCGCCTTGTTCGTCGCCGCACTCAGCACAGACCCAGTCCTTGACGGGCATGACCACGATCAGGTCGGGCGGCTTGCTCTGGCGCTCAGCGAGCCGCTCGCGCTGGGGCTCCGGCAGGTCGGCGGCTACCCAGTGTGTCCGGCAGGCGCGCTCAAGCACCGGGTCGCCGTTGCGGGTGAAACGCAGCGGGCGGCGGTCCCGGGCGGCGGCCAGGTAGGTGATCTCGCTGGGCACCAGGCCCTGGCGCCCGGCCCAGCCTTGCAGGTACTCCAGCGACTCCGCGAGCCTCTCGGCGGGCACCGGTAATAGCGTGCTCAGGTCGCTGACGCGGCCCTGGCGCCAGGTTTCGAGCTGAGCGCCGGCCAGCCAGCCAAGCCCGGTCAGCACGTCGACGGGCGCGACGAACCTCTGGCGGGTCACCGCAGCCTCGGCGGCGGCCGCCACCCGGTGGTCAAGTGACGATGGCTTCCGGCCCACAACTACTGAGAGTAGCTTGACTGGGCGCGGCGCCGCGCCGATACTTTCAGGGCGCTATACGCGCATTCCTGAATGTAGTCCAGCAGCGCGGCTACTTCTGTCGTTCGTGGCAGTAGGAGTTCAGCGATGCTCACAGATCTGAACGACGGCGAACCGCCCCTGGACCCGGTGCGTCAGCTCGCCGTACGTGACGAATTCGCTGCCGCGGACCCGGCAGTCGTAGATAGCGCGCGAAACCGCCTCGCGGCTCGTCTCCTGACGGCCGGCGGGCACTATCCCCGGGAGCTGCCCGGTCACCTGGTGGACGACCTCCGGATGGTGATGTCGGTGGCTGGCGGGGCCCGCGAGGCCGCGGCGCTCCCCGCGGACGCGCTCGATCTCGGGGCGGCCCTCGTCGTGCTCGGCAACGTGCGCCTGCATCTCGACCGGCTCGAAGCCAACCTGCTGAACGGGGCCCAGCAGGTCGGCCTGGGCTGGGACGTGATCGCCGCGGTCCTCGGCATTCCGGCCATCCAGGCGCGGGGCCGCCTTGCGATCCTGCGGGCTCGCCCGGACCCGCGGTTATCCGCGGGCCGGGCCGGGCGGCGAGCCTGCTCAGGTATGGCACAATTTGAGGCCGGTGTCTGGAAGCAGGCACGCCGCTCGCGCTGTCATGGCGTCGTGGGTGAGGGAGGATCGCCGCATCGGTCCAGCATGTAGGGGACATGGTGGCAGACGACATGGTGGCAGACGACAAGCAGCCGGCCCAGCTGCCGAAGCTGCCCGGGGAGCGGTACGAGGAACTCGTAAGGTCGCTCACCGAGCTGGGCCGGACGCTGACTGAGGACGAGTCGGTCCGCGACACGCTGCCGAGCATCCTGGCGCTCGCTCTCCGGTCGGTTCCCGCTTGCCACGCGGCCAGTGTCACAGTGCTCGACGACCAGGGCCACCCCAGCACCTACGCCGCCACCGACGAGGAAACCCTTGAACTGGACCGCCGTCAGTACCTTCTGCATGACGGCCCGTGCCTGGATGCCGCGCGGCATCAGCAGGTCAACCGGTGGAGCCTGGCCGAAGCCGAACAGCGCTGGCCGGACTTCACCAGCCTGGCCACGCAGCTAGGGCTGCGCAGTTACCTGGCCGCCGGCCTCAGCCTCGGCGGGCGCCCGCTGGGCGCGCTGAATCTGTCCAGCCACGAACCCGACGGTTTCGACCAGCTGGATGAAGGGCTGGTCTCGCTGCTGACCGCGCCGGCCGCCGCGGCCATCGTGGTGGTCACCCGCTACTCGCAGGCCCGCGACCTGGCCGCTCAGCTCGAGCAGGCGCTGCGCTCCCGGGCCGTCATCGATCACGCCATCGGCATCGTCATGGCCGAGTCCCGCTGCACCGCCGAGGCGGCGTTCGCCACGCTCAGCCGGGCCTCGAACAACCGCAACATGAAACTCCGTGATCTCGCCAGCGAAATCGTCACCCGGGTCGGCGGCAGGCCGCCCGATACGGCCGATTGAGCAATCCGCCCATGCTGCTACCCGGGGCCCCCGGGCACTGGCGCGCCCGCGGTGAACAGCTCGGTCTCGCCGGTCAGGCCGTGCCGCCGGTTGACGGCGCCGATGGCCCAGAACACCACTCCGATCGCGACCATGACCGCCAGCGCGCCCAGGGTGACTGACTCGAAGAAGACCCGGGACACGCCCCAGCTGCTCTCCACCGAGTAGGACTGCCCGAACAGCGCATTGATCGCGCCTGGCCACAGCAGCGTGACCGCCGTCACCAGGACGAACAACTCGGTGATCAGCGTGGCGACCCAGGCTCCGGCCATTCCGCCGGGCACCCGGTAGGGACGCGGTGTATCCGGATGCTTGTACCGCAGCCTGACCAGGGCCGGGAAGACGAACACGTAGCTGAGCGAGGTGGTCGAGATCACCAGCGCGATCATGACCGAGAAGAAATTGGCCAGGCTGCCCTTCGTGATCAGGAACACGAAGAACACGAACGCCGAGGCGATCACCCCCGACATCAGGTTGACCGCGATCGGCGTCCCGAAGCTCGCGAACCTGCCCATCCAGGCCGGGGCCGCACCATCGAGCGCGGCGATGGCCTGCGTGCGATCAGCGCCTTCGAGCCAGACCGAGCCGCTGCCGAGCAGGGTCACAATGATCAGGATCCCGAATGTCACGTCCAGCGCGTGCGAGTGCAGGTCGGCCGCCACCGCCTTATAGGCGTCGGTGAAGCCCGACACGCTGGACAGGCTGGCCTTGGAGATCACCAGGATGATGCCCACGATGGCCAGGCCGTACAGCACCGCGCCGAGGGCCCCGGACCGCACGATCATCCGTGGCACGTCCCGCTGCGGGTTATGCATTTCCTCGGATGCGCCGTTGGATAGCTCGAAGCCCACCCACAGGAACACCAGCACGCCGATGACGGTCAGGAAGCCGTTCACCGATGGCTTCAGGTCAGCGGCGGTGGATACCCCGGCCGGACGGCCGTGCTGGACCAGGAACGCGATGAACAGGATCGCGAAGATCGCGATGACGCCGATCTTGACGAACGTGCCGATGTTGGGCGCCACTTCCCGTACCGGAAAGCGACAATGGCCGTGCCCACGGTCAGCCAGGTGAAGATCAGGCCGATGACTATCTCGCCCGTCGTGCCCAGCGGCTTGCGCAGCACGAAGTCGTTCAGCGTGGCAATGGTCGTGGCGGCCAGCGTCCCGCCGACCCAGATCGGGTTCGACAGCCAGTAGAGCACGGCGGTCACCGAGCCCGCCAGCCTGCCGAACGACATCTTCGCCCACTCATACGGGCCGCCCTCCACGGGAAACGCCGAGCCAAGCTCGGCGACCAGCATCCCGTAGGGCACCAGGAACAGCGCCAGTGAGATCACCAGCCAGGCGATCGCCTGGGCCCCGGCGTCCGCGGCGAAGGCCACGCTGTCCAGCCCGACAATGGCGCACGCGGTAAACAGGACCAGGTCGAAACGCCTGAGGACCCTGCGCAGTTTGGCCTTTTCCCGTGCGACAAGCTCGCCCTGCACCACCGCAGTCATGACCACCTCGCCGTTGCTCAGGCCATGCACCGATGATCGGCGCTTAGCCCGCTGATGACAAGGGACCCGGGGTCCGATGTACTAGCCCGGTCAGCCTCAGTGACGCCCGAAGGCGAGGAGTCCGCCATGAGCCAGGTGCCGACCGTCCTGGGCCCTATCGATACGGCCGACCTGGGCCGGACCTATATGCACGAGCACATCTTCAGCCTCACCACCGACGTCCAGCAGAACTACCCGCAGGAATGGGGCAGCGAGGAGGACCGCGTCGCGGACGCGGTCGGCAAGCTGGCCGCGCTCGCCGCCCAGGGCGTCCAGACGATCGTCGATCCGACCGTGGTCGGGCTCGGCCGCTACATTCCGCGGATCCAGCGCGTCGCCGCGCAGGTCCCCGAGCTGAACATCATCGTCTCGACCGGCATCTACACCTACGAGAGCGCCCCGTTCTTCTTCATCTACCGCGGCCCGGCCCTGAACGAGGCGCTCGGCACCGAGGTACCCGATCCGATGGTGGACATGTTCGTCGGGGACATCACCGACGGGATCGCCGGCACCGGCGTCCGGGCCGGCATGCTGAAATGCGCTATCGACGCCTACGGCCTGACCCCCGGGGTCGAGCGCGTCATGCGGGCGGTCGGGCAGGCGCAGCTGCAGACCGGCGCGCCGGTCACCGTGCACACCCACCCGGCGTCCCGGGCCGGGCTGGCGGTTAAGCGGGTGCTCTGTGATGACGAAGGCGTGCCGCCCGGCCGCGTGGTGCTCGGCCATAGCGGCGACACCACCGACTGCGATCACCTGGCCGAGCTGGCCGAAGCCGGCTTCGTGCTGGGCTTTGACCGGTTCGGCATCAACACCGAGACGACGTTCGAGGCCCGGGCGGACACGCTGGTGGAGATGTGCAGGCGCGGCTACGCCGACCGCATCGTGCTGTCCCACGACGCGTCCTGCTACATCGACTGGATCGACCCCGCGATCATGCCGATCATGACGCAATGGCACTACCTGCACATCGGCGAGGAGGTACTGCCCTACCTCCGCGACCACGGGGTGACCGAGCAGCAGATCACCGCCATGCTGGTGGACACCCCGCGGCGCATCTTCGAGGCCCGCTGACCGGTGCTTACTCGAGCACGATCCCGTGCGCGCCGATGACGAACTGGCGGATGGCCGGATCGTGACGGCTGGCGCGCGTCTTGATGACCGCGATCGTCCGCTTGATCGAGCCTTGGTCCCGCAGGTAACTCAGCAGCACGACATTGTCGGACAGCGGCGAGACGGCATCGTCGGACAGCCGCTCGGTTCCGAAGAGGTCCGCAATCTCAAAGGTCAGCATGGTGCTGACCCCGAGCCTGGCGAAGCGCTGCATCAGCGAGTAAACGAACTCCCGGAACCTGGTGCTATCGGGGGCGCCCGCTCGCAGATCGATCAGGCTGTCGATGAGGATCCGCCTGGCGCCGGTCCGCTCGACCGTCTGCAGCAGGTCATAGGCCCATTCGTCGATATAGATATCGACGGGCGACCGGTACATCACCTCGACGCCGGGCTCGTTCAGCGACCAGCCGAAGCCCTGCGCGATCCGCTCTAGCTGCGTAATATTCTCCTGTAGCGTCGCGATGACCCCTGGTTCTCCCTGGTGTGCGCCGTTGAAGATGAAGTGCAGTCCCATCAGCGTCTTCCCCGAGCCGGTGGGACCGGCCAGCAGGGTCGACGCGCCCGGCCAGTATCCGTCCGCCAGCATTCCATCCAGGGCCGGTATCCCGGAAGAGGCCCGCACGTCGCCCTGCGAGTAGTCCTCTTCGATCGGTGCATCGGCGAGCCGAGGGAACAGCTGCAGCCCGTCGGCAGTCAGCCGGTACGCGTGCAGCCCGGACCAGAAACTGCTGCCCCGCAGCTTCCTGACCTCCAGGGTCCGGCCGGATCTCGGGCCGGTCCTGGCCGTGGCCAGCGCGACGATCGCATCGGCCACGGCGAATTCGGCGCAGGAGCTGATCTCCTCATCCTCGTATTCACCCACCCACATGCTGGCGGTCGGGAATGCGCTGAGCCGTCCGGCCAGCTCGTGCAGGAACCGCCGGAACTGGGCGTAGTCATTGGCGAAGGCATGCAGCGCCTTGAAGCTGTCGATCACGATGAGCCCCGGCCGGCGTTCCTTGATCGCCGTCGAGATCTGCTCCGTAACGCCGGTCAGGCCGTGCTGGTCAACGGTGCCGCCGAGATCCTCGTACAACACCGCCGTCCCGATCGCGGTGCGGTCGAAGAAATTCAGGCCCTGCCCGAAACGGACGATCTTCTCCAGCGGCTCGGAAACGGTCGAGAAATAAAGGACGGGCCGTTCTGGCGTCGCATTCTGGAATACGTATTGCTGAGCGAGGATGGTCTTGCCGCTGCCCGGCCGTCCCATGATGAGGCTGATCGCATTGGCAGGCAGGCCGCCGCCGAGGACCGCGTCGAGGGGCCGGTGACCGCTCAGTAGCCGCTGGCTCATCACAAAGCCCGCACCGGGGGCCGGAGGAAAGCGCTCAGGCCCAGCAGGTCCCCGATGGTCGACGCGAGCTGGAGCGGATCCAATGGCTTCAGCAAGAAGGCATCGGCACCGGCCTCCATCGCCTCATCGCGGCACTCCAGCACGGACACCGCGATGACCGGCACATCCTCGCGTTCCTTGACGTGCCGGCACAGACTCAGCCCGGAGCCGCCGGAGATGAGCAACTCGATCACGGCCAGCGAAGGCGAGGTCTCCCGCAGCGACTTCCTGGCCGCCTCCTCGCTCAGCGCCATCTCGACGTCGAATCCCTCGGTCTTGAGGAAGTACTCCTGATAGTCGGCGGCAT
Organism: uncultured Actinomycetota bacterium; assembly: GCA_963775745.1. Taxonomy (GTDB): domain Bacteria; phylum Actinomycetota; class Actinomycetes; order Streptosporangiales; family Streptosporangiaceae; genus DATBGO01. The sequence goes on from CAVZKE010000033.1 coordinate 112,713, forward strand.
ACGGATCAGGTTCGGCCAGCAGCACCAGGATCCGGTCCTGGCCGACCTCAGCGGCGACCGGCAGGCCGCTGTCGATCTGCTCGGCCAGCAGGCGATGAGCGTCAGCGGCGGTCAGGCCCTCCGCCATCCGCGCCGTCAGGTACTTCAGCTGCTCAACCTGGCCCCGGGTATACAGCCGGTGCCCGCTGACGTTCCGGTCGGGGACGACGAGCCGGTACCGGTCTTCCCAGGTCCGGATGGTGGCGACCGGCAGGCCCACCATGCGGCCGACGGCGCTGATGCTGTAGAGCGCGCGGCCCCTGTTGTCCACCTGCGGCATCCTACCTGGCCGTCGGCTCCGCAGGTCGCGGCCGGTGGCCGCGGTAGCGTGGCCACCGGTACCAGGCAGCCGGTAGGTGGCGGCCCGGACCGGCCGCAGCGGCGGCCCGCTCATCTTAAGCTCTTCGCATCCTCTTCAAGTACTCTGCAAGTCTTGTTCATTACCTGCTCTTGCCGCTAGCATAGCGAGCACCAGGCGGGCAGGACAGGACTTCTGAGAAGAGGTTGAAGAACCTTGGCGGACCTAGCACGCCTTCGGCGCCGCCTTCGACGGCCCCGACCCGCTGCCTACGACGACGGGCGGCTGCGGATCACCCGCACCGGCAGGCCGCCGGTCGTGGCCATCGCCGGCGTGATCAACGAGCACACCCGCTCCGGCCTGACCGACACGCTCGGCCAGCTGACCGCCGGGCACCGCGAGGTCCACATCAGCCTGCGCGACGTGGCCCGCTGCGAGCTCGCCGGCCTGCGGGCCATCATCGGCCTGACCGGCGGGACCAGCGGGGCCAGCGGCGACCCGGCCCGCCGGGTCGTCCTGCACGAGGTCCCCGAGCAGCTGACGAACATCCTGCAGATCCTCGGCTGGGACGCCACGCCGGGCCTGGTGATAGCCAGCCCGGCCCGCCGGCGCACCCCCGCGCTGCGGCCGCCGGTCCGCTGCCTCTGAGCCGGGCGGGGAGGGGTCCCGCGCGGCTACGGCCGGGTGGCCGTCTCCGGGTGCACAACCTCATGGGTGTCCCGGTCGAGCGCCGGCGGCGGGGCCGGGAGCGCATGACGCATCGTCGCGATCAGCCAGAGGGCGAGCGTGGCCACCACGAGGATCGCCAGCGCGGCCGTGGCGCCGGTGATCATGGCCAGCACGGCGGCGACGAGCGCGATGATGCCGCCCAGCGTGGCGAGCGCCACGAAGGCCCGCGTCGATCGGGACTGCGTGCCTGTGTAGAGGTCACCGGCCGAGCTGAGGGCGCAGCCGCCCACCACGCCGAGCACGAACACCGCCGCTGCGGCCCCCCGCGCGCTGGAGATCAACCAGAGGCTCGTTCCGTTGAGGAATGCCACGTACACGGCGACGATGGCCGCCATGAACAGGGTGGTGATCGCATCTTTCCAGGTCAGCCTCATTTCTCAGCACCTCCCTTCCCAATCAGCTGAAGGTGCCGTCAGCAGCGTGACACCGGGGCCGTCCGCGGCCGTAGTGCTGAAGGTCCCGCCCGACCGGGCCCGGCGGCCTCAGCGCGGCCGGCGCCAGGATGGCGGGCCCGTCATGCGGAACCGGCCCGGGCCCGGCGCCAGCGGGCGGCGCGCCGGTCAGCGGCAATCTGGCGGACCACATTGCGGCCCGGGATACCGGTGACGCCGCCGCCGCCATGGGTGGCCGAGCCGGCCTGGTAGAGCCCCCGCACCGGGGTACGCAGGTCGGCGTAGCCCGCCGCCGGCCTGGCGTGGAACATCTGCCCGAGGGTGAGCTCGCCGTGGAAGATGTTGCCCCCGACCAGCCCGTATTCCTCCTGCATCTGGTGCGGGCCGATCACCTGCCGGTGCCGCACCGAGTCGGTGAAACCAGCCGCGACGGTTTCCATCCGGGTCATGACCCGGTCCGCGTAGGCGGTCAGCGCGGCCTCGTCCGGCTGGTCGGCGTAACCGTGCGGCACCCACTGCGTGAACATCGACATGACCTGCTGGCCCGGCGGGGCCAGCGAGTCATCGAACACGCTGGGGATGCAGATGTCAGCGAACGGCACCTGCGACGGGATCCCGGCCACCGCCTGCTGGTAGGCGTTCTCGATGTCGTCCAGGCTTTCGGCCAGCACGATCGTGCCGCCGTGGACCTGCGGATCGAACTGGGGGTGGCTGGTGAAGACCGGCAGCCGGTCCAGCGCCAGGTTGATCTTCACGGTGCCGCTGCGCGACTGCCAGCCGCGGATGTCGGCGAGGAAGCCCGGCGGCAGTACCCCGGGATCCAGGAGCCGCAAGAACGATATCTGCGGGTGCACCGTCGTGACGACGGTGGTCGCGTTCACCTCCTCGCCGCTGGCGAGGGTCACGCCGGTCACCCGGCCGCCGCTGGTCCTGATCCTGCCCACCTCGGCCCCGGTCCGCAGCTCGGCACCGAACGAGCGGGCCGCGCTGGCCAGCGCCGCGGTGACCCCGCCCATCCCGCCGCGCGGGAATCCCCAGTTGCCTGGCTGGCCGTCGACCCCGCCGATGTGGTGGTGCAGCATCACGTAGCCGGTGCCCGCCGACCGCGGCCCGGCCCAGGTGCCGATTACCCCGGACACCGACAACAGGCCGAGCATCGCGTCGCTTTCGAAGTACCGCTCGATGAGGTCGGCGATGCTGCCGGTGAGCAGCCTGGTGACATCGACCGTGCCGCGGACGTCGAGCTTGCGCAGGTGACGCAGCAGCAGGCCCTGCCGCCACAGGTCCGCAGGCCGCCGCGAGCCCAGGCGCGGCGGGATCTTATTGAGCATCGGCCCGAGGATCGCGCCGAGGCCGGCCAGATGCGCCTCGTACTCGGGGAAGGCGGCGGCGTCCCGGGCCGAGAACTTGGCGATCTCGGCGCGGCGCTGCGCCGGATCGTCCGGCAGCTGCAGGTACCGCCCGTCGGCCCGGGGCGCGAAGTAGGGACCTTGCGGGAATACGTGATAGCCGTGCCTGGCCAGCTGAAGATCGGTGACCAGCCCGGGCGGGAGCAGCGATACCACGTAGGACAACGAGGTCACGGTGTAGCCGGGCCCGAACGGCTGCTCGCTCACCGCCGCGCCGCCCAGCACGTCACGCCGCTCGCAGACCAGCGTGCTCAGCCCCCCTCGGGCCAGATAGGCCGCCGCCACCAGGCCATTGTGCCCCCCGCCGATGATCACCACATCCCGGTCAGCCGTCATCCACCGCCATCCCTTCTGCTGCCGCGGATCACCCAGCGCCAGGCCGCCAGGCGGCGGTCCCGGCCGATGATCGGCCGGAACCTCGCCGCAGCGCCCTCGTATCAAGATGCCCGGGTGCATTTCGGGCAAGCTAGGGCGGCCGGCTTAAGTCCGGCCCGAGGCACGCCGCTCGCGCGGCGGGGCGGACACTGGAACCATGCGATATCTGGATATCGACACGGCCACCAAGATCTCCAAGATCGGCCTTGGCACCTGGCAGTTCGGTTCCAGGGAGTGGGGCTACGGCCAGCCCTACGCTGAGCAGGGCGCACACGCTATTGTCCGCCGCGCGCTTGAGCTCGGAGTTACCCTGTTCGACACCGCTGAGCTCTACGGCTTCGGGCGCAGTGAGCGGATCCTCGGTGCGGCCCTCGGCGCGGACCTGGACTCGGTCTTCCTCGCCACCAAGATCTTCCCGCTGATACCGGTCAGCCCGGTTGTCGAGCAGCGCGCCGTGGCCAGCGCGGACCGCCTCGGCGCCCGCAGGCTCGATCTCTACCAGGTGCATCAGCCCAACCCGGTGATCCGCGACGGCACGATCATGCGCGGCATGCGGGCGCTCCAGCGCGTCGGGCTGGTCCGCGAGGTCGGCGTCAGCAACTACTCCCTGCCGCGCTGGCGGCAGGCCGAGGACGCGCTGGGCAGCCGGGTGCTGAGCAATCAGGTGCGCTACAACCTCGTGGCCCGGGCGCCCGAGCAAGACCTGCTGCCGTTCGCGCAGGAGCATGGCCGGATCGTGATTGCCTACAGCCCGCTGGAGCAGGGGCTGCTGTCAGGCAGCTATCACCGGGACCACCGCCCGGTGAACCGGGTCCGGGCCGCCAACCCGGCCTTCCTGCCGGAGAACCTCGAGCGGGCCAGCGATCTGATCGCGACGCTCCGAGAGGTGGCCAGCGCGCACTCGGTCACCCCCGCACAGATCGCGCTGGCCTGGGTGATCAGGCACCCGGCGGTGACCGCGATCCCCGGCGCATCCAGCGTCGAGCAGCTGGAGAGCAATGTCGCGGCGGCGGAAATCGACCTGACCGACGATCAGGACGAGGCGCTGCGGGCCGCTTCGGCCCGGTTCCGGCCGGTCGCCGGACCGGCCGCGTTCGCGGGCATGGTCAGGTCCAGGTTCGGTCGCTGACGCTGGCCGCTCCCAGGAAGCCGTCTCATGATCATGGTTATTTGCTGGGGCCAGAACCCCACCAAATAGCCACGATCATGGGTGGCCACGTTGCCCGGCCGACGGGGCGGCGCCGCAAGGTTGGGAACTGGCCGGCTATAGCTGGCCGACGTCGATAATCCGGAGCACGGCCGTGCCTGCCTCGTCGGAGGCGGCCAGGTCGACCTCGGCGCTGATCCCCCAGTCATGGTCGCCGGCCGGGTCGTCGAAGATCTGCCGCACCAGCCAGCGGCCGGGCTCCGGAGAGATGATCAGCATGCTCGGGCCGCGCGCGTCCGCGCCGGTGCCGATGTCGGCGTGCTCATCGAAGTACGGCTCCAGCGCGCTGGCCCAGGCGCCGGCGTCCCAGCCCGCGTCGGCGTCCAGCTCGCCCAGGTCCGCATACCGCCGCAGCGCGGCCAGCTCGACCCGCCGGAACAGCGCGTTGCGCACCAGCACCCGGAACGCCCGCACGTTGCCGGTCACGGCCGGCGGCCGCTCGTCCAGGTCGGCGGCGGTGACGTCGGCCGGGTTGCGCAGCCGCTCCCATTCGTCGATCAGGCTGGAGTCGACCTGCCGGACCAGCTCGCCCAGCCATTCGATCTCATCGGCCAGCTCCTCGGTCCTGGCCTCCTCGGGCACGGTCTGCCGCAGCGCCTTGTACGCGTCGGCCAGGTAGCGCAGCACCAGCCCCTCGGACCTGGCCAGCCCGTAGTAGCCGACGTACTCCACGAAGGTCATGGCCCGCTCGAACATGTCCCTGGCCACCGACTTGGGCCGCAGCTCGTGGTCGGCGACCCACGGGTGGCCGCGCCGGTACATGTTGTAGGCGGCCTCCAGCAGGTCGGCCAGCGGCCGCGGGTAGGTGACCTCGTCCAGCAGCTCCATCCGCTCCTCGTACTCGACGCCGTCGGCCTTCATCTGCGCCACGGCCTCGCCGCGCGCCTTGAACAGCTGCGCGGACAGGACCTGGCGCGGGTCGTCCAGGGTGGCCTCGATGATCGACAGCACGTCCAGCGGGTAGTCCGGCGTGTCCCGGTCCAGCAGCTCGATGGCGGCCAGCGCCAGCGGCGACAGCGGCTGGTTGAGCGCGAAGTCGTCCTGCAGGTCGACGGTCAGCCGCCAGCGCCGGCCCTCGGCGTCGGGCCCGGCCAGCCGCTCGACCACCCCGCCGGCGACCAGCGCGCGGTAAATGGCGAACGCCCGGCGGATGTGCCTGCGCTGCGCGGCCGGGTCCTCGTCGTTATCGGTCAGCAGGTGCCGCATCGCGGCGAACGCGTCCCCCGGCAGGCTGATCACGCCGAGCAGCATCGCGTGGCTGACCTTGAAGCTGGACCGCAGCGGCTCAGGTTCCGAGGCCACCAGCCGTTCGAAGGTCGGCTTCCCCCAGGATACGAAGCCCGCGGGCGGCTTCTTGCGCACCACCTTGCGGCGCTTCTTGGGGTCGTCGCCGGCCTTGGCCAGCGCCCGCTCGTTCTCCACCACGTGCTCGGGCGCCTGCACCACGACGTAGCCCATGGTGTCGAAACCGGCCCGGCCGGCCCGCCCGGCGATCTGGTGGAACTCGCGGGCCTGCAGCAGCCGGGTGGTGCTGCCGTCGTACTTGGACAGCGCGGTGAATACCACGGTGCGGATCGGCACGTTGATGCCGACGCCGAGGGTGTCGGTGCCGCAGATCACCTTGAGCAGCCCGGCCTGGGCCAGCGTCTCCACCAGCCGCCGATACCTGGGCAGCATCCCGGCGTGGTGGACCCCGATGCCGTGCCTGACCAGCCGCGACAGCGTCTTGCCGAAGCCGGCGGTGAACCTGAAGTTGCCGATCAGCTCGGCGATGGCGTCCTTCTCGGCGCGGGTGCAGACGTTGATGCTCATCAGCGCCTGGGCCTGCTCGATCGCCGCGGCCTGGGTGAAGTGCACGATGTAGACCGGTGCCTGCCGGGTGGCGAGCAGCTCCTCCAGCGTCTCGTGCAGCGGCGTGATCACGTAGGAGAAGACCAGGGGCACCGGGCGCTCCGCCGACCGGACGACCGCGGTCGGCCGTCCGGTCCGCCTGGTCAGGTCATTTTCGAAACGGGTGACGTCGCCCAGTGTCGCCGACATGAGCACGAACTGCGCCTGGGGCAGTTCGATGAGCGGCACCTGCCAGGCCCAGCCCCGGTCCGGATCGGCGTAGTAGTGAAACTCATCCATCACCACCTGGCCGACGTCGGCGTCCGGCCCCTCCCGCAGCGCGATGCTGGCCAGGATCTCCGCCGTGCAGCAGATGATCGGCGCGGTGGCGTTGACGCTGGCATCGCCGGTCATCATGCCGATGTTGTCCGGCCCGAACATCTCGCACAGCGCGAAGAACTTCTCCGACACCAGGGCCTTGATCGGCGCGGTGTAGAAACTCCGCCACCCGCGGGCCAGCGCCGCGAAGTGCGCGCCCGCCGCGACGAGGCTCTTACCCGAGCCGGTCGGCGTGGACAGGATGACGTTCGCGCCGGACACGATCTCGATCAGCGCCTCTTCCTGGTGCGGGTACAGCTCGAGGCCCCGTTCCGCGGCCCAGCTCGCGAAGGCGTCGAAAACGGGATCCGGGGCGGCGGTCTGCGGCAGCAGGTCGGTCAGCGTCATGGTCCATCCATCATGCCCGCTGCGCCGGGCTCCTCCGGCCAGCGCCCGGCGTCCGCCATTACCAGGGACCTTTTCCGGCATTGCGCTGCGACGCCGAGGCGCCGGCCGGGGCACCTTGGTGTCGACGTGGCCGGCTCACCCGCCGGGATTTTTGCGCTCGGCGAGCAGGCCGAGCACGCGCTGGAGTTCCTGTCTGGGCCAGGCGGCCGTCAGTTCCCGGCCGCGCTCGGTGGCGTAGTCCACGATGTGACGCCACGCCCTGGCCGCCTCGGCCAGCCGTCCCTCCCGTTCCAGCAGGAAGGCGCTGGAATAGACCGGGGCGAAATTCTCGGGGTCGAGCTCATGTGCGCGGCGCCAGTCGGCGAGCGCGCCGGCCGGATCGCCCCTGCGGGCCTTGATCTCGCCCCGGTCGCAGGTAAGCCCCGCGTCGCCGGGGGCGAGCTCGAGGCCAGCGGCGATGACGCCGGCCGCCGCGTCGTCGTCATGCGCCGCGAGGTAGGCAGACGACAGCAGCCGCAGCTCGCGGACGTCGTCCGGCGCGGCGGCGACCCGTTCGCGGTGCCGGTCAACTGCGGTTTCCGGCTCGCTAAGCGAGGCCTTCGCGCCGATCCACTGGTACCGGACCTTGTCCGCGTCCGGGTCGAGCGCGATCGCCCGCTCATACTGCTCGATGGCCCGCCGGATCGTGATCCGGCCGTGGCATTCCAGCAGGTAGCCATACTGGCGCAGCAACAGCGAGTCCTCCGGGCCGTGCAGGCCCGCCTCGCTTTGCTCCCGCCGCCGGATCTCGGCCTCAAACAGCGGCCTGGCCGCCAGGAAGTCCTCGTTCTCGCCGAGCGCCTCGTACCGCTCGAGCAGCTCGTACTGGTCCATGCTGATCACGCTTCCTCGCTGGTGCTGGCTAGTCTGCACGCGGGAACGGCGGCCGGGGCCAGCAGGCACAGGTTCCGGCCGGCCGCGCATGGAGGGTGGGCCGCGCGGGGTCGCGGCGGTTACATCAACACTGGCGCAGACACGCCAACCAGAGCCAGGCCCACGCCGTCGCGGGCCCGCCCTGCGCGGGGCGGCTACGTTCTAACAGCCGTTCCTTTCTCCTGGCCAGCTCATCCCACGGTAGCGCGGGGCCCGGGCGGCCGGAAGGCAGGCGCCATGGCCCGCCACGATCCTGCTCTTCCGCGGACCTCCCGGACTCCCTCAATGCCGCACCGGGTCGGCGGGCTCGTCGTTATCCAGGCCAGCCGTCCCGGCCATCTCGTCGGGCGCGCTCGGCCAGCTTCACTCGGCCCCAGCACCGTCGCAACCGCGCAGCCCATCGAGCACAACGGCCGCGGGCGCACCAACGTGCTCAGCGCCGGCGGCGGCTAGCCGCAGTGCGCGCTAGCCGGGCCGCACCGGGAGCAGGACGTGTGCGGGGTGCCTGGAATCGTGAAAGACATCGAACCGGCAGCGCAGCGCCCTGGTGGCCGTGCCGAAGGACTCGCCGGTGCCGAAGTTGCGGGCGTACCGGGGGAACGAGCCGCCGCTGATCTGCACCCGGATCCGGTGCCCGGCCCGCACCCGGTAGGCGGTCGGGTAGAGCTCGACGTCCACCGCCAGGACCTCGTCCTGGCCGACCTGGACGTCGGGAGCGGGCACGGTCTGCGGCGAGAGCCTCCGGATGCCGTCGACGATATTGCGGGACACCCCGCGATCGTCGACGTCACAGACCCGGACGAAGACATCAGCGTACCGGCGGCCGGTGCGCACGAAGATGCGGGCCCGGACGGGCCCGACCAGGTCCAGGCCGGCGGCGAGCGGATCGGTGGTGAAGGTCAGGACGTCAGGCCGGCTTTCGATCGCGGCGTTGTCGACCTGCTTGCCGGGCGGCTGCAGAAGCGGGCCGCCCTTCGACGGGGTCGGGTCCGCCGGGTCGTAGACGAACGTCGCGGGCGGCGCATCCCCGGGCTCGGCATCCGGGCTGAGGGCGCCGGAGACACGCAGGTAGTAGGGCGTAGGCACCATGTCCGGAGGCGGCCACTCCTGGAAGTCGAGCCAGCGGCCGGCCTGCTGGAGGAAGACCCGCACCGGCGCGCCGGCCGGCAGCGGGCCGCCGTTCAGGTGGTGGTCCAGCCAGGCGATGTCCCGGTGAAGAATGGCTTTCAGCTCGCCGGGCTCGCCGTGCAGCCAGGGCCCCACGATGATCCGTGCCGTGCCTCCGGCCGCCCGGATGGCGGCGTAGTCGCGTAGCTGCCTGGGCACGAACAGGTCCCACCAGCCGGTCACCATGCTGACCGGAGGAAGGCGGGTCAGGTCGGCGCGATCGTGATCGGCGGCCGCCCAGAACTCATCGCCAGGACCGGAGTGCTCGACGAAGTCCCGCCAGAAGGCCACCGGCGCGCCCGCCACGTCGATGTCGGCGGCCTGCAGCGGGACCTTCCGCAGGGCTCGCTTGAGCCTGGCCAGCTGCCGCGGGCCCGGGAGGGGGTGCAGACCGCCCCGTTCCTGGTTACCGATGAGCCCGGTCCAGGTCAGCGCGTTCTGCAGACCGGGCACGCCATGGTTGTAGAAGGCGGCGGTCATCTTCGCGGTGGTGATGTTCAGCGACACCGAGCGCAACGGCGGATCGGCATAGGGAGCGACGGCCCACTGCGTGTGGCCCAGATAGCTGCCCCCGGTCATGGCGACCTGGCCGTCACACCAGGGCTGTTCGCGCAGCCACGCCACGGTGGCCAGGCCGTCCTCCCGCTCGGTCAGGAACGGCCGGAACTGACCGCCCGAGCCGAAGGTCCCGCGGGTGCTCTGGATGAAGACCTGCAGGCCCCGGCGGGCCAGCGGAGCAGCGAACACGATCCCGGCCAACCCGGCCCGCCCGTATGGCGAGCGGATCAGCACTACCGGTAGCGACCGGTCCGGGCCGGCCGGTAATGATCACCGAGCAGGGCGACGCCGTCGGGCATCGGGACGGCGACATCGCGCCGGATCGCATAGGACGCCGGCGCCGCCGGGACGCCCATCGCCCGGTCGACCGCCCGGCCAGCGAGGTGGTACAGCGGATTCATCGGCCCGCCTCTGCGCTCAGGGCGATGGTGCGTCGCGGTGCCGGACCGGGAGGTGGCGGCTCAGGAAGTCCTCGGTGCGCTGCCAGGCCCGGGCGGCCGGCTCCGGTACATGGAACATCGGCGCCTTTCGGTTGTGGAAGGCGTGCCCAGCCTCCTCCTCGACGTGCATTTCCACGTTCGGCGGCCGGCGGCGGCCTCTTCTACCTGCGCGACCTGCTCGCGCGGGATGTACGGGTCGCTGCCGCCGTACTGGAACTGCAGCGGGGCCTCGATCTGCGCGAGCAGCTGCAGGTTGTCGTGGACCGCTGAGCCGTAGTACGAGACCGCGGCGTCCAGCTGCGCCTGCGCGGCCAGGAAGTAGGCGATGGAGCCGCCCAGGCAGAACCCGATGACCCCGGTGCCGCCCCTCACCTCGGGCAGCGCGGTCAGCGCGTGCAGCGCGGCCGTCGCGTCCGCGACGCCCTGGCCGAAGTCGAAACGCGACGCCAGCTCGAGCGACTCGGTCAGGCCCGCCTGGTCGTGGGCGGCCTTGTGACCGGGCTTGAGCCGCCAGAACAGGTCCGGGGCCGCGACGACGTAGCCGAGACCGGCCAGGTCCTCGGCGACCGCCTTGATGTAATCGCTCACCCCGTAGATCTCCTGGATCAGCAGCAGTCCCGGGCCGGTCCCGGCGTCCGGCAGCCAGACCTGGAGCTCGAACGACCCATCTGGGGTCTGCACGGACTCGACGCGTGACGGCATGGCTGCCTCCTGGCTGATCCGGGGCTGGCTAGAGAGAACTCCGCAACACAGGGTAGTGCGGCACCGGTCAGCCCACTGGTTCCGGTGCCCAGCCGGCGAAGGCGGCGTCGAGGGAGCCGATGATCCGGGCGAAGGTGCCGTCCACCGATTGGGGCAGGCCGAACCCGCCCGCTGCTTCCAGGGTGACGAAGCCGTGCATGACCACGCGCAGGAAACGGATCGCGTCGATGGCATCCGCGCCCTCGATGCGGTAACCGTCCAGCACGGCGAGCAGCACCGCGACGGCCGCTTGGCCGGCTGCCTCGTGCTCGGCGTCGCCCGGTGCGGGCGCCCGGATGCTCGCCGCGGCCAGGCCCGGGTGGGCGGCGGCGTAGCCGCGGTAGGCCTGAGCTATCGCGCACAGCGCCTCGCGGCCGGACCGGCCCACGGCGGCGGCTGACATCGCCGCGGTCAGCTCGCGCACCCCGAGGACCGCCAGGTCCCGCTTCAGCCCGTCGAGGCTGTCGATGTGCTTGTAGAGGCCAGGCAGCGAGACGCCGAGGCGCCGGGCGACAGTGGCCAGGGCGAGGTGGTCCAGGCCGACCTCGTCGGCCACCGTCGCGGCCTCGGCGACCACCCGGTCGTGGTTCAGTCCCATGCGGGGCATCGCGTGCTGTTCCTCTCGGGCCTGGACACTTCGCGAGAGCGGGCGGACCTGGCGCGCGCGAGGCAGGCCGTTACCGGCCTGACCAGCGGGCCGCGCGGCCCGGCCTGGCCACCAGTATGCCGGCCCCGGCCACCCAGACCAGCAGCAGCGGCAACGATACCCAGGCGGCCAGGGCCAGGGAACTGATCAGCAGCGCATAGCCGACCCCGGAGGCAATGATCGCGACAGCCATGGCCAGGCCGGTCCATTGCAGCCACCGCGGCAGCAGCCCGGTGCGGCGGGCCAGCGCCGTGCCGGCCACCGCCGTCACGGCGAGCAGCAGCATCTTGACGCCGTCCAGCCGGCTGATCGCGTCGGTCAGCGCCGCGGCTTCGGCGGCGCGGCCTGCGGGCACCACCGAGCCGGTCAGGTAGAGACCGAGCCCGCACTGCAGGACCCCGATCGCAGCGGCGGCCAGGCCAGTGCCGAGCGTCAGCCAGGAGGCCCGGCCGGCCCCGGCGCGCCGCCCGGCGCGGCCGAGCGCGACCACGACCACTCCGAGCAGCAGCGATGCGGCTCCCTCGGTGAGCACGAACTGCGCGGTGCCCGCGCCCAGGTGCCCGGCATAACTGGCCAGGACCGCGGTGCCGCTCGGCCGGACGCTGGTCGAGGAGGGCGCCACGGACAGGCCGGCTGCCCAGGAGGCGGCGTAGGCGATGCCCGCCAGCGCCGGGACAGCCACGATGGTCCGGCGCCGTGGCGTGACGGCACCGGGCTCGCGGGGCGGGATGGTAACGGTCTGCGGTGTCATGATCAGCTCCCTGAACGTAGGTTAACTTGAGTAACCGTTACGTTAATACTACTAACCGAAGCTGTCAAACGCGTTACTGCCTGGGCAGATCCACGCAAGCGGGGCAGGGCGGCGTGTATTCTCCGCTGGCCAGGTGCTATATAGAGGTAAGGGAGTTGGACGCAGCACGGGCGCGACCTGCTGAGGTAGGTCGAGGGCGGCGGCAAGCGCAGAGACCATCATGATGGAAGTGTCGCCCGCCAGGCGGCCGGAACCGGCCGCCACCGGCGCGTTTTACTTGCCCTCTCGCTGGTGATGGCAAGGGTCAGCGGGCGACGGGCCTATTCTCGCCTGGAGGCTGCCATGTCCGACCGGCCATCGCGCCCGATGCCGCTTCGGGAGCTTGCGAACCGTTGGGTTGACCGTCATGGGCACCCGGAGTCTCCCGAACAATCGATGGATCCGCGTCCCGAACGCTTGGTCGCGGAGGCCGCCGCCCTCGTCGACAGTGCCATTTATGTCGATGGCCGTCGGTTGCATTCTCCGAAAACGCTGGCCGATACCTATCGGATGTTCCGTGATGAACCTAGCAGTATGGCTTGGATCGGCCTCTATCGGCCATCCGAAGAGCAGCTCATGTTCTTGGCACGGCAATTCGCGTTGCATGAGCTCGCTGTCGAGGACGCGATCGTCGCGCATCAGCGACCGAAGCTGGAAAGATACGGCGACACCTTGTTCGTCGTCCTGCGGCCCGCGCGTTACCTGGACGACGCCGAGGAGGTCGACTTCGGGGAACTGCACGTATTTGTCGGTCGCGACTTCGTTCTTACGGTACGGCACAGCGAGACGCCCGACCTGGCTGTTGTGCGGCGTCGAATGGAGTCGGATCCCGAACTGCTCGCCCGCGGGCCTGAGGCAGTTCTCTACGCGATCCTTGACGCTGTCGTCGACGGTTACGCGCCGGTGGTCGCCGGTTTGCAGAACGACATCGACGAGATCGAGACCGAGGTGTTCCGCGGTGAAGCAAGGGTGTCGCGTCGCATCTATGAACTGTCGCGTGAGGTCGTCGAGTTTCAGCGGGCTACGCGACCGTTGATGGGCATCCTGGACTCGCTGGTTGCCGGCTTTGAGAAGCACGGCATCGACGAGGAGCTGCGCAGCTACCTCCGAGATGTCACCGACCATGCGACGACAGTTGTGGAGCGAGTCGACAGTTTTCGGCAGATGCTGCAAGACATTCTCACTGTCAACGCTACGCTGGTAACGCAGGCGCAGAATGAGGAAATGAAGGCACAAAATGAGGAGGTCAAGAAAATCTCCGCATGGGCTGCCATCCTATTCGCTCCGACGCTCATTGGCACGATCTACGGCATGAACTTCCGGCAAATGCCCGAGCTGCATTGGTACTACGGTTATCCATTCGCCCTGGTACTCATGGTAGTCGTGTGCGCGACACTGTACCTAATCTTTAAGGGCCGTGGATGGCTGTAGCTCCAGTAGGACGCTCAGCCGTGTCTTGGTCAGCACTTGGGCTGGGAGCGAGGCGAGCAGGTCGACACGCCGCAAGCGCAGGCGCGTGCCCGGCAGGTACCGGTCGGTGATGCGGCGGGTGCCCGTGGAGGCCGATGGCGAGGGCGGGCCGGCCAGCAGGCAGCGTCTCTCCTGCTCGACCCTGACAGCCCCGCCGCGGAGCCGAGGAACTGGCCGAGCGCGGGCACATCGTCAGGGACTACCCGGCGGTCTGCGCGGGCTCCCGGGTGCCCGGCCTGCGCACGGAATGTGGTCTGATGCAGGTGTTGTTAGAAAATCCGCGGTAACGATGTCTGGTGCCGGTCACCGGCCGACGGCGGTACGCCACGCGACACGAATGGACGAGATTGCGATGGACGAGCAGCACGCCACGGACAGCGACAACCGGGCCGCCACCCGGACCGGCCTGCAGTACCGGGATCCCTCGCTGTGCAGGCCGCGAGCCGGCGCGGCCGGCTGGCAGGACGTCGACATCCGGACGGTCGACACCATCAGGCTGCTGGCGGCTGACGCGGTGCAGAAGGTCGGCAACGGCCACCCCGGCACCGCGATGAGCCTGGCCCCGCTGGCCTATCTGCTGTTTCAGCAGGTGATGGTCCATGACCCCGCTGATGATCAGTGGCTCGGCCGGGACCGGTTCGTGCTGTCCGCCGGTCACTCCAGCCTGACCCTCTACATCCAGCTGTTCCTGTCCGGCTACGGCCTGGAACTCGAGGATCTCGAGGCGCTGCGGACCTGGGGGTCCAAGACCCCGGGCCACCCGGAGTACCGGCACACCCGCGGCGTGGAGATCACCACCGGGCCGCTCGGGCAGGGCCTGGCCGCCGCCGTCGGGATGGCGATGGCCGCCCGCCGCGAGCGCGGCCTGCTGGATCCCGAGGCCGAGCCGGGGACGAGCCCGTTCGACCACCGCATCTACGTCATCGCCTCCGACGGCGACATCATGGAGGGCATCACCAGCGAGGCCAGTTCGCTGGCCGGGCACCAGGAACTCGGCGACCTCATCGTCTTCTACGATCAGAATCACATCTCCATCGAGGACGACACGCACATCTCGTTCAGCGAGGATGTCGCCGCTCGCTACGCCGCCTACGGCTGGCACGTTCAGCACCTGGACTGGCGTACCCCGGACGGGTATGTCGAGGATGTCGACGCGTTGCTCGCCGCCATCGAGGCGGCCAAGCAGGAGACCGGCCGCCCGTCGATGATCGTGCTCAACACGATCATCGGCTGGCCAGGCGCCGACCAAGCAGAACACCGGCAAGGCGCACGGCGCGGCCCTCGGCGCTGACGAGGTCGCCGCGACCAAGAGGCTGCTCGGCTTCGACCCGGACCAGAACTTCGTCGTGGAGCCTGACGTCCTCGCGCACGCCCGCCAGGTCATCGAGCGCGGCCGCGCGGCGCACGCGGCGTGGCGGCCGCGCTTCCAGGCGTGGCGGGCGGCCAGCCCGGACCGGGCCGCGCTGCTGGACCGGCTGCTGGCCCGGCGGCTGCCGGCAGGCTGGACCGACGTGCTGCCCAGCTTCGGCGCCGACCCGAAGGGCATGGCGACCCGCCGGGCCACCGGCGCCGTGCTGTCCGCGCTGGGCCCGGTGCTGCCGGAGCTGTGGGGCGGCTCGGCGGACCTGGCCGAGAGCAACAACACCACCATGGACGGCGCGGACTCGTTCATCCCGTCCGGCAAGCAGACCAAGGAGTGGCCCGGCGGCCCCTACGGCCGGACGCTGCACTTCGGCATCAGGGAGCATGCCATGGGCGCGATCCTGAACGGGATCGCGCTGCAGTCGCTGACCCGGCCGTACGGCGGCACCTTCCTGACCTTCAGCGACTACATGCGGCCCGCAGTGCGGCTGGCCGCGCTGATGCAGCTGCCGGCCATCTACGTCTGGACCCACGATTCCATTGGCCTGGGCGAGGACGGGCCGACGCACCAGCCGATCGAGCAGCTCGCCGCGCTGCGCGCCATGCCCGGCCTGGACGTGGTGCGGCCGGGCGACGCCAACGAGACCAGCGTCTGCTGGCAGACCGTCATTGAGCACCACGACCGGCCCGCCGGGATGATCCTCAGCCGGCAGAACATCCCGGTCATCGACCGCGGCGCCAGCACCGGCTATGCGCCGGCTGCCGGGGCGGCCCGCGGCGGCTACGTGCTGGCCGAGGCCGCCGGCGGGGCGCCTCGGGTCATCCTGATCGGCACCGGCTCCGAGGTGCAGATCGCCCTAGACGCCCGCGAGCAACTGCAGGCGGACGGCATCCCGACCCGGGTGGTGTCGATGCCGTGCGTGGAATGGTTCGGCGCCCAGGACCCTGGCTACCGCGACGAGGTCCTGCCGCCCGGAGTCCGGGCCCGGGTCAGCGTCGAGGCCGCGGTGGCGACCGGCTGGGAAAAGATCGTCGGCGATGCCGGGCGCAGCATCAGCGTCGAGCACTACGGCGCGTCCGCGGACTATAAGACGATCTACCGCGAGTTCGGCGTCACCCCCGAGGCGGTGGCCCGCGCGGCCCGCGACAGCCTGCACGACGCGCAGACCCGTGCGCACCCGGGCGGCTATCCGCCCGCCTGGGCCACGGGCGGCGGCGGCACCGCCGACCAGCCGGCCTGACGCCGTCCCGGTCCCGCACCCGGCCGGAGCGGCCCGGGTCACGGCCCGAAACCGGGCCCGCTGGCGTATCACGCCCGGGAACGGGTAGCCCTAGCCGATGAACAACTATGGCCACGCACCAGACAGCCAGGCAGAACTGACCCAGGAAACGCTGCCCGGCGAGGTCGCCGAACTAGTCGGCGAGCTGAGCGAGGACGCCACCCCGTCACGCCGCCGCCGGGTCACCGCCGCCATCAGCAGGATCGGCACGCGAAGCGGCCGGGCGACCCGGCTGGGCGTGGTCTCCGGGAGCCGCTGGCTGGCCTCCGAGGTGCTCGCGATGGCACCGCGGCTGCCCGTGCGGGACTGCGAGAAGCTCCGCGCCCAGTTTCCCGGGCGGTCTACCGAGGAACTGGCCGACGCGCTGATCCTGGGCTCGGCCCGCGCCTCGGCGGCGGTGGGCGCGGCCGCCGGGGTCGCCATGGTGCTGCCGTTGCCGTCCGCGCCGGTTGAGGTCGCGGTGGAGACCCTGGCCCTGGTCGGCATCGAGATCAAGCTGGTCGCCGAGCTGCATGAGGTCTACGGGATGCGCGCGCCAGGTTCGGCGACCGAGCGCACGCTGGCCTACGTCGAGGCCTGGGCGCACCGGCGCGGCATCGCCATCGCGCCCGCCGGGCTGGTCATAGCGGTCGGGTCGCCGCTGCGCAGGCAGCTGCAGCGCCGGCTCATCGTACGCGCCGGGCGCAGCGCCACTTCGCTCGGGCCGCTGCTCACCGGGGCGGCGGCCGGGGCCGCCCTCAACCGCAGGGAGACCCGGCGCCTCGGCTCCGACGTGCGCCGGGATCTCCGGAAGCGCTCGCCGCGCGGCAACGAATGGCCTGCATGACGGCTGCGGGCGGAGCTCGCCGGGCGTTCAGCTCGCCGGGCGTTCAGCTCGCCGGGCGTTCGGCTGGCCGGGCGCCTCAGCTCGCCGGGCGCCTCAGCTCGCCGGGCGGTTCAGCTGCCGTCGGGCCAGCCGCCGCGGTGCAGCACCATCGGGTACCAGGGCAGCGCCGAGGCGGGGTCCTCGAGCACGGCGGTGGTCTGGCGCAGGAACGGCGGCTGCGCTCGCCAGCCGTCCGGGTACGGCCGCAGCCCCTCGGCCAGGCGAAGCGAGCCGCTGTCGTCGCGCTGATCGGCCACGGCGCGCAGCGCCTCGCGGAGCGCCTCGATCTGCGCACCGCCGAACCTGGTCCGCCAGCTCTGCTCCACGGCGCCGAGCAAGCGGCCGAAGTCGTCCTGGGCGGAGCGCCCCGCCGGGGTACGCCGGACCAGCTTGCCCCGGCTGGCCGCCTGATCGGGCTCCACCACGGCGTAGCCGTGGCGGGCCAGGACCCCGACCGCCATGCTCAGCGCCTCCTTGGAGACGCCGGTCAGCCGGGGCAGGTCCCGGACGCGTATCCCGTCGTCGGTGAGAACCCGAAGCGCGTCGAGGCCGACCGCGGCCGATAGCGGGGACCGGTGCTCGAAGTCGAGGGTGAACGCCAGCAGCACCTGGGCCAGCAGCACGGACAAGTCCGCCTCCCGGCCCGCCGCGACGGCGGGCGCCCGGGCCTGCAATCCCGGCACGCGGGCGAACAGCTCGTGCCGCACGACCGGCAGGTAGGGCGGGAGCTCGGCGTCGAACTGGGCGATCAGCGCGGTCAGCGCCGCCCGGAGGGCGGCGATCTGGTCCGCGCCGAAGCGATCGCGCCAGCGGTCCTCGATGACGCTCGCCAGCGGCTGCCACACGCGCTGGGCCCGGCGGCCGGCCGGCGTGGGAGCCACGATCCAGTCGCGGCGCGGCGGCGCCGGCCGGGCGTCGGCGGGGTCCGGCTGGACGACGACGTAGCCCCACCGCTCCAGGCCGGCGAGGTTGGTGATCGCGGCCAGGTCGGCTAGCTCGCGCAGCGGTATCCCGTCCGGGGCGGCGAACTGCAGGAAGTTCGCCCACATGGCCTGCGACATCAGCCACGGGCCCGGGCCAGCGGCCGGACCCCACGTGGTCCGATGCGGCGACCGGTGCTCGAATTCATTGTCAAACTCGATCGTGAACGCGATCAGCGGCCCGGACAGCAGGACGGGCAGCGGAAGATCAATTGTCACCGGGCCAGGCTACGGCCGGCGAGCGGCCACCGGAAAGGCCGCCTGCGGCCGGTCTGGCCCGCCCGGCGGCCATGATCCGAAAGAAAGAACCATGGGCGGCGCCGGGAGGTACGCGATCGCGGAATTCTTCACGATCGCCCGAACGCTACATTAAGGATGCATACCCACCTGAAACGGCACGCGACAGATTGGCCGCACCGGGACCGGCGCCCGATGAAAGCCAGGGAGCGGACAGGCCGATGAAGTTCGTCTTTAGCCCGCCTGCCGACGAGGCCGCGGGGCTGCTGACGTTGCCCTGGGACGAGCCGCTCGAATTGTGGCAGGACGAACGGCTGGTCGAGATCCGGCAGCGCGGCATCTCGCGGCACATCGTCCGCTTCGTCACCGACGGCGGTGTGCTCTATGCGCTCAAGGCGATCAACGAGCGGCTGGCCAGGCGCGAGTACCGGCTGCTCCGCGCACTGTCCGAGCTGAACATTCCCGCTGTCGAGGTGGTCGGGGTGGTCGTCGACCGCGGCCCGGACGCCGATGCCATCCTGGTCACCAGATTCCTCGACTTCTCCACGACCTACCGGGCTTTGTTCTCGAACCCGCGCGGCGGCCAGCCGACCGAGAAGCTGCTCGACGCCATGGTCCAGCTGCTGGTCCGGCTGCACCTGTCCGGCTTCTTCTGGGGCGACTGCTCGCTGTCCAACACCCTGTTCCGGCTCGATGCGGGAGCCCTGGAGGCCTACCTGGTCGACGCGGAGACGAGCGAGCAGCATCCGTCGCTGACCGACGGCCAGCGGCAGTTCGACATCGACCTGGCCGCCGAACGGGTCTGCGGCGAGCTGCTCGACCTGCAGGCGGGCGAACTGCTGCCGCCTGAGGTCGATCCGCTGGAGATCGCCGATGAGCTGGCGCACCGGTACCAGGGGCTGTGGGAGGAGCTGACCCGCGAGGAGATCCTGCGGCCCGAGGATCAGCGGTACCGGATCGCCGAGCGCCTGCGCCGGATCAACGAACTCGGCTTCGACACCGACGAGGTGGAGCTCATCAGCGGGCCGGACGGGAACCGGCTGCGGGTGCGGACCAAGGTCGCTGAGTCCGGTCAGCACACTCGCCAGCTCTTCTTGCGCACCGGGCTGAACGTTGAGGATAACCAGGCCTGCAGGCTGCTCAACGACATCGCGAGCTTCCGCGGCTACCTGGAACTGTCCGGCCACCGGCCGGTGTCGGACATCGTGGCAGCCAATCGCTGGCTCGAGGAGGTGTACGACCCGGTCGTGGCCTCGATCCCGGCGAGTTTGCGCGGGCGGCTGGCGCCGGCCGAGATCTTTCACGAGATCCTGGAGCACCGCTGGTACCTGTCGGAGGAGGCGGGCCGGGACGTGGGGACGACCGAAGCGGCCCGGTCCTATTTCGACACCGTGCTGCCCGAGGTTCCCGCCGCCCCGCCGGTGGGCCTGATCTGATGCGCGGGGCCGGTCCGGCGGGATAAAACTCCTATATGGAATACCTGCCCGATGTCCCGTTTGCGGCCGACGAGCGGCAGACCCTATTGTCGCTGCTTGACCTCCAGCGGGCCGCGGTCGTGGCCATTTGCGCCGGCTGCTCCGATGACGATCTGCGGGCCCGGCTGGTTGTTTCGCCGACCAGTATTCTCGGCATAGTTAAGCACCTGGCCTATGCGGAGCGATGGTGGTTCCAGGACAATTTCGCCGGCCGCGAGGTAGGTTATCCCTGGACGGACACCGATCCGGACGCCGAGTTCCGGATCGGTCCCGGCGAGAGCACCCAGGCGGTCCTCGACTTCTACGGCACGGAGTGCCGGATCAGCCGCGCCATCGTCGCGGCGGCGGGCCTGGACGACCGCGCCGTGCGCCGCCCTGAGCTCAGCTTGCGCTGGATCGCGGGCCGGATGATCTGGGAGACGGCCAGGCACGCGGGACAGGCCGACATCCTGCGCGAGCAACTCGACGGCGTGACCGGCCTCGGTCACACCCAGCCGCCGTCGTTGTAAGCGGCCCGCGCCGGGGCCCGGTTCGCGCTAGCCGCCGAAGGTGACATTCTGGCCGGTCAGCGTGCCGACGATGCCATTCGGCGTGACGCTCACCTGCTGGATCTGCAGATGCAGCGGCAGGCCGGACAGCGGCACCGTGATGTCTTTCACCGAGCTGAGCAACTCGGCGGGTAGCCCGTTGCTGGCCACCAGCTGGATGCTGAGACGGTTCCCCGACAGCCTGGTCACGCGCCAGGTGGCGGAGCCGCTCGTGATCAGCAGGTCCAGGCTGGCTTTCACCTCATCGGGGCCGGCTTGCGACAGCGTGAGCCCGGCTCCGCCCAGTGAGCCAAGCGCGCCCACCTGGGACGAGACCGCATCGGAGAGCTCGCCGAAGGTGATCTTGGCGGTTCCGGTCAGGTGGCTGACGGTCGCGCCATTGAAGCTGGAGTTGATGTGGACCCCGTTGAGGACCGCATCGATGCTCTTGAAGGTGACCGGCCCCTCGGGCAGGTCATGCCAGGAGATCTGCATGCTGTGAATATCCCGGCTGATCACCTGGGTGAGGAACGGGAAACCCGAGATCGACACGGCTGGCTTCTGGGAGATGCCCTGCTTCTGAATCTGCGCGGCCACCTGGCTCTCGGCGAACGCTTTCGCACCGAAATCCACCGCGACGAGGACGACGATCAGGACACCCAAAACGATCAAGACGGTGACCAGCCGCCTGCGGGACCGGGGCTGGCGGCCCGGCCGGGCGGTCTGGTATCCGCTCACTCAACTGCCCGGGCAGGCAGCGGTGCGGCGGTTTCCGCCGCCCCGGCGCGATTCATGAGCCGATGCTATGACATGAGCAGGGCACGGCGGGGGCGCCTTCCCGACAGCGGGCCCCCGGCCGCGGGTCCCGGCCGGCGCGGGCCTGGCGGGCGCCGCCGGTCACGGCAGCGTGCCCACGTCGATGGCCTGCACGCTGCCCGAATTGCTGTTCGTCACCAGCACGGTCTGGCCGCCGGGATCGAGCGCGAACTCCCTGGGTACCAGGCCGGCGCTGATCACCCCGAGCAGGGCATGACCTCCGGCCAGCGCCGCCGACGTGCTGATCACGGCGAGGCTCGCGGTCGTGCCCGGCTGGTTATGAAGGTCGGAGTTGGCCACCAGGATCCGGCTGCCGTTCTTCACCATGACCATGCCGAGCGGAGCCGAGCCCACATTGACCCGGGCGATCAGGGCATGCGCCGGGTCGGTGCGCAGTTTGGCGGCCGAGAAGCAGAGCAGGGTGTTGCTTTCCCTGGCGGTGGCCCACACGTCGTCGCCCGACACCAGGAGCCGGACCGGGCTGCAGCCCGCCGGCGCCACCGACTTGACCGCCGCCGAGGGCTTGACCTCGGCGCGATGCAGGTCGATCACGGTGATCGTGCCCTGGGACGGGTGGGGCGTCTTGGTCCGCGTCATGCTCGTGGCGTACAGCCAGTTTCCGGCCGGGGAGATGTCCATCCCGACCGGCTGCTGGCCGAGCTTGATCCGGCCCACGATGTCGGACGGGCCGAAGCCGTTGGCCAGCGCGCTGGCCAGGTTGAAGACCACCATGTCGGCGCTGTTTTGCAGGGTGACGAAGGCGAACTTGTCATTGGGCGAGATCGCCACCTCGACGGCACCCTTGCCGTACGGGCTGGTGAGCGTGCCGACGATGGGCAACGTGCTGCCCTGCTCGGCGGCGGCCACGCTGACGACGATGGCGCCGCTGTTCGCCGCGGCGACCAGGTACTTGCCGTCATGCGTGATCGCGGCGCCGTGCTTGGCCCCGGGCGCGGAGAAGGTGCTGAATTGCGTCGGAGCGAGCGAGGTGCCGTTCTTGAGCACCGCGATGGAGTTGCCGAGCGTGACAAACGAGTATTTGCCGTTCGCGGTAACTTGCACCCCGAAGGGCTGGCCGCCGGTCGACACCGTCGCCGTGCGGACCCTGGCCAGCCGTGGTGCGCTCGCCACCGCGGTGCCGCAGCCCGGCAGCACGGCGTCGGTCGCCGTGCCACCACCACCACCGTTGCCACCGCTGCCGCCGTGGCCGCCGTTGCCGTGCAGCGCCGCGAATGCGCCCCCCGCCGCGCCCAGGACGACCACGCAGGCGATGATGACCGCGGCCGGCGATCGCCACCACGGCCGGCGCCGGCGCGGCCCACCGCCCGCCGCCTCCGGGTAGCCGCCGTAGCCAGCTGACTGCGGGTAACCGGGCCGCCCGGACGGCGGGTACCGGGTCTGCTCGGTCAGGCCCGGCCTGGTGGACCGGGGGCGGCGGACGGCCTCGGTAGGCGGCCCGGCCGCAGGCTCCCCGGCGATCCCGGCCCTGGGCCTGCTCCCTGCTTCCGGACCCTGGCCTACCGGAGGCGGCCCCGCCGGAGCCTGGCCACGCGGTGAGCCGCCCATGGCTGGACCCTCGCCCGGCGGGGGCTGGCCCGCCGAGGGCTCGTCAGCCGGGGGGACCTGGCCCGCCGGTGGCCCAGCGGCGGCGGCCGGTTCCCCGGCGCCCGCGCCTGCCCTGCCCGCGCCTGCCCCGCCCGCTCCAGCTGCGGCCGCCCCAGCTCCGGCGGCCCCAGCTCCGGCGGTGCGATCCGGCCCGGAGATCTCGGTCGGCGGGTGCGGCCGAGGTTCCGGGGCGCCGCCCGGAGCCCCGGCGGGCGGCGGCCCGGCGGGCGGCGGACCAGCCTCCGGGCCCACCGGGCCCGCGGCGCCTGGCACCAGCAGGCCGAGCGCTTCGCGCAGCGCGGTCGCGAAGGCCAGGCAGGTGGGATAACGGTCGGCCGGAGCCTTGGCCATCGCCCTGGCCAGCACCGCATCAACGGCTCCGGGCAGGTCGGGCCGGCGGTCGCGCAGCGAGGGCGGCGCTTCGGATAGCTGCGCCCAGACCACGGCCAGGCCCTGGTCCCGCTGGAAGGGCGGCCTACCGCAGAGCAGCTCGAACGATGCGCAGGCCAGCGCGTAGAGGTCCGCCCGGCCGTCGACCCGGCGCCCCTCGATCTGCTCGGGGGCGACGTAGTCGAGCGTGCCCAGGAACTGGCCGGTCGAGGTCAGGCCGGTCACCGAGAGGGACTGCTTGCTGAGCCCAAAGTCGGACAGGTACACGTGATCCTGGCGGCCGCTGCCCGAGGTCGAGTCGAGCAGCATGTTGCCCGGCTTAACGTCCCGGTGGACCAGCCCGTGCGAATGTGCCGCGTCCAGGGCCGAGGCCACCTGGGTGATGATGTCAGCGGCCCGTGCCGTGGATAGCGGGCCGCCGGTGTCCAGCAGCGTGCGGACGTCCCCGCCGTGCACATAGCGCATCGCTATGAACAGGACGCCCTTCGCCTCGCCCGCCTCGAACACCGGGATGATGTGCGGGTGGTCGACCGCGGCCGCGGCTCGTGATTCGCGGATGAAGCGCTGCCGGAAAGCATCATCGAGGGCGAGCCCGGGAGCCAGGATCTTCAGCGCGACATGCCGGTCCAGCCGGATGTCGAGGGCGCGGTAGACGACCGCCATCCCGCCCCGGCCGATCTGCTCCTCAAGCCGGTACCCGGCTATCTGGGAACCGACCGCGAACTCACCGGATCCTGACGGAAACTCCTCACTCACCGCGCCTCCAGCGCCTGCCTACGATTCCCGATGCTCCCCGAAGCCATGGAAGCCGCATCGGCAAGCTCCGGGATCGCGTGGGTCAGTCACAAAGCCGCCAGGTGCGCTCCCAGTATCTGGGTCGCCGCTTTCGCCTGCAACTTGCGGCACGGCCGCGTCGGGCGGTTAACGTGGCCGCCCGATTGCTGACTGCAACCAGCGATTACCACCGACGCTAACAATCGCGTTTCAAGGCCGCCCGAACGGGTATCCGCCATGGCCGCGGATTCTGCTTTTGCCCGCCACGTCTTAGAGTTATCCAATGACCATCGAGGGTGCAGTCTCGTCGAATGCCCCGGCGCTTGTCGTCCGGACGCAGGGGTCCGACCGCAGACTGCAGGCGGGGCCCGCCTACAAGATTGGCCGTGATCCGGCATCCGACATCGTGGTCGACGATTCGCGGGTGTCATGGAGCCATGCCGTGTTCAGGCTCGAGCAGGACTGCTGGTTGCTTGAGGACCATGGCAGCACTAACGGGACATTTATGGACGCCCGCCGGGTGCACCGGGTCGTGATCACCGACGCCTGCATGTTGCGGCTCGGTCACCCCGAAGACGGCGCGGCGGTCGTCTGCTTGGTCGCCCCGGCCGCGCCCGCCCCGGCCGCCGGCCCGATGGGCACGGCCATCGTGTCCACGCCATCGCCAGCGCAGCGCGCCGATTGGGCGGCCCAGAGCCCGGCCGCGCCAGCCCCGCCGGCGCCTGGCTCGCCACCGCAGGGACCGCCGCGGCCGGCCGCCTGGGATGCCCCGGCGCCACCCGCACCTGGCTCGCCATCGCAGGGACCGCCGCGGCCGGCAGGCGCCCCGGCGTCACCCGCACCTGACGCGCGCCGCCCCGCAGCGCGCAGCAGGCCGCGCAGCGCCCGGCCGAGTGGGGCCAGGAGACGCCCGCCCCGTCGTCGAGCATCGTGCGCCAGCCCAGCGCGATCATGCGGCTGCCAACCAAGACGCTGCGGATCGGGCGGAACTCCGACAACGATGTGGTGGTCTCTGACCTGAGCGTCTCCCGCTACCACGCGGAGCTGCGCAGGACCGCCCGGGGCTTCGAGATCGTGGACATGGCCAGCCACAACGGCACCTTCGTCAACGGCCAGTGGGTCACCTCAGCCCCGGTCACCGAGCGGGACATCATCAGCATCGGGCCAGCCACGTTCCGGCTGGTCGGCGATGAACTGCAGGAGTTCATCGATACCGGTGACATCTCGCTGCAGGCCAGGGAGCTCACCGTGCAGCTGCCCGGCGGGAAGGTCCTGCTCGACCACGTGAGCTTCCCGCTGGGCGAGCGCTGCCTGCTCGGCGTCATCGGCCCGAGCGGCGCGGGGAAATCGACCTTGCTGGGGGCGCTGACCGGGATTCGCCCGGCGACCCAGGGCGGCGTGCTGTACGACAATCGAGACCTTTACACCTATTACGATGAATTGCGGTACCGGATCGGCCTGGTTCCGCAGCAAGAGATCCTGCATACCCAGCTTTCCGCGCGGCGGGCCCTGGGTTACGCCGCCGAATTGCGGTTCCCGCGTGACACCAGCAAAGCCGAACGGCAGCACCGGATTACCGAGGTCCTTGACGAGCTCTCGCTGACCAAGCACGCGGAGACCAAGACCTCGGCGCTGTCGGGCGGCCAGCAAAAACGCGTCAACGTGGCGATGGAGCTGCTGACCAAGCCGTCGCTGCTGTTTCTCGACGAGCCGACCTCCGGCCTGGACCCCGGGCTGGACAAGTCGGTCATGGAGCTGATGGCCGACCTCGCGCACGACGGCCGGACGATCATCGTGGTCACCCACAGCGTCGCCAACCTCGATCTGTGTGACCGTCTGCTGGTCCTGGTGCCGGGCGGCAAGATCGGCTACTTCGGCCCTCCCGAGCTCGCTCTCGAGCATTTCGGGCAGCCCGGCTGGGCCGAGGTGTTCCAGGCCTTCGACGCCGAGCCGGGCCGGGACTGGGCCGGTGAGTACCAGCGCTCGGGGTACCACGCCCGGTACATCGCGTCCGAGCTGGACGGCCACCTGGCCGCGCCCCGGCCGGCTCAGACCGCCCCGGCGCCCGCCCCCCGCAACCGCCTCTCCCAGCTTTCCACCCTGTGCCGCAGGTACCTGTCGGTGATCGCCTCGGACAAGGTATTCCTCGCGGTGCTCGCGGCGTTGCCGCTGTTCCTCGGCATCCTGATCCGGATAATCCCGGACCCGCAGGGGCTGCGCGGGCCGGACAACACCGGCATCGGGACGCTGCTGCTCATCCTCATCCTCAGCACCTGTTTCACCGGCGCGGCCAACTCGGTCAGGGAACTGGTCAAGGAACGGGTCATCTACAGCAGGGAACGGGCCGCGGGCTTGTCGTCGGGCGCCTACCTGCTGTCCAAGCTGATTATCCTGGGCGTCCTGTCGGCGCTGCAGGCGGCGCTGCTGGTGGCGGTCGGGCTCATCGGCAGGAAGATGCCGCTGACCGGCTCGTTCCTGACCCATCTGCCGCTAGTGGAGCTGCTCATCGCGCTGGCCCTGCTGGCCGCGGCGTCCATGACCCTCGGCCTGCTCATCTCGTCGATGGTCAGCACCTCCGAGCGGACCATGCCGCTCCTGGTGGTGATCGTGCTGTTCCAGGTCGTCCTGACCGGCGGCATCTTCGCGCTCAACGGCAAGGCCGGGATCGAGCAGATCGCGTGGGTGTCACCATCACGCTGGGGGTTCGCGGCGGCCGCGTCCACGACTAATCTCAACGTCATCCAGCTGCCCGCCAAGCCGGCCCCGGCCCCGGCCAAGCCGAAACCGGCCGCGCACGCCAAGAAGCACTCCGCCGGGGGCGCTCAGACCAGCCCGGCCGCCACGGCCACAGCGGCCAGCCCGGCCGCCACGCCCACCGCGACCGCCGCGGCCACCGCCGCCTCGACGTCCGGCTCGCCGGCCATCACCACCGATCCGTTGTGGCAGCACAAGCCGGGGATCTGGCTGCTGGACGCCGGGATGATGGTGGTGCTCGGCGTGGTGTTCTCGCTGCTGGCGTGGTGGCGCCTGATACGGCTGAGCCCGGGCCGCCGGTAGGCGGCCCGGGCTCGGGCAGCATGCGCTCAGGCAGCAAGCGCTCGGGCGGTATGAGCTCGGGCAGCATGCGCTCGGGCGGTATGAGCTCAGCGGGCGGGCGCTGAGCCCGCGTCGGGTCAGGGCTGGTCGAACGGCCGGAGGTAGGGAGCCGGCCGGTAGCGAGTGAACGCTGGCGCGGTCGGGCAGACACCGCTGACCGGCTGGCCCACCGGGCAGGTCCCGCCCTGGGCCGCGAAGATGTTGTAGCTGGCTCCCAAGTCCGCCGCGGCGGTGTTCAGGCTGCCTGGCTGCAGGGCCCGGCGGTTCCAGTGCCCAGTCGCGAGCCGGGTCAGCAGCGTCTGCGCGGCGGTGATCGTCTCGGCCGGGGTGAACGCGCAGTGCCCGG
Organism: uncultured Actinomycetota bacterium; assembly: GCA_963775745.1. GTDB lineage: Bacteria > Actinomycetota > Actinomycetes > Streptosporangiales > Streptosporangiaceae > DATBGO01. Next base: position 140,195 of record CAVZKE010000033.1, read on the forward strand.
CCCGGTGCACGAAGATCTCGCGCAGCAGGCTGGAGTCGCCGGCCCGGCCGACCACGCTGCGGTAGGCCTGCTCGTTCTCGGGCACGACCAGCCCGTCGCCGGTGGTGTGCATGGTGAGCACCGGCATGGACAGCTCGCCGTTGAAGGTGATGTTCTTGGCCAGGTAGCCGACCGCCGAGGGATCGGCGCTGATGCGCGGGGCCTGGTTGAGGGTCCGCAGGTCAGCGCCCAGGCTCAGGCCCGCGGCCCGGTACAGCGCGCGGACCTCGCGCAGGTCCGCCGACTTGGCCAGGTCGCTGACGTAGTTCACGCCGGTGTTCCAGGACACGTTGCCGCCCGCCCTGGCCTCAAGCTCGGCCCGCAGGAAGAACACGAACGGGAAGGTCACCTGCGAGGCCCACTCGAACTGGTTGGCCTCCTGCGCGGCGAAATCGTTCGCGGCGGGCTCGGGCGACAACGGGGTGAACCAGCCGGGCGTGTCACCGAGCGCGGCGACCAGGGCCAGCCGGGCCCGGCCCTGCGCGGTAGCCTGCGCGGCGGCCGCGGACTGCTCGGCGCTGGTCAGGTTGGCGGTCGGATCGGTGGGCGGAATCGTGATGTTGACGACCTGGACGGACGGGTCGATCAGCTGCTGGAACGCGAACTCGGCATCCAGCGCCGTGTTCCAGGTCGCGACGCCGCCGGACAGCACGCCGCACATCGGCAGCGCGGCATTGAAGCGGCGCGGATAGGTCTGGATCAGCCCCGCCGTGATAATGCCGCCCAGGGAATGGCCCCACGCGATCGTCTGGGCCGGCTTGCCCACTTTCCGGTCAAAGACGTTCAGGGTATGGATCTGGTCGGGCAGCGCCTGCTGGATGGCCCAGCCGGTGGTGGCGTAGGACGAGCCGGCCAGCGCATAGCCATGACCGAGCAGCCAGGCCCCGGTCACCGGATCGCCGACGTCGGTCGCGGGGTTGGCTGAGCCTGGGGTCACATATCCGTGGCTGTACAGGAACAGGGTCCCGTTCCAGGCGGCCGGGACCTCGATCTTGTAGGTGGCCCCGTCCTTGAACGTGCCGGTCAGCGTGGTGACCGGCGCCGCGCTGGTCTGCGACGTGGCCGCGAAGGCCGGCGCGACGGCTGGGCCGACGCCGCCGGCCAGCAGCGCCGCCGACAATGCCATTACCGGCAGTCTGGTGAATTTCCGCATCATCACTCTCCATCACGCCGTTCCGCCATAGATAGGCCTTTAGCGGGACTCTAGACCGGCGTGACTCACCTGCAACAGGGGGAACCGGCGGCCGTCAGGCCGGGCCGGCGCAAGAACGCCGCGCGCCGACCCGCCGCTGGTGCGCGGGGACCGGCTGCTTCGCCTGGTGACCGGCGGGCGCCAGGCTCAGCGCCGGACGTAGACCGGGGTGCCCTTATGCGAACCGGAGGTGAAGTTCACCAGCTTGTGGAAGAAGGCGGCGATGTCCATCGGGATCCGCACGCAGCCGTGCGAGGCCGGATACCAGGGGACCGGGATGTCACCATGCACGGCGTAGGCCCGGCCGATGAAGAACGAGGAGTTGTACATCGTGCCGAGCGGGACCTGAATCCAGCCGGGCGCGTAACTGAGGAACCGGTAGTTGCCGGTCGGCGTGACCGCCGGACCGCAGGTCGCGGTGCTGTGCGGGCACTGGTAGTAGTAGCCGCCGCCGGTGGACACGTGGCTGATCAGCTCGATCTTGTTGTAGTGGTAGAGGACCAGGACCTCGGTCCTCAGGTTGATCTCGACGCGCAGCAGATGGCCGCCCCGCGGCACCAGGACCTTGGGCGAACGCGGATGGGCCATGGCCCGCTGCACCACGACCCCGACGACGTCAGCGTTGCTTGCCGTAATGACGAAACCCTGGACCCGCTCGAAGGCCCAGACCGCCTCCATCGTGTTCCCGCCCAGCACGCCGTCGATCTTGCCTGGGTAGTACTTCAGGTCGGCCAGCCGCTGCTGCAGGTTCCGCACGGCGGTACCCCGCATTCCCAGCCTGAGGACCCGGCCGGCCGGGACGTACGCGGGCGCCGCCGGGGCCTGCGCCACCGCGCGGCCGGCCACCGCCGCCGGGCTGGCCGCCGCCATCGGGCCCTGGGCCACGACGCACGCGCCGGCCGCCACCGCGCCCAGACCGGTCAGCCACCGCCGAATCGGAAGTCCCATGCCTGCTCCTTTGGCCGGCCGCCGCGCGCCGCGCGTTCGGTGATAGGGGGTAAGAAGCTCGCCAGACGTCGGATCATTTCATTAGTGTGCCCGGCAACTGCCGTTCTGTAGACGCCTGAGGCCCGCCGCGGGTTGCGCGAGCGAACCGATTCGCCCGCCGGGCTGAACCCGCGGTGCCCGGCGGCCGTTCCTGGCATGACGGCAGCCGGCGGGCCGGCCGCCGCCTGCCCGCCACCGAAAGGCGCATCGGCATGAAGAACAGCCTGCTCATCGTGCTCGGCGCGCTGCTGGTCATCGCGGGCGTGGTCTGGGGGCTGCAAGGCCTCGGCTACCTCGGCGGCAGCGTCATGTCCGGGGTCACCTTCTGGGCGGTGGCCGGCCCGCTGGTGGCGCTGGCCGGCCTCGCGATGGCCGTCGCCGGGGTGCGGCGCCGCTAGCAATGTCCGGCGCGGGGCCGAGGTGCTCTTCCTGCGGGTGCTCGACACCTACGGCAACAAGGTGGTGCGGGGAGCGGGCCAGCAGGCCGGGCAGCTAGCCGTTCAGGTGACCATCGGGCTCCAGGAGGCAGGCGGGCGGGCCTCGGCGGCCCTGGCCGACCTGATGGGCAAGGATGCCCGGCTCCGGTGGGCCGAGCTGAGGGAGGAACCGGCCCCGGACCGCCGGCCGGGTGCGGGCGGCGCCAAGAACGCCCGGGCCGGGAATGGCCGGGTCGATGGGGCCAAGCTCAAGGACATTGCCCGCCGATGACCAGCAGCCAGACGGGACGACACCAGGACCCTGCGGGGCAGCCCAGTGTCCGGCCTGCCGGCTAACGGCGACGTCGGCGCGATACTGGAGCGGCTCGCCGATCAGCTGGGCCTGCGCATCAGCCGCAAGGAGAACGGCCGGGCGAAGCTAGTCAGGCCCGACGGCACAGCCGTGCAGACCTGGCGCCAGGACTACCCCTACGCCCGGCGGCTGGGCCGTGACGCCTACCGCTCCGCCATGCAGCCGCTCCAGATCGAGCTGCTCAAGCTGCAGAGATCGGTCAAGGCGACGGGCCGCAGGATCGCCATTGTCTTCGAGGGACGAGACGCGGCGGGCAAGGGCGGCACGATCAAGCGATTCACCGGGAATCTCAACCCGCGCGGCGCGCGTATCGTCGCCCTGGAAAAGCCGACCGAGCGCGAACAGGCCGAGTGGTACCTGCAGCGTTATCTCGCGCACATGCCGGCCGCCGGGGAGATCGTGTTCTTCGACCGGTCCTGGTACAACCGGGCCGGGGTCGAGCGGGTGATGGGGTTCTGCCACCAGGAGGACTACCTGGAGTTCCTCAGGGAAGCGCCCGAGTTCGAGCAGCTGCTGGCGCGCGACGGCATCTCGCTGATCAAGTTCTGGTTCTCAGTGTCCCAGACCGAGCAGCTGAGCAGGTTCATCCACTGCCAGCTGGATCCGGTCAAGAAGTGGAAGCTCAGCCCCATCGATCTGGCCTCACTGGACAAATGGCATGAATACACCGCCGCCAAGGAGGCGATGTTCTTCCATACCGATCAGGCCGAGGTGCCCTGGACCGTCGTCAAGAGCAACGACAAGAAGCGGGCCAGGCTTGAGGCGCTGCGTTATGTGCTGTCTTCCACGGACTACGCGGAGAAGGACGAAGCAATCGTGGGCCGGCCCGACCCGCTGATCGTCGGGCCGGCGCCGGCGCTTCGCGAAAGCGGCGCGGACCGGCTGGCGTGTGCCGCAGCGCGGCGGGGCCGCCGCACGGTCGACGTCATCGACCTGGCGCGCGGCCGGGTGACGGGGCGGATCGGGCCTCGCCTGGCCGTGGCGGGGCCGGGGCAGCGCGGCGACGGCGACGGGCTGACCCGGATCGGCGGCGCGGCCGCCCGCGCGCCCGGGCCACTGGTCAGCGGGCGCCGCGAGGGCCAGCCGGTCGCGGGCCTGCGGTCCGATGACGCCGGGCACCCGGACGTCGGTCCCGTCGCCGACGGTCCCGGCCCGGTGCCACCGCAACCGGCCTGACCCCGCTGGGCCGCCCCGGCTGGATCGAGGCGGCCAGTCACGGGGCGGCGCCGCCGGGTGCTCGCTGCGCTTGCGGCACTGGCCAGCGCGCCCGCGGGTCGGGCGGCTTGTCCAGGAAGCTGGCCACGCCGCGGATGATGACGTCCATCCCCCACTCGAACCGGTCGTCGCCTTCTCCGGCCACCAGCACGCTGGCCAGCGCGACGGTGTTGGGAAACCGGTCCGGCGGTAGCGAGGCCAGCCAGGCAGCCATCTGGGGCCGCGGGTCCTGCGCCGGATCCGGCCACGGCATCACCTCCTGCTCGTAGGCGAAGGCGCCGACGTACAGCCCGGCCAGGTCGCCGACGAACGCGGCGACCTGGTCCGGGATGCCGACCGAGCGCAGTTCGCCCAGCAGGATCTCACCGGCGGCCAGCATGCTCGGCCCGAACGGCACGCGGCCCAGGGAAAGTTCGGCCACCCCCGGATGCCGCCGGAACACGGCGAGCATGGCCCGCCCGAAGTCCTTGAGCCGGTCCTGCCAGTCGCCGCCCGCGGGCGGGATCTCGATCTCCTCGATGATCCGGTCGAGCACCAGCTGGACTAGCTCCTCCTTGTTGGCCACGTACCCGTAGAGGGAGGATGCCGAGACCCCGATCTGGTCGGCGACGCGGCGCATGGTGAGCGCCTGACCGCCGCCCGCCTCCAGGACCTCCAGCGCCGCCTCGACGACTACCTCGCGGCTGAGCTGCGGCCTTGGCACGCTGCGGCGCCGCGGCTGCGACCGCCAGGGCGGCTCGGGCACGCCGCGCGGGGCCGGCGGCCTGGCTCGGTGGCGTCTGGTTTCGCGGCCATGCCTGACAGGGTACTTGCCGTGAACGCCGTTCTGTAGTAAACGTTGTTCTAAGCAGAACAGCGTTTTGTTTAGGAACAGTGTTCTTAAGGAGGCACTCCCATGAGCGAGATACCCCCCGCGGTCGAGGCCGCGGGGCTGCGGAAGAGCTACCCGGGGGACGTCCGCGCCCTGAACGGGCTGAGCTTCTCGGTCGCGGCGGGCAGCGTGTTCGCCCTGCTGGGCCCGAATGGCGCCGGCAAGACCACCACGGTGCGGATCCTGACCACCTTGTCCAGGCCGGACGGCGGCCGGGCGGCGGTAGCCGGGATCGACGTGCCGCGGCACCCGGGCCGGGTCCGGTCGGTGATCGGCGCGGTCAGCCAGCGCAGCGGCGCGGTCACCATCCTGACCGGCTACGAGAACCTGGCGCTGCAGGGCAAGGTCTACCGGATGCACGGCACCGGCCTGCGGCAGCGCGTGACCGAGCTGCTGGAGCAGTTCGGGCTGGCCGAGGCGGCCCACCGGCAGGTGCGGACCTACTCGGGCGGCATGCGGCGGCGCCTGGACGTCGCCATCGCGCTGATGCACCGTCCCGCCGTGCTGTTCCTCGACGAGCCGACCACCGGGCTCGACCCGGAGGGCCGCGCCGACCTGTGGGCGATCCTGACCAGCCTGTCGGCGGCGGCCGGGACGACGATCCTGGTCACCACCCACTACCTGGAGGAAGCCGATCAGTTCGCGGCCCGGATCGCCATCACCGATCAGGGCCGGGTCGTCGCCGAGGGAACGGCCGACCAGCTCAAGGCCCAGCTGCAGGGCGACTCGGTGCAGCTCGAACTGGCCGACGCCCGCGACGCGGAGCTGGCCGAGAAGGCGCTCACCCGGGTCCCGGAGGTCCGGCAGACCACCGCCGACGGCCCGCTGGTGCGAGCCCGCGTCGGCGACGGGCCACGGGCGCTGCCCGCGGTGCTGGCCGGACTGGAGGCCGGGAGCGTCCCGGTCTTGTCGGTCACCGTCGCCCGGCCCTCGCTGGACGACGTCTACCTGCACTACGCCGGCCGGTCGTTCCGGCAGGCAGAAGGGATCATGATCTCATGAACCTCGTCCGCCAGTCGTGGGTGCTGCTGACCAGCCGCTACCTGCGACAGCTCTACCGCCAGCCTGCCGTCATCGGCATCACCCTCACCCAGCCGGTCATCTGGCTGCTGCTGTTCGGCGCCCTGTTCAAGAAGGTCACCGAGATCCCGGGATTCGGCGGCGGCAACTACATCAGCTACCTCACGCCGGGCGTGGTGATCATGACCGCGCTGTTCTCATCGAGCTGGACCGGGATGGCCTACATCGAGGACATGGAGTCGGGCGTCATGGACAGGTTCCTGACCGCGCCCATCGCCCGCAGCGCCCTGATCACGGCGACCCTCGGCTATCAGGCGGTCACCACGGTCGTCCAGTCGGCGATCATCGTGCTGCTCGGCTGGGCCATCGGGGCCACCTTTCCCGGCGGAGCTGCGGGCGTCGCGGCGCTCATCGCGATATCGGTGCTGATCGCGCTGGCCATGACCGGCCTGTCCAACGGCCTGGCGCTGCTGGCCCGGCAGCGCGAGACGCTGATCGCCGCTTCGACCACGCTGGTGCTGCCGCTGACCTTCATGTCCGGGGCGTTCCTGTCGCTGCGGGTCGTCCCGGGCTGGATCGCCGGCGTCGCCAGGTACAACCCGGTCAACTGGGCGGCCAGTGCCGGGCGGCTGGCCATCGACAGCCAGTCCGCCTGGGCCACCGTGGGCTCCTACGCCGGCTTCCTCGCCATCGCACTGGTGATCACCGCGGCCGCCTCCACCGCGGCGTTCCGCGCCTACCAGCGCTCCTTCTAACCGCCCCCGCCCCGCCCCCGCCCCACTCACCCCACCCACCCCACCCGCCCCCGTCCCATGGTGGCCCTTTCATGATCGTGACTTCTTAGTGGGGTCCTAGCCCCACCTAACACCCACGATCATGAAAGCGGCTGGGCGCCGCCGGCCGGTTAAGCCGCGGGCGCAGCGATTCCCGATCCAGTACTTGTCCAGCTACCTGCGCGAGCCACTCCCGCCGCCGACATACCCGGTGGACGTCAGTGCCGGCATCACCGACTGGGGCATGCTCGGGAACGGCCCGGATCCGACGGCCAGCAGCCCGACCCGAACGACGGGCACTGCATCCTGAAGGTCGCGGCCGACGGCAGCCAGTTCGACACCTGGGTGACCTGGGGCGCCCTGCAGCGATCGACGCTCGAATGGACGGCGGCGTGCCTCGACGAAGCCTGGGTCGTCATCACCCAGGAGGACGCCGACGCGGCAACCTCGACGTGGCGACACTGCGGGCGGACGTCAACGCCCTGCACGGCACCGGGGGCAGCTAGCCAGTACGCCCAGGGCGGCCGGGCGCGGTCAGCGGGAAGCCGCGGCCCGGGCCCTGGCCACCTCGTACAGCGCGATGCTCGCGGCGACCCCGGCGTTCAGCGATTGCGCGGCCGCCGAGATCGGGATCCTGGTCAGCACGTCGCAGTGCTGCGCGACCAGCCTGGACAGCCCCCGGCCCTCGGACCCGACCACCAGCACCAGCGGGGCGTCCGCCATCTCCAGCTCACCGACCGGGGTGTCACCGGCGCCGTCGAGCCCGGCGACGAACAGCCCGGCCTCCTGGTAGCCGGCCAGGACCCTGGTCAGGTTGGCCGCCTGCGCGACCGGCACCCGGGCCAGCGCCCCGGCGGAGGCCTTCCACGCGCCGGCGGTCACCCCCGCCGAGCGCCGCACCGGGACCAGCACGCCGTGCCCGCCAAACGCCGCCACCGACCGGATCACCGCACCCAGGTTCCTCGGGTCGGTGACGCCGTCGAGCGCCACGATCAGCGGCTGCTCGCCAGCGGCCCGAGCGCGGGCGATCAGGTCATCGGGGTGCGCGTAGGCATAGGGCCGGATCCGCAGGGCCAGGCCCTGGTGCACCGCGCCGCCGGTGAGCCGGTCAAGTTCGTCGCGTCCCGCCTCGACCACCGGGATCCTGGCGTCAGCGGCCAGCTTGATCGCCTCGCTGATCCGGTCGTCCGCGTCCAGCCGCGGCCCGATATGCAGCGAGGTAGCCGGCACCGCGGCGCGCAGTGATTCGAGCACCGCGTTCCGCCCGGCGACCACCTCGGTGCCGCCCGGAGCCCGTGATTTGGTTCCGTAACGGCCCGCTGGCGCCGATCCCGCCGCCCCGCGGCCAGTGCCCCGCGCCGAAGCGCCCGCTGACCCCGATCCCGCTGGCGCCGATCCGCCCGCCCCGCGGCCAGTGCCGCCCGCCCCGCGGCCAGTGCCGCCCGCCCCGCGGCCGGTGCCGCGCGCGGCGGCCGGGCGGGCGGACGCGGCGGCCCGGCGCTGCGCGGGATGGCCCGGTCGCAGCTCAGCGGGCGGGGTCGGGCCCTTGCCCTCGAGCCGCCGCTTACCGTACCCGCCAGTCCCCGGCCGCGGCTTGCCCGACTTGGTCCGGCCGCCGGGCCCGGGGCGGGCCTGCCGGCCCGCGGCGCTCACCGGCTCAGCTCCCAGCGCGGCCCGCGCGGGGTGTCCTCGATCACGATGCCGGCCGCGGCCAGCCCGTCCCTGATCGCATCCGCCGCGGCGTAGTCCTTCCGGTCGCGGGCAGCCTGCCGCTGCCGCAGCGCCACGCCGACCAGCGCGTCGACCACGCTGTGCAGGTCACCGTCACCGCCGCCGCCCGCCCAGGGCTCGGCGAGCGGATCGAGCCCGAGCACCCAGAGCATCGCCCGGACCTGAGCGGCGTGCTTGGCCGCGCCCGCCGTGTCCCCCGCGGCCAGCGCGCTGTTGCCGTCCCGGACCGCCTCATGGACGATGGCCAGGGCCTGCGGTACGCCGAGATCGTCGTCCATGGCCGCCGTGAAGGCGGCGGGCAGCGCCGCGTCGGCCGCCCCGTGGGCCCAGTCGGCCCGGCCGCCGCCGTCCTCCCGGCCGCTCCCCTCGGTGACCTGCGCGGCCCTGGTCACGAACCCCTCGATCCGGCGGTAGGCGGCCGCGGCCTCGTCCAGCGCCTCGCGGCTGTATTCGACGTCCGAGCGGTAATGGGCCTGGCCCAGGTAGTAGCGCAGCTCCACCGGCCGCACCTGCCTGACCATGGCGTCGACGAGCAGCGAGTTGCCCAGCGACTTGCTCATCTTTGCGCCCGCCAGGTGCAGGAGCCCGTTGTGCATCCAGTACCGGGCGAAACCGTCGCCCGCGGCCCGGGACTGGGCCAGCTCGTTCTCGTGGTGCGGGAAGACCAGGTCAAGGCCGCCGCCGTGAATGTCGAAGGTCGCGCCGAGGTACTTGGTGGCCATCGCCGAGCACTCCAGGTGCCAGCCGGGCCGGCCAGGTCCCCAGGGCGTCTCCCAGGACGGCTCACCCGGCTTGGCCCCCTTCCACAGCGCGAAGTCAAGCGGCTGCCGCTTGGCGCCGCTGCCTTCGGTGTCGTCGGCGGGCCGCATGTGCTCGGGCCGCTGGCCGGACAGCTCGCCGTAGCGAGGATAGGACCGCACGTCGAAGTAGACGTCGCCGCCGGCCGGGTAGGCGTGCCCGCTGTCGATCAGCCTGCGCATCAGCACGACCATCTCCGGCACGTGCCCGGTGGCCCGCGGCTCGACGTCCGGCGGCAGGCAGCCGAGCGCGGTGTAGGCGCGGGTGAACGCGCGCTGGTTCCGCTCCGCCACCGCCCACCACGCGCTGCCCTCCTGCGCGGCGGTGCGCAGGATCTTGTCGTCGATGTCGGTCACGTTCCGGCAGAACGTCACCTGGTAGCCGCTGGCCCGCAGCCAGCGGGCGAGGATGTCGAAGTCGACGCCGGACCGGATATGGCCGATGTGCGGGGGGGCCTGCACCGTGGCCCCGCACAGGTACAGCGACGCTCGCCCCGGTGTGACAGGAGTGAACTCGCGCACCGAGCGCGCGGCAGTGTCGTAGAGACGCAGGGCCATGCAGTAAGGCTACGGGACGTCGCGAGCACCGCGCGGCGGGTGCGCCGCGACCGGCGCGGCGGTCAGCCGGCCCGCGGCGGCGGCGCGGGCGGCCAGGGTTTCCGCGCCGCGTCGATGGGGCTCAGCAGCCCGACCGGATTGCCGTCCGGGTCCTCGACGATCGCGTACCGCGCGCCCCAGAAAGCGTCGTAGGGCTGCTGGCGGCCGGAATATCCAGCGCTGGTGATATCGGTGTAGGTGTCGTCCACCGCCGCGGGTGGCCACGGCCAGCCCGAGCACCGTGCTGCCGCCCGGTGGTACCCGGCCAGCCGGATTCCCACATCGGGACGAACCCGGTGCTGTCGAACTCCACCAGCAGGTCCCCGGGCAGGTGCACCGCGACGTGCTCGGCGCTATCCGCTGCGTCGATCACGAACCCAAGGCGGCGGTAGAAGCCAGCGTGGCGGCCATGTCGCGGACCACCAGGTTCAGCTGACCCAGCGTCGGCTCGGCCGCCATCGCGGGCTCTTTTCGTCTCCTCCGGCCGGGTTGTGATCAGCTGCGCGAGCCCCTGGCCCAGCTCCAGGGGTACTCCGGGTCTTCGGCGCTGCGGCTGGCCCGGCCGAGGCTCAGCGGCCTGAAGGTGTCGATCATGACGGCCGTCTCGTCGGTGGTGGTGCGCCCCGCCGCGAGGCCGCGGACGGCCGCCTCCACCGCACCCGGCTGCGGGCCGTGCGTGAAACCCGACGGGTGCAAGGTGATCGATCCGATGCCGACGCCGGAGCCCTGGCGCGCGGTGTAGTCCCCGCCGACGTAGTACATCATCTCGTCGGAGTCCACGTTGTGATGGTTGTAGGGGATCGGCACCGCGCCGTCGTCGAAGTCAAGCGGCCGCGGGCAGAACGAGCAGATCACGAAGTTCGGCCCCTCGAAGGTCTGGTGCACCGGCGGCGGCGCGTGGGTCCGCTTCACGATCGGCTCGAAGTCGGCGATGTTGAACGCGTACGGGTATAGGCAGCCATCCCAGCCGACCACGTCGAAGGGATGATACGCATAAGTGAGCCGGGTCAGGCCGTCGCGGTTGCGCACCAGCACGGGAACGTCCTGGCCGTCGGCGAGCAGCGGTCCTTCCGGGCCGCGCAGATCCCGCTCGGAGTAGGGGGCGTGCTCCAGGAACTGGCCGTATTGCGACAGGTAGCGCCGCGGCGGCCTGATGTGCCCGCGCGCCTCGATGACCAGCGCGTGCACGGGCTCGCCCGCCGGAACCCAGCGGTGAATGGTTCCCCTGGGCACGACGACGTAGTCGCCCGCGGCCGCGTTAATCGGGCCGTACACCGATTCGAACCGGGCGGAGCCGGTCCTGAGGTAGATCGTCTCGTCGCCGGTCGAATTCCGGTAGAGCTCCGATGGCGCGTCGGCCGCGGCGAAACAGATCCGCACGTCGTCGTTGGCCAGCAGCACCTGCCTGCCGAGCACCAGGTCGCCGCCCGCGGGGAGGTCCAGGGTGCGGAAGTGCCTGGGCAGCAGCGGATGGTTCGGCGAGATGCCGGCCGTCGCCTCAGCGTCCGCCACGCCGTCGCTTTTCACGATCGCGGTCGGCAGGTGCTCGTGGTAGAGCAGCGATGAATCGGAAACGAAGCCTTCCTCGCCCATCAGTTCCTCGGCATATAGGCCGCCATCGGGGCGCTGGAAACGGATGTGGCGCTTTCTGGGAATCTCGCCGACCACCCGGTAATACGGCATGTCGTCTCCTTTGACGTTTAGTCGCAGGCAGCCCGGCCGACCGTCAGGCGCAGCCGCCTGGTGCCCGTGCGGTGGCGCCGCGGCCCCGCATAACGGCGAGCTGTCCGGCCCGGCTGAGGTGTCGTTCTCCTTCCCGACTATAGGCTTACCGCGTCCAGAGCTGACGGAGCAGGCGTCAGCTACGCGCAGGAAGGACGATCGGCCCCGATGAGCGATCACCCCCCGGTCAGTGCCTCAGGCGTCGGAGAGAACCACAACGGGCTGCGGGCTCTTGCGCTGGTCGCCGTGATAATCGGCGTGCTGGCTCTGGCCGCGGCCGCGTTCGTGCTGTCCTATTCCGGCATTCACGCGATCGCACGGACGGCTGGCGTAACCCCAAGGCTAGCCCGGCTTTATCCGCTGATTCTCGATGCGATGCTGGTCATCGCGTGTGCAGCAGTCCTCTTCCTGCGCGGTGCCGGGCTGCTGGCCCGGTGCTACGCCTGGCTGTCGCTGCTGGTCCTGCTCGCCGCGGTGGCCGGCGCCGACGCGCTCAACGCGACCGGCACCAAGCTCCCGGCCCGGCCCGCGGCCGCGGCCGTGGCGATCATCCCGTGGGCGCTCGTGCTGATCGGCTTCGGGCTGCTGATCAGCATGCTGCGGCATGCGCGGCGGCTGGTCGTGGCCCAGCGGGCGCCAGCGGCCGTGCCTGCCGGTCAAGATCAGCAGCGCCTCAGTATAGACGACCTGTTCACGCCGAAGGCTCCGGAACATCTCGCTGTGGTCCAGGCGGCCCCGCGCCCCGCGGAACTGGTCCCGCCCGCAGCCGCCGCTCACCCAGCCGCCCCGCCCGCGGCCGCCGCTCTCTCATCCGGGCCCACTTCCGCGGCAGTCGCCGCACCCACCGCCGAGCTCGCCCCCTTCGCCGAGGCTGCTCCCCCGGCCGAGGCTGCTCCCCCAGCCGAGGCTGCTCCCCCAGCCGAGACTGCTCCCCCAGCCGAGACTGCTCCCCCAGCCGAGACTGCTCCCCCAGCCGAGACTGCTCCCCCAGCCGAGACTGCTCCCCCAGCCGAGACTGCTCCCCCAGCCGAGACTGCTGCCCCAGCCGAGACTGCCGCGGTGACCACGGTCAGCGCCGCGCCAGTCGCGCCGGTCAAGGTGACCAGCCCCGCGGCGGTGAGCAACGGCGCGGAGGCGGCCGACAGCCAACTGACCAGCACCGTCGACCCTGGCGCTGACCTCGCGCTCGACACCGAGCCTGGCCTGGACGACCCGACGAGCGACGAAGCCCACCTGGCCAGTCAGCCCGCGGTGGCCTGGGTCCCGCAGGCCCGTACCGAACTAGCCGACGGCGACGAGCTGAGTTACAGCGGCGACTATCCAGGGGCCGGACTTAGCCCCGCGCCGACGATCGACTACGCGATCGGCGCTGACGCCGGCGAGGCGGCTGTGACCCGCCCCGACCCGTCGGACTACGAGACGCCCACCGGCGAGGCGGCCCCGCCAACCGACAACACCACCGCCGACCCCGGCCAGCCCGGCTACGAGACGCCCACCGCTAACCCCGATCAGCTGACCAGCGAAGCGGTCCAGGGCGAGCCGGCCGATAACGCGAGTCACGACCAGCAGCCCTACGTTGCTGCCCAGCACGAGGCCGCCGACGAGAACGCCATGGCGCAGCCCGAGCCCGGCGAGCTGCCGCAGTTCCTCAGGAAGTGGAGTTCGCCAACTCCGCCGGAGGACTAACCGCCTGGCCTGCCCGCGCGGTGCCTGACCGTCCCGGCCGCCCGCGCGCCACCTCACGTTCGCGACCGCCCGCGCGGTGCCTGACCGTCCCGGCCGCTCGCGCGGCGCCCGACGGTTACGCCCCTGCGCCTGGGATCACCAGCGCGGTCGCGATGGCCGCGATGCCTTCGCCCCGCCCGGTGAGGCCGAGACCGTCGGTGGTCGTGCCGGAGATGCTGACCGGCGCATCGGCAAGCACTTCCGACAGCACACCTTGTGCCTCATCGCGGCGCCCGGCGATTCTGGGCCGGTTGCCGATGATCTGGACGGCCACGTTTCCCACCATAAATCCGGCCACCGACAGCAGCCGGGCCGTCTCGGTAAGCAAGGCGGTGCCGGAGGCTCCGGCCCACTGCGGCAACGACGTGCCGAAATGCGCCCCGAGATCGCCGAGGCCGGCCGCCGACAGCAGTGCATCGCAGATAGCGTGCGCTGCGACATCTCCGTCGGAATGGCCGAGCAGGCCTGGCTCACCCGGCCAGAGCAACCCAGCCAGATACAACGGCCGACTAGCTCCGAATGGGTGGACGTCAGTGCCGACACCGACCCTCGGCAAAACTCTGGGCGTCATGACCCCAGGGAATCAGAAACGCTGGCCACGCCGCTGGAATCGCCGGAACCCAAGTATCCGGCCACGGCAGAGCCCGGGCAGTCGCCGACATGCCGGCGCACTGGGTCAGGAACCGAGAATCTCGTCGAGCAGGGCCTCAGCCTTGTCCTCGTTGGTCTTCTCAGCCAGCGCAAGCTCGCTCACCAAAATCTGCCTCGCCTTGGCCAGCATGCGCTTCTCACCAGCGGAAAGGCCACGTTCCCTGTCCCGGCGCCAAAGGTCGCGGACGACCTCGGCCACCTTGTTCACGTCGCCGGAGGCCAGCTTTTCCAGGTTGGCCTTGTACCGCCGGGACCAGTTGGTCGGCTCCTCGGTGTACGGGGCGCGCAGCACCTCGAAAACCCGCTCCAGCCCTTCCTGCCCGACCACGTCCCTAACGCCGACAAGCTCGGCGTTGTCTGCGGGAACGCGCACCGTCAGGTCGCCCTTGTCGACCTTCAGCACGAGGTAGGTTCTATCCTCACCTTTGATCGAACGGGTCTCGATCTCTTCGATCCGAGCAGCCCCATGGTGGGGGTAGACGACTGTGTCGCCGACCTTGAAAGACATGTGGCAAGTACCCCTTCCGCTGAAGCCATGTTACCACGCCGAACTTGGGCGATTAGCCGTCCTTGGCAGCAAACATGCAGGTCAATGGCGCAATACAAGATCCTCCGATTGCGGCGCGCCTGGCGAAGGCCGCCTGCGCCCGGACCCGCGGGGCGGCTCAGCAGCCCGGGCGAGTCGCGAAGCCGCAGCTTAGGGCCACGAGCACCGGCTCAGCGGGGGTCCGCTGCAGGTGGTGCAGGCGGCCCGGTTAAGCGACGGCAGCGCTCGCGAAATCCCCGTTATCCGTGTGTATGTCGGGCAGGGGGTCCCCGCGCTGTCACGGCTGGTCGCCCGGAGGCTCATACTGAAAGAGACGTTGCCGCTCATGCCGGAGAGGGGCGCGGGTGAACCTAGGCGGCGACCCGGAACGGGACGACTTCGGTCTGCCACCGGTCGACATCGAGATTCCCGATGACGCGCGGGAACTCGATCGCGACGTGCAGGCGTATCACCGTGAGCTGCGCGCGCAGCGGCGGCGGTTGCGGGCCCGCAGGCTGCACAGGCCGCTGACCCGCGACGGCATGGTGCTGCCCTTGCTGGCCGGCTGCCTGGTGCTGGCCCTCATCTCCGGCACGTTGCTGACTCTCTTCTCCGCAGGCCAGGCTGATATGCCGGGCTTGCCCGGGCGGGCGGCCGCCCGGCCCGCGACGACCGGGAATGCCGCGGCCGGCGGCGGCACCGGCCATGCCACTGCCGCCGGGCAGCAGGCCGGCCAGCCCTCGCCGTCCAGCGGCGGCACCAGCGCCGCGGCTGCCCCCTCAGCTGGCGGCCCCTCGGCTGGCGCCCCCTCGGCGGGCACCGTCCCGGGCGGTCCTGTCGCGGCCGTCGGGCAGATTGGCGGGCCGCTGCCCGACAGCACTGTCGTCGTCGCCGGCCGGCCCACGCGGCTGCGCTCGCTCTCGCCCGCCGTGCTGGCGCTGATCCCGGCGAGCTGTCAGTGCCTGACGGCCCTACGGCAGCTGGTCAAGCAGGCCGCTCGGCGCGGGTGGCGTTGTTCTTTGTCGGGACCGGCGGGGCGGGACAGCTCGGACGGCTCGCCACGCAGGCCGGGCAGCACCCGGCGCGGGTGGCGGTGGATGTCCATAACGTGCTGAGCACCACCTACAAGCCCACGGGGCTGACCGCGATCCTGGTCCACGCGGGCGGCGCGGTGGCGCGGGTGGCGTCGAGCCTGCGGCCGGGACTGGCGCTGACGCACCAGTTCATGCTGTTGCCCGGCCATCCGGCCGGGTCGTAGCCAGCGCGGAACGTGGCGGGCCGGCGCTCGCCCAGATCAAGACGGCGGCTACGCTGTGCGGCGTTCCCAGTGCCTCACATGACGAAGACGAAGGAGAGCGCACCGTGACCTGGAGCAGCCACCGGGCGAGCAGGCCGCGCCGTCTGGTCGTCCTCGCGATCGCAGCATTGATCCCGGTGCTCGCCGGGTGCGAGGCAGGGAACAACGCGCCGACGCAACAATGGCACCAGCCGACCGCGGGTGCGGGTACCCAGGTGGGCGAGATCGCCATCAGGAACGTGTTCGTCCTCGGCGCCCCGATCCCCAGCCAGCTCAACGCGGGCCAGTCGGCTGGCCTGTTCTTCGCGGTCGTCAACTCAGGAAGCTCCGACCGGCTGCTCAGCATCTCGGCACCTGGGGCGGCGAGGTCGGTTACCCTGCCCGGCGGCAGCGTCAGCCTCGCCACCAATCGGGGGGTCTTCCTGACCGGCCCGGCCCCCCAGGTGATCCTGAATGACCTGACCCGTCCGCTGTCCGGGTCGGCCTACGTCCGCCTGACCATGACCTTCCAGGACGCGGGCAACGTGACGCTCCTCGTTCCGGTCGTACCACGCGCCTCGTACTACGCGACGTTCCTGCCCCCGCCGAGCCCGACGCCGACCGCCACCAAGGCCAAGCGCCCGGCCGGGGCCAGCCCGACGCCGAACGGCAGCCCGACACCTTCGGCCAGCCCAGCGCCGACCGCGACCGCTTGAACACCCGGGCTGAGGCACCAGACTGAGCGTCCTGGCCCAGGCCGGCACGGCCTCCCGGGCTGCGGCTCAGCCGACCGGTTCGAACTTGTAGCCGAGCCCGCGCACGGTCACGATGTGCGCCGGGTTGGCCGGGTCGAATTCGACCTTCGCGCGAAGCCGCTTGACGTGCACGTCCAGGGTCTTGGTATCCCCGACGTAGTCGGCGCCCCAGACCCGGTCGATGAGCTGCATCCGGGTCAGCACCCGGCCCGCGTTACGCAGCAGCACTTCCAGCAGTTCGAACTCCTTGAGCGGCAGCTGGACATGCTCACCACGGACCGTGACGACGTGCCGGTCCACATCCATCCGGACCGGTCCTGACTCCATGACCGCGGCCACCGGCTCGTCGGGCTCGCCGCGGCGCCGGAGCACGGCACGCATCCGGGCGACGAGCTCACGCGAGGAAAAGGGCTTCGTGACGTAGTCGTCGGCGCCCAGCTCGAGGCCCACGACCTTGTCGATCTCGCTGTCCTTCGCGGTCAGCATGATCACCGGGACGTTCGAGCGCTCGCGCAGCGAGCGGCAAACCTCGCTGCCGGGGAGCCCGGGCAGCATCAGGTCAAGCAGCACCAGGTCGGCTCCGCTACGGTCGAAGGTCTCGAGCGCGTCCGGCCCCGTCGGGCAGACCGCTACCTCGAAGCCCTCCTTGCGGAGCATGTAGGAGATCGCGTCACTGAATGACTCTTCGTCTTCGACAACGAGCACTCGGGTCACTTTGACTGCCTCCCTGGCAAGTCGCGTCATCGCCGGTACGGTGGGGCCGCTCACAGGGGCGGCGCTAGGGATCGCAGGGGCAGTCGCAAGGTGAAGGTAGAGCCCGTTCCTTCCTTGCTCCAGACCGTGACCTTGCCCCCGTGGGCCGCGATGACGTGCTTGACGATGGCCAGCCCGAGGCCGGTCCCGCCGGTGGCGCGTGATCGCGCGGGGTCGACACGGTAGAAGCGCTCGAATATCCGCTCCAGGTCACGCTCGGGAATCCCGATGCCCTGGTCGGCCACGCTGATCTCGATGAAGTCGTCATCGGCGAACATGGTGGATACGACCACCCGGGTCTTGTCCGGGCTGTAGGCGATGGCATTTTCCAGCAGGTTGCGCAGCGCGGTAATCAGCAGGTCCTCGTCACCGAGCAGGGTCGCGCCGCGCGGCCCGGTGATCGCGATCTCGATGCCGCGCGCGGTGGCCTTCATCCGGCATCGGTCCAGCGCCTCGGCGACCACCGCATCAACCTGGACGGGGAACGGGTCCGGGATGGGCTCGGCCGCCTGCACCCGGTTCAGGGTGATCAGGTCCTGCACCAGGTGTGTGAGCCTGGCCGCCTCCTGGCGCATCCGCCCGGCGAACCGGCGCACCGCCTCAGGATCATCGGCGGCGTCCTCCACCGTCTCGGCCAGCAAGGCCAGCGCCCCGACCGGCGTCTTGAGCTCGTGGCTGGTGTTGGCCACGAAGTCCCTGCGGACTTCCTCGACGCGGCGGCTCTCCGTCTGGTCCTCGGCTAGCAACAGCACCAGGCCGCCGCCGCCGACCGCCGCGCCCAGCGGCGCGAGCCGTACGTTGAAGCTCGTCGTCCGGCCGTTGAAGCTGCTCGTGGAGACCTCGATCTCGCCCTCGCGGATCTCGCCATCCCGGCGGACCTGCCTGGCCAGGGCCAGCAGTTCGCCGACCACCAGCTTGTCGTCCTCGACCAGGCCGAACGCCCGGGCGGCCGAGCTGGCCGTCAGCACGCGATCTTCGCTGTCCAGCACGACGGCCGACGAGGAGAGGACCGATAGGACGGACGCAATCCCAACGGGCAGCCGCTGCGGCGGGGATTGCGGCACCGGGTGGGCTGGCCGTCCGAGCTCATCGGGGGCCTGGGTCGCCTGACCGTTTCTCACGCCCGCGCCGATCGCTGGCTATCCGAACACCGGCTGCCCAGGGGCGCAGGGGCTGGGCCGCCACAGGCAAAGGCACAGCTGCCGATCAGCGGGCGTGCCCGGACGCAGGACTCCGCGTTCACCCCCATGTCCACGCATTGATGTTATGCGCCCGTCGGCTCCGGTGCACTGGGCGACCACCCCGGAAGCGGCCATGTTCGCGCAATGTTCATGTAGCCGACAGCCAGGGTTTACGACCGCGCCGGCGGGGCCCGCGTCCCGCCGGGCAGTGATCCCGTAAAATCTGGCGTCCGCAGCATGATCCGGTAAGAAAAGGGGCCGCCGAGCGCGCGGATTTTACTGGATCATGGTGAAATGCGGGGTGAGTACCGGGCTGGGGTGCGGGGCGGGCTAGCGACCCTGGTTGCTGACCGCCTCCGCCGCCGCGGCGGCAGCGTCCGGATCCAGGTACCGGCCGCCGGGCACCTCGGGGCGGAACTTGTCGTCGAGCTGGTAGATGAGCGGCATGCCAGTCGGGATGTTCAGCCCGGCGATCTGAAGGTCGCCGATCCCGTCCAGGTGCTTCACCAGGGCGCGCAGTGAGTTGCCGTGCGCGACGACCAGCACGGTCCGCCCGGCGGCGAGATCGGGGATGATCACGTCGTACCAGTACGGCAGCATCCGGCCGACGACGTCCTTCAGGCATTCTGAGCTCGGCAGCAGTTCCGCAGGAAGCAGCGCGTACCGCGGATCACCGGCCTGCGAGAGCGGGTCGTCGGCGGGTATCGGCGGCGGCGGGACGTCGTAGGACCGGCGCCAGAGCATGAACTGCTCATCGCCGTACTGCTGACGCGTCTGCGCCTTGTTCTTGCCCTGCAGGACGCCATAGTGCCGCTCGTTGAGCCGCCAGGACCGCCGGACCGGCAGCCAGGACAGGTCCGCCGCCTCCAGGGCGATGTTGGCGGTCTGGATGGCCCGGGTGAGCACCGACGTATGCACGATGTCGGGCCGCAGTCCGCCCGCGGCGAGCTGGCGGCCGCCGCTGGCCGCCTCCTCGGCGCCCTTGGCCGACAGGCCGATGTCGACCCAGCCGGTGAACAGGCCCTCGGAGTTCCAGGCACTTTCCCCGTGCCGGAGCAGCACCAGATTCATCACGAGAAACAGCCTAACGGGGCCGGCGGGGCCGTCCGGACCGGGAACAGGATGCGACAGCGGGAGGTTGCCTTGTCGGAGGTGCATGCCCGTGCCGCGACGCTTTCCCCGGCGGATCGCGACTGTCAGTGTTCATACGTCGCCGCTGGAGCAACCGGGAACCGGAGATGCAGGCGGCATGAACGTCTATGTCGTCGAGGTCGCCAAGCGCCTGGCCGCCCGCGGCGTGGAGGTGGACATATTCACCCGTGCGTCGTCCCGGCACGTGCCGCCGGTGGCCGAGCTGGCGCCCGGGGTGCTCGTACGACACCTGGCCGCGGGCCCGTTCGAGGATCTCGACAAGGCTGACCTGCCCGGCCAGCTCTGCCATTTCACCCTGGAGGTGCTGCGGGCCGAGGCCGCCGCGGCGCCCGGGCGGTATGACCTGGTGCACGGGCATTACTGGCTGTCTGGCCAGGTAGGCGCGGTAGCCAAGGAACGGTGGGGCGTCCCGCTGGTGCAGTCGATGCACACGCTGGGCAAGGTCAAGAATGCGGCGCTGGCGGCCGGCGACGCGGCCGAGCCCGCGGACCGGATCCGCGGCGAGGCGGAGGTGGTGGCGACGGCCGACCGGCTGGTCGCCAACACCGATGAAGAGGCCAGGCAGCTCATCGGCCTCTACGACGCCGACCCGGCCCGGGTCTGCACCATCAACCCCGGCGTCGACCTGTCGGTCTTCCAGCCCGGATCGCGGCAGCAGGCCAGGCGGCGGCTTGGCCTTCCTGAGGACGCGATCGTGCTGGTCTTCGCCGGCCGCGTTCAGCCGCTCAAGGCGCCCGACGTGGTGCTGCGAGCGGCGGCCATGCTGGTCCGCGACGACCCCGGGCTCGCTGACCGGCTGCGGGTGGCGTTCGTCGGCGGACCGAGCGGCTCGGGCCGCGCCGACCCCGACGGCCTGCTGGAGCTGTCCGGCTGGCTGGGCATCGCCGGACTGGTCCGGCTCGAGCCGCCGTGCCCGCAACCTGAACTGGCCGACTGGTACCGGGCCGCTACCATCGTCATGGTGCCGTCGCATTCGGAATCCTTCGGCCTGGTGGCCGTGGAGGCCCAGGCCTGTGGCACGCCGGTGGTGGCCGCGTCGGTCGGCGGCCTGCGCACCGCGGTCCGGGACGGCGTCTCGGGGGTACTGGTGGACTCCCGCGATCCGGTCAGCTACGCACGGGCGGTCGGGGACCTGATATCCCAGCCCGCCGCGCTGGCCAGGCTCTCGATGGGGGCCCGCAGGCATGCCTCGAGATTCGGCTGGGGCGCTACCGTCGACCGGCTGCTGCAGATGTACTCAGCCACGATGAGCGAGATGGCTCAGACGGTCGAAGCCTGACGATGGGCGGCAGCGACAAGCCGTCCGGGGCAGGCGAGGCGGCCAGGCTATCCGCGGCGGGCGAGGGGGCCAGGCTATCCGCGGCGGGCGAGGCGAGCGAGCTGACGGAGGCGGGCGAGGCGGCCGGGCCGTCCGCGGCGGCCGCGATCGAGACCGCCCTGGCCAGCCTCGGCCTCGCCTTCGAGTCGCCGAAGCCCGGCGCCTATCTGGTCCGACTGGAGGGTCAGCACAAGCTGGCCACCATGACCTGGCTGATCGCCGGGGCGCACAGCCTGCACGTCGAGGCGTTCTTCTGCAGGCAGCCGGATGAGAATCACGCGGAGTTCTACCGCTTCCTGCTGGAACGCGCCGGCCGGATGTTTGGCGTGCATTTCGCCCTTGATCAGGTGGGCGATGTCTACCTGGTCGGACGGCTGCCGCTCGGCTGCCTCGGCCCCGATGAGATCGACCGCATACTCGGCTGCGTGCTCAGCTACTCGGACGAGAACTTCGACGCCGCGCTGAAGCTCGGCTTCGCGTCCTCGATCCGTAGGGAGTGGGCCTGGCGCACCAAGCGCGGCGAGAGCCTGGCGAACCTGCGGGCCTTCGCCAGCCTGGCCGGCCCGAGGACCCTTTTACCGCGCGCGGCGAGGTAAAAAGGGGGAACGGGAACGGGCCGCCGCGCGTAGTAGAAACGTAAGAGCCGAATCTGATCACGAGCGGCGACCAGGGCCGGGAACCCCACGATGCCGTGCGGTGAACCTGGATGAGCCGTTCAGCGATTCTTAGGGTGGAGCCGCCACGCTTATCGCCTGGCCCGCCGCTACGGACCGGGCCCGGGCGTCAGGGCATGCTGGCAGGGAGGAGCGCCATGCGCAGAGACGATGTGCGCTTCGCGATGGCCGCGCGCGACGACGGGATGCGCAAGATCAGCCGGTTCACCTGGCGGGCGGGCGCGGTGGGCGCGGTCTGCTCGGCCCTGATCGCGGTCGCCTTCGGCCACAACGTCGCTTCTCACCAGCACGGCCGAGGCAGCCAGCCGAGCCAGGGCATTATCGTCCCCGCCCAGCCTCCGGCGCCGGCCCAGGGCGCCGGCCAGGTGGTTTCCGGGGCCTCATGACCACCGTCGCGACGGCTGCTGACACATTCAGCGTGTTCGGGACCACCGCCACGCTGGTGGTCAGCGAGCCTGCGGCAGTGCCGGTCGCCCGGGCCGTCGCCGATACCGAGCTCGCGGCCGTTGACCAGGCTTGCAGTAGGTTCCGCCCGGACTCGGAGCTATCCAGGCTGAACGCGGCCGGCGGCTGGCGGCGGCCGTGAGCGACCTGTTCGCCCAGATCCTGGCCGTCGCGGTGCGCGCGGCCCGGCTGACCGGCGGTGACGTCGACCCGACGTGCGGCGGGCCGCTGGCCGACATCGGCTACGACCGCGATTTCGCGCTGCTGGCGGCGGCCGGCGACACCGGGCCGCACCGGGCCGGGACGCCCCGCCGGCCGCCCGGCTGGCGCAGCGTGGAACTGGACCGGTCCCGCCGCCGGGCGCAGCTCCGCCATGGGGCCCAGCTCGACCTGGGGGCGACCGCCAAGGCCTGGGCGGCCGACCGGTGCGCGGCGATGATCGCCGCTCGGACCGGCTCCGGGGTGCTGGTCAGCCTGGGCGGCGATATCGCGGTGGCCGGGACACCCCCGGATGCTGGCTGGCGGATCCGGGTCACCGATGATCATGCGGCGGGCCAGGACGCGCCCGGGCAGACGGTCACCATCGTCGCCGGCGGCCTGGCCACCTCGAGCACTACCGTGCGCACCTGGGCGATGGACGGGCGGCGCATGCACCACATCATCAACCCCGCCACCGGCGAGCCGGCCAGGTCGTGCTGGCGTACCGTCAGCGTGGCCGCTGGCAGCTGCGTGGATGCCAACACGGCCAGCACCGCGGCCATCGTCCGCAGCGCCGCGGCCCGGTCCTGGCTGCAGGACGCCGGCCTGCCGGCCCGGCTGGTCCGCCACGACGGGTCGGTCGAGATCACCGCGGGCTGGCCGGCCGACGGAGCGCAGGCCGATCGGGCATGAGCATCCTGGGTGCCGCGGCACCGCCGGGCGCGATTGTCGTCAACTCATCCACGCCGCTGTGGTACCTGACCCGGGCCACCGGCCTGGTCGCGCTGGTGCTGCTGACCGCCAGCATGGCGCTCGGCTTGCTGAGCTCGGTGCGGTATCAGCGGCCCGCCTGGCCGCGGTTCGTCATCGTCGGGCTGCACAGGAACGCCTCGCTGCTCGCGCTGGTGTTCACCGGCCTGCACATCGTGACGACGCTGGCCGATAGTTATGCGCCCATCAAGGTCCAGGATGTGGTGATCCCGTTCATCTCCGCCTACCGGCCGCTGTGGCTCGGCCTGGGGACGGTCGCGTTCGACCTGATGATCGCGCTCATCATCACCAGCCTGGTCCGGACCAGGATCAGCTACCGCTCCTGGCATCTGGTGCACTGGAGTTCCTACCTCTGCTGGCCGGTGGCCGTGCTCCATGGCCTGGGCACCGGCTCGGATACGCCGGTGACCTGGGTACTCGGGCTGACCGTCGGCTGTGTGGCGCTGATCGCCGGCCTGACCGGCTGGCGGCTGGGCTATGGCTGGCCGACGCACGCGATCGCGCGGCTCGCGGGCGCGCTCGTCATCGTCCTGGCGCTCATCGCAGGCGGCGCCTGGCTGGCCGACGGGCCGCTGCAGCCTGGCTGGGCGCGTCGGTCAGGCACCCCGCCCTCGCTGATCACCGGCGGCACCCGGGCGGCCGCCGCGCCGCGAGGCCCCCGCCGCGTCCGGGCCCCCGCCGGGCTCAGCACCACCGGGCTCAGCACCACCGGGCTCAGCACCACCGGGCTCAGCACCACCGGGCTCAGCACCACCGGGCTCAGCACCACCGGGCTCAGCACCACCCGGACCGCGACCGCGCGGCCGGGACGGGCGCGATGAGCGTGGCCGGAGCGGACACCGCGGCGGGGCAGGCCCGGCCGGCCCGGCGGCTGCCGCGGCTGATCCCGCCGGATGGCCCGCTGGACCTGGCCGACCACCTCGACAGGTACGGACCGGTGCCGTTCCGTGATGCGCTGGCCGACCTGAGCGACGGCAGCCTGATCGCCGAGGTGGCAGCGGCCGGCCTGCGGGGACGGGGCGGGGCGGGCTTCCCGGCGGGGCGCAAGATGCGCGCGGTGGCCCAGGCCGGCCGCCGGGCCGGGCCGCTGCGCAGCCCGGTCGGCACGGTCGTGATCGCGAACGGCGGGGAGTCCGAGCCGGCCAGCATCAAGGACCGGATGCTGCTCTCCCGCGCGCCGCATCTGGTCCTCGACGGGATCGCACTGGCCGCGGAGGCGGTCGGCGCCAGCCGCGCCTACCTGTGCGTGCATGACGGCGACGAACGGCTGGGCCGCATGCTGAGCGGCGCCATCACCGCCCGGGAGCGGGCCGGGATGAACCGGGTGCCGATCCAGTTGCTGGCGGTCGGCGGCAGCTACGTGGCGAGCCAGGAAACCGCGCTGGTCGCCATGATCAACGGGGCCGCCGCCAAGCCCACGTTCGTGCCGCCGCGGCCCTCGGACAAGGGCGTCCGCGGACGCCCCACCCTGGTGCAGAACGTCGAGACGCTGGCGCACATCGCCCTGATCGCGCGGTACGGGGCCGGCTGGTTCGGCGCGATCGGCGACGGGGCCGGCTCGGCGCTGGTCACCGTGGGCGGCGCGGTGCACCGGCCCGGCGTCTACGAGATCGCGGTCGGCACGCCCGTCGGCGACCTGCTGCGGCAGGCCGGCGGTCCGACCGAGGCCCCGCAGGCGATCTTGGCCGGCGGGTACTTCGGCGGCTGGATCCGTTACCCCGATGCCCTTGACCTCCCGGTCAGCGACCCGGCGCTGCGGGCGGCCGGCGCCGCGCTCGGGCCGGGCATCGTGGTGCTGGTGCCCGCGTCGGCCTGCGGGCTGGCTGAGACCGCCCGGGTGGTCGGCTACCTGGCCGCGCAGAGTGCGGGCCAGTGCGGCCCGTGCTTCAACGGGCTGCCCGCGCTGGCCGATGCGTTCGGCCAGCTCGCGTACGGCCTGCCCGACCGGGCCACCCACGGCTGGGCCACCCTGCTGCTGACCCTGATCGCGCGGCGCGGCGCCTGCCATCTGCCCGACGGCACCGCCGCGCTGGCGGGCAGCGCGCTGCGGGTGTTCGGCGATGAGCTGTACCAGCATGCGGCGGCCGGGCCCTGCCCGCGGGTCCGGCGGCCTGGGGTACTGCCGGTGCCCGGCGAACCGGACGGCCGGGCATGAGCCGCCGCACCGGCCGGGCCAGCCTGCGGGTCAACCCGGTGGCCTGCGCAGCGCACGGGCTCTGCATCGAGCTGCTGCCGGAGCTGATCCGCGCCGATCCCTGGGGCTACCCGCTGATCAGGCCGGGTCAGGTCCCCGACGAGCTGCTGCCGCTCGCGAAACGGGCGGTGGCCGCCTGCCCGACCCTGGCCCTGATGCTCGCTGCCGAGGACTGACAGCGCGCTAGCGCCCGGGGCGGACGCCGGGACCGACGGGGGAGCGAGTGCCCGGACGAGAGCGAGCGGGCCGCGGGCCGCCGCCAAGACTGAGCGGGGAGCGAGTGCCCGGACGAGAGCGAGCGGGCCCGGCGGGGCCCGGGACACTACGATCGCGGTTGGCCGGGCGGTGCGGGCGAGTCGCCGGCGAGCTCCGTTATGGAATGGTTTGCCGTTGATGCCGGAGGAAGCGATGGGCCCACTGGACGGCATCGCCGTCATCGAGGTCGCCAGCCTGGCCCCCGGCCCCTTCGGCTGCATGATCCTGGCTGACCTCGGAGCCGACGTGCTGCGGGTGGACCGGGCGGAGGTGTGCGGGCCGGCCGCGACCGCCCCGGCCGACCCGCTCAGCCGGGGCCGCCGGTCGGTCGGCATCAACCTGAAGGACGCCGAGGGGATCAGCCTGCTGCTCAGCCTGGCCGAGTCCGCCGACGTGCTGGTCGAAGGGTTCCGGCCGGGGGTCGCCGAGCGGCTCGGGTTCGGGCCGGCGCAGTGCGCGGCGCGCAACCCGCGGCTGGTCTACGGGCGGATCACCGGCTGGGGCCAGGACGGCCCGCTGGCCGCCACCGCGGGGCACGACATCGACTACATCGCCGTCTCCGGAGCGCTCGACCTGATCGGGCGGGCCGGGGAGCGCCCGGTGCCGCCGCTCAACCTGATCGGCGACTTCGGCGGCGGCGGCATGCTGCTGGCCCTGGGGGTGCTGGCCGCGCTGGTCGAGCGGGACCGGTCCGGGATCGGCCAGGTCGTGGACGCGGCCATGGTGGACGGGTCGGCGCTGCTGACCTCGTTCCTGTACGGGCTGCGCGCCGCGGGCCGGTGGCAGGACGCGCGCGGGGTCAACCTGCTGGACGGCGGGGCCCCCTTCTACGACACCTACGCCACGGCCGACGGTGGCTACGTGGCGGTCGGCGCGCTGGAACCGAAGTTCTACGCCGAGCTGCTGGCCGGCCTCGGGCTGGCCGGCGCCGAGCTGCCCGCGCAATACGACCAGTCCGGCTGGCCGCTGCTGCGGGAGCGGTTCGCGGCGGCGTTCTCGCAGCGGAGCAGGGACGAGTGGGCGGCGGCCTTCGCAGGCTCGGACGCCTGCGTGGCGCCGGTGCTCGGGCCCGCCGAGGCGCCCGGCCACCCCTACAATGCGGCTCGCGGGGTGTTCGCCGACATCGGCGGGCTGGTCCAGCCGGCCCCGCGCCGCGGTTCGGGCGCAGCACGGTCGGCCCGCCGCAGCCGCCGCCGCGGCCCGGCGCGCACACCGACGAGGTGCTGGCGGGCCTGGGCCGCACGGCGGAGCAGATCGCCGCCCTGCGGGCCCGCGGTACCGTCGGCTGAGGGCCCGGGCACCCGCCGATGTTTGCCCGCCAGGCGGTTCGAAGGTAAACTAACGAAGGTTTGGTTAGGCACCTCGTTCGGTGAGGCGTCGACACGAACACAGGCCACTGATCCGACGACGTCGAGAGACGCCCAGGGTCAGGACAGGTCTCCCCGGCTTAAGGGGTGACCCGAAGTGGCTATGGCTGCAGGTGGCTCCGCCTAAGGGCGGCGCTGCTCGCGGGCGCTACGTCGTGTCGTGCCAAAGCTCTGACGAGTTTGGGGTGCGCTCCGGTTTGCTGCCGCGGCCCTCCCCTGATGCCCAGGATTCGGCACCCGCGTGTGTCACGACCGGAGGGAGGCGAGACATGGACTGCAGTAGTCCGGGCCATCATCGGCCCCGCACCTACCAGCACTGCATCCGAGCATTCTCGACTTCTTCCGGCACGCGGTAGCAACCTTCCCCGCCAGCTGCCCGCTGCATGGCCTCACGCTGCGCCTGAGCGCAGCGTGACCGCAGGCCAGGCGGGTGCCGCGTGCCTCCCAGGACCCCACAGGGGAGAGGGAGGGATCACCATGACCTCGACGCTGGAGCGCCGCTCCGCGGTACTCGACGCACGGCACGCCGGCGACATCCGCGGCGCCCTCGGCACCATCAGGCTCGACGACACCTCGCCCCGGCGTGGCCGGTCAGCTCAGCTCAAGACGCTGCTGGCCATCATCGGCCCCGGGCTGATCGTGATGGTCGGCGACAACGACGCCGGTGCCTTCGCCACCTACGGGCAGGCCGGCCAGAACTACGGCACCAGGCTGCTGTGGACGCTGCTGCTGCTGGTGCCCGTGCTGTACGTGAACCAGGAGATGGTGCTGCGGCTCGGCGCGGTAACCGGCGTCGGGCACGCCCGGCTGATCCTGGAGCGGTTCGGCCGGTTCTGGGGCGCGTTCAGCGTCATCGACCTGTTCCTGCTCAACGCGCTGACGCTGATCACCGAGTTCATCGGCATCACGCTGGCCGCCAGTTACCTGGGGCTGCCGAAGGCGGCCGCGGTGCCACTGGCCGCCCTGGTGATCATTGGCGCCGCGTTCACCGGCAGCTTCCGGCGGTTCGAGCGGATGGCGATCGCCCTGTGCGGCGGCACCCTGTTGCTGATCCCGATCTACTTCCTGGCCCACCCGGCGGCCACGCAGATGGCCCACGGCTTCGCGGTGCCTGGCGTCCCCGGCGGCTCGGGGCAGATGGCCACGGTCATGCTGCTGGTCATCGGGATCGTCGGCACGACGGTGGCGCCCTGGCAGCTGTTCTTCCAGCAGAGCTACGTCATCGACAAGCGGATCACGCCGCGGTTCATCAGGTACGAGAAGGTCGACCTGTGGATCGGCATCGTCGTGGTGGTACTCGGGGCGGGCGCCATCATGGGCTTCACCGCCGCAGCGTTCGCCGGCCACGCGGACGCCGGGCACTTCACCAACGCCGCCGGCATCGCCCAGGGCCTGGCGGCGCACGCGGGCCGGGTCGCGGGCGTCCTGTTCGCGATCGCGTTGCTGGACGCCTCGATCATCGGGGCGTTCGCCGTCTCGCTGTCCACCGCCTATGCGATCGGCGATGTCTTCGGCCTCAGGCACTCCCTGCACCGCGGCGTCAAGGGGGCCAAGGGCTTCTACGCGATCTACGGCGGGCTGGTCCTGCTGGCCGCGGCGGTGGTGCTGATCCCCGGCTCACCGCTCGGGCTGCTGACCGAGGGCGTCCAGGCGCTGGCCGGGGTGCTGCTCCCGTCCGCCGCCATCTACCTGCTGCTGCTGTGCAATGACCGCGAGGTGCTCGGCCCGTGGGTCAACGGGCGCAAGACGAACATCTTCACCGGGGCGGTGGTGTCCCTGCTGGTCGCGCTGTCGGTGATCCTGACCGCGTCGGTGCTGTTCCCGGGGATCACGGCCGGGCAGATCCTGGCCATCCTGGCCGCGTGCTGCGGCGGCGCGGTGGCGCTGGGCGCGGGCTGGCTGGCGGCCCAGTGGCTGCGGCCCGGAGCCACGGCGGCGCCGATCGACCGCTCCGGCCGGGAGAACTGGCGGATGCCGCAGCTGGCCCTGCTGCGGCGGCCGCCAGTGCCGGTCAGCCGCAAGATCGGCATGACGATCCTGCGGAGCTACCTGGCCGCGGCGACGGTCCTGGTCATCGTGAAGATCGTCCAGCTGGCCATCGCGCACTGATACCGATCAGCCGCTGCCCAGCTGCACCGCCTTCACGATCAGCAGCAGCACCGAGATCACCAGGTAGCCGCGCAGGAGCAGGACGCCCAGCTTGGTCCCGGCCGACCATTGCACGGGCTTGAGCAGGGCGAGCGGCGGCATCCGCCAGTTGAGGCGTTCGGCGCGCGACATGCTCAGGTAGGCGGGCACGGCCGTCGCCCCGGCCCGGCGGCGGGTCAGCCGCAGCCACACCCCGGCCCCGGCCGCCATGACCATGAGCCCCGCCGCGAGCCAGATCGCGGTCAGCGCCGCATTGATGTGGCTGAAGAGCGTCGTGATCACCAGCGTGCCGGACAGCGCGAGCAGCAGGCCGATGATCACCGCGGCCGTGATGTTCAGCCAGCGCTTGTTGACCCACGGGCCGAGCACCTCGGGATCGTTGCACAGCAGCAGCAGGAACACGCTCGCGCTGGGCAGCAGCACCCCGGCCAGGGCCTGCACGGCGGTGGTCAGCAGGCCGAGCGGCGCGCCGGGGATCAGCACCACGGCGGCCGCGACGGCCACCAGCGCCGAGTAGCTGGCGTAGAACGCCTTGGCGTCCTTGAATTTGCGGTGCAGCGAGTGCTTGAGGCCGAACACGTCACCGAAGGCATAGCTGGTGGACAAGGTCACCGCCGCCGCGCCGATGATGCTGGCGTCCAGCAGGACGATCGCGAACAGCGCGCCGAGCACGCCGCTCTTGGCCCCGAGCGCGTTGGCGACCCCCAGCGCGCTGGTGAAGTGCCCGACCAGGCTGGTGCCGCGGACCGCGTACACGGCGACCACCAGGACCGCTGCCGCGCCCCCGACGACGACCAGCGAGCCGAGCATGGTGTCGGCACGTTCATAACGGATAAACCGGGGCGTGATCCGCTTGTCGATGACGTTCGACTGCTGGAAGAACAGCTGCCAGGGGGCGACCGTGGTGCCGACGATCGCGATCACCAGCAGCACCGCGTTCGAGTTGATGCCGCCCTGCACGCCGGGCACGACGAAGTGGTAGGCGATGGACCCGTAGTGCGGGTCGGACAGCAGCGCGAGCGGGATCAGCACCAGGCTGACCGCGATGAACGCGAACATGGCCCGTTCCCAGCGCTGGAAGCTGCCGCTGGCGGTGATGCCGACCAGCAGCAGCGCGGCGATCGGCACGGAGATGTAGGGGCTGACGCCGAAGTAGCGCAGCGCCAGCGACACGCCGATGAACTCGGTCACGATGGTCAGGAAGTTGAGCAGGAACAGGTCCCCCACGCTGAACCAGCCCCAGAACCGGCCGAACCGCTCGTTGATCAGCCGGGCGTGCCCGACGCCGGTCACCGCGCCGAGCCTGACCACCATCTCCTGGTTCACGATCAGCACCGGGATCAGCAGCAGCAGGACCCAGAGCAGGCTGTAACCGTAGTCCTGGCCGGCCTGGGCGTAGGTGGAGACGCCGCCCGCGTCGTTGTCGCCAACCATCACGATCAGGCCGGGCCCGACGATCGCGAGGAAGGTCACCAGCCGGCGGCGCAGGTCGCTGCTGTGCTCGTCGTCGAGCCTGATCCGCCCGAGCGCTCCTTCGATGTCACCGAGATGAGCCTGGTCGAGCACGGCGGCCCGGGCCGGCGGGGCCAGCGAGCGATCAGGCGGCCCGTCGGCCGGGGGCGCGGATGGGCCTCCCGCCGGACCGGGCTCGGCACCGGCCGGACGAGCGGCGGGGCCCGGGCCGATGGGTCCATCCGGGGCGGGGGCGGAGCGGGCCGGGGCGGGGGCGGAGCGGGCCGGGGCGGGGGCGGAGCGGGCCGGGGGGACGGAGCGGGCCGGGGCGGCGGCCGGCCCAACGGCGCCGGCGCGGTCGGGGGCGGCGGGGCGCGGGGGGTCGTGGTGGTCGTCGGATGCGGGCCCGGGCACGTCGCGGTGGTCGTCCGGGGCGGCCCCGGGCAGGTCGCGGCCGGCCGGCGGCGCGGGCTCGGACGCTTCGGTCACGATGGCTCCCCGCGGTGGGCGTCGGGCGGCTGCGCGGCCTCCCGGCGCCGCCAGTCTTCGGGCAGCGTGACCTCAAGCACGTCGTCCACGGTGATGACGCCGATCATCCGGCGGCGCTCGTCAACGACGGGAATGGTGATCAGGTTGTAGTCACTCATCAGCACCGCGACGTCGACGACATCGGTGTCCGCGCCGACCCGGACCGGGTCGTCGTCGTAGATGTCGCGGATCCGCGCGGCCGGATCGGACTGCACCAGCCCGACCAGCCGGGCCACGCCGCATAGCCGGCCGCGCTCGTCGAGTGCGTGCACGCTGGTCAGTGCCTCCGGCTGCAGGCTGACCGACCGGGCCACGGCGGCCAGCGCCTCACTGACCGCCGCGTCGGCGGGGACAGCCAGGAAGTCGACGCCCATCAGCCCGCCGGCGCTGGTCGGGTTGAACCCCATCAGCGTCAGCACCTTGGTGCGCTGGCCGGGCGGCAGCAGGTCGAGCACGGGCTGCCTGCGGGCCTGCGGCAGCTCCGCGATGGCGTCGGCGGCATCGTCGGCGCGCATCCGGGCCAGCACCTCGGCGATCTCGGTGTCGGTGCGCGCGCCCAGCAGCCGGGTGGCCAGGTCCTCATCGAGTTCCTCGAACACGTCCGCCTCGAGCTCGGGGTCAGCGTGCACGTGGCCCAGGATCTCGGTCTCCTCCTCCTTGGACGCTTCTTCGAGCAGGTCAGCGATCTGGGCAGGCTTGAGCCTGCGGATCCGGGCAAACGGGCCGCGCAGCAGCGCGCTGCTGCTGTGCCCGATCAGCGGCTCGAATTTCGACCATCCGCGGAACGGATGCTCGCCCTGGCTGCCCCCGCCGCCGAACCCGAAAAGCCGGCGCGGCCTGCGGCGGGGATCCACGCCGGTCAGCACCCATTCCCCGCCGCGCTGTTCGAGTTCCAGGTCGGCGGCCTTGACCAGCCGGGCGTTTTCCACATCGATTAGCCGGTGCCCGAGCACGTCGGCCCGCAGCAGCACCTCGCCCTCGCGCCGGTCGAACCTGCGCAGGTCGAGCTTGGCGCTGGTGAGCTTGAGGACATCGCCAGCAAAGGAACTGACCTGCTCAACCGGGACATATATCTCCCGGCCGCCCAGCGAGGCCACCAGGCCGGTCACGACCGGCAGGTCCTCGCCCCGCAGCCGCACAATGACGTCAGACAGCCGCCCGATCGACTCGCCGCCTCGACCGGTGAACGGGCGCCCCAGCAGTTCCGACAGGTGCAGCGTCCGCGTGCCGCTCGCTCTCGGTGGCGGTGCGGCCGGTGTCGTGGTCATGGGATTGCCTCTCTGATCTGATCAGGTGCCGTCATTCCTACCCGGCCTATGCTGGTCACGCAGCCAGCCTGGACCGGATGCCGGTACGGCGAGGTCAGCCGCACGGTGCCCGGCGCTTCGAGCCTGATGGTGCGATGGTATGAAGGCCAGGTCAGGGGTGCACCCAACGGGAGGAAAACGACCTGTGGCCATGCGGAGAGCAGTCACCCTGCTCGGCGGGCAGAGTGACCTCGGCGAGACGCTTGGTTACTCGGTAAAACGGCGCCTGCTCGGGCCGCCGATGGTGAACGAGCAGCTCAGCGAGGAGCGGCTGTCCAACCCGATCGCGCTGGGCGTGCTGGCCCCGGACGGCATCTCCTCCTCGGCCTACGGCACCGAGGAGATCCTGATCGAGCTGCTCAGGGGCGGCCTCGCGATTACCGCATTTACGCTGATCTTGCCGCTGACCGGCGTGGTGCTGTTCGTCATGGCACTGGTGGTGCTGTCCTACCGGGAGGTCGTGGCCGTCTACACGCGGGCCGGCGGCTCCTATGTGGTGGCGCGGGAGAACTTCGGCCCGCGGGTGGCCCAGATCGCCGCGGTCGCGCTGCTCATCGACTACGTGGTCACCGTCGCTGTGCAGGTCGCGGCGGGAACGGCCGCCGTCGCCTCGGCGGTTCACTCCATCGATAACCCGACGATCATCACGTTGATCTCGATCGCCATCGTGATCCTGATGTGCTACGGCAACCTGCGCGGCATCCGCGAAGCCGGGCGGTCCTTCGCGGTGCCCACCTACCTGTTCTCCGGCGTCGTGATCATCATGATCGTGGTCGGACTGCTGCGCGAGGTGCTGGGCACGCTGCCCCGCGCCCACTACCCGATGCCCGGCCAGTGGACCGGGACGCCTACCCATAGCGGCCTGATCACCTTCGCGCTGATGTTCGTGCTGTTGCGCGCGTTCGCCAACGGCGGCTCCTCGCTGACCGGCATCGAGGCGGTCTCCAACGCGGTGAGCGCCTTCCGGCCGCCGGAGGGCATCAACGCCCGCCGCGTCCTGGTTACCGAGGGCCTCATCCTCGGCACGCTGGTGGCCGGGATCTCCTGGCTGGCCCACGTCACGCACGCGGCCCCGTACCGGGACGGCGTGCCGACGGTCATCTCCCAGGAAGCCCAGATCGTCTTCGGGAACTCGCTCATCGGCCACTGGGCGTGGATCCTGGTGCAGGCCGCGACCGCGCTGATCCTCTACACCGGCGGCAACACCAGCTTCAACGGCTTCCCGTTCCTGGCCAGTTTCGTGGCCGAGGACGCCTTCCTGCCGCGCTGGCTGACCAAACGCGGGCACCGGCTGGTCTTCTCGAACGGGATCGTTGTCCTGGCCGTGCTCTCGTGCGCCCTGCTGGCCGTGGCCGGCGGGGTGGTCAACAACCTGGTGCCGTTCTATGCGCTCGGCGTCTTCACCGCCTTCACCATGGCCGGTTTCGGGATGGCCAAGTATCACCACCGGATGAAGGAACATGGCTGGCGGCACAAGCTGGTGATCAACTTCTCGGCCGGCGTGACGTCGCTGATCGTGGTGCTGATCTTCGCGGTGGTGAAGTTCAGGGAGGGCGCGTGGCTGGTGCTGATCGTCTTCGCGATCATGGTGCCGGTCCTGATCCGGCTCAACCGGGAGTACCGGATGGAGGCGCGCGTGCTGGAGGGCATCGGCACCCGGCGCCAGCTGCCCGCCCCGCCGACCTACCCGCGCCGGACGGTCTTCCTGTTCGTGGACAGCTTCGACCTCGCGACGCTGGCCGCGCTCCGGTACGCGCGGAGCCTGCGGCCGACTACGCTGCGCGCCGTGCACTTCGTCATCGACAGCGCCCAGGCCGACACGCTGCGCCAGGAATGGCTGCGCGCGAACACCAGCGTGGTGCTCGACTTCATCGACTGCCCGGACCGGCGGCTGACCCGGGCCGCCGCGGAGCTGGTCAACGCCGAGGCCGCCCTGCCCGGCGTGGGCGTCACCGCGATCTTGCCCCGGCGCGGTTACTCTCCGCTGCTCGGCCGGCTCCTGCATGACCGTACCGCGGACAAGATCGCCGGCGTAGTCAGCCGGATCCCGCACGCCGCGGCCACCATCGTCCCGTTCGATGTCCGCAGCCGGCTGGAGGCCCTGCACGGCCGTCCGGCCGGACCCGGTGATCACCCGCTGCGGGCGGTGCCGACCGATGGGGCAGTACCGGCGGGCGCGGCGGGCGTGAAGAAGGTTCCGGAGCCACCCGGCCCGGCCCGGGCACCGGGACCGGCCCGGGAACGGGAGGGCCCGGCTGGCGAGACCGGCGACCCGGGGCGAGCAGGCGACGTGGCGGCCTCTCCCGAGGCAGGTCCGCCTGCCGAGCCGGCGCTGGCCGGTGGCGGCACCGGGCCCGCCGGTGCGGGCGCCGCACCGGCGGCTGAAAGAACCGCGCCTGCTGGCGGCATGACCGCGACCGAAGAGGCCGGCGCGGAGGCGA
This sequence comes from uncultured Actinomycetota bacterium, assembly GCA_963775745.1. GTDB lineage: Bacteria > Actinomycetota > Actinomycetes > Streptosporangiales > Streptosporangiaceae > DATBGO01. The sequence goes on from CAVZKE010000033.1 coordinate 175,044, forward strand.
TCAAGGACATGGAGGAGGTCGGCGAGATCATCGCGCCCACCGCTGAGGCACCGGCGCCCGAAGCCGGCCGCCCGGCGGCCGCCGCCGGCCGGGATGCCGCGGCGGACGGCGGTGCTTACGAACGGCCGGTCCCGTCCGCGGGCGTCCGTTCGATGGGCTCACTGGACGCGCCCGGCCGCGCCACGGTAGAGGGCCGCGTCTATGCCGTCGAGATCAGGCCCGTCGAGCAGAACACCGTGCTCGCCGCGGAACTGGCCGACTCGACCGGGCAGCTGACCGCGCTGTTCTACGGCCGGTCGCACATCCCTGGGCTGGACTGCGGGGCGCGGGTCAGGCTCCGCGGGCAAGTCGGAATCCGCGAGGGCGGCCCAGTCATGATCAACCCTGCCTATGAGCTTCTGGGCCAGGGCTCGGCCCAGCCAGGACCCCCGCCGGGAGAAGACCCGCCCGGAGGGAAAGAGCACCGCCGCGGAAAGCGCCCGTAGCCGGCCAGAGCGGTCGCCCTAGAGCATCTCTCTACCAGTAAGTAATATCGACTTACGCCACTTCGGGGAGATTGCCGTGGGCACTTACGATCACTACACCACTCCCGTCGAGCCCGGCACCTGGGACGTACCCGCCGCTGGCGCCACCCGGTTTAGCTGGGAGTATGACGACGGTCGCAGCCGTCTGCTCGATCTCTACCAGCGCGGCAAGGACAAGCAGTGGGACGCCGCCAAACGGATCGACTGGGAGATCCCGGTTAATCCGGTCAATGTGATGGAGCAGTCCGAGGATCTCAATCCCATTTACGGGTCGCGGCAGTGGGAGATCCTGTCGCAGGCCGAGCGTGATGAGCTGGGTCATCACCTGTCCGCGTGGCTGTTCAGCCAGTTCCTGCACGGTGAGCAGGGGGCGCTGACTGTCGCGGCGCGGATCGTCGAGTCCGTACCGGACATGGACTCTAAGTTCTACGCCGCCACCCAGGCGATGGACGAGGCGCGGCACGTCGAGCTGTACGCCAGGTTCATGCGCGAGAAGATCGGCCTGTACTACCCGGTCAACCCGGACCTGGCCAAGCTGCTGGCCGACGCGCTCAGCGACTCCCGCTGGGACCTGCCCTACCTGGGCATGCAGGTACTGATCGAAGGGCTGGCGCTGGCAGCGTTCGGCGTGCACCGGGACCTGTCCAACAACGCGCTGGTCACCCAGCTGCTCGCGTACGTGATGCAGGACGAGGCCCGGCACGTCGCATTCGGGCGGCTGGCCCTGCGCGATTACTATGCCGAGCTCACCGAGGCCGAGCGCGCCGATCGTGAGGAGTTCATCGTCGAGGGCTGTTACCTCATGCGCAACAGGTTCCGGGCCCAGGAGGTATGGGAGCGGATGGGCTTCAACGTCGATGAATGCCTGGAGTTCACCGAGCACTCCCCGGTCCAGCAGGCGTTCAGGACGCTGCTGTTCTCCCGGATCGTGCCCTGCGTCAGGGACATCGGGCTGTGGGGTCCGAAGGTGCAGCGCGCCTACGCCGACCTCGGCGTGCTCGACGCGGCCAATTCCGATCTTGAGGCGCTGATGCGCAACGATGAGGAGATCGCCGAGAAGGTCGACGCTGAGAAGTGCGCGGCCGAACTGGCCGCCCGGACCGCCGAGGTCGACGCGGCCGTCAACGAGGGCGCCGGGCTCTGACCGCCGCCTGATGTCGCCGCGTAGCCGGGATCACTGCCGCCCGGCGCCGGACAGATGCACGACCGGACCGGAGGGTGAGGGCCTGGGCCGGTCGTCTTGCTTGGGGGCCAGGTCAAGGCACCTCTAAGCCGAAGTTTCGTGTCCTGAGGTAAGTGCGTTCTGCGTTGTGCTGGGGTTTTGCTGTGCAGGGTGGCCGGGGTTCTGTCTACTTCAGGGTGAGGGTCAGCGGGATGGGTGCCCCGATGAGGTCGAAGGCGCGGCGCTGGGCGGGGGTTGGGTCGCTGATCTTCTCGAAGGTGATGCCGCCGAGGGTGATGGTGCTGCGGGTGAGCGTGGCGAGGTGGTCGAGGAGGCCGCGGAAGCTGCGCAGGGGCTGGCCGTCGGGGCTGGCGTGGGCGGCGGCCTTGGCGTCGGCGAGGGCGGAGCGGCGGGCGGGGGCGACGGGGTTGGCCCGGGCGGGGGGCTGCTCGTCGGTGTAGGTGAGCGGGGCGAGGGCTTTGCGCAGGTGCCAGGTGAGGTAGGCGGCGAGCATGCAGATCAGGACGTGGGCGCGGACCCGGTCTTCGAGCCAGTGGTGGATGGGGCGCAGGTCCAGGTCGTCGGCTTTCAGCGACCGGAAGTCGCGCTCGACGCAGGCCAGGTTCTTGTAGGCGGCGACGGCGGCGGGGGCGTCCAGCTCGGCTGGCGGGGACCGGGGTGCGGATGATGTAGATGCCGTCCAGGGCGGCCTCGGCGTCGATGGCGGCCTGGTCGCGGCGCCAGGACAGGCGGTCGTCGCCGATGTCGAGGATGAAGTGCTTGGCGACCTTGTACCGGTTGATGACCTTCCCGGCGCGGACGCCGATCTTGTCCGCTGCCGCGTGATGCGCCCGGCGGCTGCCTGGTCGCTGACCTTGGCCAGGAGGGCCTCGGTGGCGGTGAGCAGGTCCTCGCGCTTGCGGGCGCGCTCGGCGGCCAGCAGCGGGTTGCGGCAGGCGATCAGCCGCTCGCCGGGGTAGTCCGGGCTGGTGATCTCGGCCAGGTCCTGCTGATCGAACAGGTGACAGCTGCAGCGGGCCGTCGCCTTCGGCGAGCTTGCGGATCGCCGGGGCGCGCAGGCAGGTGATCCACGACAGGCCGCCCAGCTCCTTCAGCGCCCTGATCCGCGCGGAGGTGATCATCCCCCGGTCGCCGACCATGACCAGCTCGCGGAGGCCGAACTTGCCGCGGACCACCTCCACGGCCTGGATGAACGCGGCCGGGTCGGCGGTGTTCCCGGCGAAGACCCGGATCGCGACGGGGCGGCCCTGCGGGGTCGGTGAGCAGCCCGTACTCGATCTGCTCCCGGCCTTTCTTCCCGTCCCGGGAGTACCCGCGGGCGGCCAGCTCGCAGTGGCTGCCCTCCACCCAGGAGCGAGGACAGGTCGAACATGGCGATGCCGCCTTCGCGCAGGTGCCGGCCGGCCAGCGCCGCCTCGATGTCGTCCTGGCGTTCCAGCAGCCAGTCCATCGCCTCATAGACGTCATCGCGGGGCGCATCCGCGATGCCCAGGTCCGGGCCGAGGGTGACGTCATCCCACCAGGCCAGGGTCGCCAGCTTCGGCCTCGGCGCCACCACGCGGGAGATGATCAGGGCGTAGGCCAGGTCCCGCTCCCGGCACGGCGGGCCGAGCAGGGCGGGCAGCCCCAGCTGCCGGGCGGCGGCGTGCACCAGGGCGACATGCCCGTGCGCGCGGGACCGGGTGATCCTCAGCGCCGCGCCGGCATCGACCAGCGTCGCGCCCTTCAGTACCGCCTCGACCGCGTCGACCGCCGCGGCGGGCAGCATCGACAGGTTCGCGAGGGTTTCCTTGCCGACCTTCCCGTCGGGCTTGCGGAACGAGCGGCGCAGCAGCCGCGACTCATACTCGCGGGTCTCCCCGGACTGTCTACAATTTTGAAGCTGAGGAGCCTGACCATGCAGGTCATGGGAGAATCAGCCCACAAAGGCGACGGAACGAAACTTCGGTCTAAGCAAAGCTCGCGCGGACATGCGAACTCGGAACAGACCACTTTCCGGATAACGCGCTGCCCGCGCCGACCAGGCACGGCGAGAACACCGGTGCATACCTGTGATCGGCTTAAAGATAACCGGCCTAAAGATCAGCTAAATATGCATAAGTATGCTAATATCGCGGTTAAGTCACAGCGTCAAACGAGCAGTTCCGCCCCGTCCGGTGAAAGTCATCGCGGCCGGTCCATGAAGGAGGATTTGCATGACACGACATAAGCGGCATAGATGGATTTTAGCCTTATTATCCCTGCTAACAGCCTTAGGCCTTGCACTGCCAGCGTCGGCTAGCGCTCAGCCTAGGCCCAGACCGGACGGCTCGAACCTGATCGTAGGCACCTGGTGCTACGGTGTGCATTCGCACGGAAACTGGCATGGAACGATCTGCGCCATGGTCAATTACAATGACCTGAGGCTCGATTCGTATGCCGAGGGCCTGATAACGTTCAAGGTCAATTCAGGAAGAATAGCCAGAGCATACACAACAAATATCTACTTGCAACGATGCCCGCAAGGCGGGCCGTGCTACAACACAGATACTCGCAGTAACCCGAGTGTCAATCCTAATTCTAATTCAACAAACCTCGCCGACTCATTCATATATGTGGGAGTCCCCCCGCTCCAAGATGTCATCACGTCATTCTCGAAGAATCCGTGTATCCACTGGACAAATGGCCAGCTAGCCTGCTATAATGGCACTATCCATAGCGGTTCGGCTACGGGCTGATCAGGTTTGCAGGCAGCCAGGGTAATCCTCGTGATGCAATTTAAACCTAGCTGCCCACAAGCTGGGAATCCCGATACGGTATCCCCCGGCCAGGCTCTGCCGATGTCCTCGCGGAACTGACCGTCATGGCATATCGTGCCCCCTGGCCGGGCAGGCCTTGGCTAGGGGCAGACCGATTGGCCCGGAGCGATCGCAACTCCGCTGTTCGGTGCGAAGAAGGGGACTCCGAACCCCGCCCAGTTGCACACCCGATACATCAGCGACCTTCACCCAGATGATCGTGGTATCGGAGGCTGGCATATTATTCAGGGACATCCTGGTCCGTGGCCAGTGGGCGATCGAGTCCCTGCACTGGCTCCGTTCTCCAGGGGTCCTCAAGCTGTCGCGTGACGTTGCGTGAACTGGGTATGTGACCGGGTTCTGCGGTGTGTCTCCCCTGGTGTGGCGCTTGTGGCTGGTAGAAGTTCACGCAGCTCAGCCATGAGATCGGGGGGATCGGGGGATGCGGGCGTTTCCGGTGAGGCTGCCGTCCGGGGTGCGGTACTGGACGGTGCTGGATGAGGAGCTGGCCGTCGTGCCGGTCGCAATTCGTTCTTGCGTCAGGTGCGGTTCGGACGCGGAGTCAACGACCAGGGCAAATGCGGGCGGACTGCAGCCATCATGCTTTCTCACGAGGATATGGCACCATCGCGTTCCTAGCTGCGCCAGCTAACCCGGGGCTCAGGTCGGGCGGTCGGCCCACCGGTCAAGCCGGGACCTTTATTAGCGCGGCGACATACGATCAACAGGTGACCGATCTTCCCATGCCGCCCTTCCCGCCCGGCTTCGCGTGGGGCGCCGCGACCGCCGCCTACCAGATCGAGGGCGCAGTGGCCGAAGACGGCCGCGGCGACTCGGTCTGGGACGTCTTCTGCCGCAAGCCCGGGGTCATCCGCGGCGGCGACACCGGCGATGTCGCGGATGATCATTACCACCGCTGGCCGGAGGATGTCGAGCTGATGTCCCAGCTCGGGATCACCAGCTACCGGTTCTCCATCGCCTGGCCCCGGGTCCAGCCGGACGGGAAGGGCCCGGCCAACGCGATCGGCCTGGACTTCTACGACCACCTCACCGACGCGCTCCTGGCCCGCGGCATCACGCCGGTACCGACGCTGTACCACTGGGACCTGCCGCAGCAGCTTGAAGACGGTGGCGGCTGGCTGACCAGGGACACCGCCTACCGGTTCGCGGAGTACGCCAGTCTCGCCGCCGCCCGGCTGGCCGACCGCATTCCGCTGTGGATAACACTAAACGAGCCATGCGTGGTGACTCTGCTCGGCTATGCGATGGGCCTGCACGCGCCGGGACGCAAGCTGATGCTGGACGCGCTGCCCGCTGCGCACCATCAGTTGCTCGGGCACGGCCTGGCCACCGCCTCGTTGCGGGCGGCCGGCGTCCGCCAGGTAGCCACCACCAACAATTACGCGCCCGCGTGGCCCGCCACCGACAGCGCGGCTGACGTAGCGGCCGCCGGCCATTTCGAGGCCCTGTACAACCGGCTGTTCACCGACCCGCTGCTGCTCGGCGCGTACCCGGACCTGTCCGCGTTCGGCCTGGGTGATGGCGGCCCGGACGGCGTGCAGGACGGTGATCTGGCGATCATCTCGGCCAAGCTCGACGCGCTCGGCGTCAATTACTACAGTCCGGCCCGGCTCTCGGCGGCGCCCGGCTCACCGATCCCGTTCCGCAGGGAGAAGATCTCCGGATACCCGCAGACGGCGTTCGGCTGGCCGGTGATCCCGGCCGGCCTGAGCGAGTTGTTGACCGGGCTGCGTAACCGTTACGGCCAATCGTTGCCGCCGGTCTACATCACCGAGAACGGGTGCTCGACGCACGATGAGATGGCCGCCGACGGCACCATCGACGACCAGCCGAGGATCAGTTATCTCGACGGCCATATCAGGGCCGTGCGAGACGCGATGACCGCGGGCGTCGACGTACGCGGCTACTTCACCTGGTCACTGCTGGACAACTTCGAGTGGGCCGAGGGCTTCCACCAGCGTTTCGGACTGGTGCACGTCGACTACGCAACCCAGCGGCGCACCCCCAAGGCATCGTTCGGCTGGTACCGGGACCTCATCGCCGCGCAGCGAGGCGCGCCAAGCTGAACCCCCATCGCCTCGGTCACTGCGATCGCCGGGCCGCCACGGCTGCCCTTGATGCTCTCCCTGCCCCTGAGCCGCTGATCGACGGGATGCTGATGCGGAGTAGGTCAGCCTGATGCATGACCGGCCGACTGAATTTTCTTTGCATGAGTTTGTGTGGCATCGCCGGGCGGGACCGGAATTGTCGGTGGGGACCGGTAGGGTCGAACACAACAGCGAAACCGGTCCTCGTCCTGGAGGAGGCCAGCAGGTTATGTGTCTACCCGGCCAGCCGCCCGCCGCGCCTGCCGCGGCTGTGACCGTTGCGGCGGCGGCGGCGATGGCGCAGGCCGGGCTGGCCGCGCTGGCGAGCGTGGACGCGGCCGGGCTGACCGCCGCGGAGCAGGCCGATTGCCTGCGGGCGCTGGAGCGGGCCGAGGCGATGCACACCGCGGCGCGGGCCAGGGTGCTGGCGGCGTTCCAGGCGGGCTGCGGGTTCCAGGATGACGGGCACGGGTCGGCGAAGACGTGGCTGGCGTGGCAGACCCGCACCACCAGGGCCGCGGCCGGGGCCGCGCTGGCCTGGATGCGCAGGCTGGCCGCGCATCCGGCGGTGGCGGGCGCGCTGGCGGCCGGGGACATCTCGCCGTCGTGGGCGCGGCAGGTGTGCGCGTGGACCGACCTGCTGCCGGCGGGGTGCCGGGCGGACGCGGACGCGATCTTGCTGGCGGCGGCGGCGGGCGGCGCGGACCTGGCCGGCCTGGCGCAGCTGGCCGAGGAGATGCGGCGGCGGACCGCGCGGCCCGATACCGACGGGGATGACGGGTTCACCGGCCGCGGGGTGCGGCTGGATGTGACGTTCGGGCAGGCCGGGAAGCTGGAGGGGGACCTGACCCCGCAGTGCACCGCCGCCTTGTCGGCGGTGCTGGACGCGCTGGGCAAGCGGGCCGGGCCCGAGGACCTGCGGTCCCCGCGGCAGCGCCGCCACGACGCCCTGGAGGAGGCGTGCCGGCGGCTGCTCGCCGCCGGGTGCGTGCCGGCCCGGGCCGGGCAGCCCGCCCAGATCCAGCTGCACATGACGCTGGACCAGCTGCGCGGCCGCGACCCCGGCGGGGCGGCGGCCTGGGCCGCGGCGGGGCCGCCCGCCGCGCCCGGCGCCGACTGCGACGCCGCGATCGTCCCGGTCGTCACCGGCCACCTCAACCACCAGCTCCTCAACGACCTCGCCGCCGCCCTCCTGCGCAACCGCCCCGGCCAGCCCGGCGCCCCCGGCCAGCCCGGCCAGGCCGACACATCCGGCACATCCGGGCAGCCCGGAACCGCGGGCCTGCCCGGCGCCTTCCGCACCCGCCCCGGCGGCCAGCCCGGAACCGGCCGGCCCGGAACCGGCGGGCCCGGCGCGGGCGGCGCGGGCGGGCCGCGGAACCCGGCGGGCGAACCCGCGGCCGGGCGGCGGCTGCGCGCCGAGCGCGCCGCCCGGCGGCTCATCACCGCGCGGGCCGCCGAGCTGCTGTCGGGGCCCGGCGGGCTGGCCGCCTACCTGCGCACCCGGCTGCCCGAGAACCTGGCCGCCTCGGCCAGCCTGCCGCTGGACATCGGCGCCGCCACCGACACCATCCCCGTGCACCTGCGCCGGGCGGTCACCGTCCGCGACCCGCACTGCCGGTTCCCCGGCTGCCCCCAGCCCGCCGCCGCCTGCCAGCCCCACCACCTCATCCCCCGCGCCCACGGCGGCCCCGCCAGCCTGGCCAACCTGCTCAACCTGTGCAGCTTCCACCACCTGATCGCGGTCCACCGCTGGGGCTGGGCCATCACCCTGAACCCCGACGGCACCACCACCGCCACCAGCCCCTACGGCCGCACCCTGCACTCCCACAGCCCCCCAGCCACCGCCGCCTAACGCGAGGCGGGGCGGGCCACCCGGCAAGGCTGGGGGGGCCAGGCAAGGCTAGGGCCAGCCGGCACCCGGCGCGGGCGCCCGGATGATGAGCACCTGGCCAGTCCGCACCTCGCTGATCGTGTTGTCCATGCCTCGCAGCTCGGCCGCCATGACGAACAGTGTTCGCCGGTCGGCGCCGCCGAGCATGCAGGCGAAGCAGCCGCGGTCTACGTCAATGGCCTGCAGGACAGCACCACCCTCGCGGACGCGCACGCACCGCCGGGTGGGCAAATCCGCCCACGAGCAGACTGCCATCGGGCAGCCAGTCGATCGAGTAGGGCAGGGTAGTAGGCACGCGGGCCACGACCTCGCTCTGGCCGTCGACATAGAGGCGGATGATTTCCTGCGTTCCCCAGTTGGCGAACCACAGGCGATCGTGGTGCCAGCGCGGCGACCACAGCGGCGTCAGCGGCGAAGAAGGTAACTTGCGAGCTCGGACGGCCGGGCCAGCGCGATCAGATGACCGCCGGGCAGCACGTCCGGCTCGATCCCGAGCCGGTCCCGCGCCACCGACTGCTGGAACTCAAGCGGAAAGAACCGGTCGCCGGACCCGGTCACGATCCGGGTCGGAACGGCCGGCCAGCTGCCGAAGTCGCAGACCGATCCGAACACCGCATCGGCTTCAGGCCGCTGGTGCTGTGCACCGGTGGCGGCCACCTCGGGCGGGACGTCGTGCAGGAAGTAGACGGCCTCGTCGAATTCGATGCCGTAACCGCCGCGCTCCGCGGCCGCCGCGCGCGCCTGGGACCATCCGGTGTTGTCCCACCAGGCGCCCGGCGTCTCGCCAGACGACGGGATCATCGCGTTCACCAGGACGAGCGCCCGCAGCGGGACCTTAGCGACCACGAGCGGCGCGGTGAACCCGCCCAGAGACTGCGCGACCAGGACCACATCGTCCCGATCGCCGATCGCGCGGACCACCAGGTCTGCGTACTCGGGCAGGCCGGCCCGCTCGTCGTCACCGGGCAAGTCAACCGCGATCGCCTGCTGCCCCGCGTGGCGCAGCAGCGGGACGAGCCGGTGCCAGTACCAGGCGGCGCCGCCCGCACCGGGAACCAGGACGAAGGTACTCATGAACCGTCCTCATCGGCCAGGCCCGAGGCAACCAGCGCCCCCGGGAAGCGCCTTTCGAAGTCGAGCACGCCGACCCATTCAGGCTGGAGCACGATCCGCGTCATGGCGACGCCGGACTCGATGACCTGCTCCGTGCTGGCCGTGCCCTGCTCCTCGCCGTAGTAGCGGCGCTGTGCGAGGGCGTACTCCGGTCACCCGAGGGGTGCCGTCCTTGGCCAGGTAGGCCACCCGGGCCAGCTCGGTCGAGGCGAGCAGCCGCTGGGCCGTCGGGTCTTGCAGGAGCCTGGTATCAGCCTGTGGAATCATCATAGTCCTAATTTAGGACTACAAGATTCTAAAAGGCAACTCTATTAGCTACACTGACTCCATGCCAGCTTCCCGGCGCTACGACGACCCGTGCGGTATCGCCCGCGCCTTGGATGTCGTGGGCGACCGATGGGCGCTGCTGGTGGTGCGCGAGCTGAGCTTCGGACCGAAGCGGTTCCTCCAGCTGCGCGGTGGCCTGCACGGAATCAGCCCGAACGTCCTGTCCCAGCGGCTGCGCGACCTTGAGGAGGCGGGCGTCGTGCGCCGCGACGTGCTTGACCCGCCCGCCAGCGTCGCGGTCTATGAACTCACCGGCCGCGGGCGAGCGCTCGAGCCCGTCCTGCTCGAACTCGGTCGGTGGGGCAGCCGGGAGCCGGTTGCCGCGGGCGCCGAGATGAGCGTCAACGCTCTGCTCCTGGCGCTCAAGACGGTTTTCGATCCCGCTGCCGCCGTCGACGCGACGTTCGCCTTGCTGGTCGGGGGCGAGTGGTTCCGCGTGACGGTGGCCGGCCAGTCGATCGACATCGTTCCTGGCCGGACCGAGCAGCCCACCGTCACGCTCGAAGCGGACGTAGCGACGCTGCGTTCGGTCGCCTTCGGCCGGGAGCCGGTCACCGCGGCCGAGCGTGACGGGCGCCTGACCGTCACCGGCGACCGTTGCGCCGCCGAGCGGTTCGCACGGATGTTTGCCGTCCCGTCCGCCCGGCCGCCAGCCTGACCGCAGGCGCCGACGTCGCCAGCCCGGCCGACGGTGCCCAGCGGGCGCCGGCCAGCCGAGGCCGACGTCACGGAGGCGGCGTCAGTGGAACGCCCCAGGGCTCCGGAACGCCCCTGACCTCGCGGTGTAGGCCTGGATCTGCTCCCTGATCCCGTCGGCGGTTTCGGCGTGCACCATCACAGGCGGGACCGCCCCCACGATCCTGGCGTGCCAGAGGCCGTTGATCAGCCCGGCCCATGCTTCCCAGCCGGGGAACTCTTCCGCGATCGCCGCGGCTTGCGCGTCATTCATGACTGCCATGATATGAGCTTGGTAGTGCTATGCCTAGCTTGGCTTAGGAAGGTGCAGGTCAGCGATGCATAGCCTGGCACTGTGAGCGAGCCGCCAGACATCAACACGCGCGGCGCAGCGCTGATCTACGTCCAGGTGGCGGATCACATCGCGGCCAGGATCGCCAGCGGCGATCTTCCGCCCGGGTCGAGGCTGCCGGCCGAGCGCAGTCTGGCGCAGGAGTACGGCGTGGCCTACGACACCATCCGGCGCGCGACGGCCGTGCTGCGCGAGCGGAAGCTGATCGTAACCGTGCACGGCCGCGGGACATTCGTCAGCGAGCTCTAGCGGCGGCCAGCGGGGGCCTGATACCGGCCGGGGCGGCGCCGCAGCGCTATCGTCGGCCTATGTCAGGAACCGGCTCCCCTGAGCAGCCCGACCGCCCCGTCACCGACGCCCTGGCCCGCTCGGCGGCCTCCGGCGCCTGCGGCTTCTTCTTCGACTTCGACGGCACCCTGTCGCCTATCGGGCCTGATCCCGAAGCCGTCCAGCCGGTTCCCGGCGTCATTGATCAGCTCCATCAGCTGGCCAGGCTGGCCGGGAAGCTCGGCATTATCTCGGCGCGGCCGGTGCGCTTCCTGACCAGCCGCTTCGGCGACGCGCCCGGCATGTCGCTGTATGGCCTGTACGGACTTGAGGCCATCCGCGACGGCACCGCGTACACCGATCCGGAGGCGGAGACCTGGATATCAGCGATCCTGAAGGTCCGTGATACCGCCCGGCAGGAACTGCCGGCGGATGTCTTCGTTGAGGACAAGCGGCTGGCGGTGGCCTTCCATTACCGTCAGCATCCTGAGCGCCGCGCCGAGGTCGAGGAATGGGCCAGGTCCCGGGCGCGCGAGTTCGGGCTGACGGAGCAGCAGGGCCGCATGGTCATCGAGCTGAAGCCGCCGATACCGACCGACAAGGGAACGGTGCTGCGCGCCGAGGTCAGGTCGCTGCGCAGTGCTTGGTACTTCGGCGACGACGTCTCGGACGCCAGGGCTTTCGAGGCCCTCCGCAGCCAGCAGCAGCGGGATCCTGGCTTCTTCGGTGTCTGCGTGGCGGTCGCGAACACCGAGGTCGGCCAGGCGCTTGCGGATCAGGCGGACTTCTCACTGGCCTCGCCGATGGCCATGCCCGCGTTCCTGGCCGAGGCGATCACGCAGTTCTCCGCCGTCACCTAATTAGTGTCGACGGGCTGCCGTTCCGGCAGACTCGGGTCCGGTAGCCGCCGGCGGGTGAGCACTGGGATGTCTAGCCCCGACCGTGGGCCGCGCGGCCCTCGATGCGGCTAGCCCAGGTTCGCGCTCAGGTTCATGCCGAGGTCGGCCAGGACCGTGCGGGCGGCGCCGTAACCGCACATCCCGTGCACCCCGCCGCCGGGCGGCGTGGAGGCCGAGCACAGGTACACGCCGGGCAGCGCAGTGCGATACGGATTCCAGCTGGCCGTCGGGCCCAGGATGGTCTGGCGCAGCGTGGCCGCGCCGCCATTGATGTCGCCGCCCACGTAGTTCGGATTGTGCTGCTCGGCGAGCGCCGCCGTGGTAGTCACCCGGGCCAGGATCAGGTCGCGGAAACCGGGCGCGAACCGCTCGATCTGCGCTTCGATGCGCCCGGTCATGTCGACCGCTGAACCAGGCGGTACGTGACAGTAGGCCCACAGCGTGTGCTGCCCGGCGGGCGCCCGGGTCGGATCAGCGACGCTGGCCTGGACCACGATGCAGTACGGGCGTTCCGGATGGCGGCCGGCTGCCACCTCCGACTCGCTGCGTGCGATCTCGTCCAGCGTGCCGCCGAGGTGGACCGTCGCCGTCTTTCGGCACACCTCGGCTGTCCACGGGACAGGCGCCGCGAGCGCCCAGTCGACCTTGCAGATGCCCGGCCCGTACCGGAACCTGCGCAGGGCCGCGGCGTATCCCGACGGCAGCCGGTCACCGGCCAGGGCGGCCAGCTGGCGGGGGGTGACGTCGAGCACGATCGCCCGCGCGGGCGGCAGGTCTGTCCAGCGAACTGATCCAGCGGCCGGTGATGATCTTGCCGCCCAGCGCGGACAGCTCTGCGGTGAGGGCGTCGATGAGCCTGGCGCTGCCGCCTTCGACGACCGGCCAGCCCGCCGAATGCGCCAGCATCGTGAACAGCAGCCCGAACCCGCTGGTCAGCGGGGCGTTCAGGGGCCTGACGGCGTGTGCGGCGGCGCCCGCGATGAGCGCGCGGCCCTCATCGGTTGAAAACCGCCGGGCCAGCCAGCTGGCCGAGGGCAGGCCGGTGAGGCCGAACCTGGCCATCGCGGCCGGGTGCCGTGGTACCGACCGCAGCGGGGCGAGCACGGCCGGCACGATCAGCCCGGCGTCCCGGACCAGCGGGCCGAAGAGCCGACGGTAGGCGGCCGCGTCGGCGCCCAGCCCCTGCGCGGTCTGCGCCACCGAGCCGCGGACCGCCGCGGCGCGGCCGCCATCAAGCGGGTGAGCGAACGCTACCTGAGGAAACCGGAGCCGCACCCCATGCGCCGCGAGGTCCGCCTGCTGGAAGAACGGCGAGGCGACCGCTAGCGGATGGACCGATGAGCAGACGTCGTGCCCGAAGCCGGGCAGGGTGAGCTCCTGGGTCCGGCAACCGCCGCCTGGCGTGTCGGCGCCTTCGAGGACCGCCACGGCCACGCCGGCCCGGGCCAGGGTGAGAGCGGCCGCCAGCCCGTTCGGCCCGGAGCCGACCACGATTGCCCCTGACGCGCTCACAGCCTGAGTATGCCCTGCTCCCTGGCCACTGTGACTGGTACGGCCGCTCCCGAGAGCCGCCCGCCCAGCTGATCGAGCTCATCGTCGACCCGGTCCGGACGGTGATGGAACAGCACCGCGTGCCTGGCTCCGGCCGCCACGGCCAGGCCCACCGCATAGTCGGCCGCCGCGTGGCCGAATCGAGCCTCGGCTGGTAGCTCCGCGGGCAGCAGGGACGCGTCGTGCACCAGGACGTCGACATCCTTGGCCAGCGTGGTGGCGGCGTCGTGATACTCCCCCCAGCCGTCGGGACCTGGCCCGAGCAGGGTCGGGCAATGGTCGGGAAGGTAAGCGAGCGCCGATCTGCCGTCGCTGACCCGGTAGCCGAACGTGATGCCGCCTTTGTGCGGGATCTCCCGCGCCTCGATGTCGAATCCGCCGGTCGCGTAGTGCCCAGCCGCGAGGGTGCCGAAGGTCCAGTCGCCGCGCAGGTCACGCGGCCGGATCGGGAAGTGCGGCGGCGACATGCCGCGCTCCAGCACCGCCTCGGCCCCGGCCCCGTCCGGCTGCTCGGGAAGCAGCAGCGTGACCGTGGCGCCCTCGGTGTCCCCGGCGCGGAAGAACGGCAATCCGTGCACGTGGTCCCAGTGCAGATGGGTGAGCAGGATCGTGCCGGTGAAAGGCCGGCCCGCCAGCAGCGGCGTGACCTGACGCAGGCCGGTACCCGCATCAAGGACGAGGGTGGGCGCCGCGTCGTCGTCGCGGGCGACGGCCACGCAGGAGGTGTGCCCGCCGTAGCGGACGAAATCTGCCCCCGGGGCCGGGGTCGATCCGCGGGTTCCGCAGAAGTACAGGCGCACCGGTCAGACCAGTCCGGCGTCTTCACGCCGGTGGCCGCCGACCAGTTCTTCCAGGGCGGATTGATCGAGCTGGGCCGCGGGCACCGCAGCCACCCGGCACGCCGTGACGGCGACCAGCGAGGAGGTACGGACCCCGCTCTCCAGGTGGGCCCGCTCACCAAGCAGGGCACCCGGGCCGTACTCGGCGAGCGGCTCGCCGTCCCGGTCGACCCGCACGACCCCGTCCAGGACCAGGTACACGTCGGTTCCCGGTTCACCTTGCCGGACGAGTGCCGCCCCCGCAGGCACCCGGCTGATTCTCGGCTTGGCACCGCCGTGCATGAGCTGCACCGACAGCGACCGTTCCAGGGCGGTTTCGACCACGGTGACCAGCGCAGGCGAGTCGCTGTCCCCCCAGGGACTGTGGCGCCCGAAGGACGTGCGGTACCAGTCACGGAAATCCGTGCGGCCGGACTTATGCGAAAGCCGGCCGTCCCGGTCGTAGACCCAGTGCCTGGGGAAGCTGCTCGCCCCGGTCATCTTGGCCGCGGCGCTGCCATCAGTGCGCAGCGTCAGCGAAAGGGTCGTCCACACCAGCGGCGCCTGCCACTGCACGTACGGGCGGCGCTTGACCCGCCGCGGCGCCGGCAGGCCGGTCCGTCCCCCGACCGTCTGCGCGAAGCGCACCCACCCGTCGCCCCGCTCAGGGGCACGGCGCAAGTCAGGCAGCAGAACCGCCTGGAAGGTATGGCTGGCGGCACCGAGCCGGATCGTCGTGGCGCCGATCAGGCCGCCCCCTGAGTAGCCGCAGTCGGCGATGGCCCCGGAGCCGTCCACATCGATCCAGGCGCGCAGGACATTGCCGAACCTGAACCGGTCGGCGGCCCGCAGCACCTCAAGGTCGCCGAGCACGTCCGGCGGCGGTTCATCGTAGTGGGCGAACCCGGTGTCGAAGGCCACCCTGGCGCCGCCCTCGACCGCTTCCGACGGGATCCACGACAGCGAGGTAACTGAGCTTTCGTATCGCATACGCCCATCGTCGGCGGGACCCCATGACCCTGCCCAGGGTGCTGGCTGGCCAATGACCGGGTGTGCCTACCACCACACAACAGCCGGGCCGCCCGGGCCAGAACGCGATGGCGTTCGCGGTGATGATCGCCACCGGAATCATGAGCGGCGCAGGCCAGGATGGTGCCAGGCGTCCGCGGGGTGTGCCTGGCACCACCCACTCCGGGAGGGCTGCTCCCTAGCCGCGACGACCAGACTGTGCGACAACTGACTGGATGGAGCACACTGCGGAGCGCCAGCAGGGCGCGATAGAGGTGTTCCTCGCCGACGACAACTTGATCGTCCGCGAGGGAGTGCGCGCGCTCATCGAACGGTGCGCCGACCTTCGGGTCGTCGGCGTGGCCGCCGACTACGACGAGGTGGTCAGCGGATGCGCAGCCACCGAGCCGCAGGTGCTGGTCACCGATATCCGGATGCCGCCGTCCTACCAGCGCGAGGGCATCGAAGCGGCCAAGGAGGTCCGCCAGCGTCATCCAGGCACCGGAGTCGTGGTGCTGTCCCAGTACGACGATCCCGAATACGCCGTGTCGCTGCTCGCGGCGGGCTCGGCTGGTTACGGCTACCTGCTGAAGGACCGGATCGCGGAAGGCAATCAGCTGGCTAACGCCATCCGGGCCGTGGCCACCGGCGGCACCGCGCTTGACCCGGCCATCGTCGAGGCGCTGGTGCAGCCGGTCGTCGCCCCCGGCGGGCTGCTGCCGGCCGAGGAGGAGTTGCTGGGCCTGGTGGCCGAAGGCAAGCCGATCAAGGCCATCGCCCTGTCGCGCCGACTGCCGCCCGAAGCCGTCGACGCCGAGGTGGAAGCCGTCTTCGTCAAGCTGGCCGCCGGCGTCTCGACCGGCGACCAGGCGGCGCTGAACCGGCTCCGGATGCTGCACCAGGCCATCGTGAACCGCGAGGAGCAGGGCGAGACCCTGTCCCGGCTGCTGCCCGGCGGGCTGGCCGAGAAGCTCAGGCAGGAGCGCCGGCCGATCGGCGAGACCGAGCGGGTCGTGGTGACCGTGCTGATGAGCGACATCAGGTCCTACTCGAGCATCGCCGAGCACGCCGACCCGGCCCAGCTCGCCGGTCAGCTCAATACGCATCGCGCGGCGATGAACCGGGCCATCATCGGCGAGGGGGGTACCGTCATGCAGTTCGTCGGCGATGCCGTGATGGCGGTGTTCGGCGCCCCGTTCCCGCAGGCCGACCACGCGGACCGGGCCGTGGCCGCGGCGGCCGCCATGCATGTGCTGCAGGCCGAGATCAACACCCGCTGGGCGGCCGCCGGGCTGCCCGCGTTCGGCCTGGGCGTCGGGCTGTCGACCGGGGAAGCGGCGGCCGCGCTGCTCGGCTCCGAGGAACGGCTGGAGTACACGCTCGTCGGCGACACGGTGAACCTGTCCCAGCGGCTGCAGCAGCTGGCGGCGGCCGGCGAGACCGTGCTGTCCGAGGCCACCAGGGCCGCGCTGACCGTGCCGGTCACGGCGGCCGGCCTGCCCGCCCAGCAGGTCAAGGGCCGGGATACACCGGTCATCGCCTATAAGATCGGGCAACCCGGCCGTGCCGCGGCCAGCCCACGGCCTGCCGCGCAGGCGGACCGCGCCACCAACCAGACCACCCGGGCGGGGACACGATGAACGACCAGCATCCAGCGCTGACCGTACACGGCGTGCGCAAGACCTTCGAAGCCGAGAACGCGCCGGTACGGGCCCTGCGCGGCATCGACCTGACCGTGCCGGCCGGCGAGTTCACCGCCCTGATGGGCCCCTCAGGCTGCGGCAAGTCCACGCTGCTGAACCTGGTCGCCGGGCTGGACGTCGCCGACGAGGGCACGATCACCGTGGCCGGCGAGGAGGTCACCGGCCGCGGCGAGGACGACCTGGCCCGGCTCCGGCGGCGGCACATCGGCATCATCTTCCAGTTCTTCAACCTGCTGGAGGGCATGACGGTACTGGAGAACGTCGCCTTGCCAGCGGTGATCGCAGGCCGCAAGCGCCGGATGGCCGAGACCAGGGCCCGCGACCTGCTGGACCTGCTCGGCATCGGCGACAAGGCGGCGGCCGTTCCCGGGGTGCTGTCCGGCGGGCAGCGGCAGCGGCTGGCCATCGCGCGGGCGCTGGCCAATGAGCCGACCCTGCTGCTCGCCGACGAGCCGACCGGCGCACTGGACTCCGACGGCGGGCAGGAGGTCATCGAACTGCTCAGCCTGCTGCACGGCGGCGGCCAGACCATCGTCATGGTCACGCACGACGCGCAGGTGGCCGCGGCCGCCCAGCGCGTCGTGCGGATGCTGGATGGGCGCATCATCGCTGAGCCGACGCCAGCCGAACCGGCGCCAGCCGAACCCACGGCCAGCGAACCGGCCGCAATCAGACCGGCGCCAGCCGAACCCACGGCCAGCGCACCGGCCGCAATCAGACCGGCTCCAGCCGGACCAGCCGCAGGCGCACCGGTGCCTGAGGCGGCGGTCCGGGCCCGGGCGCCGGTGACCTGAGAGCGGAGCCCGATGTGAACGCTGCCCTCAACGACCGGGCCACCGTGGTCCAGGCGCGGGCGGGCAGCACCGCGCGCCGGCTGCTGGCCGGCGCGCTCATGCCGCTGGCCACTGTCGTGGTGGTGATAGCCGGGCTGCGCACGCAGGCGCCCGGCGGAATCCCTTCCGCGCAAGCCGTCGCCTTCGGCCTGGTCCTGGTCGGGGCGCTGTCTGGCGTGGTGCTGGCCCGGACGCCGGAGCGGGTACCGCAATGGCAGGTAGCGTCCGGCTCGCTGGCGGCGGCGGTGGCGCTGACCGCCGCACGGCTCGGTGACCAGGCCGGAGGCGGGCACCAGGCCGCCCGTGACGTGGCCACGCTGGCGGTGCTGGTCATCATCGCGATATCCGTTCACCTGCTCTTGGCCCTTCCCGATGGGCGGCTGGCCCAGACGACGCGGCGGGCGGGCGCCGCGCTGGCCTATGCGGTGGCCGCGGGAGCCGGTACCGCGCTGGTGATCGCCGGCCTGCCGGTCCCGGCCTGGGCGGTGGCGGTGGCCTGGCCGCTGGCCGCGGCCTGTGCCCTGCCCGCGGTCCGGCTGCGCTACCTGACCGCGTCGGCCCGCGACCGGCAGCGGATGCAATGGATGAGCGTCGGCGCGGTGACGGCCGCTGATGCCGCGCTGGTGGTCGTGGTGCTGCACGTCCTGGTGGGCTGGCCCCCCGATGCCGCGGCCGTCGCGGCCGGGTGCGCGATCTTCCTGCCGCTCGGCATGATGGCCGGGGAGGTGCGCGGGCTGGGCAGCTACGGCGGCCGCCTGCTGGTCCAGGCCCTCTCGGTGGCCGGATTCACCATCGTGGTCGCGGCCATCTACCTGGTGATCGTGCTCGGTATCGGGACCGCGCCGAGCGATTCGAGTGATCGCGCGATCCTCGGGCTTTCCATGCTGGCCGCGGCGGTGGCCGCGATCGGTTACTTGCCGGCGCGAGAGCGCCTGGTCGCCGCGGCGACCAGGTTCGTCTACGGGGCCAAGGAGGCGCCCGATGAGACGCTCCGCACCTTCGGCAGCCGCCTGACCAGGGCCATTCCTATGGACGAGCTGCTCCTGCAGCTCGCCGAATCACTGCGCAAGACGATGGGCCTGACCAGCGCCGAGGTCTTCACCGGAGCGGGCGACGTGCTGGAGCGGGCTGCCGCGGTACCCGACACCGGGCCGGGATCGATCCTGGTCACGGCGCGCGAGCGCACGGTGGTGGCCCGGGCCGGCGTGTCCGGCAATGCCTGGGCCTCGGTCTGGCTCCCGGCGGTGCTGGACGGGCGCGGCCCGAGCCAGGTGCGGGTGGCACCGGTCAGCCACGCCGGGGAGCTGCTCGGGCTGATCGTGGTGGAACGGCCCGCGACGGCGGACGCGTTCTCGGAGGAAGACGACCGGGTGCTCACCGAGCTGGCCCGGCAGGTCGGTCTCGCGGTCCACAACGCCCGGCTCGACACCGAGCTCCAGACCACCCTGGACGAGCTGCGACGGCAGGCCGACGAGCTGCGCCGGTCCCGGGCCCGGATCGTGGCCAGCGGCGACGCGGAGCGCCGCCGGGTGGAGCGCAACCTGCACGACGGCGCCCAGCAGCACCTCGTGGCGATGGCGGTCAACCTGCGCCTGGCCAGGGACATCATCGCCGACGATCCCTCGGCAGCGGCTGAGCTGCTGGACCAGCTGGCCGACGATGTCAAGGACACCATCGGCGAGCTGCGCGAGCTGGCCCACGGCATCTACCCGCCGCTGCTCGCCGACAGCGGCCTGGGTGAGGCGCTCCGGGCCGCGGGCCACCGCAGCCCGCTGGCCGTCACCATCGGCGCCGACGGCCTCGGGCGCTACTCGCCCGAGGTTGAGGCGGCGGTCTATTTCTGCTGCCTGGAGGCGCTGCAGAACGCGGCCAAGCACGCCCCTCAGTCGCGGGTGACGGTGCGGGTCTGGGAGGACTCCGGGGGGTTGCTGTTCTCGGTCAGCGACGACGGGCCGGGCTTCGACGCTGCCCGGGCGCGCGGCGGCCACGGATTCACCAACATGGCGGACCGGCTGGGCGCGATCGGCGGCACTGTGCGGTGGGAGTCGGAGCCAGGTCACGGCGCCCGGATCATGGGCTCGATACCGCTGCTCTGAGGCCGGTCAGCAGGACACGAAGGCACCCGAATTCCGCTCGTCCCACAGCTGGCGGATCAGGTCAGCGCCCAGGCGCTCCTTGTTCAGGTAGGCGGTCGCGCCGCTGGCCGCCGCGCCCGGGGGCAGGTCGGCGGCATCGTAGGTCGAGCAGAGAATGACCACGACATTGGGATGCGCCGACACGATCCGGCGGGTCGCCTCGATCCCGCTCATGTCCGGCATGTTGATATCCATCAGGACCAGGGCCGGGCGCAGCCGGTCGACCAGCTCGATTGCCTCCGGCCCGCTGGCCGCCTCGCCGGCCAGCTCGAAGCCCGGCAGGCGGCGCAGCACGGCCTTGGCGGCCAGGCGGAAGGGCGCCTGATCGTCGACCACGAGCACGGAGTGCGGGATGCTCACGGCTCCAGCTTCGCACGCACCGCCGCCACTGCCGAGGGTGCTGCCTTCCGGTGCGGGGTGTGGGCACCCTCCCGGCTGTCTGGTGCCTCAGCCTGCCTCCTGCTGGCTCAGGTACACCAGGACCGCCTTGACCCGGCGGTTGACGTCCTTCTCCTCCGACAGGCCCAGCTTCGCGAAGATCGAGTTGGTGTGCTTCTCCACGGCGCGCTCGGTGACGAACAGCGCCGCGGCGATCGCTGAGTTGCTCTTGCCCTGGGCCATCTCGGCCAGGATCTGCGACTCCCTGGGCGTCAGCGAGGTCAGTCCGGACTGGCGCTGCTGTGACCGGGCCCGGACCAGCTCATCGACGACGAGCGGATCGATCACCGACCCGCCCTGAGCCACCGTCCGGATGGCCCGGGCCAGCTCATCGACGCTGCCGACGCGTTCTTTCAGCAGGTAGGCGCGCCCGGCGGAGCCGTGCTCGAGCAGCGCCACCGCATACCCGGGCGCGGTGAACTGGCTCAGCACGACGACGCCGGCCTGCGGGTGACGCTCCCGGATCCAGGCCGCCGCCTGGATGCCCTCATCCGTCCCGCTCGGCGGCATCCGGATGTCGGTGACGACCACATCGGGATCCTGCTCAGCGACGAGCGCGAGCAGCTGCGGCAGGTCGGCGGCGGCGCCGACCAGCTCGAAGTCGTCGCTGGCCGCGACCAGCCTGGACATGCCCTCCCGGAGCAGGACATTGTCCTCAGCCAGCGCCACCCGGATAGTTGCCATCGAGCCGTGATCGTAGCGCGCCGCCGGGCGACCGGATAGGCCAGCCAGGCACCGCGATGGTGGTGCTGGCCTCCCCGGCCGGGTGATGCGGCCCTTCCTGCCAGCTGGCTGCCGCCGGGAGCACAATGGCGCCATGAGGGCGATGCCGTCACCCGGGCAACGGAGCTGGCCGTCGCCATGAGGGCAGCGTTCTACTGGTGGCACGCGATGCGCGGCCGGTCGTGGCGGCTAGTGCTGACGGTAATGCTCGTCGGCGGCCTGCTCGGCGCGGTCGCGCTGGGCGCGGTTGCAGGCGCGCGCCGCACCTAGTCCGCCTACGGCCGTTACCTGACCGCGAGCAACGCGAGCGACGCGTTCGTGAACGTACCTGGCACATTCCCGGGCATGGCACCCATCCGCCCGATCACGCTGATCTCGCGGTTGCCTGGTATTACCGCCAGCGCCGCGTACCTGGGGCTGGCGGCGGACCCGGTGGTCCATGGCCACATCGTCGATTCCTTCCTGACCAACGACCTCACCGGCAGCACCGGCACGTACTTCAGCCAGGACCGGATGACGGTGCTGGCCGCCGGCGGCCGGTGGTCGGCTCGACCGATGAGATCGCGCTCAGCCCGGCCATCGCCCGGCTGTTCGGCGTCGGAGTCGGCGGCACGGTGACGTACGCGTTCGGCGGGTCGGCCGGAACGCGCCCGGTCCTGCGGACCTTCCGCGTCACCGCAATCGCGGACATCCCGCCGGTCCTGGTCGACCAGTCGGATCAGATCCAGGCCGGGGTGCTCTCACCCGGTGCCACCCGGCAACTGCTGGCCTTTTACCAGTACGCCTGGGTCGGCGTGCGGCTAGCCCGCGGGACCGGGATACCTGACCTGCAGCGCGAACTGGCCGCGCTGGCCGGTCGCTTGGCGCGGCAGGTGAGCCAGACAACACACCAGCCACTGCCCAGCGTGTATTTCAATATCAGCCGCACCGACGTCCTGCACGCCAAGGTTCAGCAATCGATCAGGCCCCAGGCGGTCGCGCTCACCGTCTTCGGCGGGATGGCGGCCCTGGCCATGCTGGTGCTGGTCGGTCAGGGCCTGGCCCAGTTGCTGAGCCGGTCCGGTCCGGACATCGCGGTGGTGCGCGCACTCGGCGGCACTCGGGCGCAGTCCGCCCTGGCCGTCAGCCTGCCCGGCGCGGTGGCCGTCCTCGGCGGCGTGGTCCTCGCGGTGGCCGGCGCGGTAGCGCTCTCCCCGCTGGCCCCGGTGGGCGCGGTACGCCAGTTCGACCCCGAGCGTGGGGTGCGCACGGACGGCCTGGTGCTCGGGGCGGGCTCGGTGCTGCTGGCGGCCGCCCTGCTGGCCCTGCTGGCGGTCATGGCCTGGCGGGCGGCCCGGAGGCAAGCAGGCCCAGGCGACCGCGGGGCGTCGGCCATCACGCGAGTTGCCGCATCGGCGGGACTGCCGGCAACTGTCGTGGTGGGAAGCCGCAATGCGCTGGAACCTGGCTCCGGCGCGCAGGCGGTCCCGGTACGTACCGCCCTGCTCGGGTCGGTCGCGGCCGTGACCGCCGTGATCGTCGCGGTCGTGTTCGGCACCAGCCTGACCGGCCTGGTGCGCCATCCGGCCCGATCTGGCTGGAACTGGGACGTACTGATCCAGGCCGAAGGCGGCTACGGCAGCTTCATACCGGGAGCGCTGAACCGGCTGGTCGGGAAACAGCCGACGATAGCGGGCTGGTCAACCTTTGGCTTCGGCCAGCTTCACGTCGATGACCAGGTGATCCCGGTGCTCGGCCTGCAGCGGCAACGCGGCACGGTCGAGCCGCCTACCACGAGCGGGATGCCGATCGCCGGTAATGACCAGATCGGGCTGGGCACGGTTACACTGCGTGAACTGGGCAAGAAGATCGGGGACACCGTCACGGTCGGCACCGGGCCTGCTGAGCGCACGATGACCATTGTGGGGACGGTGACACTGCCGTCCGTCGGTGTGGCATTGGCCGACCACGTATCGCTCGGCCGCGGCGCGATGCTGTCCGAGCAGGCCCTGCTGGCGGCCGAAGGCGCGGGTACGGGCGAGACACAGATAGCCGAACTGCCCAGGCTGGATCTACCGTCGGCCGTCGCGATCGACCTCGTGGCTGGCACCAGCGCCGACCAGCGTGCGCAGCTCATCCGGAGGATAACGGCCGCCAACCCCGACCGGACCCCGGGGGGAAGCTACGAGCTGAAGGTTGCTCAGGCCGCGCAGCTGAGGTCAACAACGCCGCGCAGATGGCCGGCCAGCCGCTCGCGCTGGCCCTGGGCCTCGCCGCGGCCGCGGTGCTGTCCCTGGCGCTGACCGTGCTGGCCTCGGTCCGGCGGCGGCGCCGGGAGCTGGCCTTGCTCAAGACGCTCGGCATGACCAGGGGCCAGGTCAGATCGGTGGTGGCCTGGCAGACCAGCATCGTCCTGATCGTCGCAGCGCTGATCGGGGTGCCGCTCGGAGTGGCGCTCGGAGTGGCGGCGGGCCGCTGGGCGTGGACGACCTTCGCCAGCTCCATCGGCGTGGTCCCGGCGACGGTCGTCCCGGTTCCGGGGCTGGTTTTCAGCGTGGCCGGCCTGCTGGCGGCGGGCAACCTGCTCGCGGCCGGGCCCGCTGCGGTAGCCGCCCGGACTCCTCCCGCGGCTGGCCTCAGAGCCGAGTAGCGGAGTGTCGCCGAGTAGCGCCGTGCGGCTGGCCCGGGATGCCGCCCTAACGGAACTCGCCCTGGCGGGCAGGTGTCCCGCCAGGGCAAGCCTGATGAGCCGGTATCCCCCGTATCATCTTTGGGTCCCCGAGGTACAGAATCGCACGCTCGTCCTGGGGGGCGCGCGGCGGGGGCTGCACGCTGGCCCCGGAGCGGTCCGGGCGCTGGTCCGGGCGACGCTGATATGCGGATGCCGGGCGGCTGGCGTTGCTGATCCAATAGACCACATGGAACGTCTGGATCAGCAGATGCGGTTCGTCGCCGAGATCGACAAGCTCAAGAATGTCCTGCGGCAGACCAGGCTGGCCGGTCCCGGACGGCGGGAGAACTCGGCCGAGCACTCGTGGCACCTGGCCATGATGGCCGTGGTCCTCGGCGAGCACGCGCCTGCCGGCACCGACATCAGCAGGGTGATGGCCATGGTGCTCGTGCACGATCTGGTCGAGATCGACGCGGGCGACCTGTTCCTGTACGCCGACGACGCGCTGCAGGCCCGGCAGGAGGAGGCCGAGCAAGCCGCCGCCGACCGGATATTCGCGCTCCTGCCACCAGATCAGGCGGCCGGCCTGCGCGCGCTGTGGGATGAGTTCGAGGCGCGGCAGACGCGCGAGGCGCGGTTCGCGCGCGGCCTGGACCGGCTGCAGCCGATGCTGGCCAACCTGGAGGCCGGCGGGGGAACCTGGCTGGAGCACGGGATCACGGCCGACCTGGTCCTGGCGAAGGTCCGGCTGATCGAGGAGGGGTCCGAGTCGCTCGGACGTTATGCGCGGGAGCTGGTGGCCCGGGCCGTGCAGGCCGGCCTGCTCGCCCCGGCCGCCGACGGCGCAGGCCGCGGCGGGTAGTACTAGCCGGGCGCGGCCCGGCCCAGCCCAGCCGCTGCTTCCCGGCCCGGCCGGCTGGCTGGTTCCCGGCCCGGCCGGCCCGCTGGTTCCCGGCCTGGCCGGCCCGCCGGATCCTGGCCTGGCCGCCGCGGCGCCGGATGCTCGACCACCGCCACCACCCGGCTGGCCATGAAGCGCGCGGTCCGGACCGCTACCCCGCCCCGGGTGAGCTCGCTGACCTCGATGAGCCCGCGCCTGTTCACCACCTCGACCCGCCGTCCGGCGCGGGTGGCGGCGACTTCGTACGTCTTCGTCACGCCGCCCGCATCGACGACGATCTCGACGTTGTCACCCTTCATCGCTGGCCTCCCAGGAAGCCACCAAATCCATGATCATGGTTATTAAGTGGGGTTTGGACCCCACTTAATAACCATGATCACGAAAAGGGGCCGACTGTGTTATGGGATTCGTACCCGCCCGGGGGGCGGCGACGCGAAAACGTCAAAAGAAGATCAGCTTGACCGCCGCGATGATCCCGATGACCACGACGAGCAGCCGAAGCGCCGTGGGCGGCAGCCGCCGTCCGAACCGCGCGCCCAGCAGGCCGCCGATCGTCGAGCCCGCCGCGATCAGCAGCACCGCAAGCCAGGAGATGTGCGCGAACAACACGAACACGATGGCCGCGGTGGCATTGACCAGCGCGACAAGGGCGTTCTTCGCGGCGTTGACCCGCTGCAGGTCCTCGTCCAGGAAGCTGCCCAGCAGCCCGATCACCAGCACGCCCTGCGCCGCGCCGAAGTAGCCGCCGTACACCCCGGACAGCAGCATGCCGCCGGCCAGCACCGGGCCGACGTGGTCGGCGCGACCGCCATCCCCGCGACCGCCATCCCCGCGACCGCCATCCCCGCGACCGCCATCCCCGCGACCGCCATCCCCGCGACCGCCATCCCCGCGACCGCCGCCGCCGTCGCCGTGCTCGCCGGCTGCGCTGGCCCGGCGTGCCGCCAGCCACGGGCCCATCCGGGGCTGGATCAGCACCAGCGCGCAGGCGATCAGGATCAGCGCGGGAACGATCAGGGTAAACGCGCTGGGCGGCAGGGACAGCAGCAGGATCGCGCCGATCAGGCCGCCGGCCACCGCGGCGATGCCGAGCCGGATCAGCCGGCCGCGCTGCCCGGCTAGTTCCCGCCGGTAGCCGCAGGCGGCGCTGAGATTGCCCGGCACCAGCCCCACGTTGTTCGACACGTTGGCGACCACCGGGGAGAAGCCGAACGCGAGCAGCGTCGGGAACGTGATCAGGGATCCGGAGCCGACCACGGCGTTGATCGCGCCTGCGGCGATGCCCGCGCCGCCGATGGCGAGCGCCTCAGCCGGGGACACAACACATCAGGACAGATAGCCGGCCCGGGCGGTCCACCGGGCGGCGCGCCGCTCGACCAGCAACGGCACGCCGAAGCACCGGGACAGGTTCCGTTCGGTGAAGACCTCAGGCAGCGGCCCGGCCGCCAGGACCGCGCCCTTGCGCAGCAGCATCGCGTGGGTGAAGTCCGCGGGCACCTCCTCGACGTGGTGGGTGACCAGGATAATCGTGGGCGCCCGCGGGTCGCGGGCCAGCGCGGAGATCTGCCGGAGCAGGTCTTCGCGACCGCCCAGGTCCAGCCCGGCGGCCGGCTCGTCGAGCAGCAGCAGTTCCGGATCGGGCATCAGCGCGCGGGCGATCTGGACGCGCTTGCGCTCCCCCTCGGACAGGGTCGCGAATCTCCGCCTGATCAGATGCGCGCAGCCGAGCGTGTCGAGCAGTTCTACCGCGCGGGTCACGTCGAACGAGTCATAGTCCTCGTTGTTGCGGCCGAGGATTCCGTAGGAGGCGGTCAGGACCAGGTCGATGACCTTCTCGGCGCCCGGTACCAGGTCGGCGACCGCCGCGCTGGCCAGCCCGATCCTGGTCCGCAGGTCGATGAGGTCGTCCTCGGCCACGTCCTCGTCCACGCCCTCGCCGAGGATCTCGACGGTGCCCTCGGTCGGGACCAGCTGCGCCCCGGCGATCTGCAGCAACGTCGTCTTGCCCGCGCCGTTCGGACCGATCAGCACCCAGCTCTCGTCACTGTGAGCGGTCCAGTTCACGTCCCTGAGTAGCATCGATCGTTCGTGCCTGACCCCGACACCGCGTAGCCGAAGCACCTCGTCCGACATGTGGCCCCTCCCAGCAAGCGCCATCATCAGGTCGAACCTACGGCATCGGCGGCCGCGTTACCGATCGGCCTGCCGGACCGCGAGCAACGCGGCCTGGGTGCGATCGGCCACGCCCAGCTTGGCCAGGACCGAGCTGACGTGAGTCTTGACGGTCTTCTCCGAGACCCGCAGATTCCTGGCGATCTCCCGGTTGGACCGGCCTTCGGCCAGCTGGCCGAGCACTTCGCGCTCGCGGCTGGTGAGCGAGCCGAGGCCGCGCACGGCCGAACCAGCCGGTCCCGCCGCAGCGGGTCCCAGGACCGCGCCGGCCACCTCCGGGGCGAGCAAGGTATGCCCGTCGTTGACCGACCTGACCGCCCGGACCAGGGCGTCGGGGCTCACGTCCTTGTACAGGAAGCCCGAGGCCCCGGCTTGCACCGCGCTGGTCACCAGGGTGCCCTCGGTGGCGCTGGTCAGCACCAGCGCCCGGGTCCGCAGACCGCGGGCGCGCAGTTCGTGCAGCACCGCGACCCCGTCCAGGCCCGGCAGCTTGAGATCGAGCAGCAGCACATCCGGGTTCAGCTCCGCGGCCAGCGCCAGCGCTTGCGCGCCGTCTGGTGCCTCACCGACGACGTCGATGTCGTCCTGCACGCTCAGCAGCACCTGCAGGCCCTGCCGGACCACCGGATGATCGTCGGCGATCAGCACGCTGATCCGGCCGCTCCCCGCCCCGGTCATGAGCGCGCCGCCCGCGCCGCGGCCGCCGGGACCTCCAGCCGCACCAGCGTCCCCCGGCCTGGTTCCGAACTCACCGTCAGCGTTCCCCCGGCTCCCTCGGCACGCTCCCGCATCGAGGCCAGGCCCAGGCCGCTCGGCGCCGTGTCCGGTGCGAAGCCGCGACCGCGATCGCGGACCTGCAGGACAACCCGGCGGGGCCGGGCCGACAGGCAGACGCAGATCTCGCTCGCCCCGGAGTGCCTGAGCGCGTTGTGCAGGGCCTCCTGGGCCACCCGGTACACCGCCGTCTCCTGCGCCGGCCCGAGCGCGGGGAGATCGCGGGCCTCGAACGCGACCCGGACCCCGTAGGTCCGGCCGGCCAGCACGGCGTAACTGCGCACCGAGCCGGCCAGGCCGCTAGCGGACAGGTCCGGCGGGGCCAGGCCGTCGATGACCGCGCGCAGCTCGGTGTGCGCCTGCCCGCTGAGCTCGGCGACGCTCTCCATCTCGGCGACCGCGCGAGCCGGGTCCCTGGACACCAGGACGGCCGCGGCATGGGCCTTGGCCCGGACGCTGAACAGCTTCTGCGAGACGGCGTCGTGCAGTTCCCTGGCCAGCCGCGCGCGCTCCTCGAGCACCGACAGCTCGCGACCGCGCTCGTAGAGCCGGGCGTTGGTCAGCGCGATCGCGGCGTGCGAGGCGAACAGCCCGAGCAGTTGCTTGTCCCGCTCGGTGAAACCGCCCGGATCACGCTTGCTGGCCGCGAAGATGATGCCGAGCACCTCCGAACCGTCCTTGATCGGCGTGCCGATCACGTCGGCCAGCTCCGGATGGGCGGGCGCCCAGCCCTCGAACCTGGGATCGGCGCGGATGTCGTCGAGCCGCAGCGGCTGTCCCTCGTGCAGCAGCACTCCGAGCATGCCGTGCTGGCGCGGCAGCGGGCCGATCGCCTTGCGCTGCCATTCCGGGATGCCGTCCACCACGAACTCGGCGAACGATCCGTGGTCGTCTGGGACGCCCAGTGCCGCGTACCTGGCGTTGGCCAGCGACCGCGCCGATGAGACGATCACCTGCAAGACGTCGCGGGTGGATAGCTGCCGGGCCACGGCCAGCACCACCTGGCTGACCTGCTGCAGCACCTCATTCTGGTGCCCGGCCGCCGTCCGGCCAGCTGGCCGCCGCTTTTCGCCCACGCTGCGACGCTACCGGCACCGCGCCGCGGGCGGATCAGCCAAGGGTCCTAGGACCATGGGAGTACGCCGACCCGGGCCCGGGCCCGATGCGGCGCGACCCCGGCGCTCCTAGCGTGGCCAGCATGACTGATGCGAAGAACGCCATCATTACAGGTGCCTCCCGCGGCCTGGGCCTGGCCCTGGCCCGGGGGCTCGCCGAAGACGGCTACTCACTGGTGCTCGACGCCCGGGACGGCCAGGCGCTGCGGGCCGCAGCGGACAGCCTGCCCGCTGGCGTGCCGGTGACCGCCGTGCCCGGCGACATCGCCGACGCCGGGCACCGCGCCGCCCTCCGGCTGGCCGCCGACCGCCTGGGCGGCGCTGACCTGCTGATCAACAACGCCGGGACGCTGGGCGCCAGCCCGCTGCCGCCGATCGCCGATTACCCGCTCGATGAGCTGCGGGCCGCGTTCGAGGTCAACGTGCTGGCTCCCATCGCCCTCACCCAGCTGCTGCTGCCTGGCCTGCGCCGCCGTGGCGGCGCGGTCCTGTCGATCACCTCCGACGCCGCGGTCGAGGCCTACGCGGGCTGGGGCGGGTACGGGGCGGCCAAGGCCGCGCTCGAGCAGGCCTGCAACGTGCTCGCGGCGGAAGAGACCACGGTACGGGTCTGGTGGGTCGACCCTGGCGACCTGCGGACGCGCATGCATCAGCAGGCGTTCCCCGGCGAGGACATCTCCGACCGCCAGGTGCCTGCGGCCGTCGTCCCGGCTTTTACCAGATTGATTGCCGAACGGATGCCCAGTGGCCGGTACCGGGCCAGCGACCTGATGCCGTCGGGGGCAGCCGCATGACCATCGAGTTCGAGCTCACCACGGACCGGGAGGCGCATGAGCCGCCTGAAGAACGAGATGCGGCGCGGGACCTGGTGGCGATGCTGGTCAGCAGGCGGGCCACCGGCGAGATCAGCCATCACGCGTTCGGGGAACTGCCGGACCTGCTGCTGCCCGGCGACCTGATCGTGGTCAACACCTCGGCCACGCTGCCGGCCGCGGTCTGGCTGACCGGTGGTGGCCTCGCGGTGCATTTCTCCACCCCGCTGCCGGACGGGGACTGGCTGGTCGAGCTGCGCGTGCCGGACGGGACGGCCACCGCCCCGTTCCGCGGCGGGTCCGCCGGCCAGCGGCTGGACCTGCCCGGCGGCGCGACCCTGACGCTGGCCGCGCGGTTCACCGGGCGGCTGTGGCGGGCCCGGCTGTCCACCGCGGTCGTGCCGTACCTGCTCGGGCAGGGCCGCCCCATCAGGTACTCCTACGTCGACCGGGCATGGCCGATCGAGGCGTACCAGACGGTGTTCGCCGCGCAGCCGGGCAGCGCGGAGATGCCCAGCGCCAGCCGGCCGTTTACGCCGCAAATAGTGACCCGGCTGGTGACCAGGGGCATCACCATCGCGCCCATCACCCTGCACACCGGCGTCTCGTCCCTGGAAGGCGACGAGGATCCTTATCCGGAGCCGTTCGACGTGCCGCCGGCCACCGCCCGGCTGGTCAACCTGACCAGACAGCACGGCGGCCGGGTGATCGCGGCGGGCACCACGGTGGTCCGGGCGCTCGAAACCGCGGCCCGGCCACCCGCTGCGGGGCATGCTGGCCCGGACCCAGCCGCGTCCAGTCCGACCGGCGCCTGCGTGACCGCCTCGGCGGGCTGGACCGAGCACGTCGTCACGCCGCAGGACCCGCCGCGGGCCGTTGACGGGCTGCTCACCGGCCTGCACGAGCCCCGCTCGTCACACCTGCGGATGCTCGCGGCGTTCACCGGGCCGCAGCTGCTCAGCGCCTGCTACGCGGCGGCCATCGAGCGCGGCTATCTCTGGCACGAGTTCGGCGACCTGCACCTGCTGCTGCCCTGATGGCAGCCGCGCGGCCCGCCCCGCGGCGGCGTTACGGATCGGTCGTGGCCGCCGTGTCGTGGACGGGCCGGCCGGACGGCCGTTCGAGCAGCTGCCGGCTCTCGATGAGCGCGAGCGTGGCGCGGGCGGCTCGCTCGGCAGCCAGCTCAACTGCCCCCGCGGGCTGCCCCGACGCGTCCAGCAGCAGGACCGCGTGGCCATGCGCGGTAGCCTCCACGGCGATGGCCAGATCCTCGGACGCGGACTCGGTGCCATCGCTGATGGCCCGGACGCAGGACATATAGCCATCGGTCAGCCGCCGCTCGGCGGCCTCAATCTCCGGATGGCGCGCCTTGTCCAGCCCGGCTTCGTAGAGCACCTCGAAAAGCGGCCGGTTAGCCGCCGCGAACCGCACGTAACCGCCGGCCATCTCGGCCAGCCGATCGGCAGGCGGCCGGGACTGCTCCATCGCCGGACCGAGCGCCAGATAGCAAAGCTCGTAGGCGCGTACCGCGACGGCCGCGAGCAACTCGTCGCGGTCGGCAAAGTGAGCGTAGGGCGCGCTGACCGCCACCCCGAGGCGACGGCTCGCCTCGGCCAGCGAGAAGCCGCGCACCCCGCGCTCGCCGATGAGCTCGACCGCGGTATCGACCAGCGCCGTCCTGAGGTCGCCATGGTGGTACCGGTCACCCTTGCCTGAACTCGGCATGCGCCTCAGGGTAGGGCACCATGCGGTACGAAACCCCGGGTCAGCTGCTCAGAGACGGCCCACAGCCGGCCCTGGGCCACCACGTCATGGGACCGGTCGCTCGACTCGACCCGGACCGGATGGCCGGTGTCGTGCCGACCTCGCGGACCGTAGTACTCGCCGCCCAAGGCGGTCGGGTCGGTCGCGGCCCGCAGCGTGGGCAGCGCCCCCAGTTGCGCGCTTTGCACGATCCAGAAGTTGAGCGCACGTAGCCGCGGGCTGATCACCGCTCGCTCCAGAGCCGAGGACGTTCGCCACAGGTCGGTGCGGACGACGCCCGGATGCGCGGCGAGCGCGATCGGGGGCGCGCCTGCCGCGTCCAGGCGGGCCTGCAGTTCGTAGGTGAACAGCAGGTTCGCCAGCTTGGACTGCCAGTAAGCGGGCGTAGCCCGGTAGCCGCGTTCGAAGTGAAGATCGTCGAACCGCATCACGCCCCCGGTGTGGCCGGCACTGCTGACGGTCACGATCCGTGAGTCGGCCGTGGCCAGCAGCCGGTCCAGCACCAGCCCGGTCAGGGCGAAGTGGCCGAGGTGGTTGGTGCCGAAGGTCAGCTCGAAGCCGTCCTCGGTCCGCTGCTGCGGCACTCCCATCACGCCTGCGTTGTTGATCAGCAGGTCCAGCCGCGGCCAGGTAGCGCGAATCTCGCCGGCCGCCGCGCGAACCGAGGCCAGCGAGGCCAGGTCGAGATGGATGACTCGAACGCTCGCCCGGCCGTGCTCGGCCCGGATCAGGTCGGCGGCCCGCCCGGCCTTGGCCAGGTTCCGGCAGGCCAGCACGACCGTGGCCGCTCGCCGGGCCAGCACCTTGGCGGTCTCGAGCCCCAGACCGCCGCTGGCCCCGGTGATCACCGCGATCCGGCCCGCCTGGCTGGGGACGTCTGCGACGGTCCAGCGGTGGCGCCGGGCGGTCGCCGGGCTCACCGGGCCCCCGTCGCACCCGGTCTTGACCCCGGCCGCCGCGCCAGCGCGCCAGGATGGCCCGGGGCGGCCAGGGCGGCCAGGACCGCCGCGTAGGTCTCGTGGGTGGTTCATGCCAGCTCCCTTCGGCGGGGCCCAGAGCTCAATCTGAGCACCTATCAGAAACTGATTCCCACTAAGATAGACATCCGAGGTCGCGGGCGTCAATCGCCGGCCGTTGAGCCGATCGCCCGGCCGATCCGGGTAGCGTTGGCTGCGCTATGGCCGATCCTCAGATGACGCTGCTGGTAACCCTGACCGGACGGGACCGGCCGGGTGTCACGTCACGGCTGTTTTCCGTCCTGGCGGCGCACCTGCTCAGCGTCATCGACGTGGAGCAGGTCGTGATCCGCGGCCGCCTGGTCCTCGGCGTGCTGCTGGCCTGCGACAGCACGCCGGACCTGACCGCGATCCACCGCGAGGTGACGGCGGTCGCCGCGGACCTGGGCCTGGACGCGGAGATCACCGCCGGCTCCGGTGAGCCGCCGCGGCGGCGCGGCAGCCTGCACGTAACCGTCCTGGGGAGCCAGCTCGCGCCGGCTGCCATCGCGGCCATCGCGGGCCGGATAGCGGCGAACGGTGCGAACATCGACCGGATCGGCAGGCTGGCCAACCGGCCGGTGACCTGCATCGAGTTTGACGTGTCCGGCGCTGATCCTGGGATGCTGCGCACCGCGCTGGCCCGTGAGTCGGTCGAGCAGCAGGTCGACATCGCCGTCCAGCGCGGTGGCCTGCACCGGCGCGCGATGCGCCTGGTCGTGATGGACGTCGACTCGACGCTGGTCCGGGGCGAGGCGATCGACCTGCTGGCGCAGCGCGCCGGGTGCGGAGCCCAGGCCGCCGAGCTGACCGCGGCGGCGATGCGCGGCGAACTGGACTTCGCGACCGCCCTGCGCGAGCGCGTCGCGATGCTCGCCGGGCTCGACTGCGATGCCCTGGTTCAGGTGCGCGGGGAACTCAGGCTCGCCCCCGGGGCGCGCACGCTGATCAGGACCCTGCGGCGGCTCGGCTACCGGTGCGGGATCGTCAGCGGCGGTTTCACCCAGTTCACCGGCGAGCTGGCCGTGGAGCTCGGCCTCGACTACGCGGCCGCCAACACGCTGGAGATCGTCGACGGCCGGCTGACCGGCCGCCTGGCCGGCCGCCTCATCGACCGGCCCGGTAAGGCGCAAGCGCTGCGTGACTTCGCCGAGCAGGCCGGCGTGCCGCTGAGCCAGACGGTCGCGGTCGGCGACGGCGCCAACGACCTCGACATGATCGCGGCGGCCGGCCTGGGCATCGCGTTCAATGCCAAGCAGGCCGTGCGGGAGGCGGCGGACGCCTCCCTGAGCGTGCCGCACCTCGACGCCATCCTTTACCTGCTCGGGATCTCGCGCGACGAGGTGGAGGCGGCTGACGCCGAGGATGCGGCGCTGGCCACCGCCAATGGCGGCGCTCCGGCCGCGAGCCGCCCCGGCTGAGCTTCCTGCTACCCGTCGGGCCCGCGCAGCGGAGCCCAAGAGGCGGTCAGCTTGCCTGACCCCGGCGCGGCCGCCGCCCAGCCTCCCGGCAGCTCGATCACCGCGATGGCGGCCGCGGGGAACTCCGGCTGCTCGCCGGTGAGCGTGGCGGCCAGCTGCTGGGCCGCCGGATTGTGGCCTACGTACATCAGGGTGCCCACATCCGGACTGGTCTGCCTGATGATGTCCAGGAGGTGCGCAGCGCTGGCGTCGTACAGCCGCGGATCGTTACGGACCGCCGCTTCGGTGCCGAGGTCGGCGCTGACGTGCAGCCAGGTCTGGCGGGCGCGCCGCGCCGTGGAGCAGATCACAATGTCCGGAACGAGGTCCCGGGCGCGCAGCCAGCTGCCTGCCGCCGCCGCGTCGCGCCTGCCGCCCGCGCGCAGCGCCCGCTCGGCATCCGGGCCGCCAGGCAGCTCGCCTGCCTGCGCGTGACGCATCACGATGAGCCGGGGTCCCGCACGCATGGGAACCATCGTGCGCCACAACCCGGCCGACGGCTCGCAGGCACGCGGAGCGCGCGGCTCTTACCTGCCGGGCTGGCCGGAGGCGCTTACCTGCCGGGCTGGCCTCCCGCGCTGGCCGACCAGGCTGGCCTGCCGCACGCTGGCCTCCCGCCGCGGTGACGGGAGGCAGCCCGGGTCAGGCGGCCGCCGCGGTCTTGCCGCTGCCCTCGGTGTCGGCCGGCGCGGCCGGCACTTCCGGGCCGCCCGACGCGAGGCTCGTCGAACGGCGCTTGGAGATGATGATCGCGGCGACCACGATCACGATCGCGCCGATCGCGACGCCGGTGCGCAGGCCCGGGTTATGGCTGTACTGCACCACGCTCTGCGCGATCAGCAACGAGACCAGGTTCATGACCTTGATCAGCGGGTTGATCGCCGGTCCCGCGGTGTCCTTGAACGGATCGCCCACGGTATCGCCGATCACCGTAGCGGCGTGCGCTTCCGAGCCCTTGCCGCCGTAGTGACCGTCCTCCACCAGTTTCTTCGCGTTGTCCCAGGCGCCGCCGGAGTTAGCCAGGAAGACCGCCATCAGCGCGCCCGCGGCGATCGCGCCGGCCAGGTAGGAGCCGAGCGGCGCATAGCCGAACGCGAACCCGACGGCGATCGGGGTCAGCACTGCCATCAGCCCGGGCGTGGCGAGTTCGCGCAGCGAGTCCTTGGTGCAGATGTCGACCACGCGGCCGTACTCGGGCTTCTCGGTGTAGTCCATGATCCCGGGATGGTCCCGGAACTGCTTGCGGACCTCGAAGACCACCTGCCCGGCGGCCCGGCCGACCGCCATGATCAGGAGCCCGGAGAAGTAGAACACCACCGCCGCGCCGATCATGACGCCGACCAGGACGTTGGGGTGGTCCACCGACAGGCTGAAGGTGCCCGCGGCGCGGCCGAGAGCGGTTTCGACGGTGGTGCGGAACGCGCCGAACAGCGCCGTCGCGGCCAGCACCGCGGTGGCGATCGCGATGCCCTTGGTGATCGCCTTGGTGGTGTTGCCGACCGCGTCCAGGTGGGTGAGCACAGCGGCGGGCTCGCCTTCGAACTCGCCGGACATCTCGGCGATGCCCTGGGCGTTGTCCGAGACCGGGCCGAAGGTGTCCATCGAGACGATGACGCCGACCGTGGTGAGCAGTCCGGTGCCGGCCAGCGCGACCGCGAACAGCGCGATGGTCGCGTTGCCGGTGCCGAGCAGGAAGGCCAGGTAGACGGCGCCGCCGATGAGCAGCGCCGAGTAGACCGCCGACTCCAGGCCGACCGCGATTCCGGACAGGATGACGGTCGCGGGGCCGGTCAGCGAGCTCTCGCCGATCTCCCGGACCGGCTTCCTGGTGGTCTCGGTGAAGTACCCGGTGAGCAGCTGGATGGCGCTGGCCAGCACGAGGCCGATCAGGACAGCGCCGATGGCCAGCCAGCGCGGGCTCCCGCCGTGGCTCAGGATCGCGGCGGACCCGATGCCGCTCACCCCCTTCAGCTGGCTGAAGTGCGCCGGCAGGTAGAGGAAGGCGGCGCCGATCACCAGGAGCAGGGAGATGACCGCCGAAACGAAGAAGCCGCGGTTGATGGCGGTCATGCCGCTGCGGTCACCCTTACGCGGAGCGACGACGAAGATGCCGATCACCGCGGTGATCACGCCGCACATCGGGACCATCAGCGGGAAGACCAGGCCCTGGGAGCCGAACGCCTTGACGCCCAGGATCAGCGCGGCGACCAGCGTCACGGCGTAGGACTCGAACAGGTCGGCGGCCATCCCGGCACAGTCGCCGACGTTGTCGCCGACGTTGTCGGCGATCGTCGCGGCGTTGCGGGGGTCATCCTCGGGGATGCCCTTCTCGACCTTGCCCACCAGGTCGGCGCCGACGTCGGCGGCCTTGGTGAAGATCCCGCCGCCGACCCGCATGAACATCGCCAGCAGCGCCGCGCCGAAACCGAAGCCCTCCAGCACGCTGGAGGCGTTCGCCCGGTAGATGATGACCACCACGGCGGCGCCGAGCAGGCCCAGCCCGACGGTCAGCATCCCGGCCACGCCGCCGGTCCTGAAGGCCAGCCGCATGGCCGACCGCTCGCCCGCTTCGCGGGCCGCGGCCGCGACGCGGACGTTGCCGCGGACGGCCAGGGACATGCCCAGGAATCCGGTCGTCGCCGAGAAGAGCGCGCCGACCAGGAAGAAGATGCTGCGGCCCCAGCGGACGGACACGTCAGGCGCGGGCAGCAGCAGGAGCACGAAGAAGATCAGGACCACGAAGACGCCGATGGTCTTGAACTGGCGCCTCAGGTAGGCCGCCGCGCCCTCCTGGACCGCCGTCGCGATCTCCTGCATCTTCGCCGTTCCCTGGCTGGCCGCCAGCACGGTCCTGACCAGCAGGCCGGCCACCACGAGAGCGGCAGCGGCCACCACGGCTACGATGACAACCCAGGTCAGGTTGGTACCGGTTACCGTGGGGCCGCCGCTCGCCAGGGCGAGGTTGAGCCTAGACATCTGTCCTCCTTGACAGGGCAACGAGCTTTCCTCGCCGCTGCTGCCCACTGCTTATATCGCGGCACGCACTCGCACTAGCCGACCGCGGCGGTGCGGGGGAGTCTACGCATCCGGGTCACTGAATGGTAATGCGGGGCCCGATGTCATCGCACTGCGACCTATCGTGATGACCAGTAACCTACCGTTGCCGCTGGTCTGGTCAGGCGGGCAGGCCTTCCGATGGCCAGCTCATCCGGATGCTGGTGCCCTCGGGCGACTCGCTGATCTGCACGTCGTCCGCGAGCCCGGCGATGACCGCCAGACCGAAGCCCTGCGGCCGCCGCACCGAACTACCGCCCGGGGCGCCCTTGACGGCCCCGGCGGCTCCGGAGTCGGTGACTTCCACCTCGAACCGTCCCGAGCAGTTGGTCAGCGCGATCCTGACCGGCTCGCCCGGGCAGTGCGCGCGGTGCGCTTCGACGGCATGCGAGCACGCCTCGCCGACGGCCAGCCTGACCTCATCAAGCAGCGCCTCCGGCACCCCGCTGCGCCTGGCCACGGCGGTAGCGACCAGCCGGGCGGTGCGGACGTGCGCGGGCAGGGCGGTGAAGCTGACTTCTACCGTGGCCATCTCGGGGCATCAGGCCGGCGGCTACTTCTCGGACTTCCTGGCGGCGATGGCTTCGTCCACGCTGTCGTGGATACCGAATACCTTCGTCAGGCCAGTGATCCGGAAGATCTTGAGAATCCGCTCCTGCGTGCAGACCAGGTCGAGTGAGCCGTCGTGGGCGCGGACCCGCTTGAGGCCCCCGACCAGTACCCCTAGCCCCGTTGAGTCGAGGAACTCGACCTTCTCCATGTTCACCACGAGCTGGAAATGACTGCTGTTGACCAGCTCGATCAGGAGTTCACGCAAACGCGGCGCGGTGTAGACGTCGATCTCGCCTTCCACGTCGACGATCTCGATTCCATCTTTAGTGTGGTGATCCAACTTCAGATCCACAAAATCCTCCAGCGCCATGCGGCCATCGTCTGAGCGTGCGGGCGAGCTTATCCGGAACCCGGGTTCGGGTGTACTCCCGTCGCGCATTCAATCACGCTCTGAGGTCATGTCTATACCAGATCAGGGTTCGAGGCACCTTGCGTCGTGATGACACACTGAAACCCGATGCCTGTGACGACGTCGCTCGTGCCGGACGAGCCAGTGACCCCTCCCGGGCGAATCGGCCAGCTGGATGGCCCGGCCGCCGCCACCGGGGCGGCCTGCGCTGCTCCGGTTGCGGCGGCGGGCGCGGTCGCGATCCTGCGGCGGGGCGCCCAGTCCCGCCGGCTGATCCACCTCGAACAGCTGCCGGCCAGGCCCGGCGACCGGGTGGCCTGGCCGTCCTGGGTGCCGGGCGTGCTGACCGAGGCGCTGGCCCGGGCCGGCGTGACGGGACCGTGGGCTCATCAAGCCGCGGCCGCTGAGTTCGCCCACGTCGGACGCAGCGTGATCATCGCGACCGGGACGGCTTCGGGCAAGTCCCTCGGCTACCTGCTGCCCGCCCTGACCGGGGTGATGGACGGCGGCACCGCCCTGTACCTGGCCCCGACCAGGGCGCTGGCCGCGGATCAGCTGCGCGCCGTGCAGGCCCTGGGCCTGCCGGGAGTGCGGGCGGCCGTGCTCGACGGGGACACCCCGGCCCAGCAGCGGTCCTGGGCCCGGGCACACGCCGGCTACCTGCTGACCACCCCGGACCTGTTGCATCACACCCTGTTGCCGCGACACGCCCGGTGGGACGGGTTCTACCGGCGGCTCCGTTATGTGATCATCGATGAATGCCACGGGTACCGTGGCGTCTTCGGATCGCACGTGGCGCAGGTGCTGCGCAGGCTCCGGCGGATCGCCGGGCACCACCGTGGGGGCGGCTCGGGCCGCCCGGCCGGACCGGTCTTCATCCTGGCCTCGGCGACCATCAGCGAGCCGCAGCGCTGCGCGCGGCTGCTCACCGGGCTGGACGCCGAGGCGGTCACCGCCGACTCAGCGCCGCGCGGCCCGCTGACCTTCGGGCTGTGGGAGCCGCCGCTCACCGCGCTGCGTGGTGAGGCTGGCGCGCCGGTGCGGCGAACCGCCACCGCTGAAGCGGCCGGCCTGCTCGCCGACCTGGTGGCCGGGGACGTCCCCGCGCTGGCCTTCGTCAGGTCCAGGCGCGGCGCGGAGGCGGTGGCGCTGGGGGCCAGGCGCGCCCTGACGGAGGCTGGACCGGGCGGACCTGACCGCCAAGGTGGCCGCCTACCGGTCCGGGTACCTCGCCGAGGACCGGCGCGCGCTGGAAGCCGCGGTGGCGACGGGCCAGATCACCGGGCTGGCCAGCACCACGGCCCTGGAGCTCGGTGTCAACATCGGCGGCCTGGACGCGGTGCTGATCGCCGGCTGGCCGGGGACCAGGGCCGCCCTCTGGCAGCAGGCTGGGCGGGCCGGGCGCGGCGGGCGCGGCGCCGTAGCGGTCCTGATCGCCCGCGACGACCCGCTGGACACTTACCTGGTCCATCACCCGGAGGCGCTGCTGCATCAGCCCGTCGAGGCCAGTGTCCTCGATCCGGGAAACCCTTACGTCCTGTCCCCGCACCTGCGCGCCGCCGCCGCGGAGTTGCCGCTGACCGACGCGGACATCGAGATGTTCGGGCCAGCCGCCCCGGGGGTTGTCGAGGGCCTGCGCCGCGACGGGATGCTCCGCAGGCGCGCAGACCGGTGGTACTGGACGCATCGGGGCCGGGCGCCACAGACGGGGCTGCGCGGCACCGGCGGCGCGCCGGTGCGGATCGTGGAGTCCGCCACCGGCCGGCTGGTCGGCACCGTCGATGAGCCGTCCGCTCACGTGCTGGCGCACTCTGGCGCGGTCTACCCGCACCAGGGCGAGATGTACCTGGTGGACAAGCTGGATCTCGAGGAGCGCGTGGCCCTGGTCGAGGCCGCTGATCCCGGCTATGCGACGTCGGCCCGGGAGCTCACCCGGGTCGAGGTCGGTGCCACGGCACTTGTGTCACGCTGGGGCGAGGCGCATGTGCATTTCGGCGACGTCCAGGTGACCAGGCAGGTGGTCTCGTTCGTCCGCCGCCGCGAACAGACCGGTCAGCCGATCGGCGAGGTCGCGCTCGACCTGCCGCCGCGCACCCTGCGGACCAGGGCGGTCTGGTGGACGATCTCGCCTCGCCAGCGAGAGCGCCTGGCCAGCCGGGGAGTTGACCTCGGCGGCGCGGCGCACGCCGCCGAGCACGCCTCAATCGGGCTCCTGCCGCTGGTCGCCGCGTGCGATCGCTGGGACGTCGGCGGCGTATCCGCTGACCTGCACCCGGCCACCGGGCGGCTGACCGTTTTCGTGTATGACGGCCATGACGGTGGCGCCGGCTTCGCCGAGCGAGGGTTCCGCGCGGCCCGGGACTGGCTGCAGGCGACGGCCGAGGCCATTGCCTGCTGCGAGTGCTCGGCCGGATGCCCGTCCTGCATCCAGTCACCCAAATGCGGGAACGGCAATCAGCCGCTGTCCAAGCCCGGCGCGGTCCTGCTCCTGCGATGCCTGCTCGGCCGCGGCCGGAGCGGGACTCAGCGGGGCTGAGTCCCGCTCCCGCCGCGCTCCGGCAAGGGCGTCACGCACTTGCCATTTGTGTCCGGACATGAGGCGACCCCCGCCGGGGGGGAGAGCGGGGGTCGCCGAACGGTCCGGCCCCGGGGGGGTAGAGCCGGTTCCGTCACCCATGAAAGCCTACGTGCAGCGAGCCAAAGTTACCAGCCGGTCATTCAGGCCGTCACCAAGTGGCAACCTCTCGGCGGCCTCCTTCCTCTATGCTGCCGGATCGTGGGCACTTCCGTCGAGGGAGGAAACCGGGCCATTGCGGCTTTCTTTGACCTCGACAAGACAATCATCTCCCGATCGAGCACCCTGGCGTTTGGTGCCTCGTTCTACCGGCATGGGCTGATCACCAGGAGCCAGGCTTTCCGGAGCGCGTTCGGGCAGCTCATCTTCCGATTAGGCGGAGCTGACCAGCAGAAAATGGAACGGATCAAGGCTGAGGTCAGCGCGCTGTGCCGCGGCTGGCCAGCCGATCGGGTCAGCGATATCGTGGCGCGGCACCTTGATCAGATAATTCTCCCGCACGTCTATGCGGAAGCCCACCGGCTGATCATCGGTCATCGTGACAGCGGACAGGACGTCATCATCGTCAGCACCTCGGGCCAGGAGATGGTCAAGCCGATCGGCGTGCTGCTGGGCGCGACCGAGGTCATCGCCACCCGGATGGCCGTCGCCGACGGCTGTTACACCGGCGAGATGGAATTCTGGGCCTACGGCGAAGCCAAGGCGAGCCGGGTGCGGGAGCTGGCCAGCCAGCGCGGTTACCGGCTCGCTGACTGCTACGCCTACAGCGACTCGGCGACCGATCTGCCGCTGCTGGAAGCCGTGGGCCGCCCGCACGCGGTCAATCCTGACCGAGTCCTGCGGAAGATCGCCCGCGAACGGGGCTGGCCAGTTCTGACCTTCGGAGCACGCCTGACCGCCGGATCCCGCCTGACCGCCGGGCCACTTCCGGCCATCCCGGCCCCGGCCCCGGCCGGCGGGACCCCACCTGTTCAGGGCATATGAAGGCCGCGATCAATCGAGATCACGAATTGATTACGCCAGGGGCTTTTCAAGCCAGCGGATCCGTCGTACAAAGGTGTCACGGACTCGATCGTCCGGACACGGCAACCGGGTACCCACGCGCGACCAGCCGCGGGAGGCGTGCCGAGGTAGGCCAGTCCAGCGGACGGTGCGGCGCGGCGACGTGACGTACCAGCTGGGAACCTACCCGGCAGAGAAGGTGCACGCTTGGTAACCCGGACTGACGTGGCAGGCGGCGGCGCCCCCGAGCGGGGCGCCGTTCGCGTTGCCCGGAGTTTTTCCGCCGCCCGCCGCCTGCCCTGCCGAGCCGCCTGCCCTGCCGAGCCGCCTGGCCCCGCCAACGCCGCCTGCCCCGCCGACGCCGCCTGCGTTGGTCAGCCGCGCGCGGCCCGGCCGCCCGGTGCGGCTAACCGGCCCCGCAACCGCGCCGCAGTGCCCGGCACGCCAGAATGGACGGCGGTGCAAGGGCCGCGGCAGGCAATGAGCGAGACTTGACGTGACAGCCCGAGAGGGGAGAGCTCAGATGGCCGAACCCGCAGTCAAGCCTGGATCGGACGGAGTCCGTGAAGCGTCCGTCGGCGAGCTGGTGTCGTATGCCGTCAAGGACCTGGCTCAGCTGGTCAAGTGCGAACTCGACCTCGCCAAGCTGGAACTCAAGGCCGACATGCGGCGGGTCGGGATTAGCGGTGCCCTGCTCGGGATGGCCGCCTTCGTGGGCTGCCTGGTGCTGGTGCTGCTGTGCTTCGCGTTTGCCTACGGCCTGATCGCCCTGGGCATCTGGCCCTGGGCTGCGTTCCTGATCGTGGC
This sequence comes from uncultured Actinomycetota bacterium, assembly GCA_963775745.1. Classification (GTDB taxonomy): domain Bacteria; phylum Actinomycetota; class Actinomycetes; order Streptosporangiales; family Streptosporangiaceae; genus DATBGO01. The sequence continues at coordinate 217,414 of CAVZKE010000033.1, forward strand.
GGGCACCTGCATCCTGCTGGCCGGCCTCGCCGTCCTGATCGTGGCGATAAAGATGCGCAGGCTCAGCGGCCTGAAGCAGACCAGGCGGACCGTTCAGGACGACCTCGCGCTGCTCAAGCGCGACGATGGCGCGGCCGCCCGGCCCGCATCCGGAGCCGGGTGAGACCATGCCCGGCAACGGCGGCGCGTCGATATTCATCGAAGGTCCCTGGTCGCATCGGACGGTGAGCGCGAACGGGACCCGATTTCACGTCGCCGAAAGCGGCGATGGACCGCTGGTCCTGCTGCTGCATGGCTTTCCTGAGTTCTGGTGGACGTGGCGGCAGCAGCTGCCCTCGCTGAGGGACGCAGGCTACCGCGCGGTCGCGGTTGACCTGCGCGGATACGGCGGCAGTGACAAGCCGCCGCGAGGCTATGACCTGGTGACGGCCGCCTCGGACGCGGCGGGCCTGGTCCGGTCGCTCGGCGAGGCAAACGCTGTGGTGGTTGGCCATGACTGGGGCGGGCTCATCGCCTGGACCATGGCCGTGTATTTCCCGAAGGTCGTCCGGCGGCTCGCCGTCGTCTCCGTCCCGCATCCGCTCCGGCTGCGCTCGGCCGTGCTGGCCGATCCGCTTGGCCAGGGCGGCGCAGCGGCTACGCGCTCGGCTTCCAGCTCCCGCGGCTTCCGGAACGGCAGTTGCTGCGAGACGGTGCGCAGCGCGTAGGCCGGATGCTGAGCACCTGGTCAGGGCCGGGCTGGCCAGACTGGCACACCGAGCAGACCTACCGGTCGGCGATGTGCCTGCCGTCGGTTGCGCACTCGGCGCTTGAGTATCACCGCTGGTACGTCAGGTCGAAGTTCCGGCCGGACGGGCTGCGCTACGCCCGCAGCATGCGGGCCGCCATCCAGGCACCCACCTTGCATCTGCATGGCGCACTCGACCGCTGCGTGCTGCCGGCCGCCGCGCGCGGCTCGGGCAGGTATGTCGAAGCGCCGTACCGGTGGCGCCTGATCGACGGAGCCGGGCACTTCCCGCACGAAGAAATGCCCGAGCGTTTCGATGGCGAGCTGCGAGCGTGGCTGGCCGACCCCGAACCGGAGCGATGACGCAGACTCCCGCCCCCCGCGAGGACCGGGATACCGCAGGCCGCCGGGACCGGGACCGGGATACCGCAGGCCGCCGGGACCGGGACCGGGATACCGCAGGCCGCCCGCGCAACGCCCGGCCCCGCGACGCCCTCGGCCGGCCCTTGAGCCACGGGGCGGCGGGCGAGCCGCCCCTCCCCGAAGATGTGGTCCGGCCCCCCGCCGAGGCGCTCGCGCTCGCCCAGCAGCTGGTCGACGACGGCCGGCCGTTCCAGGCCCACGAAGTGCTCGAGTCATCCTGGCGGGCCGCACCGCCGGATGAGCGCGAGCTGTGGCGCGCGCTGGCCCAGATCGCGGTGGGCCTGACCCATGCGCAGCGCGGCAACGCCCGCGGCGCCGTGGCCCTGCTGCGGCGGGGCAGCCAGGCCATCGGCGGCCCGGCCGGCTCACCGGTCCATGGCATAAACGCCCGGGACGTCGCCGGGGCGGCCGCCCGCCTGGCCACCCGGATAGAACGCGGCGGGCTGGCCGTCATCACCCCGGCCGACCTCAGGATCAGCTTGACGGGGGCGGCCGGGTCGCACGGCTGAGATCGCGCCGGCCCAGCCTCGCCTGGTTTCGCCGGGCCGCAGTCCCGCAGAGCAGCCAGGCCGCAGTCTCGCACAGCAGCCCGTCCGCAGACTCGCAGAGCAGCCGCCCGTGGCCCCGCAGAGCAGCCAGGGCCGCAGTCTCGCAGAGCAGCCGCCCGTGGCCCCGCAGAGCAGCCAGGGCCGCAGTCCCGCAGGACCGCCTGGCCTGCGCTCAGTCGCAGAGCCCGGTAGACACCGGGGCGGTGTCGTTGGCACCGGCGTTGCTGTCCGCCGCGACCTCTGACCAAGTGAGCGCGTAGCCGGTGTCGGGCACTGAGACCGCGGCGGCGAACACCATGCCGTAGACCCGGCCATTGGGGGCCAGCAATGGCCCGCCCGAATTGCCGGGCTTAATGACTGCCCTGATCGCGTAGATCTGCCTGGTGACCTGAGTGGAGTGGTAGATATCCGGGCTCCTGGCCTGCTCGACGTTGCCGATCCGGGCCGCGACGGCTGTGAACGGCTGATCGAGCGGGTACCCGGCGACGATTGCGCTGTCGCCGGTCTGGGCCTGCGGCGCGGACAGCAGCGACGGGGCGCCCAGCCCCGGCACGTAGAGCACCGCGATATCCCGATCCGGGTCGTAGAGCACGACCTTGGCCGGGAAGCCCCGGCCGTCGGGGGTGAATACCTGGGGGCCCCGGGTCTCGCCGGCCACGACGTGCGCATTGGTCAGCACGTGATCGGGGGCGTACACAAAGCCCGAGCCCTCGATCCGGCGCGAGCAGCTAGGCGCCACTCCCTCGACCTTCAGCACGCTGTCCCGGGCCCGGACCAGGGCCCGCGACGAGAGGACCCTGTTGTTCGGCGGGGAGACGGTCAGCGCGCCCTCCGCGCCCAGCGCGCCGAAGACCTGCGGGTAGGGCCCGCTAGCCAGCAGCCGCCGGAAGTCGGAGAACATGACGATCGCGGCCGGTGGCATCAGCCGGTCCACGCCATGCAGCACGGCGGAGTCGTTGACCTGACGGGAAATCATCGGGAACGGCGCGTAGGCGACTGCCGAGCCGATCAGCCAGGCGATTAGCAAAACCGAGACCACGCTGACCGCCGCGCCGCCGACCGAGTCGAGCACGGTGGCCGGCCGCCAGGTCAGCCTGGACCGCATCGCCACGCCGATGCCCGAGGCGATCAGCTGGCCGACCACGGCGGCCAGGAAAACGACCACGATCGCGACCACGGCCTGCTGGGCCAGGCCGGTAACGACCGAGGTGGCTATCCGGGGCCCAAACTCGGCCCCCAGCGCGCCTCCGATGAGAAACCCGGCGAAGCTGAGCACCCCGATGATGAAACCCTGCCGGTAGCCGGCCACCGCGAACGCGATCACCATCACGATCAGGATCAAGTCCAGCAAGTCACCCGGCACGTGCCAACCGTATATGCCCGCGCGACCCGCAGGTACGCAGCGGCAGACCCGGTCCCGGCCGGTCACAGTTCCGGCACGGCCAGCGCCTCGGGCGGCAGGTCCTCCACCCGGGCTGAATCCCAGGGCAGCTCCCAGCCGCCCAGCGCGAGCAGCCGGTCAACGAGCATGCCGGTGAATCCCCACACCAGCATCCCGCTGGCGCGGAAGGCGGGACCGGCGATGCCGGACGGATAGCGGATGGTAATGCGGTTGACCGGGTCCGCGAGTTCGGAAACCCGGACCCGGGCCACGGCGGTGACCTCCATGGGATCGCCAGGCCCGACCGGGCCGGGCGACCGCCACCAGGCCAGCACAGGCGTGACCGAGAATCCGCTCCGCGAGATGAACAGCTCAGGAAGCACCGCCAGCACCTGCACGCTAGCCGGATCGACCTGCGCCTCCTCGGCAGCCTCTCGCAGCGCCGCCGATACCGGGCCCGAGTCGGACTCATCGACCGCCCCGCCGGGGAACGCCGGCTGGCCGGCGTGCCGCCTCAGCCATGGGCTGCGCTGGACCAGCAGCAGGTCAGGGCCGTCCGGGCCGTCCCCGAACAGGATCAGGACCGCCGACCGGCGGGCCCCGCTGGCTGGGGCGCGCAGCACCGCGGGCACCCGCATCGCTTCCGCGGACCGGGCCAGATGAACCAGCCAGCCGGGGACATCGGCCCCGGCATCGCGCGGCTCCTCCCCGGTCTGGCTCATGAGAACGGGCCGGCCTTGACCAGCTTCCTGGCCGTCGCCTCATCGGTGGGGCCCTCACCAAACGAAGGACAGAGCCGGGCCAGCCCGCACGCCCCGCAGGCAGGCTTACGAGAGTGACACACCCGGCGGCCGTGCCAGATCAGGCGGTGGGACAGAATTGTCCACTCCGACCGGGGAAAGAGCGAGCCTACGTCTTGCTCGATCTTGTCCGGGTCCGCCTGCGTCGTCCAGCCGAACCGGCGGGCGAGCCGGGCGAAGTGCGTATCGACGGTGATGCCCGGTACCCCGAACGCATTGCCCAGCACGACGTTGGCCGTTTTCCTGCCCACGCCGGGCAGCGTGACGAGATCCCGCAGACGGTGCGGCACCTCGCCGCCGAACCGGTCACAGAGCGCCTGGCCGAGGCCGATCAGGCTGGTGGTCTTGGCCCGGAAGAAGCCGGTCGACTGGATGATCTTTTCCAGCTCGGCGCGGTCGGCGGCCGCGTAGTCCGCCGCGGTCCGGTACCGGGCGAACAGCACCGGCGTGACCATGTTCACCCGCCTGTCCGTGGTTTGCGCAGACAAGATCGTCGCGACCAGAAGCTCCAGCGGGGAGCTGAAGTTCAGTTCGCAATGTGCGTCCGGGTACATCAGCGCGAGCTCGCGGTTCATCCGTCGCGCGCGCCGGACCAGGGCGGTTCTCGCAGGGGCATCGGTCAGCACAGGCCCAGCCTACGTAGCCGGGCCGTGCACTGCGCAGAGCCCGGGACGGAAGGGCAGCACCGCAGGCGAGAACGCGGCCGGTCCCGGCTGGGCCGGTGACGCCGCCACGTGCCGCCCGAGCACGATCACCGCCACCGAGCTCGCACCCGCCAGTTTGAGCGCGGCCGTCGCGCTGACCGCACTCGCCCCGGACGTCCAGGTGTCGTCCAGCAGAACGACACGGGCACCCGGCAGGCGCTGCGCCCGGAACCGGCCTGGGTCCAGGTCCCGGATCTGCTGATCATCGCGAGCGCGCAGCGACAGGGCCGCCTGGGGCAAAACCAGGTAGGGAGCGGCGAGCGACCGCAACGGGTGCGGTCCGGGGCGGCCCCGCCCGCTGGGCACCAGCGCCAAGTGGGTGGGAGCCGCCATGCTGGCTGCGCGCCACGCACATGGCCCGTGGTCGTGCAGGAAGACCAGCAGCAGGGCTGCGAGCGCGGCGGCGGCGGGCGCCGACCCGAGATGCCCGGACTTGTAGAACCAGAGATTCCTGGCGTGCTCGCCGCCCTTGACCGCATAGGCAATCGGCACCACCACGTCGGGCAGCAGGCCGGCCAGGCACTGGGCCGCCAGGTCGCACTGGTAGCACCGGGAACAACCCGGTCCGGCCGGACCCCGGCAGCAGGCGCACAGGGACGGGACCTCCAGGCCGCACTCCACTGCGGCAGCCTGGCCAGGATCCGCGGGCGGCGTACCCGGGCCTGGGGCGGCCGGGGGCGCGCTCAGCCGCGGCGCCAGGAGGGCGACCCGGGCCCGCAACGGCTCCCAGCCCGCCTCAGCGTCCCGCAGCCGGGCGCGCCACCGCGCCCAGCCGTCCTCAGCGTCCCGCACCCGGGCGTGCATGGCGCGAGGTTACGCCGGAGCCCCGACGTTGCGGCGCCCGGCGGTACCGGACGGTACCGGGCGGTACCGGGCGAGATCACGGCGAGCTACCGGCCCGGGCCCAGTTCGTGCTCCCGCTCCGGTAGGCTCACCAGGGCAGCTCCGGGCGTACCGGTGAGCCGCTCGATGACGAGACTGACCAGTCGGCGCGCCGCTGCGCGTCCCCCATCGGGTAGTCGCCGTCGGCCGGACGCCAGCCACCCACCACCGGGATGACTTTCATGCGAATGCCAAAGACGGGTCCCCGGCGGGCCGCCGAGGGCCCGCTAGCTGCAGGCCCCGCAGGGCCGGCCAGCCGCCTGCGCGGTACGCCGCTGCGTGACGGCCTGGTGCCCGCGCTGCGGCGCCACTGGCTCCTGTCCCTCCTGCTGCTGGCCGGATTCGTGCTGCGGCTGCTCGCCCAGATCGCCTACCGTCCCGCCCTGCTGTACATCGACTCGGTCAAGTACCTCTACAACGCCTGGCCGGGCACCGACCCGGTCGGCTACAAGGTCCCGCTGAAGGCCATCCTGCTGTTCGGAAACCTGGAGACGGTCGCCGCCGTGCAGCATCTTCTCGGGCTGGCGATGGCGGTGACCCTGTACCTGGTGCTGCGGCGTCGCGGCGCGGCGCGCTGGCTGGCCGCGCTGGCCGTCGCCCCGGTCCTGCTTGACGCCTACCAGTTGCAGATCGAGCAGACCATTATGCCTGATGTCTGGTTCGAGGCGCTCGTCGTGGCCGGGCTCGCCCTGCTGCTCTGGCGGCCCAGGCCGGCCCTATGGGTCACGGTCGCGGCCGGCCTCGCGCTCGGCGCTTCGGTGACGATCCGGCAGGTAGGCGAGATCCTCGTGCTACCCGCCCTGATCTACCTGGTGATCGTGGCCGGCGGCTGGCGGCGGGCGCTGGTCAGCGGGGCAGCGCTCAGCGCTGCCTTCGCGGTGCCGATCCTCGTCTACTGCAGCATTTCCTACGCGGCGACCGGGTATTTCAGGCTGTCCAGGTCGGGTGCCTCCTCGGGCGTCTACGGCCGGATGGCCGAGGCCGCCGACTGTGCCACCCTGCACCTGCCTGCCGCCGAGCGGGGGCTGTGCCCGACTCCCCGGCAGAAGGCGCTCGGCCCCGACGGCCTCGACCACAACGACAGCTCCCCGCTGAACCTGTTCGTGGCGCCAGCCGGCCTGAGCAGGTCACACCTGGTCTCCAGGTTCAACCGGGCGGTCGAAACCCAGCAGCCGCTCAGCGTGCTGTCGTCCTGGGCGGCCGACACGGCCAAGCTGTTCGCGGTGAGCCGGGTCACCAGCCCGGGTGACACGCCGATCTGGCGCTGGCAGTTCCAGGGCGACTATCCCACCTACAACGAGGCCATCAGCCTCAGCCCGGCCCACGTCATCGTGGTGGGCCTGAAGAACAGCCTGGCCGGGAGCGTGTTCCGCTACGAGCCGCTCAGCCCGTCGCTGGGCGGCCCCGCCACGGTGGTTCCCGGGCTGGCCTACTTCCTGCGTCACTACCAGCTAGGCGGAGGCTATACCCCCGGCCCGGTCTACCTTCTAGCCGTGCTGGCCGGACTGGTCGGCTCACTGGCCGTGGCCGCCCGCCGCCGCACCGCGGCCGAGCGCCAGCTCGCCGTGGCCTGCCTGCTGTTTTTCAGCACCGCCGTGGCGGTCCTGCTCGCCTCCGACATCTTCGAGTTCTCCTGGCGCTATCAGCTGCCTGCCCTGGTCACGCTGCCGCCCGCCGGGGCGCTCGGGATCGCGGTCATCCTGGGCGAGGTCAAGCGCCGAAGCAGCAAGGAGGCCGGCCAGGACCGCGCGGGCCAGGTGCCCGAGTTGGCCACGCCGAAGAGCTGAACCGGCACGCTCAGCGGCCGCGGCAGCGAGCAGCCACGCCCGGCACTCCGGCCGCGACGCGGAACGTCAAGCCGCGACGCGGAAGGTCAGGCCGCGCGCTTGTCCTGCTGGCTGCCCGCGAGCCTGCGGATCAGCAGCCCGGACACGCCGTTCGCCGTCCCGCTCAGGCCGCTGCCCGCCGCGCGCCGCACCGCCAGCTCGACTATGCCCATCGCGTCAGCGGCCAGCTTCCGTGCCTCGGGTGAGTTCCTAATCCCGCGCCAGGATTCGCGGAGCCGTTCCAGGCCTTCCCGGCCCTCCCGGGAGCCCGTCAGGTAACCGGCCACAAAGCCCAAGATCGTTTCCATAGTCCCTGCCTTACCTCATCGCCTGGGTCACTGAGCGCGGACCGGTCCGCCTCACATCTCGCGTAGCTCGAGGTAGCGCCGCACGTCAGGCAGCGACTGAACGATCGCCGCCAGGACCATCGCGAGCAGCGCCGCCTTGATCAGCCTGATGATCATGCCGTTTCCTCCTCTATACGTTTGGCCAGGCCTGTCCCGGCCTGCGCTCATACCTGGTCTCCGGCTGGCCCGGCGGGCTCTGCGCGCTGTGGAGGCTCTGCGCGCTGTGGAGGCTCTGCGCGCTGTGGGGGCTCTGCGGGCCCCGCGGGCTCGGCCGACTCTTCAATCGGCTCGATCTCATCGGGAGCGAAGTAGAGGAACCGGCCGTGACTGCGCTGCAGGTCGGCGGCCGGATCGTAGTCCGGGCTCACGGCCACGTGAACCTGCCCGTCGACGTCGTGCAGCACCGCCTGCACCGTTGCCTCGCGACCAACCAGGAACAGATCCTGGGCGTCAGCGCGCCGCGAGCCCGGGCACATCCGCACCCGGCTGCCGCGCGCGACCCGGACGCCCGCGATCACGACATGATCCGTTTCCGGCGACACTGAGGTATCGGAACCCGGATCCCACCAGGGCACCTGCGGGCCGCCCGGCTCCTGGCCCGCGATCTGCGGCCCGCCCGGGACCACCGGCCCGCCCGGGACCACCGGCCCGCCCGGAGCGGTCGGTCCCGGGATCGTCCCGGACGGCTGGCCGGGCCACTGCCTCGCCTCCGGAACCGTGCCCGGCTGGGTACCCGCGCCGGCCAGGCGCGGATTTCAGGTAGCGGATCGCGCCGTGCATCCGTTCCAGCATCTCCGGCGGCATGCCGTCCAGCCGGTCCATGATCTGCGCGGCCAGCGGATCGGTGGCGCGCGCCTGCTGCTTCTCCGCATCGGTCAGCGCCAGCGTCCGCAGCGTGAGGATCTCATCGATCTCGGTGGCATCGAACAGCTCGCCAGGGCTCTCCGCGGCGATCTCGGGGTGGTCGTACAGGATCACCGGTGACGACAGCAGCAGATCCTGGCAGTCCTCGGGCCGGCCAGCACCGGCCAGGTGCCGACGTTCACGCACGCGGCGACCTCAGCAGTCGCCCACTCGGGCGGCTCGGTCATGGACAGGAATTTCCCGCCCGGCACCCAGATCAGCGCGTGCGTGCCGATCATCGCGTGCTGAAGGCCGTCGTCTCTACTGCGCATGGGCGTCTGCGGGATCGTGTCGTTCTCGACCCGGGCCCGCAACCGCAGCGCTCCGTAGGGACCTGCGACCCGCTGCGCGGTCAGCCTGATCACGCCGCTGATCCCGTTCCACCGGCGGACCAGGCGGCCCGCCAGCTGGCCGTCCAGATCGATCAGGTCGTCGCTGGCCTCACCCGCCCCGATGTGGAACTCCACATTCCGTTCCTGGCTCAGTAGCTCTGCCACCGGCGCCGCGGCCCACTGCTCGCATTCGGTTGCCTCATCCCAGGTCGTGTACTCGGTAGCGCCGACCGTCAGGCTGGCGACCGCACGCGGCTCGCCCGCATCCGGCGCGGCGGCCTGCACGATCCGGTGTCGCAGCTGCAGGAACCGGGCCAGCACGCGCACCTGGGCGGTGTCGGGGCATTCCAGCAGGCACTCGGTCTGGCTGGCCGACGGTTCGCAGTCGTCCACTACGCCGTAGGCGGGCGGCATCAGCACGCCGAACTGGAACCTGGCCTGGTTCTTCTGGGCGCTCTGGCGATACGGATAGAGCAGATAGCCCTCGTACAGGATGGCGTCCGCCACCGTGCGGGCCTGCGCCAGGTGCGCCGAGTCGACCTTCATGGGCGCTGGTCCGATCTCTGCTCGGCCTGAGCCAGCAGCGCGCAGACCGTGGCGTCCCAGGTCGGCAGCGCGTGGCGGGTCTTGAAGCGCTGCAGCTCGTCGAGAGTCTGCAGGCTCATCTTGATCCAGGCGCTATTCGGGAAGTGGGCGTCGATGGCCTCGCGCCAGACGCCGACCGGGAGCCGGTAGGCGGTTTCCTTGCTCCAGGGCACCTGCTGGACCTGGAGCCTGCCGCCGGCACTGCCGAAGACGGTGCCGCTGAACAGCAGCAGCAGCGGTACCTCACCGGCCTCCAGGCCAGCGAAGTACCTGGTCGAGCCGATATCCAGGTCATAGGTGAACGGCACGGGCAGGTCGATCTCGGTGCTCCCGGTGAAGCCCGGCACCATGATCGACACCGTGGTGAACTGCAGCGGCTTGAGCGTTTCGGCCCAGCGCTGCGTCTCGCCGAACAGGTCGTTCAGCCGCTGCGCCTCGGCATCGGCGTAGTGCCGCCTCGCCGGCTCGATCCTGATCTGGCAGCGCAGCGCGATCGCCTCGATCCGCTGGCCGGTTGTCTCGCCGATCCGCAGCGTCAGGGTCATCGACGGCACCATCGCGTACGGTTCCGGGCGGGCGCCCGTGCAATCGAAGACGAGTTCGGCCATCTCAGGTACCCCGGCGGAGGCCGCGCGCCCGGGAGCGGACGGTGTCGAGGAAGTCAGCGATGCTCGCCCTGGCTTCGGATCCCCCGTCGAAACCGCGCCAGTGCAGGCGCATGCGCCCAGCGAGTTCGTAGCACGCGTCGATCGGGACCAGGAAGGACTCGACCCCGGAATCCGTGCGGCTGATCAGGATCGCCTCGACGTCACCAGCGGCGGCGCCCAGCAGCGGATGGGCGGCTGCGAGCCGCTGCCAGGCCTGCAGGTCGAGCCGGCACTCGGTGGCCCCGGCGGGGCTCGGATAAAACCCGGCCACCTCACCGCGCAGCGAGCTGTGCAGGAAGAACGCGAGCCCCACCGGGATCTCGAGTTCGTCCCACTCGGCGACCGACACCGGGCTGGCCGGGTCGGCCAGGTAGCGGTCCGGCACCGCCCGGTACCGTCCGCGCCCCGCCTGCTCCTGGGTGAAGAGCAGGTAGCACGCGCGGCACGCGCACAGCAGCGTGGCCTGCTCCAGGTCGGCAACGTGACCGTGGGCGGCCGGGACCGGCGTGGCGCACATCTCGCACTTCTCCAGGGCGGGTCCGCCCGCCGGGGCGGGCGTGGCCGCGGGCGGGCCGGAGCCGCGGACGAACCTGTGCAGGCCGGTGCCGCCGGTCACGTCCGCGCCGCTTCCGGCACGGCCACGCGCACGCCCTGGCTGTCGGCCAGCAACGGCAGCGGGTCGAGGTGCAGCGCGGCATCGTCAAGGCCGCGGCCCGCCAGCCGGACGTTGTAGCGCGTCTGGCAGGCCGGGCAGGTGAGCAGTTCCCGGTCGAGGGTCCCGGCCGCCAGCGAGGAGCCGCAGGCCGCACAGGCGTCGCGGTAGGCGTACAAGGTGCCGCGGACCGCACAGACCAGTACCGCCAGGCCACCGGCCGACGCGGCGACCGGCCGCGCACTGGGCGGACCGATGCTGGGCAGGGTGACCCAGCTGACCTCGCCGGCCGGCTCCCGGGCCTCGGCGGGCCGGTGGCCGATCTGCAGCAGCGCCGGCCCGGGCGGCTGGGTCATTCCCTCCACCACCACCTCACAGACCTCCGGCGCCGCGTCCTGGACCGTCCCGGTGATGGCGAGTTGCACCGTGACCGTCGAGGACGGGCAGCCATGGCAGCTGCCCTCCAGCCGCAGGCGGGCTACGCCATCGCGGACGCCCAGGTACTCGATCCCGCCCGCATGCGAACCGAGATACGGCCTGACCTGGTCCAGGGCGCGCTGGATCCGCGCGTCGACATCCAGCGGGTGCAGGTCGTGCAGCAGCAGCAGGCTCTCCACCAGCGGGTCGTCGGTCAGCTTGGCCAGCAGCGCGGCGCCGTCCGGGCCGGCTTCGGCCAGCGTGGCCTTGATCCGGCCGAGCGCATCGCCGTAGAGGCCGACCAGCAGGCCGACCAGTTCCTCGGCGGCCGGGGCGGCGTGGCCGCCGGCCGCCCTGAGCCCGGCGAGCAGTTCCTCGACTCGCTCCCCGACATCTCGAACGCCCGGTCAATGCGTTTCGCCTCCGTCTGCCAGAGGGTCCGGTCTTTCCGCCCGGTCGGGCGGGGAGACCGGGCGGAAAGCCGGCCGGATGGCCGGGGGCGGCGGGGGCGCGCAGGCCCCGGCCCGATCCGGGCGTAAATCCCGGGTCGGCCCGATCCGGGGCCGACCCGGGAGGGGATCAGGTGGCCAGGGTGACCGTCATCGGCGAGTGCACCTTGTCGAGCATCTTGCCGTTACCGAGGTACATGTGCACCCCGCACGGCAGGCACGGGTCAAAGCTGCGCACCGCCCGCATGATGTCGATGCCCTTGAACCGGTCCGGCGGGTTCTCCTCGAAGATCGGCGTGTTCTGCACGGCGTCCTCGTACGGCCCGGGCGTGGACGTCCCCCCACATGTGTCCTACGGTGCTGCCATGGCGCTTCGTGCGGGACGCCACCAGTTCGGCACCGAGAGTGGCCGGATTGTCTTGAGGACTTTCCGCGATGGACTGGCTGCGCAGGCGGGCCACGACCTGACGATCGAGGTCGGCCAGTGGTCGGGTGAGCTCACGGTGAACGACGACCTGGATCCGGCCGGCGAGGAGGTGCGGATCGAGATGAGCTCGCTCATCGTGCTCGAAGGCACCGGCGGCCTCAAGCCGCTCACCGACCGGGACCGCCGCGAGATAGCGGTCACCGCGCGGCGGGTGCTCGGGTCAGATCGTCATCCGAAGGCGACCTTCTCGGCCACCAGGTTCGTCCGCACCAGCGGCGGCGATGGGGTGATCAACGGCAGCCTCACGCTGGCCTCGGTGACCCGGCCGCTGCAGCTGCAGGTCAGCCAGATCGAGCCGGATCAGTACCGGGCCATCACCTCGGTCAGGCAGTCCGACTTCGGGATCAAGCCGCACACCGCCTTCTTCGGCGCCCTGCGGGTGCGTGACGCCGTGGACGTGGAGATCGACTTCGGCGGGCCCGACGGCCAGGGACCGCCCGACGGCCAGGGACCGGAGGCCACCGGGTGAGCGGCGGGCAGGCCGCGGCCCGCTCCGCGCCTTCCGGCCCGGACGACCAGGTCACCGCGGCCTTCGAGCTCCGCGCCGGGCCCATGCTCGAGTTCACCGAGCGGGCCGGCGATGTGGTGGCGGCCTGCCACGCGATGGCGATGCGGTTCCATCGGGGCGGCAAGCTCCTGGTGTTCGGGACCGGCGCACCCAGCACCGACGCCCAGCACGTCGCCGTGGAGTTCGTCCACCCGGTGATCGTCGGCAAGCGGGCCCTCCCGGCGATCTCGCTGACCACGGACGTGGCAACCGTGACCGGCGTGACCGAGCGGGACGGCGTGGCCGGGATCTTCGCTCACCAGCTGCGATACCTGGCCGAGCCCGCCGACATCGCGCTGGGGATCGCCGCCGAACCGAACAGCCCGGCGGTGCTGGCCGGCCTGACGGCCGCGCATGACCTCGGCCTGCTGACGATCGCCCTGGCCGGCGGGGGCGGCGGCGCGATCGCGGCCAGCCCGGCGGTGGATCACCTGCTGGCCACCTCGTCGGCTGACCCGCGGATCGTCAAGGAAGTGCACGTCACCACCTACCACGTGCTCTGGGAGCTCGCGCACGTGTTCTTCGAGCAGCCCGGCGTCCTGGGCCCGGGGGTGGTCGCGTGACCGGCACCGCCGCTGGCCCGCCCGCCGGGCAGCGGCCCGCCGCCGCGCAGTGGCCCGCCGCTGGGCAGCGGCTTGCCGCAGCGCAGTGCCACGGCGAGGTCTGCATCACCTGCTCGGACACGGCGGTGGCGGTGACCGTTCTGCGGCTGCTCGGTGACGGGCTGGCCGTGGTGGACACCGGCGCCGGCGAGGAAGAAGTCAGTGTCGCGCTGGTGCCCGCGGCTCCCGGCGATACGGTTCTGGTGCACGCCGGGGAAGCGATCGGGGTGGTCGGGCCATGACCGGACCGGCGCGGCCCGCCGGCGACACCGGCTCGCGAGCACACGAGTCGCTTTACCCGTTCCTGTATTCGGGCACCACCGACCTGGCCGCCGTCCTGGCGGAGGCGCGCCGGTCCACGGTGGCCAAGGCCGCCGAGATCATGGAGCTGCGCCGGGTGATCGCCGAGCGTGACGGGGCCCGGCTGATGGCGGCCGCCCGGGACGCGGCGGCGCGGTTCGCCGCGGGCGGCCGCCTGCTGGCCTTCGGCAACGGCGGCAGCGCCACCGACGCCCAGCAGCTGGCCACCACCTTCCTGAACCCGGGGGGCGCGGCGCGGCCGCTGCCCGCACTCGGCCTGGCCAGCGACACCTCGGTGGTGACCGCGCTGGCCAACGACGTCGGGGTCGAGGTCATGTTCGCCCGCCAGATCGCGGCGTTCGGGCGCCGGACCGACATCGCCGTCGGGCTGTCGACCAGCGGCAACTCCGAGAACCTGCTGCGCGCCTTCGACGAGGCGAGCAGGCGCGGGCTGCTCACCGTGGGCATCGCCGGTTACGAGGGCGGCAAGCTGGCCGAGCTGGACAGCCTCGACTACCTGTTCGTGGCGCCCTCGTCGTCGGTGCACCGGATCCAGGAAGCGCAGACCACCATCTACCACGTGTGGTGGGAGCTCACGCTCGCCGAGCTCGACCGGCTGGAGGGGAGCCGATCATGAGCCGGATGCTGATCGCCGGAGTCGGCAACATCTTCCTGGGCGACGACGGGTTCGGCGTCGAGGTGGCCAGGCCTGGCCACCGCCGACCTGCCGGACTGGGTACGAGTCGCCGACTACGGGATCAGCGGCATGCACCTCGCCTACGACCTGGCCAACGGCTACGAGTCCACCATTCTCATCGATGCCACGCCGCGGGGCGGCGAGCCTGGCACCATCTACACCATCTACACCATCGAGCTGGCGCCCAGCGAGCGGCCGCCGCCGGCCTCGCTCGCCGGAAGCCAGCTCTTCGACGCGCACGGCATGCAGCCCGATGTCGTGTTCGGGGTGCTCGACATGCTCGGCGCTGACGCGGGCCGGGTCCTGGTGGTGGGCTGCGAGCCGGCCAGCGTCGATTACGGGATCGGGCTGAGCCCGCCGGTCACGGCGGCGATCGGCGAAGCGGTGCGCGTGGTGCTGGACCTGGTCGCGGCGGCAGGCGGCTCCGGCCCGCAGGCCACCAGCTCCGGCCCGCAGGCCACCGGCCAGGCCGGCCAGCCAGCCACACCCGGCCACCCGGCCACGGCGAAGGGATGATCACATGTGCCTTGGCATACCCGGCGAGGTGATCGAATTCCTCCCTGATCAGCCCGACCTGGCCAGGGTGGAGGTCAGCGGCGTCCGGCGGGTCATCAACGTCGGCCTGCTCGCCGATGAGCCGCCCGCCCCTGGCGACTGGGTTCTCATCCACGTTGGGTTCGCGTTGTCCAAGATCGACGAGGACGAGGCCGCCGCGGCCTTGGAGTTCCTCGAGGGGATCGGTCAGGCCTACGAGGATGAGCTGGCTGCCCTGCAAGAATCGCGGATCGAATAGGAGCGTGGCCGCATGCGGTTCGTCGACGAATTCCGCGACGCTGACAAGGCGCACGCGCTGGCGGCGAAGATCGCGGAGCTGTGTGAGCCCGGGCGCCAGTACAAGCTCATGGAGGTGTGCGGCGGCCACACGCACACGATCTACAAGCACGGGCTCGAGGACTACCTGCCGGAGTCCATCACGCTGGTGCACGGCCCGGGCTGCCCGGTGTGCGTGATCCCGATGGGGCGGGTCGATGACGCGATGCACCTGGCCGCGCAGCCCGACGTGATCATGACGTCGTTCGGTGACATGATGCGGGTACCTGGCAGCAACGGCTCGTTCTTCGACGCCAAGGCGGCCGGGACCGACATCCGCATGGTGTATTCCCCGCTGGATTCGCTGAAGATCGCCCGGCAGAACCCGGACAAGCGCGTCGTGTTCATGGCCATCGGCTTCGAGACCACCGCGCCGTCCACGGCGATGACGGTCCTGCGGGCTGCAGCGCAGGGTCTCGACAATTTCTCCGTCTTCTGCAACCACGTGACGATCATCCCGGCCATCAAGGCCATCCTCGACTCGCCCGATCTGCGGCTGGACGGCTTCATCGGGCCCGGCCACGTGTCCACGGTGATCGGCTGCCGCCCGTATGAGTTCATCGCGGCCGACTACGGCAAGCCGGTGGTGGTGGCCGGCTTCGAGCCGCTCGACATCCTGCAGTCGGTGTACATGCTCATGATGCAGCTGGCGCAGGGCCGGTCGGTCGTGGAAAACCAGTACACCCGCGTGGTGCCGTGGGACGGCAACGTGGTGGCGCTGCGTGCCATCGGCGAGGTAATGGAACTGCGGCCGTACTTCGAATGGCGGGGCCTCGGTTTCATCTCGCATTCGGCGCTCCGGATGCGGTCGCAGTACTCGGCCTTTGACGCCGAACTGCTGTTCTCGGTGCCCGGAGTCCGGGTCGCGGACCCGAAGGCCTGCCAGTGCGGCGAAGTGCTCAAAGGCGTGCTCAAGCCGTGGGAATGCAAGGTGTTCGGCACCGCGTGCACGCCGGAGACGCCGATCGGCACCTGCATGGTCTCCCCGGAGGGCGCCTGCGCCGCCTACTACAACTACGGGCGGCTGAGCCGTCAGCGGGTCAAGGAGGTGACCAGGTCATGACCACCGGTCACCTGGACCAGCCCACGACCAGTGACGAGGGCACCGGCCAGGCCGCCACCGCTGGATGGGTGCGCCAGGCCCTGCACGACCACGACCACGACCACGACCACGATGCCGCATCGGCCGGCGGGCGGCGGTGCCGCGGGCGATGCCCACGGGGCCTGCCAGCACGAGGAGGGCGCCGCTGGATCCCGGCGCCAGCTGCCGCTGGCCGACCGCGAGCAGCAGGTACTTGACCGCATCGAGCGGGCCAGGCTGCGCCGCCCCAAGATCAAGGAACAGCGCATCACCATGTCGCACGGGGCAGGCGGCAAGGCGACCCAGACCCTGATCGAAGCGGTGTTCCTCGATGCGTTCCGCAACCCGCTGCTCGAGCCACTGGAAGACGCCGCCCGGCTGCACGTCAGCGGGACCCGGGTGGCGCTGACCACCGACTCTTACGTTGTGTCGCCGCTGTTCTTCCCGGGCGGGAACATCGGCGACCTGGCGGTGAATGGCACGGTCAACGACCTTTCGGTGGCCGGCGCGGTGCCGCTGTACCTGTCCGCCGGGTTCATTCTCGAGGAAGGTTTCCCCGTCTCCGACCTCAGCCGGATCGTGGCCTCGATGACTGAAGCGGCGGCCGCGGCCGACGTCCAGGTCGTGACCGGCGATACCAAGGTGGTGGAGAAGGGCAAGGCCGACGGCTGCTACATCAACACCGCCGGGGTCGGCATCATCGAGCACGAACCGGTCCTCGGGGTGGCCGGCGCGCGGCCCGGCGACGCCATTCTGGTATCGGGGCCGATCGGCGACCATGGCGTGACTATCATGCTGGCCCGCGGTGAGCTGGACATCGAAGCCGACGTCGTCTCCGACACCGCCCCGCTCAATGGCCTGGTGGCCAGCGTGCTGGCCGCCGCCCCCAAAGTTCGCGCCCTGCGCGATGCGACCCGCGGCGGGGTGGCCACCATCCTCAACGAGATCGCCCGCGCGGCCGGCGTGTGCGTGGTCATCCGGGAGGACGATATCCCGGTCCGGGCCGAGGTGCGCGGGGCGGCCGAGTTGCTCGGCATCGATCCGATGTATGTGGCGTGCGAGGGCCGCATGGTCGTCGTGGTCGACGGTGACCAGGCGGACCAGGCCCTGGCGGCCATGCGTGCCCACCCGCTGGGCGAACAGGCGTCGGTGATCGGCCACGTAACCGACGACCCGCAGGGCGTTGTCTTGCTCAAGACCGCATTCGGCGGCACCAGGATCGTCGACCTGCTGGTCGGTGATCCGCTGCCGCGGATCTGTTAACCCCAAGAACGCGAGAGGGAGCAGCCGGTGCACGAACTGGCGATCACCGAGAGCGTTGTCGAGGCCGTGACCGGCCGACTGCCCGACAAGAAGATCACTTGCGTAAACCTGGAGATCGGCGCGCTGTCCGGCGTGGTGGCCGACTCCGTGCGGTTCTGCTTCGACGTGGTCGCTGAGGGCACGAACCTGCAGGGCGCACGGCTGGAGATCAGCCAGCCCGCCGGCCGGTGCCAGTGCCGCATCTGCGGCGAGCAGTTCGACGCCGACGGCCCGATCGCCCTCTGCCCCTGCGGGTCTGCCGAGGTCACGATCGTGTCCGGTCAGGAACTCAAGATCACTTCGGTGCAGGTGGCCTGAGATGTGCGCGACCTGCGGGTGCTCGGGCGCTGCGGTCATCCGGCTGCTGGCCGACGACGAACCAGAGCCCCCCGGATTTCACAGCGCGGCCGAGCTGCCTCCCGGCGTCAGTGACCTTCGCGAGCACCGTGCCCACGGCCACTCCGCCCACATCCACAACCACGCCGCCCATGCCCCTGCCCTCCACGAGCACGGCCCGCTCGACCACGGCCCGCACCAGCACGGCCCGCACGAGCACACCTTTCCCGAGGACGACGAGCTGCTGATCGCGGGCCAGCGCGACTCCGACCGGACCATAGTGCTGCAGCAGAAGGTGCTGGCCAAGAACAACCGCCTGGCCCAGCGCAACCGCGACTGGCTGCGGCAGCGGGGCATCCTGGCCGTCAACCTGATGAGCTCGCCCGGCTCAGGAAAGACCACCCTGCTCGAGCGGACCGCGGCTGAGCTGGCCGGACGGCTCAGCCTCTCGGTCATCGAAGGCGACCAGGAAACAGCACTCGATGCCCACCGCATCAGGTCGGCGGGCTGCAAGGTCGTGCAGATCAACACGGGGGTCGGCTGTCACCTGGACGCTGAGATGCTCGCTGACGGGCTGGCGGCGCTCGATCCGCAGGGCGGCTCCATCGTCGTGATCGAGAACGTCGGCAACCTGGTGTGCCCCGCCCTGTTCGATCTCGGCGAGGAGGCCCGGGTCGTACTGGCCTCGGTCACCGAGGGCGCCGACAAGCCGATCAAGTACCCGCATATGTTCCGCCAGGCAGACCTGGTCCTCGTGACCAAGACCGACCTGCTGCCGTACGTCGATTTCGACATCAAGCGCTACGCAGCCGACCTGAGGAAGGTCAGCCCCGGCGCCATGATGCTGAAGCTATCGGCGGTGACTGGTGAGGGCATGGACGCCTGGTACGACTGGTTGCGCCGGCGGACCCCGGCACCTCAGGATTAGCGCTCCTTGTCGTGGATCGCTGCCGTGCGGCTGTCCCTGACCGACCGGTTGAGTCTCAGATGGCCTCGATGGCCACGTCCGACGCATGCTCGGCGAGAGCCCGAAGATCTGCGAGGTCTCCGGTCATAACGGTTCCACCGGGCTCAGCAACCGCTGTGACGAGGGCGTCGACGGCCGATCCCGTGCGTGCCCGGGCTCGTAGCCAGGCGGCCCTGCGCGCGAGCGCCAGGGGAACTGTCTCAGCTATGTCACACGTGCGCAGGAACCTGTGCTGGGCCGCATCCCTGGATCCGTCTCCGGTAAGGCATTCGATGAGCACGACAGACGGGACCACCGGAGGCCAGAGGCCTTCTGCGCGCAAGGCACTGATCAGCGCGGCCGCCTGGCCAGAGCGTTCGGCCAGCCGGGTGACAGCACCAGAATCCAGGACCAACACGGGTGTGCGTGTCAGCTAGCCCGCGGCGTCCGCCGAGCGGCGATCCGCCGGGCGATGGCATGGGCGCGAGCCTGTTCCTCCGAAGACGGCTCGCCGACCTCGGTGAGCAACTCGCTCAGGTAGGCATCGGTCTCGCCGAGCAGATCTAGCCGGCGCACCTCGGCGCGGACTGCCTCTTGCAACAGTTCTGATGCCGGCAACTGCCGCGCCTTCACCTGCTCATAGAGATCGTCGGGCAGGTACACCTGCATCCGTGGCATACGCCTAACTATACACACTAGCGGCGCGACCTAGGTGCCATCGCTGCGGTTCGGACCGGGGGTGGGCGCCCGGACTAGGGCCCCGATCCTGTACCACAGACCTCTTACGTCTCTCTGACTACGTAGGTCACAGTGCTATCGCGCGGGCCGGAGTCGCAACCGAGTGGATTCGGGAATCGGTCAGGTTATTCAGAGTCGATTCCCGAATCCACTCGGCCCAGCCCACCGCGGCAGCCCGATCCCAGGCCACGGCGGCGGGTAAGCGTCCTCGGCCACAGGCGGTCCGCCGACGCATGACCAGCAGGCCGGCACGGCGCCCCGGCTGGCCGGCACGGCGCCCCGGGTGGCCGGCGCGGCACCGGGCGGTCCGCCGACCTATGATTCAGCCTGGCGCGGCGCCCCGGGCGGCCGGCGCGGCATCCCGGGCGGCGGCCACCACCGCCTGGCCCAGGCTGATCCCGCCGTCGTTGCAGGGCACCCGCGAATGAACCAGGACCTCGAACCCGCGCGCGGTTAGCCGGTCCGCGACCTCATGGCACAGCAGCAGGTTCTGGAAGACGCCGCCGGACAGGGCTACGACCGTCAGCCCGCGCTGGTCCCGCAGCGCCGCGCAACATTCTTCGATGATCCCGGCCACCCCGTGGTGGAACCTGGCCGCGATGACGGACCGGTCAGTGCCCGCCGCGAGATCCCCGGCCACCGCCCGCACCAGATCCGTCCCAGCGACCTGAAACGGCGGCCCGGGCGAAATCCTGGCCCGGTAGCTGCCGCGCTCCGCCGGGTCGGCCAGCTGCTCGAGCTCGATAGCCGCCTGCCCCTCATAATTGATCGCGTCGCGCACACCGATGATCGAGGCAACCGCGTCGAACAGGCGTCCCGCGCTTGAGGTGAGCGGGGCGTTGACCCCGCGCCGGGCCAGCTGGACGACCGCATCCCAGTTCGCCTCGTTCCGCCGGGCCACGTCCAGCTGCCCCCGGACCGGGACCTGATCGGCGGCGTCCAGGTAGGCGGCGGCCATCCGCCAGGGCTGCTTGATCGCGGCGGCTCCGCCCGGCATCGGCACCGCCGCGAAATGCCCGGCCCGCTCGAATCCGGTCAGGTCAGCGATGAGGAACTCACCGCCCCAGATGGTGCCGTCCGTGCCGTAACCGGTGCCGTCGAAGGCCACTCCGATCACCGGGCCGTCGGCGTCGTTGTCAGCCAGACAAGAGGCAATGTGCGCATGGTGATGCTGAACGCTCGTCAGGTCCACCCCGGACAGCGCGGTTGCGTACTTGGTGGACAGGTAGTCGGGATGCAGATCGTGGGCGACCAGTTCCGGGGTGATATCGAACAACCGCCGGAAGTGGTCAATGCCATCGGTGAACGATCGCAGCGTCTCGTAGTTCTCCAGATCGCCGATGTGCGGGGAGATGAACGCGCGCCCCTCCTTGGCCAGGCAGAACATGTTCTTCAGCTCGGCGCCGCAGGCCAGCACGGGACGACGGAAGGCGGTGCGCACGGAAAGCGGCTCCGGCACATAGCCACGGGACCGCCGCAACAGCGCCGGCCTGCCGCGAAACGCGCGCACCACCGAGTCGTCGGTCCTGATGTGGATCGCCCGGTCGTGAGTCAAGAAGGCATCCGCGATGCCGCGCAATCGGTCCAGCGCGTCGGCGTCGGTGTAAACGATGGGCTCGTCCGAGACGTTCCCGCTGGTCAGCACGATGGGGTGGCCGACGGCGGCCAGCAGCAGGTGATGCAGCGGCGTGTAGGGCAGCATCACCCCCAGCTGCCGGTTGGCGGGCGCCACGGCGGCGGCGATGCCGGTGCCGGCCCGGCGGTCCAGCAGCACGATCGGCCTGCGGGCGCTGGTGAGCAGGGCCTCTTCGACCCCGCCGACCTCGCACAGCCGACAGGCCTCGCCGATGTCGGCGACCATCACCGCGAACGGCTTGTCCTCCCGGTACTTGCGGGACCGCAGTGCCGTGGCGGCGCTCTCGCTGGCCGCGTCGACGGCCAGGTGGTACCCGCCCAGCCCCTTGACCGCCAGCACCTGACCCCGGCCGAGCAGGCCGGCCGCCCCGGCCAGCGGATCACCGAACACTTGTGTCCCGTCCGGGCCGACCAAGGACAGCTGCGGGCCGCACGCCGGGCAGCAGACCGGCTGGGCATGAAACCGGCGGTCGGCGGGATCGTGGTACTCGGCAGCACACCGCGCGCACATGGTGAAGCCTGCCATGGTAGTCAGCGGCCGGTCGTAGGGCACATCGCGGATGATCGTGAACCGTGGCCCGCAGTTGGTGCAGTTGATGAACGGGTAGCCGTACCGCCGGTCGCCCGGGTCGGCCAGCTCAGCCAGGCAATCCGCGCAGGTCGCGGTGTCGGGCGACACCAGGGCCCGGCGCGTGCCGCCCGGTGCGCTCGGCGCGATGGCGAAGCCCGCACCGCCGTCCGGCAGCAGCGGCCGCGCGGTGACCCGCTCGATACGGGCCAGCGGAGGCGCATCGCGTTCCAGCGAAAGAAGAAATTTCTGAACGGCTTCCGGTGCCCCCTCAACCTCTGCGAAGACTCCGTCGACATCATTGCCGACCAAGCCGACCAGGCCAAGGCGGGTGGCCAGCGCGTACACGAACGGGCGGAAGCCGACGCCCTGGACGATCCCTTCGACCCGGACGGCCGTCCTGATGCGCTGGCTCACCTCCCCAGTCTGGCGCACGCCACGGCCCGCTGGAGATCGGCGGCGGCCGAATGCATGACCCCGCCTCCAGGAGCCGCTCCGCCCGCCCGTCGCCAGGTATCCGGCGGGCGGGGCAGCTCCACCTGCCTGGTCTGGCCAGGGCAGGCGTCCCGGGCCGCCGGGAGGAGGGGGCTCTGCGATCCCGGGAACGTCCAGTCAGCCGGATGTGGCCGGACGCAGGCCCGCGAACAGGTCATCCTCGGGCACCGGCGCCCCGGTGGTGTCACGGGCCCGGATGAAGCTCTCCCGCCCGAATACACGCTCGGCGAGATCTTGCGGGATCTTGGTGAACCACGATTCGCTGATCTGGCTGGCGTGCGCGAGCAGCGCCGCGCGCTTGCGCTCCAGCACGGGCCTGATGTCGATGTTGGTTGTGATCCGGCGCTCGGACTCCTCGATGCGGCGTTCCTCCTCGGGAGTCAGGCTGCCCGCGTCGGGAAGGTCGGCGCCCAGTTCCCGCAGGGCGTCCATGATCTCCTGCCATTCGCTGCGGCGCATCGCGGTCAGGTAGAGCTTGGCCGGGATGCCGCTCCCGGCCACCGCGGCGGCCGCGGCCCGGCTGGCGTGCACATGATCAGGATGCTGATACTCGCCATTGTCGTCGTAGGTGATCACGATCTGCGGCCGGTACTGGTCGATCAGGCCGCTGATCCGGAGGGCGACATCCTGCTCGGGCACGTTGCAGAACGCGTCCGGCCGCTGCTTGTACTCCCAGTCAGGCATCCCCGAGTCGTGATAACCAAGCAGTTCCAGGTGGCTGACGCCCAGGTACTTGCATGACTCCCGGAGCTCAGCCAGCCTGATCTGGGCCACTTCATGCTCATCGTGGCCATCGTCGCCCGGCTTGATTCCCGCGGGGGTGTCGCCGAACTCGCCGTTGGTGCAGGTGACCAGGACCGTGCGGACTCCCTCGTCCGCATACTTCGCCAGCACGCCGCCGGTGCTCGAGGCCTCGTCGTCTGGATGCGCGTGCACGGCCATCAGGGTGAGTGTGTCCGCCATGGCACAAGACTGCCTGACGACCGGCCTGACATGCACGCGAGTTATGCAACGCCCCCGGCCGTGCGGAATGGCCGCCCCGCCCGCCAGGGTTCAGGTGAGCATGACGAAGCGGGGTCCCGGGCGCGGGGCGTCCCCATCCGGTTCCGCGGGCACCGGACCTGGTGAGGGCGGCCGGGCGGCAGCGCGCGCCAGGCTGGCTGCCGAGCGGTCCAGCGCCGAGGCTGCGCTCCAGGCCCTCACCCGCGACTTCGACGGGATCGTGGGGGCGGCCGCCGGAGACGACGAGCACGACCCGGAGGGCGCAACCAACGCATTCGAGCGGCAGCACGTCGCGGCGCTCATTGACCAGGCCCGCCACCGCCTGGCCGATACCGACGCCGCGCTGCGGCGGCTTGACGCGGCCGGCTACGGGATCTGCGAGGGATGCGGCGGGCCGATCGGCGAGCACCGGCTCAGGGCTCGCCCAACCGCGCGGACCTGCATAACCTGCGCGAGGGCCGGCCGTAAAGCCTCAGGCCGACCCCACGGCGGCAGCGGAGGTGCCGGTCTGGCTGCCGGTCCCGGTGCCGCGCAAGACCGCCCAGACGGCCTTACGGTGGACTCCCAGCATGGTCCAGCCCCAGTTACTCGCCAAGGCCTGAACGACCTGCAGGCCGCGGCCATCCTCCCGGGTGACGCCCGCCATGACCTGAACGGGCAGGCTGGCGCTGGAGTCGATGACCACGCAGACCAGATACCCGGCCCGCTCCCACAGGATCAGCTCAGGCCGGACTTGGCCGACCTGGCCAGCACCGTCCCCCCCGCCGTGCCGCAGCGCATTGGTGACGAGCTCTGACACCACCGGCGTGGCGTCCTGGCTCAGCCAGCGCAGGCCCCAGTCCCCCAGGGTCTGGGTGGTGAAATCACGCGCGGTCTTGATCGAGGACGGCACCGGATCCGGGACCAGGATGGCCATCCGCCAGGACTCGGCCGTGGCGGGGGTCCGGGCCAGCGCAGCCGCCGACCGTGGCCCGGGATGCTTGGCGGCGTCATGAACGCGCAGTCCGAGCGGGTGCGGTCTGGTGCGCCTGATGCATCGACCACCCTCAGTGCCTGATGAGAGGGTGCGGGCGGCACGCCCGCACCCCGTTACCATCCCATCCACGATGTGCAGAAGCAAGCGCCGATGCAGGTGCGCCTGAGGTGGTGCCCGGCGTCCCGCCCGTTCCGGGTATTTGGCCCGTTTTCCCTGCTCAGCACAGATGTGCCTGGATCGGCCGCAGCCCCCAGCCAGGCACGTTCCGGCGGCTAGCTCCGTCGCTGGCCCAGCGTGCCCTGGGCTGCCGAACGGCCGTGCGGCCCCCCGCCAGATCCGCGCAGGATGTGCGCGAAACCGACCGCTATCGCCCCGCCCGCCACCGGACCCACCAGGTAGGCCCACCAGGCGGTCCAGTCGCCGAGCACCAGCGCGGGTCCCAGGGACCGAGCCGGGTTCATCGAGGCACCGCTGACTGGCCAGCCCCACAGCCCGGCCAGGGCGATGTAGCTGCCCACGCCGATGGCGGCCAGCGGCCGGACCTGCCGGGCGCCGGGCGCGGTCCCCAGGATCACGCTGACCAGCCCGAGGGTCAAGATCGCCTCCCAGTCCATCGCGACCACGCCGGAGATACCCGGTCCGGGCAGGGTCTGGCCCGCGGTGCCCTGCCTGCCGATCCGTGCCCACATGAACAGGATGATCGCCGCCACCACCAATCCCCGGGGCCACCACTGCGGCCGAGACCGAGACCACATGCCCGCCGAGCCTTACGTTCACCAGGCCGCCCCGGCCGCCACGATCACCAGGAAGAAGGTGCCGAATAACTCCGAGCACAGCCGCCGGGCCTCGTACCGGTCATCGAAGAAGTCGAATTGATGGGCGATGGAGTTCGGGCGGCCGATGGAACGTAGTGCGACGTCAGCGTGCCCGCCAGGGCGCAACTCAGCGACCCGTTCCGCGGACTGCCCGCCCGGCTCACTGGCCGATCGCTCACTCTCCCCTGGCTCGGGCCTGGCCGCTGTCCGGAATGCGCCTCTCAGGCTACGGGCCGACGACCGCCGGCGCGAGCAACTCGGCGGGCGTGCCGCGTCATCGCGACCTGCACCGCTGGCCTGGCTTACGCCATCCGGTCGAGGATCTCGCTGACCAGCGTCAGCGGCGTCTGCGGGTGCAGAAAGGCGAACCTGGCCACGGTCTCGCCCTGCCACGCCGATGGCGGCATGAAGGCCAGCTGATCGGCGAGCAGCTGATCGGCCCAGCGAGCGTAATGCTCCGCGATCCAGCCACGGCGGCGGAACAGCACCACCGACAGCTCCGGGCCGCGGATCAATTCCAGATACGGACGGCCCCGGATGTCCTCAGCGGCCGCCCGGGCCAGGCCGATCGCGGCCTCGATCGCTTCGGTATAGGCACCGATAGCCGCCCGCAGCGCGCCGCCGGTCAGCCGGTGATCGTCGGTGTGCACGATGAGCGCATCCATCTCCAGGATCCGCAGCGCGTTGGTGATCGAGGAATGAGCGTCCGCGCTGATGGCGACCCGGAAACGGCGCGGCGAGCCGCCGGCGCGACGTTTGGCCACTTCCCGCGCCACTACCAGCGCCGACAAATTGGCGGCCGAGCCGCCGGACACGAAACAGCCGCCCGCAGACCCGGGCAGCCCGGCCCGGTCCACGATGAGCCGGAGCACCTGGTTTTCCGCCTCAATCGCACCAGCTGCCTCCAGCCAGGAGATGCCCTGGATCGAGGCGCAGGAGACCAGCATGTCGAACGAGAGCGCCGCCTTGGTCGGCGCGGCCGGGATGAAGCCCAGGAAGCGCGGGCTGTCCGCTGATATCACCGACGGAGCCAGGGTCTGCGTATAGACCCCGGGAGCTGGTGAGTGTTAGCGATTCTCGTTACTTGGTGATGTAGCGGCAGCGCTCCCACGGTCACGCGTTGTGACGGACGGGATAACACCGACGTGCGATATCCGCCGTTCTGTACGGGAACGGTCTCTTCGGTACGGTCGGCGGCGGCGCGCAGAACGGGTAATTCTGGCCCGTCGGCGAAAGCCATGCGCGCGGCCATTGGTGTCCCGGGCGTGTGCTCTGGAGGGGTGTTCTGGCAGCGATCCAGCGCCGGGTTCGGCGGCTTGCGTAGTCCTGGGTGTCGTGCTGGATCGTCTGACCCTGCCGCTGCTGCCCACGTTGCGGGGGGAGCGTGTCATCCTGCGTGAGCCCTGGGAATCGGATGTTGATGACCGGTTGCGGCACCTGTCCCGTGCCAATCGACGTTGCTCGGCTCGGGCCTGTGACCTGCGGTGAGGAATCTCGGATGACAAGGCGTTCCGGCCCTGATGCCCGATTTGCCCGGTTCTTCCACCGCACGGGAGTCGCTTGTGCCAGTGAAGGTTGCTCAGGCAGAAGCTCGACCGACATCACCGTTCGGCCCGCACGCTGCATCGCGGCGCACACGCCGTTGGGCTGACGGCGAGTCGAGGAAAGTTGAGTGGCAGATTATGGCCGACGAGGACGATTGAATGACAACAAGGAAAGTTTGCTGACACGGGACAGCACCCGCGTCGAACGCGGTGGTGAAGTTCGAGCCGCGGTCGCGGATCATGAACCTGACCCGGTCTGTCTGTCGCCGAGGTCCATGATCAGGTTGCGTGCCTGCTGGGTGGTCCATGCGCCGCCCGGATGCAGGGTCATTCCGAGGATGCATATGTGCCGCGTCGCGTGCTCGATCACGGCCAGGACATAGGCCTGGGTGCCGCCAGGCAGGTCGGCCGTGAAGAAGTCGCACGCCAGGATCGTTTCGGCCTGAGAACGCAGGAACTGCGAGCCGGTAGGCCCGGTCCGCCGCGGCCCCGGTTCCGGCCTTCTTCAGGATTTCCCGCGCCGTCGATGCCGCTACCGTCACTCCCAGGCCGGCCAGCTCGCCGTGGATCCTGCGGTAGCCCCATTCGGGGTTCTCCCGGGCCAGCCGGAGGGCCAGTGCCCTGACGTTCCGGCGGGCCGCCGGCCGGCCGGTCTTGCCGCGCTTGGACCGGGCCGCCCGGCGGCGGCGGACGAGGTCGCGGCGCCAGCGCAGGATCGTGTCGGGGCCGGCCAGCAGCCACATCCCGCGGCGGCGCGGTTTGGGTATCACGCCGAGCAGGGCGGCGATCAGGGCCCGGTCCGCCCAGTTCAGGTTCGGGTGACGCGGCTGCCGCCGCTGCAGCACCGCGAGCTGGTGGCGCAGGATCAAGATCTCGGCGGTCTGCCCCGTCTCCTCACGCTGGGACAGGCGCCGCCATGAAGCCAGCCGTGTGATCAGGAGGAAGGCGGACCGCAGGCGCATGATCGGTGATCATCACGGCCGGACGGCTGGCAGAGCAATCCTGCTGGTCAGAGCCACGGACAGAATTCTCGGCACGCACATGGTCCACAGTGGCATTGCCCGCCCGTGAGCCTGCCAGGTCGAGGTCACGGCCGTCCTGATCTACTACTCGACCTTCCGCAGTACAGAGACGACTTTCCCGAGGATGGTTGCCTCATCCCCTGGGATGGGCGTGTATGCCAGGTTGTGCGGCATCAGCCAGACGTGGCCGGTGGCCAGTTTGAGGGTCTTCACCGTTGCCTCGCCGTCAATCATGGCAGCTACGATGTCACCGTTCTCGGCCACTTGCTGATCGCGGACCACCACGAGGTCACCGTCGGCGATCGCCGCGCCGATCATGGAATCTCCTACGACCTTCAGCAGGAACAGTTTCCCGCTGCGAGGGACCAGCCAGCTAGGCAGCGGGACGATGTCCTCGGTGTTTTCCTCAGCCAGGATCGGGGGACCGGCGGCGATCCGGCCAATTAGCGGCACGGGCACGGTGTCCTGCGGGAGCACGTTGATGGCGGCGTCATCGGATGCCTTGGCTGTGGAACGCGCGGGCAGAAGTATCTCCAATGCGCGCGGGCGGCCGTAATCGCGGCGCAGCACGCCCTTGGCCTCTAGGACCGAGAGCTGGTGCGAGACTGCCGAGGTGCTCTTCAGCCCGGCCGCCTTCCCCATCTCGCGCAGTGACGGCGGATAGCCGCGATGATCGAGCGAGTCGCGAATCGCTTGAGTTATTTTGCGCTGGCGCGAGGTGAGAGCGTCCTCTGGGCTGGGCTCGCGCTGGCCAGGGGGCCCATCCTCGGCTGCGCTGCTCATCGAGCCTCCGTCTGAGGAATAACTAAATTGATCATCCCAGTGATTACCGTGGTTATCAACAGCTCATCCGGTGGGACTGGTTCTTCGAACCAGATTCGACTCTGGTAACGGTGAATATCCCTGACGCCCAGGCCAGGCCGCGCTGAGGCCACGTCCGTGATCTTGGTGTAAGAGATGGCATCGTGATGATCCGTGATTGATGTTAGAGGTTGATCGGCTCGATGGCTTGCACCTCCGTCGTGCCGTTGTCGCCGGTGACCGGGCCGCTGACTTTGGTGAGGATGTCGGGGCCCATGTAGCGGCGGGCTTCAGCTCATTCGTCGTTTTGCGCTATGAGCACCTGGGCAAGCGTGGATTCAAGACAAGCTCGGCGGCTGACATGCCGCGATGAGGTACGTCAGGAACCGGTGACTGCTTGGATCCGTGGCGAGCGGGTGCCCTATCTCCATTGGCACACCCCTCTCGGCCTGCGTTCGACATAATTCGGGCTGTCTAGGGATCCTGGCGATGTCAGAGCGCAGGTCAGCGTGTCGCCTTCCGCTTGCAGGCGCGAAATTGCCTAGAGACACGACTTCTGCTGTATTGGCTTGAGGATAAGGGTTTGTCGGATATCGTCTAGAGACGATGTATGTGAAGACGACCAGCCGGACCAACAAAGACGGCACCCCGGTCCGCTATCTGCACCTGGCCCACAACGAGTGGGACCCGGCCGCGGGCCGGTCGGTGCCCAGGGTGCTGTACAGTTTCGGCCGCGAGGACGCCCTGGACCGGTCGGCGATCAAGCGGCTGGTCGCGTCTCTATCCAAGCTGCTGGACCCGGCCGACGCGCTCGCCGCCACCGCAGGTTCTGACCTGGTATTCCTGGAGTCACGGCCGTTCGGCGGCGCGTTCGTGCTCGATGCGCTGTGGCGGCGGCTGGGCATCGACAAGGTGATCACCGGCGTGGACCGTGGCTCCCGCCGGGGCCGGCCCGCGATGCGGCCGCCACCGGGCGGGTGCTGTTCGGCCTGGTCGCCAACCGGGCGCTGGCACCGTCCTCGAAACTGGCCGCCGCCGAGTGGATCAGCAGCGACGTGCACATCGAGAATCTGCCCGGGATCGGCGAGCAGGCCTGCTACCGGGCGATGGACTGGCTGCACGATACGCGCGCCAGTTTGGAGGCCGGGGTCTTCGACAAGGTCGCCACCTTGCTGAATCTTGAGGTCGACCTGCTGTTCTTCGACACCACCTCCACGTACTTCGAGCTGGAGGAAGCCGACGAGGAGGTGGCACGGAACTGGCGCGGGGAGAAGGCCTGTGGCGACGATGACGCCGATCCGCAGCAGGCGGCCGGGTTCCGCACGCACGGCAAGTCCAAGGACAGCCGCGATGACCTGCCGCAGATCGTGATCGGGATGGCCGTCACCCGCGATGGCATCCCGGTGCGGTGCTGGTGCTGGCCCGGCAACGCCAGCGACCAGGTGGTGATCCGGCAGGTCAAGGACGAGATGCGAGACTGGACCCTGGCCAAGATCGTGTGGGTGACCGACCGCGGGTTCTCCTCAGCCGAGAACCGCCGGTACCTGCGGTCGGGTGATCACCACTACATCATCGGGGAGAAACTGCGCTCCGGATCGGCCGAGGTCAAGGCCGCGCTATCCCGCCAGGGCCGCTACACCGACGTCGCCGGGAACATGCGGGTTAAAGAGGTGCGGATCAGCGACCATGAACGGTTCGTGATCTGCTTCAACCCCGAAGCCGCCGGCCGCGACGCCCATATGCGCGCCCAGATGGTCGCCCAGCTGGAAGAACTCATCAACGGCTCCGATGCGCTGCCCGCCATGAAACGCGGGGAACTGCGCGGGAAGATCTCCGTCAAGCCGGGGCTGAACCGGTACCTGCGCGTCACCCCGGGCGGGCTGCTGCGGACCGACAAGGCGAAGATCAAGACCGAGGAGAACCTCGACGGCAAGTACCTGCTGCGCTGCAGCGACCCGCACCTGCCGGCCGAGGACATCGCGCTCGGCTACAAGCAGCTCCTCGAAGTCGAACGCGGCTGGCGGGACATGAAACAGATCATCGACCTGCGGCCCGTCTATCACCGGCTCGAGGAGCGCATCCGCGCCCACGTGATCTTGTGCTGGCTGGCGCTGCTGCTGATCCGGATCATCGAGACCACCACCGGCGACACGTGGAGCAACATCCGCCGCCACCTCGAACGCCTGCACGTGGGCACCTTCACCGGCCCGGCCGGCACCTTCCGGCAGCGCACCGAGCTGACCAAGCCGCAGCGCGACCTGCTCGCCAAGCTCGCCATCACCGCGCCGAAGCAGATCGTCGAGCTCGAGCCCGCCTGACACCCCAGGCGACCGTCAAACCCTAGAGACACGCCCCCGCGGAGTACCACGACGTGCTTCCCAGGTCACACGCGGTATCGGGCCTCTAGATCCGCCGAATAATGTCGAACCCAGGCTCGGGCGCGCTGGCGCCGGCGCGGCGCCGCCGCGTCTGCCGCTCGTCGCAGAGCGTAGTCGGCACTCCGGTGGCGGCCGCGCGCATGGCCGCCGTTCGGTACGTTTGGCTGTCGGCATTGCCTGCGATCATCGGGCACATATGGAGTGATCTGTGTTCCTCATAATGACCGATTGGCCCGGTGACCGGGCGAGCCCGCGGATGCGCTCACCGGTGCCGGGCCCGTTCCACCGTGCGGCGGTGCAAGGTGCCCCCGAACCGGGCGGCCACTTGCTCTGCCTGCTCCGCGACCGTAGTACGGGCGTCGCTCGCCGATCGCGTCGAACAAGGCCGTGGCAAGCGCCACGGCGACGAGCGCGATAATGATCACGAGCCCGTCCTGGAACGCCCGCGCGCAGTCGCCGTCGTGGCGGTGAGAGTGGAGAAGAAGACCGAGCCGCCGGCGGCGATGCCTACCGCGGAGCCGATTCGCTGCCCGGCCTGCGGCACGCCAGCCGCGCTACCGTCCGCGACCGGCGGTACCTCAGCCAGCGTGAGGGTCTGGTTCGATAAGATGGCGAACCTGCTTCCAATGCCCGCGACCAGCGACGGCGGCGCGGTGGCAAGCGCGGCGCGGTGGCCCGGTACCAGGTGGCCGGCGATGCTGGCCCCGGCGAGGCGGGCCGCAGCCAAGGCGAGGCCCACCGCTACCACAGGCGGGCCCATCTTGGTGACCAGTCTCCCGCTGATGGCCGGCGGTGGCGGGTGATCGCGCGCTCTCAGCCGGGATCGCGGAGGATGTCTTCGAAGCCTTGGCCGCCGTAGTAGCGCAGTGACCGGTAGTCGTACTCGGCGAGCTCTCGTACGAGCCGGTCTGCGTCTTCCTCGGTGGGGGCGTAGAGCCACAAGGCCGCGCCGCCGGCGGCGGCGTTGTCCAGGTAGCGTCTTCTGGCTGCCCGATCGGCTGTCAGGGCGGCCAGCGCCTTAGCCAGGAGGGAGCGTTCGATGTCAAGCCTGGACTCTGAGTCAAGGATCTGCGCGGATGTGTACAGCCGGACATCGGCTGCCGGTATCCCGTGCTCGATGAGACCGCGCTAGGCTCGCTCAGCCTCCCGGGGGTCTTTGAACAGGACCCCGAGGTAGCCCATCGCCGAGAAGAACCAGGGACGCAGGCCTGGGCGCCTTTCGATCGGCCATTCGCGCGGCTCGGTCATCAGATATCACCCGCTCCACGGAAGAAGACCCATCCGAGCAGCGCAACACAGCCCGCACGGGGCCACGTCTCCAGGTTACTCCTTACCTGTGCGGCTCGGGTTAATTCAACGCTTGCGGTCCCCATACCGGCTGATAGCTGCCAGATTCAGCTGGGTTTCGCCGGCCGCCGGATCGAGCTGATTGATGATCCAGGCAGGCATTGCGGCTGCGCCATGGCGTCGAGGGGTAACTGTGTCGCGCCGGTACCGGCCAGCGAGTGCCCATGCTCTGCGGCAGCAGCGCCGGGGCAACTCCGGCGGGGAGCGCGTCACCACACAATTCCCACCGTCCTTTCGATTCGTCATGTCCGGCACGTCACCACACAGGCGCGGCGCGTTCGCCGACGGACCTCACGGCGAACCGGGTGCAATGCTGTCTCTCGCGTGCTCGAGGCGGACGCGGACAACCTCGAAGTCGTCCCCGAGCCGCGCGCGCGGGTATCGGGCACAGAAGGCAGAGAGCGCCGCGTTGCGCTCGTCGCCGCGTAGGACCTCGGCGACGGCTCGCTGCCGGCGCCCGCGCAGTGTGATCGTCACCGGCGCCGGATCGCGGAAGTTGCGCCACCACGACTTGCGCGAAGCCCGAGCCGCAACGAGGGCGAGATCGTCGCCGAAACGGGCGTACTGAACCGGGGTCGCGCGGCGCCGGCCGCTGCGCCAGCCGATGTACGAGAGCACGAGCAGGGTGCGGGAGAGAGGCCTGTGAAGCGGCGACGAGAGGACGACGCGCAGGAGCGGGTTTGCAACTCGGCGCGTGAGGAGCGCGGATGCGCTCATCGCGGACTCATGGATGATGGGCGACCATGTCGGACGGCGCGGACAATCACCCACACCAGCAGCGCCGCCTGCCCCATCACGGGCGTGCTCACGACAGTCGCCATCGTTCCTTTCGCCGCCGCGGTCGCGGTGAAGAGGTTGAACGTCCCGTGTCGGACGGCACACAAAAGCACACTGCCGCCCGACCCGCAGTAGAGCCAGGATGCCCAGCGTGAGCTGCTGCTCTTCATCGGTGTGACCCGCAGGGAGGAGGCCTGGACGGCGGCGCGCCGCCTCGGCGGGGGCCGAGGATCGATGCTTCTCCACGCCTGCGCGCGCGCAACTCGAGCCCGACGAGCAAGAACGCTTGGACGTAGACGAAGGTGGTCGTGACCGCCTGGATCGTCCCGGTGGCGGCGGCGGTGCCAGTCGCGAGGTTGAAGACGCCGTGCCAGACCGCACAGGCGAGGATGCTGCCGCCCGTACCGTTGTAGAGCCAGGTGAGCACGATCGAGCCGCAGGCAAGGCCGAAGACGAAGCCGACGTAACCGACCGGAGCGAAATCGCGGTAGGTGGCGAGGGTGAAGAAGTAGGGCAGGTGCCAGAGGGCCCAGATCGGGGTGACGAGCAGCGCGGCGGCGAGAGCACCGTGGCGGCGCTGCAACAGCGGCAGCGCGAAGCCGCGCCAGCCCGTCTCCTCACCGAAAGTGATCAGGATCGCGATCACGGCGACAGGAGCGACGCCGATCGCCGGCAGGCCGCTGTAGAGGCCGAAGTCGCTCCCGCGAGGCAGCTTGCCGGCGGCCGCCGCAACCGCGAGCGCAACACCGAGGAAAGCGAGCGGGCTCACCGCGGCGGCCCACCAGCGCAAGGGCATGCGCCAGCGGGCCATCCGGGCGAGAAGGTCGCAAACACCCGCACGACCCCAGACCAGCGCCGTCACCACGAGTGCCGCGAGGGCCGGGCCGAGAAGCGCGGGGAAATGGGTCGGCCAGGCCACACCCGTTTTCACCACGTCGCCAGCGGCCACGAACGGGAACATCCACGCCCACGAGACCGCGTACGCCAAAACCACGAAGGACGCAAGCGGCCAGCGCCTTATCGTGCCGGTCATTGGATCAAGCGTACTCGTCACGCCTGGCGTCTGGACTGGCCATATGTGCGCGAGTGGTTCCCGGCCGCCGTCGTAGCGCGGCCGGAATGCACTCGGTGACGGACGGTAAATACGATGCCATTGGTCGAGCCGGGTTCCATGCCTGGGTCGACCTAGTGCCGCATCAACCAACGTTCACGCTGTTTGAACGGTCTGGCGGTGGGATTATCCGGTTCATGACAGATGGTTTCGTGAGGGGCCCTGGCGAGGGCCAACGGGTTTCACCTGCCATGACGCTCAAGGTGGGCGACGAGCAGACGCAGTCCTGGTCGATGTTTGAGGTCGTCGCCATCGGGCCGGGATTCGACGTCGGCGCCCACCTGCACCGTACCGCCGAAGAGCTGTTCAATGTTCTGGAGGGTCAGCTCGACCTGCTCGCCTTCGAACCGCGGGTCCGGGCCCCGGGCAACTGGCAGAGCTGGGAGTCCAGTCGCACGCGGGGGCCACGGTGGCCCGTGGCGGGCCAGGGAGCATGATGTATGTCCCGCGCGGCTGCCCGCACGCCTTCGCCAACCCGGGCCCCAGCCCAGCTCGCATGATCTTCCTGGTATCCCCCTCCGGCCACGAGCACTACCAGAAGGAGCTTGCTGAGCTGGTCGCCAGCACGACAGGCCCGCTTGACGCAGCGATCGCCGAGCTGCGCGCCCGCCATGACATCGAACAGCTCACCCCGCAGGTGATACCCGGGCGCCTGTAAACACGCCCGCGCGTCTCTCGCAAAGCCGCGATTGCCATTGGCGGCGCGAAGCCCGGCAGTCCAGCTGGCCAGCCGATCGACACCGTTACGGAACGTGCTGGCGCGTACTCCCGGGTCCAAGTGCGCGAACCGCCGTTCTGCACGCGGACCGGCGCTTGAGGCCATGACCTGTACCGCGCGCAGATTTGGATGATCGGCGCGGGTGTTAACGCTCGGGAACCGGAGGGCGGCCGATGCCCTATTCTATAGCCAGGGTATTTTTACAGTGTTACAGTATTCGTCCCAGATGACACCGAAAGTCTTTGACAGTTCCGCTTCCTCCGCGGGTGCAAATATCCTGGACCCGATGTACAGGATGATGCCGATCACTGCCCCTAGCCATGTGTTGAAAAGGAAGCCGATCCACGGAAGCACCAGCAGGGCAACGCCGGCGTCGTCCGTTCCGCAGGGCCCAGCCCGCGCACGTCATCGACAAGGTCTAGACCGACCACCTGGCTGACACGTGCTCATGCCTGCCCGCCCGCGTGCGGGCCCGTCAGCGCCCGGCCGGGCTTGACAGCAGTCATTGCTTGTCCCTCGTGGGTGTGCGTTCCTGTCCCTGCACGCTACGAGGCGCCCCCTGGGCCGGACGTCAGCTGAAAGTGCCCTGAGAGTGGAATCTTCGGTGGCCGCATCGGGCACGAAGGTGCCGCTGGCCGGGACTAACCGCGGCCTGCCAGCGGCGGCCGGTTCCCTGGATGGCGCTCCGGGGGGTTCCTGCAGGCCAGCCTCCGGCCGGCAGCCTACGCCTGTTCCTGGCCCGTGCGGGGGGTACCGGCCGGGGCTACGATGAGCTTATCGCCGCACGAAGGATGGCTGGGGGCGGTGAGCGTGCAGGTCACCGGTGGCTGAGCCGCCCGCGGCGGCCGGGCCGGGGACCGCCGCGGCGGAGCGGGATGTGCTGCTGGCCACCAAGCTGCACGTGCCCGGATCGCGGCCGGGTTTCGTGCCCCGCCCGCGCCTGGTGCAGGCGCTCGGTGAGGGGCTGGCGCGGCGGCTGATCCTGGTGTGTGCCCCGGCCGGGTCCGGCAAGACGGCCCTGCTGGCCGACTGGGCCCGGTCTGGCGACCGGCCGGTGGCCTGGCTGTCGCTGGACGCTGGTGACAACGACCCGGTGCGGTTCTGGCGTCACACGGTGGCCGCGCTGGACCAGGCGCGCCCGGGGATCGGGAAGAGAGTCGGCCCCCTGCTGGGCCCGCCGGCGCCGGCATCCTTCGAGGGGCTGGTGACAGCGCTGATCAACGAGCTGGCCGCCCAGCCCGGTGACGGCGAGGTGCTGCTGGTTCTCGATGACTACCACCTGATCGACGCCAGGCAAGTGCACGCGTCGCTTGGGTTCCTGCTGGAGCACCTGCCGCCGGGCCTGCACCTGGTGCTGGCGAGCCGGGCCGACCCGCCGCTGCCGCTGGCGCGGCTGCGGGCCGGGGGGCAGCTGGCCGAGCTGCGCATCGGCGACCTGCGGTTCACCGCGGAGGAGGCGGCGGCGCTGCTGCGCGAATCGGCCGGTGCTGACCTGCCCGCTGCGGCGGTGGCGGCTTTGGCGGCCCGCACCGAGGGGTGGGCGGCCGGGCTGCAGCTGGCCGCGCTGTCATTGGCGGGGCAGGCGGATCCCGACGGGTTCGTGGCGGCGTTCAGCGGCAGCCACCGTTATGTCCTGGACTACCTGGCCGAGGAGGTGCTGGACCGCCAGCCGGAGGAGCTGTGCACCTTTCTGATAGAGACCTCGCTGCTGGAACGCCTGTCCGGCGGGCTGTGTGATGCGGTCACCGGCCGGGACGGCAGCCAGGCGATGCTGGAGCAGGTGGAGCGGGCGAACCTGTTCCTGGTGCCGTTGGATGAGGTGCGCGGCTGGTGGCGCTACCACCCTCTGTTCGCCGACCTGCTCCGCGCCCGCCTGCAGCAGCAATGGCCCGGCCGGATTGCTGGCCTTCACCGGGCCGCGGCCGCCTGGTGTGAGGATCATGGCCTCGCCGACGACGCGGTGCGCCACGCCCTGGCCGCCGCAGACCCGGCCTGGGCGGCGCGGCTGGTCGAGCGGCACGCCGATGCGTTTCTCCTGCGCAGCGAGGGCGCGACCCTGCAGCGGTGGCTTGCGGCGCTGCCCGCCGGGCTGGCCGGCTCGCGGCCGCGGCTGCTGCTGGCCCAGGCGCGCCTGGCTCTCCTCAGCCACCGCGCGGAGGCGGCCGAGGTCGCGCTGGATGCCGCCGAGCGCGCGCTGGCAAGCGTTCCGGGCGTGGCCGATGAGCCGTTCGAGCCTTCTGTGGGCCGGGCCGCGAGCCACCTGGCCAACGTGCCCGCGGCGATCGCGCTCGGGCGCACCCTCCTCGCCGTGCTCCATGGCGACGCCGAACGCGCGATCACATTCGGCCGCCGGACCCTTGCCCAGGTCGGCGAAGGCGAGTGGCTGCTGGCATCCCACGCGAACGGGTACCTGGGCGTGGCCGAGTGGCTGCGCGGCCAGCTTGCAGAGGCCGAGCGCGCGCTGTCGTCGAGCATCGTCCAGGGGCGGGTGGCCGGCCAGCCCGCCATGACCGCCTGGGGCTACCAGGACCTCGGCCGGGTGCAGCGGGCCCAGGGCCGCCTGGACACCGCGGCCGGCACCTATCGGCAGGCGCTCGAGGTCGCCGCAGCGACCAGCCGGACTGCCCTGCCCGCCGCGGGCATCGCGTACGTGGGCCTGGCCGAGGTGGCCTACCAGCGGAACGAGCTTGACACGGCCCTCCGGCATCTCACCGAGGGCCTCGCGCTGTGTCGGCAGCTCAACTTCACCCAGCCGCTGGCCACCGGCCTGGCCACGCTGGCGTGGATCCGGCAGGCCCAGGGCGACGCGGCCGGCGCCCGGGAGGCTATGGAAGAGGCCCGGCAGGCCGCGCCGGGCCCGGGCGTGGCCGGCCTGCTCAACCCGGTCCCGGCGCAGCGGGCCCGGCTGCAGCTGGCCCAGGGCGACCTTGCCGCGGCCGCCCGCTGGACCCAGCAGCGCGGCCTGGGCCCGGACGACGAACCCGGCTACCCGCGGGAGCCGGAGTACCTGGTGCTGGCCCGGGTGCTGCTCGCCCAGTACCGTCGCGGCCCGGCGCTCGCGCTGCTGGAGTGGCTGCACGCGGCGGCCGCCAGCCAAGACCGGGCGGGCAGCGTCATCGAGATCCAGGCGCTGCAGGCGCTCGCGCTGGCGGCCGCCGGCGAGGAGATCGCCGCGGTGGACGCCCTGGCCGGGGCGCTCAGCCTGGGCTGCCCGCAGGGTTATGTCCGGGTGTTCGCCGACGAGGGCCCGCCGATGGCCGCGCTGCTGGGTCGGCTGATCGCAGCTCAGCGGTCCGGCCAGGCCGCCGCCGACGTCCCGCTCGGTTGCCTGGCCCGGCTCCGGCGGGCGTTCGACGCCGAGCACGCCGAGCAGGCCGCACCGGTGACCGGGCCAGCTCCCGCCGCGGTGCCTGGCATTGTCGAGCCGCTGACCTCCCGGGAGCTGGAGGTGCTGGGGCTGCTGGCGGCGGGCAGGCCGAACCAGGCCGTCGCCGGGGAACTCGTGGTCACCCTCGACACCGTCAAGAAGCACGTCAGCCACATCATGGACAAGCTCGGCGCGGCCAACCGCACCGAAGCCGTCACCCGGGCCCGGGAACTGGGCCTGATCCCCTAACGGCGTGGCCCGGCCGGCTGCGGCCGCACTTTCGTGCCGGGCCTGCCGCGGGATATTCCACCTGGCCCGCACTTTCGCGTGACGCCCGCCAGGCCGGTGCCGCATACCGTCCCACACAGTGACCCGCACACAGCCGCGGCGCGGCCCGCGGAAGCGCACTGAGGCCCCGCCTGGATGCGGTGCAGGACCAGCACGCAACCGGTGTGCCGAAAGGTTAGGAGACCGCCGATGCGCCGGCCCACCAGAAGGAGAACGAGATGAACGCCAGCAAGACCGCCCAGACGACCCGCCCGCGCCTTCGCCGTCGCAGCAAGGTCATCCTCGGGGCGGCGGTCCTGGCTGCCGCCATCGCCGCCGTCGGGGCGTACGCCTACGTCCATTACGTGTCGGTGGTTCGGTACACATCCGGCCACGGCCAGGTGACCGTCGAGTCGGAGGCGGTCGATGGTCACGGCACGGTGCTGGTCACGAACAAGGGGTTCGCGCTGTACATGTTCCGGCCAGATGCAGCCCGTCATGTCACCTGCACCGGCGACTGCGCGTCCGCCTGGCCACCGCTGGAACTGCACGCTGGCGAGACGGCTGCGGCCGGCGCCGGGGTGCGCGCTGACTTGCTGGGGATGGTGCCGGATCCGGGCGGCGGCCGCGTCATCACCTACCACGGATGGCCGCTGTACACCTACCTCGGCGACGCATCTCCCGGTCATGCGGCCGGCCAGGGCAAGAACGACGACGGCGGGTACTGGTACGTGATGCGACCGTCCGGACAGATCGTCAGCCCGTAGCGGCCACAGCCGGGCCGCCGGTCACTACCCCGCAAGGCACCCCTCGCCGAGATCGGGACCGGACCCGCCTGGACCGTGTTCTACACCGCCGCCGCCAACCTCCTGCCAATACGCCGCCCTGCCAGAAGGAGAACGAGATGAACGCCAGCAAGACCACCCAACCGCCTCCCGGCCGGGGGAGTCGGAACGATATACCGGCAGCGGAGACGGACGGATGAGCAGCACTTCGTGGTGACGGATTTCGAGCCCGGACCAAGCAGTAGCAGTTCGGACCCTTCCGCCCGCACGAGACCTCCAGATGAGGTTCACATTCCAGCCCCATGGCGGCGGCACCAGGCTAACCGGCGACTGGACGCTCGGCACCGCATTGCCGCGGTGGCTCGAGAGGGCCGGCGCATCCAGGGTCAGCTCAGCCGTGCGAGACAACCTGGCCAAACTCAAAGAATTGCTCGAGACAGGACCAGTTCGCCTCCAAAAGGCCGTGCCGAAACGGTCTGAAGCTAAGGAAAGGATCAAGTCATGAAATACCGGCATGTGGTGGTTCGCCGCACCGGCGGGCCCGAGGTTCTGCAGATCGCCGAGGACGATCTGCCCGCCCCAATCAGCGGGCAGGCGCTGGTCAAGATCCTGGCCGCCGACGTGGGGTTCTCCGATGTGAACATCAGGCGCGGCCGCTATCCGGGCGGTCCCCGGCCGCCTTTCACTCCCGGTTATGCCATTGTCGGCGTGGTGGAGCGATTGGGCCCTGACGTCTCGGGACTGGAGGCCGGGCAGGCTGTCGCGGCCCTTACCTTCTACGGGGGCTACAGCCAGTACATCGTCCTGCCGGCGCAGGAGTTGTATCCCGTGCCCGCGGGAGTCGATCCCGGTGAGGCGGTGACGCTGGTGTTCAACTATGTGGCCGCCTACCAGATGCTGCACCGCGTCGCACATGTAGCAGAAGGTCAGCGGATCCTGCTGCACGGGGCGGCCGGCGGCATGGGCACCGCCTTCCTCGAACTGGGACACCTAGCCGGGCTGAAGATGTACGGCACGGCCTCGAAGCCCAAACACGGTCTCGTGCAACGGCTCGGCGCCACGCCCATCGATTATCGCGCCGAGGACTTCGTCGAACACGTCGCAACCCTCACCGGGGGCACCGGCGTGGACGCGGTGTTTGACCCCATGGGGTCAGCACATCTCAAACGATCGGTCAGGACGGTACGCAAAGGCGGGACCGTCGTAGCCTACGGCTACTATGAAGCGGCTCAGCGGGGCAGTAATCCTGTCCTGGACGCCCTGTCCCAGTATCTTCGGCTGTGGCTGTGGTCATTGCCACCACAGCGGAAGCACGTCGCGTTCTATGACACACGACCGACGAAGAAGAAGCACCCTGACTGGTACCGGGACGATCTCGCGCGCCTTTTCGCCTTGCTCGCCGCCGGTGAACTCCGACCGGTGATCGCGGCGCGCCTGCCGCTGGAGGAAGTGGTCACAGCCCACCAGAGAATCGAGCGTGCAGATGCGCAGGGCAGGCTGATACTGATCCCGAACCCGTGACGGATCACGTGGAGGCTGGCGTCCGTGCGGCGGGAATAAAACGCCGGGCGACGGGCAGCGTATGAGCGAACCTGATGCGTGGGATCCGGGCAGTCCCTCGAAACCGAGAGCGGGCGCAGGAGTATCAGCGTCAGGCGCGTCATCTGCTCATGGAATTGGACCCGATCGGCGCGTCCGACACGCCGGAGGCAGCCGGGGAATACGACTGCATGATCGGTCCGCTACTACATCGACTGTCCCGCGGAACCGTATCCATCACCCCCGCCTCATCACCCGTTTCGCCGCCGTCATGACTGCGCTGGCCGGCGCCGTCCTGGCGTTCGGCGCAGCCGCGCCCGCCGCTTTCGCCACTCTGCCGCCGCCGGAACCAGGCCGCACTGGCGACACCGCTCCGGTCGTGATCCACACCGTGATCGTCGGCGGCATGCCCGGTGGGAAGATCATTCTGATCGCACCTGCGGCCGCGGCCCTCGCCGCAGTCGCGGCAGTGCTGCTGGACCGTGCACGCGACATGACGACGCCAAGCGCCTAAAGCATGCCGCCGCTGCTCTCCGCTGCGGCTGCAGGTCCCGGCCAGACCAGCCGGTCGGGTCATGTCGTCGAGGTTGTCGATCCCAAACGCCAGCCGCGCCGTCCGGCCCGCGAAGGATTCACAGCATCACGTGAAACCCCGGGGAAGACGCCGGAATGGTTGATCTGAGCACAGCCGACGATCTAGCAGCACGCTGATCGACCAGCGCGTAATCGGCGATCCGTCGCTTGGTTATCAGACCATCCCCGTCACGATCTGTGATCGGCGCTGGTCGACGACCAGGGCGCGATATCCGCCGTTCTGATCGGCTGGGGACGTGAGGAAGGACGCCGCGAAGGCGAGCCAAATGGAACATTCGGTTGCAGGCTTCGGAGAAAGTCTCGGGTCAGGTCCTCGGCCCTGACGTGGCCGGTGGTGCGGGTTGAGGCATACTGGCTCGCGGAGCCCCGGTCACCGCGTCTTGGGAGCTCACCTGACGTCTGGCGCTGCGGCGCTGCCACGAGGTGGGGGTGGCAGTTCGGGTCCAGCGTGGCGAGCGGTTGCGGGCTGTCTTCAGCGGGTGCAGTCGATCACGAGCTTCATCGGCGGGTGGGCCAGAGCATTCACGGCGGCGCTTCGGGGCACGACGGCGGAGGTGACGAGCGAGGGGTTGAAGCCTGCGGCGACGAGCCCGAGGACCACGGGGATCGCGGGGCGCGCGTGGGCTCTGCCGGTGTGCAGGGTGCAGCACCGCGAGTACATCGAGAACAGGGGCAGCGCTGGATCCTGGAGGTAGGTCGAAGTGCTGGTGCAGGTGCCGTCGAAGGCGGTGCTGTTGAGCGCGCACCGCAGGCCCTCGGGGGTGCCGCTGGCGTCGACGGTGATGGGGAACGCGCCGGCCTTGCGCGGTGGCGCGCTGTCGATGACCTGGGCGCCGAGCGCAGCGGCGATCGCGAGCCTGCGGTCGTCCTGGTCCAGGTAGGTGACTCGCGCCGCGCCGAGGGCGACGGCGAGCCCGGCGGCGTACAGGCCGATCGAGTTGGGCCCGCCATCGCCGCCGACCACGAGCACCTCGGCGCCAGGGTCGGCGGCCAGTTGCGGGCCGACGGTCCGCCAGCCGTCGGGGATGTTGTCGCTCGCGCTGGCGACGGCTAGCGGGTCGACGCCCGCGGGGAGTTTGACGAGCATGGCGTCGGCGTGCGGGACGGTCACCAGGTCGGCGAGAAGCCCTCCCCATTCGAGCCCGCCCATCTCACCCAGGCCGTACGTGGACAGCCGGGGGTGGGCTGCGCAGTTGCCGGTGCGGCCCCGCCGGCACGGCTCGCAGGTACCGCAGGAGATCTGGAAGGGCACGACGGCAAGGTCGCCGGGAGCAACCCCGGTTACCCGGTCACCGACTGCGACGACCTCGATGACGCCCTCGTGGCCGAACGGGTAGGGTCCCCGAAGCGGGTACCGGCCGGCGAGCACGGCGACGTCGATATCGCAGGTGGCGATCGCGACCGGTCGCGCGAGCGCTGCGTCGGGGCCGGGGAGCGCCGGCTCCTGCGCATCAGCCCAGCTGACCGCCGCTGTGCCTTCGACCATGAGTTGTCGCATGGCGCCTCCCGGCTCTCGTTCTAGGACGAGCTTCCTAGTAGGACGATCGTCTTGTCAAGCCGTAAGCTCGGGACATGCCCCGGATGACCGACACACGCCAGCGCATGATCCGGGCAACAGCCCGCCTGATGAGACGGCAGGGGTACGCCGCGACCGGCTGGCGCCAGGTCGTAGCGGACAGCGCGACCCCGTGGGGATCGCAGTTCCACCACTTCCCGGGCGGGAAAGAACAGCTCGCTGCGGAGGCGGTCGCCCTCGCCGGCCACCGCTACGAGCAGCTCCTGCGCGCTGCCCTGGGCGGCAGTCACCCGGCCGAGGCCGTCGCGAGCTGGGTGCAGCTCGCCGCGGCCGAACTCGAGGCGAGCGGCTGGGCCGATGGCTGCCCCGTCGCCACCGTCGCACTGGAGACCGCGCACACCTCCGCTGTGCTCGCTGATGCGTGCCAGGCAGCGCTCGGCAGCTGGCACGCCGCCATCACTGAGGCGATCAAGGCACGGGGGATCGCCAGCGCAGACGCGCTGCGGCTCGCCACCCTCGTCCTGGCCGGCGTCGAGGGCGGGCTCCTCCTCGCCCGCGCTTACCGCAGTTCAGAACCCCTGCGAGCGGTAGGTGACGAGCTGACAGCCGTACTCCGGGCAAGAATTCCCGACGCCAGCCGGCCTTGAACCCGCCCAAGCCGGCTA
The DNA here is from genome assembly GCA_963775745.1 of uncultured Actinomycetota bacterium. Taxonomy (GTDB): domain Bacteria; phylum Actinomycetota; class Actinomycetes; order Streptosporangiales; family Streptosporangiaceae; genus DATBGO01. The sequence goes on from CAVZKE010000033.1 coordinate 260,865, forward strand.
ACCACCAGCCGCCCCCTCCGGCCGACGGCATAGGCGGGCTGCCAGACGCTGATGCCCAAGCTGATACACCCCGATCAGAATGCCGGATCAGTTCCCGGGCGCGCCGGAACGGTCGATCTGCGCTGCCGGTGATTCCAGTCACTGGTTCGCCAACAGCGCGTATTCGGCAGGGTTCCGCGCGAACTCGCCGCCTGCCGGGCCGACCGAGTCAATCACGCTCCGTGATGGCGGCCACGGAAGCGACGTCTGGCCGCCACCGGCCACTCGCTGACGGCGTTCTGCACGCATACGGCCTCGGATGTCTTCACGATCCTGAAAGACGACCTGAGTAGCCCGTCACGAAAGAGCGTTGCCGTTGCTCCGCGATCCGTGCCCTGATAAATACGCCGCTAACAGCGGGACGAACTCTGGGCAACCCGAGTCATCCGCCAGGCCGGGCCGCGACCGGGCATCTGACAGACACGCCAACTCAGAAACCCAGGTCAGCATCACCACCAAGATCATCTCCAACAAATCTGTCGTGCACCCAGGCGAGCACCGACCGGATCATTTTGTCAGTGGTGGGATCCACACTGTGCATGGGCGAAACGTAGAACCTCCGGGCATGATCCGGCAAAGCGAGCGCCAGGCCGTCCGCTGGGCCAGGCCGTCCGCTGGGCCAGGCCGTCCGCTGGGCCAGGCCGTCCGCTGGGCCAAGCTTGTCCGCTGGGCCAGGCCGTCCGCTGGGCCAAGCTTGTCCGCTGGGCCTAACGAGGCGGCGGATCTTCGACGGCGTCCTCCGGCCGGGTCACCCAGGCCGAGAAGACCGGCATGCCATGCCAGGGGCCCGGGCGGGCGCCATGCTCATCGCGTGGCTGGCGGTCATCGGCGGTCACCGCCACCACCGCGAACGGGTGCCCGAACCGCAATGTGGCGATGCGCAGCACCCCCCTGGGCCCGCCCCGCATGCTGAGCGGGCCAGCCGCCAGCCCCGACACCGCGGCCGCCTCGAACCCGGTCCGGCTGTACTGGGCGACGCAGGCCTGCTGGGCCGCGAAGATGTACTGCTGGATCTCGAGCAGCCTGGCCAGGGCGGCGGCCGCCGCATCGAAACCAAGCCCTGCCCCGCTGAGGTCGATGGAGCTGTCGGCGGACCAGGCCGGCAGGACCGCGGTGCACCTCTCCTCACGAGCGCGAGCAGTGGCCGCGGGCCGCTCGGCCAGCGTCCACAGCGGTCCGTCGCCGAGCGGGAGGTCGAACAGCGACCGGCGGGCCACCGGCCCGCCGGTCGCGACCGCCACCGCGATGTCGTAGGCGGCCGCGAGCACCTCGCCGGGCGGCGCATCCGGCGCGGCGGCGACCGAGGTGACCAGCAGCCCGCCTCGGGCCGTCGCCGTATGCACGGCAACGTCGCCGGCCTGGGTCGCCGCGATGAACTGCCGATGGCTCACACTGAGCCGCGCCGGGGTGCGCAGCACCCTGTTGAGCTTTGCTGCCCACGGGCTGGCCGGGCCGAGTTCGCTGGCCGGGGCCAGGTCGAACGGCTGCGCCCAGGAGACCCTGGTGGCGAGCGCGGTCGCCAGCAGCAGGACGATCTGGGGGGTCAGTTCGATGGGAAAACGGCGAATCATCCCGAGCGTGTGTCGTCTTGCCCAGTCATCCAGGTAAGCGCGGTCTCGCAGTTCCCCGGTCTCCACCACCGACGGCAGGCCGTCCTGCCACCGTGATAGCGCACCGGTCACGGCGCCCGGCCGGTGCCAGGCGGCCGCCGCGGCGCTGACCAGCGGGTGCGGCTCGGTGAGCAGCACCGCCGCGGTCTGCGCGGCGGTCTCGATCTCACCGCCGAGCAGCGTGGCCAGCTCCGTCCTGGCCCTACCGGTGCAGGCCGGCCCGCACAGCGCGAGCAGCAGCCAGGCGCCGAGCGGCGAGGCCACGTGGTGACGATCGCCAGCGGCGGCGGCCAGCCGCCTGGCGTAGGCCGCCAGCGGCACGGCCAGGTCGGCGGCCGATGTGGTGGTCATGCTCCCACTCTGCCGCAGCCGCCAGCGGGCCGCAGCTGCCGCGCCACCCGATCCCCCGCCGCCCGCCGGTTAGGGCGTGTCTCTAAATTATATTTACATGTCCTGATTGTCCTGGCACAGTTCTGGTATGGCACTGGTCATGGAGATCGACGAGCGGGTCCTTTCGGCGAAGTTCGACGCGATCGTGCCGCACCTGGACGAGCGGCAGCGCCGCCTGGTGCTGGCCGCCGAGGCCCGCTCGCTGGGACACGGCGGGATTTCGCTGGTGGCGCGTGCCTCCGGGGTATCCCGGGTGACGATCACTGCCGGGGTCGGGGAGCTGGAAGGCGGTGGGGACGCGATGCCCGGGCGTGCCCGGCGCTCCGGGCCGGCCGCAAACCGCTGACCGAGACCGACCCCGGCCTGCTCGACGCCCTGGACGCGCTGGTCGAGCCCGAGACCCGGGGTGACCCGATGCGCCGGCTGCGCTGGACCATCAGATCGACCCGCAACCTCGCCGGCGAGCTGGCGGCACAGGGGCACCATGTGTCCCGCCACAGCGTCGGCCGGCTGCTGAGCGGACCGCTGGGCTACCGCATGCAGGCCAGCGCCAAGACCGTGGAAGGAAAGCAGCACGCAGACCGGGACGCCCAGTTCCGCTACATCAACGGCCAGGTCACTGCCTGCCTGGCCGAAGGCGAGCCGGTGATCAGCGTGGACGCGAAGAAGAAAGAAACGGTCGGCGAGTACGCGAACAAGGGCCGGGCCCGGCGACCGGCCGGCGAGCCACGCCGCGCCGGCGTGCACGACTTCCCCGGCGAACAGGGCAAGGCGGTGCCCTCCGGGGTCTACGACCTGGCCGCCGACACTGGCTGGGTATCGGTGGGCTGCGACGGAGACACCGGGCAGTTCGCCGTCGAGACCATCCGCCGCTGGTGGTCCACCGTCGGCGCCGCCGCGTATCCGCAGGCGGCCAAGCTCATGGTCACCGCAGACGCGGGCGGTTCCAACGGCTACCGGCTGCGGCTGTGGAAGAAGGAACTGGCGGCCCTGGCCACCGAGACCGGCCTGGCGATCACGGTCTGCCACATGCCGCCGGGCACGTCCAAGTGGAACAAGATCGAGCACCGGCTGTTCAGCCACATCTCGATGAACTGGGCCGGGCAGCCGCTGACCAGCCACGAGGTCGCGGTGAACCTCATCGCCGGGACCACCACCCGCACCGGCCTGACCGTGCGTGCCGAACGCGACACCGGCGCCTATCCGCGCGGAATCAAGATCCCTGACCGGGAGATGAAGAACCTGCTCCAACGCCACGTCACCCCGCACGAGTTCCACGGGGAATGGAACTACACCGTGCACCCAGCCGACATGCCAGATTGAGCGTGTCGTTCATTTCCAAGCCCTTAGGGGCAGCGGCGGGCCCGGCCGACCGTAGGCTTGACCGCGCCCGCTTCGGCGTGGGACACGGTGCCAGCGGGCCGCACGGGGCAGAGTTAACGGCAGACGGTGCCAGCGCCAGGCGGTCCCGGTATCAGCAGGTGCCGGTGCTAGGCGGTCCCGGTGCCAGGCGGTGCCAGCGCCGGCCGCCCGGATGCCATCACGGGCCACCGGGCGGTTAGCTGAGCGCCGCGGAGATGTGGGCGCGGCGGGAGGTGCGGTGGGCCAGCTGAGCGCCGCGGAGATCTGGGCGCGGCGGGAGGTGCGGTGGGCCAGCTGAGCGTCGTGGAGATCTGGGCGCGTCGGGAGGTGCGGTGGGCCAGCTGAGCGCCGTGGAGATCTGCGCCGGGGCGGGGGGCCAGGCCCTCGGGCTTGAGCAGGCTGGGTTCAGCCATGAGGCGGCGGCCGAGATCGACGCCGACGCGTGCGAAACGCTGCGCCGCAACCGGGGGGCTTCATGGAAGATCATCGAGGGCGATGTGCGTGATCTGGACGGCCGTCAGTTCGCGGGTGTCGACCTGGTCGCCGGCGGGGTGCCGTGCCCGCCCTTCTCGATCGCCGGCCGGCGGCTTGGCCAGCAGGACGAGCGTGACCTGTTCCCCGAGGCGCTCCGGCTGATCGGCGAGATCAGCCCGCGGGCCGTGCTGCTGGAGAACGTGCGCGGGCTGGCTGCCGCCCGTTTCGCTGGCTACCGGGACCAGGTCGCCAGCGCGCTGCGCGGCCTTGGCTATCACCTCTGGTGGCAGGAGGTGCAGGCCAGCGAGCACGGAGTGGCGCAACTGCGGCCCCGGTTCGTCCTGGTGGCGCTCCGGCCGCCGTGGGCGGCCTGGTTTCGCTGGCCGGCGCCCGGGCCAGCGCCCGCGCCCACCGTGGGCGACACGCTGCATGACCTGATGTGGGCGCGCGGCTGGCCGGGCGCGCCGGGCTGGCGAGCGGGAGCGCAGCAGATCGCGCCCACCATCGTCGGCGGCAGCCGCAAGCACGGCGGCCCGGACCTCGGCCCGACCCGGGCCCGGGCCGCGTGGCGGGTGCTCGGGGTCGACGGGCTGGGTATCGCCGACCAACCGCCAGGGCCTGACTTCCCGGTCGGCCAGCCACCCAAGCTGACCCTGCGCATGGTGGCCCGGCTGCAGGGATTCCCGGATTCCTGGGCGTTCTGCGGCCGGAAGACCGCCGCCTACCGCCAGGTCGGGAACGCGTTCCCGCCGCCGGTGGCCCGGGCGCTCGGGCAGGCGATCCGCGACGCACTCGGTCAGGTCCTGCCGCCGGAGGCCGCCCCGACCCGCCTGCGCTGAGACCGGTCAGTGACCGGCGGGCGCTCCGGCCAGCGCGGCGATGACGCCGAGGGCACCGGCGCCCAGCAACGCCGTCACGACCCCCCGGCGGAGCACCAGCAGCCAGGCCGCGGCGATGACGCCGACCCCTGCCTGCCAGAGATGGGTGAGTTCCGCGCTCAGCAGGATCGCCGACCCGGCGATCGCGCCGATGGCGGCCGGACCCGCGCCGGTGAGGAACGACTGCACCGCGCGGCTGCGACCGCAGCCGGCCGAAATGCGGGCCGCCCGCGATCACGAAAACGAAGGATGGCGTGAACGCGACCAGCGAAGCCAGCAGGCCGCCGCCAAGGCCGCCGGCCGCGTAACCGACGACCGCGACCGTCTGGACCACCGGCCCGGGCGTGATCTGGCCGAGCGCCACGGCGCTGAGGAACTGGGAGCCGGTCATCCAGTGATACGTGACCACCGCGTCGTGCTGCATCAACGGGATGATCACGAAACCGCCGCCGTAGGAGAGCGCGCCGACCTTGAACGCGACCCAGGCCACCGCGCCCAGCCCCGCGGTCGTCGCCACCGGCAGCGCCAGCAGCGCGAGCACCGCGAGCCGCTGGCCCGGTGGCCGGGGCGTCGGCGGGGGCGGCTCCGGGCGCCGGACGGCCACCTCGATCAGGCCGCAGGCCGCCAGGATCAGCACGAGGAACGGGCCGAGCAGGGCGGTCGCAGCCCCGCCCGCCACCAGGTAGGCAATCCATCGCGCCCGGACCGCGCGCGGCCCGGCCGCTCGCTTCCAGCTGGCGGGCACCAGGCCGACCGCCGCCTTGAGCGGCCACCGCGGGCACCGCCGCGCCCGCCCCGCGCCGCGGCGCCCCCAGACCCACCGGGGCAGGTGCACGCGCCAGGAACAGGGCAGCGAGCCCCAGGATGATGATCAGGCCGGGCACGATGAAGCAGGCCCCGCCCAGCAGTGCCCCGGTCACTCCGCGCAGCCGCCAGGCGCAGTAGATCGCCAGCTGCGTCGAGGCCGGGCCGGGGAGCAGGTTCGTGGTGGCGATCCCGTCCTCGAATTCGTGAGCCGACAGCCAGCCGCGGTCATCGACGCACAGCCTGCGAAGCAGGCTGATGTGCGCGGGCGGGCCGCCGAAGCCGGTGATCCCGATGCGGGCCCACTCGCGCGCGATCGTGCCCAGGGTGACCCGCCCGGCGGGCTGATCGGTCATCTGCCGACCGGCACGGGGGGAGCCGGGGTGTCCAGCGCCCGGGCGGTCTGGATCACGGGCTCAACCGTACCGGGACCGGGCAGGCGGCGCACTGGCCGGGCGCGTCCCCCGGCACACCGGACCGCGCCGGTGCCGGATCCGTTACGGTCGTCGGCAGGGCTTTCCGCGGCGAAGGGAGTACCGGCATGACATCCAGTGATCTGCTCGCCGACGCGTTCGGCAGGATCCGCGGCATCGTCTACGAAGTGGTCGGCGGCCTGAGCCCAGAGCAGCTCGCATTCCGCCCCGATGCGCGGGCCAATTCCATCGCGTGGCTGATCTGGCATCTGACCCGGATCGAGGATGACCATCTCGCGAGCTTGGCCCAGACCAGCCAGGTCTGGACGGCCGACGGGTGGGCGGCCCGGTTCGGCCTGCCCTTCGACGATGAGGCCACCGGTTACGGGCAGCAGGCCGCTGCCGTCGCCGCGGTCCGGGTCGAGTCAGGTGAACTACTGACGGAATATCACGACGCCGTGTATACCGAAGCCGTCCGCTATGTGCAGCGGATCACGGATGTCGACCTTGGCCGCATCGTCGACGAGCGGTGGGATCCGCCGGTAACGCTCGGCGTCCGGCTGATCAGCGTGATCTCCGACGGGCTGCAGCACGCCGGGCAGGCGGCCTACCTCCGCGGGCTGGTGGAGCACCGCTCAGACCGAGGCTACGCCAGCCCCCCGGCTCGGCTGCCGATGGCGCGGGGCCGCCCGGGCCGCCCGGGCCAGCACCCGGACCGGAGCCCGGCGCCGGACGCTGGCCAAAGGTCACCGCGGACAGGATGCCGGCGGCGAGCACCAGGCCCGCGGACAGGAACAGGGCCGCCCGCAGGCCCTGGTGGAAGGCCGTGTAGGCGGCGTTGATGACCTCCTGGACCAGCTGACCCTGCCCGGCTCCCGCGGCTCCGCCTGCCCCCGCCGTGTTGCCGCTGGACGGCACGCCGCCGGTTTCGACCGCGTGAATGACGATCGACTGGAAGTTAGGCGGAATGCCCAGATGCTTGAGCCTGCCGGTCAGATCCGACCTGAGCTGCGCGTTGACCAGCGCCCCCAGGACGGCGACACCGGTCACGGCCCCGATCTCGCGGCTGGTGTTGGTGGCCGACGCGGCCATGCCGGAACGCTCCGGCGGCACCACGGTGAGGACCGACGACGTGATGGGCACGACGGTCATGCCGATGCCGAGCCCGGTCAGGGCCAGCGCCGCGGCCAGCGGCAGGTAGCCGCGGATGCGGGCTGAGGCTGATGTTGGTCAGCAGCAGGCCAGCGCGCGAAGATCAGGCAGCCAGCGGGGACCGGTACGCGCAGGTCGATCAGGTCCTCCCAGCGGCCGACCAGGACCGAGGCGAGGATCATCAGCACCGTCATCGGCAGGAACACCCGGGCGATGCCGTACCCGGACTCGCCAACCACCTCCGCGAGGTAGAGCGCGGTGAAGAAGAAGATCGCGAAGGTAGCGAAGTAGGAGCAGAACGCGACAATATTCGCGGTGGCGAACCGCGCGATGCGCAGATATCTCAGGTCGAGCAGGGGGTGCGCGGCCCGGCGCTCCGCGATAGAAGAACGCCACCGCGGCGACCGCGGCGATGCTGAACAATACGATCTCCTGCGGCGCCGCGAACCCGGCGCTTTCCGCGCCGATGATCCCGAAGACCAGTGCGGCCAGCGCGGTCGCCCCGAGCAGGGTCCCTGAGGTGTCCACCCGGTTCGCGTCGGGGTCCGCGCTTTCGGGCAGCACCTTGGCCGCGACCAGCAACGCCAACAGGCCGAAGACGAGGTTGAACCAGAAGATGGCACGCCAGTTCCAGATCCCGACCAGGATCCCGCCCACGACCGGCCCGGCCGCGAGCGCCAACCCGGTCACCGCGGCCCAGATTCCCACCGCCCGGTTGCGGCTGCGCTCGTCGGTGTAGAGCTGGCGCAGCATCGAGAGCGTGCCCGGCTCGCTGGCCGCGGCGCCCAGGCCCATGACGGCCCGCCCGGCGATCAGCACGGCAACGTTCGGCGCCAGCGCGCACATGACCGATCCGCCGCAGAACACTCCCGCGCCGCACAGCATGACCTTCTTGCGGCCGAACTCATCACCGATCATCCCGCACGCGAGCATGATGCTCGCGAAGGTGAGCGCGTAGGCGCTCACCACCCATTGCAGGGCCGAGACCCCGCGTGCAGGTCCGACTGAATGCTGCCCAGCGCGACACTCACGACGGTGTTGTCCAGGAAGGTCAGGAACAGCAGCGTGCACAGCGCAGGAAGAGCCAGCGACCGGCCGCTGAAACGATCACGGGCGCGGGCGGCCGCCCCTACGGCCCGCATTTCCACTGACCGCCCCTGCCGGCTAACCGGCCGACTGGCAGGCCGCGGGCAAACCGGACGTCTTACCGCTGTTCTCCACGATGAGCAGGCCGCAGAAACTCGTGTCACCGACCTTCCAGACACCGTTCTGCAGCACGGCGACGCCGTTCTGGTTGCTCAGCGCGGGCGTGCCTCCCACCAGGATCGAGTAGATCACCTTGGCCTGCGTCGGCGACTCCAGCGTCACCTTGGACACCTTCGAGGTGGCGGACGAAGCAAGAGGCGAGCCGGCCTGCGCCTTGATGACCGCTTCAAACTGGCTGCCGTTCTGCAGCAATTGCACCCGGCGCGCGATCGGCGTGCTGGCCGAGAAGAAGGCCGCCCAGTTGGCCTCAATCTGGGCCTGCGCGCTTGAAGCGGGGGCAGTCGACGAGCTGGCCGATACCGTGGGCGACGCGCTGGCCGAAGAGGACGACGAACTGGGCTGCGAGGACGAGCTGCCGCTGCTGCCGCAGGCGGCCATAGCCAGGCCCGCCGCCGCGCCCAGCGCGGGCATCAGCAGAATATGACGAGCTGATTGCCGGAATCGCATGTGAACCTCTCCTTATATCCCATTAATAGTGCATTAACTCCAGGTGCCAGGAGCCCAGGTTTCACGGAGCAGTCATGCGGTTCGCCCGGGGCCAGCTCCCCCCGCAGGCAAGTCGCACCAACGCTATCGCGCTGGCGTTCCCGGGCGCGGGACCGGTCACTTTCCCGCCGCCTCCATCGCCGCTCCACACCTGTCGCATGACGGCTCCACCGGCCTGGAGTCAGCTACTGGCCGGAGGTCAGCCCAGCTCATGGAGCTAGCGATCGGCGGTACGCGGCTATCGGTTAGCTACCTGGATCGACAGCACGTCAGCGGCCTTCCCGCTCGTCGCCCGGACGCGGAACGATCTCGGGGGCGGCCGCCATCGGCCCGCAGTTGGGCCGTTTTGCCGCATCCGGCTGCTGCGCGGGACGCTGTCGGTCGGTGGCCTTGCGGCGCATGACCAGCACGCCGATCGTGGCCATGCTCGCGGCAAACAGCACCCACGGCACGACCACAAGCAGAACGCCACCGGTCACGAGATCTCCTGCCCAAGCGGCTGCCCTCCGGTGCAGGCAGATGTGCTCAAGGCCAGCAGACGGGCGCGTGCGAGGCATGCAGCCGCTGTGGCGGTGGTATGGAAGTCGGCTGGCCGCCTCGATGCCCGGGCAAATACGGCAAAACGGGCCGTCAGTTGCTCACGGAGCGTAAGGGCCAGGTAAATTGGCTCTCGCGTCCTGCGGGCGTGGCCCGGATGTCAAGCCCGCCGGCGCTCCCGCTGCCTAGCGGCGCATGGGGGAAGGGGGCGGCCAGATGGCCGGCACGGTGCTTCTTGTCGAGGATGAGCGGAAGCTGCGCGAACTTGTCCGCAATTACCTGGAGACGGCCGGGCTTACGGTCTTGTCGACGGGATCGGGCGCCGATGCGATCTCGCTGGCCGGGTCGGCGTCACCGGACCTGATCATCCTCGATCTGGGCCTGCCTGACGTGCCCGGTGAGACCGTAGCCGCCGAACTCCACGGCATGTCGACCACGCCGATCCTGATGCTGACCGCCAAGTCCGGTGAGGATAACCGGATTCACGGGCTGGAGCTGGGGGCCGACGACTATGTCACCAAGCCGTTCAGTCCGCGGGAGCTGGTGCTGCGGTGCCAGGCGATCATGCGCCGGGGCGGGCAGTCGATGGCCAGTCAGCAGCCGGTCCGCTACGGTGACGGCCTGCTGCTCATCGACGAGCAGCGGCGCGAGGTGCGGGTCTGGGGAACCAGCGTGGCGCTGACGCCGACCGAGTGGGGCCTGCTCCTGGCGCTGGCGACGGTGCCTGGCCGGGTCTACTCGCGGCTGGAGCTGATCAACCGGGTGCGCGGCTATGAGTTCGAGGGATACGAGCGCAGCGTCGATTCGCACGTGAAGAATCTGCGTCGCAAGATCGAGACGGATCCGGCCGACCCCCAGATAGTCCAGACCGTGCTGGGCGGCGGATACCGGCTGGGCCTGCGCCGCGATGGCTAGAGCGGACCGCTCCGGGCCGATCGGACTGCGGCTGGCGCTGGCCTTCGTCGGGGTCGCCCTGTCCGCGGTCGCCTTGTTCGGCCTGCTGAGCGCGGTCTTCGCGGCCCAGGAGGTCTCGACGCTGGCCCGCAAGCAGCGCACCGCGCTCACCCAGGCGCTCGAGGTGGCTTCGGCGGACGCCTGGCAGCGGAACCGGGGATGGTCGATGGCGGAGCTGCGGCCCGCCGTGGACCTCGCCGCGAAGATCGGCGCGCGGATCCAGGTGATGGACCAGGCGGGGCGGACGGTGGCGGCGTCGCCGGGCTACGCCCGCGCCACCGGGCCGCTCGGCCAGGCGGCGATCGTGAGCCGGGGCCGCCAGGTCGGGACCATCCAGGCCCGCTTCGGGAAGGAAGGGATGGGCAGCCCGCATCGTAAGCTGCGCGCTACCCTCTGGCAGGCACTGGCCAGCGCCGCGGGCATCGCCGCCCTGCTGGCGCTGGCCGTGGCGCTGCTGGTGTCCCGGCGTATCAGCAAGCCGATCACCCGGCTCATCGAGGTGGCCCGGGTCCGGGCCACGGGCTACCGGCAGGCCCGGGTCGGCGAGGTCCGCGCTCCCGCTGAGATCCGTGAGCTCGCGGCCACGTTCGACACGATGGCCGACACGCTGGCCCGGCATGAGCAGCTGCGCCGCAACCTGGTCGCCGACGTCGCGCACGAACTGCGGACCCCGGTAGCGATCTTGCAGGCCGGGCACGAGGCACTGCTCGACGGCGTCCTCGAGCCCACTCCCGCGCAGTTGTCGTCGCTGCGGGACGAGGTGGCGCGGCTGGCCAAGATGGTCGACGACCTGCAGACTCTCGCCTCCGCTGAGGCCGCCGCCCTGCAGCTGAACGCCCAGCCGCGTGATCTGGCCGAGATAGCGCAGACCGCGGCGGGCAGCATGGAAACGAGGTTCGAAATTTCCGAATTGACCCTGGATACGAAGCTGTCCCCGGCCCCGGTCCTGGCCGACGAGCGACGGATGCACCAGGTCGTTACCAACCTGCTCAGCAACGCCGCCAAGTTCACCCCGGCAGGCGGGAACGTGACTGTGGAGGTCAGCCAGGATGACGGGCGTGCCACGCTAACCGTCTCCGACTCCGGCGTGGGCATCCCGCGGGAGGAGCTGCCCCATATCTCCGAGCGCTTCTGGCGGGGCAGCAACGCGGCCGAGGTGGCCGGGAGCGGCATCGGCCTGGCCGTGGTTGCCGAGCTGACCTGGGCTCACCACGGCGATATGGACGTCACGAGCACCCCAGGGAGCGGTACCCAGGTAACCGTGATGCTGCCGTCCGCGGAGCGGGCGCCGCAGCCGCGCGGCCCCGGCCAGTAGCAGGAACTGCTGGCGGCCCGGCCGGGCCCAGGGCCAGTGCGCCCCGCCGCACGTTCAGTCAACTGGTCCCTCGCACCGGGGACTTACGGCCCTGCATACTCCGGCCCTGACCGGCAACGCTATGGCCATGGTGCGCGGCGACGAACCCGGCAACGGGCGGCCAGCGGAGCAGGTGAACCCGGCTCCCGGGCTCGTGGCTGACCTGATCCGGGCGGCCGTGGCCGCGCCCTCCATGCATAACACCCAGCCCTGGCAGTTCCGGGCGGACGAGGCCGGCCAGACGATCGAGCTGTATGCCGACGCCGAGCGCCAGCTCGGCTACGGCGACCCCCAGGGCCGCGCGGTGCACATCGCCTGCGGTGCCGCGCTCTTCAACCTCCGCTTGGCGGCCGCGGTACACGGCCGCCAGGCGGTTGTCCAGCTGCTCCCCGACGCAGGCCTGCCGCTGCTGCTGGCCAGTGTCAGGCTCGGGGGGCGCTGCCGGGCCGGCGATATCGAGGCCGAACTGCATGCGGCCATCCAGCGGCGGCACACCAACCGGGAGCCGTTCAGCGGGCGGCGGATACCGCCGGGCGTGATCGCCGAGCTCACCGAGGCAGCCCGCATCGAAGGCACGGTGCTGCACATCCTGGACCGCGACGAGACGGTCCGGGTTCTCGACCTGGTCGCCCAAGCGGAGCGCGCCCAGCTCGCCGACCCTAAATACCGGGCCGAGCTGGCCCGCTGGGCGGGCGGCGAACGTGATCGCGATGGCATCCCGGGCGCCTCGCTCGGCCCGCGCTCCCCGGAAAGCACCACCCCGGTGCGGGACTTCGCGCCCGGGCACGAGCCGGGCACATTCCGTTATGCGTGGTTCGAAGAGCACCCGCAGCTGGCGGTGCTGTCCACGCACGCGGGCCGCCGGATTGACTGGCTGCGGGCCGGGCAGGCGCTGCAGCGGGTGCTGCTGACCGCCACGGCGCGCGGCATCTCGGCGAGCCCGCTCACCCAGCCGCTGGAGACCGGCGAGGCGTGGCTGGTCCGTGACCACCGGTCGGGAACGGAACAGCCCCAGATGATCTTGCGGCTGGGTTACGGGCTGCCGGTGCACCCGAGCCCGCGGCGACCGGTTGACGAGGTGCTGGGCGAGCCGTAGGTCAGCTTGGCCCCCACAGGTCATCAAGGGCCGCATCGACCCGCGCGGCCAGGGCGGGTACCCGCGGGATGAGCGGGCGCGGCGGCTCCGCCTCGGTAACTTCACAACGGGCCAGCGCGGCCGCGTCCAGGAACCGGGTGAGCTGCGCGTAGCTGTGCCGGTCGTCCCGGGCGGCCCGGTGATGGTGCATGCGCAGCGGCGCGTACAGGTACAGCTGGTCGCGGGCCCTGGTGACCGCGACGTAGAACAGCCGCTGCTCTTCGGCCAGGCCGGCGGCGGTGCCCAGCGCCATGTCGCTGGGCACCGCGCCGTCGACCAGGTGGGGCAGGTGCACGACCCGCCATTCCAGGCCCTTGGCGGAATGCATGGTGGAGATGACCAGGAAGTCCTGGTCCAGCCGCGGCGGCCCGGCCAGGTCAGAGCTGGAGACCGGCGGGTCCAGGGCCAGCTCGACCAGCGCGTCATGCAGCGACGGCCGGCTGGCCACGGCGTCGGTGAGCCGCTCCAGGTCGGCCAGGCGGACGCCGGCGTCCGGGTACCTGGCCCGCACCGGATCGACCAGCGCGGCCAGGATCGCTGTCGCCCGGTCCGCGGGCCGCTCCAGGCCCGCGGCCCCGGCCAGGGCCGCCACCGTGGCGGTCAGCGCGGCCCTGGCCCGCGGCGGCGCGGCGGCCGTCGCTTCCGGCCAGCGATCAAACGGCGCGGGCTCGCCCGGAGCGATGGCGTCCATGATCCGCCGTGCGTGCACCGGCCCGATGCCCTCGTGCAGCCGGAGCAGCCGGAACCAGGCCAGGTCGTCGGCCGGGTTGGCCACCACCCGCGCCGCGGCCAGGAAGTCCTTGACGTGCGCGGCCTCGGTGAAGCGCAGGCCGCCGTACTTGACGAACGGGATGCCGCGGACCGCAAGCTCCACCTCCAGCACGTCGCTGTGGTGGGCGGCCCGGACCAGCACGGCCTGCTCGCGCAGTTCGATGCCCGCCTCGTGCGCGGCCAGCACCCGGGCGCAGATCTCCCGGGCCTGGGTGGCCTCGTCGTGGCAGCGCACCAGGACCGGGGCCTGGCCGGGACCGCGGCCGGCGGCCAGCACCAGCTCCAGCCCCGGTGACTGCGGCCGGACCGAGTTGGCCAGCTGCAGCACCGCCGCGCTGGATCGGTAGTTGCTGGTCAGGCGGATGACCTCCAGGCCGGGGAAGGTGTCGCCGAGCGCCCGCAGATGCGCCGGGTCAGCGCCGCGGAAACTGTAGATCGCCTGCGCATCGTCGCCCACGCAGGTCAGCCCCTGCCCGGTGGGCCGCAGCAGCCGCACGATGTCGGCTTGCACCGTGTTGACGTCCTGGTACTCATCGACCAGCACCGCATCGTAGAGGCCGCGCAGCGCCTTCCCGGCGGCCGGGTCGGCCAGCGCCGCCCGCCAGAGCAGCAGCAGGTCATCGAAGTCGACCAAACCGTGACCGCGTTTGTGCGCTACATAGCCGCGGAACAGGGCGGCAAGCTGCTCGGTGAAGTCAGCGCACCAGCCGAAGCCGCCGCGTACCACGTCGGTGACGGTGGCATGGGTGTTCACGCACCTGGTGTAGATATCGGCGCAGACTGCGGCGCGCGGGGCGCGGCGCTGCGCGCCGACCAGGTCATGGTCGGCCCGCAGGACATCCAGCAGATCGGTGACGTCAGCCGGGTCGAGCACGCTGAACTCCGGCGGCAGCGAGAACGACTCGGCGTGGGCGCGGATGATCTGGTGCGCGATGGCGTGAAAGGTCCCGCCGCAGATCCGGTCGCCCGCCGCAGGCACCTGCGGAGCGACCCGGGCGAGCATGTCATCAGCGGCCCGGCGGGTGAACGTGAGCAGCAGGATCCGGCTGGCGGGCACGCCCTGGGACCGCAGCCAGGCCGCCCGGGCCACGAGCGTCCGGGTCTTGCCGGTTCCGGCCCCGGCCAGCACCAGGAGCGGACCGGCCGCATGGGTGGCGGCCCGCCGCTGCTCTTCGTTCAGTCTTTCGAGTATTTCTCCTGGTTCGAACATGGACACGAATGTAGCCAGGCCGGCCGTCGTGGGCCAGATCCCGCGCCGGCCCCGGCCTCAGCGCTGCCGGCCTGGCCGGTGCCCGGTCAGCGGCCATCGATCAGGGCAGCGTAGCGGGCCAGGTAGAGCGGCCATCCCTGGTCGCCGTCGACACCGTCGCTGACCGACGGCCAGCCGGGACCGTGCCGGTCGAGGTGGCGGTGCTCCAGCTCGACCCGGGTGCGGTCCGGTCCCTCGGCCACGAACCGGACCTCGACCTCGCTGGTCAGCTCCGGGTCCGTCTCGAGCTGCCATTGCGGGCTGATGTCCCAGCTGAACACCACGCGGGCGGGCGGCTCGTAGGCCAGGATCCGCGCCCACCGGCACTCGCTGCCGTCGACGGCGCGGTCGTAGATGTGTCCGCCGACGCGGGGCTCGAAAACTGTCTCCGCGATCGCGGCGGCGAGCAGGTTGTGCTCCGGGGGCTTGAAGTCGCCGAACCTCTCGGTGAACGCCGTGAAGGCCTGCTCGGCCGGCGCGTTGACCACCACCTGCTTGCGGACCACGGGGACCTCGGTTCTGGTCATGGACTCTCCTCCGTCGCTTGTTCGGCAACATCCACGTAGCTGGCCAGGGCCCGCTGCCAGAAGGTGTCGAGCTGATCGCGCAACGCGGCCACCGCCGCCGGATTGAGCCGGTAGAGGCGTCTGGTGCCGGCCGCGCGCTCCCTGACCAGGCCTGCGTCCTTGAGCACCTTCAGGTGCTGGGAGACCGCCGGCCGGCTGACCGGCAGCCCCGCGGCCAGTTGTCCCACCGCCTGCGGCCCCTCGGCCAGGCGGCTGAGGATGGCGCGCCGGGTGCCGTCCGCCAGCACGCTCCAGCCGTCACTTGCTCGGTCAGATTCCACTAACGGTTAGATTTGCCTAACGGAGTGGCTGATGTCAAGGCCCGGCGCGAGGTGGGCGCGGGAACGGCCTGCCCGCCGGCCAGGGATCACCACCCGGGCCCGCGCGCCAGCACCGGATCACGCCACGGTCACGGTCGGCGAAAGATCGAGGTTGGGGTCGGCCTGCGCCACTTCACCCCTTACTGGCCCCTGGGCACGGCATATCTGGGCCGGCTTTTCAACTACGTCCAGACGGGGGAAGAAGCAAGCCATTAAGCGGCCCGAAAGAAAGTAGGACATGGTGATGACTCAGTCTCCAGATCCGGCTCCGTACCCGGTCCAAGTTTCGATCGACTACCCGGATCGGCCGCTCAACCGGCTGACCTCGTTCTTCCGCATCTTTACCATCATCCCGATCGCGATCGTCCTGAGCGCCGTGTCCAGCGGCGGAACCTGGGAATCCAGCAACAGCGGCCACGCCACCACGGTCGCGGCCGGCGCGGGAGGCCTGCTGTTCTTCGCCCCGCTGCTCATGATTTTGTTCCGGCAGAAGTACCCCCGGTGGTGGTTCGACTGGAACCTGGAACTGCAGCGGTTCGGCACCAGGGTCGGCACGTACCTGGCCCTGATGAATGACCAGTACCCGTCGACCGACGAGCAGCAGTGGCTGCACCTGGACTATGCCTATCCGGACGCCGCGACCGACCTGAACCGCTGGCTTCCGCTGGTCAAATGGTTCCTGGCCATCCCGCATGTCATCGTGCTGATTTTCTTGGACATCTTGGTGTTCGTGGTGGTGATCATCGCCTGGCTCGCGATCTTGTTCACCGGCCGCTACCCGCGGGGCATGTTCGAGTTCGTCGAAGGGGTGGTCCGCTGGCACAACCGCGTGATCGGCTACGCGCTGACCCTGGTCACCGACCGGTACCCGCCGTTCCGGCTGGCTCCGTGACCGCGACCGGGAGCCCGGCTGCGCCCGGCCCGGCGGGCGCGGCCCGCCGGGCCGGTCCCTAGCCGCCCGCCATCGCGCCCACCACCAGGAACGGCTCGGCTCCGGTTACGACGGCCTCGGGCAGCGGAGCGTCCGGAGGTTCATGGGACAGGTCCTGCTCGCAGGCGAAGAAGCGGACGAACGCCCGGCGCTGCCCGGTGCCGTGATCACGGATCGTGCCGCGCAGCACCGGGTAGCGGGCCTCCAGCGCGTCCAGCACCGCGCGCTGGGTGCGCAGGCCCGCGCCGTCCAGCTCGACCTCGCCGCCGACCCGGGCCAGCGTCCGCAGGTGGGCGGGCAGCACGACCCGGATCACGGCAGCGTCTGGACCTCGACCGACAGGACGGCCGGCAGGTCCCTGACGATGGGCGCCCAGCTGTCACCCGCGTCGGCGGACACGTAGACCTGGCCGCCGGTGGTGCCGAAGTACACCCCGCAGTCTTCGAGCGAGTCGACCGCCATGGCGTCCCTGAGCACGTTGACGTAGCAGTCGCGCTGCGGCAGGCCGTCGGTGAGCGCCTGCCACTCGTCCCCGCCGGTCCGGCTGCGGTACACGCGCAGCTTCCCGTCCGGCGGGTAGTGTTCCGAATCGCTCTTGATCGGCACCACGTAGATGGTGTCCGGCTCGTGCGCGTGTATGCCGATCGGGAACCCGAAGTCGGACGGCAGGTTGCCGCTGACCTCTCGCCAGCTCTCCCCGGCGTCGTCGCTGCGCATGACGTCCCAGTGCTTCTGCATGAACAGCACGCCGGGCCGCGACGGATGCATCGCGATGCGGTGCACGCAGTGGCCCACCTCGGCGTCCTGGTCGGGAAGGCCGTCGGACCGCAGGCCGCGGTTGACCGGCCGCCAGGTCGCGCCCGCGTCGTCGCTCCGGAAGGCGCCCGCGGCCGAGATCGCCACGAAGATCCGTTCCGGTTCGGCGGGATCCAGGATGATCGTGTGCAGGCACATCCCGCCGCCCCCTGGCTGCCAGGTGTTACCGGTGCTGTGCCCGCGCAGGCCGGGCAGCTCCTGCCAGTCCTGGCCGCCGTCGACCGAGCGGAACAGCGCGGCGTCCTCGACTCCGGCGTAGACGGTGTCCGGATCGGTGAGCGACGGCTCCAGGTGCCAGACGCGAGCGAACTCCCACGGATGCGGCGTGCCGTCGTACCACTGATGAGTGCCCGTGACACCGTCGTAGCTGAACTCGTGGCCGACCGGCTGCCACGTCCGGCCACCGTCGTCGGAGCGCTGGATCAGCTGACCGAACCAGCCGCCGGAGGGCGCCGCATACAGCCGGTCCGGATCGGCGGGCGAGCCCGTCAGGTGATAGGTTTCCCAGCCGCCGAAATGCGGCCCGTCGACATCCCACTGCTCGCGCTTTCCGTCTGATGTGAGGATGAAAGCGCCCTTGCGCGTGCCAGCTAGTACCCGTATCCCGGTCATCGGTTCTCCTTCCAGGACCGCGGGGCCGGCCGCCCCCGGCCTGGCGCCCGCGCCGTGGTCCCGTGTTCGTACTCCTGTAGACGGTGCCAGACGGGCAGGCTCATCGCAGGCCCGCCCCGAATCTCTCGGCGCGAGCTACCCAGCTGGATGATGGATATCGACGGGCGGCAGGTCCTGCACCTGCTGCTTGCTGAGGCTGAGCCGGATGCCGTCGTCGACTCCGGTCACGGCGCTGATCGGGATGGCCACTTCTTTCTTCCCCCACAGGTGGCCCTCCTGGAGCAGCACATGGGTCACGTGATGGCTGCCCGGCTCGATGACCAGCCCCTGGACCATCCCGATGGCGCCATCGGTGGCGAAGACGCGATCGCCGCGGCGCACGGCCACCTCGCCCAGCGGAAGCGTGTCGAAGGTGACGGTCTCCGAGATCGGGGCGACCGTCTCGCCCTGCACCCCGACCGCGCCGCCCAGGCCGTAGTACGGCCAGGCCAGGACCTGCTCGGGACCGTACTCGGCATAGCCGCCGCTGCCCGGCACGAACTGCGTTTCCTCGGCGGGGCCGAGCCGCTCGAACTCCGCCAGGGTGCACCGGAGCTTTATCGCGTCGGCCGACGCTTCGATGAGATCAAGCGGAACGAGCCGCCCGAGCCCTTGCCGGCCCGTTGGCTCGACCACGAGGTGCGTGACAGTGCGGGCGACGGGGTCGACGACCACGCGGCTCACCGCTCCGCAGTCCCCGTCGGTGCAACTGACCTTGGTTCCGATGGTGACCGGCGTCATCTCTGCCATGGCGACCCCCTTGCGTCCCTTGGACCTTAGCGCGGTCCCGTCCGGGAGCGGCCCGATGATCGGCCGGTTCCGGCGCTCGCCGGAACCGCAGCCGCCTGACCGCGGCAGCGAGGTTTGCCGGCCAGCGGACGGCGGCATGATCAAGATCGGGCTGGCGGGCGGCGCGATCGGACGCGGGGGGAGGTCGCCGGTGACGGACGTCAAGATCACGATATTCTCGTTCAGCTGTGATCAGCCGGGCTGCCGCGAGGTGGTCGAGATCACGCCTGACCCGCCGTACCTCTCCTACGCCGCCCGGCAGTTGCGCGAGCGCGAAGGCTGGGCTACCGGACAGGGTAAGTACTTCTGCCCCGCCCATAAACGATCGCCGGGCCGCCCCTGGTAACCGAAGGGTCTGCGGCCCGAAGTCCCGCCCGGCCGGCTCGCGGCTGGCGAGCAGCCCGCGTCAGGGGCGCTAAGGCTGGCTACGGGTCGGTGGCCGGGGCGCCGAGGCCGACCGCGGACGGCTCGTCGACGGCCCCCCGAGCGGGCTCGCCGCTCCTGGCCTGCGGCCCGCACGTGTCCATCGTTGGGTGCACGAAGGGGTATCGGCGCAGTACCAGTGGATATCCGGGCAGGCCGGGCCGCCGTCGGGCACCATCGACCTGGCCGGTAGATGAATTCCGCACAGCCAGCACGCATGCGTTCCGGCGAGGCGCCATGCCGCCAAGTCGCCGACTTGGTCCATCTCGGCGCCAACCGGCGTCGGGGATGTCAGGGCCATGGTGAATTCCCCTCTCGCGCCGGGCCAGCAGGCCCAGTCCGGCGGCAGGTGCGGAGCCACGACACGATGCAGCCTGCCGTCTGCTGGTATGCGAGACTACAGTGGGGTCGCCGGGCCTGCGGTGATTCCGGACCGGCTGTGGCTCATCTAGGCCATCTCTGGGATCACTGTCCGTTTCAGGGGGAGCCCAGGTTTATGAATGATCAAGAGCGCCAGGTCCGCCTTCAGGCGGATCCGGTCGTGGTCACGCTGCCGGCCGAGATCGACATGAGCAACGCCGATTCGGTGGGCCGCGATCTCAACGCGGCCCTGGCGCCTGGGGTTCCGGTCATGGTGGCCGACCTGACCTCGACCGTCTTCTGTGACTCGGGCGGACTGCGCAATCTCGTGGTCGCTTATCACGAGGCCGCCGCCAACGGCACAGAGCTGCGGCTGGCGGTCGGGTCCCGGACGGTGCTGCGCGTGATAGAGCTGACGGGGGTGCCGAAGCTGATGGGCGTGTACCCGACCGTCGAGGCGGCGCTGACCGCCCCGCCGAGCAGTTCGCGGCGGTGAGCCGACCCGGTGGCTGATACCCGAAACTGTGAGCAGTGCGGCACCGTGTTCGCCCGGCGCCGTGAGCACGCCCGGTTCTGCTCAGCCCGATGCCGGGTCGCCTGGAACAACGACAACACCGGCGACGACAACACCGGCGACGGGTCGGCCGAGATCAGCGCGCTCAGCTGGTCGATCGCCGCCATGGCGGACGCGACGGGACGACTGTCCAGGGTCCGCAAGTGGGATCGTCCCGGCGCGCTGGCCGTGATCAGCGAGGCGGTGTGGTGGGTGACGATAACCGATGCCACGCTGGTGCGCTATCACCCGGAGGCTTACGACAGCGCCCTGGCCTGCCAGGGCCGCGTGGAAGGCCGGCTCGTCGAGAAGACCCTGGCGGGCCTGCGCTTCGTCCGCAACCAGATGGGTGAGGCCGCCGATCAGGTTGACCTCATCCGCGCGGCGGACAGCCGGTCAAGCCCCGAAAATGACGGCATCACCGCCTGGACGTGGCGATCGCTGCCCGAACCGGACCTGTCCTCGCTGTCGCCACGCGGGCGGGCCTGGGAGCTGACGAGGTATCAGGCCTACGAAGCTCAGCTGGCGGGGCACACCGTCGGGGAAACGTTCGGGCGTACCGCGGCCTTCCTGAGGCTCGCCGCCGGTAAGGCGACCTCGGTCAGGGCTACCGGCGCTCCCACGGCACCCTGAGGACTCGGGTAGATCACCGTGCAGGCTTAGCGCCCGCTTACGTCCCGCCGCGGGCCAGGGCCGATCCCACGATCGTTCCGGCGATCGCGACGCCCAGGGAGGTGCCGGCCTGCCGGCCCGTGGAGGCCAGCGAGGTGACCACCCCGGCCATCGAGCGGGGCATTCCGGAGACCGCCGTGTTGGTGATCGGCGGATTGATGGTGCCCAGGAAGATGCCGAACAGCGCGGACATGCCGCGCGCGTCCTGCAGGTACAGGGTGGTCACGAACAGGAACGCGCCGATCGCGCACAACGCCCAGACCGCCATTCCGATCGCCGCGCTGAACGGCACGCTGCGGAACAAGCGCAGCTCCAGCAGCGGGTCGGCCCGGCGCGGTTCGTAGCCGACGATGCCCGCCGCGCCGAGCACGGCGGCCGCGAGCAGGCCGACGATGACCGGCGAGGTCCAGCGCAGCCTGGTGGACTCGATGATCGCGTAGACGACGCTGCCCAGCACTCCGATCACCAGGGCCTGGCCCACCGGGTCGAACCGGCGCGCCCGGGGCGCGCGGGATTCGGGCACGAATAGCGTGGCGCAGACGATCGCGGCGGCCACGATCGGCACGTTGATCCAGAAGATGGAATGCCAGCCGAAGCTGTGGACCAGGGCGCCGCCCAGGATCGGACCCAGCGCCAGCGACAGGCCGGTCATCGAGCCAAACACGCCGATGGCCCTGGCCCGCTCGGCCGGGTCGGTGAAGGTGGTGGCGATGATCGCCATCGCTACCGGGTTGAGCATCGTGCCCCCGACCGCCTGCAGCCCGCGGGCCGCGATCAGAGCGCCGGTGCCCGGCGCCAGGCCGCACAGCAGCGAGCCGAGCCCGAAGACGGCCAGGCCGACCTGGAAGACGCGCCGGCGGCCGACCCGGTCGGCCGTGGACCCGGCCAGCACCAGAAAGCTGGCCAGCACCAGGGTGTACGCGTCGACTGTCCACTGCAGGCCGGACACCGAGGCGTGCAGGTCGCGGCGAATCGCGGGCAGCGCGACGTTGACGATGGAGATGTCCATCACCACGACGATCACGCTGGCGCAGCAGATCGCGAGCACGCCGAACCGGCGCCGTCGGCTGAGTCCGGGCACCCGCCCGCGTTCGTGGTAGGTGGTCCTCGGCCCCAACCGCTGAGCGGGTACCCCGCTCAGCCGCCGGCCAGTGAGCCACCGCCGTCCCTCGACTGTTCGCACACACCTCCAGGCCCTCCCCAGCATGGGCCAGTGGAGGTGGCGCACAGATGAAGCTAGGACGGCACTGAATAACTGACGAGCCGCGGATCAGCGTTTCTGCCGGCAGTGTGTTCGATCTTCTGGGATGATCTTCTTATGCAGGGAAGATCGCGGGTGGAGCGGGACTTGTGGGACGCGGGTGAGGTCACCGGGCATCTGGTGCCGCCGGGCAGTGTGTTCGCGTTCTTGGCGGAGCACCGGCGTGAGCTGTTCCCCGATTCGTTTACCGCGGACTTGTTCCCGTCGCGGACCGGGCGGCCGTCGCTGCCGGCGGACCTGGTCGGGTCGGTGCTGGTGCTCAAGGAGCTGTATGACCTGTCGGATACCCAGACCGCCGATGCGCTGAAGTTTGATCTGCGGTGGAAGGTGGCGTGCGGCCGGTCGCTGCTGCAGGTGAGCTTCGACCCGTCCACGCTGGTGTACTGGCGCAAGCGGATCGCCGCCTCGGACCGCCCGGACCGGGTGTTTGACGCGGTGGCGGAGGTGATCGCGCAGACCGGGATCTTGCGGGGGCGGCGCAAGCGGTGCGTGGACTCCACGGTGTTCGACGACGCGGTGGCCACGATGGACACCGTGTCGCAGCTGGTGGCCGCGATGCGGAAGGTGGCCCGGGTGGTGCCCGGCGCTGGCGAGGTGATCAGCCGGGTGTGCGGGCTGGATTACTCCCGGCCGGGCAAGCCGGACATCGACTGGGACGACCCGGCCGCGAAGCAGGGCCTGGTCGGCGACCTGGTGAATGACGCGCTGGCGGTGCTGGACGCTCTGGCTGGCCCGGATGCCCCGGAGCGGGACGCCGCCCAGGCGGACGCGCTGGGGCTTTTGGCGCTGGTCGCCGGGCAGGACGTGGAGCCGGCCGAGGGGTCGGACGGGACCGACGGGCGGTGGCGGATCGCCCGTAAGGTCGCCCCGGACCGGGTGATCTCCACGGTGGACCGTGAGGCCCGGCATACCCGTAAGTCGAAGTCGAAGCGCCGGGACGGGTTCCGCGGGCATGTGGCCGCCGAGCCGGAGACCGATCTGATCACCGACTGCGAGATGACGATGGCCGCCGGGCCGGGCAGCACCGATGCGGAGAACGGGGTGAAGATGGCCTGCCGCGACCGGTTCCACGGTGACGGCGGGGACGCGGCGCCCGGGCCGGCCGGTGACACCGCGGAACCTCCGGCTGCGGGCGGGGAAGCCGGGCCGGCTAGCGGCCGGGACGCCAGCGCGCAAGGCGGTGCCCGGCCTGCCAGCGCCCCGGGTCAGGTGGCGGATACCGCAGATCAGCAGCATGCGCAGGCAGACGTCGGCCCGGCCGGCGCCCCGCAGGACGCGTCCGGGCAGGGCACGCAGGACCAGGCGCAGCCGGCGAGCGCCCAGGCCGGAGGGCGGCTGGAAGTGTATGGCGACTCGGCCTACGGCAGCGGGGAGGCCCGCGCCGCCTACCGCGACACCGGGCACGACACCATCATCAAGCCCGGGCCGCTGCGCCCGGCCGTGGACGGCGGGTTCACCCTCGATGACTTCACCATCAACGAGGAGCAGGGCACCGTCACCTGCCCGGCCGGGAAGGTCCGCCCGATGACCAAGAGCAGGACCGTCACCTTCGGCGCCGCGTGCGCGGCCTGCCCGCTGCGGGAACGGTGCACCACCGCCAAGGGCGGCCGGTCGATGACCATCCACCCGCACGAGGGGCTGCTGCGCGCTGCGCGCGCCCAGGCCCGCACGCCGGAGTTCAGGCAGGCCTATCCCACCCGGTCGATGGTCGAGCGGGTCATTTCCTGGACGGCGACCTGCAGCGGGCGGCGGGTCAGGCTGCGCTATACCGGCACCGCCAAGAACGACGCCTGGCTGCACAACCGGTGCGCCGCGATCAACCTGCGCACCCTGCTGCGGCACGGCCTGACCCGCCAGGACGGCGCCTGGGTCCTGGCCGGCCTGCGAGGACCCGCCGCACAGGCCCGCCGCCGATCCTCGCGCCGCCCCCTGAGCGGCAGCCCGGGCCGCTGCCAGAGACCAGCCTGGCGGAGGGCGGCATATTCCCGGTGCCACAGCCGGATCAACCGACTGCAAGGCCATCCACCGGATTCCGGTTATTCAGAGGCGTCCTAGGCCCTGCCACTGATAGTGAGCTGAACGTACGCTCAGAATCAGCGTCATGACCCACCGAGGCGCCTGAGAGTGTCCTGGAAACACCGTTAATCCGCAGACCCCTGCGGTCCGCATGGACCTCGGCCACGCGCAGCTGCTGGCCCGGCTCACTACGGCCGAGCCCCCGCTGGAGTTGCTGGCGCCGGTCGAGCTCAGCACGGTGTGCTTCCGCTGAAATGACGTTTCGGAGGCGGATTCTGGACCGGCGCAACGCCGCGATCTGCGCGAGGTACTGCGTCGCGACCGGCTGCTCCTGGTCAGCTCAGACGGTGATGTTGTTGGTCAATCTAGGAGAATGTTGTTGGTCAATCTAGGAGACCGGTTCTATCTCTCCGACGTACTGGATAAGCGCTCGCAATCCATTTCGAAACGCTCTGGTCGTCCTCGCTCAAGACAAAGACTGGCTTTGCTATGACCTTAGACCTATCACCGAGTTCGACGGTGGGTACGATCGTGCTGAACCTGCGCTCACGGATCCCCTGCTGCAACAATTTCCCGTCAATCTCCCAATCCCATTCTACGGAGTCAAGCCCGGGAAGCTCAAAAGGTGGCACGCGGCCTGCACTATCCGGAACTACCTCCAGGTCAGTAAACCAAACCTGTGACTCTTCATTGCATGGGTAAGAACGATATACCTGTATCGTAATGCCCTTAACAACGGCTCGTCCCCGGCCGCGGTTAATGAGGACTGCCCTCATATGAAGAGGCAATGGTAGCGCACCGCCAAAAGCAATAGTTCCCCGAAGCATTTACAAGTTCAAGAACGGGCCCTTCTTCACGGAACTGTCGTTTCATCTGCAGAGCCTGCGAGCGCGCGTACATCATCGAACCAGCTGCCACGACAACGGCGATGATGGACACGAGCACCGAGACGTTCATGATCAGATCATGCTACCCGGACTGATGACCTCCAGCCGAATCCGTCGCAACCCGGGGCGTTTGCGCTCGGACCGGCGGGCTACAACGGACGGCTGTGGACTCCAGCGGCCCTTCCGGAGCGGCGATCCGACTCGCACTTCGTTCCCGTCCGGGTCGGTCAGCCTTGCCTCGCGCATCCCCCACGGGCAATCCTCGGCGACGGCCCCCGCGGGGATGATGCTGTCGACGTCATCGACGTAGCGGTACACATGGGTGACCGGGCCGCCGTCCAGGCGATGCTCCGACAGGTGCAACTGCGCCGGGCCGCGCCGTAGTCGTACGTACAGCGGCCAGTCCGGCCCGAAGGCGTGCTCCGATTCGACTTCGCCGGTGAGGGCGTAGAGGTTGCGGTGCGGGATGCGGGCGATGAGGCCGTTGCGGGCCAGGCGGGCCAGGTCGTAGGAGGCCTGGTTGTTGCTGTAGGCGGTGCCGAGCAGGCCGGTCATCAAGGCGCGCAGGCTCTTGTTCGTGATGCCGGTGACGGCGTACAGCGTGCTGGCGAGGGCGCCGGCCAGGGCCATGACTCGAGGGTCGCCGAACCGTAGTCCTGGGGCCCTCCGGCCATCCTGGGTGAGGGTGGGCTGCGATATCCGCGCAAAGGCTGGACTATCGAAGACACATCCCTGGCCGACTTTCTCAGTCTCCAGCAGCCGGGCGTTGATCGCACGTGCCCGGGACTGGAGTTCGGGGAGGTGGTGCAGGCGGCGGGCGCAGCCGAGGTCCTCGGGCGAGTTGACCACGGTCTCGACCCGGAGGGCCCGGCCGTCCTTCAAATATTGCTTCACTCGTGAGTGGCGCCAGAACGCGTTGATGGTGACGCCCTGGCAGTTGCGGTCGATCGCGGTCCGGAACGTCCCGCCGGCCTGGTCTTTGGGCTTGCGGCCCCGCGGATCCCGCTTGAACAGGATCTCGACGTGCTCGGGCAGGCCCAGGTCGAGGTTGTCAGCCACCAGCGCCTCGAAGAACGCCCGGGCCTGCCGGGGCGCGCCGAACACCATCGTGCGAGACACCTCGACCTGACGCATCGACAGCTCCCACCAGTAGCTGGCGGCACGGTCTGCATCGGTCAGCGGCAGCGGGAGCCGTGACATCCACCGGTCGAAGAACGCCTGGATATCGGCGGGGCCGAGCCGGTCGCAGATCACCTGAAGCCCTGCCGGGTCGTCGCAGGCGGCGAACCCATTGGACAGCTGGGTGAACCCGATCCCGGCGCGGGTCAGCTGGTGCTTGGCCCACTCGTGGCCGTTGACCCAGGCCTTCACCGGATAAGGGAAGTACGCGCAGACCTTGATGAACGCCGGCCCCCACTGCTCGTCAAAGACATAAAAGTAATAGCAGGTCACCCGGCGCTCAGCCTTGGCGAACCAGAACTGCGGCGGGGTGGACGGGCCGGTGTCGCGCTGACGCGCATCCCACACCAGCTGAAACTCCTCCGCCCGGCCGATCGCCGCCACCCCAGGCCGGCCAGCACGCGCGGCGGCACGTAAGTACCGCTGCATCACATCGAGCTTGCGGACGCCCCTGGTGAACTTGACCACCGGGATGTCATTCATCTCGGCGAACCGGGCAACCGCCTGGCGGAACCGGCCGCCGATCTGACCGAAGACCGCCGGCGAGGCGACCGGCATGCCCCGGTGATCGTGCAGGAACGTGAACACCTGCCCGCCCACCTGCAGCGTCGGTACATAGCCGTTGAGATAGATGCGGTCCAGGCACTCGACGTCCAGCACCGTGTGACCATCCAGCAGTTCCGGGACCGTGACCACATGCGACATGACGACCACTCCTGCCCAGTCGGCATAACCCTCCCCAGCCTGAACCTGCCAGTACCGGTAAGCAGGCAGAACTGTCAGCCTCGGCGGTCAGAGGCGGAGCCTCGCTGGCTTTGTAGGTCAGACTTTAGGCACGCATCCGGCATGATCAAGCTCACCGGTACCACGGCTTGAGTTGGCGACGGATGATCATTACTAGATCTGTGGCCGATTTTGACGCTTAAGCGTCAACAGTCGGGGCCTCTTCGTCCCGAAGGCAAGTTCGTAGGTTCCGATGCTAGGCATAGCCACGCGAGGTCGCTCGCGACCGTCGGATGTCGGCTCGGTTGCTGCACAGAGGTGCTGCAAGTTCGCGATCTTGACGCTTAAGCGTCAACGGTTGGCCGTCGAGCAGGGTAGGCCTCTGGCCTGTCCGTCCTGGCGCTGTGCCCAACGTGCCGGGATGCCTCTAGCTGGTCGGCCTGTGGCCCTCCTCGGGTGGAGCTGCGCGGCCAGACTCAGGGGCTTAGAAGATCTCTTACGGCCCGCTGCTTCGTGTGAGTGACGGTGGTTGCCTCTTGTGATCGACTAGTTCTGGCACGTGAGTGGCACGATCTTGCTCCCACGGCCTCCTCGGCGCTACCGGGTGGAACGAACCATCTCTGACCCTTGGTTTGCCTCAGAAGGGACATCAAGGTCCGATCAGAATGCTGAACGCGACCGCACCTCCGCCAGCGGCAAAGAGGCAGGGTTGTTTCCGGAGTGCCATCATCCGTACCGGCGGAAGGGAGCTTGTGGCCAGCGGCCCCGCGGTCCACACTGGGCTGAGCGGCGCCACATCAGCCGCGTCAAGGACGGCGGCAGTGCCTGCAGTAAGCGTAAAGCTCGGGGGGGGCCCTCGTGCCCGTGTGCTCGGCTTCCTTGTGATCGGAAGCGGCTTTGTGGTGATCTGGAAGTGGCACTCGCTTAGCTGGCACGCCAGAGGCATGATCCTCGCCGCCTATGGCGTCCTATGCCTTGGGGCCGGGCTGATCCCGGCGTTGCGCACCCGTGGGCTGCTCGAGAGCGGCGCACAGGCCCAGGGCACCGTGGTGGACGTGGAAAAAGACACCAGTTCCGGACAATACGGCGGGTCCACCTACAACCCGGTGGTGCGGTTCACCGCTGCCGATGGCCGCACGGTGGAGTTCACGTCGGCGGTTGGCTACTCACGCAGCCCCGATATCGGAGGCGCGGTCCCCGTCCGCTATCGTCCCGGTGATCCTGAGCAAGCTGAGATCGACCGCGCCACCATGTGGATGATCCCGGCAGCGTTTGGGCTGGTTGGCGGGCTGGGGCTGCTGGTGGCCGCGGTCATCGTGTACTCATCCCAGTCCAGCAAGGCGGCTGCCGCCGCCGCCGCACCGGTCACCAGTCCCCCCAGCCCGGCCGCCACCAGCACGACGACCCCCTCGGCGGCCAGCACGGCACCTGGGAGCAGCCCTGTCAACGGGACGCCCGGTACTGGGCGGCTTGGTGCAAAGGTCGTTCCGGCCCCATCCGGGTTCACCCTGTTCTCCGACGTGCACAACGGGCCGATAAGTCGCGCCGATTTCGACCAGTACTGGGGAGATCCCGCCGGCCTCCATTTTGCCGGCGGCTACGACGTCACCTACGACAACAGCGACGCCAGCGACATCATCGAGGTGACCTTGTTCCGATTCGCTACCCCAGCGGACGCGGCCGCTTTCAAGGCTGACTGGGTGCTTGGCATACCGGTCGAGTCGAAAGCCGATCCCGTCATCCCCGGAGCTGACGACTACGACTCGACATCCCCCGATCAGGGCACATACACCCACGGCGTGATCGCGACTAAAGGCAACCGGGCGTTCGTGATCGAAGACATAAACATCAGCACCGCTCCGGTGCCCCTGGTGGAGACGATGGCGCGCCAGCAGTACGCCAGGCTCTGACCTCATCGTAACTCTCTGTCCTTCCGACGGACGCTCTTCACGAGGTTCGCCGCGCGTACTTCGGGCCTGGCCTCGGGCCTGGCCTCGGGCCCTCGCCGTCAGGCCCGCTGGGGTGGCAGAGGCTCCGGCGCTCAAAGGGCGGGTCCCGAAGATCCTTTCTGCGGAGCGGTTAGAAAGGATCTTCGGGTGCCCTTGACGCTGGAGGGGCCGCCCCGGACAATGCGCGGCATTCCGGCCTGATGACTGTGATCTTGCGCGGCAAGAGGATGCCCGGCACGGGAGACGGGCCACGGTCTGATCGTGCAGGCGCGGTCATCGACGCGGCGTTACGGCGGGTACCGCCGACCTGCGGAAGCGGGGCGACCGACCTGGCGGCGGCGGCGCGCCCGTCAGGGCTCCCGCCCGAAAGGGCGCGACATGCCGCCGCCCCGGAGTCGGACAGTAGCCCCGCCGCCTTCCCCGCCTGGTCCTGGTGGTGCTGCCCGTCTCAGTCACGCATCTCCCGGTCGATGATTGCGCGTCCCTGCCTCCGATCCGGCCACAGGTCACGGTGCCCGGCGCGCCGGAGGCGTGCCCTTGAAGACGTAAAGAAAGTTTACGAGTTCCACCTGATGGTTGACAGTGCCACCTGATGCTTACACTCGCCGATGCCGATCCCGGGGCCGGGCGCTTCACGCAGCGTCGTTCTGGCTGCGCTCCGCGGTATCGTCCCGGTGCCTTCGCTGGTAGTGCTGGCGGGCTGCTTGGCGGGTTACGCCGAGACGGTGGGCTATGTCTGGCCAGCCGATGCCCAGAGCCACTGCCTGGTCGATGAGGGCGGCTAGCTCGGCATCGAGTTCCTTCTGGTGCAGCCTTGCCTTGGTGATCCGCTCGAGCACCTGCGGTGGGGACAGGCGGGCTATCCGTTCTGTCGGGCTGGGCGGTGCCGCTCGGGCTCGGTGCCGGTAGCCCGGCTGGACGTATTTGACCTTCCGCTTCCTGGCCCTGCCCATGTATCTCAGGATGCGGGCTGGGTCCGACAATCAGCGTTACCCGGGTGTTCTCGCGCCTGACGCGCGATATCATCGCTGGTATGGCCTGGGGCGAGGTGGAACTCGAACCCGAGGTCCGGGACTGGCTGGAGGGGCTGGATGACCAGCGGTGGGCACAGGCGATGTTCCACCTGGACTTGCTGGAAGAACGCGGTGTGCTGCTGGGCGAGCCGTACACCCGGCAGCTGTCGGGGAAGCTGCGGGAGCTTCGGTTCTACTGCGGCGGCGAGCGCATCCGGATCAGCTACTGGATCGCGTCAGGACGGCGGATCACCGCATTGACCGTGTTCGCCAAGACCAGGATGCGCGAGACCGCGGAGATTGCCAGGGCCGCCGCGGCGATGGCCCGCTGCCAGGCCGAGGGCCACACTGCCGACGACGAGGACCGGTGACGATGAGCCAGGACGCACCGCGGCGTACCCGCCTCGCCGACGCCCGCCAGGCCCGCATGGACCGCCCGGAGGTCGCAGCCGCCTACGAGCAGACCCGGCTGCGCTACGAGCTTGCCGAAACAGTCAGGCTGCGTCGCGAGGAACTGGGCTGGTCGCAGCGCCAGCTGGCCGAGCGTGCCGGGATGAGCCAGCCCGGCGTCGCCCGGTTCGAGGCTGGCGGCACCACCCCCACCCTGCCGCTGCTGGAACGGCTCGCCCAGGCGCTCGGCCTGACCCTCAACGTCAGTCTCGGCCCGCAACAGCGCGCTCGGCGTGACTGCGAATAGCACTGTGATCTAGGTCACATTCCTTCGGTACAGGCGGACTCTGGCGGACAACAACGGTCTCCAGCGGCCTTCTGCGGACAGTACCCGGCAGCTATCGACGATCAGGTGGCGTTTGCGCCCGGCCGACGTTGGCCGCACAGTGGAACCACAGGCGCCACGAATCCGCTGCCGAGAGTGCGGGCAAGCGCCCAGGCACAGGCAGCATCACTGACATTTGTTCCGGCGCGGAATCACTAACAGGGCATCCATTTCGGGTTCAGCCCGCCACCAAACATGCCAGCCCGGTCTCTGACTGGGCCTTGGCGCATTGGCATAGTCGCTCTCTCACAGTCGCAGAGTCGGCTGCATCGAGTCCTCTGCCAGTACTGGCACATCAGGCACGAGGAAACCGGAAGGAGGTGAGTCATGAATAAGCTGCTGTACCGGCCCAAGGAGGCGGCCCAGATGCTCGGCATCGGGCGGGACAAGCTCTACGACCTGATGCGCTCCGGGACGGCTGCACTCGGTGAAGGACGGCAGGGCACGGTTCATCACCGCGACTGCGCTGGCTGAGTACGTCGCGATGCTGGAGGCCGAGGCGCACAAAGCGGCGTGATCAACCCGGGCGGCCCATCATCCGATCAAACATCTTGTTCATCGCGTCGGCACCCGTAGTGATCACCGGGCGCAGCTCGTGCCGGTAGACGACCTCCGTCGTCCTGGAACTGGAGTGCCCAGCCAGACGGGCGATCTCCTCCACCGCGATCCCGGACTCGGACATCAGGCTGACGAACGTGTGCCTCAGCTCCCTGGGCGACCAGCTACCGCCAATGCCCGCCTTCTGACAGAGCGCACGAAACCCGCGCCGCACGTTCGCGTCGTCCAGCGGCTTACCCGTACTGCTGGTGAAGACCAGGCCGTGATCCTGCCACAACTCGCCCGCCACCAGCCGGGCCGCCGCCTGCCGCTTCCGCTGCTCCCGCAGCGCCGCCACCGCACTCTGCGGCAGTCCCAAGGTCCGCCGGGACCGCTCGGTCTTGGTGTCGCTCCCGGCCCGCACCGACCGCCACACCGCCATATGCGGCGGCACCCCGTCGCCGGGCCCACCGTCCAGCGAGACATGATCCCAGCGCAGCGCCCGCGCCTCCTCCGTCCGGATACCGGTGGTCAGCGACAAGATCACATAGGCACCGAGGTAACCATCGCCCTGAGCCACGCGCAGCAACGCCGCCGCCTGGTCCGCGGTCATCGCCCTGGACGGGCGCCCGGCCTGGCCAGGCGGCGGCTTCACAAGCGCGGCGACGTTGCGCCGCACATGCTCCCCGGACTCCGCGTGCCGGATCGCCCGCACCAGGCAGTTGTGCGCCAGCGCCACGGTCGCGCTCGACCGCGACGCGGCCAGCTCCGAGAGCGCCCGTCGAACATCGTGAGTGCGCAGCGCGTGCAGCGGGATGCTCCCGATCAGAGCCAGCACGGCCGCAGGATCCGCTCATCGCGGCGCAGCGTGCTCGGCGACCGTCCGTCCCGGCCTTCCCGCATCCAGTCAGCGACCGCATGGTCGACGGTGTAGCTGGCCGAGGTCTGCACGCCCACGTCCAGGTCGGAGTGCAGCTCCCTGAGCTTGCCCTTGACCTCGGCCTTGGTCTTGCCAGAGACCTTGCGCCGAAGCCGCTTGCCGCCGGGGTCGAAGCCGAGGCTGACCGAGCCGTACCAGCGGCCCTTGCTCTCGTCCCAGTAGATCGTGTCTTCGCCGTGACCCCGGCGCTTCGTCGGCTGCGCCATAAAGGAAGCCTACAAGCGCTTGGCTCCCCGTTTGGCTCCCCTAAGGGTGACAAGCATCTAACTTGATCACTGATCATGGGTCTGAAGTGCGATTTCCTGGAGCCGCCTGTCGGAATCGAACCGACGACCTGTTCATTACGAGTGAACCGCTCTGCCGACTGAGCTAAGGCGGCGTGCCGCTGCGAGAGCGACAGCGCAAGGAGTCTACCGGTCCCCGCCCGGTTCCTGCCCGGGGTGGTACTTAGCTTCGTAGGCCTGCCTGGACCCGCAGACGCTGGCCCGCGGGCACGCGCAACGCCGTCCGTCCTCAGCCAGCTTCACCACGACCTGGTCGGCAGGCACGTTATGCCCGACCACCGTGCCCGGCCCGTCCGGCGACTCGACCGAGGAGCCCAGCCGCGGGGCCTTCTGCCGGAAGTCCTGGTACAGCGGATGCTCGTACTTCAGGCAGCACATCAGCCGCCCGCAGGCACCCGCGATCCGCAGCGGGTTCACCGGCAGGTCCTGGTCCTTGGCCATCCGCACCGAGACCGGCTCGAAGTCCTTGAGGAACGTTGCGCAGCACAGGTCCCGGCCGCACGGGCCGATCCCGCCCTGCAGCCGGGCCTCATCGCGCGGCCCGATCTGCCGGAGCTCGACCCGGGCGCGCAGCCGCTCGGCGAGGTCCCGGACCAGTGCCCGGAAGTCGACCCGGCGCGGCGCGCTGAAGTAGATCGTGAACACGCTGGGCGCATCGACGTAGTCGACCGCGATGATCTTCATCGGCAGCTCGAGCTCGCGCACCAGCCGCCGCGCGGCGACCCGTGCCTCGGCCCGCCTGGTCCGGTTGGTCTCGTCCCTGGCCAGGTGGTCCTCGGTGGCCAGCCCCGCGCAGACCGGCAGGCCGCCGATCTCATCGTCCACCCATTGCGGCGCCCAGATGCACTCGGCCACCTCCGGGCCCGCGTCGGTGGGCACCAGCACCTTGGTCCCGACCGTCGGCGTATGCGGCCCGGGGTCCAGGTAGTAGAGCCGGCCATGCCGCTCGAAGCTGACCGCCATCATCATGCCCACCCGCTCAGGTTACGGTGCGATCACGACGGGCGTCTCCCCGGCGCTGTCTTTTTTGCCCCGTAACGGATATCGCGGGCCCGTCTGTCCTGCCCGCCAGCTCACTCCAGCGCGTCTCACCTGGCGCCGTCGAGAGCCGGCATCCAGTTTGACTTGTACCGGATCTTGGTGCCACCGCATCTTCGCCTGACGGATTTAGGTCCGTCAGCTTTTCGATCAGGAAACATTCGCGGTACAAGTGGAACCTGGTTCATCGCAGGTACGCTGGCTACGGCAGCAGCCGGTGCCGCGCCGGGTGCCGGCGGCCCGAGCCGCAGGCCGGACCGGCGTCCGGCTGATGGCGAACCGGCGTCCGGACATGGCGGCCGGCTCGGGCCGGCGAGCCGAGCCGGGACTAGCGGCCGGCCAGGGCGAGGGTCATCTCCTCGACGGCGAGCAGCGGAGCCACGGCGGCGGCCAGCCGCTCCCGGCACGCCATGATCGCCTCGATCTTGCGCACCGTCGCCTCCGGCGAGCCGGCCGCGGCGAGCTTGGCCAGCTCATCGTGCTGGCCGGCGTTGGCCAGTTCGACCTCGGCGCCGAACTGGACGGCGAGCACGTCCCGGTAGAACCCGGCCAGGTCGAGCAGCGCCCGGTCCAGCGAGTCCCGCTTCAGCCGGGTGGCGCGGGACTTCTGCCGGTCCTCCAGCTCCCGCATCGCGCCCGCCGAGCCGCGGACCGCGGCCGCCACCCCCTTGCCGGTCGAGCCCTCTCCGAACGCCTGCCGCAGCGCATCCCGTTCTGGCCTGTCAAGCTCTTCCGTGGCGGCGGCGGCCTCCGCCTCGGCCGCCTTGACCAGCGCAGCGGCCGCCGCGAAGGCCTGGCCAAGACCGCCGCCCGGCTGGGGCAAGCCGACCTGCAGCGGGACCTGCAGCACCTCGGCCCGCCGCCGGGCCGCCTCCGGGTCGGTGGCCAGCCGCCGGGCCCGGCCGATGTGCCCCTGCGCGGCCCGGGCCGCGGCGAGCGCCTGCTTCTCGCTGACGCCCTCGCGGGTCAGCACCTCGGCGACGGCCGCGGTGGGCGGGGTGCGCAGGGTGATCAGGCGGCATCGCGACCTGATCGTCGTGGGCAGGTCGGCCGCCGACGGCGCGCACAGCAGCCACACCGTCCGCGGCGACGGCTCCTCAATCGCCTTGAGCAGCGCATTGGCGGCCTGCTCGGTGGCCCGGTCGGCGTCCTCGAACAGGACGACGCGCCAGCGCCCGTAGACCGGCGCAGCGGCGGCCCGCAGCACCAGCTCCCTGGTCTGCCGGACCCCGTAGGACAGCCCGTCGGGCCGGACCAGCAGCAGGTCGGCGTGCGTCCCGCCGGCGACCTGGTGACACGACGAGCACTCGCCGCAGCCCTGGCGATCGCACAGCAGCGCGGCCGCGAAATCGCGGGCCGCGACCGAGCGGCCGGATCCCGGGCGGCCCGGTGAACAGCCACGCATGCGTCATGGCCAGCGAGCGCCAGCCTCAGCTCGGGCGGGCCGCCCGGCGCCCTGCGACCCGGCGTCCCGTGACCAGCGCGCGGCCCGGTAGCCCCGAGACGCGTCGCCCGTCCTCCCGGCGACTGCAGCGGCCCGGCGGTACCGCGGGATCCTCGCCTCGACGGCCGCGGCGGCGGCTGCCGCCGCGGCCTGCAGCTGGCCGACGACCGCTTCCTGGCCAGCCAGCTCGGCGAAGGCGGCCCGCCCGACTCATTCCCGGACCGCCGGGATGCTGCCGGTGATCTCCTCGGCGGTCATCGGCACCGGGTCGGGAAGCAGTTCCCGGACCCGGTCCTGGATCTCCCGGCTGAGCTCGGCCGACGGCCTGGTCGCGTCCAGCACCAGGTACCGCTCTGGCTCTTCCTCAGCCAGCTCGAGGAACCCGCGCCTGACCCGCTCGTGAAACGCCGTGGGCTCGGCCTCCAGCCGGTCACCCGACCGCTCCCGCCGCTGCAGGCCCACCACCGGCGGCAGGTCGAGGACGATGGTCAGGTCGGGCGTCAGTCCGCCGGTGGCCCAGTGGTTCAGCGTGGCCACCTCGCTGACCGGCAGCAGCCGGCCGGCTCCCTGGTAGGCCAGCGAGGAATCCACGTACCGGTCGGTGACCACGATCGCGCCGCGCTCCAGCGCGGGGCGGATCACCGACGCGACGTGCTCGGCCCGGTCAGCCGCGTACATCAGCGTCTCAGACCGGGGCGACAGGCCGGTGTGGCTAGTGTCCAGCAGCAGCGCGCGCAGCCGCATCCCTACCTTGGTCGCGCCAGGCTCGAGGGTGGCGATCACGTCATAGCCCTGATCACGCAGCCAGATCGCCAACAGCCTGGCCTGGGTGGACTTGCCGGCCCCTTCCCCGCCTTCCAGGGCGAGCAGCAGCCCGCGGCTGCCGGCGGGCTGGCTGCCGTTGGCGTGCGCCGGCGTCGGCACGAACGGCTCGCCGCGGAACACCGAGTTCAGGTCGGCCAGCAGCGGCACGCCCCGCCGGTCGTCCATGTGCCGGTAGGAGATCGTCCCCAGCAGCAGCGCAACGGCCGCGCCGATCAGGAGCACCAGGTTGATGCCGACGTTGGCGTAGTGAACGTTACCGAGCCGCACGGTGGCCGAGCCCGATGCGGCGCGGATCGCAGCGCTCAGCGCGGCCGCCAGCACCGCCGCTACCGGGATCACCGCGAACAAGATCACCCGGATGGCCGACTGGAGGAACGCGAACGTCCGGCCGCGGGTGTCGTCGTCGACCTCGAGGCCGACGATCGTATAGCCGGTCACATAGGCGATCCCCGCGCACGATCCCAGCAAGACGACCAGGATGGTGACTACGACCAGGTTCGGGATCAGCGCGCACAGGGCCAGCGGGATAGCCGCGAACGCGATGGTCAGGCCGAACAGCCGGCGCCGGGAGAAACCGCGCAGGATGCGCAGGCCGACGACCATGCCGAAGGCGATTCCGACGAAGATCGCCGAGAAGACGACGCCCCAGCCCGCGTCGCCGCCGTGCAGCGTGTCCGACACATAGGACCGCCCGAGGCCCACGACCACGCCCGCCGCCGCGAACGCCCCGACCATGCCGATGACGATCCCGCGGACCACCTGGTTCCGGCCGATGAAGCGCCAGCCGTTCCAGATGGCTTTGGCCACTGATGGTTCGGAGACCTCGCGGGCCGGCCGGCGCTGGCCGATCTCCCGGAGAGTGAAGA
Source organism: uncultured Actinomycetota bacterium (assembly GCA_963775745.1). Classification (GTDB taxonomy): domain Bacteria; phylum Actinomycetota; class Actinomycetes; order Streptosporangiales; family Streptosporangiaceae; genus DATBGO01. The sequence goes on from CAVZKE010000033.1 coordinate 297,557, forward strand.
TCGTCAGAGCCGACACCACGAAGGTCACCGCGTTGAAATACAGCGCGAGGTTGACCTGATTTGTGGAGAAGTACGGGGAAATCGAGCCGAGTGCCCGGCTGACCATCGCGAGCAGGCTGAAGACCAGCCCGGCGATCGGGGCGGTGCCGTAGGTCGTGAACAGGCTCAGCTGGTTGGCCTGCTCGAGCCGGTCCGGCGGGACCAGGTTCGGGATCACGGCGTCCTTGGCCGGCGTCCAGAACAGCGACGCGCAGGAGGCCAGGAACTGCACGATGTACATCCAGGTCAGCTTGTTGACCAGGCCCAGCGACAAGTTCACCGGGATGGACAGGTACAGCACCGCGCGCAGCACGTCGCCGACGATCATGTTGATCCGCCGGTCGAACCGGTCGGCGACCGCCCCGGCCACCGGGCCGAGCACCAGCGCGGGGAGCAGCGAAGCCAGCCAGACACCACTGACCGCGGTCACCTGCGCGGTGGCGCCGTGCTGGCCGGTCAGGGAGAACGCCAGCGCAGTCAGCGCCAGCAGGCTCAGCCAGTCGCCCAGGCTGGACAGCGAGCCCGCGATCCACAGCCGCCGGAACGGCTTGATGGACAGCGCGCCGCCCCGGCCGCCACCCAAAGGGGATCTAAAGTTCACGGCGCCAGGGTATCGGCAGAACGGCCGGCTTACCCCGCAGCCGACCGGAAGGCTTGCCGATGCCGGGCTGAGGCCGGCCCGCGGCCGAGCTCGGCCAGGTCAGCTCTTCTTGCTGCGGGCTGCGGCCGGCTGGGCGCAGCCGGCCTGGGCGCGGCCGCCTTGGCGGCTGGCCGCGTGGCGCGGGCCGGCCGGGCCGATGCGGCCTTCCGCCGTGGCGCAGGCGTGGACATCCTCCGCTCGGCCAGCAGCTCAACGGCGCGCTGCTCGGTAATGGACTCCGCGGTATCGCCCTTGCGCAGCGAGGCGTTGGTCTCGCCGTCGCTGACATATGGTCCCCAGCGGCCCTCCCGGAGCACGATCGGCTTGCCGCTGGCCGGATCGGTGCCCAGCTCGCGCAGCGGCGGCGCCGCTGCCGCGCGGGCCGCCCGGCCGCGCGACTTGGGCTGGGCGAACATTTCCCTCGCCTCGTCCAGGGTGACCGTGAACATCTGGTCCTCGGCCTGAAGGGAACGACTGTCTGTGCCCTTCTTCACATAGGGCCCGTAACGCCCGTTCTGAACGGTCACCGGCTCACCGTCGATCTCGCCGAGTGTCCGGGGCAGGGTGAGCAGCCGCAGCGCATCGTCGAGCGTCACGCTGTCGAGGTCCATCGATTTCAGCAGCGAGGATGACCGCGGCTTGGCCAAGGCCGGCGCGTTCTCGGGGAGCTGCTCGGTGACGTACGGGCCGAACCGTCCGGCCTTGGCCACGATCGTGGTGCCGGTCTGCGGATCGGTCCCGAGCACCTTGTCCCCGCTCGGCCGGTTCAGCAGCTCGGTGGCGAGCTCGGGGGTCAGCTCGTCCGGCGCGGTGCCTTCCGGCACGTTGACCCGCTGGCCATCGCGCTCCAGGTACGGGCCATACCGGCCGACCCGGACCACGATGTCGGTGCCCGCCAGCGGGAACGAGCTGACGTCCCGGGCATCGATGTCGCCCAGGTCGCTGACCAGCTCCTTGAGGCCTTCCTCGCCGTCGGTGCCGAAGTAGAACCTGCGCAACCAGGGCACCCGGCCGGCCTCGCCCCGGGCGATCTCATCGAGCGCCGCCTCCATCCGCGCGGTGAAGTCGTAGTCGACCAGCTGGGCGAAGTGCCGTTCCAGCAGCGTCACGACGGCGAAGGCGACGAACGAGGGAACCAGTGCGGTCCCCTTCTTGAAAACGTAGCCCCGGTCCAGGATGGTCCCGATGATCGAGGCGTACGTGGACGGCCGGCCGATCTCGCGGTCTTCCAGCTCCTTGATCAGTGAAGCCTCGGTGTACCGGGCAGGCGGCCTGGTGGCGTGCTCGGCGGCGGCCAGACTGAGCGCGGTCAGCGGGTCGCCCTCGGCCAGCGCAGGCAGCCGGCGCTGGTTGTCGTCCAGCTCGGCTTCGGGGTCGTCGGATCCCTCGACGTAGGCCTTCAGGAACCCGTAGAAGCCGATCACCTTGCCGGAGGCGGCGAACTCGGCCTGCTCCCCCGCGCTCGACGCGCCGGTTACCCGGACCGAGACCGACTCCCCGGTGGCGTCCTTCATCTGCGAGGCCACTGTCCGCTTCCAGACCAGCTCGTAAAGGCGCAGCTCATCCCCGTGCAGGCCGGTCTGAGCCGGGGTGCGGAAGGCATCGCCGGCCGGCCTGATCGCCTCGTGCGCCTCCTGCGCGCTCTTCACCTTGCTGGCGTAGATGCGCGGCGCGTCCGGCACGTAGTCGGCGCCGTACAGCTCGCGCGCCTGCGCCCGGGCGGCCGAGATCGCGGTCTTGGACAGCGTGGTGGAGTCGGTCCGCATATACGTGATGTGGCCGTTTTCGTACAGCCGCTGGGCGACCTGCATCGCGTACTTGGCCGAGAAGCCGAGCTTGCGGGAGGCCTCCTGCTGCAGCGTCGTAGTGCGGAACGGCGCGTACGGCGACCGGCGGTATGGCTTGCGCTCCACCGACGAGACAGTGAAATCCGCGCCGTCCAGCCGGTCGGCGAGGGCGGCCGCCAGCTCGCCGTCCAGGTGCAGGATGTCGGCGGACCGCAGCTCGCCGGTGGGACTGAAGTCGCGGCCCTGGGCCACCCGACGGCCGTCGACGGCGACCAGAGCGGCCGGGAACGAGGACACATCGCTATCGGCTTCAGCCGCGCCGACCTGGTCAGCGGCAGCGTGCCCGACGGTGCCGAACACGGCCTCGAGGTCCCAGTACCGAGCCCCGCGGAACGCGATCCTCTCCCGCTCCCGGTCCACCACGAGGCGGACCGCCACCGACTGCACCCGCCCGGCGGACAGCTGCGGCATGACCTTCTTCCAGAGCACTGGCGAGACCTCGTAGCCGTACAGCCGGTCCAGCACCCGCCTGGTCTGGTACGCCTCGACCAGCCCGTCGTCCATCTCCCGCGGGTTGGCGACGGCCTGCGCGATCGCCTCGGGAGTTATCTCGTGGAAGACCATACGGTGAGCCGGGACCTTCGGCTTGAGCTCTTCGAGCAGGTGCCAGGCGATCGCCTCGCCCTCGCGGTCCTCATCCGTGGCGAGCAGCAGTTCGTCGGCGTCCTTCAGCAGTTGCTTGAGCTTGGACACCTGCTGCCGCTTGTCGGCATTGACCACGTAGAGCGGCTCGAAGTCCGCGTCCACGTTGACACCGAGCCGAGACCAGGCCTCTTTGCGATATTTCGTTGGGATTTCAGCGGCCTTATCCGGCATGTCACGAATGTGGCCAATACTGGATTCGACGACGTAGCCTTTGCCGAGGTACCCGGCAATGGTGCGTGCCTTAGCCGGCGACTCGACAATCACGAGCCGCCGGCGGCCGTTCCCGGCTGCGGCACCGTCAGCCTTCGTATCCCTAACGGCTGAACTTGTCCTTGCTGCCACGCTCTTCACCCTCACATCCGCGGACGCCCAGGAGGCTACCGCAGGCGGCCCCGCATTAGCGCCGACATTACGGCCTGTGTGGTGCCGCTACGACCGGTCCCGCCGCCCGGTGGCGGCGCGACCGCTGCTTCATCCTCATCCATCAACCCGCCGCGGCAGGCCGTGTGTTCCCTTCATCGCCTGACGCGTTTCCCCAACGCTGATTGAACCACCGCCCGGGTCGCGCACAATGAAGGTGATGGCTGACTACTCCTACCTTGTGCTGTATCTGCCCCGCGGAACGACCAGGGACGTGGCCCGGCGGATCCTGACCGATCACGCTGAGTACGGGCACTGGGAACTTGCCCGTGTCTCGCTGTACGCCGATGGCAGCAGGAAAGCAACGCTGCGGCGGCCGATCATCCGCCCAGGCCGCGCGCAACTGCCAGGCTCGGCCCGCATGCCGCTGTCACGGTTCCCGGCACGCTAGCAGCGCCTCCCGGCTAAACCGTCCCCTCGACGCCGGCGCCGTCCGCCCAGCGTGCCCCTCGCGGCGTCAGCGCCCCCCGCCGACCGTCCTCATCGCCCCAGCGCCGCCCGCGCCGCCCGCAGGCCGCAGCCGTGACCCAGCCGCGCCAGCGCGACGCCAGCGCCGAACCCGATGACCGCGGCCGATGATGTCAGCCCGACCACAGGCGAGTGGATTCGGGATCCGGTACTGGATAACCTGACCGAACCCCGAGTCCACTCGATGGGAATTCCCGGGCCCAGACGGGCGGGCGGCCACTCGGTGCCGGGCAGCCGGGCGGTGCCGGACGGGCGGGCGGCCGGTCAGTGCCGGGCGGTGCTGAGTACCGTGAGGCCCGGCGAACATGTCGGCCAACTGGCTGGCAAAGCTGGACGGAGGCGCAGCGTGCTTGGGCGCGGTGCGGCGGGTTTCCCGGCGGGGCCGCCGGATCGGGCTGCCCTCCCCGAGCCGGTGCCGGCTCTGGTAACCGCCCTCGCCCGCGCCGTCCTCCGCCCGGTCGCCCGCGAACCCGTCCCGCCGTGAGTCTGAATCATCCTGGCCCGGGGCTTGCTCGGCGGCCGGAGCCTGCTGATCCCCGTTCGGTTCGAACTGCTCTGCGGCCGTCCCGATGGCCGGAACCAGGCTGACTCCGGAACCCGTTGCGATGGCGGCCGGCTTCGCCGCCAACACGGCCCATGTATCCATTCTCTTACTCCTCGCCATTATCACGTTCTGTTCTTGCTTAACAACGGATAGCTACCATCTGATTGCGCAGAGCTTGGTGAGACGGCCATCGTGGCTGCTCAGCGAACCATTGCGGGAATGTGATGGGCGGTCACGGCCGGACCCTGCGCCGCTAGGACGGGGCCGGCCGTGACCGCAAGAGCGAGCCGTGGCCCGCTGCCGGCTTCGAGGATCAAGCAACCCAGGTACCAGGCTCTCGCGCCGAGCCCGGCCCAGTGCTGCCTCGGCTCAGCCCAACCGTCCGGTGACGGCCCTAAGACCCGTACCTGTTCCGGCGACACAGGCGACCCTCCTCGTCGATGCCGGCCCGGTGTTCGGCTGCCTTCCGGGGCGCTATTGGCAGGGGCGCGCCCCGGAATGGCAGCCTCATACATTGAGTAACCATATCACTACTCATTGTGCGCGGCGGGTAACTGCCGAAACAAAGGCGCGGGTCCGGACACCTCCCGGCTCGTCTGCCGCTGGGTTATCCGTCCTGACCTGGGACGACGTCCTAGCTGCGATCCAGGAAGCCATCCAGGACGCGAACCCCGAACTCCAGCGCGTCCACCGGGACCCGCTCGTCGACGCCATGGAACATGCCGGCGAAGTCCAGCTCGGCGGGCAGCCGCAGCGGGGCGAACCCGAAGCACCTGATGCCGAGCCTGGAGAAAGACTTGGCGTCGGTGCCGCCGGACAGGCAGTACGGCACGACGCGCGCCGCCGGGTCCTGCGCCAGCAAGGCGGCCGTCATCGCGGTGCACAGGTCGCCGTCGAACGTGGTCTCCAGGGCGATGTCGTGGTGCACCCACTCGCGGCGGACACCGGGACCGATCAGGGCGTCGAGCTCGGCCAGGAAGTCTTCCTCATGCCCGGGCAGGAACCGCCCGTCCACCTGCGCCGTGGCCAGCTGTGGAATGACGTTCACCTTGTAACCGGCCGCCAGCATGGTCGGGTTGGCCGTGTTGGTCAGGGTCGCTCCCACCAGGCGGGAGATCGGGCCGAGCTGCTCGACCGCCGCGCGACATCCGTTATCGCTGAAATCAATGCCGAGGGCGGCACAGGTCTCGCTGAGGAAGGCTCGCACGGCGGGGGTCAACTGAAGCGGCCAGGAGTGCGTGCCGATCCTGGCCACGGCCTCGGCCAGTTCGGTGACCGCGTTGTCCGAGTTCAGCATGGAGCCGTGGCCAGCGAGGCCCCGCGCGGTCAGGCGCATCCAGGCCATGCCCTTCTCGGCGACCTGGATCAGGTACATGCGCTGGCCGCCGACCTGCGCGCTGAAACCGCCCACCTCGCCGATCGCCTCAGTCACTCCATCGAAGAGGCCCGGGTGGTTGTCCACCAGCCAGCGCGCCCCGTAGACGCCGCCCGCCTCCTCGTCGGCCAGGAAGGCCAGCACCACGTCGCGCGGCGGCCTGCGGCCCGCGCGGAGCCGCTGCCTGACCACGGCCAGGATCATCGCGTCCATGTCCTTCATGTCCACCGCGCCGCGGCCCCAGACGCAGCCATCGCTGATCTCGCCAGAGAACGGGTGCACCTGCCAGTCCGCCGCATCGGCGGGCACCACATCGAGATGGCCGTGGATCAGCAGCGCCGGCCTGGACGGGTCCTCGCCGGCGATCCTGGTCACCACGCTGGTACGGCCCGGGCGGGATTCGAGTACCGTCGGTTCCAGGCCGACCTCGGCGAGCAGCGCGGCGACGTGCTCGGCCGCCTTCCGTTCTCCCGGCCCGGAGTGGTCGCCGGGATTCGTTGTGTCGATCCTGATCAGGTCGCTGGCCAGGGCGGCCACGTCGTCGTGGGCGCCGGCCCCGCTGGCGGCTGGGTTCTCGGTCATCCGGCCATCGTCGCATCTGGCTTCCGGCTGCTCCAGACCGAGGCCCGGGCCGGCTGGCACCGCCCGGACCGGGCCGTTTTGCCGCTTGCCCCTTCGCCGCAGCCGCCCTGATTTGCTATCGTGATGCGGCTGGCCCGGCGTCCCGACGCCGTGCTCGTCCGGGTGGCGGAATAGGCAGACGCGCTAGCTTGAGGTGCTAGTGCCCGTAAAGGGCATGGGGGTTCAAGTCCCCCCTCGGACACGTAATTTTCGCTGGTCAGAGGCTCAGAGGCAAGATTGTCAGGGCCTCGTGATACCGATCTGATACTTGAGGCATCTCACTGCTCTCGGCGAGCCGGACGGGATACCGGTTGGCCACCTCGGAAGGCACGATCCACATCGGGGCGGGGTTGTGGTCGGGGATGAAGTACGGCTTCAGCGCGTCCTCTGGCACGACCACCGCGAGCACTGCACGTCCCGACGTGTTCGGAGCACCGGCCAGATCATGGGCGGGCCAGCCGCAGAAGAACGTGCCACGCACGATGCGCTGGCTGAAAGCCCAGACGCTACGGTCCTCGAAGCCACCGGCCATGATGCTGTCGGCGGCCTCCGTCGTGGTGACGTGGTAGATGAGCACCATCACGCCTCCCTGATGAGGGCAGCGAACCGGTCGGCTGCGCGCTTCTGGTCGCCGGGCATGACGTGGCTGTAGACGGTCAGGGTGATGGTCTCCGAGGCGTGCCCGAGCCGCTCGGAGACGGTTCCGATCGGCTCGCGATCCTGTAGCAGCAACGTCGCATGCGTGTGCCGGAGATCATGAGTCCTGATCTCCGGCGGAGCACCGTCGCCGAGTGCCCTGCGGCACTTCGCCTGCGCGGACTTGAACGACCTGGAGAACCTCTCCGGGTGCAGGTGGTGCCCTTCGAGGTCGCCGAACACGAGCGAGTCATCCCGGGCCAGCGCCAGCGCCAGCGACCCGCGGTCGCGCTTCCGGGCCCGGAGGATGGCGACGGTGGCCGGGTCGATGTCGATGACCCGCGGCTTGCTCGTCTTGGTCGGGCCCTCGGTCACGGCCGCGCCCTGGCCCTTGTTACGGACGACGCCCACGCTCCGGCGGATGGTGATCGTGCCCGCGTCCAGGTTGATGTCCGACCACCGCAGCGCGAGCAGCTCACCGCGCCGCATGCCCGTCATCGCCAGCACCCACCACGCCGCTACGGCGATACCGCCGGGATCGTCATCAACGCGCAGCGCCCGCTGTCATTGCAGCGATTCACGGCCGCCCATGAATACGGCCATCACGTGCTTGGGCACGCCGCCAGCGCTGACGACGCCGACCGTATCTTCCGCAGATCGCAGGACTGGCGCCTTGGCGAGTGCGCTGGTGATGGTCGATGCCTGGATGGCCGCCAGGTGCAGGTCGGTTGTCGTTCAGCCACATGTTGGCCAGTGCGAGTGCCGCGATCACCACGCCCTTGGCGAAGCTGGCCGGGAGTAGCCGAACCGCTCGCTGAGGGCGTTGCAGTAGGTGGCCTGCCAGGCAGGGTTGCCCCACATGTGGGTGTAGAAGACCGCTGCCACGTTCTCGGGATGGTCGACGGCGTGGAAGGGGCTGTGGGGGTTAGAGGTCTCCCAGTCTCCCCTTCCCTCCCTGCAGGTTGTGTTGTCCTGCAGGTCCGACCGGTACTACGGCCGCCTCCGACTCCCTCCCGGCGCCACGCCTGCTTCCCGGCTCCTCACCGGTTATAAGGCGGGGCTGCTCCGCGGGCACCGCGAGCCCGCTTCGGCCGGGGAGGGCCTCCCCAGTTCCCGCCGTCACCTTCTGAACGTTCCGCGCCCTCTACGCCGGACAGTCCCCTCGCGGCTGCACTTCCAGGATCTACACCGCTTCCATGGCCTTCGCCGTGATTCCCGCGGCTCGGCACTGTCTTATCCCCTAACGACGCGGCAGGCTTCGCTTGATGCTACGGACCGCTCAGTTGCTCCCCTCCTTTGAAAGGGCTTTCGACGCTGGGCTTCGGCCCGGCCCGTTTCCAGACCAGGCCGCCAGCCTGCTACCGGGCTCCCTGGCGACTACCCGGACCGGACTTACACCGGCAGGCGACGACGAGCTTCTGATCAGGTCATGACCGCTGAACAATCACCTCCTGATGCGCTGGGCGCACGGAACTTCGTACTTAAATGAGCCAACTCGGGTTACTGTGTCGAGCACCTGCGCTCAGCGGATCCGCGGCCTTTCCCCACTCTCGGCAAGGCGAGCGAGCTGCTCGATCCACCGCTGGTGCTGGCGCAGCATCGCCGGCCTCAGCCACGGCCGGGCCAGCGTCGGCAGGAACCCGCGCTCGGTCTCCTCGGTCACGATTTCCCATTCGGGACCGTCGCCGTCGAGTAGCCACACGTGGTACGCGGTTGCGCCGAGCCCGCGCCCGGCCCAGGCCAACCGCCTGAGCGGTTCGAACTCGGTGACCTCGGTGGTCACCAGGGCCCCGAACGTGATCCAGGAGAAGCAGCTGCCGAGCCCGAGCTGCGGCCAGGGGCCCGAGCGGTGGCGGATGAGTTTGGCGTTGCCGTAGAAGCGATGCCACTGGTCGGGGCGGATCAGCCAGGCCCAGACGAGCTCCGGGTCGGCGGTGGTCCGGGTGTGGTTCGCGGCGTAGATAGAGGCACCCTCGGGAGCATGGGCGTCGGGCCAGCGCACCTTCGTCGCGTCCATGTGAGGTCCCTTCCGGGGCTCGTTCGGATGTGTCACCGGGCGAGAGCGAGGTTGCGGCGACGCAACTGGGTGGCTTCGACCAACAGGCCTACCCCGGCGGCGAGCTGCGCGAACAGCAGTGGATAAGCAGCCACCCGCTCGAGGGTGCCGATGTTGTGGGGCAGGACAGCGCTGTCCACCACGACGAGGACCTGGACGATCAGGAAGAAGGCGAAGCCGACGGCGCCGAGCCCGGTGAAGACACGCGCCAGCCAGCTTGGTAGGCCGAGCCGGGCCGCCCAGCCGGCCGGTCAGGAACACGGCGATGTTGCCGCCGCCGATGATCAGCGTTGCGCCGAGGGCGTGCCAGGGCAGCATCCAGTTCGGCACCTCGTGGTATTGGGAGGCGATGAACAGCCCGAGGCCATATCCGATGACGAGCCGAAACTGCCAGCGTGCTAGCCGACCTTGCCGGCGAGGCCGCAGCAGCAGGGCGGCCGCGATGACGACCAGCGCCCCGTTGACGATGAAGGCGGTGTTGAGCAGAAGGGCCAGCGGGGAGTGGACAACGTGTCCCTTGAACACTGTGGGCGGGCCCGGCACGCCCAGGTCGCTGACGAAGTCGTTCGCGTAGCTGTACGCGGGGTGGTCCCATGCCGCGGCGGTGACGGCCTCCGCCACGACGAACGTGGCCGCGGCAAGCAGGAGGGCAGTCGCCGCCAGGACGTTGCGGCGGGTGTCGCGGATCGCGTCATTCCCTGTCTTCAGTGCTGTGACTGTCATGCAGGCATCGTACGACTGTCTGTCAGTGACTGTCAACAAGGCATCAGATGTCAGGCAGTCGACGGGTGACATAATGCAGGGATGAACGACGTCGCGGGCTACTGGCAGCAATCTCGGCAGGCGGTGCGGCAGAAGGTTGTCGAGACTGGGATGCGTCTGTTCGTCAAGCAGGGCTTTGATGCCACGACAACGATGCAGATTGCCGAAGAGGTTGGCATCAGCAGCCGATCGTTCTTCCGCTACTTCGCTGGCAAGGAGGACCTGGTCCTGGGGCACCTAGCACCGCAGGGCGAGGTGGTGGCATCGGCATTGGCCGCACAGCCCGCGGATGCCTCGCCGTGGGACGCGCTACGGGCAGCCTTCGACTCCCTCCGCCGACTGCCCGACTACAACGATGAGCATCAACTAGTCCTCACGAAAATGATCTATGGGACCCCGACGCTGCGGGCTCGCTATATGGACAAGCGGATGAACTGGATGACGCTCCTTGCGCCCGAAATCGCCGTTCGGTTGCGAACCGTGGGCGACGTGCCGGAAGGTGACCTCGAGTTGGTCGCCCGGGCTATCGTGGGTGCCGCGCTGACGTGCCTGTCGCTGGCTGCGGAGGCATGGGCAGCGCAGGACGGCCGGGTCGACATCGGCGTCCTGTATGACACAGCGATTGCGGCCGTCCGTGACAAGGGATCCGCGCGAACCGCCCGGAAGCGGCCAGCGCGATAGATGCCAAAGCACGGAACGGGTCGTTGTTCGGCGCCTGGACCTAGATCGCCGTCCCCGGTGGAGACTTCCGACGATCACGATGCGGCCGGATGGCTGCACGATGAGGTTTCTGGGATAGAAGTCGCCGTTGTTGACGATTATGGGCGTGAGCTGCCGGTGGGCCAGCAGCCGCTCGGCCTTGGCGCAGTCGTCGGGGAGAGCAGGCCAGCGCGGGTGAGCCGGTGGGCGGTGCCTGCGGACCGGGTGAGGGCCGCGGTGTGGTCGACGACCAGGCCGGGGATGTGCGCTAGCACCGGGTCGCTGGTCACGCGGCGGGTGTCGATGCGTGCCAGGTCTTCCAGGACAGCCGGGATGGCGGAGGCCAGGCCGATGCCGAGCTCAGCACCGCCGTCGGGCTCGCTCCACAAGGCATCAAGGTCCTCGCCGTCGTAGTGGGGCAAGACAAGCAGTCCCCGGGTGGGGTCGATGGTGATCGCGGCGGGAAGCAGCAACGCGGTGAAGCGATCGTTGTAAGCAGGCGCCAGGGAAGCCAAGATCCGGTACATCGCGAGTTCCCCGGGCCCGGCGCCCCGCTTGGTGTGCATCCGCCCAGCCACGGGGCGGATGCTACTCGCTGCGGGCAGACCGGTGGCTGAGCACACCTGCCGGCCCCGAACACCAGTCCCGCTGCGCAGCAGCCTGGCCTCGCCGCATCATCAAGCTCACCCCAGGGCAGCCGCACCTGCATTCAGGTGAGGTAACCGTGCTCGAAATGGGTGAGGACGAGCGCGGCGCGGGCGATGTCACTGATCTTGCCAGGGCTGGCGGTGATGTGCTGCAGGGTGCGCCAGCGCTGGTTGAGCAGGGCGAACCCGCGTTCGCCCAAGCAGCGCAAAGAGCGACGGCCTCAGAATCTACGAGAGCGAGCAGGCGTCGCAGGTCAAGCAGCCTGACTGACACCTCCAGCCTGCCGCCGGTCCCGGACGGCGTGATCACCACCCAGCCTTCTGCCCGAGGACATCGAGCAGCCCGGCCAGCCCCCGCTGGTGGCGGCTCAGCAGCGGCCTCAGGTCACCAGGGGCCATGACAAGCGGCTGGTGGTGCGCGCCCAGCAGCTCCCTGGCAGCTATGATCCGCGGGTCAGCTCCGGCCGGGATCTCCCTGGCGAGCCTGGTCTCCAGCTCGTTCAGCATGAGCGTGGTGATGACCTGGGCACGCTGGGCAACGTAGGCCGCCCATTCAGGGCGGGCCTCACACCTGATCGTCCAGTCCGGGTGCACTGCCCTGACCCGGTGCAGGTCACGTTCGCTGCTCATGGTTCCACCGTCTCGGCGGTCTCCAGCTTGCCGGCCAGCTCGGCCGCGGTGCGTCCGACGATGCACCGGATGTGCCGGCCGTCCTGGCTCCTGCGGACCGCGGACCAGACGCCGAGGTCTTCCAGCTCGATCTGCCAGCGGTCGCCGAACCTGCGCTGAAGCTCGCCGCCGGGGTCTGGTGGTGCGCCAGCGACAGGGCTGAGATGATCATGCATAGCCGGACCTCGTTTCCGGTCAGGCCCCGGTTTGGCGTTCGCGCGCCGGCCGGGGCCGCTCTGTACTGTGCCGTTGACAGTCTTACACTCGTGTGCGGTCGTACGCTACCGTGTGCGGTAGTTCATTGCCGCAGGTGGCGGCCTTCTATCGTTGACGCATGATCAACCGAGGCAGCCCGGTTGCGCCGTGGAGGCAGCTCTACGCGCTGCTACGTGCGCAAATTGAGTCCGGCGAGCTATCGCCGGGGGACCGGCTGCCGTCGATCGTCTCCATGCACCAGGAATATGGGGTGGCACACACCACGGCCCGCAAGGCCCTGGTGGCTCTCCAGGAAGACGGCCTGGTGGAAAGCTCCCCGATGGGCACATTCGTGGCGCAGGCAAAGTAAAGGCGCCCCGCCAGCCGCAGCGAGCGGGGCGCCGTGATACTTCGCGTGATACTCGTGCCGGTGTATCCGGAAGCCCGCCGATGTTCTCGGGTGGCTAGCAACTACCTATCCAGCCTGCTCAGAAGGCATATCCGCGTCCGCCGATGTACCTCGATGACCCCCGCGTCCTAGGAGTTCAAGCCCCCCTCGGACACTACCCATTACCCCATATTGGTCTACGTGCTCCAGAAATTTCTCCGGGCTGATCGTCACGTCGGCCCGGAGTTTGTCTTGTCCGGGCAGGTAGGTGACCTTGAGCCCGAGCTGCCCGTAGATGGCTGCCGTCATGGCGGGATCGGCGGCGCGGATGACGTCTTGCAGGTCGCCGAGGCTGATGATGAGGGCTCGGATGTCGTCTTCGGTGAGCTGGCGGCTGGCCTGGCGGCGGATCTGGCTGGCGTCGCGGGCGAGTGCTGCGGCGCGTTCGGCCTTGACCTGGCGGGTCCACTCGGCGACGGTCTGCGGGTCGGCTCCGGCGTCGAGGGCGGTCTGGTAGCGGGCGAGGCGGGCGTCGCAGTCGGCGATGATGGCGCGGGTGTCCTCGCTGGCTGCAGCGGGCTCGGGGGCGGCGGCCGGGGGCTGGGCTGCTAGCTCGCGGATGGTGCGGGTGAGCTGGTGCGGCGCGAAGATGACGGCGAGCCATTTGTCGATGGCGGGCAGGATGTCGGCTTCGCGGAGGTAGACGTTGCCGGGGTGGCGGACGTGGCTCGCGAGGGCGTATTCCTTCGGGTAGCGGCACCGGTAGTAGGGGGCGTGGTTGCTGTACTGGCCTTGCATCCGGCGCCCGCAGTAGCCGCAGTACAGGCGCCCGCGCAGGATGTAGGGGTGCGTGATCCGCTGGTGTGCCTCGCGGTTGCTGCGCCGGGCGCGGCCGGCGTCGGCCATGATGGCCTGGGCGGCCTCGAAGTCCTCGACGGTGACCAGGGGTTCCTGGGCGATGGTCTCGGACCAGACCCACTGCCCGGTGTCGTTCCAGCGCAGCCGGGTCTCGTAGCCGCGGGCGACGTCGTTGACGTCGAGGAGGATCTCGTCTTTGCGCTGCTTGTTCCAGACCTGCCGGCCGGTGTAGCGGGGGTTGCCCAAGATGGCGCGGACGGCGCTCTTGGCCCATCCTTCCCCGGTGCGGTGCGGGTTGCGGGCCGTGTCGTACTGGGACGGGGAGGGGATCTGGTCGCGGGTGAGGGCCTCGGCGATGGCGAACAGGCCGCGCCCGGCCAGGTACTCCGCGAAGATCCGCCGGACCACCCACGCGGTCTGCGGGTCGGGTTCGAGCTTGTGCAGCCGCTTGCCGTCGGCGGCCTTAGCGGAGTTGGGGTGCGGCCCGGCGTCGGCGATGCGGTAGCCGTAGGGCGGACGGCCGCCGAGGAACCGGCCCTCGACCGCGGCCTGGGAGGCCATGGCGGAGCGGACCCGGATGCGGACCCGGTTCCGCTCCCCCTTGGACATGCCGCCGAACACCGACATGATCAGGTCGTGAGCCTCAGAGTCCGGGTCGATCGGTCCGCCGACCTCGGGGACCCACAGCTCGACGCCGTAGTGGGTGAACGCGGGCATGGTCAGGCTGTACTGATTGCCGTAGAACGCCCGCTGCGGCTCCCCGATCACCACGGCGTCAAAGCCCCGGCCGGGGTTGGCGAGGTCGGCCAGCAGCCGGGCGGCCTCCGGCCGACGCTTCCACGGCAGCGAGCGGGACTGCCCGATGTCGAAGTACTCGGCGACGATGATCCCGCCGGCCGGCTCGATCAGCGCGCGGCTACGGGAGATCTGCCAGTTCCGGGACGCGTCGGGGTCCTGGTTGTCTTCGGTCGAGACCCGGCCGCAGAACGCGAACCGCCGGACCGGCGACGTTGTCTCCGGGCCTGGGGGCAGCACGGCGGCGCTCACCTGGGCTCGCCCAGGCGGCGAGGCAGGCTGCCGCGCGCCCGGTGATCACAGACGGACAGCCGGGAAGCGCTGCCGCCTGAGGGGATGGTCAGGAGTCTGCCGAGCAGGTCATATTCCTCGGCTGCGCTGATCACCATGCCGGTTCCGGCCAGCACGAGCAGCACGCGCCGGACCGCGAGCCACGCCAGGATGGCGGTGCCGCCGGGCACAGGGCGGCGGGGAAGCAGGCACCACGGGTCCGCGACCGCCACTGCTGCGGCCACGCGGCCGTGCCCCGACAGCGCGGCCAGCAGGGACCGGCCCTGCGGGCGGCACCGCCAGGGGCAGCCCGCGCGGCAGTCCTCATCGAAGAACTCGGCGGTAATCTGCCAGCCGCGGGCGGCTACCGCGTGGCACAGGGCCAGCTGCCGATGCCGGTCTGCCCGGCTGTCACCGGTGCCGGCGGCGTGGGCGGTCCGCCCGTAGAACGCGACGGGCACCGCCCGGGGCGGGCTGTTCGGTGCAGCTGCGCCAGGGCCGCTCTCTGCCCGCGTCGCGGAGTCGCCGGCGGGCCGCCCGGCCTGGTGCGGGCGGCCGGAAGGCTTCTTTCCTGTCATCGTTTTTCCTTCCCGTGCACCTGCTCGCCGGGCGGGGCCGTGCCAGGTGCGCCGGCCGGGAGCCGCCGGCACGCAGCGTGCCGGGTCCATGGTGGTACCTGGACTCCGCGGCGGACTTCAAGTCCGCCCGCTCTCGGCACGATCGCTGGCCTGCGCCCTGTCCCGGGCGGCCAGCAGCAGGGCCAGGACAGCCCGGGCCGCGCCGGGGGTTAGCTGCGGCTCGGCCGGGGTGAAGGTCACCTCGACTAACTCCGCCCCGGCCGGTTCCACGGCAGGCGCGGCCTGCTGGGGGCGGGCGGCCCGCGCAGGCTCCGCGGTCATGCCGCCCCCCGGCCCCCTGGCGCCGCACCGCCGCACCGGCAGCGGACCGGCAGGCCGGCCGGGATGTCGCGGCCCGGTGCGCGGCCGGCGCACCCGGACTTGACGTCACGCGCGGAGTGGAGCGCTGATCGGGCATGCCGCGCGCACCCGCGCGGCCAGTCCATCAGCGACCCTGGAGGTGAGTGACCGTGGATACCAGTTCCCCGGATCCCCGAGCAGGCCGGGCGGGCCCGCAGCCGCCGGCGCCCGGCGGCAGGCCGGCCCTGACGACAGGATGCCGGGCATCCCGGACGACCTCGACCGCGACGATCTCGATGTCCTGTCCCTGGCCGGGCTGGCCCCGCCCCCGGACGGGGACTGGCTGCTGGTCACGTCGCCGGAGAGCCAGCCCGGAGGCGGGTTCACCGCCCAGCACCTGCACCGGCACGAGCTGCACGCCCACGGCGGCGACGTGCTCCTCCGGGTGGTCCCTGATACCGGATCCCGGGGGCAGCCGAAGGTCCGCGCGCAGGTGTGGGCGGTTATGGGAGGCCGGCTGGTCCTGGCCGGGAGCTGGGACCGGCAGAGCCCGGATGACTGGGCCGAGCAGGTCCGCCCGGCCGTCGCGTTCGCGATGGGCATGATCACCGAGCTGGAGGAAAGCGGCGCTGACCTGGGACCCTTGCGCCTGGTCCGGCTGGATGACCCGGACGCGGCCACGGTCGGGGTGCCGTTCGGCATCACCTCCGGCCGGGCGGCGGCGGGCTGATACCGGGAGGCTCGCGATCGCGGGGGCCGCAGGAGCCATCGCCCCGGCGCTCGCGCGGCGGTGACCGGTGCACACGCTCCCGGCCCGCAGCGGCGAGACGCGATGCCCGGCAGTCAGGCCATGGCGGGGGCCGGTCATGCGGCCCGTGTCCCCGGCACGGCCGGTGCCTCGCGCATCGGGCTCCCGGGCGCGGGCTGAACTTCCCCCGGCCCGCCTGAACTCAAGCAGGAGAGTACGACATCCCTTGAGTTCGGTTGATCTTGCAGGTGCATTCGGCCGTCTGCTGTGATGGCTGCGGACGGATTGGCGCCTGCTCGGCGGCCCTGGATCGAAGTCGATGGAGTTTCAGGATTCATGAACTTGACTCCGTGATAGTGAGATAGATTCTGTTCTTGTGAACAGCGGGGCGTGAGTTCAGGCCTGTCGGTGGTGCGGGACCTGCGGGAGGCACGGCAGCCTGTCACGCCGGAAGAGCTGGCGGATTACGAGACCGACCTGCTGGCAGAGTTCGTGCTGGCACGGTTGTCGGCGGGACTGTCGGACGGCACGATCCGCGGCGAGGTCAGCAACCTGGAGCAGGTGCGCGAGTCGTTCGGCCGACCGCTGTGGGAGATGGAGCCAGCCGACGCCGATGCGTACTTCGGCCGGGTGATGCGGGCAGCAGCGAGCGGGACGCGGCATACCCGCGCGGGCGCGCTGGTGACCTTCTTCGCGTTCCTGGAGTTGCGCCACCAGGCGGAGTTGCATGCGCGGACCGGCCGAATGGTGACCTGCCCGGTCGATGAGATGAACCGGCCCAAGGGCAGCAAGGACGCCCGCCTGCGGATCCCTCCAGGAGAAGAGGAGGTGGCGCGGCTGTTCACCGGGTGGGCCGGCGAGCTGGCGACGTGCCGCAAGTTCACGCCGACAGCGCGGAACTACGCGGCGGCCCGGCTGATGGCCGAGATCGGGCTGCGGGCCAACGAGGTGCGCCGGCTGGACCTGGCCGACGTGAAGTGGGAGCTGGGGCCGTTCGGGAAGGTCCACGTGCGCTATGGCAAGGGCTCGCGCGGGTCCGGGCCACGCGAGCGCATGGCCCCGCTGATCAACGGCGCGGGACGGACGCTGCGCTGGTATATCGAGGACGTATGGGGCCAGTTCGATGACGACCACACCCGGCCGGGCGCTCCGCTGTTTCCCTCCGAGCGCCGCACGGGCGAGGCCAGCGGGCGCCGGCTGGGACCCGATACGCTGCGCGCGGCGCTGGCTGAGGCGACGCGCCGGCACCTGCCGGGCTGGGACGGCAAGCTCACCCCGCACGTGCTGCGGCACTACTGCGCGTCCCAGCTGTACCTGAACGGGATGGACCTGATCGCGATCCAGGAGGCTTTGGGTCACGCCTGGGTAGCCACCACGATGCGGTATGTGCATGTCCACCGGGACCATGTCGAGCAGGCATGGGCTGCCGCTCAGCGGCGGGC
Organism: uncultured Actinomycetota bacterium; assembly: GCA_963775745.1. Taxonomy (GTDB): domain Bacteria; phylum Actinomycetota; class Actinomycetes; order Streptosporangiales; family Streptosporangiaceae; genus DATBGO01. Next base: position 315,238 of record CAVZKE010000033.1, read on the forward strand.
TAGCGGCGGCTGGAGGGGCTGATCTGAATGCGCTGGAACCTGCGGCTGGCCGCGGCGAACCGCGGCATCTGGAAGGCCTCGGAGCTGCAGCACCTGCTCGCCGGCCACGGGCTGGTCATCTCGGCGGGCAAGATGTCGCACCTGTGGTCGGGCCAGCCTGCCTCGCTCAAGCTCGATGACCTTGACATCATCTGCGTCGCGCTGGACTGCCAGATCGGCGAGCTGCTGATCCCCGAGCCGGACAAGGTGACCCGGCCCGCCAGCCCCGGCCACGACGAGGCGGCTGCCTCGGCCGCGCGTCCGGTGCGCGTGGTCCCGCGCCGGCGGGACGGCCGTTCCCTTCCGCCGGCCTGACCGGTGGTGGCACGTGACGGGACCGGACGCAAGGTCGCCCGGTCCGTGACCAGCTGCGCCGAGTGCCTGGCCTGGGGCGTGACCTACTGCCAGAGTGTCTGCCTGGCCTGCTACAACTTCGCCGCCCGCCGGGCCTGGTAGGGCTCCGCAGGGAACAGCGTTCCGTCCAGGCTCAGCTGGATGGCCTCGGCCCTGGACCAGCAACTGTGAGCCACCGTGCCTGTCGCTCGTGCACGGCTTCGAGCCGTGGTCACGGCGGGAGCCGCAGGGTCAGTTGCCCGGCGTGGCGGACCAGCCGGCCGGGGACGGCGATCAGCCGCCGCCGTAGGGTCTCGATCATGGCTTTGCCGCCGCGGACACCGTGACCGGCCAGGATGGCCTGGCCGCGGGTGGCGGCGGTGAGCTGGTGCAGCCAGCCGGCCGTGCTCGCCGCGAGCAGCGTGCCCCACATCCAGGCACCATTGACCTGGGCATATCCGCTGGGGAGATGCCGGAGGGCGGCCCCGTGCTTGCTGTCACGGAAGATGCTCTCGATGGTGGTGCAATGCCGGTACCAGTGCTCGGCCGCGGCGGCCTGGCCCGGCGCGGACACCTCCAGTTTCGTCAGGATGAAGCTGTACCCGTAGATCGCATCAGCCCTGGCGAGCTCGGGGATCGGCAGGGTGCGCTGGCCGGGGTGCAGGGTCCGGCGCCGCCGCGACCGGGGGTCGGCGGAGACCTGGCCGGGGTCCAGGCGGACCCGGCGGATCAGCAGGAAAGTGTTCGCCGTCCACCAGTCCGGCCGGTAATCAGCCACCGCGACCTGGGCGTTGTCCATCTCGATCGCATCGGTCCAGCCGTCGTCGCTGATATCGGTCCAGCCGTCGTCGCTGATGCCGTCCAGCAGCCGCCACAGCGGCGCGATCCGGCGGGGGCGCCGATGGCGAAGCTGATGTGCTCATCGTGGGCGGCGCGGGCCAGCGCGCCGGCGAAGTACCTGGCGTCGGCGCGCAGCGCAACCCCCCCGGCCCGTGCCCGCCCGGGCAGGGCAGCCAGCGCCCGGCGCAGCAGATCCGGCGCGGTCACGCGCGGGTCGTCAGTACCCGAGCCCAGGTCAGCGGCCAGCACGACCTCCGTCTCCGCCCAGCTGGCCACATGCGGGCGGCCCACTCGCTGCCCCTGATGGTTATACGCCACGCCCCGTTTCCTGCTTCCGTAGACCTCGACGTCGGTGGCGTCCAGGTCGATGGCCACCCGGCCCGCCGGTCAGCGCATCCGCTCCGTGACCGCCGCCAGCCCGGTCTCCACCGCCCGCTACTGCGCGCCGATGATCCGGCGGGCCACGCCCGCCGCCGTAGTAGAGCTCAGCCTCGGCACCGGCGTGATCTGCCGCCCGGCCGCGTCCGCGCGCTGGCGGTCCAGCCCCACCAGGAAGTCCTCCCCGGCCAACTGCGCTGACGCCAGCCCGGCCAGCAGGTGCCCGGCCCCGAACCGGGGTCCCGCTGCTTGACCGGGCCGGCCGCCGCATCCAGTGCCCCGATCACGCCCAGCCGCTCACACAGCCCGGCGACCGCGGCCATCCCCGCGTTCGGGGTCAGCGCCCGGTCAGGCGCGCCGACGCGCACCTGCCGGCGCTTCCGCTTCCCACCGCGTATCCTTGCCACCAGGTAGGTGCCTCTCGGCTCGGGACGATATTGACGTCGCAAACCAACATCATCCCAGGTCACAGCAGCACCTATCAGCATTTACGCAGCCGTGTCACCGTCCTAATCGCGGGTTCGGATCTGATACTGATCGAGCGCTCGTTCCTGATCTCCCAGCGCCGAGTACGCGTAACCCAGGTTGTTGTGGCAGGTCGCCGCGTCCTTTGACCGGGGCATGCGGTGAGAACCAGATCCAGGGCCTGGCGGTAGAGTTCCACGGCCGATGCGAAAGCTCCGCGATCCAGATGAAGACCCGCGACATTTCCCAGAAATTCGAACGGATAACCATGGTCTCGGCATCGGCGTCTTCCAGCAAGCTGAGCGCCTCGTCGTACAAGCCCTGCGCGGCGGTAAGGTCAACCTTTACCTGGTGTAGCCGGCCCATGTTGTTCAAGGTGATGGCCCGGTCAACGGACGAGACTTCGTGCTGCTGCTCGATCTCGGGCGACGCGCCGGTAATCTGCGAGCGCGCCGTCCAGATCCCCCATATGCCGCCGTACGACACCGGTGTTGGTCACGTCTATCGCGAGGGCCAGCGGGCGTTCATTCCCCTCGTCAAGATCACGGGCCTGGGCGAGCCAGCCAGTCAAGCGCGGCCTCATACCGCCCCGCCAGGAAGCTGACTCCCCTAGCGCCCGGTAGAGCCGCGGCGTGATCGCGCTGTCGGCGACACTCGTGGCTCTGCCGTCGCCGCCGCCGGGCCCGAGAGCCGCCAGCGCCTTGTCGAGGGCGGCCCGGAACGCCGCTTCGGCCGCCTCGAGATCGCCGTCCTCGACGAGGCATCCCCAGCGCCGGCCAGTTCCTCCGCTTCCTCGAGAGCGCGGCGGGCTGAGCGCGCTGGAGGTTCATCGCACGGCATGACCAGAAGTCTCGCAGCCCTGCCAACTATCCTGTAGAAGGCATGGAAGGGCTCCGGCCTGCCGACCTCAGGCGACTGCACCACGGGAGGCTCAGTGACGGCCGACGCCCAGGATCTTGACGCCATTCTCGCGCGGGTTGCGGACCTGTTGGCCGCGTATAGCCTCCCCGCGGCCGAGCGTCTCCTCGCGGACCTGGTCACCGACGGCAGCGTGCTGGCCGCGGCCACGCCGGAGCAGCGGTGTCGCGTTTACCTTGAGTGGGGCTGGATACACGGCGCGACGCAGCGATACGAAACGGCCAGGGAGGCTTTGGCTGCCGCCGTGGCCGCTACCGGACCGTTGCGTCCGAGGAATTTGCTGTGTGAGGCCCTCCGCGAGTCGGCCATAGTCGCCCGTTACGAGGGCGACTATCGGCTCAGCCGACGGTCTTCTGGCCCGCTCGGAACGGATCGCCCGGCAAGAAGGTTACGACCTTGAGCTGGGTCAGGCGCTGTTCCTACGGGCCACCATCGCCCATCACCGGGGCGCGTTCGCGCACGCCGCTGATCTTCTTCAGCAGGCCGCCGTGGCCGCCGGGCGATGTCCTGCGACCGCCGAGAGCGGGCAACTGCGCGCAGATATCTGCCGGGAGCAGGCCGTGTCGGCGCGGATAGCCCGGGACTACGACGCCGCGCGCAACCTTCTCGCCGAGGCACGCGACCGCTACGAGCGCCTCGGCCGGCGCGTCGGCGTGGCCAATACCGAGCGCGAACGGGGCGCCGTCCTGGAACAGGTCGGTGATAACGCCGGTGCGCGGCGACACTATCTCAACGCGTTCGCCGCTTACCTGCGGACGGAACGCCAGATCGGTGCTGCGCAGGTCGCCCGCCGGGTCGGGCACCTCGACCTGATCGCGGGGATCGAGGACCGCGCCGCGCTGGCGAGAGCGGGACGCAGGTTCGCGCAGGCCCTGCGGCTGGGTCGCGGTGAACCGACCAACGCCGCGCTGACCACCCTCTATGAGGCACAGCTCGCCCGTCTGCAGGGTGACCGCGACGCCGCGGAACACCTCCTGGATGAGGCCGTGCAGAGATACGCCGACCTCGGCGGAGGCCAGGACGTGGCCCGTGACCTTTCACAGGTCGCCCTGGAATACGGCTTGGTCGCCCGGGACCGCGGGGAGCGGGCGAAGGCCATCTCGTTGTTCCGCGAGGCCCTCGGCGCGCTGCGGGAGGCCGATGACCCCGGCCCGGCCAGCCTGGCCCATTTTCACCTCGCGTTCGAACTCATCCAGGCCGACGAGGTAGCTGAGGCGGTCCGGCACGCGGTGGCGAGCTTCATGCTCGACGAAGCGGACGGGCGGCGGCTGCAGGACCCGGCCGAGCGCCGCTCCTTCTACCGCGAGCACCGAGACACGTACGGCCTGGCGATGCACTGCGCCGCGCGAGCCGGCGACGGCCGCACCGCCTTCACCATCGCCGCGGCCGCCCGCTCCGAGGCCCTGGCCGCCTTCGTACGCGCCGGAGCCCGCCTGGCCCCGCACCTGCAGGGGCTGATCGACGAGATCGCCTTGGTCACGGCGGAAGCCGAACAAGGTCCGGCAGGCCAGAACGGCGCGGCCGCCGCCCGGCTGGAGGAACTCTACGCTCGCCTGGAGTATCAGACGTCGCGCCAGATGCGGCAGGCTATGACCGAACACGGGGCCGATCCAGACGAGACCATCGCGACGCTGCCCGCGGGCGGGCACGCGCTGCTGCTGGACGTGCTCGAGGAGGACGACACCTTCTGCAACCGAGTCTGGGTATCTCCCACCGGCGAGATCAAGGTCGACGAGGTGATCTTCCCGGCACCCGTGCGGCACTTCCTCGACTCGTACCACGACGCGCGCGAAAAGGCCGCCTGGCAGCCGCAACAGCATGAGCTCGCAGAACTCGGCCAGGCGGTGCTGCCGCCGGGGCTAGCCGCGGCTCTCGGTTCCGGCCAGAATCCGCCACTGATCATCTCAACGGGCAGCCTGCTGGGCCCGGTGCCGGTTGCTGCCCTCAGGATCAACGAACGGTACCTGGTCGAGCAGGCGCAGCTGGCGCTGGTCCCCTCAATGACGCTATGGGCCGCACTGCGAATGCGGCCGGCCCGGACCGGCCGCGGGACGCTGGCTTTCCTGGACCCTGATCTGCCCAGCTCGCCACGGGAGGAGGCCGCGCTGCGGGCCGCGCTGTCGCCCGTGCGCCGAGTCGATTCCCGCCAGCTGCGGACGGGCCTGGCCGACGCGAGCCGGTACGCCGCGGTCGTGATAAGCGCACACGGCACACCGCCCGAGACGAGCGACATGCCGGGTAGCGGGCCCGCGGGACATGCGGGCCTGGCGCAGGCCCTCGCTCTCACTGGCGGCGACCGCCTGACCGCGGCCGAGCTGCTCACCTGCCGCCTGCCCGACGCGCTCATCACGCCATCGTGCTGGTCGGCCCGCCTCACGGTCCGTGCCGCGGTCGAGCCGCTCGGACTACCCACCGCTGCCCTGGCCGCCGGCGCGCGCTGGGTCCTGGCCGGCACGGTAGACATCGGCGACACCACGACCGCCTCACTCATGAGCGCGTTCTACCAGCGGCTCCACGCAGGCAGCACTCCGGCCGCGGCCCTGCAGCACGCTCAGGTCAACTTTCTCCGGCCGCGGCCGCGGACGACCCCGGGCACCTGGGCGGGCCTCACGATCGTGGGGGACGGCTTCACCCCGCTCGGGGCAGTCCCGCCCAGCGAGCGCGCCAGCCGGTTCAGCCAGTCACGGACGGGCGGCGCGGGAGGGACGACGGGCGTGGCGCCGATCCTGGTGATCCGCAGCGGCCCGGCCAGCTCCAGGTCAGCCGAGGCCGCCGCCAAGGCCTCCAGGTCGCCGACCTGCAGAGCGGCGTCCATGGCGATGAGCACCCGCTCGATCGCCTGCCAGCGCGCGTCGGCCAGCTGCCATTTCAGAGCATCTGAAAGGACGTCGAGCGCCTCGGCCCGCACATCGGCAACATCACCGGAATCCCCGCTGGGCGGCTCAACCGGAGAGATCATGCTGCCGAAGGTACGCTTCCGTCGCCGATCACGACGAACGCCGCCCAGGTGAACGGTGACCGGTAGATGCGCGGGTAACGGTGGCGGACGTCCGCCTTGGCGGCGCGCAGCGCGTCCGCCGGAGGTTCTCCGCGGCGCAGTGCCTGATAGAAGGCGAGCATCAGGCGGCGCGTGGGCCGGTCGGGAACAGGCCACAAGCTCAGCACCACGCACCGGGCGCCGGCCGCCAGCAGCGCCTGGGCCATCCCGATGGTGCCCTCGCCAGCCCGGACCACGCCCAGCCCAGTCTGGCACGCGGAACACACGACGAGGTCCGCCCGCAAAGAGAGCCGGGCCAGGTCGTGCACGGTGACGAGATCGTCCGCGGCCCCGCCGCCAGGTTGCTGGCCCGCCTGCGGTGAGACAACCAGGCCGGAGAAGTCTGGGTCGATCTCGTCGAGCAAGGAGTGCGTGGCCCAATGCTGGATGCGGTATTCCGGAGCCGCCTCCCTGACCTGCCGGGCGGTGTTATCCGCGCCGACGAACGACACGCCCCCGGCGCCGAACAGGCTCGCGATGGCTTGGGCCTCGGCTCGCGTTCCCGGCAGCGGGGAGAGTTGGCGCCCGGCGGGCAGCAGCAGCGTGGCAGGGTCGTCACCCGCCAGCGCGGGCGTCTCCCCCAGCGCGGGCGTCTCTCCCAGCCCGGCGCGCCCCTCCTCGCCCGGGCGGTCGACAGCGGCCGGGCCGGGCTGGCTGATCACAGGATCGCCGAAGGCCACGAGGGTCCTCGGCGCGCTGGAAACCGGCCGGGCGCGCAGCCGGATCAGGGTCGAAAGGGAGGGCGCGTAGCTGACGGTGAGGCGGTCCGCCAGCACCTGGTCGTCCGGCAAGGGCAGGATCTCGAACGGCAGGTACGCCAGCCGGCCATCAGGCACGACGATGAGATGGCTGGCGGTCGGGCCAGGTGACTTCTCGTACCAGGGCGTCAGCAGCGTGGACGCGAGCTCGCCGACGGCGGCCGGATGAGGGCCGTCGCCGGGACGGCCCTCCCGGTAGGGGAGCGTCGCCTGGTCGACCAACTCGGCCAGCCGTTCTGGTGTCACCGGGAGGGTGTAGGTGCGCAGCCGCGTGGCCGTGAGCAGCCAGGCGATCACCCTCTCGGTGCCGACGTGGTAGCACAGCGCGATCTCGTTTGCGGCAAGGTTTCGCTGCAGATCCGTCAGCCCCGGCGCGGTCTCCGCGCTGCCTGGGCCGCCGGCGGGCGCGGCGCGGGCTAGCCGCAGCTCGATGACATCGTCGAGCCGTGCCTCCAGGCTCTCATATTCGCCCACGTCGCGGACTGCTCTGGTCGACGACCCCCGGGATGGCGGTGCGGTCAGGCTTTGCCGGAGAACGGAGATTCTGCGACGCAGTTGATCCTCCTCGGCGAGCAGGTCGAGGATCTCACCAGGCTGCTGGATCGCGGCGGCTTCCTCCCGCTCGAGGCGCTCCCGCAGCGTCCGCGCCCTGGCCCTTTCGGCGTAGAGAAATGCCGCCTCGGCATCGCCTTCCCGATCGCGCCTGAGCAGTGCCGAGATCAGGAAACGGTAGGTGGCGTGCCGGTCGGCGAGGGCGAACTCGCGGCGCCGGCCGTCGGTTCCCGCGCGCAGTCGGATGGAATCCACCAGGCCGACCGCCTCGGACAGTACCTCGATCGCCTCCGCCAGCTCTCCCTTCTGCTCGAGCAGGTCACCGAGCAGGGTCAGGTCAGAGACCATTCGATCTAAGCGCGGGGCGCTGCTGCGGTCAATGTCCATCGCCTCGCGGGCCAGCGGGATCGCGGCGTCCAGGTTTCCCGCCTCGGCGTGCGTGGTGGCCAGCGCGGCCAGGGACGCCGCCTGGGCGGGCGAACCGGGTGCCGCGGCGCTGTCGAGGTCGACCGCCTCGGTCAGGTACGCGAGAGCGCGCTGCTGGTCCCCTCGGGCCAGCAAGACTCCGGCGATGTTCACCAGGTCGGCGGCGACCGCCGCCGACCTGGCTGAGGCCTGCCGGTCGAGGGCGAGCGTGGCGTCGAGGTGGTGCGTGGCGGCTTCGAGATCCCCGAGCGCCCGCATGACGACCCCGAAATTGTTGTGCACCGTCGCCGCGGCAGGCGACCGGGGAGCGCGGGCCTCGAAGCAGGCCAGCGCCCTTGTGTAGTACCGGGCCGCCCGGCGCAGGTCACCGATGTCGTGGTAGATCAGCCCGATGTTGTTCAGGTCGGTGCCCACCCCGAGCGAGTCGGCCTGGATCGCCTGATGAATCGTCAGGGCCTGGCGCTGCAGGCGCAGCGCCTCGTCGTAATCCCCGATGGCGTGCTGCACCGAGCCCGCGGTGGCGAGGCTCGTCGCGTGCGGCGCTGACCCCGGGGCGAGCTCAGCTTCCAGGCCGACTGCGTCACGAGCCTGGACCGCCGCGTCGTCAGTCCTCCCGCTGGCCAGGTACGCCCAGGCCAGGCGTTCGTGCGCCGACGCCACGGCCACGGAGCGGGCGGCGATCGCCTCCCGGACGCGCAGCGCGGCCTCCATCCGGAGCACGCCGTCCTGGTGGTCTCCGCGGTCGATCAGGACCTGGCCCATGTTCAGCAGGACGGTGGCCCCCTGGGCCACGAGAGACGCCTGGTAGCACAAGTCCAGCGCCTCGGTCAGCAAGCTCAGCGCCGACTCGAACTCGCCCTGCTGATGGCGGATCAGCGCGAGGTTGTTCAGGCAGCCGACCCGGCGTGCGCTCGGCCCGCCAAGGGCGACGATCGTGTCCAGTGCTTCCTGGAAACACGACATCGCGGTGGTCACGTCGCCCATGGCGTCGTGGACGCTGCCGATGTTCTGCTGGATCACGGCCGACGCCAGGGTCGGACGGCCGCCATCGGTCAGCAGATCGTGGGCCTGGCGGAACTTGGCCAGCGCCTCGTCGTAAGGTCCGCGCACGAGATCGACGCGGCCCAGGTTGTTGAGCGCACCGGCCATCTCCTCCCGGCCGCGCGCCGTGCCTACCCGGCGTGCGATGTCCCGCGCCTCCTGGGCCGCCGACGCGGCCAGGTCGAATTCGCCGCGGTCGTGGTGGATCCGGGCCAGCGCGTTCAGGCACTCGGCGGCCTCGGCCGATACGGGAGCCTTTGCGCGGTAGAACTGCAGAGCGCGGGTGAACCGCGCGCCCGCCTCGTCGAGATCACCACGGTCGTACGCGTCGAATGCGGCCTGCGCCTCTCGCCGCGCCCGAAGGCCAGGAAACATAACGGCGCATCACAACCGGGGGCCAGAAGATGGCCGCAACGTGCCCACGGCATGACAGTACCCGGCCAATTGAAATGCGGCTGGTCGGCATTAGGCGTTCTGCGACATGCCACACCGCGAGCTTCTGCGGCCCTTCCCTTGGTCTTCCTTCCTCATGCCCGGTACAACTGGGACATGGATGAGGACGATTTCCTTACCGCGGTCGGTGATCTGCGTGATTTGCTGCACGATATCCCGGAATGGCGCCTGCCGGCGGCAGACTGGCCGGAGGTGGGGGAGGCGCTTCGCGCGGCCAGGTCGGCTCTGGGCGCGGCCGATACTGCGCGACTGCAGGACCTGGTCGCGGACCTGGAACTGCTGTCACCGATGCGGATGCAGTCCCAGGCTGGTCCCGAAGAGCTAACCGAGTCACCGGACGAGGTCAACGAGCTGGTCCACGAACTCGATCTGGACCTCGATGCCTCCGACGACCAGGACCGGCACGAGGAAGCCGACGACCAGGACGAGGAGGAAGCCGACAACCAGGACCAGAAGGAAGCGGAGGAGGGTGATGGCGACCACCGCTGAAGTGGTCAAGCAAGCCCTCCTGGTCTACTCGTTCGTGCCCATCAAGGACGGCAAGCGGCCAGCGCGGAGCGGATGGGAATATCTGCGTGCACAGTGGGAGGCCTGCGCCGCGCTGGGGATGACGCAACCCATGCCTCGCAGCAGGACGCCGACATCTTTCCCCGCCGCGCAACCTGAACCGGGACCGCTGCGGCGTCTGGCGTTTGCGCGGCATCCATCCAGGACAATGGTGTATTCAGCATTCCTGTTTGCCGACCATGACGTGGTGGGTTTGGTGGCCGCGATCGCGCCGAACGACACCGACCCGCATATGCGCTCCTGGGCGCAGATTCTCCAGGCCTGGCGTGGGCACGTGAATCGGATGCCACCGGCCGAGATACTCGGGGAGGTCATCGTCCTGACCGGCCTGTATACGAAGGCCCGTTCGATCGGCCAGATCTTCGGTGCGGGCACTGAAGCAGTGGACCGCTCGGTTCGCAAAGCATCCATGGAGGCCATCGGCCCCTGGGAATCTGTCGCCGTGACCGCTTCCCGTTTGCGGATATACGGGTTTGCCCAGCCCGATGTGACGGCACGCCTCCAGAGATACTGCCTGGTGGCCGACCATAGTGCCGAGGTCACCCTGGACGAATGGGCATGGGCTCGGGAGGGCCACTGGGGTCTGGCCCCCTTCACCAGGCTGTGCCTGCACGCGGCCAAGCTGGACTATGAAGAGGCGGTCCACCGCTCCGCGAAACCTGTGTCAGCGGTCAGTTCGGAGATTGACAGCGCGGTCGAGGACATACTGAAAAAGGCCGCCAAGTGGTCTCCAGAGAGCCGAGTGCGGCCGCGTGATCTACTGGCCGCAGATACCCACCTGCAGTCGCTGCTGTACCAGCTGAACGGGCCGATCTGGAGAGTTACGCGGTCGCGTGACCTGCACGAGACCGTGGAGATCGCGCTGAACAACGTCCGCCGGTACGTGCCGGAACTCGTCGCGAGGGTCGGCGGCCCTGGGGATCCGTTCACCCCCATATCGGACCGGGCCACCCGCCTTCTCCGGCAGATCGATCACGATATCCGGTACCTCGAAGACCTGCTGGAGCGGGGCCGGGCCGCGCACGATTTCGTCCGGCTTATCGTCGAGGAGGCCAGCCAGCAACGGCGTGAGCGGCTCACCCTGCTGCAGACGTCCGTGATCGGTGCGGTGTTGGCCGCGCTGGCCGCGATCCAGGCCCTGAATTTCAGTGTGCCGCTGGCGGAAAGCCTGCAGGGCCCGCTGATCGCATTCCTGGCCGCGGTCGCTTTCGCCCTGCCGGTGGCTTTGGCCCGATGGACCGGCACCATGCCCCGGTCTGCTCCCTACCGCTGGCCGGATCACGCCGCGGCCGCCCTGCTGGGCGCCAGCCTCGGCTGGTTCGTCATTGCCCTGATCTGGCATCTGCACTGGCACGCGACGGCGCCGTGGCCTGCGACGGTCGGCGGCGCTGCGGCCGGCGCCGTGCTGGTGGCGGGCGGCGCGGCCCTGCTCGTCCGGGCCCGTGACCGGCCGGGGCCAGGGACGTCCGCCCCGGCCGATGGCTGAGCGACCCGCGCGCGAAGTAACGCCAGGCACCCCGTCGCCCGGAGGATCAGGCGCGACCTCCGGGCATGCCGGGCCCGATCCCCTTACCGATCCGCACGGCCGTGACTTCGCCGTGCGCGACTACCGGACCTACCTCAAGACCGCCGGCAAGCGGTCGGCCAGCACGGTCAACGCACACATCACCGCCCTGGACCACTTCTACGACCATCTCGGCCTGGGCCAGGTGCAGGTATGCCGCGACGAGCTGCCCAAGCGCTCGCCCCGCAGCCTTGGCGCCCGGGAGCAGAAACGCTACCTGCGCGCGGTCGAGCGCCGCCCGCTCGCCCGGGACCGGGCGATCGGCAGGCTTGGCTCGATTACTCGATCTGGCCTGGCCAGGCTTGTGGGCTGAGATCATCGCTGAGTGATCTTCTCGGTCGGCTACCTGCTCGCGCGCTGCTTGCTCGACGGCCTGATGGTGCTGGCCCGCCGCGAGGCGTCCAAGGACGCCGAGCTCCTGGTGCTCCGGCACGAGAACGCGATCCTGCGCCGCCAGGTCAGCCGGGTCCGCTACCAGCTGGCCGACCGGCTGTGGCTCTCAGCACTGTCCCGCCTGATCCCCCGACGCCGATGGGGCGAGGTCTTCGCGGTGACCCCGGCGACGCTGCTGGCCTGGCGCCGGCAGCTGGTCACCCAATGCCGTTGCTTGAGCTACTGAAGTAATGCTGAATGCACAGGCCCGCGGCATCCTCGCGGCCGATTTCGTCCACGTGGACACCGTGCTCCTGCGGCGCATCTACGTGTTAGTTACGTGGAATCACGCCGATGAGCTGTGGCACCTTGATCACAGTGGCCGAGTTATTGATCTTGATCTGACTACTGCGGAGAGCGGACATATGGACCGGTATCCATCTGCCCGCCCGCTCCTCGCTGCTGCTTGAAGGCCGACCCGGCAGCTCCTCAATGGTGATCATCCAGCCCCAGCACGGTAAACGTGGATAACCATGACAAGCCAGATTCCACAGAACGCTGATCGTCATCGAGCACGGCACCCGTCGCGTTCACCTGGCCGGCCTCACCGCCAACCCGACGGCGCGTGGACGACACAGGCGGCGCGCAACTTCCTGATGGACCTCGGGCAGCGCGCGGCTTCAGTCAGATTCCTGATCAGGGATCGCGCCGGCCAGTTCACCGGGTCCTTCGATGCCGCGTTCACGGCTGCGGGCATCAGGGTTCTCGCCAGCCCACCGCAGGCGCCCAGAGTGAACGCGATCTGCGAGGGAATCATCGGTACCCTGCGCCGGGAGCTCTTGGACCGGCTGCTGGTCGTCAATGAGCACCATCTGCGCCAGGTACTGACCGAATACCTTCAGCACTACAACACCGCCTGGCCGCACCGCGCCCTCGGCCAGCTCGCACCGGTTCAAGCTCACACCCGGCCACCGCAGATCAACCTCGCCGAGCACCGAATCCGCCGGAAACAAATCCTCGGCGGACTCACACACGAATACCAGGTCGCCGCCTGACATGCCCACGCCGCTACGAGAAGGCGCAGGTCAACGCCACGATCGTGTATTCGAGCCCAACAGGATCCACGGCGAGCTAGCTGGCCTGGGAGTCAAGATCGCCGCGTCGACCGTCTGGGAGATCCTCAAGGCCAACGGCATTAACCCAGCCCAGCGACGGACCTGGCCGACCTGGTCACAATTCCTCCGCTCCCAGGCCGACGCGATCCTGGCGAGCGACTTCTTCACGGTCGACCTGCTCGACGGCACCCAGGCATACGTCCTGGCCGTGATAGAACACGCGACCCGGCGAATCCGCGTCCTCGGCGTCACGCCGCACCCCACCGGAGAGCGGACCACCCAACAGGCCCGCAACCTCATCATGGAGCTCGGCGACCAGGCTGATCGGGTCAAGTTCATGATCCGCGACCGCGGCTCGAACTTCACCACCGCATTTGAGGCCGTCCTCGCCGATGCCGGGATCCAGACCGTGCTGTGCAACGTGCGGACGCCCGGCATGAACGCGATCGCCGAACGCTGGATCGGCGGATGCCGCCGCGAGCTCCTGGACCGCACCCTTATCTGGAACCAGAACCCATCTGCGGCGGATCCTGCGCGAGTGCGAGACCCACCACAATCAGCATCGGCCGCATCGCTTCCTGCACGGCGCCGCGCCGCTGAAACCGCTGCCCGAACCGGTCGATCTGGAGCAGTACCGCGTCCGAAACACGCTCACGTCGGTGGCCTGATCAACGAATATCGCCTGGTCGCATGATGTGGACGAGGTTTCGGCACGCACAGCGCACCACTGCCGACGAATTAACAACTGGAGGACACTAGCGTGCAGCTGCGCCAAACACCTTGGACTATCGTATTGTAGGGTAGGTTCTGCGCATACACAAACAAATGGGCGCAATACGGTTGGATTAGCGTAATTAGTCGTAATTGCTGATTTAGGTTGACCTCCAATAAGCTGGCCCATACAATGAGGCTTATTCACGCCATTCCGGTAGAAGTGCAGCCCAACAACGGCTGAGATGGTGGTGTCAAAGGTGTCGATCGGGCGACGGTAATCGGTGTGCATAATCCTCCAGGTCTTGAAGTTCGCGATGACCTGCTCGATCATGTATCGAATCTTGTTTACCTGAGTGCTGAATTCCTTCTCCCAGTCCAGAAGATCCCGGCATTCCGGCTTCCTGATGGGCGTTACCATCCCCTTGCCGATGTATCCCTTATCACCCATCTGGCTTCCTTCGGGAAACCCGACGAGCACTGATGATTCGTCGATGCAATGCGCGTCGTGGCGGCTTCCGTCGACCGGGTCGGATATCCATGCGAGCTCTCCGTAAAGATTGCATGCAACCTGGACGTTCTTACCTGTGGTTTTTCGCTGGCCTGAATACAGCTCCCGGTGCCCGCGCCACGACCAGCAGGGAAGCAGCGTGCCGTCGTAGATGTACTGGGTGTCCGGGTCGAGGTCTTCCGCCGTGGGTACGAACGGGGCAAGCGCGATCGCTAGCCGGGAAGTTATCCGCGAATTAGCTCGGCTAATGGTCGGCTGGGAAGTCTTGTATGTCTCTGCGAGTTCCTGCTGAACGTGGTTTCTCCGCATGTAGGTGAGCGCTATAACCACTGACTTGTAAAGACCGAGAGACGGCGGCCACGGATCCATGTCACAGTCCCCCTCATTTGCATATACCAGTGCGCACAGGTCGATGATCTCGTCTTTGGTGAATCCGGTGGTATGATACATGCGCGGCCTGTTTCTGTGGGACTGAGTGCGGTAACCCAATCCTTTCGAGAAGCAGGCCGCCTTTCACGTAGGCGCGCCGCTAATCGGAAATTTGTCACAAGCCTGGCGTCCCCGCCTGAATAACCCTCAATCTCTCCTTAAGAACAATCGGACCATTTGAATGGGGAGATAGTGGAGCAGGGGTGGACGCAAGCGGATCAGGGGCTGATAGATGCCAAACAGCTCTTGCATCAGATTAAACAATACAACAGAATCCCTCCTAGCGCAGATAGGTCGCCGGTGCCACTACAAGTTGGCGAGGAGAATCTGAAGACGACATCGGCGCGAGCACTAAGGTGGGATAAGTCTAGGGTCAGACCAACGGGGTTCACCTATTTTAAACTTAAGCCGAAGTGGGCTGCGGATCCGCTCATGGCACCATTCGTATGGGTTCTAGTACTACCTCTTAACATTGTTTCCTGGTTCATATCACGAGAGCGAGCAACTGAGACTTATCAGCACTGGGTCGAAGTCGGTAATGGACCTCTCGTGGTCACGCAACTTGCGCTGCTGCAGGCGGCATCAGGTGGGTTGCTTCGCATACCGTGGATAGATGTCAAAGGTGTCAGCCTTAGCGAAAACCCTCCCGGTATCAACCTCACTTACTTGGCTCAGAATTTCTTTTTCGAACTACCCGAACGATCTCGCCTCTGGGTGTACGCGGCTTCACGGTTTCTCGCATTCAATGAAAGCAATCCCCAGCTCCCTTATTTGGACTGAGGAAGGCGCTAGTGGAGACTCAGGCAGATTCAGAACGGGTGTGGGTGCAGGTCATTGACGGGCCTCAATCAGGTCGAGAGATTTAGATGATCCATGACGGTCCACGGCTGGCTGGCGCTTGGCAAGCAGATTGACGAGCCTGACGTCGAGTGGCTTGCTGGTCAGTTCGACGAGTATCAGATCGACACGGAGATGACGGACCCGAACCGCGAGGGTCGATACCTCGTCTGTGGCGGCAGTCGGCTCTACATGGATCTAGAACCCGAGGGTCCGTGGTCAACGATGAAGCCCGGTGCGGTTGAGGTGCAGCTGGAGGCGCTCAAGCTGTCGACGAAACGGTTGCAGCGAGCGAAGCTGTGCTCACGAGTTGTCTTCGATTTCGTTGGTGACGAGGCCGACCAGACCCTTGGGTGGGGACAGTACGCGCTCGATGCCGGTTGGCCTAACGCAGTGATCTTGGCAACACACGACTCGAGCGGGACGCGTATCACGGCATGGCATCCTTACCGGATCGAGCTGTGAACGCAAGGAATCCCTTGCAACGGACCCCAAGAGCTGAAGGCTTGCAAGCAGCTACGGACATCCCCGGCCGGAGCTACTGCCTTTAATAGCTACCACAGTTTCTCGTGTGGTCGCTAGCATTTTCTTGTACTCACGCATAGGCACGTACATGGTTGCAAGCCCCGAAGTGACCATGCTTGCGATTTTGATAGGTACCGAGTGAATGTACGCCAGTTCAGGCCTGTGGACGGCGCAGCGGGTATGCGGAGCCACGTGGTGGCTGGCAGCTAACCGGCCAGTCATCGGGTTGACAGCACGAGGCCGCAAGCCAGACATCCTCTGGTTCAACCTGCTGCACGAAATCGGCACATCCTGATCCATCCCAGGCGCACCACATTCCTCGACCTGGACACTGAGAAAACGGTCAGTGACCCCGCGGAAGAGCAAGGACACCTTCGCGGAGCAGGCACTTCTGCCAGATAACGCCCGGGCAGCGGTCGCCCGCGCAACCACCCGGGAACAGCTACTGCTCCTCGCTGCCAGGCTCGGCGTAGGCGTAACAATCGTCGCCGGGCACCACGGACACGCAACCGGCCACTGGAACATCGGAGGATCCCTGCGCGGAAAGATCACCGATGCCGATATCGGCACGCTGGAAAAAAATATCCATCAGTGGACAATAAGAGCCCTTCACGCCGCCACGACGCTGCCCGATTTTGCTCATCGGATGACTGGATGGGGGTGTCCTGCCCCCACCCCTTTCTCGCCCAACCGGCCGGCCTCCGCAGCCTGACCCCCAGCATTTGCGGGCGGCACGGACTAATCCGCAGGCCGACGCGTTCGTCATGGGGTTCAAGTCGATTCCCATGGGGGTTCAAGTCGGTTTCCGAGCTGAGTGAGCCCGGCTGTAGACCACGGCCCCCGTGACCTAGCAGAAGGCATTTCTGCAGGCCAGCGAGTAGCAAGACTAGCCAGTAGGTGCAGATATACTATAGATCGATCTCAGCGCTGTGGCTTATAGAGCAATATGGGGGTATGGGGTCGATCCCCCCTCGGACACATCGCGATCATGATCTGACCTGCGGATACGTCTATGGGTGGCGCGTCACGGCCTGTTCCGCGACATGAGTCTCCGCAGGTCAGGAACATGGGGGTTCAAGTCGGGTCCAGGTAACGGACCTGCAACGGAACCCGTTGCTGGCGCACGATGCCGGCCGCGAGGCCAAGAGGCAATCGGTGACGCGGCCGCTAGCGTTGTGAATGCTCTTGCCGCCCAAGCCGCGGACCGAGTCGGCCTTGATCTTCATGATCATCTGCGTCTCGGGACGCCCGCTGAAGTTCGGACACGGTCAGCCGAGGTACGTCTTCGCGACGATCCGCGCTGGCCGGGGATCTCAGGGCGGCGTGACGGTCACGACGGCCGGCGTCGCAGATGTCGGAGAGCCCGTCGGGGTCGTCGTGGGGGTCGGGGTCACTGTCGGCGTGATGCTGGGGGTCGGGGTCACTGTCGGCGTGATGCTGGGGGTCGGGGTCACTGTCGGCGTGATGCTGGGGGTCGGGGTCACTGTCGGCGTGATGCTGGGGGTCGGAGTCACTGTCGGCGTGGTTATAGGGGTCGGGGACTGGAGCGGGCGGACCAGGCTGGGGCCGGTGATGTGGCGGCCGGTGAGCATCAGCGCGATCGCAGCCGCCGCCACTGCGCCGACGGCGATCGCACCGACGGTCGAGAGGCCCGCAGCGAAAGCGTGGCGCTCGCGTCGGTACTCGGTGATGCGACGCTCGCGCAGCCAGTCCGGGAGCGCGGCACGGCGGGCGGCCCAGCTGTTGAAGGGCGCGGCGGCCATGCCGAGCGTGGGAACGAGCAGTAGGCCGGCCAGCAGCGGGCCGCTCAGCGTGTTCGTCTTGGTGAGCGCTCCGGCAATCCCTGCCGCGCCGCAGAGCGCGAGGATGGTCTCCGCCCAGTTGGCGCGCAGCGCGTGCCACCAGCTGGTCCGCTCGCTGGTCTTCGGGGTGCGCAGGAAGGCGGCCTTCTTCGCGAACAGGGCGAGGACCGAGGCGCGGGCGACCACGAGCGAGGTGGACTGCCAGATGAAGAACGCGCCGATGGCGTCGCGCCAGGACGCGCCGGTGCTGCGGCGCAGCAGCGCGATCGCGCGGACCAGGCCGAGCAGGATGAGCACGGGGACGGCGGCGACGAGGAAGACCGTCAGCTTGCGGAAGAGCTGTCCGCCGCCGGTCGCCAGGTTCGCCGCGCCGGCCAGCAGAAGGATCAGGAACAGCAGTCCGAGCAGGTCGCCGTACCACTGCAGCGCGCCGGACAGGTACGACCAGCGCTGGCCGGCCGACAGGTGGTTCTTTCTCCTCTCTGGGCCAGGGAGCAGGGACTTCCAGTGCATGCGCAGCAGCTGGATGCCGCCGAAGCACCAGCGGTACCGCTGGCCCTTGAGCGCCTCGAACGTCAGCGGCATGATCCCGCGGCCGCCGGACTCATCGACGTGCATGCCGGACCAGCCTGCGCGGAGCAGTCGGAGCGAGATCTCCGCGTCTTCGGTGATGCACCACTCATCCCAGCCGCCGAGCTCATCGAGGGCGACCCTCCTGATCAGGCCCATGGTCCCGGCGAAGATCGCGCCGTCGCGTTCGTTTCTTGAGGGCTGGGAAACGGCGAAGAAGTACTGGTAGGAGTAGTAGAGCCGCCGGTAGTAGCGGGCGTGATGCCAGTCGCGGTAGTCCTGCGGCGCCTGTACGAACCCGATCCACGGGTCGGCGAAGAGCGGTACGCAGCGGCGAAGCCATTCCGGCTCGACCTGGTAGTCGGAGTCGACGACGCCGATGATCTCGGCGTCCGGGTCGGTGAGGTGCCGTAGCGCATAGTTGAGCGCGCCCGACTTGTAGCCCGGCCACTTCTCCAGATGCTTGAACGTGACGCCGTGCCGCTGGCACCAGGACTCGACCGGGCGCCACAGCCACTCGTCGTCCGTGTTGTCGTCGATGAGGACGATCTGCACGCGGGGGTAGTCGAGGCGCAGCAGCGCGCGCAGCGTATCGATGACCATGCCCGGCGGCTCGTTGTGCGCCGGGACGTGCACGCTGACGAGGGGCGGAGCGTTATCGGGCCTCGGGACCACCGCCCGCAGCATCGCGGTGGACACCCGCTAGCGCGGGTCAAGAGGCTTGCGCCTGCGGTGCCAGTGCGCGGTGCCGAGCGCGTCGCACAGTTCCCACAGGTAAGCGCAGCACATCAGCGCGGCGACGAGCTCAAGGCACCAGAGCAGCACGCCGCCGACCGTGCTGGCCGCGCCGAGATGGCTGGCGAAGGTCCACTCCAGCGCATACACCAGGTAGACCGCGAAGAGGTAGGTGGACGACGCCCAGCACAGGTGCGCCCGCGGTGACCAGTTCCTGGTGACCGGGAGCCAGAGCAGGCCGGCCAGCGCCACGCCCGCTGCGCCGATGACGAGATTGGCTTCCGTGGCCTTCAGCAGGTACAGCACGCCAGCCGCCGCAGCGGCGAACACGACGGACCCGGTGACGACCAGGATGACCCGCCATATCGCGGCCCAGACGCCCGCCCGCTCATGATGCCTGGCCGGCAGGAAAAGAGCGGCGGAGCCGAGCGGCGCGGCGACCAGCCCAGCAATGACCAGTGCCTCAAGCATGAAAGCCTCTCATCCGCCGGAAAGCGAGGTCGCCGCCGCCGTGAACGCAGCGAGGGCGGATGGGTCATCTTCCAGACGCCAGTCCTGGTGATACAGGCCGGCGTGCTGCGCCTGGTCGAACCAGACCACCCCGGCGAGGCGGTTCGCGCGGACGCCCGCGAATAGCGCGTCGATCTGGCTCTCCCGGTCCGGGGTGGTGCCCACGGCGGTCTCGGCGATCAGCAGCGGCGCGCTGCTGAACGTGCGGATGTCCGCGATGGTCGAGCCGAACATCGAGCCGAAGGTATCCGTGGCCCGGACGTAGTAGCCGTCGATACCGGTCCAGTCGACCCACGCCGCGCCCGGCCACCACAGACTCAGCGAGCTCGACGCCCCTGCGATGGAGTTGACCGTCCACAGCCAGGTGACGTTGGCCGCTCCGGCGGCGCGGAAAACCCGCACAACATGCCGCCAGGCGGCCACAAACGTCGCCGGCGACGTGTGGCCGTCGCCCCAGGAGTACCAGGTGCCGTTCATCTCGTGCCCGAATGACAAGATCACCGGATGGCCGAATGCGACGACGGCGTCGGCGTAGGAGCGCAGGTAGGCGTCCGAGCCGCCCGCGGCGATGGAGGTGAGGGTCACGCCGTTTGGATCAAGCTGGACCAGCACATAGGCGTCGTGATCCCAGGCCGCTTGCGCGAATGACGTGCTGAACGGGTCATTCCACAGCGAGTAGTACACAACGATCCTGGGCTTGACGTCGGTCGCGTTGGTGAACTCCGCGATCTGCGACCAGCTACCGGGCGCATCCGGTTCGAAGACGCCGACGAGCGGGCTTGCCGGGGTGGGAACCGGCGTCAAGGGCGGCTGCGACGTAAGCGGGGTCAGGCATCCAGTGACCGCCAGCAAGACGGCGGCGGCCGCCGCCGCTACCGCGACCCTTTCGCACAGCGATGCGGCTGGGCCTCCCGATCGTGCGCCAGGCAATAGCGGGACCGTCCGTCGTCGCGGTCGCGCCCCAGTCAAACGGATCGCCTCCAGGTGCGCGTCGCACCATGGCCGTGAGCCTGCCGGAGACCTTCGCTACCGCCCAGAGCCGTTGCTCCCGCCCAGTGAGGCCGAACGTCCTTGTCGCGGGCAACCTTGCCTGGCGTGCCGTTCCAGTGACAGGACTCAACCACTGAGAGGTCTGCTACGGTAACGCTCTGGCATCTGTCGGCGAGTTCTTCGTCGGATGAGGACAAGAAGCGAGCAGCGCACTGAGCCCTTGGTGGATCGCGTCCTGAACGGAGAGGCCAGGGCATCTGCGGAGCTGCGAGCACGTGCCTTCAGCAGCCGGCATCCCCCCGCCCTTGCACGCGCTGATCGGCAAGGTCGCCACGAGGCCGACGCAGGTCACCGACGCGGACTTCGCTGCGGCAAAGGCATCGGGCTTCAGCGAGGACCAGCTCTTCGAGCTGGTGATATCCGCTGCGGTCGGCCAGTCCGCCCAGCTGTCTGAAGCGGGACTGGCAGCCCCGGCTGGCCATGCATCACCACCAGCAGGTGCATATGCAGGTACGAAAACGTCCCCGCGATCGTCGCCAGCAGCCCGACGCAGCCGATGGTGGTCCGCCGGATCCACCGATCCGCCCGCCCCGTCACGACTGCGCTCCAAGCATCAGCTCAGCAGTGATCGCGGGCATGTACGTAGGTGCCGTGTCCGTCCTCGGACACTAGGGTTACCGACAGAACTGCCGGTGTCGTGCCGACAGAACTGCTTCGGTGGCCGTTTCTGAGTATGCCTGCGGGGTCTGACTCTGGTTCTGACCGCTGTGCGGGCACTGTTTACGGGCGTCGGCTGGCGGGTTGCGGCGGTGTGGCGGGTCTGGGGCGTGGCGGCCTGGCCGGGTGAAGATGATCTGTGGTGGGTGCTGGGGCTGGGCGCTTGCTAGCGGTCGGGGAGGTAGTCGCGGAGGCTTGAGCGGCGTCGGCGTGCCCGGCGGGCGGTGGTGTTCTTGTCGTCAGGGGTCAGTGCCCGCCAGGCGCGTATTTTGCGGATGTTCGCGGCGGTCAGCAGCAGCGCGGTGAAGACCGGCTGGGCGGCGATGCCGCGGACACGGCGCCGGGCTGGCTGGGCGAGGGCCTGGTGGGCGGTGTCTTTGAGGTAGCCGTTGAGGCCTTCGATGGTGTTGCGCAAGGTGGCGTGGCGGGCGTGCCAGGCCGGGCTGGCGCAGGGCAGGTCCTGGCGGTAGCGGGCACCGGTGTCCGGGGCGATGGTGATCGCGGTCTGGGTGGCGATCCTCGGCGGTTCGGGTGGCGGCTGGAGTACCTCGGCGCGCCCGTCGCGGGGGGACAGCGAGGCCTGGCGCAGCGGGCAGATCAGCGCGGGATGGTGGCCGGCGGCGGGGCAGGACAGGCGCTGGTATCCGCCGGTGTCGGGTCCGTCTTTGCGCTTGAGCTGGTAGCAAGCGCGGGCGGTGATCTGCTGGTCCCAGAGGCTCGCTGATGGCGTGATCGCGCAGCCGGATGGTGGCGGTGATCAGCGGGCCGGGCAGGGCCGGGCAGTACCAGGTGCCCTCGGCCAGGATGGCTCCGCCGGTGTTGGCCTGGATGCCGGGCTGGTCAGCGCGGTAGTCCATGACGGGCTGGTAGCCCAGCGCGCGGGCGGGGAGGTGGAAGCGCTCGGGCAGGGCCTGGGTGTAGGCGCGGTCGAAGCCCAGGGGGCCAGGCTTGTGGCCGCGGGCGGCCGCGGAGGTGAGCACGCGGGCGCCGGTGCCGCCGGGGTCTTCGCCCGGCCGGGCCATGGCCAGGCCGATGGCCAGATTGGGGCAGGCGGGCGGCGCGCCGGGCGGCCGGGCCATGGTGGCGATGGTGGCCTCCAGCGCCCAGGCGATCTTGCGCAGCGGCTTGCCTTTGTCGTCTTGGTGGTCGCGGTGGTCGCCTTCGCGGACGTACCAGCCGCCGTCGGGGTCGCTGGCGCACAGGCCGGTGCGCTGGGACGGGCCGCGGGACAACAGCGGGACCGAGGTGGCGTCCAGGCCGGCCGATCCGTCGTATGCCCGGAGTTCTTCATCGGTCAGGACGGAGATGCTGGCTTCGATCAGGGCGTTGATGAAGACCTCCAGCCTGCCGCAGGCCGCCTGGCCCTGGGCGGGGGTCATCTTCCTGGTGCGGGCTTTGAGGTCTTGCTCGGTCCTCGTGTTTCGCAGTTTCGCGGGTCGGAGCGTGCCGGTGTCCTTGATGGCCGACGGGGTCAGGGGTGTCGGCTGGGGCCCCCGTAGAGGATGAAGGTGTGGTCGATGCCCTGTTCCGGGGTGCCGGTCTTCGGTCCGAACGAGGCGGGGAGTTCGGATTCGGTGTAGCTTTCGCTGCTGGAGCGGTAGATCCCGATGCCCCACCGGTCGGCTGATCCCTGGTAGCGCAGCCGCAGGATCGGCGATGGCTGACTGCGGCGTGACAGGCGGGCGGCGACGTAGCAGAACTGGCCGCGGAAGCTCACGACGGGGTCGCCGAGGTGTGGCCAGCCGCGTTTGACGTGGTCGCGGATCGGCTGGGTGACGGCGGTCTTGGTCTTGTGGTCGGGGCTTTCGGGCACGTCTGCCATGATGCCGGTCCGGTCCCCGGATGCCGGGGAGTGCCCCGGCGCGTCGGCGGGCCAGGCGGCCGGTGTTGCGGTAGGCAGCCTCAATGACCTTGCCCGCGTCGTGGTCGGCGCTGCTGGAGCCCTTCCGTCCGGTGTTCCGGCGCCGGGGCACCTGCACCCTGTTCACCGTGCTGGCCACCGGGCTGGTCTTGCAGACCGGGCGGCGCAGCGTCGTCGGCGTGCTGGCCGGAGCGGGGGTGGCCTCGAAGGTCTCCTTCCATGCCGCGTGCCGGTTCTTCTCCTCGCCGGTGCGGGACATCGGCGCTCTTTGCCTGATCGCGGCCCGGCTGATCGTGACCAGGCTGCTGGAAGATGGCGCGCCCATCGTGGTGGCGATCGACGACACCCTGTTCAAGCGGTGGGGCGGCAAGGTCCACCACGCGTTCTGGACCCATGACGGATCGGCGCAGGGCGGCAAGAAGATCGCCCGCGGGAACCGGTGGATCATCGCTGGGATCGTGGTCCGCCCGCCGTTCGTCACCGCTGCGCTCTGCCTGCCGGTGCTGTTCCGGCTCTGGGCAGGCCAGGGCACCGCCACCCCGGTCGAGCTGGCGGGCGAACCGCTGAACCTGCTGGCCGCCGAGTTCCCCGACCGTGCGGTGCACGGAGTCGGGGACGCCGCCTACCACGGCAAGCCGCTGCTGGTGACGGGAACGACGTGGACCACCCGGCTGCCCGCCCACGCCGCCCGCTACGATCTGGCGCCGCCGCCCACCGGCAGACGCGGCCGGCCCGCGCTCAAGGGCGCCAGCCCCGGCAGGCCCGCTGACCTGGCCGCGACGGCGGCCTGGCAGCAGGCCGGAGTTCTGCGCTACGGCCATACCGACACCATCCAGATCGCGATCGTGGACTGCATCTGGTACGGCAGCTTCGGCAACGCCGACGGCCGGTGCGTGCTGGTCCCAGACGAGGATGCAGCCAAAGCCTACGATCTGGCCTTGTTCACCCGCGACCCCGCAGCCAGCACTGCGCAGGTCGTGGAACGCTACGCGGTCCGCTGGCCGGTCGGACCGTCGAACGCGGCCGGCAAACAGCAGATGGGCGCCGGGCAGGCCCGCAACCGGGTGAAGAACGCGGTCGAGCGGACCGTCCCGTCCGCGATGC
Organism: uncultured Actinomycetota bacterium; assembly: GCA_963775745.1. Classification (GTDB taxonomy): domain Bacteria; phylum Actinomycetota; class Actinomycetes; order Streptosporangiales; family Streptosporangiaceae; genus DATBGO01. The sequence goes on from CAVZKE010000033.1 coordinate 339,398, forward strand.
TCATCCAGTCCACGGTGATCGTCTGGTACGGCCTGCACCGCTACCACCCCGACGACATCACCGCCCGCCGGCTGGCCGAGCCCTGGTACGACACCAAGACCGAGCTGTCCTTCGAGGACATGCTCACCAAGCTCCGCCGCACCCTGATCGCCGCCCGATTTACCGCCGTTCGACCAGGTCAACCCAACCCCGACCTATTGCGCGACCACGCCCGGGCCTGCGCCGCGGCCGCTGCATAAGTGCGAAACACGAGTCGGTCAGCCGCCGGTTTTTCGGCAGCGGCGAGGGGTCCATGACCGGGCAGATGGCGCCGAAGCAGTAGCGGACCCGGCGGTAGGCCGCCTTGAAGGCCCGCTCGGTGGCGGCGGTGCCGGGAACGCCGAGCAGCGCCCGGGAGGTCTCGGATAGCTGCTGAAACAGCAGCCGGGTGGCGCCGGTCAAGAACAGCGGCCGGTCGCCGGGGGCCAGGCACAGCAGCGCGGTGGGCACGGCCCGCACCGGCAGCGGGCGGGGCCGCCCGGTCCGCCTGGCCAGCGCGGCCTCAATGACCGGGGCGTTGCCGGAGCGGCCGGTGAGCTCGGCGGCGAAGGCCACTGCCTGTTCGGTGATGCCGCCGCAGGCGGGCGGCAGGGTCAGGCCGGCGCCGCTCACCGGGTGCGCTCCGCGCGGCAGCGCGCCCGCAGGGCGCCCGTGGAGGAGCTGACGCCGCTGACGTGGCGGGCGTAGCGGGCCAGCGACCCGGCCTCGGCGATCCCGGTGACCGCCAGCAGTACCGGAACCGGGGTGCCCGCGGCCAGGTGGCCGCAGATGAAGGTGGACCGGGCCCGGCGCATCGACAGCCCCGGCGCAGCCGGGTCAGCGGCAAGCCCCCCGGCGAAATTGGTGACGAAGTTCTTATAGGACCGCTCAGCCGGGCCGGGGCGGAACACATGCCCGGTGCCCGCGCGGCGGGCCAGCTCGCCCGCCCGGCCGGCGTAACGCGAGGTGACCGGCACCACCCGCGCGGCCGGCCCGCTGACCTGAACCAGCACCCGGCGGCCCTGCCCGGTGATATCGCTGCCGTGCAGCGCCACCAGCTCCCCGGGCCGCAGCCCGGCGCCGATGCCGAACACCACCATCGCCAGCGCCGAGGAGCGTTTCGCCGGGTTGCGGGTCGCGCTGGGCGGCCGCGACCGCGGCCAGCTCAGCCCGCTCAGCCGGTGAGTACGGCGCCGGCGCTTTCGCGCCCGCAAACGGCGTCGGCCGCTGCCCGGCCGGGCCGCAGGCCGCCTCGGCGAGCCGGTACAGCGCCGACCGGTACGTCCCCCGGGCCGAGCACGCCCGGCCTGCCAGGCCGGTGAGCGTGATGTGGCTGGCTGAATCGCAGGTGAACGATGACCTCTGCCGGATCCCCGGGCGGCCAGCCCTTGACGGCTTCGCATGCCTCGGCCAGGGCCGGAGTTTCTCGACGGCTCGGCGGTACCGCATGACCCATGATGGCGCGGCTGGCTACCCTGAGACGACTCGAATCTCAAGGGAGCCCAGTGATGGCGGAGAGCCTCGAACGGCGGGTTCAGGCCGCGGCGGCTGCCGCACTGAACCGCAACCGGTTCGTCGCACCTATCGACGTGCTGACCGGGCTCGGCTGGCTCCACCCGCAGCACGCCGAAGCTTGGCGGCGCGGGCGTGTTCCCTACCTCGAGCGCGTCACCGTGGCAAACCTCAGCAAGCTGGGCAGAGCACTGCGCATCCTGCGGCGCTGGGCGGAGCGGAGCGGGCTCCAGCCACGCGAGACCGTCTACATCTCCAGGACCAACGGCCGCCGGCGGCTGCGCTTCACCAAGACCGGCGACCAGAACCTGGAACGCGCCTACCGCACGCATTGGGTCTCACCGGGGGTGACAGCCAAACGACGCCAAACGGCGGAGAAATCGCAACCCCGGGCGCGCCAGTGCGCGTCGCCCGTTTGGGATAATTCGATCGATTCTTCTCCATAACGGCTGCCGCGGTGTGTCGCGCGGGCGTGCAGGTGGCGCGGGGGTGCAGAACGTCGCAGCGCCTCGGCCGCTCGCTCGGAGCCGGGTCGCGAAGGCCCGCTGACCCGGTGCCCGTGACGACGCTTCATCCGCGGACCTTGGGACGCTAGCGAGCGGCGAAGGGGGTCACCATGAGCGGGCCGCCAACGCGCACGCTGCTCGACCTGCTCGAGCCCGGCTGGCGCCGGCATCTCGCATCCGGTGCGCCGGCCGGGACACTCGACGTGGAACCCGAGATGCTGGACGCGGCGGCGAAGGCGCTGGGAGACCTTTCCCGGTCCGAGCCGCCGACGGTACTGAACCGCCGGTGGCCGGCCTGCGTCGTGGTCGCCGTGGCGCAGGTCACGGCCCACCACGACAAGAACGGGAAGGTTTGGCCGGCCTGGCACCGGGCGGCCGGATCGCGCGCGACCAAGCGCTCCACCGCTGACTGGGCGGAGGCGTTCCTCGGCTCGCTTGCGGCGCTGGGTGTCCCGGCACCAGCGGGCGACCCGCGTGCTACGGTGCTCGCCCACGCCGCGGTGACCGCGCCGTCCCTGCCGGAGTTTCTGCGGCTGGCCGGCGCCGGAGCGCCGGAACAGGAACTTGCCGACCTCGATCCCGCGGTCGCCGCGCTGCTGCGGCTGCGGGCAGGCGCCGGGTTCATCGAACGCTGCCGTGCGCTCATGGAGCTGCTCATCGGGAAAGATGAACCCTGTGCCGGGGACCTGGCGGACCTGTCCCTGCCGCGCCGCATCATCGATGCGGCCCGGACGGTCGCGGCCGCTCACCCGGGACCGCGCGGAGAGCCGCCGCTACGGCTCGATCCGTTCGGACGGGGTGTGCTGACCCGCGACGTGGACCCCGGCGCCGATCGTGGCCGCGACGATGCCGGATCCTGGACCGCAATGTCTCCGGACGAGGTTACCGATCCCGCGGATCCGCTCTTGGTCTTCGGCGCCGAGGGTGAGCCGATCGGGGCGATGCTGCCGCCCGAGGCCGTGTGGCTGGTCTACCCGGGGGTCCGGGCGCTGCGCGCCGATACCGCGCCGCGGGTCCTGGTGGAGAGCAGGCTTCCGCTCACCTGGACTGGCTGGCGGCTGGTCCAGCTGGACCTGTCCGGGACGGCCTGGCTGGAACTGGAGCCTGCGGGCGAGGATGCGCCGCGGCGGCACCCGGTCGGCGGCCGGTCGAAACCGCGGCTGGTGACGGGCGCTCCGGTACCGGGGATCCACACGACGGACGGGCTTGCGGTCTTCGGTACGCTGCCGGCCGTGCGGCTGCCCGCCGGTGAGGTCCGGTGGCGGGTTGAGGTACGGCGGGCGGGCTCGGGCCGGGTCCTGGGCGCGGCCAAGGCGAGCGGGGATCGCTGGGATCCGCAGCGCCTGTGGGATCGGGTACCCCGTCCGGTGCTCGGCGAGCTGGTGGTGACCGTGACCGCACTGGACACCGCGCCCGTCACCGGGCTGCGCCGTGTCGTGGCCGTGGCCGAGGGTCTGGACGTCGGCTACTCGCCCGCGCTGCGATTGACAGGCGAGGAGGGTCTGGAGGCGGCCGAGGCGGTGCTCTCGACCGCGCCAGGGATGACCGCCTCGCCCTGCGCGGCGACGATCCCGGCCGAGGTAACCGGGATAGAGGTGGCGTGTGTGGCGGGCCAGGTCGTGCTGCCGCTGCGGGTCACCCCGCCGCACTGCCGGATACGGATCGAGCCCGAACCAGGCAGTGGGGACGTCCCCACGGCCTGGCACATCCTCGGGCCATTGCCGCTGGAGACGGCGGACCTGATCCGCGGCGGTGCGCTGCGCCTGGACCTGCCCGGGGCCGCCGGCGACCCGCCTCTCGATGTGGTCGCCGCGCGCCGGGTCGTGCAGGTACTGGAGCCTGCCAAGCGGGGCGGGTATCCGCTGCGGCGGATGCTGGACACGGTGCGCGCCCACGGCGGTGCGGAACTGCGGATCACTGTCGGCGCGCGGACCGCGGTGATCGCCCGGATCAGCGGCCCCGCGCCGGCCGCCGACCCGTGGCTGCCCGGCTGACTCGGCGTCCCGCGCATGCGCGCCTTGCGGCGCTGTAAGGTCCCAGAAGGCATTTTCTTCCGCCTGGGAGCGGCTTGCACCGTGGACGCGATCGCCACCAGCACTCTGCTCAGCGCCACCTATCGGCGTTACCTGCGGTCGCTGCTGCCGGTCCGTGACCCGGCGCTCGCGGCCGCGCTGGCCGGCTGCATCGCGGCCAGCCCGCTGCTGACCAAGGGTCCGCTGCTGGAGGCGACGCCGCCCTACCGGACCGGGGCGAGCCTGCGTGACCTGATCGAAGAGGGCGTGCTCGATCCGGCGTTCGCCCGGCTGGGCGGCCCGGCGCTGCCCCTCGACCGGCCTCTGTATAGCCATCAGGAGCAGGCGCTGCGGAAGGCCGCCGCCGGGCGGAACCTGATGGTGGCAACCGGCACCGGGTCAGGGAAGACGGAGAGCTTCCTGCTGCCGGTGCTGTCGGCGCTGACCGCGGAGCACGAGGCGGGAGCGCTGGGACCCGGGGTGCGGGCGCTGCTGCTGTATCCGATGAACGCGCTCGCCAACGACCAGCTCCGGCGGCTGCGCCGGCTGCTGGCCGACGTGCCGCAGATCACTTTCGGCCGCTACACCGGGGACACCCCGGAGCGGGCCGCCGAGGGCACGTCACTGTTCGAGTCGCTGAACCCCGGCGAGCCACGGCTGCCGAACGAACTGCTCAGCCGCCAGGAGATGCGCGACGGGCCACCGCATCTGCTGCTGACCAACTACGCGATGCTGGAGTACCTACTGCTGCGCCCGGCGGACATGGAACTGTTCGAGGGCAAGCACGGCGGGCACTGGCGGTTCGTCGTGCTCGACGAGGCGCACGTCTACGACGGGGCGAAGGCCGAAGAGGTCGGCATGCTGCTGCGCCGGCTGCGCGAGCGGGTCGGCCGTGGCCATGGCGATGCGACGTTCCAGGCGATCGCCACGAGCGCCACCGTCGGCGACCATCCGCGGGCGGTGATGGACTTCGCGGCGAAGTTGTTCGACGCGCCCTTCGACTGGGTGGACGGCGACCCGGCACGCCAGGATCTGGTCAGCGCGCAGCGGGTGGACATCCCGGCGGGACCGCTGTGGGGGCCTCTCGGCCCCGCTGACTACCTCGCCCTGGCCGCCTCGGCCGATCCAGCGGCGGCGGTGGCCGGCCGCGCCGCTGACGACCCGGTGGCCGCCGGTCTTGGGGCCACGGGCGTGGCGGCCGTGACGCCGCGCTGCTGCTCTCGCGCGAGCAGACGATGGCGCGGCTGCGCGGCCTGCTGGCCTGTTCGCCCCGGCCGTTCGCCGACCTGGCCGCCGAGATGTTCGCCGACGTGGACGGCCCGCGCGCGGAGGCGGCGCTCGCCGCGCTGGTCGCGGTGGGCGCGAAGATCCGCGACGCCGCAGGCACCCCGGTGCTCTCGGCCCGTTACCACCTGTTCGCCCGGGCCACCGAAGGCGCGTTCACCTGCCTGATGCCGGGCGACCCGCACGTGTCGCTGGCCCGGCACGAGATCTGCCCGGGCTGCTCCGGCGCCGTATTCGAGTTCGGATGCTGCAAGCGATGCGGTGCGGTGCACCTGGCCGGCTCGGTGGAGCGCGACACTGGCGGTGAGCGCTTCACGTCGCGCGCGGTGCGGCCAGACCGCCGCGCCTGGCTGCTGCTCGACGCGCCCGCCGAGACGGTGGACGAGGACGATGAGATCCTCGAGCAGGCCGCGGCGGCGACCGCCAGGGACGCGTTGCTATGCGGGCGCTGCGGAGCCCTGCACGCGGCGACCGCGGCCCCGGCGGGGACGGCGCCGTGCGGATGTGCCGCCGCGGGGCTGCGGCCCGTGCGGCGGCTGGCGGCCAGGTCTGGCACCCCGAACGGATGCCTGGCCTGCGGGGCGCGCGGCACCGGGATGGTGCGGCTGTTCGAGACCGGCAACGAGGCGGCCGCGGCGGTGCTGGCCACCGTGCTCTACCAGGCGTTGCCCCCGGACGACGAGCTTGCGGACCGGCCCGGCGGCGGCCGTAAGCTGCTCGCGTTCAGTGACAGCCGGCAGGCCGCCGCGTTCTTCGCCCCCTATCTGGAGTCCAGCCACGCGCTCGTGCAGCAGCGGCGGCTGATCCTGGAGGGCCTGGCGCGGGCCACCGCCCACGACGCCGACTGCACGGTGGACGATCTGATCGAGGGGACCGCGGCCGCGGCGGGCCGTGCCGGGGTGTTCGCCAGGCGGGAGTCGCGGCAGGGCCGCCGCCGGGAGGCCGCCCGCTGGGTGCTGCGCGAACTGGTTGCCCTCGACGAGCGCCAGTCCCTGGAGGGCCTCGGGCTGCTGCGGGTCGGGCTGGGCACAGAGCCGTCGTGGCGGCCGCCCGCCCCGCTGCTCGGTCTCGGCCTGTCCGCTACGGAGTGCGCGGCGCTGCTCACCGAACTGCTCCGCACGGTGCGGCTGCAGGGCGCACTCACGATGCCGGAGGAGGTCGACCCGGCCGACGAGATGTTCGACCCGAGGCGCGGCCCGATCTACGTCCGCGGCGACGGCGCGGAGGCGAGGCTCAAGGTGCTGAGCTGGCTGCCCACCCGTGGCGTCAACAAGCGGCTCGACTACCTGCGCCGGCTGCTGGCCGCCCTCGGCGAGCCCGCGTCCGGGATCGACGCGCGCGAGGTGCTGGCCGGGTGCTGGCGGGCGCTCACCGCTGCCCCGGACGGCTGGCTGCACGCGGCGGCGCTGCCCAGGCTGGGCCAGGTGCACCAGGTCGATCACACCTGGCTCACGCTGTCTCCAGGGGACGACCTGTGGCAGTGCTCACTGTGTCGGCGGGTCACCTTGGCCGCGCTTCGCGGGGTGTGCCCGACGCTGGGCTGCGCCGGCGAGCTGCTGGTCGCCGACCGCGCCGACGACGGCCACTACCGCGCCCTGTACCGGCAGACCGCGCCGGTGTCGCTGACCGCCCGCGAGCACACTGCGCAGTGGACCGGCCTGGAGGCCTCCGACATCCAGCAGCGGTTCCTCGCCGGTGAGGTCAACGTGCTGAGCTGCTCCACCACGTTCGAGCTCGGCGTCGACGTCGGGGCGCTTTCCGCGGTGCTGCTGCGGAATATGCCGCCTACGACCGCCAACTACATCCAGCGGGCCGGGCGGGCGGGGCGCCGCAGCGGCACCGCCGCGCTGGTGCTCACCTACGCCCAGCGTCGCTCCCACGACCTGTCCCGTTATCAGGCGCCGGAATCGATGCTGACCGGGCAGGTCCGCGCCCCCTACGTGCCGCTCGGGAATCCGCGCATCGACCGGCGACACGCGCATTCGGTGGCGCTGGCGGCATTCTTCCGGGACGCCAAGGACAACGGCGACCGGGAGTGGAAGACGGCCGGGGATTTCTTCCTACCCGCCGACCGCGGCGAGCCGGCCTGCGACGCGGTCCGCGGCTACCTCACCCCGGTGCCCGCCGAGGTCAACACGGCGCTGCGCGCCGTGCTCCCAAAAGTCGGCCTAAGCGCGGATCGGGCTGCACGACGGCAGCTGGGTAGAGCAGCTGTGCGGGCTGCTGGAGCAGGTCCGCGCCGAGCTGGCGCACGACGTGGCGATGTTCGAGGAGCGCCGCAGGGAGGCGTTCGAGTCCCGGCGCAGCGACCTGGCGGCCCGGTTCGAGCGCAGCATCGCCACCATCACGCGGCGGCCGCTGATTGGTTACCTGGCCAACCGGAACGTGCTGCCGAAGTACGGGTTCCCGGTGGACACCGTCGAGCTGCGCACCGCACACTGCGACAGCCAGGTGGGCGCCCGGCTGGAGCTGAACCGGGACCTGTCGGTGGCGATCCACGAGTACGCGCCCGGCTCCGAGCTGATCGCCGGCGGGGTTCTGTGGCGCTCGGGCGGCATCTACCGGCTTCCCGGCCGGGAGCTGATCACCCGCAGCTACACGGTGTGCCGGGGCTGCCAGCACTACCGGGAGGGCGGCACCGACCTGGAGCCGGCCTGCTCCGCGTGCGGACGGCCCGCCGACGGCCCGGTCCGCGAATACTGCGTGCCGGAGTTCGGCTTCGTCGCCGATCCGCGCACCGGCAAGCCCAGCAACGTGCCACCGCAGCGGTCCTGGAACGGCGCCGTGCACGTGGTGTCGCTCGGCGAGGAGCTGGCCGAGACCCACTGGAAGGCCGACACCGGAGCGCTGGCGTGGTGCGACTGCGGTGCCCGCGGCGGGCTGGTGTCGCTGGCCGAGGGGCCGGGCGGCTCGGGGTTCTTGATCTGCGACTGGTGCGGCTGGGGCGCCCCCAACCACGGGCGGTCCGCCGGGTCGCACGTCAGCCCGCTGCGCGGCAGGCCGTGCACCGGGCCGCTGCGCTGGCGCTCGCTCGCGCATACCTATGAAACCGACATCCTGCGCCTGCGGCTCGATGCTCCTGGACTGGATACCGGGGCCCAGTGGCACTCCCTCCTGTACGCGGTGCTGGAGGGCGCCGCCGACGGGCTGGAGATCAGCCGCACCGACATCGACGGAGTGGTGCATTCCGGCGCGGACGGCCGCAGCGGCCTGGTGCTGTTCGACACCGTCCCGGGCGGGGCGGGCAGCGTGCTGCGGATCGCCGACGCACTCGACGCGGTGATCGCCACGGCACTGCGGCGCGTGGCGTCGTGTGACTGCGGCCTGGAGACGTCCTGCTACGGCTGCCTGCGCACCCCGCGCAACGAGCGCCACCACGAGGACCTGAGCCGCGGCGCCGCGCTGACGGTGCTGCAATCGCTGCACGGCCTGGCGAGGTGCCGGGCCACCGGAGGGCTGACCGGGCTGCCGCGGCGGTGGTCCACGTGATTGTCAGATGCTGACGCTACGTTTGGCGTCGTGCTGGCGCGCTACCGGTATTGCGTGTACCCCTCGCCTGGGCAGGGGCCGGGCCCTGGCGCGCACGTTCAGGTGCGCGCGGGTGATGTTCAACGACTGCCTGCGGCTGCGGGAGGCCTGGGGCGTGTCTTCCCTCATCCGCCATGGCGATCCGGCAGACTGGCCATCACGCCGGCCAGCCGTTCCGCCACAAATCCCCCGATGATCGAGGCGATAAGAACCTGTGACCAGTAGTTATCCCACTGTCTCAGTGAGTGAGGCCGCCGCTGGCATCACGTCCACCGATGCGCTCCCGACGTCCCCGGACGTCCCCGCGACGCCCGATCCCCGGTTCGGGCCGTGCCGATTTCCGGTGACACCGCGGCCGAAAACGCAGCGTTCGGCATCGACGCGTTCACCCTCGATGACCGGCTGCGACTGTCCACTTCGCGGCCGCCGAGAAACGCCACGAGTACCTGTGGCTGCTCCGCGCCTTCGACCGGGCCAGGGCCAACTACCAGGTGCTGATGCACGCGTCCGAGCCCGCGAGGTACTTGACGAACTGGCCGCGCAGCATCCGGAGGCGGCAGCGGTCGGCGACGTGCAGGTGCTGCTGGACGCCCTCGCCGAATGGCAGGTGCTGGACCGCTCCTATGACGGCACCCGCGCCGCGAACCTCGCCGAGTACCGCAACCGGCACTACGTCTACCAGTTCACCCAGGCGGGATACCGGGCCTTCCAGGCCGTGGAAGAGGTGCTGACGGCGAGCCTGGAAGACGCGCAGCTGTCCCGCCTCGTATTTCCCGATATCCTCGCCGACCTGCGAGCCCTCGCCGAGGCGGTGCGGTCCGGGGACGCCGCCGAGGTGTACCGGAAGCTGTCCCGGCTGGATGGCGTGCTCGCCGACATGGCACAGCGCGCCGCCCGGTTCTACCTGATGCTGGGCGATCTGGCGCACACCAACGACACCCGGCCCGAGGTGTTCCTGGCGCACAAGGACGCGCTGCTCACCCACATGCCGGGAGCCCCGCACTCCGAGCTGACCCGGTTCGCACCGCTCCTGGCGG
>CAVZKE010000034.1:0-133139 GCA_963775745.1 uncultured Actinomycetota bacterium
CTCCGTCCTACGCAATCGCAAATGGACCATCCGACGATACGATCGTCAATCAAGACTACGTCTACAATTGGACGCGCGATTCGGCCGTCGCCGCGATGGAGCTTGCGGCAGCCAACATACCGTTCAAGCCCGGGGAGGGTGTCCAGCCTCTAATCGACTACGTAAACTTTGCAAACATCTGCCAGCAGAATGCGGTTAATGGCACTGAACCAGCTGCCTACGGAGGCGGTCCATACCCGATTGGCTATGCGTCTTACACCATCGAAGGCCAACCGCGTGAGACACCACATTGGTCTGAGCAAACCGACGGTCCAGCGCTCCAGACGTTGGCTATCCTCCAGGCCTATTCACAACTCGACGCGCCGACGCAGGCGACGGCTAGGACCGTCATTGGCGCGAACATAAACTACCTGCTAGGAGGATCTCCTCCCAAATATCAGAATCCGACCATTAACTTGTGGGAAGAAGTAATGGGCTTGTCGTTCTTCGCCCGCGCTGTTCAGCTACGCTGTTTCCAACAGATTACAAGCAACACCTATGGCATCACCGTCCCGCAAGCCACTGCCGCCGCCATAACCTGGCTCCAGAACGCGTTGCAAACCCACTGGAATAAGACGTCCAAGTACTATACATCGATCCTGTCTCCGGGGCCCACCTCCGCCGGACAACCGTACGATCCAAACATCGATATTGTCCTGGCGAGCGTCTATGGCGCAATCCCGTACACAGATACAAAGCTGCTTTCCACAGCTGGCCTGCTTTGGCAACAGTGGGCAGGCAGTTCGTCTGCAGGCAGTTCGTCTACGGTCTACCCGATAAACGTCACCGACTCGAAACTCGGTTATCGGGCCCATGCTCGGCCGCTACCCCGGCGACATTTATGATGGCGACAACGATCAGTCGGGACAAGGACATCCGTGGGCACTTTGCACAGCTGCCTTCGCCGCACTCTACTATGGGCTCGCGAATGCAATCACCACATCCCAGACCGTGCCCTTCGACAATAACTCCGCGAATTTCTTCGGTCAGATCGGAGTACAAGCAAGTACATCGGTGAGTGGGGCCGTTACTGCCCTACAGAACTTTGGAGATGCGATGCTCTATGCGCTCATCTTCCATAGCGATCACCTCGAACTCAGCGAGCAATTCGACAGAAACACTGGATATGAAAAGAGTGTAAGCGATTTGACTTGGAGTTACGCGGCGTTCCTATATGCCGTTCGAGCGAAAACCGGCCAAAGTGTGCTAGGTTGAGCGTGCTTTGAATGTCGGATGGAAGTTATGGCCTAGATGGAAGCATGGAAGTGTGTGAGCAGTCTTGGACCGTGGCAGCTGCCCGCGGCTCATCAGCAAATTGCATGTATGCCGCAAGTCCTTTGCGTAGGGCTATGGTTCGCACTCCGTTGATCACCAGCTTCGCACTGACCCGCAGCCACACCCGGGTCAGGTGCCGCACTCACGACGGAAGCGGCGATAACCTGCCGCCAAACGACGTCAGGGCACCGAAGGTCCGCTCGATCGCACCCCGGCAGGCGAACACCCCGCGGCCGAAGACGCTCAACGCCAGTGGCTGTCATTGCGGTAGATTCGCCCGTAGGCACGTAGAAACAGGTCGCGGTTGAACAGTTGGCGATAGATGTCCTCCAGCGGCAGCCTTCGTCTGCCACGTTCGCTGATGACTCCCAAGACCGTTTCGGCGTTTCGCATCTCGCGTACCTTGACGTCTGGGTCGTCAGACCACCTGTCTCCCTTCGCCATGTGGCGGGCTTTTCCCACCTCCGACTACTACGGAGACTCCGTGACCTTGGGGCTCGCGCCCGTTAGGCCATCCCACGTTCCGTTGGTGTTGAACGTATCGAGCGTGACTTAGGTGTCCCACTCATCCCCTTGAATGAAGTCGTTCTTCATCGCCCGACCGGTCGGAGGTGGCCGATCGCGAAACATTAACGGTCCGCCCCCGGATGGCGCTGCATTGTAGACGCTGTAGCAGTGAGTGTGAGATTGCACCGCTGGGGATTGGGATTCAGGCAATCCAGCTTTTCACCCTATCACGCGGGTCTTGCAGGTCGGCACCTTCAGCGTCTTCCAGCGACCCCTGCTTTTCCGACATGCTCTTTTCCCCTCCGGTTTTCGCCTTCAGGTCAATCGGATGACCCAGGAGCATTCCTCCGGGCTCCTCCTGACTGAGTCAGGGATTCAACACCGCGTTCCGCGGCGCACTGTTTGCATTCATGCAGCTCAAGCATTCACTAACGTCCCTTGCGGGACGCGGCCGCTTCTGTCCGTCTTTCTTGCACGTGGATCTGCCGATGACAGTTGGCGTGGAGTAACTCCATGTTGTCCGCCATTTCAGAACCGCCTTGGCTACGCCAGATCCGATGATGGATCTGACAGTCGTCCTCTGCTATCCGCAGCGGTTGACCGCAGACCATACATCGTCCCTCTTGTCTCTTCCAGAGATATTCCATCCGACTGCAACCTGTCCGCGTCTGGGTCAGTTGCCAACCCAACCGTGCTTCCAGGTACAGTTCCCACTTCGGATCGTAGGGATTGACGGCGCTGCGGATCTTCACATAACGAATGTTCCTCACCTTGGCTGCCGCCATCAACTGGATCGGCCAACCCTGGCCTTTCTGGTTGCACAGCGTACCGGTGAAGACCCAGTGGCGATGGCCCTCTTGCGGGAACAACCTCTATCAAATCGTGAAATCCGTACCGCTCACGGTGCCGTCGACCAATTCACAGAATTTCGAGTTCTCGCTGGTCGAGGCGCTTTATGCCCGCGGTTTCAAGTCCGCGGCGGATGTCACGGAATTCTCGAGTACGGATTTCCCGCAGGCACTCATCGGCACCGTGGCCTACGATTTTGCCGAGACTCCTCGCTGATCTCCACCGCCGTCTTGACGCAAACCACCGTGTAGCAGGTAGTTGGCTGCGGTTTCCGGTGTTCTCGGTCCAGTCGTGGCGAACTCCCGGGGATTGATCCTCTGGCGGCCTCGTCCCGGCCGCTTTTCATCGGAAGTTCGCTGAGCATGGACCATCCGTACACTGGTGGAGATCAGCGAGGAGTCTCATTTTGCCGGGGCCATTTACACCTCTGCCGCATCGATTAGCCCTCCGGCATCCACGCCGTCACCAACGGGCAGCGGATTTCGAATCGGTGAATCCTGATGGCTCGCTCACCAATTGCATTCCTCCCGACTGCCTTTCGCCGCTGGGGCCCATTGCTTACCTGAGCGAGATGCTGCAGGTTTCGCCAAGCTCGACTTGCGAAACCCCCTTGACTCCGTCGGCGACGAACACGCTGGGCACCGTCATCGCCCAGCGCCGCGGGCCTCTGGCTAATCTCTCGGCAAGCTGCGCGAACCTCGAGACGCCGCTCCCCCTGATCGACATCGTCAACGAGTGCCTGGAGTACCTGGCGCGCCCAGCCTCCTCCCGCCGGCTCGAGCCAGTCCCCGCCCAGCGGAACTGTCTACAACACCTCGGCCGATCAACTGGCCGGACACGCTCTCTGCAACGAAGAAGACTGTCCGAAGGAGGACGAGATCGCGTTGCCATGACCCCGCCAAGATCTTTGCCGCGCTGCCCGAATACTCGACCCCCGCGAAGCCCACCAAGGCAAACAACCAGGCGTTGAGCCGCTCGTCTTCAACAAGCTGAAAGTCGATTTTTCGTCGTGCCGCCTGCCCTATTCGCAGGCGCTCGACGTATCACGGACCTACTTGCGCCATTTCCGGACCAGCCGTTTTGAAGAGATGCGGACCTTTCGCAAGTGCATCACCGAGTTCGTTCTGGATCCGATCAAGCCCACCCGCGGGATTCCAATCCTATCTCTGGCGCTTACCCGGTGCGCATCGACACCGCGATCGAATACCTGGGCATCACCCCCGAAGAGTACAGCAATGCTTTTCCAGGGAACATCGCCGCAGCCTTGCGGGAAACCCGTGGACGATAGCGTCTCGCAAGCAGACCGGGGCCGTGCCGACCTGGGAGCTCTACGGGTTTGCCTCGTCCGGCGGCGATAACTCTTGGACCAACGACCGTGGTCATCCTGTCGGAGTTTCTGAGTCGGACTTGCCTGACCTACTGCGAGTTTCTCGAGCTGTGGAAGTCGGGGTTCGTCACCTTCACCAGCGTCAACCGTGGTTCCGACGATCGCAACGCTCAGTCGTTTCCCGACTGCGAGCCTTGTTGCCTGGCGAACTACACGATTCAGTTCGTGACGCCGCAGGACCTGCGCAGGCTCTCGGCCAACTGGCGGTCTTCATCCGTCTCTGGCGGAAACTGAAAGAGCACTGCGGGGATGGGTATTCGTTTGCGCACCTCGCGGACATCTGCCAGTTCCTGGCCCTGTTCGGCAGCACCGGCGACGATCAATCCCGAGTTCATCCGGCAACTCGCCGCTTTCCAGATGTTGCGCGACCATTTCAACCTGCCGCTGGTCGATCCCGCGGACCAGACGGCGGGAACGACCGGAGCCGATCGCACGCACCTGCTTGCCCTCTGGGTCGGCAGCAGCGCCAAGAAGTGGAAGTGGGCGTTGGGCCGTCTGCTCGAAGGGGTCGAGTCCCACGCCAGGCGGCGGTACGGCTGCGAGCGCCCGCACCATGAGGTCGTTGCGCACCTGGCCGACAACCTTGACGCCCTCTCCCGACTCGCCGGTTTCAACCCGCAAGTGCCGACCGACACCTGGAACAGCCGGCCGACCTGCACGCTCCGGTTCGCGGAAGTGCTGGCCAAGATTTGCGCGTCGAGTTTCCGAGACGGAGAATTGCTCTTTCTATTCAACGCGGAACATCCCCAGGATTGCGAAGACCCATTCGCGCTCCAGGATCCGGAGGACGCGCTGAATTATCCGCTCGACCTGCCCGAGAATGACGAGCATCACTCACTCTGGAGGCTCCGCGAGGCGCTGCTGGCGGTCGAGGTTCGCGAGGAGGAGGTCTGTGAGTGGACGTGGCCTCGGATCGTCGGCCGAGTTCCGCGACAAGTTCGGTTACGCGCCCCCGAGCGGGCAGGACCCGCTGCTCTCGATCGGCCAGCATTTCTTCCCGGACGTGCTCGAAGCGTCGGGCTTTTCGGTGAGCGGCACGCAGAGGCAATACCGAGCGTCGCTCGCCGGCTCGACCGCGCCTGGAATTCACCGCCGGGCAGCCCATTTCAGTACGATACCAGCGTCGAGCCCGGCCGCAACTGTGGATCCAACTGCCCCTCTGCGATGAGGCCGTGATCGCCAAGCTCAGCCAGATGCCCGCGCTGACGCGCGGCGGAACAGGTCGCGGTGCAGGATCTCTATTTCATGCCGCGGGCCGATCTGGCTTTTGTCGCGTTTCTTTTCCCCGATTGGCAGAGTGCCGAGAAACACCTGATCGAGGAGTGCGACGAGGCGAAGCGCTGGGCCTATTTCCGGCGTCACTTCGCACTGGCGAACGCCCGGCGCAAGGTGATCATCGAGCACCTCGCGAAACACGTCGCGCACCGAACGGGCTGCCGCCACGAGGAGCTGGAGGGCGTCGCGGGGCTCGTGTTGAGTCGCTTGTTCTCCGACGAAAATGCGGCGACGACGCCGTGGGAGTCCGACACCGGCGCAACCCCCGCGGTGACGTGGACGCCGCTCCCTTCGGGTGGCGCGATCGCGGCGCTCCTGGGTCTGGTCGGCACCGGGCTGGTCGGCGAGTACTCGATCGCACAGCCGCAGCAAAAACCCGCCACCAACGCGCCAGCCGGCCAGACCGCCCCACAGCCGCAGCACAATCCTGGCACGGCCCCGCCGGCTGGTCAGACCACCGCACAGCCGCAGCAACAACCCGTCACCAACCCGCCGGCCGGTCAGACCGCTCCCCAGTCGCAGCCACCCACCACCACCGCCGCGCCGGCTGGCCAGACCGCCGCTCCGCCGCAGCAGAAAGCGGGCACGGCCGCGGCGGCCGGCCAGACCGCAACCGCGGTCCAGCTTGTCTGGCGCGACGTCGCGGCCCGCTCGAGGCCTTCGGGCACGAACGCAACTGAAGCGAACAGCCCCGTGCCGACGGTGTTGCCGGCACTCAACCTGTCGCTTCCGGCCAACCAGCTCCAGTTCGTCACGCTCCACAACGGCTTACGCCGTCAAGAACAGCGATGGCTGGCGATTGGGCGGAGCGGAGGCGTTCCAGGTGCGCTGGTCGGGGGTGCTGCTCGTCGAGTGCGAGGGCGAATACGAATTCCACGCCGGCGCGCCGACACCGGAAGGGGAAAAGCCCGACTTTGAACGCGCCGAGAAATCCTCGTGGCGGGTGACGCTCGAAGCGCGGACAGAGAAACGTGGGTCGTGCTCAGCCACCAGTGGCCGGGGGACACAGGCCACGAGCGAAGCGCGCCCCGCCTGAGGCGCGGCGCGTATCAGATCGTCGTCGAATTCCAACAACCCGCCGCCCGACTTCACGGTCGAGTCGCATGTCCACCCGCAGCACACCGGCTTCCAGGTCAAGTACGCCGGGCCGGACAGCGACGGCTGCCTTGTCGCCCTGCCGCTCAAGCACCTGTACCGCGACTTCAGGACCAGACGCTCGCCCGGGGATTCCGTTCCTCGAGGGAAGCACGTACGCCCAGGCGTTCCTGAGCACTCTCTACACCAGCACACTGCGCGACATTCGGCGCACGTATCAACGGCGTTCAAGGCCGTCCTCTTCGCCGGGAGGTTCGGTCTGTCCGCGCGGCCGCTCGCTGAGGATCACCAGTCCGAACTGGGCTATATGCTGGCGAACCCCGCGAACTTCGCGGGCTATGCATACTATCGGACCGGCAGCACGTTCGTGCCTCACCTTGCCAACTTCGACTTCAATTTCCTGCCTCTGGAGGACAACTACCACGCCCCCACTCCGGTGCATGATGACCGGTCGCAACCGTCTCTCCAGCGGACTCAGGCGATGTTCGATTGGTGGGAGCGGATTTTTGACTACGACCGTGCCCGCAAAGAAGTGCACGACCGGTGCAAACTCCATTTGTGGCTCCTTTTCGACGAAGCCCTGGATGAGCAGCCGGCCGATCCCGCCCCACTTCTGCGGCACATGGGTGCGGACCCCCGGCATTGGAATCTCGATCTGCGCTATTACCAGGATCAAAACACCGATTTACTCCGTGACCAGCGCCGATCTGGAAGACGACCGCTGGGTGGTGCGGGCCTGGCATGCGGATCAGTGGATTCGCGGTTTGTCGCACCGCTTTCACCGAAAGACATCACCAAGGCAAGGCCCGACCTCTGGGCCTCGGCGGATCCCAGCGCACCGGTGTCCGGAGAAACAGAAACCGGGAATGCAAATCTCTCGGCGTTTCTCTGGGATGGCTGCCTCGAAAACGGCGAACCTCGCCGCTATGCAGACCTGAAGCGGCTCAACGACGGCTTGCGCGAACGCGGCCGTGATGCGTTGCTCCATTACTGTGCCGAATGAACCGGGTGGCTACTCCCCTGGGGGTCCGGGCAATATGCCACGGTTCCTCGCGAACTCAGCGATCTCCTCTTGCTCGACGTTCAGACCGGCATCTGCGAAAAGGCAAGCCGGATCGAAGAGGCGATCACGGCTGTGCAGAACTTCGTCTTCCGAGCACGCCTGCATCTGGAGCCGGGCTGGACGATCACTCGCGAATTTGCACGGATGTGGGACCGTCAGTTTGCGAGTTTCCATGTATGGCAGGCCTGCAAGCGTCGTCACCTGTACAAGGAGAACTGGATCGAATGGAGCGAACTGGATAGGGCACGACGTGTCGAAGGCTTCCGCTTCCTGGAATCGCAACTGCGCAGCTCATCGCTGACCGTTGCAGTACCCGGCGGACTCGATTGGTGGCCCGATGAGCGCCCGCCCATCCACCATGGTCTCGAGCTGGTGCAGAAGCACGAACCCGCCGAGATGCAAGTGCTTCCGGCTCCGCGAGAGGGTTTGAATCTGCTCGCCACTCCCGAGCGCGATGCGCGGCCTTCCTGGCTCACTGCTGTTCAGCCAAGTACCGGAAGCGGCCCGGCGGGCTCGGCTCCACCCTCGTGCGACCAACGCTGCCCAGCCATTGCCCTTCTGGATGCAGGCTGCCATTCGCCTGGGCACACGCTTTTATCGCATCGCCGCGGCGGGTACACCGCCCGCTGCGATGAGCTTCGAACCTCACAAGAAGCAACATGAGCGAGAAGGGCTGCGTCCCGTGCTGCGTCGAGTGCGGGTGCATTCATCCCGCCCTGGTGGACGAGTATTATTTCTGGCTGGTCGGTGGAAGCTTCTACAGTCCCGCCGGTTCCGACAGCGGTCCGCCGGCTCCGTCCAGCGGTCCGCAGCCAACGTCTCCGGATGATTATCAATACGGCTTCCAGGACGACTACTACGATCCGAATCAGCAAGAATCAGCCTACTGGCAGGATGCCACCCAATTGCCACAACTGCTCGAGTGGCCGTCGTCACCGATGGTTCGCCTTGCATGGTGCCGGGTGCATAACTGTGAGTTCCAGCAGCCGCGGCGCTCGCATAAAGGGGTCGCGGTGACGGACATCGCGTCGGCCGACCTCACATTCCTGGGCCGTGCAGCCGACTCGCTTATTTTTTCCGTGAGCAATCCCGCCGTGCCTTCGCCGCCCGCCGGTGCTGGGCGATCCTCGCCCCCCGGCTTCCGTTATGACCTCGCGATCGACGATGCCGTGGTGCTCCCGTTGGTGACGGCACCGCCTCCATCGACCGTCACTTATCCCGGTAATCTGCCCGCCTATCCATACTTCGTCTTCGATGCACCCGGGACACACCTCGTTCCGCTCTCGCCTTTCAGCCCAGCGCTTGCGGTCGCATCGGCTCTGCGGTCCCATTGCCGTTTCGAAGCGGCGCTCAAGTGGTACCGCCTCGCTTTCGATCCGCTCACCAGAGATTGCACCTGGGTTCATTGCGAGCAGGCCACTCCTCCCCTCGACTTCTCGCCACCGCCAGTCCGCCACCGCCGCCAGCCACCGCCGATCGTTCCCAGAGCGGCGAGCCACCGGCCGCTGCCGACCTCGCGATTCGTGGCGGCCCGTCAAATGTTGCGTGTTGCGACAGCACCGACGTTTCCTGCGCCATTGCAAGAGACCGCTCGATCATCCTGCATTACCTGGAGACCCTGCGGGAGTACGGCGATGCGGTGATGCGCCGCAATTCGCCTGAAGCATTTCAACACGCTCGTCTCATCTTCGATACGGCCCAGTGAATCTTGGGCAAGCGACCGTGCAATGTTCGGTTGCCGGAACCGGTCGGCTCCGCAGCAGGTTGGCAGCTTCAAGCCGTACTTTGCCCCGTTGAACCCACGGCTCCTGGATCTCTACGACGTGATCCGGGATCGCCTGGGCTTGATCCATGCCTGCCTGAGCTCGCGCCGGCTGCGCAATGGACACCCGGACTGCGACATGCCTTACTTTGGCGATAACCCGCTACGGGAAGGTTGGCGCACCGCCGTCGAGACCTGCGCTCAAGAAGAGGATTGGTGCTACCTGCATAGCCCCTATCGCTTCGTCTTCCTCATCCAAAAGGGTGCAGACCGTTTGGCTGTGCGCCTGGCATGTTCATGCGGCTTCGGGTAATTGAGTGGGCATCTTGCTACGGATTTGAACGACCTGGCCGCACTCAAGCTCTTGGGTCCGTCGCTCTTGGCTCCATTTCATGAAGGCCTCCCAGTCTCCGTTCACCTCGATGCACCGTAGCAGCAACACCGCTTCCGCCCGCTCCTCGATCCACCTCATCCCGCTGTTGTCCAGCCGCTCACCGATCACGTACCGCGCCGCCCCTTCGACCACACCCGAGGCGATTACCAGATCCTCCTTCCGCAAGCGACCGTAGTCCATCAGCTTCACCCGTGCCCCCAGGTAGCCGATGACCTTCTTCAGGACCCCGCGCTTCTCCTTCGTCCCGGGGCCGCGCGGGCTGATTCCCTTCATCTCCTGCTCCAGCCGACCCAGGAGTGCCCGCACATGCCCTTTGTAGAGCAACTCCTCCAACTCCTCGACCCACTCCGCCAACTCGGTGCTGCCTTCACGATGGAACAGCCGACCCACCTCCCAAAGCTTCTCTTGCGCATGTCGCACGTCCAGCGTCAGCGTCGCGCCACAGAACAGCCGCCGCAGCCGCCGCTCCAGGCACGTCTCGCCGTTGACGACGATCTGCACCACCTTGGCGGTCCCGGGGGAAACCCGCGGCGCGTTGCCTGCGCAGGGTGTGATCGCGCCGGTGCCAGGGATTATGCGGCTTTTCTGGGCTTTCTCTTCCTCGAACCCTCCTGAGTCCCCATCTCAGGAAGAATCTTCGCTTGCAAATATGCTTGATACACTTGAGGCCAGATGCCGCTCAGATGGACCACCCGCAGGTCCACGATCCATTGACCCCCTTCCAGGCTCCAGGTCATTCCTGACTGTTTCAGCCGTTGCGTGAAGACCGTCTTGCATGCTGCCTCAGTCACCCCGCTGCCGATCGGCAGGTGGTTGCGACGGTACTCACAATAATCCAGAAAGCGAATCCGTTTTCGCAAGTAGTCGTAGGCTTTGTGGTATTGCTTCCGCTTTTCACCCACCACCATCCGCCGCCGCCGGATCGCTGCTGCCGAATGTAAGACGCGGTAAATCCCCCGCGGCTTCGTTTTCAGCCAGCGGTACATCTTCCGCGCCCAGCCGTGAGTGCGGTTGGCGTCGGAAAAACAATGCCTCCGACAGTTTGTAAATGTATTCACTCGCATGATAATAATCGATCACCCATTCCCACTTCAGTCGTTGACCGGGGCATCGTGGATGTCGCATCCGCTTGAGAACGCGGCGGAAGTACTGGGTCTGATGGTTTCCCCCATCCGTGATGTAGGCTAACCGCGGCAATGGGCCGTTCCATTCGCGCAACACGTCCTCGATCACGGCCGTCAACTGGCGCGATAACGTCTCTTGCCCTGGCTCGGGCATCCGGCCCAAGTACACCGTCCCCAATCGCCGTCCCTTCCGATCGTGGACCGAGACGGTCGCCGTCGCTCCTTCCCGATAACACGCCTCGCCACGGATCGGCAGCATCAGGCCGTCACGACCCACGGCCAGCACCGGCTTGCGGCCGCCTCGCGAGGCGTACGCCTGCTCCAGCCACTTCAGGACCTGAGCCACCGAGGCGTCGTGGCGGTGGGACTCCATCCCCTCCGACAGGCCAGCGATGACTCTGCGCAAGCTCGCGACTGACCAACTCACGCCGTGAGTACGTTTCAGATACTCCACAGGATGTGCTGGCAGGCGAGTTCGAGAAGTTGCTGATGACGTGAATCGCCGGCTTGACGGTGGCGGTGGTGGCGGCCCACGCGGCGGGGGCGGCGGCCGCGATCAGCGCGCCGGGCAAGCACAGCGCGACGACGGTCATCCGGTGGGTCCTTCGCATGATTTCCTGCCTCCTCAAGGCTCATTCTCATCGGCACCAGCCGAAATGGCCACTTAACGATGGTGACGGCGCCTGATTCCAGACGGGTCGCCTCGTGCCGGGTGTCACCTGCGAGGGTGCGCTCGGCCGGCGATGTCCGCGTAACGTCCGGGTAGCGGCTACGTAGCGCGGGCCGGGACGCCGGCGTCGAGGCGGTGGAGCTTCGCGCGCAGCTGGCCGGCATCCGGGTGGTGCAGCTCGTCGAGGATGGCCAGGGCCCGCTGCCAGCTCTGGCTGGCGGCCTGGTGGTAGCCGGCGGCCTGCTGCGTCTCGCCGAGGTGGCGCAGCAGGTCGGCCTGGTCGTACCGGGCGCCGAGGTCACGGAAGATGTCCAGCGCCTGCCGGTAGTGCGCGATCGCCTGGTCATGCTGGCCGAGGTGATGGTAGGCGAAACCGATGCTGTCCAGCGTCTGGGCCTCGCCGTTGCGATGGCCGATGTCGCGGAAAACGCCAAGCGCCCTTCGGCCAGTTCCAGGACCCGCTGGCCGTGATCGAGGGCCAGGTCGTCTCGGCCGAGCGCGGCGAGCCGGGTCGCGACCTGCCACCGGAGATCATGACCGTGCTGTGCGCCAGCCTGGACACCCTGCATCCAGCTGAGGTCAAGGCCGCCACCCAGATCGTCATCGACACCGGCCGGCGTCCCGAAGACATCCTCGGCCTGCCGCTGGACTGCCTGGCCCGCGACAAAGACGGCGCCGCTGTCCTCGTTTACGACAACGCCAAGGCCCACCGGCTGGGCCGCCGCCTGCCGGTCAGCCAGGCCACCGCGACGGTGATCACCGGCCAGCAGGCCCGTCATCACCCACGCGGGAGGGTTAGCCTGTGGCTGTCTGAGTGTGGTGCCGCTGACAGATGCCTTGCCCGGCCATGCCGGTCTGGTTGTGGGGTCGCTGCCAGATCTCGTCCCAGCGGTTGCTGGCTTCCTGGCAGCGCAGGGTGGCGATGCTGGTGGCGCTTGGGATGGCCCAGCGCATGCCCGACAGCTTGAGCCGTTGCCCGATGATTCTCTGAACTAAAATGATCATGAATCTCCGTCTGCTGGCCTGGTCCGGCTTGGGGTGAGCGTCTGAGTAGCTCGACGCCCGGCGGGCGATCACCCTCGCCCGTTGGTGGCCAGGGTGTGCCGGGCCTGGTGCGAGACGGCTGGCCCGAGGTCCAGGCTTTCGACCCATGCCTTGAACCTGGCCTGGAACATGCCGTAGGAGATCGACCGGGTTCCCTGCGCGTTCCGCACCCTGCTGGGAAACAGAGCCATCGCTGCTCGCTCGGCCTTCGACGGGGCGATCTGCAGAAGCGGGACCAGTTCACCGGTTGTCGGCAGCCGGTATTGCACCAGGCTGTGGTGGCTGATTTCCAGGAGTTCCTCGATGCGTATTCCGGTGCTTCTCAGGACCTCCACGATTCCCCACGTCCAGAACGCCGCCATGGATGTGCCCTCTTTGATTCCGAGAGGGGTGTCCAATACCATCAACTTAAGGATCATCCGGCATCAGCCCGGGTACCGGCAAGGGCAGCATGACCAGGGTGAACGGTCCCCGGGGTTTCTTCCGCTTCGCGGGATCGGCGGCCTTGGCAGGGTAGCGGTGGCTCCGTTTGGCGTGGCGGGGATTGTCCCGGCCTGGCCTGCACCGGCTGGTGACGGCTGCGATGACGCGCAGCGCCGCCCGTCCGGGGTTGTCAGGCCGGTGAGGGGGGAAAGGAGCCCGGGTTGCCCACCGGGCCGCGCACCACGTGTTTCTCTGCACCTGTCAAGTTTGATCTTGGAACACGACCGGCCCTCCATTGGGGTCAGGCCACCGGACAACAGCTTGCCCGGATTGGCTGAGCCTGGCCCGGCGACCCAGACCGCCTGCAGCACGTCCTCAAGATCGGTGTTCGCGACCTTGGCGTAGTGCTCGGCCATCCGAATGCTGACCTGGCCGAGATAGCGGCGGATCTGGGCGAGGCTGGCCCCGGCTCGCAATGCCGCTGCAAGTTGACACCGCGGCGCGCGTAGCAGCCCTGCCAGAAAAACATGCGGGCCAGCCGATATTCGAGCTCGTCGCCCTCGGTCAGCTTGCGTGGCATCGGTCCACGGCTCGGATTACCCGACGGCGTCGTGGCGTTGGCGCCGTCCGGCTCAGGACATGCGTTTCGGCCGCGGTCGACCACCCCCCGGGTCGCCGGACCGGTGGCCGCGTGCTCACTGCCATCCGCGTGCGCGGCGATGTCCGGCCCTCTCGACGGTGCATCAACATACGAGAAGTCTGGCCGAAGTCCAGCCTCCGCGCCCACCGGGGGCGACGCGGCAGCCGAGTCGGCCGACTGGCTGCCGAACGCCTCCAACGGGAGCTGCTGCGAAGTCACGTCAGAAGTCGAATCAGGCGGCACGCTGCGCCTCCTCCCGCGCTTTGCGCAGCCTCAAGATCGCCGACGTGGTGATCTCGGCGGCGGCGCCCTCGTCGGCAATGCCGGCGCGATCCCCTTCCGGCCCGTTCCACATGGTGGGCGGCCTGAGTTCGCCGACATCGGCACCCTCGCCGGACGGCTCGTCCCCGAGCGCCTGGTCGAGCCAGGCTAGCCCGACAGCACGGCTGTTCGACCTCGGCGTTGACTATCGGCTGCAAACAATGTCTTCTGGATAAGGGGTGTCACTCCCGGGAGGCGGCGATGAAACATCGGGGCGGGGAGATGTGATGGGATTGACTCGTATCGACCGGCCTTCGGCCCATTCGGCAGTATCCATGCGCCTGAGCATTCCCTTGTCGGAACCGCTCGTCACTGCGCGAGAAGCGCGTTATGTGCAGGACGCCCTGCAGACGGGGTGGCTATCCGATACCGGTGGGTATGTCACTAAGTTTGAGTCAGCTCTGGCCGAGAAGACCGGTCGCGCTCATGTCGTTGCCGTGGCGAACGGAACTGTAAGGCTTGAGCTGGCCCTTCGAGCACTTGACATCGGCCCGCGTCGCGGAAGTAATTGTGCCCGCGTTTAGCTTCGCCGCGCCGCTGATGTCGGTAATGGCTGTGGGGGCGAAGCCGGTCATCGCCGACGTCGATCCGGTGACGTGACAGTGGATCCCCGAGATGTCCGTCGACGCGTGGGTCCGTCGCAAGGTGTCGAGCGCATGCTCGCAGAGTTGATTGACCGGCAGCAGGTCTGGACGGAGTGAGGAACCATGGACCAGGTCGACGTCGTTCTGTTCGCACCGCCCTACTACCGCTTCTTGGGCAGTCACAACGACCGCGCCAGTCTCAGCCTGATGTACTTGTCCGCCTATCTCGAGCGGGCGGGGATCTCACACGTCGTGTACGGCGCGGACTACACCCAGGCGGAGACTTTCTGGGGCATGCGCTACATGTTCGACCATTACGAGCCATTCGTCGACGCGGTGGATGGGAAGAGCAGCCTCTACGGGGAAGTCGTCGAGATGGTCATGTCGTTCCGGCCGTCGGTGGTGGTGATCCTCGGGGGTGAGCCTCTGATCGCGACCAAGGACTGGGCCAACCCCTTCATCGCGGCGCACTACTCGCGGCTGCTCCGGGCAATGGGAATCTTCACAATTGGAGTGGGTCACTTCTTCACCCTGAACCGAGAACGCTTCCTGGACGCGTTCAACTGCGTCCTCGGCGGGGAGCCGTCACCTGTGGTGGTCGACGTGGTCATCAACCGCACCCGCGGGTTCATCGATGCCGTTCCGATCCCACTGGACGTGGCCCCGAGCCTCCTGCGTCTGTTCCCGCGCCAGCAGCGGACCGACTTCGTGATGACGTCATTCGGCTGTCGCTTCGCCTGCTCCTTCTGTCTGGTGCAGAAGCTGTACTATGCGCTGGACCAGCGGGTGAGGTTCGTCGAGCTCGACACTGTGCTGCAGGACCTGGGCCAGCGGCCCGAGAAGGACATCTACTTGACCGACCTCACGTTCACGTACGCGCCGCCCCGGCGCCTGCGCGCCCTACGGAACGCGATCACCGGTGCGGGGCTGGGCAAGACGTTCACCATCGACACCCGAGTGGACCTGATCACCCCGACCTCGGCCGACCTGCTCGCCCAGATCGGTGTCCGGAGAGTCAAGATCGGACTTGAGGGAGTGACTGCGACCCAGCTCGCGTCGTTCGGCAAACGAACCGAGCTGGCGCAGGCGGAACGTGCCGTCGCCCTCCTGCGGGAGCGGGACATAGCGGTGATCACCTATCTGCTGATTGGTGGGGACGGCGACGATTCCGACTACGAGGCTACGCGCGAGTACGTGGACCGGCTGAAGCCGGAGTTCGCGCCGGTAGCAATCTGGGCGTACGACCTCGGGTCCGATTATCGCTACGATACGCAGTTCTCCCCGCTCCGCCTGGCTGAGTGGGGCATTGATCGGAACGTCTTCTACCGCTATCTCGACCTGCAGGACGAGATCAACCCGACCGTGGGCCGGATGATCGACCTTCCGTCCGACGGCGACCGACCATGAAGACACCGCTGGAACGGGTCCGCGGCTACGGCTACTCGTTCCTGCCCGATGAGGTGCAGTGGGTCACCGAGCGGCTCGCGGAGCTCCTGTCCAGCGGCGGACACCTCACCATGGGGCGGTACGGGGAGTTGCTGGAGCATGAGGTGGCGGCTCTTACTGGAGCCCAGCACGCAGTCGCCGTGGCGAGCGGGACGGCCGCTCTGGAGGCCGTGCTCAGAGCGGCCGACGTGGCGGGCGCGGAGGTGGTAGTCCCAACCAACACATTCGGCGCCACTGCTGTCGCCGCCATCCGGGCAGGCGCGGACGTGGTGCTGGCGGACACGGCGGACGACCTAGGTCCCGACCTCGCCGACGTCGGTCGTCGTCTCACGTCGCGGACTCGTGCGGTGGTGGTCGCGCACATCGGCGGAAAGGTCACCGCCCGTGTTTGCGAGCTGGATGCCCTCTGCAGAGCTCGTGGCATAGTACTCGTGGAGGATGCCGCACATGCCCTGGGCTCCAGTTGGGCGGGGCTATCCGCGGGCCGATTCGGAGTGGCCGGAGCCTTTTCGCTCTTCGCGACCAAGGCGCTGACAAGCGGTGAAGGCGGGCTGGTAATTACTTCGGATGACATGATCGCCGAGAAGGTGCGGCTGCTCCGTGACCATGCCAAGCGGCCGGACGGGACGATGGCGGTAACGGGCTATAACTGGAGGTTGAGCGAGGCACAAGCGCTACTTGCTCTGGTCCAGGTGCGGGCGCTCCCTCGGCTGCTCGCGGCTCGCCGGGCAGTGACCGCTATCTACGAGGCCAGGATTCCGGGCGTTGAGGGTGTTCGAACCCTCGGGACAGCTTCCGGAGGCACGGACAACGGGTACAAGTATCCGGTTCTTACTCGGTCCCATGACCTTGAGAAGCTGGCCATCCTGCTGTCGGAGCACTACGGCATCGACCTCGGCGGCACCGTCTACCGGACACCCCTCCACGAGCAGCCGGCCTTCCGCTGCTACGCCGGGGGTGACTACCCCGGCGCGACCCGCTGGTGCCCGGCGCACTTCTGCCCGCCGACGCACCCCCTGATGACGGAGTCGGACGCGCATCGGGTCGCGGATGCGCTGGTTGACGCTCTTCCGAGAGTGAGAAGGGCCAGTGGGGGTGAGTGACCGCCCCGAGCGTGAGGCGCTCTTCGCTTGGGTCTACGAGAACAACCAGTGGGGTCGCTCGCCCGAGGGAGCCCGCTTCCACTCGGATTCGCCCTCGGACACCACGGCCCGGTACCGGGCGTACCTCGAGTCCTTCCTGGCCGACCATGAGGACGTCACGACGGTGGTCGATCTGGCGTGCGGCGACTTCCAGGTTAGCCGCGAGACGGACTTCGGCAACCGGACGTACGTCGGGGTCGACCTCTACTCCGGACTGATCGAACACAACACCGCCCTATACGGGGACGAGCGGCACGTCTTCCTCACCCGGGACCTGGTCGAGGACGAACTGCCCGACGGAGACCTCTGCCTACTCAGGATGGCTCTGTACCTCATGTCGCATTCCGACGTGCTGGCCATCCTCCCGAAGCTGACCAGGTACCGGTACGTACTGGTGACGGACGGACAACCGGATCTGCCCACCGAGCAGCGCGGGAACGTCGACCGCCCGACTGGAAAGTACACCCCCCGTGACCTCTACGGTGTCGGGTTCTACCTGGAGTTGCCGCCGTTCTCCCTGGACCTGACGGTGGTGTGCGAGTACCCCCTTCTCTCGGGCGAGATCGTCCGGACGGTGCTGATCACCCACGACGTGCCGACAGGTGGGGCGAGATGAAGGTGCTGGTAACGGGGGGCGCTGGCTACATCGGCTCGCTCCTAGTCGGGCAACTCCTTGACGCGGGACATGAGGTCCACGTCCTCGACCGCCTCGACTACGGAGGATCCTCACTCCTCGGGCAGTGCGACCGGCCCGGCTTTAGCCTGACTGTGGCGGACATCATAGACCCGGGCGCCCTCCGGTGGGCGCTCCGAGAGGTGGATACCGTCGTGCACCTCGCCGCCCGGGTGGGGTTCCCGGCCTGTCAGCGCGATCCCCAGGACGCCGTCCTCAGCAACGTCGAGGGCACTCGGCGACTGGTTGCCGAAGCTGCTCCGGGCCAGCGGCTGGTGTTCGCCTCGACGGCCAGCGTCTACGGGGCCGCCGGCCCACAGTTGAGGGACGAATCATGGCCCGTAAGCCCGCTCTCCCTCTACGCCAGGACGAAGGTCGAGTCGGAGGAGTTGGTCCGGCAGAGGGGTGAGAGCACGATCCTTCGGTTCGCAACGGCGTTCGGGGTCAGCCCTCGAATGCGCTTCGATCTGCTGCCCAACGACCTGGTCCGGATCGTAGTCCGGCAGGGCCGGCTGGACCTCTACGAGCCGGAGTTCCGGCGGTGCTTCATCCACGTGCGTGACGTCGCCGCCGCGATCCATCACGCGCTGGAGAACTGGGATCTGGTCGTGGGCAGAACCTTCAACGTCGGTGATGCGACGCTGAACATCACGAAGCGGGAACTGGCCGGACGAATCGGGGAGCTGGTCCCGTTCGAGCTCATCACGGTGGGGCACGGACACGACAGCGACGAGCGTGACTACTTTCTGTCATCTGAGCGATTCGCCGCTACCGGGTTCCGTGCCCACGTGGACATGCTCGAGGCCCTGCGGTGTGTCATGACCGCGCTACGGCTCGCGGAAGGAGGTGACCCGTGGGACTGGCGGAGCGGAGCCAGGTGACAGGCGGCCCGGTCATCGTCGTGGTCTCCCATACGGTGGACGACCACCTCGCCGACCTCATGGATTACGCGCGCATCACCGCGGCGTTCGTCGACGTCTTCGAGTGGTTCGCCGGGACCGACTCGGGATACCTGGTCAACGTCGAGACGGCGGCCCTGGTCGCGCCGGGCTACTTGTCGAAGGTCGAGTACTGGCTGCGCGACGTGGACTCCATGTCCTCCCGCTTCCGAGTGTGTACGAGCCCGATCTCCGCTGGCGTCCGTACCGGAGCCTGCGTCCCGATCTGCCGGAGTTGGTCGATCTACTCGGGGTGACGCTGACTGACCAGTCATTCAGCCCGGCCAGGTGTTTCCAGGCGGTACGTCGAGTCCCTCCTCCGTGCCGACTGGTACCCAAGGCTGAGGCAATTCGTGGAGTACAACCGGATGGCTGAGCGGTCCTTCACGCTGCAAGAGGTGCTGCTCCCGACCCTGGTGAGGGCCCTGGGCCTGCGCGCGTGCGTATCCCGAGTTGTGGGAGCGGTACAACCGGTACCGGCCCTACCTGGCGGTCTCGGCCGTCCGTGCGGCCATGGCGCTGGGGTTTTGCTGATCCATCCGGTCCGACGTGACGGTGTGGATCCTGCCCGTCGCCTGGTGTGTCGCTAGTGCGCCCTGACCTCGGGAGGCAGGATGAGTGAGTTGCACGTCAGCGTGGTGACCGTGTCATACAACCGGAGGAACAAGTTGCTCAGCCTGGCCCGGGACCTGGCGAAGCAGGACTACGACTCGGACCGGTGCGAGCTGGTCGCGGTGGACGACGCGGGTACGGACCGGACGGCCGAGTCGTTGCGGTCCCTGGCGGCCTCCCTTCCGTACCGGGTGGTGGCCCTGCGCCGTGACCGGGCCGGAGCCTACCTCAGCGCATTGCTCTGGAACGACGCGATCGCGCACACCGATCCCAGGAGCCAGGTCTTCGTCCAAGTGGCCGACGTCCGGGTGCGGCCTGACTTCATTCGTCGCCATGCGGTCTGGCACGCGGATGACACGCTGCGGCTGGTAACCGGCGCCAAATTCGAGGGTGACGAGCTGGCCTGGGATCTCTCCTCCTGTCGGCGATCCCGCCTAGCAGGTCTAGGCGGTGTTGCTGCCGTGATCCAGACGTGGACAGCGTGCTGGGGGCGAGCTTGTCATACAGTCGGCGGCTCGTTGAGTTGGTGAGCGGCCCCGAGCACGGCCGGCCGTTCGACGAGCGCTTGACCGGCTGGGGGTACCATGAGGTGGAATTCGCCTATCGCTGCCACCGGGCAGGGGCGGGACTGGTCTACGACCCGGCGGTAGCGTGTTCCACCAGAACCACAGGCATGTCAACGACGCCGGACGAGGACTGGACCACACTCGTGCCAAGGCAGATGGCGATGCCAGGAACAGCGCCTACCTGCTGGACAAGCACGGGCTCGCGGCCACACCGCGGTGGTAGTTCGTGACCGTCGCCATTCTGTCGGACGCCCCGACCCTGACGACGGGGTTCGCGCGCACCACGGCGCGGATCGCGGCGAGCCTCGCCGAGCACCATGTAGTGCACTGCTACGGCATCAAGGCGACTCCCGACGACGTCGCTGTCCCGCTGCCCTACCATGTCTGGCCCGCTCAGCAGGGAGGGCACTGGTCCGATCTCCTGGGTGACTTCTTCGCATCGTGTAGGCCCGACGTGCTCCTGCTCAACATGGATGCCAAGAACGCAGTGGAGTGCGTGCAGCTGTGCCGGGCGGTCGGCATCGAGGCACCCGTCGTGTCGTACGTCTGCTTCGACGGGCTCCCGGTGGGGCGGCGCTGCCTCGAGGTGCAGCGCTCCTGCGCCTCGGTGTGGGCCACCTCCGAGCCGGGGGCTGCCTTTCTCACGGCGCGCGGTGTCGTTGTGGCCGGTGTAGCACCGCCCGGGGTGGATCCGGGCGAGTTCCGGCCGCTGTCGAACAGAAAGGTCATCCGCCGGACGATTGGGCTGGGTGACTGCTTTCTCGTCGGCGTCTTCGCCTCTAATACCGAGCGGAAGCAGCTGCCGAGGGCGATCGCCGGCTTTGCGGCGGCAGCCGGGGCGTTGCCGGGCCTCGATCTGCGGCTGTACCTGCACTGCCGCTGGGACGGTTACTGGGATGTCGCGGAGCTGGTCGAGCGTCACGGCATCGCCGACCGGATGATCGGTCCCGGTTCCTCGGCCCACTCCGAGGCGCGCGGGGTGCCGCTCGACACCTGGAACGCCTCTCTTGGGGACCTGCACGATCTCGGGTACGCTGCACGGCTGGCAGTGTGCGACCTGATCGTCAACACCCCTTTCAGCGGAGACGTCGAGCAGGTGATCCTCGAGGCCAACTCCTGCGGGGTGGCTCTATTGCACACAGACGACGACGGCATCATGGCGGCTGCTGCCGGGGACGCCGCGGTCCTGCTGCCGGCGGCCGACGTCGGGACCGGCCCGCTCGGGGAGGCTCGCCATCACGTCGACCCGAGACGGGTCGGCCAGCAGATAGCGTGGCTGGCGGCCGACGAAGGGGCCCGCTCCGCTCTCGCACGGCGAGGACTGTCGAACGCCGCTCGGTTCCCATGGTCCACCCTGGAGCGGGCAGCCCTGGAGATGGTTGCGCCTTACGCCGAACGGAGTACCGGTCCATGACGCACCACCTCGGCGACATCCGGACCGGCGCGACGGCTGCCATCGTGACCGGCGACCCGAGCCGGGTGTTGATGCTGGCCGAAGTGGTCGGCGGAGCAGGTGAGACCTGGCGTAATCGGGGCTTCGAGTGCGCGCATCTCCGTGGGCAGCGGCTACTCGTGTGCTCCACCGGGATCGGCGGCCCGGCGACGGCCATGGTGGTAGAGGAACTCGTCCAGCCCGGGATCGAGCAGATCGTGCGGGTGGGGACGTGCGGCTCGATGAGCCGGAGGTCCGCCCGGGACACGTGGTGATCTCCACGGCCAGCGTGCGTGACGATGGCGCCGAGACGGCATACCTCCCGCCGGAGTTCCCTTCGTTCCCGGCTTCGGCCTGCTTGAGCGCTTCGTCTGGCGGGCCCGGGAGCTGCCCAGGCTGCATCACGTGGGGTGACGCATTGCAAGGACGCCTACTACTAGGAGTCTCCCTGGGTTGCCGATGGATGCTCGCTGGCGGGGACGGTGGACGATGCTCAGGAGGCTGGGAGTGCTGGCCACCGAGATGGAGGCCGCAGCGTTGATGCCATCGTCACTGATCCCCCGTGGGGTGAGCACGACGTCACGATCAGCCACTACGGGTTCTTTCGCCCGGTCCGTCGCTTCCGAGATCAGAGGCGTCCTGCATCCTCGTCGGGGACGTGGTCAACGATCATTCAGCGTCGCTCTGCGCGCCCGTCCGGCGGAGCGCTCGAGCATGGCGCCAGCTCAGCCCCGCCTCGCAAAGAGCAGGGCCTCCCGAGCCTCGCGCACCTGAAATCCGGCGGACACCAGACGCTGGCGCACCGCCCCGCTCCCGTGGGGCACGAGGTAGTCGTGCGTCTCGACCACGATGCGGTCGGCCCGGCGCAGCACGTCGTCGCTCGCTGCGTCGAGCACCTGGCACTCGCCACCCTCGATGTCCAGCTTCAGCACGTCGCATGAGCTCAGGGAGAAGGAGTCGTAGATCTCGAGCAGGGTAAGCGTCGGGACGGTGATAGTACTGACCGTGCGTTCCTCCCAGTCCTGGGACGCGGGCGGGATCAGGGTGTCGCAGGACGCGGATCGATCGAGGAAGAGGGTCGCCATCCCCGAGCGGTCGGCGACCGCAGCCTGCAGGAAGCGTGTCCGCGACGCGCTGCCCACCCGGGCTACGTTCCGTCGCAGCAGCGAGAAGGAGGACGGGACGGGCTCCACGGCGTGCACGACGGCGCGGCGCGGCGGGAGACTGGCCCACACGGCGAAAACTCCGGCGTTAGCCCCGACGTCCAGCACGACCGGCCGGTTCGTGTCGTGGAAGGCCGGGGCGTAGATCTCATCCTGGAAGATCTCCCGGACCAGGGCGGCGATCGGCGTACGGGGGTCGCCCGAGAGCACCAGGCCGTTGCTGAGCACGTAGTCGCGGACGAAAACGCCGTCGCGGGACACGGGAGTCATCGCAGGCGCTTCTCGAGCAGCAGGTCTCCCATGACGAGCGCGTCGAGGCCAGACCCGGCGAACGACGACACGGCGTCGCGTGGCGACTCCACGATCGGCTCGCCTCTCACGTTGAAGCTTGTGTTTAGCACGGCGGGAACCCCGGTCAGGGCGTGGAACTCCTCGATTACTGGGCGGAGGTCGCCGTCGGCGACGGTCTGGACCCGCGAGGTACCGTCGATGTGGACCACTGCCTGAAGGCGTGAGGCCCAGGCAGGGTTGACCGGATATGCGCTCGTCATGAACGGGGACGGACCGTCAACGGCGAACAGATCACTGGCGTGCTCCTCGAGAACGGCCGGTGCGAAGGGGCGGAATTCTTCCCTGAACTTGATGCGCTGGTTGACCTTGTGGCGCATGTCGGCCTGACGGGGATCGGCGAGGATGGACCGCTGTCCCAGGGCCCGGGGGCCGAACTCGGAACGGCCCTGGAACCAGCCGACGGTCAGGCCGCGTTCGAGGAGAGTTGCGGTGGCACCGGGCGGGTCCGTCAGTCGGCGGACGGGAATGCCGCTCGTCTGAGCGGCCGTCTCCATCTCGGCCGAGGAGTACGCCGCCCCGAGCGCGGCGGTCGTCAGCCGTGGGCGCGGGGCGCCGCCCAGGGACACGGATCCGTGAAGCGCGCAGCCCAGCGCCAGCCCGCGGTCGGAGGACGCCGGCTGCACCCATAGCCGTCGGAGGTCCGGGCGCCTTGCCAGGGCGCCGTTGGCTGTGCAGTTCAGGGCGACGCCGCCGGCCAGGCACAGGGCGTCTGCACCGGTGATCGAGACCAGCCTGCTGACGAGGGCATGCACACACTCCTCGAGCAGCTGCTGGGCCGCGCAGGCCACGTCGGCGTGGCGCCGCTCGATCGGCTCGGACGGATGTCGCGCAGGACCAAGCCGGTCGAATCCGGGACCATATAGAGGCTCGTCGTTGCTGAGCGACGCATGGCCGGAACGAAACGCGAGGGAGGGATCGACCTCGTAACCCTCGGCCGTGGCTTGCAGCAGGTGGCTGAGGTCTGCCCCGGGTGAGCCGTAGGCTGCCAGCCCCATAACCTTGTACTCGTCCTGGGAGGGCTGGAACCCCAGGTACGACGTGACGGCCGAGTAGAAGACGCCGAGCGAGTTCTCCCAGGCGTAGGTCTCGACGACGTCGACCCGATCCCCGGTTCCAACAGCCAGCGCGGTGCTCACCTTGTCGCCGTATCCGTCGTACGACAGGCACATCGCTTCGTCGAGTCCTGAGGCGTAGAAGGCCGACGCGAGGTGCGCCTGGTGATGGCTGATGACCTCGATGGCCGGGCAGGCTCCGAAGTAGTGGATCAGGTAGGCCCTGGTGCGCTCCACCAGGCCGCCGCCATGGGTGGCGCCGACGGTGACCACTAGATCTACCTCGCCCATCGGGGTCCCGGCGATCTGGAGGCAGTCACCGGTCGCGCGAACGGGTAGTCGGCCCCAGGCCGACTTGATCCTGATGTAGCGCTCCTCCTCGCAGACCGCAATGAGATCGCCGTCCTTGATCAGAGCTGCTGACGGGTCGTGCTGGCCGGGGTTTCCTCCGCCGTAGACGCCGAGCACGATCACAGCCACACTCCTGCGTGACACCGAAGTCAGAAGGAACCCGAAGCCGGGGAGGGGGTCGACGCTGCGTCTGCGATCCGCTGACTACGGTCGAATTTCCCAATTTCCCCTGGACAAACCACTGTAACCCTCGCCGCTTCATGCGGCGACCACTGCGCCGTACCTAGCGGTGCTCGACGCCGGGCAGGTCGGACAGATTCCGGCGATACCGAGGTTCACCCTCAGACCGAGGATTATTGGGGCCGCGTCAACCCGATCGGTCCTCGCGCTTGCTACGACGAGGGCAAGAGGGCTGCTGAGATGCTGTTCTTCGACTACAAGCGGCAGCACGGCATCGAGCAGGCGGACGTAATCGGTCTCGGTGAACCCCCTGCGGGCAGTGCGGCTGCCGAGATGGATGCGGTAGATCAGCCGGGGTTGCCGCCCCGGCTTGGCGCAGCTCTCTCGAAGACCGGCCGCCTCAGGTAACACGGACAAACTGCAGAACCGGTCGGCGGCCAGCAGCCATACCCCGGAACTGACGAATACTATAGGCCGGCCACTGTCCGGAAAAATGATCACCCGAATCTCAGCTTCTTGTCGCTCTTCGCTCTGTCAGATGGCCGAACACCCAGATCGTCGTCTTCGTACCTAGGAGGCGAATGGGGATGCGCTTGGTGATCTTGAGATCGGTCGGCATCACGCTGCGAGGGATGTCTGGCGCCAGGAGTACGACCCATCCTCCTGCCTGGGTCACGCGTGCTAGTTCGGCTAGTGCTGCCCGGAGCCAATGATTCATGTCCTGCTGAACGATAAATTGCTTGCCGAATGGCAGGTTCGATACGCAGGCGCGAACCGAGTTATCGCCGCAGGGCAGGTGGCGGACGTCTCCTTCGCTCACCTCAACACCAGGCGCGTTCTTGCGGGCGATTCGAACTGCGTCGGGGTCGATGTCGATTCCCCTGGTATGCCAGCCGCCTGCGGCTCCCTCGACGAGGATCGTGCCCGATCCGCAGCAGGGGTCAAGGAGAGTCCCGCCCGGTTTCCCGGCGAGTCGGACCATGGCGGCGGCTACGGTCGGCCTCAAGGCACCACTGCGTTCGACATCGCGGCCGTCGTGCTGGCGCATGTGCGCGTCGGAGACGCGCAGACCGGCGACAATCTTGCCGGGCTTGTACTCGACCACCCATACCTCGACATCGGCCGGATCGGCAAAGCGCCAGTTCGACTGATGCCGCTGGATCGTCTGGGCCAGATGGCGGCGAAGATCGGTTCGCAGGAAGGACTGCTCCTGCAGCACTCTCGCGATCACCCGGAACGTGCTCCGCTCCTTGGCCGGGCGGGTCAGCCTGGCACGTGTTGCCAGCGCCCTGCGCGCTCGCTCGGGGCGCCACAAGCGTCCGGCGATCCACTGCGCCCGGTCTCCATCAGATCGCAGCGTGCGCCCGATTTCGACAAAGACATCCTCGGCCAGCCTGGTCGTGACTACCTGCAGGAGCGCGGATGCTTCCGCGGAGAACAAGACCACGTCGGCCCGCCCGTCGCGACCGGTATCCTCGACCCGGACGCCTGCAATCGACTCCAGTTCCTCGGCGAGCAGTGCCGCAAGGCCGGGAACGGTGAAGGCGAGCAGCCTGGTTGGGGCAGTTCTGCTGGTCGCTGTCTTCTCGCTCCGGGCGCTCCGCGTGCGTGGCAAACTGGCGGACATCTGTCCAGCGTAATGCTGTGCAGTTCTCCTGGTGCACGCCGTACTGCCTGTAACTGGTTTAGGGTCAGGAGAGCTAGAACCGCGCGACCTGGACCAGGGTCGCGTTTGCCGCGAATGCGGCATTGACTTCCAGTCCGAGCGCCCGCCAGTGGGGGCGGGCGTGCCAGGCTTGTTCAAGGGCAGTAGATACGAGCCTCAAGACGGGCTCCTGGCACGAGGAACCCGGTTACGCGGTCATGTACGTAGGCCGCGTTGTCGCCTACGTCGGTAACAAGACAAGGGCGCCTGCAGTGCATTGCTCCACTACGGCGATCGGCATGCTTGCTCCGCGTTAGGGGTAGAACTCGTATTTCATTCTCTGTCCACACTGAGGCCATATCGTCATGAAGCTCGTGGATGACATATTGTCAGTGAGCCCGTAATGGCTAGTAAGTTCCTTCAGATAGCCTATTGTAGCGCCGCGAGCTATGAATTCGAGATGCCAGTCTCGTCCGGCCTAGCCCGTGCCGCCATCACTTCGCGCAGCAGGTTCTGTCCCTTTTTGGCCGGGCTGAGGCGTCCCACGCATGCGAATCTTGCCGTGGCCGTATCCGGCCAGGAGAGGACGCCAGGCAGATCGCGTCTTATGGGACTTGGAACGATGGTCACCCTTGGGATCTCGGCCGCCAGGGTCCGTTCCAGAATCTCGCGGCTGCGATGGGCGGCAGGACGAGCATGGCTATCTTCCCGACGAGTTAGCTAACTTTAGTGCGATGACCACTAACGTTCAAGGCATCCGCGCCAGCAGTGGGCCCTTGATCAGATTATCACTGAGCCCTCAACTGGCTGGCCATCCATTCCAGCAAGTCCCCTGTCCCGTCACGGGGTGAGAGCCGAGGCTTCCACGCCAGGGCGACCGAGAGCTTCTTGCAGTTGCTGATGTATATGTCCTGGTCGCCGATCCGGCGTTCCTCGTAGCGGACGCGGATGGGGCGGCCGACCAGATCCTCCAGCATCGGCCCGAACTCTGCCCACACTGAGATGGAAAACGCCGACCCGCCACCCGCGTTGAATGTCTCACCGACACCTTGCCGATCGGTGATCACGGGAATGAGCGCATCTACCAGATCCTGGATATGCAGGAGGTCCCTGGTCTGGAGACCATCGCCGTAGATGGTGAGTTCCGTGCCGGTCAGGGCGCAGCGGACGAACCAGCTTACCCAGCCTTGTCCAGGCATGCCGTTCTGCCAGCGGCCATAGATGCAGGACAGCCGGAATACTGTAGTTGCCAGTCCGTAGGTCGTAGCGTAGTCGCGTACATAGTTGTCTGCCGCGAGCTTGGAGCATCCATATGGCGATATGGCATTGGTCGGGAATACCTCAGAAATTCCTTCAGGATAGTCGGGCAGCCTGAAGCGGCTCTGGGTCTTCTCGACACGGAGCGACCGAAGATCGCCGTACACCTTATTGGTCGATGCGAAAATGACGTGCGCAGATGGCGCGTGCGCACGTACCGCTTCCAGGACCGTCAGGGTGCCGCGGGCATTCACGTCGAAGTCTTCGGCCGGATTGGTTACCGACTCAGTTACAGTAGTTTGC
Organism: uncultured Actinomycetota bacterium; assembly: GCA_963775745.1. Lineage (GTDB taxonomy): Bacteria > Actinomycetota > Actinomycetes > Streptosporangiales > Streptosporangiaceae > DATBGO01. The sequence continues at coordinate 27,564 of CAVZKE010000034.1, forward strand.
CCGGCAAGGTGCACCACCGCATCGTATGGCTCTCCGGATCCCGCGAGGATATGCGCGATTGCGGTACCGTCGCGGACGTCTGCCTGCCGGAATGTGATAAGTTCCGCGGCGCCTCCGCACCCGAGGGCCACGCGGGCATTCTGTTCGCTGCCTCGCCGTGAGAGGTTGTCGGCCACTGTAACCCCGTGTCCGAGGTCGGTGAGGCCTCGGGCCAGATTGCATCCGATAAACCCTGCTCCCCCAGTGATCAGGATCTTCATGCGTTTACTTCTTGACTGGACGCGGCTGCTCGCTCGACCGCCAGTGCGCTCGTGACCGCGATGACGGCGGCGTCCCTGAGCGCTCTGAACACCTCAGCGGCGGAGACGGTGTGGTCGACGGGGACAAATACGGCGGCTGACTGGAACCTACGGACGGTGGCGACGGCGAACAACGCAGCTGCCTCCATCTCGGTGGCCAGGACGCCTATCGAGCGCAGCACGGCCCACTTTGCTTCCCACTCACTGCACAGCGGCAGTCCATCCGGGTGCTCGGCGTAGTATGCGTCCTTGCTATGGGTTAGCCCTACGTGATGTGTCACGCCTCTAACCCGCGCTTCCGCTACAAGGCTGGCGAGAAGGTCCGGGTGGGGCACCGCAGGGACAGAAGACGGGAGGTACTGATGGCTGGTGCCCTCGTCCCGGACGGCGCCGGTCGACACGACAAGGCTGCCTGCTCGTACGTGAGGCTGCATGGCTCCGCAGGTGCCCACCCGAATGATCTGCCGGATGCCTAGCTGCCAAAGCTCCTCTGCGACGATCGCGGTGGCGGGTCCGCCGATGCCGGTGGCCGCGATGAGCACCGTCTCGCGGTCGCGATTCGTCTCGGTGCACACGAAACCGCGTTTCGACCAGGTCAAGCTCGGGCTGCCGACTGCCTCTGCCAGAGCGGGTACCCGATCAGGATCTCCGGTAATGATGGCGGCGCTGCCGCTGGTCCGAATATCACCAATGTGGTGAGGCATTACCTCTCCTTCCGGTTGGAGAGCGCAGGTGACCTCGCCGCTTGAGGGCGCGGTCGGTGATCTCGCCCGCTGCACCCTGCAGAGGCGCCCATGTGTACTGCGTGGTATTGTCCATGCCCGCCATGCGGAGGGTGGAGCGGAGCTGATCATCGACCAGGATCGACACCACCGCGTCTGCAATGTCTGAGGGGGCGACGTGATGAACGCGCTCGCCATAGCGTCCGGTGCCGATGTCGCGTCCCGGTAGCAGCATCCCGCCGGAGCCCACGGCCTCAGACATGATCCCGTCGTCGTCCGTGTGAGCCAGCGCGATGTTGCACGCTTGCGATTCGAGGATAACCTGCTCGATGTCGCCGCTGTGCGGGACGTTGACGATCACGTCGCAGCGGTTGATGTGGTCGACGTAAGAGATCGCCTCCAATGAGTATTCGCCGGTCACTGCAGGGCGCTGAAGGCGGGGCGCTGGCAGTGTGTATGCCCCGTGCCTCGCCGAATGCCGAACTGGGGAAGAGAACATGCTCGGAAATTCCGAGTTCATCGACGATATCGGCGAGGTTCCAGTAACCTGCCGGACGGCAGTGCAGATAAAGCAGAACGGGCAGCCCGTTGAGTCGGCTGATGATTTTCGCCAGCGCATGCAGGACACGCGGGATCTGCTTGCGTTCGGTGTTGGCGCCGAACACGCCTATGATGGCTGCCCTGGCCAGCCCGGCTCGCTCCCGCAGCGCGGCCGGATTGGACGAGGGCGTGAAAACGCTTCGATCCACGCCTGGCCGAGCAACGGCGGCTACCTCGATGCCGTTGCCGCGCAGGTAGGCTGCGGCGGTTCGGGAACTTGCCAGGACGACGTCGCATGAGCGCTGTGCATCGAGGTAGTGGCGTCCAACTGGGAGACCGTCGAATACCACATAGGAGGCGATAGGGCCTCGGTATCCGGCTGATCGCATGGCGGTGAGACATTCGACGGCGTTGTAGGCGTCCATGTTGAGCAGCAGCAGACCTGGACGAGTCATGGCGAAGAACTCGGCGAGGGAATCTGTCCAGTGGCCTCCTCGTTCGGTGGCCCAGGTGAGGTATTCTGTGTGATCGGTGCTGTCGCTGGGCTGGGCTTTCAACCCGAAGCAAGCCACCTCCCAGTCGGCACCGTGTAGCGCATCGGCGATCTGCCGAATGGTCACCCCGAATCCGATTGTCAGTGCGGGCGCGTCGGCCAAGATGGCGACGGTCATGCGCTCTCCTCTTGTACTGATCCACGCGTCCGCTGTGCAGTGGCCAGGAAGGGCCCGATTGCAATCGCGTCCATACCATTCAGGGCAAACATCGAAAGTACCCGAGCCGGTGTCTCAACCCGGGGTTTGTTCGTGCCGTTGAGCGAGCTGTTGAGGACGGCCCGGTTTCCAGTGAGCTTCGCGATCTCGTCGAGCAAGCTGGCGCACAGCGGGTGGGTGTCGGCGGTAACCGACTGCGGCCGTGTCGAGCCGTCTACGTGGGTTACCCCCTCCAGTAGTTGTCGCCAGGTGCGATGAATCGGCGCAATGATGATCATGTAAAGCATCTCGTCGGCCGAGGTGTCGATCATGGCGCGGAGTGCCCGGCTGAGATTGATAGTGCGAACGGACGCTAAGGCTCGCGCTGCTTGACACTGTGGTTGATGTGGTCTCGGAGAGCCGATGATTGGCCGGATTGCAGGGATGCTCCGGCTGCCAAGGGCTCTGGGAACTGCTTCTGCGCCACCCTGGCACCAGCCAAACACGTTCCCGCCTGCGATAAGGTCTGCAACTCCCTGGTGAGGCCGGGCTGCCTCGGCGTACCGCAGGCCGCTCCGATCGAGCACGCTTCAGATGAGGGCAGGGGAGTACCGCGGCGGCGCGATCGCCGTGCTGGCCGGTGCCGTTGAGCCCGAGAACTATCATCCCGCCTCCCGTATGCGACTGATTGTGGTGCCTTACCAGCGTGGGAGGCTGCCGAGGCCATACTTGGCGCAGACATACTTCTCGTTGCGCTGGTAGCCCTCATCGACCACGCGTGCGCGATCGATCCCGCGCACAGCTTCGGTTGCCGCCGTATGGTTCTGGTGGAACACTCCGGCAGCGGGGTCATAGACGAGATCCCCTCCGGCGATGGTCATCCGGTAGACCATCTCGACTTCGTGGAGTCCCCAACCAGTCATCCGCTCGTCGAAGGGCAAGTCGAAGGGTCTAGCGGTGACCTCTTCCACCAGCGGGCGTGGATAGCTGAGGCTCGCGCCCCAGGCGGCGGTCCAGGCGCCGACAGAACGTGCGTCGCCGTTGGGGCCTGCCAAGCGGGACCGGCGACATGCCGACAGATCCCAGATCAGTTCGTCTCCCTCGAACTTAGCCCCCGTCACGACGGTACTGGCCTCTTGGTGCCATTTCAGGTGCTGGCGGAGGAAGTCTGGCCGGACTCTGACGTCGTCAACCTGAATGAACACCTCAGAGGACGGATCGGCGGCGGCGATGCACTCATTCCAGCGCCTGGCGTTCATGTAGTCCGCCTCATGTTCCCGCAGGAGCGCTTTCAGGCTGTACGGCATCGCACTGGATTCGGAGCGCACCGCGTCGAATGTGCCGTCGTGACCGTTGTCGACTAGGACTACGACTTCAAACCGGTTCGTCGGGTAATCCTGGTGCGCAAGGTCCTGCATGAGCTGGAGCACCTTATTCCGCTGTCGGTACGTGATAGTAAAGACGGTCACCGACTGGCTACGTGGCGCCTGAGCGGAGGTCGCTGTAGGGGTTTGCGAATTCATCGGCTCCTCTCCTTCGCAGCTTGGGGGCGGGGCGTCATGGCCACGAACCGGGGATCTGGCCGCCGGCAGCCACGCCGCCGTAGACCCGGTAGTAGAGGTCCCGGACGGTGATGTTCGCGGTAATCGTCCGGGCGTCCGTCCAGCGGCGGCAGAGCTGGTCGGATGCTGTTACGGCTCGGGTGCCGGCCAGCGTGGCAACCGTAGCGCTGGTTTCAGCAGCGACCGTCGTCGCGTGGGTCGCCGCAAGGCGGTGCAGCGCTCCGTGTTCGAGACCGAGGTCTTGGCCGAGGCATGCGCGACGCCAGGTTTCGGCCGTTACTTCGCGCAAGAGTGCTCGTGCACCACGGAGTTCCGCATGCGCGCGGCCGAGCAGATGCTGGACGTGCTCAGAGTCGGCCCGGCGGAGCCCGGTTGGCTGGGCGGGTTCAGCAGACATCTGTTCCGCCACCTCGCTGAGCGCCGCCGCAGCGATGCCCAGAGAGACGCTGGCGATCATGCTCGGGATGACCTGCCGGTGACGGCGGCGCCGTCGGGCCGCGACGCCTTGAGGCTGGTCTACAATGACATACCCTGCTGGGACAGAGGCCTGATCGACAGACACAGTGCCGGTACCCGTGCCAGCTAGACCGATTGGCTCCCAGATGAGCGAGGTCGTGCAGTCCCGAGCGGGTACGATCGCAATGGCTGTTCCGCAGTCAGGTTCGCTCCCCGTCCGGCATCCCATCGCGATCCAGGTTGCGTGGGAGAGGGCACTGGCCAAGTTCCATTGCCCTGACAGGACGAAATCACCGTCTCGCGGGGTCAGCGTGCCGTTCGGGGCTCCAGCGTAGGCGACGATGATATCGGGATCCGCGTAGATCTCGCGCGCCGCCGCTGGCTCCAGTTCGGCGGCGAAAATCGCCCCAATCATTCCGACGAGCGAGATCCATCCGATCGTCCCGCTCAATGTAGCCAGGTCTTCGATTGAGGCCATCGCGTTTAGCGGATCAGCCTCGGCTCCCCTGAGATTGCTGGGCAAGAGCGTCCGGAAGACCTGCATATCGCGCAGCAACTGGTAGCAGCGGTCATCAACAGCAGACATCAGGGGAGCTTCCCCGGCCAGGGCGCGCAGAGTGGGCCAGTGGAGTTCCCAATTCGCTCCTGACTTAGGCGCCCGCCCGCCGGTAGGCATGCTCAGGCCGTCCCGCGACTGATCGGCCCGGTGGAATGCCCATGCTCCGTCGTCTGGCCAACGTAGTGTTGGACCATCATGGTGATCAGGTCACCCAAACCGACCGTCGGCGTCCAGGTCAGCAGGCGACGCGCCTTGCTGATGTCTCCGCGGGCACCGCGCTGCGACCGCCCGCCGGTTACTCCAGTAGTCGAGACATAAGGCTGCCAGTCAGCAATGCCCGCCGCGGCGAATGCGGCTTCGACTGCGTCGGCCACCGTGTGTAGCTCGCCTGTTGCGATTACGAAGTCCTCAGGCCGTTCATGCTGGAGGGCTGCGTGCATCGCGACAACGAAGTCTCCGGCATATCCCCAGTCCCTGGTCGCGGTTAGGTTATCGAGCACGAGTTTGTCCTGCCCGCCAGCAGCTATGCGGCCCACCGTCTCAGTGATGCGAGGGATCACGAAGTCCGCATCATGTAGCGGAGACTCATGGTTCCCGAGAATCCCGCACGAGATAAACATGCCGTACTCGCGCCGGTACGCGTCGGCGGCGAAATGCGCGAATGCTTTCGCGGCTCCGTATGGGCTCATCGGCCGTATAGGTGTGTCTTCGGTGAACCAATCACTGGTCAAGTCGCCGAATATCTGCGCGCTCGATGCTTGGAACACGCGGATCTCACGGCCCCTTTTCCCGGTCAGCGCTCTCAGAGCTTCCAGCAGGTTAACCAGCCCGAGCCCGTTCACGTCGGCAGCCCTGATGGGCTGTTTCCATGCGGTGCGCACAGAGCTGACGGCTGCGAGGTTATACGCCTCGTCTGGCTGCACGTCTCGGATGACATTCAGCAGCGACGCCATGTCGGTCATGTCCCCGGTTACTAGCTCAATTCTCTCAGTCAGATCTTGTTGCCGGTCGCGATGCTCTCTAGGTTGCATCATTCCGGTCACGTCGTAACCGAGGCGCCGGAGGTGGCTGGCGAGGTAGAAGTCGTCTTGCCCGGCGGCTCCGGTGATCAGCGCCGTGGGCAAGGCTGCCTCCCTCGCGCGTGGCCTGGGCATACCAACTTGTTCACGGCTCGTCCCGGTCGACCATGATTCGAGCGCCGCCCTCGCGAGCGGACTGGCAGACCGCCGCGACCAGCGCGACCGTCCGGCGATTATCGGAGAGAGAGTGCGCCGGTTCTTGCTTCTTCTCGATACATCGCAGAAGCTCGACCATGGACCCGAGGAAGCCGTCGGGAAACCATGAACCGTCCAGATGTTCCCGGACTCGCTCATTGCCGTCATCGACATACAGGTACTCGCCGTCAAGCGAGTCAACGTCTCCCCGGATGGTTCCCCGATCGCCTTGCACGACGAAGCGGTGCCCTGCATGCGTGATTCCGGCCGCAGCACCCCGGATCACGACGTTCGCGCCGCCTGCTGTTTCCAGCGACGCCCACATGCTCTGCTGCACTAGGCCACCGTCACCGGCCGCCACCTCATAGGCCATGGCCTGTACGACAATCACCGGGTCGGGCTCCAGCCAGTACCGGCAGATGTCCAGCCAATGGTTGGAGTAGTCGAACAGCAGGAACTGGGTCGTACCCTGACGCCGCGCATCCGGCAGCCAGCGCAAGTTAGTGTCGTAAAGGTGGGTGATCGCCCGCACCTGGCCGAGACGACCGCTGCGCAGCATGTTCGTCGTCGTCCGCCACGCGGGTGCGAAGCGGCCATTCTGGTTTACCGCGACCACAGCACCTGAGTCGCGAGTGAGCGCAAGCAGCCGATCGACTTCGGCGGGTTCGGCGCATAGCGGTTTCTGCACCAGAACGTGCCGTCCCGCTGCCACGGTGCGCTCGATCAGCGCAAGACGTCCTGGCAACCGGGTGGCAAGGTCGATGACCGAGACGTCCGGATCAGCCAAGAGATCGTCGGCGGACGCATATAGCCGCATCCTCGGACAGTCCTCGCCGGCGGCTTCGCGCGCCGCCGGGTCTATGTCGCATATCGCGACAACGTTCAGGTCTGCCGCTATGTAGCCGGGAACTTGCCAGCGTCGTGCGACACTGCCATAACCCAGGACCCCGATGCCGGGCCGCTCGCGCAATGACCGCGCTTCGGCGAGAGCTGTAGCTGACGGGCCTGCCGATGGCGGGCCGACGGTCGTCGTCATGACGTTGATCCCAGTATCAGCTGACGTTCGAACATGACCCCAAAGTCAGAGTCATGCTCATGGGCTCGGGCAACCGGAATCCCGTCGAAGCCGACGGCAGTCATCAGCCGTATGCTCTGCATAGAGCCGTAGCGGACCCGTCCACTGCCGTCGTCCCGGAGAGCACGGGCAACCTCGCGGGTGAGCTGAGGGGAGGGGCGAGTAATCGCGGCCTTACCCAACGATATGACTGCCTCGAACCTGATGGTCTCCACAGGATGATGACGGGCCAGATCGACTACCTCGCGTTCGTCCAGGTCATCAGCTGTCCAGCCGGAGGCAGCGAGCGTCCCCCAGCACCAGGCCGCGGCGCGGGTTACCTCGTCGTCCTCCGAGCGCAACCAAGCAGCCACGGTTGTTATCAACCCTGCAGATGCCGGGACTTCCGCGATCTCTCCGAGGAAATACAACGAGTCACGGACGATGGGGGTGCTTCCCGATGCCAAGCCGTCGGCGAGTATCTCGACCGCACTAATTGCGACACTCGCATCGCCGCACAGGCCAAGCGCGAGGCCGGCGAATGGCAAGGTCTCCGCGTCGAGGCTGCCGAGTGCTGGCATCAGCTCGTCCGCGCTCACCTGACCCAGCCTGGCGAGCGCCCAGGCTGCCTCGTCGCGGGCGTAGAAAGAGTGATCGCGAAGCCCCTGAACCAGGAAGCGCGCTGCGAGCGGCGTCCCGATCCGGCCAAGCGCACCAGCCACACGCCAGCGGATGTCGAAGTCCTCATGGCCAAGGAGCACAGCGCCCAGAGCCGGGATTGCGCGTTCAACGCCAGGAACCTGAGACAGGCTGCCGAGCGTCAGCCCAGCCGACATGATCGCGGGCCACTGCTCGTCCGGTGACTCCAGGACTGCAACGGCTGCTTCGATCCGCTCTTCGTCTGACAACGGTGACGGCGGGAGATAGGTGCGGTCATTACGTGCCTCGTGACCGTAGTGGTAGACAAGACCTGTCGGTTCGAAGCGGACCCATGTGCTGCCCTGAGGGAGCAGTTTCTTAGTCCAGTGGTGATCCTCAAGCTCGATCACAGAACTGTCGAACTGTTCCTTCTCCCAGAAGCTGCGCAAGAATGCGGAGTTGGCGTTCCAGAAGTCTGAGTCGCGGGTCTCGGTACGGGGGCGCAGACTGGAGAATATGTCGAGGTCCCGCTTATCGAGAAAGCGTGATGTGACCGGATACAACTGCGCACCGTAGGTGCCGAGCACGTCGTGATTCGGCAACCAGGCCGTCAGGTTCTCCAGCCATGACCTGTTTGCGGGTATCGCGTGGGCGCTGAGGATGACTACGGCGTCACCGTTGCAAGAGCTTATGGCCTGGTTCAGCGCCGCGCCCGGCCGGTATTCGCTGATGTCCAGCAGCACGTCGGCGTAGCGGGCCGCGATTTCCCCGGAGTTGTCCGTCGATGAGTTATCAATCGCGACGATTTCGACCCGGTGATCGCAATGCTGTTCCCGGATCGCGCGGAGGACGGCTTCCAGATATGTGGCTTCATCTTTGAACCTAATGATGACGTTAAGCCTGGTCATTGCCGCTCCGGGGTGGCGAGGGCCTGGCGGGCGAGCCGCCGGGCAATCTGACGAGCGCCATTGGTCTCGTCACGGCGCACTGGATGGACGAAGTAGGCATTATCGGTCTCACGCGCTCGGAGGATGCTCGCTGCCGCGTGGTAAGGCCGGTACCGGTTAACCGACGCGAGACGGGCGGGGTAGCCCTCGGTTCGAAGCCCCAGCACATCCGCGGCTGTTGGCAGGAGAACTTCTTGCAAGGAGAACGAGCGGCCAGGTTCCTGATTCCTCGATACGAAGTAGCGCAGCTCCGTGTACCAGGAGCTGGTAACCAGCTTCTCGAAATAGCGCGCGCTGAACACCTGACCAGGGCTGAAGCATCGGTGCGGATTGGCGGTACCGAGGATCGCCAATAGCTCAGGAAGCTCGTGCCGCAGGCTGCGGTACGGCCGCCACCGTGAAGTCCGCGGAACGTCACGTGTGTAGCCCGGCGCCAGGTAGTCCGCTTCCTTCATCGCCTCGGCGATGAACCGCTCGTACCCTGGCTGGACGAAGGCCATATCCGTCTCGGCATTGACGATGTAGTCGTAGCCTTGGCTGGCAGCCCACTCGAACATATCTAGGAAAAATGGCGTTACTTTGGCGTATTCCAGCGGACGGCTTTGAGGCAGCATAGTCAGGGATGTCCCGGGGCTGCCATGGCAAGGCTGCTCGCCACCCGAGTTGTACCAGGCAATGTCGGCTCGTGGGCAGAAGCTCTCTATTCCGTCGATCAGATCCTGCAGGTACGCGTCATTCCGGTGGTCGCAGATCACTACGCAAGTCCTGGCCATCATTGACGCTCCGAAGTCCGCGTGATCGCCTGTCGGACTATCTTCGCCACGAAACCGATGTCGGCGGGTGACATTCCTGAGAACGTAGGCAGCCACATCGCCTGCTGGGCAACGGCTTCCGCAACTGGGAACGGGGCATCTCCTTTGCCGAACAGCGCCTGAGTGGACAGTGCGGGCCATATCGCCCGGGCATCCACGCCACGGTCTCGGACGTACGACAGGATTCCCGCGCGATTTCCAACAGTGATGGTATGCAGCCAACAGGAATACTGAGCCCACTGGGCAACAGGCCTCGCGTCGCATGCCGTGCCCGCCAGCAGGCGGTTGTATTCGGCGGCGATGTGGTTCCGCGCCGCCACGAGCTCGTCCCAGCGGTCCATCTGGCCTAGGCCGACGGCGGCGGCAAGGTTAGTCATTCTGTGATTACGGCCGACTACCTCGTGAACGTAAGGCCGCTCCGGCCGCATCCCATGGTTGGCGATCACCCGCATGCGGTCTGCCAGTTCCGCTGAATCGGTCGCAGCGCACCCCCCTTCCCCGGTCGTGATCGCCTTGTTGGCATGGAAGCTGAAGATGGAAATGACGCCAAAAGAGCCGACAGGGCGCCCCCTGTACTGGGCACCGTGAGCTTCGGCGGCATCTTCAATGATCGGCACTCCGAATTGGGAGAGGGCATCGTAGTCGCTCGGATGGCCGAGGACATCAACGGCGAGGATTGCCCGGGTCCGCTGGGTGATCCTCCTGGCGACGTCTTCGGCGTGCAAGGTCCAGTGGTCCGGCGCGATATCTGCGAGAACTGGAGTTGCTCCCACCGCAAGGACAGACGAGGCTGGCGCTGCGAAAGTCAGTGCAGGTACGACAACCTCGTCACCGTTTCCGATACCTAGCGCGCGGAGCGCCAATTCGATGGCGAGAGTGCCGTTTGCGGTGGCGATTACGTGAGCCCGGTTTATCTGCGCTGCGAGGCGCCGTTCAAACTCTCTTACCTGTGGGCCGGTTCCCGAGATCCAGCCGCCGTCAAGGGCGGCGTCGATTTGGCGGCGCTCGGCGACGCCGATGTCGACGCTGGATAGCGGGATTACGTTGCGGGCGGCTTCGCTCCCGTGAGCCTCGGATTCGACGGTCATCATGAGGCGAGCCGCTCAGCGAACCATGGGATCGTCTTCTCAAGACCTTCGCGCAACGACGTTCTGGGGGTCCAGCCCAGCACCTGGTGCGCCAGGCTCGTGTCGGGCCTGCGGACGTCGGGGTCATCGACGGGACGATCGATGTAGCAGATTGGCGACCCGGAACCGGTGATATCGCGTACACACCTTGCGATATCGATAACGCGCATCTCTTCCTGGCTGCCGATGTTGACGGGGCCCACGTGGCCGCTGCTGGCGAGGTTCAGGAGGCACTCGACTGTGTCGTCCACGTAGCAAACCGAACGTGTCTGCGTGCCGTCACCTGTCACCGTGATGGGCTCGGCACGAAGCGCCTGGCTGATGAACGTAGGAATTACGCGTCCATCATCGGGTCGCATCCGCGGCCCGTACGTATTGAAGATGCGCGCGATCGCCGTGTTGACACCGTAGCGTTCACGGTAAGCAACAGTGAGCGCCTCCGAGAAGCGTTTCGCCTCGTCGTATGAGCTGCGCGGTCCGACCGGATTCACGTTGCCCCAGTACGACTCCCGCTGTGGATGCTCCAGTGGGTTGCCATAGATCTCCGAGGTCGAGGCAAGAACGAACCGTGCCTTACTATGGCGGGCGATTTCCAGTGCGTTCAGAGTTCCTAGGCTTCCAGCTCTGAGCGTCTCGATAGGATAGCGCGCGTAGTCCATTGGCGACGCCGGCGAGGCAAAATGCATCACTAGCTCGACGTCCTTGGGCACATCGACGCCCTCGCTGATGTCGCAATCCAGGAGTTCGAAACGAGAGCAGGCCCGAAGGCCGAGGATGTTGAGCGAGCTTCCGGTCAAGAAGCTGTCGATGCACAAGACGTCGAAGGCCCTGTCAAGGAGCCTCTCGCAAAGATGTGAACCGAGGAAGCCAGCTCCGCCGGTGACCACGGCACGACAATGCGAACGAGGCTGGGCTTCGGTCACGGGCGCCCCCCTATGACTCGCACGCGGGATGCCTCACTAAATTGGGCAACGGGCCTCCTGCCACTTTCGCATTCGTCTGCGCACCGTCTGGCGATCGTTCGCAGCGTAACAAGTCGTCGCAAACACGTACAGACCCAGTTACGTCCTGTAGCAGCAGCTATCTTGCGCCGACGGCGGGGAAACCTGGTCCGCTAGAAGATCTTTATGCCGGGAGTTACAGGGCTGGTGGTGGCCGCCGCATGGGTGTTATGGCGGGGTTATGAGCTATCCCGATGGCGGGTGGGCTGACCGCGGCCGACCAGGCCCGCCGCGAGCATGTGCGGTTAGCGGGGCCTGACCTGATTGGGGGCGGCGCGGGCGACCGGGAGGTGGCCCGGCGGTTCCGGGTGTCGCGGATGTCGGCGAACCGGTGGCGGCGGGCGCTGGCCGCTGGTGGCCGGGCGGCCTTGGCTCGAAGGGGCCTGGTGGTGGCCTGTGCAAGCTGTCCCCGGCTCAGGTGCGCGAGCTGGAGGCGGCCCGGCTGCCTGGGGGGATGAGGACCAGTGCTGGACTCTGGTCTGCATCGCCGACGTGGTGCGCCGGCGATTCAAGGTGGACTAAACTTGGTGGGGTTCGATCTGCTGCTGCACCGGATCGGGTCGGGCGTGCAGGTTCCCGCTGCGAGGCATCCGACCCTGACAACCCCGACCGGATCAGCTCGAAATGCGGGCGTTCGCTTCCGCGCGCATCCGGTTGTTGCCGCCACGTGGCATCTGAACATCTCCTCCCGGAGAGTGTTCGCAACCACCACTAGCTCGGGTGACCCGGACCGGGTGTTCCCGAAGGTCAGGCAGGTGGTGGCGGCCACGGGATGCTGCAAGGTAAGCACCGGCGGGCGCTGGATTCCCACGGTGCTGGATGATGCGGTGACTACCCAGGACACGGTCACCCAGATGATCGCCGCGGTCCGCCGAGTGATCCGCGAGGTGCCCGGCGCATCTGAAGTGGCGAGCCGGTGGTGCACGGCCCACGACTACGCTGACCCGGGCAAGCCGAAGATCGCCTGAGACGACGAGGCAGCCCGGGCCGGTTTGGTGGATGCCCTGGTCACCGACGCGCTGAACCTGCTGGGGCACCTGCCCGCGGGGCGGCTGAGCGAGCAGGCTGCCAACGCGGTAGGGCCGCAGGGACCGATCTCTACCGTGGATCCCGACGCCTGACACGTCCACAAGCACCGCACCCGCCACCAGGACGGCTTCAAAGCGCACGTGTCGTTCGAGCCCGAGACCGGGTTATTCACCGCCGTCGCGCTCACCGGGGGCAGCGGCGCGGGCAATCACGAGGCCGGTCGCGGCCGACCTGCTGGCCGGCGAGCAGGGGAAGTTAACCGTCCTCGGCGATGCCGCCAATGGCACCGGCGAGCTGCGCGAGTACCTCCAGGCCAGCGGCCACCTGGCGGTGATCAAAACGCGTCCGCTGCCGCGAGCTGTCCCCGGCCACTTCACCATCGACGGCCAGGCCGTCAGGGCCATCTGCCCGGCTGGGCACACCGTCGCCCTCGGCCGCCTCCAGGCCGACGGCAACCGCCAGGCCCAGTTCAAAACGCGCTGCCGCGGCTGCCCGCTGCGCCAGCGCTGCACCACCGCCATTAGATCGAGGACTACAACACCCGGCGCCGGCACACGGCCTGCCAGAAGGTGCCACCAGCGGCTTACGAGCAGCTGCTGGCAGCCCGAGAGGAGGCAGCCTGACTATGATGCCGCCTCTCCCGCCCGCCAGTATCCGCCGGTGCTCAGCGCAATCCGGGAAGCTGCTTGGAGGGGCGACCGCATGAACTTGTCTCTGGCTTGGACCAGCTCTAGGTACCACCCACGGCGTGCCCGGTGATCGTGTCCGGGCTCCCGGGTCACTGGCGGTGTTGCCGCAGAGGTGACGTGCCGCGTGGCTGAGGGTGCGGATCTGGCCGGTTTGCTGGCGGCGATCGCGGCCCGCCCTGGGCGGAGTAACGCCCCTGCACCGGGCGGTCCGGAACCGATGCTCGGCGGCTGTCGAGGCACTCCTGGCCGCCGGTGCCGACCCTCGCCTGGCCAACGACCACGGCTCCACCCCATCTGATCTCGCACGCCGGGCAACGGGGCGGTGGTACCGGGTTACCGGCGACCAAGACCGAACAGCGGATCATCATCGACCTCCTCAACCGGGCCACGACCTGACACCAGCGGCCCGCCAGTCATCCCGGTACGACGATGGTCCATCCGATTCGGCTATGCACTAATTGAACCAAGTCGGGTCTCACTCTGGGAACCTTACCCGACTTCGCGACTGGTCGTGACCGGGTTGCGCGGGCGTTCCATCGCGTCCCCGTCCGCCATCCCTATCCCGTTCCCGATAAATGAAATAGGCATCGGCTATAGAGCCTGTTCTGAGTTCTGGCTAGGTTAACGTAACGATGCCGGGCCTGGCGTCAACACCACGGACTTTAGGTGTTCGTGACGTGTCAGGGTGTTACGGCTTTGGTGTTCTGTTTCTGTCTTTGGGTCTGTTTTCGTGATGGTGGCGGTACTGTGCGGGCATGGTTTTTGCCCGCGTGTCGCGGCGGGCCTGGCGCGCGGTTCCACGGTCCGCGTCCCCGCGTGGCGGGGCGGTTCCTCCTTCCTGGCGGCGGTGCTGCCCGGCCTGGCTTACCTGGTGTCGGGCGCGAAGACGGTGACCCGGGGTTTCCCGGTGACGGTCTGCTTGGTCGCGGCGGTGTGCCGGAATTTCGGGCGGGCTTTCTGGGCGCGCTGCGCGTGACGCTCGCGGCCTGGGACGTTGAGTGCGTGCAGCGCGGCCCGGGCGGCGGCGTCCGCCGCTGCGGCGAGCGCCTCTAGTGAGGCTGAGGCCGTGACCTGGGTGGATGTCATGGCCCGGATCGCGTGGTGGCGGACGGCGGTGAAGGATTCCTCGTCCGCGGTGACCGGGCCGCCGTTCGTGCGGCGCAGGGCGCGGGCCGTGGCAGCCTGGCTGCGCAGGGCGGCTGCGGCGCTGGCGCGGACCAGCTGGGTGGCGGTCAGCCAGGCCCAGGCTTCCTGGATGACCAGCCGCGGGGATCCCGACCGCAGCACCGGCCCGGACGTGCGGTTCCCGGCGCCGGTGATGGTGGCCTTGTCCTCGCCGAACGTGGTCTCCGATGCGCTCCACCTGGTCAGGTATGTTTCCCGGACCGCGTCCGCGGGCGCGGCCTGATGGTCTAGGAGGGTGGTGATCAGCGTGCAGGCCTCGGAGACCTCCTGCCCGTCACCGCAGGGCAGGACGGCGTTGTGCTCGGCCGCGCGGACCGGCAGCCGGTCCGCCTCCTTCCCGGACGGCGCGTTCAGCCAGGTGAGGCGGGAGCCGTCGGGCAGCCAGCCGCCGCCGGGCTCCGTCGGCAGGCTGATCCCGGCCTTCACCCGCGCCACGACATGCCCGCCCGCGTCCAGGATCGCGGTGATCAGGTCATGGCCGGGAAAATTCCGGTCGAAGCAGGTCACACGGCCCGCGAACAGCTCCGGGCGGCGGCGCGCCAGGCGCTTGAGCAGGGTCTGCTCCCCGGCCTGGCTGCCGCCCAGGATCGCGCCCAGCATGGCGCGCCCGGCGCGGGCAGTCAGGGCGACGATCCTGAGCTGCGGGAACGGCGCAGCCCCCTCGCCGTCCTGCTCCGCAGTGCCCGTGCAGCCGAACATCGCCCGGTTCCCCGGCGTGTCCGCGAGGTTCACCAGCATCCCGTCGGCCGCGCATGCCGTCATCCCGGCCAGCAGCACCGCCGACGGCTCGTCATCGCTGATCAGGGGCCCGGCCGCCTCCCAGAACAGGGCCTCCATCACATCCGCCGGCACCAGGACCCGCCAGTCCGTGATGACCTTCTCCGTGGGCAGATGCCACTCCAGGGCGAACGGGACGTCCGCGAGCAGCCCCGCGAGGCGTGCCAGCGATTCGCAGTACGAGGCGCCCGGCATCAGGGTCATCGCGATCATCAGCCGGATGACCAGCGGATACGACATCAGCCGCCGCCGCTGCCGCCTCCTGAGCCGGCTTTTCCCCGCTACCGCGTCCACGACAGCCTCGATCACGCCGTCGCCGAGATGGCGCTCCAGCTCGCCCAGCCGCACGAAATCCGGCAGCCACGCATCCGCCAGCACCGTCCCGTCCCTGCGGGCCACCGCCGGCGCCGTTACCACCGGGCGGCAGAACACCGCCAGCTCGCCCGCCGCCGGCGCCGCATCTCCCGCCGTGACCGTCCCGCCGCCGTGAAACCGCAGGCCAGCGGCCCGCACCACGACCGTCCCCGGCGGAGTCCCGGCTACCGGGGACTCCGCTGTCCGGCTTGCATCAGCAACGTCAGGCAGATAAGAAAGCACAAGGGCTCCTGGATAGGCATGGATTCGACACCCAGACGCTTACCAGGAGCCCTCCTCCCACGCAAAACGCCTCAGATCCACCCCGCAGGCCAGAAAAATCCCCAGGTCACAGCCTCACGCGAACCGGCACGGCTTAAGTCCGTGGTGTTGGGGCCTGGCGTGGAGTGTGCCGGCCGGGCGCTTGCTGTGGTTCTGCGGTGTGCTGCCGTGACATGAGTGCAGGCCCTTGATAACGCAGGGTCGTCGAGACACTGCCACCTAAGGGCCCGCGATGTCATTCAACCTGCAAAGAAAGACGGGGAGAAAGAGCACAGCAACTTTTCAAAGCCGGAGCTTCCTCGGATCCGCTTCTGCTGAAGCGCCTCGATGGAACAGGAAGGCCTCACCGTTCCAGCTTATTGATCGATAGGGAACGAGCGCCACATCGGGATACCGTGCTAGCCATTCTTGAACAGCCCGTTGTTCGCCCCGATTTCGGTCACCGCGATAGCAATACCAATCGCGAAACACCAAGACCGCTCCCTCCTCTAGGATGTCTACCAGGAACTCAAGCACTGGAACGGTGGACTCATAGAGGTCACAGTCGATCCATGCGACAGCCACTCGGGTGAGTCTATGCTCAATCTTGATTTGTGGGGAAAGGGTTACATTAAACCATCCAGGAATAACAACCACTCTCTCGAGGTTGACGCACGCTCGCTTGAGGGCCTTCTGGAAAATGGCTATGGGAGCAGCGAAAGCTCCCGCCCGGAATGGCTCCGCGTTGTGTGAATTAGCTGGATAGGGGAGTCCGTGAAACGAGTCAAAGGCAAAGAATCGCATCTGCGAAAGGTGCAGCCGCGCTGCGGCATTATATGAAGAGATGAAGGAGGCGCCCTTGTATACTCCAAACTCTGTATAGTCTCCTTGTAGCTTGTTGAATTCAACGTACTTCATAATCTCCGCATAAAAAATTGGTTCCCCAAGAGCTTCATAATTAAGATGCTTCCAACGTCCTTCTTTTACTCTCCCAGACACCGTTTCAATCCTCCGCACCCATCCACCGAATTTCCACTTAACCTGTTGGTAGCATCCGGAACCCACGGTGGAACCTCTACCTCCTCGGCGTGGAGTGCCATCCGGCGATCGGCTGACACACATTTATTTTGTATCTAATCTTCGGAGGCGGCAAGCATCTCGCAATGCCACCTGGACACGATCATCGTCACCGACCTGGGGGCGAGCGGTTACACGGCACCCAGCGAGGAATCCATGGCCGCAGCCGACGAAACCGGGCCCGGTGCTCGAACGTTGCCACTTTCGCCTCCACGGTTAGCCATGCCGGATCGCGACGATGACGACGGGCAGAACGTACACCACCCTGGAAGCGACCACTCCGATCCAGAACGTTGCTATGTCGTCGAAGGAAGCCGTCCGGTTGTCCTCGATGGCCAGGTTGCCGCGCCGATCTCTCTGCTTGTCGTCCACCTCCGCCCGTGCCGGTGCGGCAGGTGTTGTAGTCCTCGATCCAGGCGGCGACCTTGGCCCGGGCCGCTTGCTTGGTGGCGAAGTGCTCGACGGCGCGGAGCTCGAATTCCAGCGTGGAGTGCCAGGATTCGATGACCGCGTTGTCCAGCGCGGACCCGGGCCGCCCCATCGACTGGGTGACGCCCAGCCGATGGCAGGCGGCCTGGAAGGACCGGGCGGTGTATTCCCTGGGTTCAAGGGTCGTCGCAACATCGGCTTGCTGGCAGGAGTATAGGAACTCATCCAAAGCCTCGGCCGGGGTCTTCCAGCCGAGCGTCTTGCGGGGGCGGCCGTTAAGAGCGGCGGCGACGGCGGCCAGGTCGCCGGGGCTGTGGCGGCTGA
Source organism: uncultured Actinomycetota bacterium (assembly GCA_963775745.1). Classification (GTDB taxonomy): domain Bacteria; phylum Actinomycetota; class Actinomycetes; order Streptosporangiales; family Streptosporangiaceae; genus DATBGO01. The sequence goes on from CAVZKE010000034.1 coordinate 45,310, forward strand.
GGTCGGTGCCCTTGGGGAAGTACTGGCGCAGCAGGCCGTTGGTGTTCTCGTTGGTGCCTCGCTGCCAGGGGCTGTGCGGGTCGCAGAAGTAGATCTCGACGCCGGTGTCGATGCGCAGCTGGGCGTGGCTGGCCATCTCGGCGCCCTGGTCCTAGGTCAGCGAGCGGCGCAGCTGGGCGGGCGAGGTCGTGATAACCGAGGCGATCGCGTCCTGTGGATAGTCCCCGCGTACCGGGCCGACAGGCGACACCTGCCCTGCACATGGGAGGCACTCATGCGTCTCCTGCGAGGCTCCTGCTGCGCCGAGCGGCACCTGACGCGACTCAGCACCGCCAGGTACCAACGTCCCGCACATGTCAGCGACGCTGAATCCCAGGTCATATCCAAGTTAACGCCCTCAAAGGGTCGGTAAACTTGACGACCAGGCCGGTCAGCCGGCTGCGGCTGGTTACCACGACCAGGCAGCCCGGGGCGCCGGGCACCAGGGGCGGACTTGCTGCGCGTGCCGGGCGTTGTCGAGCACGATCAGGAATCTGCGGGTGGCCAGCAGGCTTCGGTACAGGCCCGCCTGGGCTTGCGGGTCAGCCGGGATCGCCGCGCGGCACCTGGAGCGCGTCAAGAAAGTCAGTGGGTCTTGGCGGCGTGGGGTTCCCGCGAAACTGGGGCGGCGGAGGTCGTGCGGGTGGTCACGGGCCGGCGTTTGAGGCGACAGGTGCTGCCCGTGCGCCTGCCGGCGCCGTGACCGGTTCCAGGGTGGCCGGTAGCGGGCGGGTTGTCCAGCCGGCAGCGCGGGGGTTTCGCGGGGGCTGCGGTGAACCGGTGGCGGCATGCCTGGTTGGTGGCATGGTCGTGGCATGCTGCTCGTGACGCCGTATTCTGCTTGGCGCTTTCGTGCCCGCAAGAAAGTCTGGCGCTGGGGGCGATCCTGCGGGCTGGGGTACTGTCGCCTTCGAGCACGCCGATCAGATTCGGTTACTTCCCGCGCCGCTCCCCGGGCAGCTGGTTCCTGCCGGTTTCCAGGGAAGGCGAGGCGGCGATGTCCGCGGGGAAGAAGAACGCGAAGAACAACAACGCCGGGGACGGCGCGCGCGGCACGATGCCCGTGCACGGCGGTGACGGCGCGGAGGTGGTCGAGGACCGCGTGCAGGTCGTGGAGTACGCGGCCGCGATCGACGTGGCGAAGGGGTTCGGGATGGTGTGCACCCGGGTGCCGGGTTCCCGGCCGGATCGCGGCGGCAGAAGGTGTGGCGGGTGGAGGCCACCTTCAAGGAGGTGACCGCGCTGATGGACCACCTGCGCTGCGAGGGCATCCAGCGGCTGGTACTCGAGTCGACCTCCGACTACTGGCGTATCTTTTACTACCTGGCCGAGGCGGCGGGCCTGGAGGTGTGGCTGGTCAACGCCCGCGACGTCAAGCACCTGCCCGGGCGGGGCAAAAGCGACCGGCTGGACTGCGTGTGGCACTGCAAGCTGAACGAGCGGGGGATGCTTATGCGTTCGTTCGTGCCGCCCGAGCCGGTCCGGGACCTGCGGGCGCTGACCCGCACCCGGGCCCGGCTGGCCCAGGACCAGGCACGACACCAGGCCCGGGTGGAGAAGATCCTCGAGGACGCGCTGGTGAAGGTCTCGGCGGTGATCTCCGACCTGTTCGGGACCAGCGGGCGCCGGTTCCTGGACGCCCTCGTCGCCGGGGAGCGCAGCCCGAAGGCGCTGGCCGCGCTAGGCGACTACCGGCTCAAGGCCAGCACCGCCGAGCTGGAGGCCGCGCTGACCGGCCGGTTCCGCGGCATCCACGCCACCGAGATCGCGGTGCACCTGCGGCTCATCGACGCGATCAACGCCGAGATCGCCCTGCTGGACGTGCAGATCGAACAGCACCTGCCGTCCGTCCCGCGCACCGCCCCGGTCTGCACGGCCTGCGGCGAGATCGGCGGCTGTCACGCCCCCGGCTGCGGCAGCCACGGCACCGCCCCGCTGAGCCTGGCCGGGCGGCTGGATGAGATCACCGGGATCGGCCCCGTCAACGCCCCGGCCATCATCGCCGAGCTCGGCACCGACCCGTCGCAGTTCCCCACCCCCGGGCACGCCGCCGCCTGGGCGCGCCTGACCTCGCGCTCCAGGCAGTCCGGGGAGTCCGCGAAGCCCGGCCGCACCGGCAAGGGCAACCGGTATCTGCGCGGCGCGCTCGGCCAGGCCGCGATGACCGCGGCCAACACCGATACCCGCCTCGGCGCCATGTACCGCCGGATCGCCCGCAAGCGCGGCAAGCAGAAAGCCATCGTCGCGGTCTCCGCGTCATCTGCGAGATCGCCTGGATCCTCATCTGCGACCCCGGCGCCCGGTACGAGGAACTCGGCCCCGACTACTACAGCCCCCGCAGCCCCGCCCGCCAGACCCGGGACAAGATCCGCGAGATCGAGCGGCTCAACCCCGGCAAGAAGGTCATCCTCGCCGACGCCGGGCCGCAAGCCGACGCAGCCGCCTGAAGCGCGCAGCACACGGTAGCCGCACCGTCACCGCGACATTCCGAGGTGTCACGCCACTGACCGTAATCCCGCCAGGTCGCGCACAGCCCCCGCACCCACACTGCGGTGGGCCGCTGGTTGCTGCCCGCCATCGGGCTGTTTCGGTAGCCGCGGATCGCCTCAGCGGGCGGCACTGGCGTGCCCGACGGGTCGAAACCGCGCAGGTTCACGTAAAGCTGGCCGTCCGGGAATCGCGCCGCCGCCCGGTGTGCCCAGTGCAGGGCCAGCGCGGTCTTGCCGACTCCCGCGGTGCCGCCGATCGCGGAGATCACCACGGTGCCGCCGTCCGGGGCGACCTGGTCCAACAGCGCATCAAGAGCCTTCAGCTCGGCCGTCCGGTCGGCAAAATACCTGGAGCTAGGCGGGAGCTGGCGCGGCGGCATGCTGGCCAGCCCGGGTCGGGCGGCCCCGGCGTCGGCCAGGGCGCCGTCGGAGGCGAGCGTGGCCGAGGGCGCGCCGGGGGTCAGGCCGGACTCGGCCGGAGGCGGCGTCCAGAGCGGCAGGTCACCCGCCAGGATACGCTGCTGCAGGCTGCGCAGTTCGGGACCTGGCTCCACCCCGAGTTCATCGATGAGCAGGCGCCGCCCATCGTGATAGACGGCCAGGGCGTCGGCGCGGCGGATGTCAACCAGGGCGGGGCCCGCCACAGCCGCAACGCCTCGGCCAGCGCGGTCTCCGCCCGCTCCCAGGACCCGGCGCGCACCGCGACGCCCCCGGATTGGCACAGCTGGGTGAATCGCAGCAGGTCCAGTTCGGCCTCGGTGACTTCGATCAGGTAGCCGGGGTCGTGGGTACGGATCCGGCCCCCCACCGCCGGTCCCAGGATCTGCCGCAGCCGCTTGACGTAGTTCCGCAGCGTCGGCCTGGCGTCGGGCGGGCCGGCGCCATCCCAGACCACCTCGGTGAGCTGCCCGAATGACACGACCTGGTTGGCCTGCGCGAGCAGCGCCCCCCAGGACAATGCGCTGCTTGGCCGCCGGAACTGGGATGACCGTGGCCCGGTCCCGCACCTGAAGCGGACCAAGGACTGGCCACCTGGATTTCAATATTTTCTCCCGCTTCCCGGGTGACCGCGGGCCGCCATGACCCCAGGCGGCGGTGACCGGCGGGCCCGGCGGTCAGGTGGCGATGTCGGGGTAAGGCACGGTCCAGTGGCTCAGGCGCGCCGCGTACTCTCGCTGAAAGCCCAGCGGCTCGTCGTGGTCACGCTCGAACAGGGCGATGAACAGGGTGAGGGTCAGGAAGTTATGCGCACCAAGCTCGAACAGCCTGACGTAGTCATGAGTGGCCAGGGCGGCGCGTTCGGCGTCGGTAAAGGAAAGCCAGGTGCTGCGCTCTGCGCCGGGACAGTTGAGGATCACATTGGCCTGCTCAGCCTCCCACCAGGCGACCGTACCGCGCGGGTCAGCCCGGTACCGCTCGACCAGCTCCGGATCGCGGTCCACGGTGTACAGGAACTTGTTCAGCAGGTACTTGCTCACGGCGCGGTCACCCCATCCGGGTACCAGGTGAAGTAGGCCTCCATGGTGTGGAACAGGTCCAGCGAGTCGGCGTAGTCGGCCTTCACGTTCGCCCCGGCCACGCCCATCATCAGCATGAAGTCCATGAACCCGTGCGTGGCGTTGCCTGGCTCCCAGAGGCTGTCCAGGCTGACCTCGGCCAGCGCCGAATCCAGATCCCCGGACGCGATCCAGCCGACCGCTTTGCGGTCGAACTCCGGGTCCGGGCCGTGCGGCCCGAACTGCCGCGGGCCGCCGAGTTCCAGGGACAGGTGCCCGGTGCCGATGATCGCCACCCGCTGGTCACCCGGCCAGGCCTCGACCAGCCGGCGGATGGCCTGGCCCAGCTCCACGAACCGCCGGGGCCGGGGCATCGGCGGAGCGAAGATGTTCGTGTACACGGGCACGATGGGCAGGTCCGCCTCGGGCCGCAGGGTGATCAGCGGGCACGTGATGCTGTGGTCGATCCGCAGCTCGTTGCTGAAGGCCAGGTCGAATCCGGCGTCAAGGCCCTCCCGGAGCAGATAGGCCGACAGCTCCTGGTGTCCCTTCAGGAACATCCTGGGCAGCCCGAATTCGCGTTCCTCGTTGTAGAAGTTCCCGTCGTAGAACGGCGCCTTGCCGATGAGGAACTGCGGCATGTTGTCCAGCCACAGCTGATGGAAATGGTCGGAACCCACCATGACCAGCACGTCCGGCCGGGCCCTGGTCAGGGTCTGCCGGAACGCCTTGATCTTGGCCACCCACTCGTCGGCGAATGGCGGCCGGTCCGCGCCGGCCGACGTACTCGCGCGGTAGTAGAACGGGTGATGGGTGGAGGCGATGACCGCGGCAACAGTGGCCATGGCAGCTCCTCAGCTCGCGTCGTTACACCGATCCGGTCAGCCAGGCCCGGATCTGCTCACCATGCTCATCGAGGGTAGGCGGCGGCAGATCGTAGCGCGGGGGAGTGCGGGAGAAGGTCAGCGGGTTACGGACGGTGCGCACCCCGGCCGGGCCGTGGCCGGCCACTACCACGGGATCCAGCCCCACCTCCGTCGCGAACGCGACGCCGCCCTCGACCGTGCTGATCGGCCCGCAGGGCACGCCGGCCGCGATCAGGTCGGCGAACCATTCGGCGGCGGACCGGCGGGCCAGCCGCTCGGCGAGCAGCGGCCGGAGCTGGTCCCGGTGGGCCGTCCGGTCCTCGTTATGGGCGAACCGCGGGTCGGCGGGCAGCTCCGGCGCGCCGATCACCTCGCAGAGCTTGCTGAACTGGGCGTCATTTCCCGCGGTCACGATGAGCTCGCCGTCGCCGGTGGGCAGCGGCTCATACGGGAACAGGCTGGGGTGGGAGTTGCCCATCCGGTGCGGGAGCACCCCGCCGGCCACCCAGGCGCTGCTCTGGTTCACCATCCCGGACAGCGCCGAGGACAGCAGGTTGGCCTCGACATGCTGGCCCTCGCCGGTCGCAGCGCGGTGGAACAGCGCGGCCAGGATGCCGATCGCGCAGTGCAGGCCGGCGATGACGTCGAACACCGAGATGCCGGAGCGGAACGGCGGCCCGGCGGGGTCGCCGGTCAGGCTCATCAGCCCGGACATGGCCTGCACCATCAGGTCGTAGCCAGGCAGGTCCCGGCCCCCGCCGGAGCCGAACCCGCTGATCGAGGCGTAGATGAGAGCCGGGTTGCGGGCGCTGGCCGACGCGTAGTCCAGGCCGAACCTGGCCAGCCCGCCCGGCTTGAAGTTCTGCACCAGCACGTCCGCCCGGCGGGCCAGCTCGTGCGCCTCGGCCAGGTCCCCGTCCGCGCCCAGATCGAGGGCGACGGACCGCTTGTTGCGGTTGACGGCCAGGAAATACGTGGCTCGCCCGTCCTCGGTGACCGGCGGCTTCCAGCGGCGGGTGTCGTCCCCCGCCGGGCTTTCCACCTTGATCACGTCCGCGCCGAGGTCGGCCAGCAGCATGGTGCAATACGGCCCGGCCAGGACCCGGGAGAAGTCGGCCACCAGCACGCCCGACAGCGGCCCGGCAGGCGGGTCGGCGGGCTGGTTCATGGGCGCTCTGCTCATCCTTTGTCCGCTTGCCGGACATCTGTCCGGCCAGGGGCAGTCTGGCTGCTGGCCGGGCGTGCTGTCAAGGTGACCGAGGCCGGCCTAGGCGCTGATGGTCGGCAGGACGGCGGCGGGGATGGTGACCTGCGGCGCCGACTGGTAGGCGGCCCAGTCCGCGCTGATCGCCCCGGCCGTGGCCAGCAGCAGCGGCAGGTACTCCCCGGTGAGGATCTCCACCGGGGTCTCGGCCGCATGCACCGTGACGTTCAGCGCCGCGATGACTGTCCCGTCGCCGTCCCGCAGCGGGGCGGCGACGGACCGGATTCCCGGGGCGAGCTGCTCGTCGGTGAGGGACCAGCCGCGGGCCCGCACCGTACGCAGTTCTGCGGCCCGCTCGGCGGGCCCTGGCTGCCAGCGGGCGGCGACCGGGGAGCGGCTCGGCTCGGCCAGCACCCGCTCGGCCTGCGCGGCGGGGAGCGCGGCCAGCAGCACCTTGCCCAGCGACGTCTGCATGGCCGGGAACCGGGTCCCGATGGTCACCGCCAGCGCGATTATCTTCGGCACGGCCACCCGGGCCACGTAGACGATGTCCGGGCCGTCCAGCTGGGCGATGGAGGAGGACTCGTGCGTCCGCGCGACCAGCCGCTCCATGTGCGGCCTGGCCACCTCCCACAGGTTATGGGACAGCACGTAGGTCATGCCCAGCTCGAGCACGCGCGGGGTGAGCTCGAAACCGCCGCCCTCGGCCCGCACATAGCCGAGCTGCTGCAGGGTCAGCAGGATCCGGCGCGCGGTCGGCCGGGCCAGCCCGGCCGCCCCGGCCACCGCGGCCAGCGACATGACCGCCTGGCGCGGCTGGAAGACGCGGATCACGTCGAGGCCGCGGGCCAGTGCCTCGATGAAATCCGGGCTTGCATCACGGCGGCCCATGGGCTCTCCCTGGCTGGTAGCAACGGAACGACTGTAGCGCGATCCGGCGAACTTGTCCGTATAGCGGACAACGGCGCAAACCTGTGCTGATGCGGAACGGGCTTACCCCTTGACAGCGCCTGACCGCAGCGGCCACGCTTCCGCTCAGACTGCAAACGGCCAAGTTACGGACATCCGTCCGGAAGAGTTCTCGCCAGCCTCAGAGTGGGGGTCCGTCATGACATCCGCATCGAGCCCGGACCTGGCGCCGGGAAGCCCGCTAGTGTTCCGTAACGCCACCGTGCTGACCTTGGACGACGCCCGCACCGTGCACCACAGGGGCGACGTCCTGATCGTCGGCGAGCGGATCGCGGCGGTGGGCGAGCGCCTGACCGTTCCCGAGGGCACCACCGAGATCGACGCGTCGGGCGGGATCCTCATGCCGGGCATGATCGACACCCACCGGCACATGTGGCAGACCGCGATGCGCGGGTACGGCGCGGACTGGACGCTCACGCAGTACTTCGTCTGGTACTACCTGCAGTGGGGCAAAACGTTCCGGCCGCAGGACATCTACGCGGGCAACCTGCTGGCCGCGCTGGAGGCCATCGACGCCGGGGTGACCACCACGGTGGACTGGTCGCACGGGCTGCAGACGGTGGAGCACGCCGAGGCCGCGGTCGACGCGCTAAGGGAGGTCCCCGGGCGGTTCGTGCTGGCCTACGGCAATATCCAGCAAGGCCCGTGGGAATGGTCGGGGGCCCCTGAGTTCCGCGACTTCGTCACCGGCGCTTCGGCGCGGCCGATGACATGCTGGGCTTCCAGATGGCCTTCGACGTGACCGGTGACCCGGCATTCCCGGAGAAGGCCGCCTTCGAGGTCGCCCGCGACCTGGGGGTTGCGGTGACCACCCACGCGGGGGTGTGGGGCGCTACCACCGACGACGGCATCCGGCTCATGCACGAGAACGGCTTCATGACGCCGTCCACCATCTACGTGCACGCGGCCACCCTGACCAGGGATTCCTATCACCGGATCGCCGCCACCGGCGGATCGGCGTCGGTCTCCACCGAAAGCGAGCAGAGCGCGGGCCAGGGCTATCCGCCGACCTGGCAGCTGCGTGAGCATCAGATCCCCGTCTCGCTGTCTATGGACACTAGCGTGTGGTGGAGCGGGGACCTGTTCTCCGCGATGCGGGCCACGCTGGGCGCGGACCGGTCCCGCGAGCACCTGGAGGCGCACGGGCGGCAGGAAACTGTCACGCACTGCCACCTGCGCGCCGAGGACGTGGTCAGCTGGGCCACCCGGGGCGGCGCGCGGGCGCTCGGCCTGGATTCGGTGGTCGGCAGCCTGGAGCCGGGCAAGAAGGCCGACCTGGTGCTGATCAAGAACGACGACTCGCCGGTCATGTTCCCGCTGCTGAACCCGTACGGGCACGTCGCGTTCCAGGCGCAGCGCGGCGATGTGCACACGGTGGTGGTGAATGGCCGGGTCGTCAAGTACGACCACCGCCTGGTCGGCCCGGACCTGGCCCGGGCCCGGCAGGTGGTGGAGCAGACCGTCGAATACCTGCAGGGCCAGCTGGGGCCGGACGCCTGGGCCGACGGCATGCACCCGGAGATTCCGCAGACCAAGGTGCTCGACAACCCCTATACCTACACCACCTGGGACGCGGGCTCCGCGCAGTGGAAGGGCGGCGGCCGGGCTGACCCGCCGGCCTGACCGGGGTCGGCCCGACCGAGGCCAGCCTGACCGAGGCCAGCCTGACCGGGCCAGCCTGACCGGGCCGGCAGCGCCCGTTGGGCTGACCGGGCCGGTACGCGGGCTGCCCAGCTACCCGATGAAGGCGTGCTCGGTCACTTTCGCTGGCCGCCGCGGGCGTAGCGCTGGACGAAGCGGCGCACGATGGCGGGCGGGTGAGTCACGTTGCTGCGGTGGGCCAATGCCTTGAGCTCGTCGGCCTGGTGCGGTTCGAAGTAGCCGAAATGCTTGTAGACATCGATCCGGGTGCACAACCCGGCCGCGTCCAGTTCGGGGTGGAACTGGGTCGCGTAGACGTGCGAGCCGATCCGGAACGCCTGCACCGGACAGGTCGGCGAGCTGGCCAGCAGGACGGCGTGGTCGGGCAGCCGGCTGATCGCCTCCTTGTGCCCGCCGAACGCGTCGAAGGTACTCGGCAGCCCGCGCAGGAGCGCGTCTTGCTGACCCGCCCGGGTGAGGGTGACCGGCACGCAGCCGACCGGCTCGGCGTACTGTCGGTCGACCAGCGCTCCCTGATGGCTGCCGAGCGCGCCGATGCCGTAACAGGCCCCCAGAAACGGGAAATCCGCGCTGATCACCTTGTCGAGCAATCCGCGCAGGTCGGCTTCGACCCGGCGCTGCAGCGGCGATTTCAGGTTCTCCGGGTCGCTGGCATTGAACGGCCCGCCGCCGAGCATGATCCCCGACCAGTCCCGCAGATCGACCTGGCCCAGCGCCCGCCGCTCCAGCCGCAGCCGAGGCAGGTCACGCTCGCCCAGCCGGGCCAGGGCCAGGAACGACGCGTACTCGTTGTCCGCCGCGGCATCCTCGCCGCGAACGGTCAGCAGCAGGAACGGTTTCACCAGATCACCCTAGTGAGCCCGGGCATCTCGCGGGTACTGGGGTCTGAGCATCAGGCCGGGCGAGGACCGCATGCGCCTCCAGGTGCACGCTGTCCTCGCCGCGGACGTTGCGGATTAGGAATCGGTCCAGCGGAACCCGCAGCCGCCGCAACCAGCACCGGCATCTGTGCCGTAGAGCTTATCGCCCTGCTTGTCGCTAGCTACCGCAAGATCTCCATTCGGGCCCCAGGCGAAGTCACGCCACCCGTTTTCCGTGCCGGTGTCAGTTATCCATTCGGCCTGGTATGGAGGATCATTCCCGTTTTTGGCGCATCCTTCGAGCACTACATTGCGGGCGCCGTTCATCGCCATACGCATTCGTCAGGTAAATGGTGACGTTCGGCACGTCAGGCGTCAACGGCGCGGCTGGCGCGGCTGGCGCGGCGGAGGCGGCGCCAGCCAGCCCCAGCGTCGCCATAGTGGTGATTGCGACGGGTACTGCGAAGACGGCCAGCCACCGTCGGCGCCTCCTGAGATCGGGCCTTAATTGCATCACCGGCTCCTTTCGAGAATTGTATTAGCGGAATTTCCGAGATTCTCTCCTGTCCTCCAATTCCCTCGCCCGGTCCTCGCTACCGAGCCGCAGAGCAGCAAGATCGCGGACAGGCCGGTGATGCGGGTCAGGGCGGATGCCTGGCGCCCGGTACCTAAGCGGCCACGGCTGCGCTGGCGGGCCGGGTTATCCGCTGTCAGGGTGCGCTCAGCTGGTGACGTCTGCGTAGCGTCTTCGTAGCGCCGACCTCGAGCCGGGCCGATCGGGCGCGGGTCCGGCGGCCCGCTGCGATCGGCGGCGATGGCGGCCACCGCCGCCACGGCCTGGTCGGCAGCTGGCCGGGTGCAGCCCGAGCGCGTGATCGGCCAGCGTCGTGTAGTGACAACCGGCGCGTGCCTCCACCCCGGCCCGGCCCGGTCCAGGGCCCCGGCCACCCTTCGGCGATCATGTCAGCGCCGTACAGGAACGGCAGCGCCGAATGGCCATAATGTGAACTGAACCTAGCCAATAGGTCATCTGATCGAAATGTGTTAGTAAAGACTAAGCAAAGCCCGGCTGGCTGATCAGCCCCGAGGCGCGGGGAGATCATGCGGCAGGCCCGCGCCGGGGCGCGGAGCAGGCGCACGGGCGCTCGCCAGGGTAGGTATCGGCTGTGAGTGCGAGACTGGTGATGCTGCGCGGCTACCAGCGCTCCTGGCTGCACGGCTACCAGCGCTCCTGGCTGCGCGGCGACCTGATCGCCGGCCTGACCGTGGCGGCCTATCTAGTCCCGCAGGTCATGGCCTACGCGGCGGTGGCCGGCCTGCCGGCCGTCACCGGGCTGTGGGCGGCCCTGCCCGCGCTGGTGATCTACGCCGCGCTGGGCTCGTCACCCTGCCTGTCCATGGGGCCGGAGGCGACGACCGCGCTGATGACCGCGATCGCGATCGGGCCGCTGGCGGCGGGTCAGCCGGCCCGGTACGCAGCCCTGGCCACCACGCTGGCCCTGCTGGTCGGGCTGATGTCGCTGGCCGCCTGGCTGCTGCGCCTCGGCTTCGTGGCCGACCTGCTGTCCCGGCCCGTCCTGATCGGCTACATGGCGGGCGTGGCGGTGATCATGATCGCCGATCAGCTCCGCAGGGCCACCGGCGTGCCGGTCACCGGGCAGGCCTTCTTCGTCCAGGTCGTATCGTTTGGCCGGGGCATCGGCCAGATCCAGCTGGCTACGGTCGCGGTCGCGGCGACGGTCCTGGCCTTCCTCTTGGTGCTGCGGTGGCGATGGCCGCAGCTACCTGGCCCGCTGCTGGCGGTGCTGCTGGCCACAGTCGCGGTGGCGGCGCTGCGCCTGGGCAGCCACGGCGTCGGCTTCGTCGGGCCGATCCCGGCAGGCCTGCCCGTGCCCCGGCTGCCCGGCCTCCGCCCGCACGATCTGCGCGAGCTCCTGCTGCCCGCGTTCAGCGTGCTGATCGTAGGGTTCAGCGACGATGTCCTGACCGCGCGGTCGTTCGCGCGCCGCGGCGAGAAGATCATCGCCAACCGGGAGCTGCTGGCGCTCGGCGTCGCCAACGCCGGGTCGAGCCTGCTGCGCGGCTTCCCGGTCAGCAGCAGCGCGAGCCGGACCGCCATCGCCGTGACCACGGGCAGCCGCACCCAGCTGTACTCGCTGACCGCGGCCGCGTCCGCGCTGGGCATCCTGCTCTTCCTGCGGCCGGTGCTGGCGCACTTCCCGACCGCGGCGCTCGGCGCGATCGTCATCTATGCAGCCATCAGGCTGATCGACGGTCCGGCCTTCCGGCGGCTGCTCGCGTTCCGCCGCAGCGAGCTCGCGATCGCGCTGGCCGCCTGGGTCGGTGTGCTGGCCTTCAACATCCTGTACGGAGTCCTGCTGGCCATCGGGCTGTCGGTAGCCGACCTGCTGGTCCGGGTAGCCCGGCCGCACGACGCGATCCAGGGGCTGGTCCCCGGCCTGGCTGGCATGCACGACGTGGACGACTACCCGAGCGCGCGGACCATCCCCGGGCTCGTGGTGTATCGCTACGACGCGCCGTTGTTCTTCGCCAACGCCGAGGACTTCCGGCGCCGGGCCCTGGCCGCCGCGGACCAGCCATCGGATCCGGTTCGCTGGTTCGTGCTGAACGTCGAGGCGAACGTCGAGGTGGACTTCACCGCCCTGGAGGCGGTGGATGCCGTGCGGGAGGAACTCATCAGCCGGGGAGCGGTCTTCGCGCTGGCCCGGGTCAAGCAGGACCTGCTGGCCCGGCTGAAGTCTTTCGGCCTGGCCGAGAAGATCGGCGCCGACCGGCTCTTCCCGACCCTGCCCACCGCGGTACTGGCCTATCAGACATGGGCCGGGCAGCATGACCACCAGCCAGGCCAGGACGGCGCCGAGCCCAGCTGACCCGGGCCTGCCGCCGGCGGCCCGGTCACGCCGCGCGTCCCTGGCGGCAGGCCAGGTCACGTCGCGATCCGGTCACTCATGGTTAAGTGGACTAGCCGGACCACTGCGGTTTGCGCCGGCGCCACTCCCGCACCGAGACGGAGGTTCAGATGAGCCAGGACGACTACCCAGCGCCTGAAACCGGCCTTGCGCTGACCCACTTCCTCGTGGTCGCCGACCAAGACCGGTCCCGTCACTATTATCAGTCGGTGTTCGGGGCGAAGGTGGTGGCCGAACGCGACCCGGTCATCATGAAGCTGGCCAATAGCTGGCTGATCCTCAATGTGGGCGGCGGCCCGACCGATGACAAGCCCGAGGTGACGCTCACGACGCCGGACGACCCTCATCAGGCCAGCGCGTTCCTGAACATCAGGGTGGCCGACATCAGTGCGGTCTACGCCGAGTGGTCGGCGCGAGGCGCCGAGTTCCTCACTGAGCCAAAGCACCACGCCCACGAAATCCGTGCTTATATACGCGACCCAGATGGACATTTGATTGAGGTCGGGCAGACGACAGCCGGGCCGGCTCCTACTCGCTGAGGATGGCGCGCAGGATGTGCGGGCGACCAGCTGACCCGGGTCTACCCTTCGGTTCCCGGTGGGCGAAGCCGCGTTCACGGCCCGCGTGCTACGCTCGTGCCACGGCAATGACCTGGGGGGGAAATGGCCGGATTGATAAGAAAGAGTCTTGATTCTCCGGAAGAGACCAGGCCGTTTCAAGACGGCATGGGCCAGCTCGAACTGGTGAACCTGGGATCCGGGGGTCGTCGGCCGCGCGACGTTCGAGCCGGGCTGGCGATGGTCGGAACATGTCAAGCCCATCGCCCAGACCGAGAGCTGCCAGGCCGCTCACACGGGTTATTTCGTGTCCGGCCGGATGAAGGTCGTCATGGATGACGGCGAAGAGATCGAGTACGGCCCCGGAGACTTCGCTGTGATGCCACCAGGACACGACGCCCGGACAGTCGGCAGTGAGCCCTGCGTGGTCATCGACTGGCAGGGTTTCGCCGATTACGCCAAGCGCTAGGGGGCACGAGGCTAAGGGGCAGGAGGTCGGCGGCTAGCTGCCGCCGCCGGTCCGCTGCCTACGGTGTACGTGCTCGGCGGCCGAGCCGATCCATGCGCGTCGTCACGCCGCAGGCGTGCGGCGGTCCCCTCGCGGAGGGGAGCCAGCAGGTCGACGCCCCCCAAGCCGGCCGTGGGTGCCCCTGCGGCTAGGTGGTCAGTGGGCGGCAGGCCGGCCGGGTCGAGGGCGCCGGCGATTCCGGCGTTTTCATCGGTGCCGATCACGTCTGGTAACCGCGCGGCAACCCAATCGGGTTTACCGCGAAGAACCAGCACCTAGCTAACGAACAATGCAGCTGAGTGCGCCCCAGATCGCTCGGCCGGAAGGCCGATCTCCCTTGTTTCCGGAACAAGCTAGGAATACGCTCTAAAGGCCAAGATCACGGCCGAATGATGATAGATGCCGCCTGTACTGCTTGCCCGGCAGGGGACTTCTGTCATAGTTTAGCCGATTTTAAGATCTAGTAAAGAGCATGGGGGGATTGTCTTGTATGTGATCACTTGTGGGGTCGGCCCATGATAGGCCATGCGGCGCGGTCTGGCCGCGTGCGGGCCATCACAGGAGGTGCGCTGCTGGGTGCCCTCGCCATCGCCGCCAGCTTCCTGGCCAGTGCCTCAGCATACGCGTCAAGCACTTTTATCGTCGATGGCACAAATCCTTCATGCTCGGACACCGCAGTTGGTGCTGGATCGGCCTCGCAGCCTTTCTGCACGATCGCGGGTGCGGCCAAGAAGGCACAGCCCGGTTACACGGTGAGCGTTATTGCAGGTACCTACTCAGGAACAGCCGTGAATCCGGCTAATTCCGGCACGGCGGGCAGTCCCATTACCTTCACCGCAAGCCCTGGCGTGATGATCAGCGGGGGTACCAAGGCCTTTGCGCTCTCCGGCAAGAAATACATCGTCATCTCGGGTTTCACGATCACCGGAACCTCGTCATACGGGATATATATCTCCGGCGGCAGCAACGACACCGTCTCCGGCAACACACTCACCGGTACTGGATCTCATGCTATTTACCTGTCCGGCGGTAGCAACAATACCGTCTCGGGCAATACGGAATCGCGGGCCGGCACGCCGCAGCAAGGCCTGTCCGCGCACGGAATCTGGCTGAACAACGAGAGTCAGGATCAGGTTAATAGTAACATCACGCATGATAATTCAGGACACGGCATCTACCTGTCGGGAACCACGACCGGAGCGCTGGTGAAGGGCAATACCTCCTACCACAATGCCTATCAGTGGGAGCGTAATGCTAACGGCATCAACGACGTCGCCCCGGGGAACTCCATCATCGGCAACGTGACGTACGCAAACGAGGACAGCGGCATCAACATCTACCCGGGCGGGGATAACGCCCTGGTAGCCGAGAACGTTACTTATGGCAACGGTGACCACGGTATAGACGACCTTAACGTCACCGGCGGGCGGATCATCGGCAATACGGTTTACGGCAACTGCTCGGACGGCATCAATGTCGAGGGCACGAGCAGCAACTACCTCATTGAGAACAACATCTCCGACAACAATGCGACGGGCGCTGAGGTCAAGCCGACCATCGTCAACTACTCGCCGTACAAGACCTGCGCACAGCGCCGGAATGGGAATATCGGGGTATACGACCAGACCGCCCCCGGCACCACGACCGCCGATTACAACCTGGCCTATCAGACCGGCAGTGCACCGGACTTCGTCTGGGGAACCGCCTCCTACACCAGCCTGCAGGCTATCTGCCAGGCGACCGGGCAGGAGTGCCACGGCAACGTGGCCGATCCGCGGTTCGTCAATGCCGGGGCGGGCGACTTCAGGCTGACCGCCGGGTCCCCGGCCATCGACAAGGCGAATACGGCGGTGTCCGGCCAGCAGCCGACGGACATCCTGGGCGTCTCGCCCTACGACGACATGGGCGCCTACGAGTACGCCGGGGCACACTAACCGGGGCGACCGCTCAGCTAACGGTCAGCCCGCCGGCTGGCACCGGGCCGCTGGCCGTGATCGCCGACGCCCAGGTGGTCACCTTCAGATAGCCGAGCTGACGGGCGGATTGAGCGCAGGCGGCTCGCCGCCGTCTCGGGAGTGATGTCGTTGGCGAACGCGCCCATTCCCGACTCCGATCCGGCCAGGTATTTCAGCTTGCCTGGCGCGCGCCTGATCGTAAACAGTTCCAAGTGCAAGGCAAAATCGTCGCGGCCGCGGCGGACCGGCGCCTGGTGCCAGCCAGAGATGTACGGTGCGGGGCCGTCGAAGAGATGGTCAAACCTGCGCAGCAGGTCCAGGTAGAGCTCGCAGAACTCGGCTCGTGCCGCGTCCGTCAGCGCACTGAGGTCGAGTACCCGGTGGCGCGGGTACAGATGAACCTCGTACGGCCAGTGGGCGGCATACGGCACGAACGCCGCCCAGTGGCGCCCCTGGAGCACCATCCTGGCGGAGTCAGCCTGCTCGGCGGCGAGAAGGTCATCGAACAGATTGCGCCCGGTTTCACGCCGGTAACTGGCACACGATTGCAGCATGCGGTCGGTGTGCGGGGTTATGTACGGGTAGGCATAGATCTGGCCATGCGGATGCGAGAGCGTCGCGCCGATCTCCGCGCCGCGGTTCTCGAAGCAGTAGACCTGTTCCACGCCAGGTTGCCCGGCCAGTTCGGCTGATCGGTCGGCCCAGGCCTCCATCACGGTCGCGGCCTGCGCAGCGCTCAGGTCCGCGAATGACGCGGTATGGCGCGGGCTGAAGCAGACGACCTCGCACCGGCCGGCGGCGGGGCGGCCAGTCAGCAGGCCGCTCCCGCTGACCGGCGGCGCGGGACCTGCTGCCTTGAGCGTAGGAAAGCGGTTCTCGAAGACGACCACCTCATATTCCGGGGCCGGGATCTCTGTGCTGCTGTCCGCCGAGGAAGGGCAGAGCGGGCACTGATCATCGGCGGGCTGGAAGGTCCGGTCCTGGCGATGGCTGGCCATGACCACCCACTCCCCGAGCAGCCGGTCCCACCGAGCCTGCGACTGGACATGCACAGCCGGCAGGTCCCGCCGGTCGGGGTAATCAGCCAGGGCCGGGGGATGGCACCGAAGTAGATCAGCGCCCGGCCATCCGCCAGGGGTTACCGTGGTCTTCCGCCTGCGCAGGCCGTCGCGGGTCATATGCCCCAACCCTCTCCGCCGGCCTTGGCCAGTCCGGTCTCGGCCAGGGTCTCGGCCAGCCGGGTCTCGGCCAGGGTCTCGGCCAGCCGGGTCTCGGCCAGGGTCTCGGCCAGCCGGGTCTCGGCCAGGGTCTCGGCCAGCCGGGTCTCGGCCAGCCCGGCGGTGGCCGCCGGGACCGGCACCGACATCAGCCGCGACGGTCATTCGGGCTACCGTTCCGATTACGTCCGGCCTGGCGCCTGCGGCGGTCCGGCTCCTTGCTGACCCAGATGCGGCGATGATGAGCAGGGGCGTGCCCGTCAGCTAGTTCTGAGCACGTAGATCGCGTCGGTCCGTGCGCTCTTCAGCGCTGAGCTTACCGGCTCGGCACCGAGCCAGACCGGCACGCGGAACTTCGCCCCCGGCACCGGTCCCGTCAGCCGGGCCTGCCCGGCCGGCCGGGGCGAGCGACCCGTGCCTGGCATTTGCCCAGGCCGGCCACAGCGCTTAACCGCAGCGATGGCGGCACCGCTGCGGTTGTTCATTGACGGCAATGTGCCAGCTGCTGTTGTTTAGGCCGCTCAGTGCCATCGGTGCGGGCGGCGGGAGGACCCTGAGCGTGGACCTCGAGGAGAAGCGACAGCTCGACGCGACATGCCAGCATGCGGCAAAGGTCAAGGCGCGGGCCCGGCCCTGGCGGCCCATTTTCCTGCTCGTCCTCGCCGTGATCGCGGCGGTCATATCCCGCTCGGCCGCGGTGGCCCCGGCGCGCAACATCTCACCGGACCGGCCCGCGCCGATGGCCCTGGAGCAGCGACCGGCGGCACCGCCCCGACGACCCGGGTCACCAGCCCCGGTGAGAATCCGGGCCAGGGAACCCTGGGCGCGGTCGGCTACGGTGGGCAAGGTGAGCGATACCGATGCCCTGGTCGAGCGCATCCTCACCGCCTACGACACCATCACGGTGGTCGGGGCCAGTGCCGCACCGGCGAAGGCCGCGCACTATGTGCCCGCGCATATGCAGCGGCACGGCTGGCGCATCGTCCCGGTCAACCCGCACGCCAACGCCATTCTCGGCGAGCAGGTCTACCGGACGCTGCGGGACGTGCCCGGCCCGGTCGGCCTGGTCAATGTGTTCAGGCCGCCGGAGCAGACGCCGGACATAGCGCGCCAGGCGGTGGCGGCGGGCGCCACGGCCCTGTGGCTGCAACTGGGCATCGCCTCGCCGCAGGCCCGGGCCATCGCCGAGGAAGCCGGGCTGCTCTACGTGGAAGATCGCTGCCTGATCATCGAGCAGCAGCGCCTGCGGCGGCAGGCACCTGGCAGGCGGTAGCTGTCCGCGCCGCGCCGTTCCTTTCTGAAGACGTCAGCGCTGGCCGGTGGGCTGTCCGCCACCGGGTTAGTCGCCTTCCCCGCCCGTCGCGTACTGGCCGCGCCGCTCGGGGATCCAACCGGCACCACCCTGGATCGCACCCTGCTCCGCGGCCTGCCCGGCGCCGGCGGTTACCGGCCGATCGTCCCCGGCCCGGGCGAGCCGCACCTGGTCCGCCAGGACATCGGCGGCCTGGCCAGCCCCGGCCGGTTCTGGCGCCGCCGGCCGCTGATGGCTTTTTCGCAGTTCTCTGACATCCACATGCTCGACGCCGAATCGCCGGCCCGGGTGGAGTTCCTGGACCGTTTCGGCGACCCGGGTCAGCCGGATGCGGCTGAACTGTCGAATCTCGACAGTTCATACCGCCCGCAGGAGATCTTTACGGTCCAGGTCGCTGACGCGATGGTGCGGGCGGTGAACCGGATCGGCCGCGGTCCCGCGACCGGCGCGCCCCTGGCCTTCACCATCTGCACCGGGGACAACGTCGACAACACCCAGTACAACGAGGTGCGGTGGGCGATCGACGTGCTCGACGGCCGGCCCGTCCGCCCGGGCTCGGGCGATCCGGGCCGCTACGAGGGCGTCATGGACTGGGTGAACTACGACATTCACTACTGGCACCCGGACGGCACGCCGCCGGGCGAGGCGGACGACCTGCCACGCTCGCTGTACGGCTTCCCGGTCGTGCCGGGGCTGCTCGACGCGGCAGTCCGGCCGTTCGTGGCCGCCGGCCTGCGGATGCCGTGGCTCACCGTCTTCGGCAACCATGACGGGCTGCTCCAGGGCGCCATCGCTAAGATCCCCGCCTTCGGGAGCATCGCCACCGGTCCTGACAAGATCATCGACCTGGCCCCGGGGACGGACCTCCAGCTCCTGTTCTCCGAGCTGCTGGCCAACAACCCGGCCGTGCTCGCGCTGCTGATCTGGGGGCCTACCCGGCAGGTCACGGCCGACCCGGACCGGCGGCTGCTGTCTCGCGCGCAGGTGGTACGGGAGCATTTCAACACCACCGGGCGGCCTCGCGGGCACGGCTACACCAGCCAGAACGTCGCCGACGGCACCGCGTACTACGCATTCGGCCGCGGCGCCATCCGGTTCGTCGTGATGGACACGGTCAACCAGGGCGGCGGGCCCAACGGGTCACTCGACCGGCAGCAGTTCGGCTGGCTTGAGCAGCAGCTGGTGGCGGGCAGCAGCAGGTACCTCGACGCGTCTGGGCAGGTCGTCAGGCAGCGCGCCCGGGATCAGCTGTTCGTCCTGTTCAGCCACCACACGATCGGCACCATGGACAACCCGTCCCTGGCGCCGGGCGAAGCCGGCCCGCGGCGCTTGGCCCGCAGGTGCAGGACCTGCTGCTGCGGTTCCCCAATGTCATCGCCTGGGTGAACGGTCACACGCACATCAACCAGTTGCTCGGCTATGCACGCGCGGCAGGCGCGCCGTTTGCCGGCGGATTCTGGGAGGTCAACACCGCCGCGCACATCGACTGGCCGCAGCAGAGCCGGCTGGTCGAGATCGCCGACAATCGAGACGGCACCCTGTCCGTCATCGTCACCATCGTCGACACCGCCGCCCCGCCCTCATCCGGCGGCCGGCGGGCTGGCCCCCTGGACCTGGCCTCGCTGTCCAGGGAGCTGGGACTCAACGACTGGCAAGCACCGCAGCCCGCGGGCGGCGTCGACGGCCGGAGAGGCTCGGTGACCGACCGTAACGCCGAACTGATCGTGCCGGCTCCGGCCTGGATCGCCGCCCGGTAACCGCCCCGTCAGCCGCCGTCGCGGAGCAGCCCGGGCAGCCCGCGTATCCCGGCCCGCGACGGCACCGGGCCGGGCAGCCGGACGGCACCGGGCCGGGCAGCCGGAGACCGGCTTACGCGATCCACCGGCTATTGGAGGTACCGTGCGCGGCACGGCTCAGGCGGGCGCTGGTAAGACTGGCTAGATGAACATCGGCGGGTGGGTAGAGCGGCGATTCGAGCCGGTGCGCGAGGCGTTCGCTGAGGTTCTGGCCGGACAGCGCGGGACCGGGGCGGCGGTGGCCGCGTGGCGGGATGGCGCGTGGGTCGCGGACCTGTGGGGCGGCTGGGCGGATGCGGCCGGTACCCGGCCGTGGCAGGCTGACAGCCTGGTGCAGCCCTATTCGGTTTCCAAGCCGTTCGCGGCTGTGTGCGCGTTGCTGCTGGTCGACCGTGGTCAACTCGAGCTGGATGCGCCGGTGCAGCGCTACTGGCCGCAGTTCCGGGCCGACGCCGACGTGCGGCAGCTCCTGTCGCATCAGGCCGGGGTCGTGGCGCTGGATGAGCCGGTTCCCACCGAGGCCTTCTATCACTGGGACTGGCTGTGCGGGCTGCTGGCGGCGCAGCAGCCACAGTGGGAGCCGGGGACCGCGTTCGGCGAGTCGGCACTGTTCTACGGACACCTCGCTGGTGAGCTGGTCCGGCGGGTCGATGGCCGCGGGCTGGGGCAGTTTCTGCGGGAGGAGGTATGTGGCCCGCTGGACCTGGATTTCTTCGTCGGGCTCACCGCCGCCGAGCAGGCTCGGGCCGTCGAGCTGACCGGCCTGGATGAATACCGCAGGCAGCAGCGAGCGGCCGGACTGCCGCAGCTGTACCAGCGGGCGGTGAGCAACCCGCCGGGTGCCTTCGATCCCGAGGTGGTCAACGGCCGGGCGTGGCGGGCCGCCGAGGTGCCCGCCGTCAACGGGCACGGAACGGCGCGCGGCGCCGCCGGGCTATATGCGGCGCTGCTACAGGGCCAGCTGCTGTCGCGGGCCCTGCTCGGCCAGGCCACCACGGCCCAGTGCACCGGCGTGGATGCGGTATTCGGTCAGGACAGCGCCTGGGGACTGGGGTTCGGCGTGGACGCGGACGGCTTCGGCATGGGCGGATCGGGCGGCAATTATGCGGGGGCCAGCCGGGCGGGCGGCTATGCGTTCGCCTTCGTGACCGGCGCGATGGGCAGCCATGACCGGGCCACCGAGGTCGAGAACGCGTTCCGGGCCTGCCTCGGCGCGCCGCCGCTTGAGGACTAGTAGCGCGGGGGAGGCGGAGCGGCGATGCAGGTGATCATGGTGAGCCAGTTCGGCGGCCCCGACGTGCTGCAGGTCGGTGAGGTGCCCATGCCGCAGCCCGGGCCGGGCGAGGCGCTGGTGCGGGTGCTCGCGGCCGGGGTCGGACCGTGGGATGTCGCGTTGCGCGGTGGCGGCTGGACCGGGCCGTTGCCTTACGTACCTGGCGGTGAGTTCGCCGGGCTCGTCGTGGGTGAGTCGGGCGCTGACGCCGGGCTGTACGACGGGGCGCCGGTGTACGGTTACCCGGGTCTGACCGGCTGTTATGCGCAGTACGTGACGTGCCCGCTCGAGCAGCTGGCGCCGATCCCGGCCGGGCTGTCCGCCACGCAGGCCGCGGCGGTGCCGATCAACGGGCTGACGGCGGAGCAGGGGCTGACCGACGTGCTGGGGGTCCGCGCCGGTGACCGCGTCCTGATTACCGCCGGGGCGGGCGGGCTCGGTCATCTCGCGGTACAGATCGCCCGGATCCTGGGTGCCGTCGTGGTTGCCACTGCCCGCCCGGAGCACCATGAGTTCGTGCACCGGCTCGGTGCGGCGGTGGTCATCGATCACACCAAGCCCGACTGGCCTGATCAGGTCCGCCAGGCCACGGATGGCGGTGCGGAGCGGGTGCTGGCCTGCGCGGCGCCCACCCTCGACGGCGCGGCCCGGGCGGCACGTGACGGGGCGGTGATCGCCACGCCGGTGCACGCGGACCTGCCGCAGGCAGCGCGGGTCAGCTGGCAGCAATACGACGGGCAGCCGAGCGGGTCCCGCCTGATCCGGCTGGGCCCCTGGTTCGACGACGGGTCATTGCCGGTCACCGTGCAGGCCAGGTATTACTGGCACGACGCGGCGCAGGCGCACCGCGTCGCCGAACTCGGGCACACCCAGGGCAAGCTCGTCCTGATCGTCGACGAGGACCTGGCGGCCGCGCTGGAGGTCTGAGCATCCCCGGCCGCGTCCATGTGCCTGCCGCCGGCCGCCGAAGTGAGCGAGGAAGATGAACCGGAGGGCACGGGCAGTCACCGTTACCGCGGCGGCGTCCGCGGCGGCGGCCGTGGCCGCACTCGCCGCCAGCCCGAAGGTCCGCCAGGAAGCGCTGCGGGCCGGGGCGCTGGCCCGGCCGCTGCCGCGCGGTGTGGCCCGGCCGCCGGTGCCCCCGGGCTTGCCTGCCCGGCCGGGTGATCAACCTGCCCGGCCGCGGCGAGGTGTTCGTCCGCGATTCGGGCGGCCGGCCAGCAGATCCTGCCGTGCTGCTGCTGCACGGCTGGACCGCCAGCGCCGACCTCAACTTCTTCCCGGTCTACGCCCGCCTCGCGACGTCTTATCGGGTGATCGCGCTGGACCTGCGCGGGCACGGCCGGGGGATGCGGTCAACCGAGCCGTTCAGCCTCGAGGACTGCGCCGACGACGCTGCCGCGCTCTTGGACCAACTGGGCGCCGGACCGGTGATCGTGGCCGGCTACTCGATGGGCGGTCCGGTCGGGATGCTGCTGGCCCGGCGGCATCCGGACCGGGTGGCGGCGCTGGTCATGCAGGCCACCGCGCTCGAGTGGCGCCACACGGCCCGCGAGCGGGTGGTCTGGCGGCTGCTGTCGGTGCTTGAGCTTGGCCTGCGGCTCGGTACCGGCGCCGGCTTCGTCGAGCGGGTCCTGCGACAGGTCATCGAGCAGCAGCCCAAACTCGATGTCTACCAGCCGTGGCTGGCCGCGGAGTTCCGCCGCGGGATGTCGCGTGAACTCGCCGACGCGGGCCGCGCGCTGAGCCGCTATGACGCGCAGCCGTGGGCGGGCCAGCTGGGCCTGCCCGCGGTCATGCTCGTCACGACCCGCGACCGCCTGGTGCGCCCCGTCAAGCAGCGGGAACTGGCCGTGGCGTTGCGGGCCCGGGTGATCGAGGTTGCCGCCGACCACGACCTCCCGCTGGTCGACGGCGCCGAGTATGCGCGCCTGACCAGGCTCGCGGTCGACATGGCGGCCGCCGCCGCCGGGCTCAGGGCCGGCTAGGTCCGGACGGCCCGCCGTGCAGGGTGTCGCGCAGCGCCTCGATGGCGGTGAACCGGGGCACCCAGCCCAGCTCCCGCTTCGCCCGGGTCGTGTCCATGATCGCCGGATGGCTGGCCACCTCTATCCACCCGGCCACGGGGGGCAGGAACGGCAGGCCCGCGATGACCCGGGCCACGGCCTGCGTGGGGCCCGCGGGCACGGGCAGCGGAAGCACGCCGACCTCCCGGGCGAGGTCGGCGGCGGTCAGGATCCCGTCAGCGGCGATGTTGTAGGGCCCCGCAGGCCCGGCACCGACGACGCACTGCAGCAGCGCTTGCCCGACGTCGTCTTCGTGCACGAGCTGCAGGGGCAGCGCAGGCACGAACGCCGGGACCGGCACCCGGCCCCTCCGCCCGGCCAGCTGGCGGGCGAGCGGCGCCAGCGGGCCCGGCAGCAGATCTTTGGCGCCCACGGCGTGCGGGCCCACCACGATCGATGGGCGCAGCAGGTAGAGCTGGAGACCGGGGTGTTTGGCCGCCTCGGCGTGCAGCAGTTGCTCGAGCTCGGCCTTCTGCTGGGCATAGAACAGGCGGGCGGCGGGCCGGACCGGCCAGTCCTCGGTCATCCCGACCGGGTTGTCGGAGTGGAAGCCGTAAGCGGCCACCGAGGAGGCGTAGACAAAGCGGCGGGCCCGGGCCGCGGCGGCGGCCCGGAAGGCGTTCAGCGTGCCCTCGACGTTGACCGCCCGGGTCACCTCGGCTGACGCGACACCGGTGATCAGGAAGGCCAGGTGCACCACCACGTCGGCGCCGGCGAACGCGTCACGCAGCGCCCCGGGGTCGCGGACATCGCCGCGCCGGTAGGCCATCTTCGTCCAGCCGTACTCAGCCGGGTCGAACGGGCGCCGGGCGATCCCGATGACGCGGGCGACCCGCCGGTCGGTCTGGAGCAGAGGGACCAGGCCGAATCCGAACGTCCCGGTCGGGCCGGTCACCGCGACCGTCAGATCCTGCTCGCCGGCGCGCTTGCGGCCGGGCTTGCTCCCTGCGGTTGGTTCCGGCGCCACCGGTCATCCCTTCTGGCTCGCTGTCGCCGCCGCGTCAGGTTGCCCAGCGGTCACTGGCCGCGGCCAGCCCAGTGCTCGCTGTCACTCGGCCGGCCCGGCTGCGGCCTGCCCCGGCCGCGCACAAGCCGCAGACAGCATACGACGGACAGGCCGCCTATGCTTGCGCAGGTGGATGCGGTGAATGGTCGGTCGCGCAACTACGCGGACCGCGGCGCGGACAACGGGCCCGCGGTGCGCGAGTACCGCATCGGCGAGCTCGCCCGCGAGAGCGGGATCACCGTCCGCACGCTGCGTTACTACCAGGAGCGCAAGCTCCTCCCGCCGCCGCGGCGGGCGGGCCGGATCGGCTGGTACTCCCGCGCCCACCTGACCCGGCTGCGGATCATCAGCCAGCTGCTGGACCGGGGCCACACCCTCGGCGGGATCGGTGAGCTGCTCTCGGCCTGGGACAAAGGCTACGATCTCGCCGCGCTGCTCGGCTTCGAACAGGCCATGACCGCCCCGTGGTCGGATGAGGCGCCCGTGCCGGTGGCGGTAGCCGACGTCTCGGCGATGCTCGAAGGCCAGCTCACGCCCGAGATCCTCGAGGAAGCGGCCCGCCTGGGCTATGTCAGTGTCGATGGCGATGGTGTCTTTCAGGTCAGCCGCCGGCTGCTGGACGCCACCACGACCTTGGTCCGCGAAGGGATCCCGCTGCCCGCGATCCTGGCCGCTGGCCGTCAGCTGCAGGCCAGCCTGGACCAGCTCGCATCGTTGTTCGTGGACCTGGTCAGCACGCACGTCCTGGACCGCCGGAGCGCGCCGCCCGGGCCCCGTGAGCTCACCCGGTTCGCTGAGACGATCGAGCGGCTGCGCCCGGTCGCGAGGACCGTGATCGACGCCGAGTTCGCCCGGGCCATGGACCGGCAGGCCGGGGCCGCCTACAGCGAATTCATCCGGTTGCTCGCGGCCCGGGACCGGCCCATGCCGACCGGGCCCGGCGCGGGTGCCCCACCGGCCGAGTCAGGCTCGCCGACCGCGACGCCACTGTGAGGTAATCCCCGTTATTCCTGGATAAAACGTCCTATATGCCGCCAGGTCAGCGGGACTTATCGATGAAGACCGGATAGGTTAGTATTGATAGTGCCAGTAATTACTGGCGTGATCATCCAGGTCCAGTGGGAAGCGGGCGCCGCGATGGCACGAGCCAAGGATCTGTCCGGTCAGGTGGTGGTGATCACCGGAGCGGCGCGCGGGGTCGGCGCGGTCGTGGCCAGGCGCCTGGCCGCCCGCCACGCGCAGGTGGCCCTGCTCGGCCTCGAACCAGGCGAGCTCGCCAAGGTGTCCGCCTCCTGCGGGCCGGGCTCTAGATGGTGGGAAGTCGACGTGACCGACGACCGCGCGCTCGCCGACGTGGCCGGCGCGGTGCGCGACGCCTACGGCCGGATCGACGTCGTGGTCGCCAACGCCGGGATTGCCATAGGCGGCCCGTTCATCTACTCCGACGCCCGCGCGTTCGCGCGGGTCATCGAGGTCAACCTGCTCGGCAGCATCGCCAGGCGCGCGCCTTCCTGCCTGCCCTGCTCGAAAGCCAGGGCTACCTGCTGCAGGTGGCGTCGCTGGCCGCACTCACCCCGGCGCCGATGATGGCGGCGTACTGCGCCAGCAAGTCAGGGGCGGAGGCGTTCGCCCATGCCATCCGCGCGGAAGTGGCGCACCACGGAGTTCGGGTCGGGGTGGCCTACCTGAGCTGGACCGACACCGACATGGTGCGCGGAGCAGACGAGAACCCGGCGCTGCGCGAGATGCGTGCGGACTTGCCGTTCCCGGCCGGCCGCACCAACCCTCTCGGGCCGACGGCTGACGCCCTGGTCCGCGGGATCACCCGGCGCGCGACGCGGGTGTATGGGCAGCGCTGGCTGCCACCGGTGCAGCTGGTCAGGGGGATCTTGCCGCTGATGGTCACCAGGGTCGGCACCCGCGCCATGCCGCAGATCGAGTCGCGGTGGCTGGCCACCGGCGCCGCGACCCAGCCGTTCGGGCCGGGCGGCGCCGCCGACACCAAGGCGCGTGCGGAGGCCGTACCGGCGACGGCATCGCCAGGCATCCCGGTGACGATAAAGGAGACATGATCATGGGCCGACAGCGCAACGATCCCGCGATCGTCATCATCGGATCCGGTTTCTCCGGTCTGTGCATGGCGATCCAGCTGAAGCAGGCTGGCTATCACGACTTCGTGATCCTGGAGAAGAACGACGACCTCGGCGGGACCTGGCGGGACAACCAGTACCCGGGCTGCGCGTGTGACGTGCCGTCGCACATGTATTCGTACTCGTTCAAGCTCAATCCGGACTGGTCCCGGATGTTCGCGCCGCAGCAGGAGATATGGGACTACATACGACGGTGTGTGGCCGATTACGGAATCGCCAGCTATATCCGCTACAACTGCCCGGTAGAGCGCATGGAGTGGGATGACGAGAGCGGGCGCTGGCACATCGCGACCGCGGCGGGTGAGATGTACACGGCCCGCGCGATCGTGTCGGGCATCGGGGCGTTGCACGTGCCGTCGATACCGGAGATTCCCGGCGCCGACCGGTTCGCCGGCCCGGCCTTCCACTCGGCGCACTGGGATCAGTCCTGCGACCTGACCGGCAAGCGGGTGGCGGTCATCGGTACCGGGGCTTCGGCAATTCAGATCATCCCGGAGATCGCCAAGCGGGCCAGCCAGGTCTACGTCTTCCAGCGGACGCCACCGTGGATCCACCCGAGACCTGACTTTGAGATCCCGCCCGCGGTCCGCGCCACCTTCGCTGCTGTCCCGCCCACCATGCGGGCGTTCCGCTACGGCATCTACTGGCTGCTTGAGGCCCGCGCGGTCGGCTTCGCCGTGCATCCCGCGCTGATGGCGCCCTTGCAGCGGATGGCCGAGCGCCTCATCGAGCGCCAGATCAGCGACCCGGTGCTGCGCGCGAAGGTGACTCCGGACTACCAGGTCGGCTGCAAGCGGCTCCTGCTGTCCTCCGACTACTACCCGGCCCTGACCAGGCCGAACGTTGAGCTGGTGACCGACCCGATCGACCACTTTACCGAGACCGGCCTGGCCGGCGCGGACGGCAGTGCCTACGACGTCGATGTGATCATCTACGGCACCGGCTTCAAGACCGTCGAGGCGGTCGCGGAACTCAACGTGGCCGGACGCGATGGCGTCAAGCTCCAGGACGTATGGCGGGGCGGCATCGAGGCCTATCACGGCATCACGGTCGCCGGGTTCCCGAACTTCTTCTTGCTGCTCGGCCCGAATACAGCCCTGGGGCACAATTCGGTCGTTTTCATGATCGAGAGCCAGGTCCAGCATGTGATGAGCTGCTTGCGCCTGCTGGCCCGGGGCAAGAGCGAGACGATCGAGGTCAGGCCGGCCGCGCTACGCCGCTACAACGACGCGATCCAGCGCCGGCTGCGCCGCGCCGTGTGGAGCGAGGGCGGCTGCGTGAGCTGGTACCTGGACGCCGACGGCGTCAACCGGGCCATGTGGCCAGGATTCAGCTTCGAGTACTGGGCCCGCACCAGGCGCGCGCGCCGCGCCGATTACGTGATCCGCTGACGGCCCTCACACGGCTTTGATGCTGGCCCGCTGCGGCTCGGCGTCCGACCAGACACGGTCAAGGAACTCGCAGATCTCGCCGGTCAGCCGGCCGGGATGCACCCAAAGCTCGGCGAACGTGCGGGTCCGGATCAGCTTGGAGTTGGGGATCTGCCGGGCCAGCCTGGCCGCGTCCGTGAACGAGTGGATCAGGTCGATCCCGTGACCCAGGACCAGCGCCGGGGCGGTGATCGCCCGGCGCTCCTCGGCGGTCGGGGCGATCGGCCCCACCAGGACGCCATGCAGCACCGCGCCGATCTCGTCCGGGTCCGACGCGGCGGCGGTGATGAAAGAGCCGACCGGGCCGAATCGCGATGCGGGCAGCCGGGCGGCGACCCAGGAGATCGCCAGCGCCACGGGGCGGGCGTAATGGACCCCGATCAGCAAGGGCAGGAACACCAGGGCCGCCGCGGGCACGGCCGACTCAAGCACCGGCATTTCCAGGACCAGGCCGCGGACCCGCTCGGGTGCTTGCACCGTGGCCAGCAGGCTCACGTTGGTGCCCAGCGAGACTCCGCCCAGCACCGCCTGATCCACGCCGAGCTCGTCCAGCAGGCACAGCACCTGCTGGGCATACAGATCCATCCGGTGGATGCTGGCGTGGCGGGGCTTGTCGCTGGCGCCATGGCCGAGCAGGTCCAGCAGGACGACCCGGTTGCCCCGGGCGGCGAGCCTGCGGGCCAGACCCCGGCTGAGGTGGGCGTCGAGCAGCAAGCCGTGCAGCCAGACGAGCACCCGGTCGCCTGAACCGTAGACCTCGTAGGCCAGCTTGTGCTGCCCGTATCGCAATGTGTGCCTGGTGCCATCGGCGCTTGCCGCCGGGCTGTTCCCCGCCGTCACGTTCATGTCTTGCTCCGCCGCCACGTCCATGTCTTGCTCCGCCGCAACGCTCATACTGCGATCGTGTGTGCTCGCCCCCGCCGCGCGTAGGGCTGAAAGGCAACGTCGTAGATGACGTTCGCCCCTACTCCCGACTCCCCGAAGCCGAGCAATATCCATAACAAAGCCTAGCGCGATAGGCGTGAGGAGGGCCCCGATGACTGACGCCCATGGCGAGCAGGCGCAGGCGGAGCACTGGGTGCTGCTTGAATCGCCTGATTCCGAGACCCCCTGGGGCTGCCGGATCGAGAGCGTTGGCGTGAAGCAGCCGGCCAAAAGGCTGACGACCACCGACCTGTTGAAGCAGACGAAACACCATACCCGCATCCAGCTGGAGCGGCTGACCGGCATCCACGAGCGGCACGTGGTCGGGCCAGGGGAGACTTCGTACACCCTGGCGGTCGGGGCCGCCCGTGACTGCCTGGCTCACTCGGAGCACCAGGCATCGGACATCGAGATGGTGATCAGCTCTAGCATCACCCGGTCCAAGGGCCAGAGCTGGCAGAGTTTCGAGCCCCCGCTCAGCCTCTATATCAAGCAGGCGATCGGCGCCCCTGATGCCATCCACCTCGATCTCTCGAATGCCTGCGCGGGCATGCTGACCG
Source organism: uncultured Actinomycetota bacterium (assembly GCA_963775745.1). Taxonomy (GTDB): domain Bacteria; phylum Actinomycetota; class Actinomycetes; order Streptosporangiales; family Streptosporangiaceae; genus DATBGO01. Next base: position 74,579 of record CAVZKE010000034.1, read on the forward strand.
GGGTCTTCCTCCTGCAGGATCTCATCGCGCGAGGTGAGATCCGCTGCGGGATGGTAGTTTCCGGGGAATACATCTCCCAACTTGGGTGGAATGCGGCCAAACAGATCCGCTCGGTGCTCGGCAAGCAGCTGGCGTCGCTGACGCTCGGCGACGCCGGCGCCGCGGTCATCGTGGAACGGGCGCCCGTGGGCGTTCCCGGCATCGACGTCATCGGCTTCGCCACGCTCGCCGAGCACAGCCGCCTGTGCCTGGCCTACCCCAGCAAGGTGGGCCCGGGGGCGCAGATGTACACCCAGTCGAGGAAGCTGCAGAAGGTAGCCATCGAGGATATGGCGCCGATGGTCGGCGATGTGCTCGGGCACGCGGGCATCGACCTGGCCGACATCGACTACCTGATTCCGCACCAGACCTCGAACCGGGCGATCCGCAAGGGCATGGCGGAGTTTGCCCGGCGTCTGGGGGCCAGGCCGAAGCACGTGGTGGTCAACCTCGAGGAAAACGGCAACACGTCGTCGACGACGTTGTTCGTGGCGCTGCACAAGTACCTGGAAGAGCAGCGGATACACAAGGGAGACCGGGTGATGCTGCTGTCCATCGCCTCCGGTGTCCAGATCGGCATCGCCATCCTGACGATCGGAACCCAAGGGGATCGCTATGGGCACACGCATTGAAGAGGCCGTAGCGCAGGCCTGCCCGGCCACGGCTGGCGTAAGGTCACCGCCCGGCGGCTCGCCGATGCCGCCGCCCGGACCTGCCTGGCGCGGGCCGGGAAAGCAGCGAGCGACGTCGACATGCTGATCAACGCCGGTGTCTACCGGGAAGACAGCATGGGCGAGCCGGCCCTGGCCACCCTCATCCAAGAGGACATTGGCGCCAACCTGGGTCATCCCGGAGCCATCGGGCACGGCACCTTCTCGTTCGACGCCGCCAATGGCGTCACCGGCGTGCTCAACGCCATCCACCTGCAGGCAGGCCTGCTGAGTTCCGGCGTCATCAGGTCGGGCCTGATCGTGACCAGCGATACCCACCCGGGTCACGAGGAGTCCGTCTCGACCCTGTTCCGCCCGATGGGCGGCGCGCTCCTGCTCGGCTGGGATGACAGCATTCTCGGGTTCACGGACTTCGGATTCGAGACCTTCCCGGAATACGAAGACCTGCTGGTCAGCGGACTGGAATGGCGGCCGAGGCGCGGCATACGCGGCCCGGGGGCGCGGCCGGCCAGCACCAGATGGTCATCGACGAGCGCCCCGGGTATCAGGATCGCTGCGTTGACTGCGCGGAAGAGGCGACCAGGCGTTTCCTGCACCGCCTCGAGATGCGCATCGACGAAATTGACCTGCTCGTCCCGGCGCCTGCCGTTCCCGGCATCCTGGACCCGCTGCGGATACGACTCGGGATTCCCGGCGACCGGGTGGCCTTCACGAGCGAAGACCTGGTGGACGCCTACAGCACCGGGCCCATCGCCGCCCTGCAGGCGGCCATCAAGTCTGGCCGCCTGGCCGAGGCGCGCAACGTCCTGATGCTCGCGGTCGGCGCAGGCGTCAGCGTAGCCCTGGCCCTCTACCGCCAGGTACCGCCCGAGACCAAGACCGCGCCGGAGTCCGAGACGACGGCCGCGCCAGAGTAGGGCCTGGCCTGCCTCAGGATGACACCGGGATGAGATCGATAACGGCGGCGTTCCCTCCTCCGGCGGCCAGCAGGTTGACCAGCGGGGTGATCCGCCCGCACCCGGTGAAGGGCGGCCGGTGGTACCTGCCGACCAGGCGCCCGCCCCGCCCGAAGCCGAAGCCGGGCCTGGACTGCATCGGCACGATCGCCTGCGTGGTCGTGCGGCAGGCATCGCCGCTGATCAGCGTGTGCCCGGCGATGGTGACGGCGGCGATGACCGCCGTCACCGTCACGGTCGCGAACATCCGGCCCTCCTGATCGACCCGGCCGATAACGGGGACCTCCGCGCTGATCTGGACGGTGCTGCTGAACAGCTCGGTGCCGTTGACTTTGCGGCTGATGGTGGCCGGGCGGAGGGCCAGGTCCCCGGCGAAGAGGCCGGAGTCCGGATCCGCGTGGACCGTCAGCGACCCGCTGAGGGGTACCCGCAGGGAATCCCTGCGGACGGTAAGGAATCCTCGCACCTCGTACGCGATCTCTTGCATTCCGGTCCTCTCCGGCTGCTACTTGCGGCCGGGAAGTCGCTGCAGGCTCCGCATGGCCGCCGTCATGACCTTCGCATACGCGGCTGGCGGCAGGAAGCTGGTCGGCGCGATCGGCATCAGCCGTTGGACCGAAACCGTCTGGGCGTCGGTGTACTTCAGGATTCCGCGTTCGCCGTGCCTGGTGCCCACGCCCGAGTCCTTCCAGCCGCCCATCGGGGCATCTACCGATCCCCAGGTGGCCGCGTAGGCCTCGTTGACGTTGACGGTTCCCGCCTCCAGCCGGCTCGCGATGTCGCGGCCGTGGGCGGCATCGCGGGTCCAGACCGAGAAATTCAGGCCGTAGGGACTGTCGTTGGCCCGCTTGATGGCCTCTTCCGCGCCGTTCACCCGGTACAGGGAGATGACCGGCCCGAACGTCTCCTCGGCACAGAGGTCCGCATCGGGCGGCGTGCCGGTCAGGACGGTGGGCTCGTAGAAGTACGGGCCAACGTCGGGCCGTGGCTGGCCACCGGCCAGCACGGTCGCTCCCTTGCTGATCGCGTCGTCCACGTGCCGGACCACGGTGTCCAGCTGTTTGGCGGAGATCAGGGAGCCGATATCGGGCTTGTAGTCGAGGGAATGACCCAGCCGCAGCGACCGGGTGGCCTTGACGAAGCGCGGGACGAAGTCGTCCCACAGCGCGGTGTCGATGTACATCCGTTCCATCGAGATGCACAGCTGGCCGGTATTCGAGAAGGCGGCCCGAACCGCCCCGGGCACGGCCTTGCCGAGGTCGGCGTCGGCCAGGATGAGGATCGCGTTCTTCCCGCCGAGTTCCATCGAGTAATCGATGAGCCGGCTGGCCGCCTGGGCGGCCACCCGACGCCCGGTCGGGGTGCTGCCGGTGAACATCAGGAAGTCGCTGTGCTCGATGATCGGCGTCCCGAGTTCTTGTCCTGAGCCGGTGACCACCTGAAGGACACCGGCGGGCAGCCCGGCCTCGGCCAGTAGCTCCGCTGCCCACAATGCGGTATAGGGCGTCTGGCTGTCCGGTTTGGCGATGACCGCGTTGCCCGCCGCGAGCGCCGGGAGAGCGTCACTGATGCCGAGGGTCAGCGGGTAGTTCCACGGCGAGATGATGCCGACGACGCCTTTCGGGTGGTGATACTCCCACGTCTGGGTCAGGGCGGGGAAGGCGCCTGCCCGGCGGTGCGCGAGCAGATAGCGCGGGCCGGTGCGGGCGTAGTAGCGACTAACCTGGGCGACGTCGATGATCTCTTCAAAGGCGTGGCGGCGGGCCTTGCCGTTCTCCAGCTGGATCAGGTCGAGTACCTCGTCCTGCCGGTCGAGCAGCAGTTTCGCGAACCGCAGCAGCACGGCCGACCGTTCCCCGGCCGGCCGCCGCCCCCAGTCAGGCTGCGCCCGGCGTGCCGCCTGCGCCGCCGCGGCTACATCATCGGCCACGGCGTGCGGGACATATCCGAGTGTGTCGCCAGTGGCAGGCATCTCGATCGCGACCATGTCCCTGGGCCCGGCGGTAACGGCGCCGGCCCCCAGACGGTCGAGCAGGGCGCGGCTGATCCGCGGGCCGAGAAGCTGAGATCCGGCTATCGCTGGGCTACTTACCGAGGTTGTCATGACTGGCCCTCCTGCGGTCCTGGCTCAACTGGAACGGCTCGTCTGGAACGGGCTCGTCAGGAACGGGCTCGTCAGGAACGGGCCGGGTGCTTGCGTCCGCTAACGGACCTCGACGATGGGCAGCCGCAGCGCTGCGGGCGCCGACGCCGGCACGGCCGGGCTCCGGGGCGCCGCGGGCGCGACCCGCTGGTAGGGGGCGCCGAGCGGGGGCCGGGCGTCGCGTTCGCCGTTGTTCGGCCACATCGCCATGGCCCGCTCCGCCTGGGCGGTGATCGTCAGCGACGGATTGACGCCCAGGTTCGCGGAGATGGCGGAGCCGTCGACGACGTGCAGCCCGGGATGGCCGTACATCCGGTGATAGGGGTCGACAACCCCGGTTTCCGGCGAATCGCCAATGGCGCAGCCGCCGAGGAAGTGCGCGGTCATCGGGATATTGACCATCTCACCCACGCTGTTGAGCGGGAAGCCGCCGATGCGGTCGGCGATGCGGCGCATGGCCTCGTTGGCCGCGGGAATCCAGGTCGGGCTCGGATCGCCGTGGCCGTGCTCGGAGGTCAGCTTCAGCCGGCCGAGCCTGGTGCGCTTCGGATGAACCGTGATCGAGTTGTCGAGCGACTGCATGGTGAGGCCGATGACGGCCCGCTCGGACCAGTGGTTGATGCCGAAGTAGAGCGACGCGAACTGCCCCGGATGGCTCGCCACCTGCGTGAGCCACTTCACCAACCGCGGCAGCTGCCCGCCACCGTCGGTTAGCAGCGTGCTGAGCAGTCCCATCGCGTTCGAGCCCTTGCCGTACCGGACCGGCTCGATGTGGGTGTCCTCGTCCGGGTGGATCGATGAGGTGATGGCCACCCCCTGGGTGAAGTCATGCTCCCTCCGGTTGCGCAGCTTGGTCAGCGCGCCGCCGAGCGCTTCGGAGTTCGTCCGGGTCAGCACGCCCAGCCTCGCGGAGATCCCGGGCAGCGAGCCCGCCGCCTTCATCCGGTGCAGGAGCTGCTGGGTCCCCCACGTTCCGGCCGCGAACACCACCTGGTCCGCCGTGAACGAGCGCGCGGTCGGCCGTGACCGCCACGCGCCGGTGCGCACGGTGCCGACCGCATACCCGCCGCCGTCCAAGGGCCGCACCGAGACCGCCGTGGTCTGCGGATGGACCGTCGCCCCGGCTTGCTCGGCCAGGTAGAGGTAGTTCTTGACCAGCGTGTTCTTCGCGTTGTGCCGGCAGCCGGTCATGCACTCCCCGACCTCAAGGCACCCTCGGCGGCTCGGCCCGGCGCCGCCGAAGAACGGGTCGCTGGCCTCGACACCTGGCTCCTTGCGTCCCTCCCGGCCGAAGTACACCCCCACGGGAGCCAGCCGGAACGTGTCTCCCACGCCCATCTGTTCAGCGACCGTCTTCAAGACCTCGTCCGAGGGCGTCATCGTCGGGTTCTGCACCACGCCCAGCATCCGTTCCGCCTGGTCGTAGTACGGCGCGAGCTCGGCACGCCAGTCGGTGATGTGCGCCCATTGCCGGTCGTGGTAGAAGGCGTCCGACTTCGGCTTGTACAGCGTGTTCGCGTAGACCAGCGAGCCGCCGCCGACCCCGGCACCGGCCAGGATGATGACATCTCGCAGCATGTGGATCCGCTGGATGCCCAGGCAGCCCAGCTTGGGCGCCCACAGGAATTTGCGGGCATCCCACGAGGTGCGGGGGAGATCCGCGTCCTCGAACCGGCGTCCTGCCTCCAGCACGCCCACCCGGTAGCCCTTCTCGGTGAGCCGCAGAGCGGTCACCGAGCCGCCGAAGCCCGAGCCGATCACGAGTACGTCATAGTCATGCGCGGCGGTGGACCCGTTCATCGTCATAGCCTTCCCCTTTACTGAGCAGGCGACAATTCATCGTGCGCGACACCGCGCGATGGTGTGCAGGGCCGAAGGTCCCGGCCGCGATGACGCGGCAGCCGGGCCAGCCCGAACCCGCGTGCCCATGTGCCTGGTGGCTACGAGGTCCAGGGACCTCGTCAGCGGGCTGCCGCGCGGCGGAACCGTGCCGGACACGCCCGCCGCCGGCATCCCCGGCTGTTGCGTTAGGCGTATGGGTTGCAGCGATGCAGCCACTCGCGCAGGTGAGCAGCGACGTGATGACGGTGAGGACGATGATTGGTACGCATCTTGATCGCCTCCTCTCCACGGAGGACTTTCTCCCAGGATGCGCTGCGCTTTACCGGCCGGCCAGTGACGAAAGTCACCAGACGGGCCACTCGCCCTCAGGCGCGGGCCCGGTCCCGTGCGGCAGGCACCAGCGCGGCCACGATCAGCAGACCGGTCAGGGCAAAGGCGGCCGGACAGCCGGTGTGGACCACGAAGATGCCGAACAAGGCGGGCCCAGCGCCGTATCCGGCGTCATAGGCGAGATTCCACAGCGCGCTGGCCCTGCCGTAGCCGGAAACCGGCGCGCGCTCGATCATCAGCGCGAAGGTGACGTTCTGGCAGATGCCGAAGCCGATCCCGAACAGGCACATGCCCGCGATCAGGGCCGGCGCGGCCGCCACCCAGATCAGGAGGGTCATCCCGGCCGCCGCGGCCAGCAGCCCGGGGACCAGCAGGCCGGCGTGCCCGTGCCGGTCACCGTGCCGTCCGGCCCACCAGCGGCTCAGCGTCGCGGCCACGGCCTGTATGAACAGCCCGAACGCGGCGACGCCGCCGGACACACCCGCCGCGAGCGGCAGGAACGCGGCGAGCACTCCGGCGGACACGGTGGAGCGCGCAGGATTGCGATCAAGCTCGCCGCGCTGGCGCAGGACGGATTGCTGTATGCCGCTGATGAGTACGACCTGGATCGGTATCGGCAAGTAGGCCGGCTGGCCGCGGAACTGCTGTCGGTCCTGGCTGGCCGGCCGGCAAGCTCTTCTTCCTCTGCCGCCACGACGCGAGTGCGCAGCCGCCCGCGGCCCTCGAAACTCTCGGCGTCGGCTGGTTCGATGTCCGGGCGCTGCCGCCGCTGTCCCTCGGCCGCGTCAATCACTGGCAGATCGAGCGAGGGCTGGCCCACCATCGCGACCCCGCGCTGCCGAGCGAGTTCGACTAGCCGCGGCCTCATCGCACAGCCGCGCGCGCCGCGATCGCCGAGCCGCGCGCCCCGGCCATGTCCAGGTGGGGCACCAGGGCTATGGACGCCGCGCGGATCTGCTCGTCGCGCAGCACCGTGTGCTCGCGAATGCGCCCGAGGAACCAGTCGCGGAAATGCGGCTCGGCCTCGACCACGCCGCCACCGAGAAAGTAAATGTCCGGGTCAGTGAAGTTCGCGGCTATCGTGAGCAGCCTGCCGACGGCCATGGCCTGCTGCTCGAAGATCTTGAGCGCCAGCGGATCGCCCGCCTCGCCGTAGCCCCGGACGAGCTTCGCGGCCATGCTGACCGGCTGGATGCTGCCCAGTTCGTGGCCGGGGAACTGGCTCAGCCAGTAGGGCAGGAGGTTCTTCTCGATGCCGGTCAGCGAGGCGACGCTCTCGGCGTCGCCGGACAGGCCGCAATTGCAGACCGGTACCGGCTGGCCGGGAACGAGCAGCCCGTCCATCGGGACCCAGACGTGCCCCAGTTCTCCGGCCATCCCGGCAGCGCCCTGCACCACCCGCCCGGCCTCTATCACCCCGCCGCCCAGGCCCGTGCCCACGATCACCGAGACCGAGGAGCGCCGCGCTGCCTGCTGCGGCCCGAAATGCTCGTAATGGGCATATAGCGCCGCCGCATTCGCATCGTTGTTATACACAACGGGAAGCCCCAGGCGGATCTCCAGGGCCCGGCGGACATCGAAACCGCGCCACTGCGGGTTCGCGAAGTTGGTGGCTCCCCTGGAGGAGATGACGCCTTCCGCGCTAACCGGTCCCGGCGTGTCAAGCCCGACAGCGCGCACCGCCGCGCGCGGGATTCCCGTGAGCTCCAGAACCTGCTCCAGCGACCGGTGCAGCGCCTCGATCGCCTTGTCCGGGCCGTCCTGAACGCAGCTCGGGCATTCGGTCAGCTGGTCGACCAGGAACCGGCCTGCCGAGTCGAGCACGGTGGCATTGTTCGTGGTGCCGCCGTTGTCGAGGCCGACCACCACCCACCGGTCGGAATCCAGCATCGCCGCCTCCTGCATCGCCGGCCCGCGTCCTGCCCGCCGACCGCATGACCGGTCCGGCCGGATCATACCAAGCTGACGCCTGGCGTACGGAACGCCCTAAATGCTCCGTCTGCGAGCACTGACGGAAGGCCGCCCGGGCCCGGCTGGGCTGCCCGGGCAGCGAGGAAACAGCAGCAGCGGTGCGCCATCACCCTCATTCAGCAGCAACAGGGATGCGCCATTGCCCGGCCCAGGACGACGCCGTGGTGGCTGGGGGCTCGGCTCCGCCGTGGTGGCTGGGGCCGGGGGTGCGCTCAGTCGATCTCGACGTCGAAGTCCCAGGAGACGATGGGCTTGACGGTGCCGGGGGCCCAGCGCAGCTGGCCATTGCCGGTCGGCAACCGTTCCCGCACCGTGACGACGACCGTCCGGCCGGGCGTGATCGTGGCGGGCAGCGGTCCGCCGCCGGAGACCGTGACCCGCGGATAATGCAGACGGCCGAGCTCATCGAGGATGGAGAACGCGCTCGCGCGCAGCGGCACTACCCCCGAGGCGCGGGTCATGGTGAGCGTGAACGTGCAGAGGGTGGTCCGGGGGAGCGGGAACTGGCCTTCGCTGGGTACCGCGGGGCCGACGGCGGTGGCCAGGACTTGCCCGCGGGCCAGGTGAACCAGGACGGTGTCGCCCTCGATGGCCAGCCAAGGATGCGCGGCGCTCGCCGTCACCACGCGGCCGACCTGGACCTTCGGCGTCGGCAGCCAGCTCGGGATGCCGCCGTAGGAGGCCGAGCCGGTCGGCGGGCTCCGCTGCGCCAGCAGCGCGGCGGAGGTCCCGGCCACCGCGAGACCCGCGACGATCAGGCCGACAGCCCACAGACGTCCCGCCCCCGGGCGTCCGGTCCCAGGACGTCCGCCGCGACGTGAGCCGGACCCGAAGGCCCGGCCCACTCGCGTCCAGAACGCAGTCCTCACCCGGCGCCCGGCCTCCGGCGCCTGCCGCCGAGCACAGGGATCAGGACCGCGCCGGCCAGGCCGGTCGCCGGGACGGCCCACAACGCGCGGGCGCCGCCGCCGGAGTCGCCGTCATGGCCACGCGGGTTGGTGAAGACATCTTCGCCGAACGGGGCCAGGCCCGGCTGGGCTGCGTAGCCGATGTGCCCGAGCCCGTCCAGGCCCGGGGCGGCGTGCCGCACGCTGAACAGGTCTTCCATCGTGCGCAGCCAGCTGTAGTGGTTGTAGAACCTGGTGCTCACCGTGCCCGGCCTGATGTAAGGGCTGATCAGCACGCTTCCGGTGTCTCCGCCGCCGTTGGTGGCGTGGGTGGCGTCAAAGAGCGGGTCGGTGGCCGGGCTGCGCGCGCCAAGGGTCACGCCGCTCACTGCGGCCGTGGTCTGCAGCGGCTGTCCGGAGGAATCGACCAGCGCGAACGACCCGACATCGACGAAACCACCGTTCTGGCTCGGCGCCGTTGCGTCGGTGGGGGTATCGGTCACCTGGCCGACCACCGCACCCGCGGGGACGCCTGCGCCGGTCACCGAGCGACCGGCGTCCGTGGCCACGATCGAGTTGTCCGAGATTGTGGAGCTCCCGGCCGCGGCACTGGCCCCGGCGTCGGTCCTGGCCCCCGGCACCGGATTGCCGCCGCCGAGGATGCAGGTGCCGGGCAGCTGGGACGGGACCGTCTGGGCGACGCAGTTAGCCGGGCGGTCGACGAAGGCGTTGTCGCCAGGGCCCGGATAGAGTTCCTGGCCGGTCGCGCTCTTGGCCAGCGGCGTGTTCGGCCCGGCGGGCTCGTAGTGCACGGAACGGCCGAACAGCGTCTCGGCGGCCGTGTCGTCCGCCACGGAAGTGGCCGCGTCGGGCGCGACGATCATCGAGTTCGCGAAGCTGTTGCCGGTGTAGGTGAACGGCGGGAACGCCTCGTCGAAGGTGACGTCGATGAGCCCGCCGTCCTTGAACGCGGGCGACGCCTCGATCTCGGGCACGATGTGCTCGAGGAACAGGTCCGATGCGTACAGGCCCCCAGTGAAGTTCACCGGCGGGTTCGGGGTGTTCGGGTCGGCGAAGCCGCCGGAGAGGTTGTTGCCGTGGCAGACCGCGTCGTGGGCGTCGCTGCAGTTGTTGGGGGTTATCCAGCTGAACGCGGGTGTCGTGGCCTTGCTCTGCAGATCGTGATACAGGCCGTTGGCCGGGTCGAAGAGGCTCGCGATGTGCGCGGCATCGCAGTCGCCCGACTGCAGCACCGAGTCAAACCACACGAACGGGAAGTGCTTGGGCACGTACTGGTCGGTCGCGTTGGCGCTGCCCGGGTCAGGGAAGGCCGGGCTGCCGGTGGGGCCGGGCGCGGTGAACGGCGCGCCGCAGGACTTCACGCCGGCGCTGTGCTGGGCGCTGCCGGTTTCCGGGTTGCCGAGGTCCTGGGCGTAGCCCTTCCAGCTCACCCTGGCCGCGTCGAACTGGTTGAACATCGTCTGGACGCTGGCCGGGTACACGCAGCCGTTGCTCCCGACCGCGGCGTTCGGGCCCTGCGCGGAGGCGAACTGGCCGAAGTCCCGGTTGCGCCACAGCGACCCGGTCCTGTCGACCGACCCGGAGAACTGGTCGTAGAACGGGCAGTCGGCCTGGTCGTCGGGCTCCGTCGCCTGGCCGCTGACCATCGAGATGTAGTTGTCCAGGCTGAAGTGCCCGGTCCCGTAGTAGTTCTTCAGCAAGACGCCCTGGGCGGGCAGCGTCTTCCACAGGTAGGTGTTGTTGTTCAGCCCGGTGAAGGTCGCGTCATACGACTTGTTCTCCAGGATGATCAGCCAGACATGCTTGATCTTGCCCGGCTGGATGCCCAGGCCGTCCGGCCCGTGCCCGCCCTGGCCGCTCGTCCCCGAGGCCGCGGCGGCGGCCGCCATCGACAGGGCCGCAGCCAGGCCGACGACGGTAACGCTCGCGGCGATCAGGAGTTTCCGGCGCCAGCTAGCGGCCGGGAGGGATCTGTTGACGTGCCTGGTGCTGCTGCCCGATGAAGCCGCCACGAACAGGACCTCCGTCCGCTAACGCCGCTTGCTCTGCGCCACTGATGAGGCTGATGAGACGCGGCCACGTCCGGAATTGCACCTCGCGCGGCCGGGTGTTGTCAATGGCTGCATAGAGGGCTTTATTTCAGAACGGAGCTCCCGCGATGGCGCCCGCCGCAATGGCCGGCCTCAGCCGCCGTTGCCCAGGCCCGCGATGAGGTTGACCGCCGCGGCCAGGATGACCGCGCCGAACAGGTAAGACAGCAGCGCATGCCGCAGCGCGGTGGCCCGGATGTCGGAGTCCTGCAGCTCGGTGTCGGAGACCTGGAAGGTCATCCCGAGGGTCAGCGCGACGTAGGCGAAGTCCCGGTAATCGGGCGGTTGTTGCTGGTTGAAGCTGATGCCGCCGACCGGCTGGGTGTAGTAGAGCAGGGCGTAGCGCAGCGTGAAGATCGTGTGCACGCTGAACCAGGACACCGCGACGCTGACCACGGCCAGCAAGGCCAGCATGGCGCGGGTGAGCCCGGCGCTGCCGTGGGCATACGCGAGCACCAGGCCAAGCGCGCCCAGGCTGGCCACGCACGCGGTGAGCACGACGAAGTCCCTGATGGCCCGGCTAGGATCCTCCTCGGTGGCGTGAGCGGCCGTCTGCCCGGCCGACAGGGGCCAGATCACCAGCCAGGTCCGGCCGCCGAACACGATCGCGGTGGTGTCCCAGCCGATGCTCGGCGCGTATCGCCAGTTTCCGAACAAGATCGTCAGGGCCAGCGCGACGGCGCCGACGCCCAGCGAGACGGCCAGTCGCCACATGCGCATCGGCTGGCGGGACCACTCCCGGGCCTGAGCCTGGCCAGCGGCCATCAGCCGGGCGGAACGGGAGCGGTGAGCGCCTCTTCGAGCCAGCCGCGCAGCGCGCTGGCGGGCGCTGCGCCGGCCTGCCGCGCGATGACCTGCCCCCCGCGCATGACCATCAGCGTGGGGATGGCCTGGACCGCGAAACGCTGCTGCAGCCGGGGCGATTCATCGACGTTGACTTTGACCAGCTTCAGCCGGCCCGCCAGCTGCGTGGCCAGCTGTTCCAGTGCCGGGCTGACCATCCGGCACGGTCCGCACCAAGGCGCCCAGAAGTCGACCAGCACCGGGACGGGCGCCTGCTCGGCGATGTCGGCGAAGGTGGCATCGCCGGCGTCGGCCATCCAGGGCAGCGGCTGGTGGCAGTGGCCGCAGTGCGGGATCCCGCTGGCCATGGCGGGCACGCGATTCCTGCGCCCGCAGTTCGGGCACGTGATGACCTCAGCTGCCATAGTTCGCCCCGCTGTCCATCATGCCGGATTCTCGTAGCTGACCACCAGCGGCCCGGACCGTCGCCGGTACCTTTGGCTGTATTGTGGCCCGGACGCCTCGGCCGTAGCCTTTCGGCATGTACTTTCGGCTGGCCAGGCCGGTTTCGTGGGGGGACCTCGCTGCAGTAAGCCAGTCCCGAAGTCTGGAGATGATCTCTGGTGGCGAACGACGCGGCTGCTCCCGCTCGGCCGGGCCCCGGCTTCGACACGAGCGTGTCGCATTCGGCCCGGATCTGGAACTACTGGCTGGGCGGCAAGGACAATTACGCCGCCGACCGGCAGGCGGGCGACAAGGTCGCCGCGATGCTGCCGAGTATTGTCGCCCAGGCCCGGGCGGACCGGGCCTTTCTGGGCCGGGCGATCCGCTACCTGGCGGGCGAGGCGGGCATCCGCCAGTTCCTCGACATCGGCACCGGGCTGCCGACGGCCAACAATACCCACGAGGTGGCCCAGCGGATCGCGCCGGAGGCGCGGATCGTGTACGTCGACAATGACCCGCTGGTGCTGGTGCACGCCCGCGCGCTGCTCACCAGCGCCCCGCAGGGCCGGTGCGAATACCTCGACGGCGACGTGCATAACCCGGAGGAGATCCTGGCCAAGACCGCGGGGCCCCTCGACCTGGACCAGCCCGTTGCGCTCATGCTGCTGGGCATCTTGCACCACGTCTCCGACACCGAACAGGCGTACTCGATAGTCCGGAGGCTGATGGCAGCGCTGGCGCCGGGCAGTTTCCTGACCATCAACCACTCCACCAGCGCGATCCACGGCGCGGCCATGGAACAGGCGGTCCGGCACTGGAACCAGGTCGGTACACCGCCCATGACCCTGCGGACCACGCAGCAGATCGCCCGCTTCTTCGATGGGCTGGAGCTCCTGGAACCAGGGGTGGTGTCGTGCTCGCGCTGGCGGCCCGATCCGAGCCCGGTCGGCGAGCAGCCCGCCGAGGTAGACGAATTCTGTGGCGTCGCCCGCAAACCGTGAGCCACCCCGTGCCGGCCGCCGGCCCGACGATGTCGGGGCCGTGGCTGACGAGCTGTATGGCCTACCGCTGGATGAGTTCACCGCAGCCAGGAATGAGCACGCGACGCTGGTTCGGGCCGGCGGCGACGGCCCGGCGGCCAAGGCCATCAGCCAGCTCGCTAAGCCGAGCAAGGTCGCCTGGCTGGCCAACCAGCTCGTGCGCCAGCACCGGGACGAGATCTGGGCGCTGCTCGAGCTGGGCGACTCGATGCGGCAGGCTACGGCGTCGCTGGACGCCGTGGCGCTGCGGGAGGCGTCCCGTCAGCAACATCAGATCGTCTACGGGCTGGTGCGGCAGGCCGGCCGTCTGGCCAATGCGGCCGGGCAGGTCATGTCAGACAGCATTGCCCGCGGCCTGGCCGACACGCTACATGCGGCGCTGGCCGACGAGCAGGCTGCCCGGCAGCTGGCGCAGGGCCTGGCGCACCACGGGCCTGACCCGCACCGGATTCCCCGGTATCGACACCAGCGCCGGGCCGTCTGCGGCTAGACCCGTGGCGCAGCGGAAGCGGGCTCAGCCGGCCCACCCGGCCGCGCCGGGCGCCACGGCCGCTCATCGCGACCAGCTAAAGCGAGCCAGGCGGGATGAGGAGCGCGCACGCCGCGACACCGCCGAGGCGGCCACGACCCTGCAGAACGCACAGGCGGCGCTGACTCAGGCTCGCGACGCCGCTCGCGACGCAACGGACAACGTCAGCCGTCTGCGGACGGCGCTCGACGAAGCGCTCGAGGCGCAGGTCAGCGCCGATCGTGCCCAGCGCAGGGCGCGCGCGGAGGCCGAGCGAGCCGAGCGGGCCGTCCGGCACGCGGATCGCCGGCTCAAGGACACGGCGGCGCGCCGCGAGGAGCTGGAACGATGACCGCGGACTGCCGCCGGGTGCTTGCGCGCGTTCGCCCGGGTCTGATGAGAGGACTTCCGTCCCTGCCCCGATGACGGCCCGGCGTGCGTTACTGGGCGAATGTTCGTCGGTGATGAGGTCATGCTGAGCATCAGCTTCAGCTCGGCCCAGGCCGGTCTCGTGAAGCTGGCCCAGGGCGGCTCGCTGACTAGCGCGAGCGAGGGAGCCTACGGCGAGGGGCTCGCTAGCCTGCTCCGAGTCGGGCCGGTGGGCGCCGTGCCTGGCGTGTCCAAGCTTGTCGAGGTGCGCTTCCGGGACCTGGTGATCCGCGACGGCACCGCGCTGCTCACGCTGCGCTGGGAGGCCACTGGCCCGGGCGGCGGCCTGTTCCCGGCCCTGGATGCCGACATCACGCTGACCCCGGCCGGAGAGCACGCCACCCGGCTGGCGCTGGCCGGCGCCTACCGGCCGCCACTGGCCGGCCTGGAGCCGGCTTCGACCGGGCGATCTTGCATCGGATAGCCACGGCGACGATCCGCTCACTGCTCAGCCGCATGGCCGATGCCCTGGCCGATCCGGCCGCCACCGCTGCGGGCGGGCCGGCAACGGGAACGGGAACGGGGCTGCACGCCGCCCCTGCCGCCTACGAAACGGGCCAGCCGCGCTAGCTCGCCTAGCGACCGAAAACGGTGTTCCGGAGATCCCGGATGGCCAGGTCCAGCTCACCGAGCACGCGCTCAATCTTGCCGGCCACGTGCTGATCGCTGATCAAGCTAAGGGCGGCCTGCAGATCGAGTCCGGCCGAGAAAAGCCGACGGACCACGATGTCGTTCAGGCCGTGGGCGATCCTTACATGATCTTCGGCCAGCAGCCGGCTCGCCTCCGCCAGGGACACGCCACCGTTCGCGGCTGGCCGGCCGACGCTACCAGGCGACACCCGGGCCGGTGGCGGGCGGGCGGCGTCGGGCATCGCGATCACGGCGGATGAAGAGGCGTCAGATAGCTGCATGGCGAGGCTCCCTTTTACCAATCGGGTCCTGCTTGGCCATGCCGCTGGGGTCTGGAGCGACGCGGTCAGTTGCACCGTGCTTGCCCCGGTGCGGGCGGTAGACACACATCTGGGTACGAGCGTACGCGGTTGTCGCAGCTCTGGGTAGCTGCCTGAGGCGGCCAAGTCCGCCCGTTCGCCATTGACACGTTGTTCAGATCGTGAGAAACAGCACCGCGGGGTGGTGGCGGAGCGGTCAGGCCCTGCGGCGCGCCTGCATCAGCCGGAGAATGAGCGGAGTGAAGATCAGCTGCATGGCCAGTTCCATCTTCCCGCCGGGTACCACGATGATGTTCGGCCGGGACATGAACGAATCGTGCAGCATCGACAGCAGGTAAGGAAAGTCGATGCCCTTCGGGTTGGCGAACCTGATGACGACAAAGCTCTCGTCGGCGGTAGGGATGTAGCGGGCGATGAACGGATTGGACGTGTCCACCGTGGGCACGCGCTGGAAGTTGACGTGCGTCCGGGAGAACTGCGGGCAGATGTAATTCACGTAGTCAGGCATCCGCCGCAGCACCGTGTCGACCACGTCCTCGTTGCTGTAGCCGCGGGTGGTCTTGTCGCGATGCAGCTTCTGGATCCACTCGAGGTTGATGATCGGGACCACTCCGACCAGCAGGTCGGCGTACCGGGCCACGTCCGCCTTGTCGGTGACGGCGGCGCCGTGCAAGCCCTCGTAGTAGAGCAGGTCGCTGCCATCGACATCCGCCCAGGGCGTGAAGGTCCCGGCTGGCTGCCCGAAGGGCCTGGCCTCCGCCGCGTCGTGCAGGTACTTGCGGATCTTGCCGTGGCCGTGCTCGCCGTACTCGCGGAACAGCGTCTCCAGTTCTTCGAGGAGGTTCGCCTCGGGGGAGAAGTGACAGAAGTGGCGGTTGCCTTCCTGCTCGGCCTCGGCCGTGGCGACCTTCATCTGCTCCCGGTCATAACGGTGGAACGAGTCGCCCTCCACGATCGTCGCGTTGATCTGCTCGCGTACGAAGATGTGCTGGAAGGTCCTGGTCACCGACGTGGTACCGGCACCGGACGAGCCGGTGATGACGACGATGGGATGCTTGGCCGACACTAGCTCTCCTGCTCGTCAAGGGATCCGGAACAGGGAGCGGCTGTTGAAGAGCGAGTCGTCGAAGGTCGCTTCAGGCTCGCTGCCCTGGTCGCGATGGTAGCGCTCGATCCGCTCAACCTCGTGGCGTGATCCGAGTATCAGCGGTGCGTGCTGAGCCAGGCTCGCGGGCTGGAGTTCCATGACGCGCTCGCGTCCGGTGCTGGCCGCGCCGCCGGCCTGCTCGACGATGAACGAGATCGGGTTGCACTCATACATCAGCCTGGGCCGGCCGGGGCCGGCCGGTTCCTTGCTGTCCGTGGGGTACAGGAACACGCCGCCGCGGTTCAGGATCCGGTAGGTCTCGGCCACCAGCGAGGCAATCCAGCGCATGTTGAAGTCCCGGCGCCGCACTCCGGTCCGGCCCGCCAGGCATTCCTGGATGTACCGGCGGACCGGCGGCTCCCAGAACCGCTCGTTGGAGGCGTTGATCGCAAATTCCTCGCAGTCCTCGGGGATGCGCAACTGGGGGTGGGTGAGGACGAAAGCCCCGATGTCCCGGTCGAGAGTGAATCCGTCTACCCCGTCGCCGGTGGTGAGGATGAGCATCGTGGACGGCCCGTACAGGGCGAAACCCGCGCATACCTGGGCGACTCCTGGCTGGAGGAAATGCTCGGCCCGCGGCTCGGCACCGGGGTCGGGACTGCGCAAGATCGAGAAGATCGTGCCGACCGAGATGTTGGCATCTATGTTGCCCGAGCCGTCCAGCGGGTCGAACAGCAGCAGGTATTTCCCGCGCCGGTCGGTGGCCGGGATGGGGTGGATGCCCTCGGTCTGCTCGGAGGCCATCGCGGCCAGGTACCCGGTCCACTCGGTCTCGCCGATCATTACCTCGTTGCTGATGAGATCCAGCTTTTTCGTGACTTCGCCGGGGGAGTTGGCCGCGGCCGGGCTGCCCAGCGCACCGACCAGCGCGCCGCGGCTGACCTGGTTACTGATGATCTTCACCGCGGTGGCCACCGCGTTGAGCAGCCCAGAGAAATCACCGGTCGAGCCCGGATGGCGGTGCTCGGCCTCGATGGTGTACCGAGTCAGGGTCTTGCGTTGCTCACGCACGGCGAACCGCCTCTCGCTGGACATCAGCAACCGAAGGCCGGACGGTGGCAACCTGGTGCCGACCCGGCCAGGCTGATCTCCTGTTCAGGTTGTCGCGGCCTGCGACGCCCCTGGATCAGGCTAGGCCGGCCGCGGGCCAGGTCGCCTCACCCGTGAGGGCGGTCCGGCGGGTGAAGCCACCCACCAGTACCTTCGCCGGAAGTCGCGCTCATTTCCAGCATCTGACCGGGGTGAGCGCCGGGTAGGGCCGATGGTCGGCCGGGGTGGGGACCATGGGCCCGAAGGCGCTGGCCAGTGCCGTGGCCCGGGTTAGCCGGGCAGGCCAGCGCCGTGGCCCGGGTTAGCCGGGCAGGCCAGCGCCGTGGCCCGGGTTAGCCGGGCAGGCCAGCGCCGTGGCCCGGGTTAGCCAGGCAGGCCGCGCGCAGGGCCAGGATCCGGGTAACGGCCGCCGTGAACGCTGTCCTGTTCAGGGTGCCGTTCAGATAGCCGCGTTCCAGGCCATCTATGGCGCTCTCGCCCTCGCCCACGTGGCCCTCCGAGCAGAGGACGAGGTCCATCCCGGCCGTGGCGGCCAGCTCGGCCCGGTTCCCGAAGGTCCCGAACGCCCGCACTGCGCCGGCCGCGAGCGCATCGGTGATCGTGACGCCCTTGAAGCCCAGCCGACTGCGCAGCTCGCCGCCGACCACGGCCGGCGACAGCCCAGCCGGGTGCGCGCGGTCCAGGGCCGGGTACACCGCCCAGCTCACCATGACCAGCTTGACCCCGGCGCCGATGGCGGTGCGATAGGGAGCTTCGTCGGTGCCCCGGATCGCGGCCGCCGAGAGGTTCAGGGTGACCGGAGCGAGATCGGTGTTCTGGGACCTGGTGGCCGCGCCCAGGCCGGGGAAGTGCTTTGCCGTGGCGGCCACGCCTACCTGCTGCTGGGCCCTGATGAAATCCGCGCCCATCCAGGACACCGTGTGCGCGTGGTTGCTGTAGGAGCGCCCGAACTGATCGATGAAGTTGCCTGCCTGGCGGTACACGTCGAGCACCGGGGCGAGGTTGACGTTCATCCCCACGCCCTTCAGGTTCTCCCCGGCGCCGCGGCCTGCGGCCTTGACCTCGTCGGCGGGGTGGGCTGACTGGGCGATCTGTTTTTCCGAGAGCACCGGCGCGCCCGACAGCCGGCGGACCTGACCGCCTTCCTGGTCGGTCATCAGCAGCAGCGGAGCCCGCACCGGGTTGCTGGGGCTAGCGTTGGCCGCTTCGAGCGTCCTGATGACCCCGGCAATCTGTGCGTGACTGGCGATGTTGCCGCCGGAGAAGAAGACCCCGGCGGCATCGCCGCTGCGGATCAGGGCCAGCAGGCTGGCCGGAGGGGTGAGCCCTGAATAGCTGTAGATGACCCGCTGGCCCGCCAGCTGCCGGGCGGTCAGGTCACTGAGCACCGGGGCAGCCGGGATGGCCGCCCGGCGCCCGGCGGCGGATGCGGAGCGTGCCGCGGGCCCGGATCCAGCGGCGCCTGCGGCAGACGCTGATGGCGCGGCGACGGATGCGGACACGGTCCCGGCCGTCACGGTGGTTACCCCCAGGGAGCCAAGCGCGCAAGCGGCCGCGGTCAGCCACAGCCGGTGAGATGAGAAGTTCATTGGTCGCCTCTCGTGAGCGGGCCCGCGGACCGCGGAGCGTCCGGCCTGTCCTGCGGCGGCCCGCTGGTCATCTCGCGAATTCAGGGACTTAGCGGCATGTGCCGGGGAAAGGCGCCTCATAGTTACATGCTGCCGCATGCGAGCGGCTGACGGCAGGGGGCCGGCGCAGGCCCGGCCGGGCTGAGGGCGAAGGGCGCCAGGGCCGCTGGCCCAGGCCGCAGCTCGCGGCCGCCCTGGTTACTGGCGGCTGACCCGGGCGCCCTGGGCCGCGATGGGCAGCGGCATGGCGTACCAGCCGTCCGGGCCCATGCCCCGCGCCCGGCGCTTCAGATCCGGCTCATCCGGCACCAGCGCCAGCACGCTGGGCCCGGCGCCGCTGACCACCGCGGCGATGTCGTTCTCCCGCAACGTGGTCAGGAGATTCTTGGTGCCCGGCATGGCTGCCGCCCGGTAATCCTGGTGCAGGCGGTCCTCGGTGGCCTCGAAGAGCAGCTCCGGTGTCCCGGTCAGCGCCCGGACCAGCAACGCGGTGCGGGCCGCGTTGAACGCGGCGTCGGCCAGCGGCACGGTGGCAGGCAGCACCGCCCGTGCCTGCGCCGTGTATCCGCGCTGGACCGGCACGAAGATCACCGGGAGGACGCCCCGGGCGTCGGCCAGGCGCACCGCGCGGGCGCCCGCTGGCCCGGCGGGCCCGCTGGCCGTCCACGCGATCGTGACCCCGCCCAGCACGCACGGCGCAACGTTGTCTGGATGGCCTTCGGCCTCGGCGGCCAGCTGGATGACCGTGGCTTCATCGAGCTCCGCGGGGCCGCCCTCGACCAGGTGCAGCGCGAGCAGCAGGCCGGCCACGATAGCCGCCGAAGACGAGCCCAGCCCGCGCGCCTGCGGGATGGCGTTCTCGCACCGGAGTTCGAAGCCTGCGGGCCGGCCGCCGAGCCGGTCGAAGGTGACCAGCATGGTGGCCGCGATCAGATGGCTCTCATCGGCAGCCAGGTCGTCCGCGCCCTCGCCGGTTATGCTGACCCGCACCCCGTCGCCGGCTATCCGGGCGGTGATCGTGTCGTGCAGCTCGAGCGCGAGACCCAGGCAGTCGAAGCCCGGGCCGAGGTTGGCGCTGGTGGCAGGCACGCGCACCGCCACCGGCGAGGTTACGAACCGCATACGGGCATGGTAGGGCAGCCGGGCCCGGTGATCCGGCGGCGGTGTTTCACCAAGAGGCCGGCCGGCTTTAACAGGGCGAGCGCATCCGCTGCGGAGCCCGCCGTGCGGCACCCGCGCGGAGGCGGTCGGGCCGGTAGCCCGGTACCGCTACACAATGGTGGTTATGCCCGACCGACGCAGCAGCCGCGGCACGCGGATCATCTGCCAGCGCGTTGACGGCGGCCTCGCTGAGCTGGTTGGCGACCGCGACCGGCCCGGGGGCTGGACCGTGCTGGTGGACGGCACACCGCAGTCTCACGTCGATCTGGATGACCCGCGCTACCTGGAGTTCGAGTACATGCGCCGGCTCGGGCACCTGATCGACCTGGCGGCACCGGACGACCCGTTCCCCGGACGGGTAGTGGCCGGATGTGATCTTGACCGGTTCGCCTGCGGCATGCGGCCGGTCACGGATGCGCGGGCCCAATCCTCGCCCGCCCCGCCGCCCGGAATCCTCGCCGTCAGGCGAGAGCCAGATCGGCTGGCCTAGCGCCGGTCCGAGGTCCGAACATCAACCGCACCGACGCAGGCACGCCGGTTAGCCTGGCCTGCAGGCGATCGACGAAGCTGGCGATGGCCGGCAGCGCGTCGGTGCTATTGACCACCATCGCCACGCAGAACTGGTGCTCGGGTGCCATCAGCAGGAGCGAGCGGAAGCCATCGAGCCGCCCGTTGTGGAACATCAGGCCCGGGGCCAGCGCCCAGCCGAGGCCGTACTGTACGGGGGCGGACGGGCCGGTTCTCGGCGCTTGGACGGCGGCCAGCAACTGCGCGTCAGCCAGCACGAACTCGGCAAAGCTCAGCAGGTCCGTCACCGTCGACCACAGGCCGCCGCTGGGCCGCCGGGCCCGCGGATAGTCCTCCTCGATGACACGGCCCTGGTGATGGCCCAGTGCATGATCCGCGGGCGCCGAGAACGCGGTGCGGGCCAGGCCGGCCGGCCGCAGCACCAGGTCGCGGAGCGCGGTCTCGAAGTTCGTGCCCCATAGGTTCGCCAGCGCCGCGCCGGCCAGGTAGTAGTTGCCGTTGTAGTACGCCCACTCCCGTCCGGGCGGCGCGGCCTGGCCGAGCCGCGCCACCAGCCGGCAGGCCTCGATGAGCGCGTTGTCGCCCTGGCCCAGGTTGGCCAGCGCCTGCAGGTCAAGGCCGGCTCGCAAGCCGGAAACCTGACCGAGGACCTGGCTCAGCAGCAGCCGGGGCGACGCCCGCCAGTCAGTGCGCAGTTCCGGCAGCAGGTCCAGGACCGGTCGTTCCAGCCCGTCCGGCGACCCGCCGCTGGCCAGCACGGCTGCCACCGCAGTCAGGGGCTTGGTGACCGACGCGATGCGGACGGCGGTGTCGCAGGTCATCGGCCTGCCCGTGAGCCCGTCAGCGAGGCCGGCGGCCGCCACGTCCCGGACCGGGCCGCGGGAGATCCCGGCGACCACGCCGGGCAGCCCGTGCCGCGCCGGCCATGCCCGCAGCTGCCCAGCCAGCTCGCTCATCTGCTCGGCTCACCACCCGCGGGGCTCATCCTTCGGCCTGCTCCCTCTCGGTTGTTCGCTCACACGCCTCCTGCGTTCGCGCGCCTCCTGCGTTCGCGCGCTTCCCTTCACACGCCTCCCTTCGCCTCCCTCGCCGCGGTGAGGCTAGCTCGCATCCGGCTGACCGGATCGTCCTATCGTGGTTAGGTGACCGGCTGGGATGACGGCAAGCGGCGCAGCCCCGGCTTACCGTCCTGGGCCACGGAGCCTTCGGCGAGCGCTGATCTCCTTGAGCAGGGTACGGACCAGCCGCCCCTGCTGACGGGGCGCCTGCGGCTGATCGCTGTGATCCTGACTGCTGCGGCATTGCTCGTCGGCCTGGCCGCGGGATACGCGGCCGGGCACCGGCAGGTCCGGAACGCGGCTGCGTCCTTGTCGCGCCGGGCGGGCTATCCGACAGCGAAACCGGCCGGGGGCCTGGCCCTGATCCAGCCTGGCCACCTGTGCTCCACGCAAATCGGTCACGCGCTGCAGCTGGGGGTGGAGGTCGCAAACCAGTCGGCGGTGCAGGTGACGCTCCGCCGGGTGCGGGGCCGTGCTGCCGCTGGGCGGGCTACGGCCGACCGCGCAGTCCTGGGGCGCTTGCGGCGAGCTGCCAGCAGCGGGCCTGGCCCCGGCGCGCATGCTGCCTGCGGGCGCCAGCGCCTGGTTCACGGTGACCTTCAGGGTGCTCGAGAATTGCCCGCTCCAGTACTCGGTCCGGTTCATTCTCGACTATGACCAGCTTGGCCCGGCCCGCGCCGAGCTGCCTGGCTTTGCCGACTTGACTCACGTTCCGTACCAGACCTGCCCAGTGGCCAGCCCATAGGCTTACGCAGGCGATCCGGCGAGCTCGGCCCGGCCGGCCTGTTCCTGGCCCAGGTGCCTGGTCAATTCGGAGGCGAGCTGGGCGCGGGAGGTGAAGTGCAGCTTGGCGAACACATGCGCGATGTGAGTCTGGACGGTCCGGCGGGACACATACAGCCGCTCGCCGATCTGGGGGTTGGACAATCCCTCGGCGACCAGGTGGGCGACGGTGCGTTCGGTAGGAGTGAGACTGCTCCAACCGGTCTGCGGCCGGCCGCGCGGCCCGCGGTGGCCGCGCCGGATACCTGCCTCGCGCAGCACGGCTTCGGCCCGGGCCAGATCGCGGGCGGCGTCCAGCCGGTGGTAAATCTCCCGGGCCCGCTCGAGGAGCGGCCGGGCGCGATCGGCCTGCCCGCGCCGGGCGAGGGCGGCACCGGCGTCCTCGGAGGCGAGTGCCAGCTCCAGTGGCCGCGGGCCGCACTCGTAGGCGCTTGCCGCGGCGAGCAGGATCGCCGGGTCGTCGTCGGCTAGCCCGCGGCAGCGCAGCGCGGCGCCAGTGAGGGCGGGCACTTCGTTCTTGTTGGCCACCTCGGCGACCGCCGCTGCCACCTCCTGCGCGCGCTGCCGTTGCCCGCAGCCCAGCGCCAGCCGGACCAGATCGGCCCCCAGCGCCGGGTAGCCAACCGCGAGCCCGCGACTGACGCATCCGTCCCAGCACTCGGCCAGCGTGGCCAGGGCCGCCGTGACGTCGCCGTCGGCTTCGAGGATCAGAGCATGGGCCCACATCGCCCAGTGACTCCGGAACCTGGAGCCGGTCGCCGCCAGCTGGCCGGTCGCCGCCGCCGCGACCGTGCGCGCGCCGGACAGGTCGTTGCGGTGCAGCGCGATCAGCGACAGCAGGCTCTGGGCGAAAACCTGGCTGGTGGTCTCGCCGAGGTCACTGGCCAGGTCGGCTCCCGCCTGCAGTTCGGTGACGGCGTCATCCCACTCGCCGGTGACAAAGCGCTCGTAGCCGAGGAAGGCCTGGTATCTGGCGAGCGGCCAGCGGACGCCTAGTTCCTCGCTGATGCGCTGGCCCGCCTCCAGGCTGGACCTGGCCTCTGCGGGCCGGTCGAGCTCGGTGAGCAGGTGCCCGCGAGCGGCCTGAACCGGGTAGCGGTGACCCTGCCTGCCCGGGCTCTGGTCGGCCAGCCGCGCCGCATGGTCCAGCAGCTGGAGGGCGTCAGGCAGGTCGCCGCGAGCCTGAGCGACCAGGGCCAGGGTGGTCGTGGAGACGCTGGCGGTCAGCGGATCCCCGGCGGCTACCGCCGCGGATCTAGCCTGGTCGGCCAGCGCGGTCGCGCCGTTCAGGTCCGCCAGCGAGAACTGGGCGAGGCTGGCCCACGCCCGCGCGCTGGCCCGCTCGGCGTCGGTAAGATCAGGGCAGCCGGCCGCCTCCTCGAGTTCCCGCAGGCCGTCACGCACCCGCCCGGCCGCCACCAGGGCACGCCCGAGACACATCCGGATGGGGCCATCCGCCGATCGCTCATGATCGCGGTCCAGCAGCGCGCGGCAGGCCGCCTGGGCGTCACCGATCCGGCCGGCCAGCATCAGGCTGTCCGCCTGCTCGGCGAGCAGGTCGTCCCGGCTCGGGTCGCGGGCGTCCATCAGACCGACCGCCCGCTCCAGCAGCCCGACGGCACCGACCGGTGATCTCGGCGCCGTTTCCCTGGCCGCCTGCGTCAGCCATCCGATCGCCTCGGCATCCCCCCGGGCCGCGCCGCGGGTGAGATGCTCCGCGACCTGCAGGGCTGACGCGCCCGCGGCGGAAAGCCGCCGGCCGGCTTCGCGGTGCAGCCCGCGGCGTACGGTGAACGGCAGATCCGCATAGATGCTCTCGCGGATCAGGTCATGCCGGAACCGCAGGACCGCGCCGTCGTCCTCCAGCACCCGGGCCCTGATCGCCTCGGTCAGCTCCAGGGACAGCTCAATGGCCGGCCGGGCGGTCACCGTGGCCAGATCGGTGAGCGAGAAACTCGACCCGAGGATCGAGGCGGCCCGCAGGGCCTGCAAGGTCCGGTCGGGCAGGAAGCTGAGGCGGCGCAGGATCGTCAGCCGCAACGTGGGCGGCAGGCTCACCTCCGCTAGCTCGGCCCGCCCGCCCGAGGTCTCGATCGCGCCCTCCATGGCCAGCGCTCCGAGCAGCTCGGCGACGAACAGGGGGTTCCCGCCTGCGCCGGCCATCTCGGCCAGCAGGCCCGGACCCGGCTCGGCTGCGACCGTCTCCGCGACGAGGCGGATCACCGCCTGGCCGGCCAGCGGGCCCAGCGTCAGGTGCCGCGGCCCCTGGTTCTCCAGTGCGGTCGCCAGCCGCTCCAGTTGCGGTGGGCGCGGATAGGGCCGGTAGCACCCGATCAATGCCACGGGCAGATGGGCCAGGCGGCGGGTCAGCACGCCCAGGGTCAGCAGGCTGCACGGGTCCGCCCACTGCAGGTCATCCACGGCGATGACCAGCGGCCCGGATACCGCGAGTTCCTCGGCCAGGTCCGCGAACGCGTCGACCACGCGGAACTGCAGGCCAGGGTCGCTGGTCACCGTGATCGGGCCCTCGTCGCGGGCGCCCCCGGTCACGAGCAATCCTCCGATGGCCGCCCGCTGCCGGTCCGGCGACGACCGCACGCACTCGAACGCCCCGGCCACCAGGCCGAACGGGCGGGCCTGTTCAAGCTCCTCGGCCCGGCCAGCCGCCGCCTGCAGGCCCCGGCGGCTTGCCTCCGTCAGGGTCCGCGCCAGCAGGCGCGTCTTGCCGATCCCGGCTTCGCCCTCGATCAGGACGACGGCCGACCGGCCGGACGTCAGCTGGTCGAGGGCCTCATCCAGCACCCTGGTCTCCGCGGCGCGGCCGCGGATACCGGGGAACGCAGTTACCGTGCCCATGACGGGGTCGCCGCCAGGAGCCCGGTGTCCCAGGCTGCGAACCTGCATTGGCTCGGCTCCTCAGCGCTGGTTGCCATGACGGATCCTCCTGTCGCTGGCTGCTGCTGTTCAGGTCGGTCGGCTCCCGTGCTGGGCGGCCGCCCGGGGGGTAGAACTGGCGCGCACGTTGAGCGTGGTCGGCAAAATGACCGTCGCGTAAGGCTTGTCCGGCAGGCTGTGCCGGGTCGTCAGCAGTTGTCCGGCCGTCTTGCCCATCTCGTAGGTCGGCTGCGCGACGGTCGACAGCGTGGGGCGGACGAGATCGGCCCACGGGATCTCGTCGAAGCCCACCACGCCGACCTCGCGGGGTACCCCGACACCGGATTTGATCAGGCACTCCAGCGCGCCCACGGTCATCAGGTTGTTGGCCACGAACACTGCGTCCGGTGCCGTATCGGCGAGCAGGGAGGCCATCGCCTCGTACCCGCCGCGCTCCCGGAAATCAGCGTGCCGGACCAGCGGCGGCTGCAGATCCTGGCCCCGGCGGCGCAGCGCGCGCTGGTAGCCGGCCAGCCGCTCATTGGCCGTCATGGCCTGCCGGGGGCCGGTGATGCACGCGACGCGCCGGTAGCCCATGTCGATCAGGTGTTCCGCGGCTTCCTCGGCGGCCCGCTCGTTGTCGACCAGCACCGTGTCGACGGGCGCTCCGCTGAGCCGCCGGTCGACGGCCACCACCGGGATGCCCAGATCGAGCAGCGGGGTCACATCGGTGTCGCGGGTGGACGCCGGGGAAATGACCACGCCCGCCATCCGCTCAGCGGCCGCGGCCGCGATGTAGCGGGCCTCCTTGCCCAGTTCTTCGTCGCTGTTGCACAACACGACCGAGTAGCCGGTGCCCTGGGCGATGTCTTCGACCCCCCGGACCATCGAGGTGAAGAACGGGTTGCCAACATCCGGGACGATCACCGCCCACAGCGATGACTCGCGGCGGCGCAGGTTGCGGGCGACGCTGTTGGGCTGGTAGCCGAGGGCCTCGACCGCGGCGCGGACCCGGCGGACCAGGTCCGGGTGGACCTTGCCGTTGCCGTTGAGCACCCGCGACACGGTCGCCGCTGAGACCTGTGCCTGCCGTGCCACTTCCTGGATGGTCGCCATCGCCTCCGCCGCTACTGCCCATCGTCATGCGGTGCTCGGTGAGCGTACCGCCGTGTAATCGATTTCTCAACCTTAATACAGGCTTCGCGGATCCGCCAGGGCCGGTGCCCGGTGAGACCCGGCTTGGCGCCGGCTGGCCTCGGCTTGGCATCGGCTGGTCCTGGTTTGGCGCCGGCCAGCCCGGCCGGGACGCCGGATCCGCGGCCCCGCCCGGTGCGCGAGTTCCGTCGGCGCGCCTGCTGACGCGCGGCCGGGCTGTCGGCCTGCGGTATCCGGTAAAAGAGGCCGTTGAACTGCGGATACGCAATCTTGGTGACTGGTCATCTGACGGGGCCGCCATATCTTCGCGCCGCCCGCTGGTAGTCCTGCCGGGTGGAGCGCGCCAGCGCCCGGACAGACCCAGAGGCCCCGAAGTCCCCGTCACGCACTCTTCCTGGGACCGGGCCGATGTCCTGGCGGCCGGACCCGGGGGCCGCCCGGAGCCGGGACCAGCCGGGGGCCGCCCGGAGCCGGGACCAGCCGGGGGCCGCCCGGAGCCGGGACCAGCCGGGGGCCGCCCGGAGCCGGGATCGCCCACTGCGAGCCGGGACACGCCACGGTGGCGAGCTCTGGGCGCGGTGCTCTAGGTCGTTATAAACCGGTACTAAACGGTCACCAGCCTGCTACTAACCGGTCTCGATTTAGAAATCGATTTCACATTTCGCCGATGCTGTTAGATCACCGGAACTTGGGGCAAACGGGAGGGTACCGGGGCGGGCCGAGAGAGTTGGTGCCGACATGACGGACAAGGCCGACGTCCTCATTCATACCCCGAGGGGTCATCTGGGGCTGCGGACTAACGTGCTGGGCGGCCTGCCGGTGCTGGGCCAGTCGGTCGCCGGGATAGGCCCCACGATCGGGGCGGTATCGCTGATCGCGCTGGTCTTCGCTGATGCTGGTCACGGCGCCTGGCTGACCGTGGTGATCGCCAGCGTCGGCGTGCTGGCCGTGGCCGTGTGCATAGCGCAGGTGGCCGGATCACATTATTCGTCCGGCGCGCTGTACAACCTGGTGCCGAAGGGGCTAGGTACCACCGTCGGCTTCGTGACGGGATGGATCACGCTGCTGACCATGGTGTGCTCAGGACCCTTCCTGTTCACCGGCTTCGCTCAGTATCTCGCTCAGTTTCTCGCCGCGACTGGCCTCGCCCAGGTTGCGTCGCCAGCCGGCTCGTTTGTTCTTGGGACCGCCTGCCTGATCGTCATCACCACTACCGCGCTGCTGGATATCCGGGTCAGCACGAGGCTCTTCCTGATCATCGAGGGAGCCTCCATGATGGCCATTCTCGTCCTGCTGGCCGTGGTCTTTCTCAACGTTCCCAGCGTGATCGATACCCGGCAGTTCACGCTGCACGGAGCGAACGGCCACGGGGTCATCCTGGCCATTGTCTTCATGATCCTGGCGTTCGGGGGATTCGAGGGATCGACGGTGCTGGGCCTGGAGGCTCGGAATCCGCGGCGTGCGCTCCGCCTTGCGGTTATCGGTAGTGTCATCGCCGTCGCCATATTCTTCCTTCTCAACGCATATATCCAGGTTCTCGGATTCGAGAGCATGCCAGCGAACCTCGCCAGCGAGCCGTCGCCACTGTCGGCGCTCGCCAGCCGTGATCAGGTCCCCTGGCTGGGAGATGTCATACTGCTCGGCGTCACCGTCAGCTTCCTGGCGGCGGCCAACGCCACGCTGAACTACGGCTCGCGGGTCCTGTTCACGATGGCGCACGACGGCCTGCTGCCGCTTCGCGTGACGAAGACGAACCGCCGCGGTGCCCCATACCGGGCGATCTGGTGTTATGCCATTGTCTGGCTCGCCGTGCTGACGTACGTGCTGGTTTCCGGGGTCGCTCCGGGCACGGCCTTCGGGAACCTGGCCAGCCTCGCTGGATACTGCGAAACACTGATCCTCATGCTCGCCTCGCTGGCGGTTCCGGTGTGGGCCTACCGCCGCGGAACCGGGAGTCTTTTCATCTTGGCGGCCGGAATACTGGGCGCCGGGGTGATGGGGCTGGTGTTCTACTACTCGCTCGTCCCGCTGCCGACCGGCAGCACCAGGATTTTTGCCTACCTGTTCTTCGGCGCTGTCGCCGTGCTGTTCATTATCGGCATCGGCGCGCGACTGCTGCGTCCGCGCTATCTCCAGCGTGTTGGGACTACCGAGGCGACGCCGCGTGCCGGGTAGCCGCCCGGCGTCTGCTCAGCCGGTACGGAATCTGGCCACGTCGGCATTCTGACTTCCTGACCCCGAGCAGCAGTTGATGCGGATCCGGCCGCGCACCAGTCGGTGCGCGGCCGGGCGGGAGTCTCAGGTCGTGTTACGGATGAGCATGCAGTCCTCCTGTCTTCCACTTACTTCAACGTTGTTGAAGTTCAACGCTGTTGAGTTTGCGGCATGCTGAGTACGCCCGTCAAACAGGTTTCCGGAAGGAGCGGCGATGCGGCTGACCCGCGACCAGGTAGTCGGCGTCGCGCTCGACCTGCTCGATGAGGTCGGTCTCGACAACCTGACCATGCGCCGTCTCGCCGCCGCGCTGGGCGTCAAGAACGGCGCGACCTACTGGCATTTTCCCAGCAAGCAAGCGCTACTGGAGGCTATGGCGGACGCGATGCTCGGGGGACTGACGGCCGGCCTCTGACGAGCGACTGCCCTGGCCCGAGCGGATCGCCGAGCTGGCCCGCCGGCTGCGGCGCGCGCTGCTGGCCCGGCGCGACGGCGCGCGGATTTTCGCCGGTGCCTTCTTCCCGCTGCCCAGCGCGCTGGCCTATGGCGAGGCCATGATCAGCATTCTCCGCGGGGCGGGCCTGGGCAACCGGGACGCGGTCTGGGCGGTGGATACCCTCACCTACTACGTCGTCGGGCACACCATCGAGGAACAGCTTGCGGCGGCGCTGCCAGACGGCGGAACAGCAGCCGTCCTGCGGCTGACCACGGCGCTCCAGCCCGATCGCCACCCGAACCTGCTCGCTGTCATCGACTACGTCCCCGCTCCGCACCCGGCCGAGCATTTCAGCTACGGCCTGGGTCTGATCATCACCGGTATCCGCGCTCAGCTGCCCTGACCCGCCGGCGAGGGGCTCATCGAGTTATATCTTGTGTACTGACCAATGGTGCCGTACTCTGTCGATATATCGTGATCGTATCGCGACGAGCGGCGGGAGCACAGGATGCCGACAGCAGCTTCGTGGGCCGGAGACTTCCATCCGCCGCGGGCCGGGGCGTTCAGCTGCCTGGACGAGTTGCTCAGCCAGGTTCACCGCAAATTGGGCAGCATGTCGGCCGGGCACGGCCCGGGCAGGCGCGGCGGGCCGTGGGACCGCGGTCCGGGGCGGCCGGGAGGTCCCTGGTCGTGGCAGTGGGGTGGCTTCGGCCGCACGTCCAGCGAGTGGTGGCCTGGGCCGCCGGGCGCCCCCGGAACGTCGCGGGGTCCCAAGGCGGGCCGGGGCGATGTGCGCGCGGCAATCCTGGCCGTGCTGCTGGACGGCCCGCGCAACGGCTACCAGATCATGTCCGAGATCGAAGAGCGCAGCGGCGGCGCCTGGCGGCCCAGCCCAGGTGCGGTCTATCCGGCCCTGTCGCTGCTGGCCGACGAGGGTCTGATCGAGGGCGAGGAGGCCGGCGGTCGCCGCACGTTCAGCCTCACCGAAGCGGGCCGTGCCTACGTGGCCCAGCATCCCGAGATGGCCCGCGGCGCGTGGGAGTCGATGGCCCAGCAGGAAGAGTGGCAGTTGCCCGGCCTGTTCTCGGTGGCGGCCCGGCTCGGGGCGGGCATCGTCCAGGTAGCCCATGCCGGCTCGCCCGGGCAGGTGCACGCCGCGGAACGGCTGCTGGAGGACACCCGGCGCAGGCTGTACCAGATCCTGGCCGAGGACATGGGCGCTGAGCGTGATGACGAGCAGGACGAACAGTAGAAGGCGGGTATGGCATGGATGATCGCTTCCGGACGTCGGACGCCGACCGGGACCGCGTCATTGGTCTGCTGCGCGACCATTTCGCTGCGGGCCGCCTCACCTCGGAAGAGCTGGACGAGCGGCTCACCGCAGCGCTGAACGCCAAGACGTTCGGTGAGCTGCGCAGCGTCCTGGCCGACCTGCCCGGGCCTGCGCCGGTACCGGCACCACCCAGTCGGGTCCCGCCGCAGGCCGCGCCCCGCTGGGTAACGGGCCGCCGCAGGCCGCGGTTGCTGCCGCTGGCCATGCTGGCCTTCGTCGTTGCGCTGGCGATTCCGGGGGCCGGGTGGCTGTTCCTGGCCGTCTTCCAGGCGGTGCTGCTGCTGTGGCTAGCGGCCTGCCTCGCGGGGATCTTCGTGGCGGCCAGGTTCTACCGGCGGCTGCGCCGCGACTGGTGGTCCGGTCATGACCAGCAGTGGCACCGGGGACGGGCGGGTTACGCCCGGCACCACTACGGATACTGGCACCCGTGACGCCGGGCTCCTAGGCCGGATTCGGCGGGTCCGATACCCTGGTGCGGACGCTTGTCGAGGGGGCCCTTGATGACGGACGTCCAGCGCGTGCCGGCCGGGACGGCCGACGTCGCCGAACCGCTGCCGCGTCCGGAGGTCCAGGTGGTCCCGCTCAAGGGGCTGCCTATCGTAGCCGCCGCCGTGGTGTTCGTGATCATCGCCATCGCGGGCAACTGGCTGTGGGCCCTGACCTTCTGCCATGTCGTGGGCGGCGGCCTGTGGACGGCCATTGACCTGTTCGTCGGGCTCATCGTCGGCCCGATCCTGGGCCGGCTGTCCATCCCGGCCCGGGCCGAGTTCGCGGCGCGCTTCATGCCCAAGATGGTCCTCATCATGCCAACCCTGGTCATGATGACGCTGGCCGCCGGGTTCCAGCTCGCGCTCCAGCTGGGAAACCTGGCTCCATCGAACCCGAACCACAGCTGGCTGGTCGTCTCGTACTGTGTCGTGGGCGTGATGGCCGTCATCGCGCTCGGCGTGCTCGAGCCGGCCAACATCGCGGTTCTCTTCGAGATGCGCAAGCCGGCCCCGGACGGGGCGGTCATTGCCAAGCTGATGAAGCGGTTCATCTACACGGCCGGCTTCACCGGACTGATGCAGGTGGCGACGCTCATCATCATGACCAGGGTGGCGACGCAATGAGCAGCGAGCCCGCAGCCGAGCCTGGCGCAGCCGTACGCCCGGCGGTTGCCGCCGGTCGCCCAGCTGGCCATCGTCTCCCTGGCTCTGGTCGTCATCGGCGGGATCCTCATGGCGTCCTACGTTCCCCGGCGACCGCCGCTGGCCGTGCCGACCGCGCTCACCGTGGTCAGCGCTGCGCTGCTGCTCTCCGGCGGCTACCTGGCGTCCCGGTTGCGGCCCTTCGCCTGGGACCGGTTCTTCCTCGTCTTCCGGTGGGCGCTGCTGGCCTATGTCATCTCAGCCGGGATGATCGGCTTTGCGTTCGTCCGCGACCACACCCGAGGCGCCCCGCTGGCCGTGGTGCTGGTGATGCTGGTGATCTTCGCCCTTGACGTGCCGCTCATCATCGCCTTCACCGTGGCCCGCTACGCCGCGCCGCCGTCGGAGGGCTGAGGCCTCCCAGGTCAACGGGCCAGCACGCGCCCGGGCGCCATTCCCGCGTTTAGTGCGGTCGGCGCGGAGCAGTAAGAAAAGGTTTTGGCACCGTCTGATCAATGTCGACCCGACTGGGGTGCTCATGCGTCGTTTGGTATCGGCCAGACCGTCCCGGGCTACGGGTTCCTGCTCAACAACGAGATGACCGACTTTGACTTCGCGCCGAAGGCACCTGGGGCCTATGACCCCAACCTGCCGGCCGGCCACAAGCAGCCGCGTTCCAGCATGGGCCCGGTCATCGCGTTCCGCGGCGGGGAGCCGGCCTTCACCGTGGGCGCGGCCGGCGGTTCGACGATCATCACGACGATTCTCCAGATCATCCTGAACCACGTCGACTTCGGCATGTCGCTGCCCGCGGCGCTGGCGGCGCCCCGGGTCAGCCGGACCAGCTCGCCGGCCTCGCTGGCCGAGCCCATCCCTCGCCCTGAGCATGACACCATGGCCGCATGGCCACAGCTGACCGGATCCAGCCCGCCCAGCTCCGCCGCAAGATCAGGACGGCGGAGGACGCCGCCGCCCTGATCCCGCCGGGCGCCAACGTCGGGATGAGTGGATTCACCGGTTCCGGTCATCCGAAGGCCGTTCCGGTGGCGCTCGCGGCCCGCATCAAGGCCGCCGCCCAGGCGGGAGAGCGCTTCCGGCTCGGCGTGTGGACCGGGGCGGCCACGGCACCGGACCTGGACGGCGCCCTGGCGCAGGCCCAGGGCATCGGGCTGCTGCTGCCCTACCAGTCCGATCCGGTCACCCGGCGGGAAATCAACGCCGGCCGGATGGACTACATCGACGTCCATCTCTCCCAGGTCGCGCAGCTGGCCAGGCAGGGTTCCCTCGGCCCGCTAGATTTCGCCGTCATCGAGGCCGTGGGCATAACCGCCGATGGCGACCTGATCCCGTCCACCTCGGTCGGCAACAACAAGACCTGGATCGACCACGCCGCCCAGGTGATCGTGGAGATCAACGC
Organism: uncultured Actinomycetota bacterium; assembly: GCA_963775745.1. Lineage (GTDB taxonomy): Bacteria > Actinomycetota > Actinomycetes > Streptosporangiales > Streptosporangiaceae > DATBGO01. The sequence goes on from CAVZKE010000034.1 coordinate 107,597, forward strand.
GCGCCAGAGCCCAGAACTCGATGGCTTTCACGACATCTACTACGGCGCCGCGCAGCCGCCGCACCGGATGCCGGTCCCGATCACCGCGGCGGGGGACCGGATTGGCGTGCCGCACCTCGCCTGCCCGGCCGGCAAGATCGCGGCGATCGTGCGGACCGACGCCCCGGACTGGAGCCCGCCGTTCAAGCCCCCGGATCAGGTCTGCGAGGCGATCGCCGGCCACGTCATCGACTTCCTCCGCAGCGAGGTGGCCGCGGGCCGCCTGCCCCGGGACTTGCTGCCCCTGCAGTCCGGGGTCGGGAACATAGCCAACGCGGTGCTGATGGGCCTGGCCAGCGGTCCGTTCGACCGGCTCACCGCCTACACCGAGGTCCTGCAGGACGGCATGCTGGAGTTGCTGGACTCCGGCAAGTTGCTGGTCGCCTCGTCGACCGCGTTCACCCTGAGCCAGTCGGCCAGTGACCGGCTCACCAGCCAGCTTGCGCAGTACCGGCAGCGGATCGTGCTGCGGCCCCAAGAGGTCACCAACCATCCCGAGGTCATCCGCCGCCTGGGCTGCGTGGCCATGAACGCGATGATCGAGGCCGATATCTACGGCAACGTCAATTCCAGCCACGTGATGGGCACCGCCATGCAGAACGGCATCGGCGGCTCCGCCGACTTCACCCGCAACGGCAGCGTCTCGATGTTCGTCAGCCCCTCGCAGGCCAAGGGCGGCGCGATCTCCTGCATCGTGCCCATGGTCTCCCACGTCGATCACACCGAGCACGACGTCAACGTGATCATCACCGAGCAGGGCATCTCTGACCTGCGCGGCCTGGCCCCCCGGCGACGCGCCCGCCAGATCATCGAGAACTGCGCGCACCCGGATTTCCGGCCTGCTCTGGCGGACTACTTCGAGCGCGCGCTGGCGACCTCGCGCGGAAAGCACACCCCGCACCTGGTCAGCGAGGCACTGTCCTGGCATGAGCGCTACCTGAGTGACGGCACGATGCACCAGGGCCGGCCGCCGGTCCCGGTCACCGCGGCCGCGGCGACTCCGGCGGTCAGCCCCGGCCCGTAGCCGACCGTAAGACCGTTGAGATAACGATGGCTACGCGCCAGTGCCGCCGTCCGGGCCGTGCGAGGATCGGCAGTTATGGGCGCTTCGCTGGAGTTCCGCCACGTCGACGTGTTCACCGACGCTCCCTTCGCAGGTAACGGGCTGATCGTGCTGTTCGGGAGCACGACGGCCGCCAGCACTGAGGCGCTGATCTCGGTCACGGCGGAGATGCGGCAGTTCGAGCTGATCCTGGCCGACTGCCGGTCCGGGGCCAGCCGGGTGCTGGCCAGGATCTTCACCGCCGAGGAGGAGCTGCCGTTCGCCGGCCATCCCGTGATCGGCGCGGCGGCGGCGCTGCACGAGCGCCACTTCCCCGGCCAGCCGGACCGGTCCTGGACCTTCGTGATCGCGGGCCGCGAGATCGCCGTGCGCAGCAGGCCGGCGGCGGGCTACTACGCGGCGGTCATGAACCAGGGGCAGCCGGCCTTGGGTCCCCCGCTGGCTGGCCAGGACGCCGCTGGATTCGCGGCCGCGCTCGGGCTCGGCGGCGACGATCTGCACCGGCTGCCGATGCAGGTCGTCTCCACCGGCCTGCCGTATCTGATCGTGCCGGTGTCCGGCGGACTGGACCGGGCCCGGATCGTGGCCAGGGACTTCGAGGACCGGCTGGCCGCCGTGGGCGCGAAATTCGTCTACGTCTTCGATCCGGACCAGCGGGAGGGCCGCAGCTGGGATAACGCCGGCGCGGTCGAGGATGTCGCCACCGGAAGCGCGGCGGGCCCGGCGGCCGCCTTCCTGATGGCACACGGCCTGGTCGGCGCGGCCGGGGAGATCGTCATCAGCCAGGGACGGTTTCTCGGGCGGCCGAGCGTCATCGCGGTGACTCACGATAGCCGGGGCGACCTCTGGGTGGGCGGGCCGGTAGCGCCGGTCGCCCGCGGGGTGGTGGACCTAGCATCGGAGTGAGCCCGCCGGCCGCCGCCGCGCACCCATGAGCCTGGCCCGGCCAGGCCAGCACGCCGGGCCCGACCCGGCCCATCTGCGGGAGGGACATGCTGATGGCGATCGAGCTTGATGGTGCGGTCGTGCTGGTGACCGGCGGTGCCCAGGGCATTGGCGCGGCCGCGGCCCGGCGGCTGGCCCGTCACGGGGCACAGGTCGTCGTGGCGGACGTGGACGGGCGCGGAGCGGACGTGGCCGCCGAGATCGGCGGCCTGTTCGCGCGCTGCGACGTGCGGGAACCTGGCGACAGCGTCGCGGCGGTATCCGCCGCGACTGCGGCTTTCGGCGGCCTGGACGTTGCGTTCCTCAACGCCGGCGTGTCGACCACCAACGTCAGGCTCGGCACCGCGGCCTGGGATCTCGCTGCCTACCGGCGGGCTTTCGCGATCAATGTCGACGGCGTGTTCTTCGGGGTGAACGCCGCGCTGCCGGCGCTGCGGGAGCGCGGTCGCGGGGCGCTGGTCCTCACCGCGAGCCTGGCCGGGCTGACCGCGGTGCCGGGGGATCCGATCTATGCCGCCACCAAGCACGCCGTCGTGGGCCTGGCTCGCGCGCTTGGCCCGGCGCTGGCTCCGGACCACGTGACGGTGAACGCGCTGTGCCCGGGCTTTGCCGACACCGCTATCAACGATCCGGTCCGGCACCTCATCAGCGCGGCGGGCATTCCCCTCATGGCGCCCGATGAGGTGGTCGACGCGCTGCTCGCCGTCCTGGCCAGTGACCACACTGGCCAGGCCTGGTACGTCCAGCCCGGCCGGCCCGCCGAGCCGTTCAGTTTCCGTAACGTGCCAGGCCCCCGGGCTGCGGACGGCTCCAGGGTGGGGGGAGTGCCCGAGGCGGGGTGACGGCCGCCGGGGCGCCGCCCGGCCCGGGTCGCGCGGGCCGTCAGCCGGTGCTCGGCTACCCGCCGGATCCCGGCCGAACTGATGCCATGGCCCGAGATCCACGGCGCCGGAACTGATTCCAGCACCCGATCCATGGGGCCCGTCACGGCCTCCCAGCCAGCGGCCGCATCGCATGCTGGCGGCCGGCCGCGCGACGAGCGGCCGGTTGGTAACCTGAGGCGGCTGTGCCACGTCATGGCCCGATCGGCTCCGGAAGCGAGACTCACCGCCCATGCTGGACCGCGCGGTCATCGACGCCCTGTTCCCCGCCGACCTGCCCGGGCCCGGGTACTGGGCGCAGCGCTATCCGCCCCGTCAGCTGCCTGACAGCGCCCAGGTCACCAGGTTCGGCCCGTCACCGACCGGGTTCGTGCACATCGGCGGCATTTACGTGGCCACCATCGACCGCGACATCGCCACCCATTCCGGCGGACGTTACCTGGTGCGCGTCGAGGACACCGATCAGTCCCGGGAGGTCCAGGGCGCCCTGGCCCAGTTCACCCGCGCGTTCGACTACTTCGGGCTGCACCCGGACGAGTCCTACGAGATGACCGGCGACGGTCCCGGACCCGGTGGCTACGGTCCCTACCGCCAGTCCGCCCGGCATCGCATCTATCTCAGCTACGTGCGCGAACTGCTGCGCCAGGGCCGGGCGTATCCGTGCTTCGCCAGCCCGCAGGAGCTGGCCGGGCTCACCGCCCGGCAGCGGGCCGCGAAGTCCCGCCCGGCTACTACGGGAGCTGGGCGATCTGGCGGGATGCCGGCCCCGCCGAGGTGACGGCCAGGCTCGCGGCAGGCGCCCGGTACGTGGTGCGCTTCCGGGCGCCAGATGACGCGGCCGGGCAGCGGGTCCGGTTCACCGATGTCATCCGGGGTGAGCTGGAGCACGACGCCAACCGCAACGACGCCGTCATCCTGAAGTCGGCAGGCCAGCCCCAGTCACCCCGGCTGCCCACCTATCACTTCGCGCACGCCGTCGACGACCACCTGATGCGCGTCACGCTGGTCATCCGCGGCGAGGAATGGATCTCCTCGGTCCCGCTGCACCTGCAGCTGTTCGGCGCTCTCGGGTTCGAGCCGGTCAGCTACGCGCACATCGCGCCGCTGATGAAGCAGATCCCTGGCGGCAAGCGCAAGCTGTCCAAGCGCAAGGACCCGGAAGCCAGCGTTGACTTCTACCTGGCCGCCGGTTATCCCGCCGACGCGATCGCCTACTACCTGCGGGGCCTGGCCAACGGGCGGCTCGCTGAACTCCCGCTCGACGAGGCCCTGGCCACGCCCATCCAGCTGGACCACATGGGCGTAGCCGGCCCGCTGGTCGATCTGGCCAAGCTCGAGGACATCAGCGCCGATCACATCGCCGCCCTCACCAGCCGGCAGGTCTTCGACGCGGTGCGCACCTGGGCGACCCGGTACGACACTGAGCTGGTCCAGGTGCTCGACGCCGCGCCAGAGCTGGCCCTGCGGGCCCTGGCCGTAGAGCGCGAAGGCGCCGACCACCCGCGCAAGGACCTGCGCAAGTGGTCGGACTTCCGGTCCGCTTACGGTTTCTTTTTCAGTCAGCTCTTCACGCCGCTGTCCGGGCCAGCCGACCAACGCCTGGCCCCGGTCGGAGTCGACCTGGGCGTCGCGGTGAGCTTCGCCCGCGACTTCGCCGACGGTTATCGCCACCTGGATGATCCGCAGGAGTGGTTCAGCCAGGTGCGCGAGCTCGCCGGGAGACACGGTTTCGCCGCCAGCGCCAAGGATTACAAGAAAGATCCCGCCTCCTACGCCGGATCGGTTCGCGAAGCCTCCCAGGTCATCCGGGTCGCGCTCACCGGCTCCACCCGCAGCCCCGACCTGCACGCGACGGCCCAGGCCCTCGGTCCTGGCGAGGTGCTGCGCCGCCTGCGCGCGCTGGCCGGCTGACGCCGCCCCGCAAGGTCCGCCAGGCCAGGTCAGCTAGCTGGATGGGCAACGTCCACGACGACGCGGCTCGGGTCGGAGAGCGTGACGACCGTGAACCCGACGCGCTTACTCAGGCCCAGGCCGAAGCTCAGGTATCCCTCGAAGTCGCCTGCCGCGCTGACCTGCAGCAGGGCTGGCAGCCCCGGACGCAGGACCGCCGGGCCGTGATAGGTCTGATGCGCCGAGGACGGATGGAACACCAGGTGCAGGAATGCGTGTCCGGCCAGCGGCACGAGCTTGCCGGAGGCGTCGGCACGCACCTGCGCAACGTATTCAGCGTGGTAGCCAGGGATTCCGCCGGTGAACTCGAACACCACCCGGTCAAAGCCCGGGTGTCCGCCGGTGCGGATGGCCGTCAGGAAGCCTTCTGATCCCCTGGCGGGGCCGGAGCGCGCCGTCGTCGGCCAGGACGGGATCGTGGCGCTGGGCATGGCCGTCGGCGTGGCGGTCGATGCCGAGGACGACACCGTACCTGTGGCCGACGGCTGAGCGGTCGTTCCGCCCGGAGATCCGGCCGCCCCGCTTCCGCAGCCCGCTGCGCTGAATGCGACCGCCATTCCTAGCAAACTCAGGGCCGCAAGGTGAACAGGGGCCCGCACGGCGATCACCTGTGGTGGCGGTGTCTAGTGGTGATCACCGTTGCCGGCACATTGTGATGCTACGGCCGGAAGCCATGTCGTCGCACGCGTTGGTCCAGGTACGCGACCGGCTGCGGGCGGCCCGGTCAGTCGAGAGCCAGGATGAGCTTGCCGGTGTTCTGGCCCGCAAAGAGCATCAGCAGGACGTCAGGAAAATCGCTGACGTCCCCGTGGACGATGTGCTGCCGGGAGACGAGCCTGCCATCCCGGAACCATCGGGCGAGCTCGGCCATGGCCTGCGGGTACCGGTCCTCATAATCGAACACCACCATGCCCGTCATCGAAGCCCGCGCCACCAGCAGCATCAGGTAGTTAGCCGGGCCCTGCACCTGCTCGGCGTTGTACTGCGAGATCGCGCCGCAGATGACGATCCTTGCTCCGCGGGCCAAGCGGGTCAGGACCGCATCGAGGACAGCTCCGCCCACATTGTCGAAGTAGACATCGACGCCATGTGGTGCGTGCTCACGAAGCGCCTTTCGCACGTTCTCGCTCTTGTAATCGATCGCGGCGTCGAAGCCGAACTCCGTGAGCAGCGAACGGCACTTATCCTGGCCGCCGGCGATGCCGATGACGTGGCAGCCGCTGAGCTTTGCGATCTGCCCGGCGATACTGCCGACCGCGCCGGCTGCACCGGAGACGACGACGGTGTCGCCGGCCCGGATCCGCGCCACCTCCAGCAGGCCGAAGTAGGCCGTGAGCCCGCTGATCCCGAGCGCGCCCAGATAGGTCGTCGGATCCGCGAGCGAGGTGTCGAGCTTGATGACGCCCTGTCCGTCGGATGAGGCGTACCGCTGGACGCCGAAAGCACCGTAGACATAGTCACCCACGGCAAAGCCGGGCTGCTCGGACGCCGTGACCTGGCCGATCGCGCCCGCCCGCATGACCGCGCCCAACTCGACCGGCGGAACGTAGGAGGCACCGGCGTTCATCCATCCGCGCATCGCCGGGTCGATCGACAGGTGCGAGATCGCGACCACGAATTGTCCGGGGCCTGCCGTGGGCACCGGCTCACTGGTCAGTTCCCAGTCGGAGGCCTTGGGCAGCCCTGCTGGCCGGGCGGCCAGCCGCACCTGACGGTTGATCGAGGTCATCTTGTGGCTCCCAACGCGAATTGCGGGCGTGCCATCGGAAGGTAGCCCGGCCGAATCGCTAAGGCAACCGTCCCAATCCTGCCGTTCCGCCCGAGTAGGCATCATCATCATCATCGGCAGCAGCAGCAGCAGCGGGCGGGTGAGCAAGCCGCCGACCCGAACGGCGGCGATGGCACATGACGGCGGAAACAGAAACAGCGCTGCGCCATCGCCGTCAATGAGCAACAACAGCGCTGCGCCATCGCGATCATTGAACGGGCGGGCTGCGGTACTTGTGGTACTCAGAGGAGCTTGTGGTGCTGATGGTGAATAGCGGGGCCGGGCCAGCCAGCGCCGGGTTGCTAAATTCCGGGCCGTTGCCCGTCACCGCATGGCGCGGCAGGCCCGGAGTACCGGGTCCGCCGCCGTCTTCTGGTGTTACTTGTGCGAGGCAGTGACCTTCTTGACCCGAGCCGGCGTGAGCCGTGCGGTCGCGCGGAAGACATCCTCCGCGAACTTCCGCTGGGTGACGACCAGCTGCTCGGCGAAGTCGTAGGCGAGCGGAGGGGTCATCACCGGAATGACGGCCGTCACCGGCTGGACCGCGTCGATCAAGACGTTGATCGCCTCAACCGCCACTTCGTCGCTCTTACGGACTGTGTCCAGGATGTAGCTTTCCAGCTCCTGGCCGACGGTAAGGGTGTCAACCATCTTGTCCTCCAATTGTCTTGTCTTACATGCTCACTATATCTAGCACTTGGTTGATATGCCAAGCGGAGGGGCGAGAGGGGCGGAGGGGCGGATGGGCGGAGGGGGGCGGAGGGGCGAGGGGAAGGGCGCGGAGGGGCGGATGGGCGGGGTGCCGCGTCGGCGAGGTCGCAGTGCGGTGGGGTTCTGGCTTGCGGTGGGGTTCTGGCTTGCGGTGGGGTTCTGGCTCGCGCTGCGGTTCTGGCCTGGGCTGCGGTTCTGGCTTTAAACGGCTCCGGCGGGCGGCGGGTCGAGGTAGCGGCCGCCCGGGATGATGGGGCGCATATCGGCGCCGAGGTCGTAGGCCAGCGGGGTTCCGGTGGGAATGTTCAGCTCTGTGATCGCCTCGTCGGATACGCGGTTGAGATGCTTGATCAGCGCGCGCAGCGTGTTGCCGTGTGACACGACCAGGACGCAAGCCCCGGTGCGCAGATCCGGGACGATCGTGTCGTACCAGTACGGCAGCAGCCGGGCGGTAACGTCCTTGAGCGACTCGCCCCGGGGCCGCGCCTCGGGCGGCAGCGTCGTGTAGCGAGGGTCGGTGAACTGGGAGTACTCGGACCCGTCGGCAGCCGGCGGCGGTGGCGCGTCGTAGGCGCGGCGCCAGGCCATGAACTGCCGCTCGCCGGCCTCCCGCCCTACCTGTGCCTTGTTACGGCCCTGTAGCGCGCCGTAGTGGTTCGAATTGAGCCGCCACGACCGGCGGACCGGGATCCAGTCCCGGTCGCATTCGGCCAGGGCGAGATCGGCGGTGCGGATCGTCCGCCGCTGCACCGAGGTATGCGCCAGGTCAGGAAGCCGCCGGTGCCAGGCCAGCAATCGCCCCGCGCGAGCCGCTTCGCGCTCGCCATCCTCGGTCAGGGCCACGTTCACCCAGCCGGCGAACCGGTTGCTAGCGTTCCATTCGCTCTCGCCGTGCCGCAGTACCACCAGCCGGCAGCGAACGCCACGTACCGCTGGCCCGGTCATGCTGGCCCGGCCGGGTAACGACGCTGTCCGGTCATACCGGTGCTGCCTGGTCATATGAGCACGGCCGGATGCCGGTGCTGGCCGGCCAGGCGGGCCGGGGCCCGGGCGGCCGGCAGCGGCCGCGGCCGTGTCGCAGGGCACCGAACATGAGCAACGCCCTCCTCGGCTTCGGGCCGGGCCGTGGGCATCCGGCAGATCGATTCCAGAGCGTAGCTATCGCGGCGGGCGGGCTGAACTGCCGGGTAGATCGGATTCCGGCAGGCCCGCGCGTGCGGGGCTTGACGGATCGGGACTCGCTCCCTTAGCTAGCGTCTACGCGCCTTGGCGTTCCTCGCGAAGCGGCACGGCCAACCGGCTGCTACGCGGCGCGGAGGACCCCGCGAGGCGGCGCGGCGGAGCCCGCTAGGCCGCGGGCCCGGCCCGCGAGGCCGCGGGCTGGCCCCGTCACCGGCTGGCCTGACAATGCAAGAACGAGGTGCGGCGTGACCGAGCACTGGGATGGCGCGCTGTGGAGATGACCGGCAGTAGGTCGCCAGATTGGCCCGAGGAGCGGTCCCGGTCTCGCCGGCACCGCTGGCAGGTAGGCGACCAGCCTTCAGACGGTCCCGCCACGGTGCTGGTCGCCGTGGACGGTTCGGAAACCTCCATGCGCGCAGGCGCGTACGCGGCGGGGATGGCACGTCGGCAGAACGCCCGGCTGGTCTGTCTCTACGTCCGCCCGCCCAGCGCCGTGGTCGGCATCGGCGCCGGCGCCATCGTGTCCATGCAGGACGCGCACGAGCAGGTCGTGCGCGAGCTGAGCGAGGCGGTCGAATCCCAGAGCGCCCGGATCGGAGTCCGCGCCGAACTCGTGGTGCGGGATGGTAACCCGTTCACCGAGATCGTCCGGCTGGCCGGCGAGCTGCAGGCCGACGCGGTGATTGTCGGAGCCTCAACCAAGGCTGGCCACCGCTTCGTGGGTTCGCTCGCCGTTCACCTGGTGCGCGCCAGCCGCTGGCCGGTGACCGTCGTTCCCTAGGCAGCGGCTTGCTGGCTCACTTCGGCCGGGCCGTGGTCAGCGCCATGAGCACCACCGGCCCGTCGCCCGGGCTAGGGCGGCGCCGCGCCAGGCAAGCCGTCGGCGGTCGTCCTATCTGGTGCGCTCATCGGGGTAGGTCCGGCGGATCTGCGCAATCCGGTCCTCGTTGCGCAGCACCATTGCGATCTGGTCGAGGTTGAGGCCGAGCAGGGCCTGCAGCTCCCTGATGCGTCCCACCCGGGCTATGTCGTCCGGCGAATAACGGCGCAGCCCGCCGGTCGTGGTGCTGCGCGGGTCCGGGCTCGGTGTCCGCGGGGGCGGACCGGCGTTCCGTTGGCGCGGGGCCCGGCCTGATCGGCGCTGCCCAGGCCGGGCAGGGCCGTTGACTCGTCGAGGCCGAACAGCGCGGCCGACTCGGCCGCGCCTTCGGCCAGCTCCTCAAGCAGCGGCTCGGGGGGGTGCAGGTAACGTCGGCCGCGAAGCGCGGAGGCCACGACGGCGATGGCCGTCGCCGCGGCTGCGAAGGTGAACGCCAGGTGCAGCCCGCTGGCAAACGGCTGCTCGATCAGCCTGGGAAAGAATGACCGGCCGGTAATGTAGGCGGCCTGGCCGGGAGGCAGGTGCTGGAGCGCCCCGGTGGGTCCGAGTAGCTCCTTGATCGGGTTGAACCCGAGGAAAGCCGAGAACAACGCGCCGATGGGCGGCTCGCTGGCGACCGTGTGGGCGGCGGCAGGGGAGACTCCGGCGCTGACCAGCCCGCGATAGAGGTGCGCAGGCAGGCGCGCGGCCAGGCCCAGGGTGACGATGGTGAAGAACAAGCCCATGGACAAGACGGTGGCCGAGTTCTGGAAGGTGTTGAGCATCCCGGCGCCCGCGCCGCGCTGGTCAGGCGGCAGGCTGTTCATGACCGCGGCCTGGTTGGGGGAGAAGAACAGCCCCATGCCCACCGCGAACAGGAAGACGAGGGCAGCGAACCAGATGTAGCTGAAGTTGATGGGGAGCAGTTCGAGCAGCAGGAAACTGATCCCGGAGACGACCAGCCCGCCGGTGGCGAACGCCCGGGCCCCGTAGCGGTCAGAAAGCGCCCCGGCCAGCGGCCCGGTGATGAGGAAGCCGATGGTGAGCGGGACCATGGCGATGCCGGCCCACAGCGGGGTCTCGGCGAAGCTCTTGCCATGCTGCGGGAGCCAGATGCCCTGCAGCCAGATGATCAGCATGAACTGGATGCCGCCCCGGCCCAGGGCGCCGAGCAGGCCGGCGATGTTGCCGGCCGTGAACGCCCGGATCCGGAACAGCCCCAGGCGGAACATCGGCGCAGGCACCTTGGTCTCCACCCAGGTGAACAGGATCAGCACCGCGATCCCGCCGAAGATCGCGGCCAGCACCTTGGGATTGGTCCACCCGGTGGGGTGGCCGCCGTAGGGGAGGAGGGAGTACACGATCCCGGTGAGCAGCGAGATCAGCCCGATCGCGAATAGCGCGTTGCCCAGCCAGTCGATCTTGGCCGGGATGCGGATCCCGTTGTCGCGGAGCATGAGGTAGGCCCAGACGGTGCCGAACAGGCCGAACGGAACCGACACCAGGAAGACCAGCCGCCACTCGATGGGGGCCAGCACGCCGCCTAGGAGGAGCCCGAGGAAGGAGCCGCTCACTGCCGCGATGCCGTTGATCCCCATCGCCTTGCCCCGCTCGTCCTCGGGGAAGGCGTCGGTCAGGATGGCGGTGGAGTTGGCGAACAGGAAGGCGCCGCCGACCCCTTGGAAGATCCGCATGATGATGATCCACAGGGCTCCGGGCACTCCCGTGAGGAACGTCACCGAGAGCAGGATCGAGAACAGCGTGAAGACCGCGAAGCCCAGGTTGTACATGCGGACCCGGCCGTAGATGTCGCCCACCCGGCCCAGGCTGACCACCAGAACCGCGGTGACCAGCAGGAACCCCAGGAACACCCAGAGAAAATAGGACGTGTTGGCTGGCGCGAGCGGGTTGAGGTTGATGCCCCGGAACAGCGCCGGAAGCGAGATCAGCAGGATCGACTGATTGATCGTGACCATCAGGATCCCGAGCGTGGTGTTGGACAGGGCGATCCATTTGTAATGGACGCTTCTGCCCTTCGCGGCCGGGGCCGCCGCCTGCGCCAGTCCTGCCATGCCCGCGGCCCGTTTGCCCCGGGGCCTACTGGCCGGGCTGGCGATCGGCGGCCAGGCGCTGGGATAGCAGCTCGCGGTACTCCTCGCGGTCGCCTTTCATCCCGCTCACCAGGGGCGAATGGGCGAGCGAGAACGCTCCGATGAAGGTGACCAGGAGGGAGAGCGCCTCCAGCGGCCCCCAGGCACCGCTGGTCTGCAGGTTGTCGCCAAACAGCCCGACCCCGATCAGGATGCTGGCCAGCGGATCGACCAGGACGAGGGTGGACTGGGAGGCGACGATGGGGCCGGCGTGAAAGGCGTTCTGAGCCAGGAAGACGGCCAGCACCCCGAAGGCCGCCAGAGCGTAGGTCTGCCAGTGCCGGTAGAGCGAGGCCCAGTCCGTGGTCGCGATGCTGGCGACCGCCTTGGTGCAGGCCGCGGTGAAGGCAAAGCAGATGGCTGCCGCGGTCCCGAACATGGCTGCCCGCCACCATGCGGGGCCGCGCAGCGCGAGGGCCACGGCGATCGCGATCGCGGCGCTGCACGCTCCGCCGACGACGAGCCATTCCCACAGCGGCGGCGACAAGGTGCCGTACTCGGGATGAGCGAAGTACAGGAAGCCGGCCAGGCCGCCGGTGACGGCCAGCGAGCCGAGCCATTCCCGGCGGCCGATCGTGAACCGGAAGTAGACAGCCAGGATCACAACGAGAAAGACCAGCTCAGTCGTCAGGATCGGCTGAACCTGGGAAAGGCGGCCGACATGCAGCGCGACGGCCTGGCACAGGAAGGACACGATCATCAGGGCGAACCCGAGCAGCCAGATCCGGCGGCGCAGCGCATAGCTGAGCAGGCTGAGCCGCAGGGTCGCGCTAGCCGGGGCCTGCTCTACGCCCATGCGCTGGAATACGCTCGTCAGCGCGTTGGCCAGTGAAGCGGCCAGGGCCAGCACAAAAACCATCGAACCCGCCTCAGCGCAGACGCATGTATCATACAGATACTTCGCCGTATGATACACGGAGTGAGTGACAGGGGATGGGCGCAATGGACACGCAGCAGCCCGCGGCCGGGCAGGCCCGGGCTGGGGGGCAGCCGGAGGATGACGCGATCGCGGTCATCGAGCTGGAGCTGATGAAGCTGGTCCGGCACCTGGAGACGTTTGGCCGGCGCTGTTCGTTGTACGTGCACGTTGACCGGGCGGGTTACCTGGCCATGCGGATGCTCGACGCGCTCGGGCCCGTGAATACGAACACGCTGGCTCATGCCTTGCACCTGGACGCCTCGACGGTTACCCGCCAGGTCACAGCACTGGAAGGGCAGGGATTCGTCGAGCGGCGCGCCAACCCGGCCGACGGGCGTTCCTCGACCATCGCCCTGACCAGGCTGGGCTGCGCGTCGATGCGCGCCGTGGAAAAGGAGCGACGGCGGAATATCGAGGCCCTGGTTAGTGATTGGGACTCTATGCAGCAGTTCGATCTGGGAGTCGCGCTGACCAGGCTCAACGCCTCCCTCGCGGCGAGCGTGACCGAGCCCGGCGATACCCGGCCGCAGGACGCGCGCGCCGCGGTGTCCAGGTAACGATCGAATCAGCTCATTGAGCGTGCGGGTCGGCGCGGAGCCCGCCGTGACCAAGCGGCCGCGTCCGCCAGGTCGCCGGAAGGATTGCCGCTGATGTCGCCCGCCACGCCGATGGGCAACGGAGCACTGCCAGGTCTGAGCCACCGCCGGGTCCTGCTGATCATCGGTGCGCTGATGCTCGGGATGCTGCTGGCGGCGCTCGATCAGACCATCGTCTCGACCGCGCTGCCGACCATCGTTGGCGACCTGAAGGGCGGCTCGCACATCGCCTGGGTTATCACCGCCTACCTGCTCGCCACGACCGTTTCGACGCCGCTGTGGGGCAAGCTCGGTGACCAGTACGGCCGGAAGATCTTCTTCCAGGCCGCGATCGTGATCTTCCTGGTCGGCTCGGTGCTGTCCGGGATCAGCCAGTCGATGTTCGAGCTCATCGCGTTCCGGGCCGTGCAGGGCCTGGGTAGCGGTGGCCTGATGGTCGGGGCGCAGGCCATCGTGGGGGACATCGTCTCGCCTCGCGAGCGCGGGCGTTACGTGGGGCTGTTTGGCGCGGTCTTCGGCTTCGCGAGCGTCGTCGGGCCGCTGCTGGGCGGGGTGTTCGTCGACAACCTGACCTGGCGCTGGATCTTCTACATCAACGTGCCGATCGGGATCGTGGCGCTGGCCGTGGTGGCCAGCCAGGTGCCCGGTCACCTCCGTCGGGTGCACCACGTCATCGACTACATCGGCACGGCCGTGCTCGCGCTGGCCGCGACGTCCTTCATCCTGCTCACCAGCCTGGGCGGCACGACCTACGCCTGGAGCTCGGCGCCCATCTACATCCTCGGGGCGGCCGGCGTGGTGCTGGTCGGCATATTCGTCCTGGTCGAGCGCCGCGCCGCGGAGCCGGTGCTGCCACTGCACCTGTTCAAGCTCCGCACCTTCTCGGTGACGAGCATCGTCGGCTTCATTGTCGGGTTCGCGATGTTCGGCGCGATCACCTACCTGCCGGCGTTCTTCCAGGTGGTGAAGGGCATCTCACCCACCATCTCCGGTGTCCAGCTGCTGCCGCTGATGGCGGGGCTGCTGGTCGTCTCGATCGGGTCCGGCCAGATCATCTCCCGGACCGGCAAGTACCGTTTCTTCCCGATCGCCGGATCCGCGGTCATGACCCTCGGCCTGTACCTGCTCTCGCTGATGGGCGTCGGCACGCCGTTCGCCCTGGAGGCGCTGTACATGCTGGTGCTCGGGATGGGCATCGGCGGAGTGATGCAGGTGCTGGTCATCATCGTGCAGAACGGCGTGCCGCACAGCGAGCTCGGCGTCGCGACGTCGGGCGCGACGTTCTTCCGGTCGATCGGCGGATCCTTCGGCACGGCGATTTTCGGCGCGATCTTCTCCAATGTGCTCGTCGGCAACCTGATCAGGCACCTGCACGGGACCAGCCTGCCGCCCGGTTTCGGCAGCGCGAACGCCACGCCTGCGCTGCTCGCCCACCTGCCGGCGGCCGTGCACCAGGGCTTTGTCGCGGGCTACGCCGAGTCTATCCAGACGGTGTTCATCGTCGCGGTGCCGATCGCGGCGCTCGCCTTCCTGGCCACCTGGCTGATCCCGCAGGTGGAACTCAAGCAGTGGCCGGATCCGGCCCGGGAGGTCCCGGCCGCGGACACGGCGGTAGCAGGCGCGACGATCGCGCCGGAGGCGCTGGAACCGCAGGATGTCAGAACCGCCGAGTCGTCCTGATCGCGATGCGGATCGTCCCTGGCTGACGGCTGGGTTGGCTGGCGCCAGCTGATGTCGCAGGCGTCACCGTTCTGGCCCGGCGGTCAGGCGTTCTTGGCCGGGCGTTAGCCGTTTCTTGGGGCGGGCGGCCTTAGCGGGCGGCCTTAGCGGGCGGTCTTAGCGGGCGGGCCAGGCAGGCGGCCTTAGCGGGTGGGCCAGGCGGGCGGGCCAGGCGGGCGGGCTTGGCGGGCGGGCTTGCCAGACCGGCCGGGTTGTGGCACGCTTTCTTCATGGAAATACTTTCTGCAGGGAAAGTGTCTGCCAAGCCCGGTCGGCCAGGAAGCCAGAAGGTGTCCTCGCGAGAGCTGGCCGGCGCGCCATGCATGTCGGCGCTGGATGACCGGGAACTGCTCGAACTCGTGCGGTCCGCGCCGTGGGGCAGTCCGGTCCGGGACGCGGCCTGCGAGACCCTGGTGGCGCGATACCGGCCGCTGGTCCGCTCGTGTGTGCGCCGGTACCTGCGCAGTCCTGAGCCGGCCGAAGACCTGATGCAGGTGGGATACGTCGGCCTGCTGAAGGCGATCAATAACTTCGACCCGGCGTTCGGCGGGCACCTGGCTGCCTACGCGCAGCCGTGTATCTCGGGGGAGATCAAGCGTCATTTCCGGGACAAGCGCTGGCAGGTTCGGGTGGAACGCCCGCTGCAAGAGCTGGTGCTCGATGTCCGGGAGGCGGCCAAGGAGCTGTCCCAGCAGCTTGGCCACGCGCCGACCGATACGGAACTGGCCGCCCACCTCAAGCGCAGCAGCGACGATATCCGCGAGGCGCAGCAAGCGGAGCTGCTGTTTGCCCCGTCATCGCTGGACGCGCCGCTGACCGACAGGGACCAGGGCAGCCTGGCCGATGTGCTCGGCTCCGAGGACCCGCAGATGGAACACGCCCTGGACATGGAGTCCGTCGCCGCGCACTGGGCCGAGCTGCCCCGGCGGGAGCAGAAGATCTTGCTGTTGCGGTTCTACGGCGACATGACCCAGGCCGAGATCGGCGCGCAGCTGGGGATCTCTCAGATGCACGTCTCGCGGCTGCTGGCCCATGCGCTCGGTCACCTCCGGGAGCGGCTGCTGGATGTTCCCGCCCGCCCGGCCGTCAGCGAGACGGCTGCCCCGGCCGCCTGATTCCTTTACGCAGGGCCGGTGGCCGGCTGGGTCGGGCGGCGCTGGCCGTGTGGCCGGCTGGGGCGGGCGGCGCTGCCGCTATCGCCGTCCGCCTCGGTGCGGCCGCGGCCCGGTACTTATGCGTCCTGGGGCAGCTCGGTGATCATCTGGATGATGTCGCCGCGGCCGTAACCCTGCTGGCCGGCGAACGCCAGCAGGCTTCTGACCTGAGCCAGGACGGCGCTGCGCTCGGGCGTGCCGGCGACCGTGATGCCCCGCCCGCGGCGGAACTCCAGGAGCCCTTCATCGCGCAGGATGTGCAAGGCCCGCAGGACCGTGTTCTTGTTCACCCCCAGCACCGCCGCTAGGTCCTTCGCCAGCGGCAAGCGCTCACCGGGCCCGGCCTCGCCGTCGGCGATGGCCCGGCGGATCTGCGCAGCGACCTGGTCATGCAGTGGGGTCGCCCGCGAACGGTCGATGTTGACGTCAATCATGGTACTAGCCATAGTAGTTCCATACGCGGACGGGCGGCAAGAGCGGGGCGGATAGCGGGCCGACGCCCGGCTCGCGCCCGGATCGCCCGTCCCGAAGAGCTCCGGCGCTGGCCGCCCCACGCGGGCTCACCCGGCTAGCGGCGTTCGCGTTGCGCTGATCCGGTCGCCCGCCCGGCTGGTGCGATGCCATCCAGCGCCAGGTCGATGACGTCGCGGACGAAACGGTCGTTGAGCGGCGCGTGGCCGTGCAGCAGCCGGTGGTAAAGGGGACCGTAGAGAAGATCGATCGCAGCCTCGACCTTGGTGCCGGACGGGATCTCACCGCGCTTGATGGCCCGCCGGAAGATTTCCCGGGTCTGGTCACGCCGCGGCTCGACGAAGCGGGCCCGGTATTCGGCGGCGAATGCAGGGTCGGTCTGCGCCTCGGTGAGCAGCGCTCCGATCACCCGCCCGTACGGCCGGCTGACGGCCAGCCGGGCCCACGGACGCAGCAGGGACAGCAGGTCACCGCGCAGCGAACCGGTATCCCTCGCCGCCGGGACGCTGGCCCATTCGTGGTAAAGCGCATCGAGGGCCAGGGTCTCCTTGGTCGGCCACCAGCGGTAGATCGTGGCCTTGCTGACCCCGGCCCGATCAGCGACCGCATCCATGCTGACCGCGCCGAGACCGCGCGCGAGGAGGAGCTCGGCGGCGGCTTCCAGAATCGCCTGATGCGCCACTTCGCTGCGCGGTCGGCCCCGCCGCGGCGCCACGCTGGTGCCGTCGCCCCCGGTCATCTGCTGCACGTCTCCTCGCTCCCGGCCGCATCCTGGCCCAGCGATACTCAGCCGACGATAGCCACTCCAAAGCGATACTATCAGTTTAGTTTCTTACCAGGGCAGCTCGGCGCGAAGACTTCCCCGGCCGGGCGGGTCGCGGACGTCCTCGCCCGTTTCCGAGAGTGCCGCGACGAGGGACCCATCCTGCCGGGCGGCCCGCCCGGTAACCGATGGCGCACCTGGCCCCGGGCGGCCGCGGCGCCGGCTTGGTGACTGGGACCACTGAGGCCCCTGCCGTCACATGGATCACAGCGAAGCAGGGCGGGCGGGGAATTGCGGCCGAGTGGATTCAGGGTTCGGTCAGGTTATTCAGAGTCGATTCCCGAATCCACTCGGCGGGCGGCCTGCGGTCTAGCGACGGCCTGCGAGAACGCTGCGAATGTCGGCGGTCTCGTCCTCGCTGTAGCGACTGAGGATCGCTTCCAGGTCATTGAGGTCGCCCGGCGACGTGTAGTTCGCCAGGTCGCGCTCCAGGGACTTGCGCGCGGCACGCGCCGCCCGGACACGCTGGTGCCCGTCCTTAATCGCGGTCCACAGCGGGCCGAGTGAGTAAGAGGTGCTCTCCATTTACCTGCCCCAGGATCGGAATGGTCCGGTCACCCGACAGTCTGCCGGGTGTTGAACTATGCGTCCAATGACAAGAAAGCCTAAAATCTATGCGTTACAGTCATGGAAATGGATACTGATGCGCTGCGCTGGTTCCAGCAGGTAGCCGACGGCACGACCGTGACCGAGGTCAGCGAACTCGAGGCAGTCACGCAGTCGGGCGTCTCCCGCGCGCTGGCGCGGCTCGAGGCAGAGGTCGGCACGGCGCTGCTGCGCCGGTCTGGCCGGACGCTCCGGATGACGCACGCCGGCTCGGTCTTCAAGCGGCATGTCGACGCGCTACTGCATCAGCTCGACGACGGGATCGCCGCGGTCAACCAGCTGATCGAGCCCGACACCGGCACCGTGGCCCTGGCCTTCCAGCACTCGCTGGGCACCTGGCTCGTTCCCGACCTGGTCCGCAGTTTCCGCACGGCGCATCCGGGCATCCGTTTCCAGCTGACTCAGGTGCGTGACGAGCTGCATTCGGCAGCACTCGACGGCGGGCAGGCTGACCTGGAGATCGGCACTCGCCGCCCGCGCGACCTGGCCCTGAGCACCCGGCGGGTCGCGATGGAGCCGCTGCGGCTGGCCGTCCAACGCGATCACCGGGTCGCGTCCTGGCCGCGCGTCCCGCTGGCCGAGGTTTCCGAGGAATCCTTCGTGAGCCTGCGGCCGGCCTCGGCGCTGCGGAAGCTGACCGACGACCTGTGCCAGGAAGCCGGGTTCCGCCCGGCGGTCGTCTTCGAGGGCGATGATCTGTCGACCGTGCGCGGCTTCGTGGCCGCGGGCCTGGGCGTGGCCGTCGTCCCAGCGCCCCGGGCGGGATCGTCGGAGGCAGTCGTCGGCGCCGTGCTGTACCGCGAGATCCTGGAGCCCCAGGCGGTGCGGGAAATCTGCCTGACCTGGTCAGCTGAACGACGCCTGTTGCCGGCGGCCGAGCTATTTCGTCAGCACATCATCAGGAGAGCAGCCGCGGGCCGAGTCCCGGCCGTCTCGGCCTGACGGGACGGCAGCCGTGGTCGGGTTTGGACCGTACGGTTGCACATCACTTACCGGCTTGCAGGGGTACCGGCGGGCTCGGGTTCGCCGCATGGTCATCGCCCGGCTCCCGCCGCGGTGACCACGGCGAGGGCGAATGTGGTCACGGCGGCCACGCCGTGACCGGCTGGGATGAGAGCGGCCAAGTGCACCTTGGGCCTTCGGGCACCAGGCCGCGGAGCTGCGGCAACTCCGGCGATGACCTGCTCGACGAGCTGGCTGGCGAGCGCATCGTCGGTGAGCGCTCTGACCAGCATTTCGTCGGTGACATGGCGGGTTAGCCCGCCGTCCGATAGCCCGCGGCCAGCCTGGCCGGCTCGGCCAGGATCTGCGCCCGGGCCGGCTCGGCCAGGATCAGCGTCCTTCATGGCGCTGGTGGCGCGGCCGCTGCGGTCGGCGTTCCCGGGGCCGGGATAGGGGGTCCATAGGGTCACCGTGCTGACGCCGAGCCCGATCGCCGGCATTAGCAGGCCGACCGCGCACCAGGCCAGCAGCACCCGGCCGGACGCCACGTAGCACGTCCACACCGCCAGCCCGGTGCCGGCCAGGCTGAAATGCCCGAAAAGCACCTTCGGGGAAAGGGCGCCCCGGATAGCGCGCTGCTCGCGCAGGGCACCACTGGCAGTCAGAGTGCTCAGCATATAGGCGCCCAGGCTAGCGGTCAGCAGCCAGCTGACCAGGGTCGCGATGCTCAGCGCCGCGTTCTGCGCCGAAGCAACTGCCGTGGGCTCTGCTGGCACGTACCTGCCATCCATGAGCTAAGGGCCGGGCCGCCGCGAGACAGGCGCGCCCGCGGCCGCCCATGCCCGTCAAACCGGTATCAAAGAACGTAACAGCAGCGTATCCGCCTGCCTCGGCCCCGCGATAGCGCTGCGGACCCGTTCAGGATCAATCCCGTCTGCTGCCGTGGTGCGCCGGTTGCGGGTCGTGGGCCGACGGGCGGGCCGATAGCCGGCGCCGGAGCGGCGCCGGGCAGTGTGGTCAGCTGGTCCCTGGTGACTCGCGGTGGAACGACCAGGCATCGGCCATGATGCGCGTGAGGTCGTGTTTCGCGTGCCACCCCAGTTCATCGCCGATGCGCTCGCTCGACGCGATCAGCCGGGCCGGGTCGCCCGGGCGCCGCCCGGCCAGCCGGGTCGGCAGTCGGCGGCCGGTGACTTGCTCGGCCGCAGCGATCACCTCGCGTACCGAGAAGCCGTCGGAACTGCCCAGGTTGTAGACCCGGTGCTCGCGGCGCTGCGCGCCGGCCAGCGCGAGCAGATGGGCCCGGGCCAGGTCCTCGATGTGGACGTAGTCACGGATACAGGTGCCGTCGGGCGTGTCGTAGTCCTCGCCGAAGACCTGGACCGCATCGCGCCGCCCGGCGGCCGTGGCTAGCACGTTGGGGATGAGGTGGGTCTCGGGCTGATGGCGTTCGCCTGCGCCATGGCTGGCCCCCGCGACGTTGAAGTAGCGCAAGCTGACCGCCGCGAAGCCATAGGCCACCGCGTAATCGCGGATCATCAGGTCGGTCGCGAGCTTGCTGGCACCATAGGGGCTGGTCGGCCGGCACGGCGCGTCCTCGGTGATCGGTATGGTGCCTGGCTCGCCGTAAGTGGCCGCCGTCGAGGAGAACACCAAGCGCGGCACGCCGTGGCCGCGGATCGCCTCGAGCAGCGACCTTGTCCCGTCAACGTTCGTGAACCAGTACCGGGCAGGCTCGGCCATCGACTCGCCGACCAGCGATTTCGCGGCGAAATGCAGCATGCCGTCGAAGCTGCGGGACGCGGCCACCTGGCCGGCCTCCCGGATGTCGGCGACAATCAGTTCGGCGCGGGCGGGAACGGCGTCGGCGTGGCCGGTGGACAGATCGTCGAGGACCACGACGTCGTGCCCCTCGGCCAGCAGCATCCGCGTCACCACGCTGCCGATGTAGCCGGCCCCGCCGGTCACCAGGAGGTTCATCAGCGGGCCTGCCGCAGCAGCGCGGCGGCGGCCGCCGGGCTGACGTCGTTGACGAAGGCCCCCATTGCAGACTCCGATCCGGCGAGGTATAGCACGTCAAGGTAGCGCCACGAACGCTCGGCCCGGGCGCCGGCCAGCCCGGGGTACCAGCGGGTGCGGGTACCGGTGGCCACGATGGATGGTCAGGCCGGATGCGCCGAACGGCCAGGCCAGCGTACTGCATCCCATCCAGCAAGATCGACCATTGACCCGCGCCTTTGCCCAGCCATTGAACCCCGGGCCTGTGCCCCGGCCATTGAACCCCGGGCCTGTGCCCCGGCCATAGAACCCCGGGAACCCCGGGCCGCTGCCCCAGCCATGCGCCCCCAGGACCCGCGTGGCCGTTAAGGCCGGGAGCATCCCCGGCAGCCCGGCGAGCCGCCCTTGCGCCGCGGCGGCAACGCCGTGGGCCACTTCCTCCCAGCCGAACTCAGCGCAGGCCAGCTCGGCCAGCTTCGCGCGCGCGTGCCGCCAGGAGTTCGGCGTATCGGCAGTGAAAGACAGCCAGCAGCCCAGCTTGTCCGCGATCTGGCGCACGGCGCCCGAACCCAGCTGGAACGACAGCTTTGGCCGCAGATCCTGCCGTACTCCGGGTACCAGCAGCTCAGTCACCTCGGCCAGCCCGGAGTGGGCGGCCGACAGGGGCATCGACCCGCAGCACGCCGCCTCCGCGAGGACCATGCCGAACGCTTCGGGAAAGGTGCTCGGGATGACCACCGCCGCAGACGCGCACATCAGTTCGGAGACATCATCGTGCTCGATCCGCCCGGCAAAATGTATCCGCCGCATAGCGGCCCGCGAGGCGGCCAGGTACCGTTCCCGTTCCGTGCCGGTGAGGCCGTCGAGGAACGCGGCCAGGAAATGCAGCTCGCCGGGCGGCCCCCCTTCCAGTTGCCGCCCGCGGCTGGCGATGACGCGCGCGGCCGCTAGATCGCCGTCGCCCAGGCTGCGGGCCAGGTCAAGCAGCGCCTGGCGATAGGCACCGAACCCGGCGATCATCAGGCGGGCGTCCGGAGCGCGCTCGATGACCAGCGGCCATGCGGCGATGAGCAATCCACGCCCTTCGAGGCGATGAGCTTTCCGACGTAGCTGACGATCCGCTCCCGGGTAGGGTCGGCCGCCCTGATCGCCTGCGCCCCGCCCGCCTCCCCGCCGCAGGCCGGCGGGTCTGCCTCGAGCCGGGCGGCCAGGGCCTGCAGCCTGTCCTTGGCCTCGGCCGGAGTTCGCAGGTGAAACCGGCGGACATCGACGCCGGGCGGGAGCAGCCGGGTCCGGGCCGGAAGGTCCGGCAGGCCAGCCACTTCCCACAGGCTCTCGGCCGTATGGCGCGAGCCGACCAGGACCCCGGTTGCGCCGGACAGGCCCTCGCGGGCGTACGGGCCGAATCGTTCGATGTGGGGCCGGACGGTGTACTCCAGCGCCGAGCCGTGGATCTTGACGGCATAGGGGATCCGGTCGGCTAGCGCGCGAGCCAGGATCACTGGGCCCATCACGAGGTGATTTCGCCAGGGCCCCATCCGGGCCCACGCTGGCGACGACGTCACGAACGGCCGCGACATTGGCCGCGATGTAGCGTTCGATCTCATCCTCGGTCAGCAGCGGAAAGGGACGGGCGTCGAATCGCTCGTAGCGGTCGGCCACATAGACCGGCAGCAGGCTGCCGATGTCGGGCACGTAGGCCGTGCAGCGGACCGGCTCGCGCACGATCTCGACGGCGAGCCGCCCGTCCGGCCAGCGGCCGTCAAATCCGCCATTATCGCGATCATCAAGACCGCGGTCAGGCTCACGGCGGCGAAGCGGCGCCCCGAACCTCTCAATAGCTGTTTCAGCATTGCCCGTGCGCTTCCCGCCCTGTCAGATCGGCGAGCCCCGTGTTCCGCCCACCTGCCTGTTCTACCCGGTGACCACGCAGCCGTACCCACTGATTACTCTATGTGGTCAACGGAGTCGCGCTGGCTCGTCACTTTTACCGGATTATGGTTGGTCAGTGTGCCTTTATGTCCGATAGATCCTTACAAAATCCGGTACAAGTGCTGCGGCACGCTGAATACAGGCCAGCGACGGCTAAGCCGACAGCCGCACGGCCGGGTCGTTCCGGCGCTGGTCATTCCGGACGGCTTCCAGCTGGCTCAGCATGCCGATCACCAGGCCGCTGACCCAGCCCAGCAGCGCCACGTACTGGATCCGCACCTCGCGGGGGCTCAGCGCCGCCGCGCGGTCCCCGAGGAGCCGGTGCAGCTCGTCGGCGAGGGCCGGGGATACCGACCGTTCGATCTCCGTGCTGACCGCCTCGAGCTGCCGTTGGGCCCGGGCCAGGGACTGTGGCGGCAGATCCACCTGCCTCAACTCGTCGTCCGCTTCGGTCAGCAGAGCCAGCATGCGCAGGAGCCGATCAGGCGAGTCCACTTGGTATGTCCTGCCTGGCGAATCTGGCCTGCCGACGGCAATGGCGACGCGGGGCGCCGTCGCGCTCCCCGCCGGCTCGCCTGCCCGCTGCGTAGCGCTCACCACGTCCATCACCTCCTACCCCGAGGCTGCCGCGTCAGCACACGCGCGCGTAGGGTCCTTGGTCACCGCATGAGGCAGGCCGACGACCCGCTGAGAACACAATGGCCAGTGCCGCCGGCGCCCTGGTTCGGACCGGCCGGGCCTGGTCAACTAGCACGCGTGCGAACTCGGGCGGCCGGGTTGCGCGTTCGGGCGGCGAGGGTGGGCACGTGGGCCGCCCCGGGGTGCGGACTCGGGCGGCCGGGTTGCGCGTTCAGGCGGCGATGGTGGGCACGTGGGCCGCCCGGGGATGCGGATTCGGGCGGCTGGGGTGGGCACCAGTGCGATCAGGGGGTGCGGACTTGGCTGTTCACCTCCGCGTCCGTGCTGGTCGCCGGGCGGGCGGGCGGCATGGGACTGTCGGTAGCGGGGGTTTCAGGTCCGGTCTTCGAGGTCGGCGCCCAGAGATCCGGCTTGGTCCGGCGACGGAGTGCTGCCGCAGCAGCGCCGAGGGCGGCCACCAGCAGGGACAGGCCGACCGCCTTGCCCAGGCGCCGCCGCCGTGGCTTCGCTGGCTCGATTCGCTGCGCGGCCGCGAAGAGCATGGCAGAGACCTTGGGCGCGACCGAGTCCTGAACGACCTGTGCGGAGCGCTCAACCTGCGGGGCGGCCCAGACGCGCGTCCTGAATATGCCGCGCCGGGTAGCTTCTCCGGCACTCTGGGCTACCGGCTTGACCTGGGCCGCCACCTGGGCTGCGACCGGCTTGACCTGGGCCGCCACCTGGGCTGCGACCGGCTTGACCTGGGCCGCGACCTGGGTGGCCACGGGCTTGACCTGGGAAGCTGCCTGGGCTGCGACCGGCTTGAGCTGGGCCGCGACCTGGGCGGCCACGGGCTTGACCTGCGACGCTGCCTGGGCGGCCACGGGCTTGACCTGGGCCGCCGCCTGCTGCGCGCGATGCCGTGCGGCGCCCTTTTTCGTCATGCTGGACACTGAACCTCCACAAAGCCTCCAGGTATGTACTTCCGCCGGACATACTGCCCACGCTGCGCCACGTCAACCATTTGGCGACTTTGGCCGGCCTGCCTGGCCAGTGCTGGAGTTGAACCGCCGTCGGCGAGCAGCCGACTCAGCGGCGGGCAATGGCTCGGGAATGCCAGATTTGCCCACGTTAGCGGATCGGGCTGGTGCCGCCATTGGCCACGGAGACACGGGATATCAGGCGGGCGGCAAGCGGGTCACAGGCCTACCGGATGCGGATAGTCAGGCGCGCGGTGCTGGAAGGAAAGGATGCGGGGGTTCTGGATGACGCCGTCCCGGATCTCGAGGGCGCGCCGGATGGTCTCGTTCCGGTCCCAGGACGCTGGGCCTTCCAGCACGGCCCGCAGGTGCGGCAGCAGCGCCTCGCTGATCTCCCAGCTGGCGGAGTCCCACAGGTGCGAGGGGCTGTGGTCGACGGCGTAGTAGCGGATGTTGTCGCCGACCGTGAATATCGGCTCGGCGAAGGAGGTGGGGCGCGCCCAGCTGAAGCCCATACCCGCATCGCAGGACACATCGACGATGAGGCTGCCAGGAGCGAAGAAGCCGAGGTCCTCGAGGGTGACGAAGATCATCGGCGCGTCGGTGTCCTGCAGGACGCAGTTGACCACGATGTCGTGTCTGGACAGGAAAGCGGACAGCGGCACCGGGCCGCTATCGAAGAGCGCGTGGCAGCGGCTGGGGTCGTTGGCGTCGCGATCGAAATGCACCATCCGCACTGAATGGATCGGCGAGGCCACGGCGCTGACCTCACGATGGGTCAGGACGTTGACCTCGTTCACGCCGTGCGCCTTCAGGGCGGTGACCGCGCCGCGGCCGGTGGCCCCGAAGCCGATCACCGCCGCCCGCAGCTGGCGGCCATATTCGCCGGTCGTTCCGATGAGCTGCAGGGCGTGCAGCACGGAGCAGTAGCCAGCCATTTCGTTGTTCTTGTGGAAGACGTGCAGGGCGAAGCTTCCGTCGGCCGACCAGTGGTTCATGGCTTCGAAGGCGATCAGCGTGAGCCGCCGGTCGATGCTCAGCTGGGTGATCTCCCTGTCCTGGACACAATGCGGCCAGCCCCACAGGACCTGCCCGGTTCGCATCGCGGTCAGGTCCTGGGGCTGCGGCTTGGGGAGCAGGATGATCTCGCAGTCCGCGAAGAGCTGCTCGCGGGTGCGCAGCCCGGCGACAAACGGCGTGAGCTGCGCGTCCGGCACGCCGAAGAGGTCACCGTAGC